>NZ_LT906463.1:0-1200000 GCF_900186995.1 Haemophilus pittmaniae
GTGAGCCTTTCTACGCTATGGCAAGATTGTCTACTACAGTTACAGGACCAGGTCTCGCCTACGGATTTCAGCACCTGGTTAAGACCATTACAAGCCGATGTCATCTCGGATGATAGCATCGTGCTTTATGCTTCTAATGTGTTTGTTAAAAACTGGGTAGAGACCCATCATTTAGCCCAAATTCAACAGGTTTGCCAGCAGCTTACGCAAAACGCCAATTTACAAATTATTTTAAAAGAAGGCGTTAAGCCTGCCCCTAAAGTAGCACCTGCGGCACCACAAAATAGCGCCCCGGCCAATTCCCCAGCGGAGGACGACTCCGCAACTACGCCGAGTCATTTTGAATCACACCTCAACCGCAAACATTTGTTTAGTAATTTCGTTGAAGGTAAATCCAACCAATTAGCCCGTGCCGTCGGTCAAAAACTGGCGCTAGCACCGGGTGAATCCACCGCCAATCCATTCTTTTTATATGGTGGTACCGGTTTGGGTAAAACCCACTTATTACACGCTATTGGCAATGGTATTTTGGCCAATAAACCTAACGCAAGGGTGCTTTATATTCACGCGAATAACTTTATGCAGCATATGGTTAAAGCGATGCGTGATAATAAAATGGATCAATTTAAAAAATTCTACCGTTCGCTGGATGCGCTATTAGTGGACGATATTCAATTCTTTGCGGAAAAAGAAAAAACCCAAGAGGAATTCTTCCATATTTTTAATAGCCTATTTGAAACCGGCCGACAAATCATTTTAACTTCGGATCGCTATCCAAAAGAAATTGAAAAAATTGAAGAACGCTTAAAATCCCGTTTCGGTTGGGGCTTAACCACCGCGATCGAGCCACCGGATTTGGAAACCCGCGTTGCCATTTTGCTGAAAAAAGCGGAAGAACATAATATGGAATTGCCGGAGGAAGTGGCCTTCTTTATCGCGCAACGCCTACGCACCAATGTCCGTGAACTGGAAGGTGCATTAAACCGTGTGAAAGCAATGCAGGACTTCAAAGGCGGACATATCGATATCGACTTTGTACGCGATACTTTAAAAGATATTCTTGCCCTGCAAGAACGCTTGGTGACCATTGAAAATATTCAAAAAGTCGTGGCAGAATACTACCGCATTAAAGTAGCGGATTTAAAATCCAAAAGTCGCGCTCGCTCGGTGACCCGCCCTCGGCAAATTGCCATGGCATTAGCCAAGGAACTCACCAATCGCAGTCTACCGGAAATCGGCCGCGCCTTTGATCGCGACCACACCACCGTACTCAACGCCTGCCGTGAAGTACCCAAATTCCGCGAAAAAGATAACAGCATTCAAGAAGATTGGGCGAATCTGATTCGTACCTTATCAGCATAAGGAGCCAACCGATGCAATTTAGTATTTCCCGTGAAAATCTATTAAAGCCATTGCAACAAGTATGTGGTGTGTTAAGCAATCGCCCAAATATTCCGGTGTTAAATAATGTGCTACTGCAAATCGAAGACAATCGCCTGACTATTACCGGTACCGATTTGGAAGTTGAGCTTTCCAGCCGTACCCAACTTTCCTCGTCTACGGCTAATGGCGCCTTTACCATTCCGGCGAAGAAATTTTTGGATATTTGTCGTACGCTGTCCGATGAATCCGAAATCACCGTGACCTTCGAAGAAGATCGCGCCATCATACAATCCGGTCGCAGTAAATTTAACCTCACCACCTTACCGGCCGAGGAATACCCGAATCTAACGGATTGGCAATCGGAAGTTGATTTTGCTTTGGAACAATCCACATTACGTCGTTTAATTGAAGCAACCCAATTCTCCATGGCCAACCAAGATGCCCGTTATTTCCTAAACGGCATGAAATTTGAAACGGAAGGCAATCTGTTGCGCACCGTGGCCACCGATGGTCACCGTTTAGCGGTTTGTACCATTGAACTGGAGCAGGAACTGCAAAACCATGCGGTGATTTTACCACGTAAAGGCGTACTGGAATTAAACCGCCTATTGGAAAGCAGTGATGAACCTGCACGTCTGCAAATCGGCACCAATAATTTACGTATCCATTTAAATCATATTGTGTTCACTTCCAAGCTGATCGATGGCCGTTTCCCGGATTATCGTCGAGTCTTACCACGCAATGCGACGCGTATTGTGGAAGGCAGTTGGGAAGCCTTAAAACAAGCTTTTGTGCGTGCTTCTATTCTGTCTAATGAGCGGGTTCGTAGCGTGCGTTTAAACTTGAGTGAAAACCAACTGAATATCACCGCCTCCAACCCGGAACACGAGGTAGCAGAAGAAACCGTGGATGTAAATTATCATGGTGATGAATTGGAAGTGGGCTTTAACGTAACCTATATTTTGGATGTACTTAATGCACTCAAATGCCAACAGGTTCGCATTCGTCTCACCGATGCCTCCTCCAGCTGTCTCATCGAAGACTGCGATGATGCTAGCGCCGAATATGTCATCATGCCGATGCGTTTATAATCGATAATGGCTATTTCCCGCTTAATCGTTGAAAAATTTAGAAATTTAAATGCCGTGGATCTGGAGTTTGATCCCGGCTTTAACTTTTTGGTGGGCAATAACGGTAGCGGCAAAACCAGTCTACTGGAAGCCATTTTCTACCTCGGCCACGGCCGCTCCTTTAAAAGCGCTGTTGCCAATCGAATCATCGCTTACGATGAACCTCATTTCACCCTATTCGGACAAATTCAAGAAAGCCAACATCAATGGTCGGTTGGCTTACAAAAGTTACGCCAAGGTAACACTATTACCAAAATCAACGGTGAAGACGGCAATAAAATCGCTGATCTCGCTCATCTGTTGCCGATGCAATTAATCACTCCCGAAGGCCTGACGCTACTAAATGGCGGCCCCTCTTTTCGACGGGCGTTTTTGGATTGGGGATTATTTCATCACCAAAGCGCCTTTCACAGCGCCTGGCTTGCACTTAATCGACTGTTAAAGCAACGCAACGCCGCATTAAGCCAGCAGCAACCCTATGCAGCGATTAAAATTTGGGATATCGAATTAGCCAACTTAGCCCATCAGGTCAGCGATTGGCGCGCTACCTATGCCGAGGAATTACGACCGGAAATTGAAAAAACCTGTCAATTGTTCTTGCCTGAATTAGAGATTGCCGTCAGTTTTCATCGTGGTTGGGAAAAAGACACCCATTACGGCGAGCTATTACAACAACATTTTGAACGGGATAAGGCCATCGGTTATACCGTTTCCGGCCCACAAAAAGCTGATTTTCGTTTCAAGGCCAACGGTCTTCCCGTCGAAGATGTGCTATCACGCGGTCAATTAAAATTGCTAATGTGTGCATTACGGTTGGCACAGGGCGAGCATTTAATGCAACAAAAACAACGCCATTGCATTTTCCTAATCGATGACTTTGCCTCCGAATTGGATCAAACCAAACGCGCGCTACTCGCCGAACGACTACAACAAAGTGGCTCACAGGTTTTTGTCAGTGCCATTACTCAAAACCAACTAAAAGAAATGCAGCCCACGCAATACAAACTGTTCAGCATTAACAACGGACAAATCAGCGAACTCTAACATTTTTCAATCATATCTAATAAAATCAATAACTTAGACATTATTTTAGGAAAAACTTATATTTTACACAGGGCGTTTGGAAAACCTTCTCCCCCCCGACTCACCCAGTCTACATTCAGAAAAGTAAATGTGCCCACCTGTAATCATTTATCCTCAATAAAAAAGCCGACTTAATGTCGGCTTTTAGGCATAAATGACAATGTTTATTTCAAAGCAACTCTCGCATTTCTAAAAATTCGCATCCAAGCGCCGTCTTCAGACCAATCTTCCGGATACCAAGAGTTGCTCACTGCGCGGAATACGCGTTCCGGGTGTGGCATCATGGCAGCGATGCGGCCATCAACGTTGGAAATCGCGGTGATCCCTAATACGGAGCCATTCGGGTTAGCCGGATAGGTTTCGGTCACATTCAAATAACTGTCCACATATTGACCAACGATCAAATTTTGTGCCTGTAATGCGGCCAATTGTGCTGCATCCTTAAATTCTACACGACCTTCCCCATGGGATACTGCGATCGGCATATGCGAGCCGGCCATGCCGCTGAACCAAAGCGAGTTGGTGTCATTAATTTTCACCATTGCCGCACGGGCTTCAAAGCGTTCGGATTTATTACGCACGAAACGTGGCCAGTTTTCTGCACCTGGGATAATTTCTGCAAGCGTAGAGATAAATTGACAGCCGTTACACACACCAAGAGAAAGCGTATTTTCATTCGCGAAGAATTGGCTAAATTGATCACGCAATTGCGGATTAAACAAAATCGATTTTGCCCAACCGCCGCCGGCACCTAATACGTCACCGTAAGAGAAACCACCACAGGCTACCATCGCATTGAAGTCATTTAGGTTGTAACGACCCGCCATTAAATCACTCATATGTACATCGATTGCCGCAAAACCTGCGCGGTCAAAGGCAGCCGCCATTTCAACATGGCTATTAACGCCCTGCTCACGCAATACAGCAACTTTCGGACGCACACCTTTCACAATATAAGGCGCGGCAATATCTTCATTCACATCATAACTTAAATGTGCAGATAGGCCTTTGTTGTTAGTCGCTTTTTTCGCAGCAAACTCTTGATCGGCACATTCCGGATTATCACGTAAACGTTGCATTTGATGGGTTAATTCAGACCAGATTGCGCGTAACTCGGAGCGTTTTTCGCTTAATAGTTTTTTATTGCCACGGGCAATTACAAATTGATCATCTGCAGTCACTGCACCCAATTCTTTGGTTAAATGAATCAAATTGTGTGCTTTCAAGACATCACGTACCGCGCTCAGATCGTTTTCACGCACTTGGATCACGGCACCAAGCTCTTCATTGAATAACACCGCCAGATTATCATCACCCAACGCGGAAATATCGACTTCCACGCCACAATGGCCGGCAAACGCCATTTCCGCCAAGGTGGTAATTAACCCGCCATCGGAACGGTCGTGATAGGCCAATAATTTACTCTCTGCCACTAAAGCCTGCATTGCATCGAAGAAATCTTTTAAGCTTTGTACATTCACTACATCGGCCGGTTTATCACCCAATTGTTTATAGACTTGAGCCAGTGCGGTAGCCCCTAAACGATTGTGGCCTTCCCCCAAATCAATCAATAACAAACGGGACTCGCCTTTATCGGTACGCAATTGTGGCGTTACAGTTTTACGTACATCTTCTACACGGGCAAAGGCTGAAATCACCAAAGAAAGCGGAGCGGTTACGGATTTCTTCTCACCATTCTCTTCCCAAGTAGTTTTCATTGACATTGAGTCTTTTCCCACCGGAATCGTCAATCCCAAGGTTGGACAAAGTTCTTCACCCACGGCCTTCACTGCTTCGTACAAACCGGCATCCTCTCCGCCATGGCCGGCGGCTGACATCCAGTTAGCTGAAAGCTTAATGCGTTTAATATCGCCGATATTGGTCGCGGCGATATTGGTGATGGACTCCGCTACCGCTAAACGCGCAGAAGCAGCAAAATCCAACAAGGCGACCGGTGCGCGCTCGCCCATCGACATCGCTTCACCATGATAGCTGTCAAGACTTGCCGTAGTCACCGCCACATCGGACACCGGAATTTGCCATGGGCCGACCATTTGGTCACGCGCCACCATACCGGTAACCGAACGGTCACCAATGGTGATGAGGAAAGTTTTTTCGGCAACCACCGGCAAACGTAACACGCGATGCAATGCATCCTTAATTTGTATGCCCTCTTGAGCCAATGGCGCATTCGTTACGGATTTTTTACTGACATCACGGGTCATTTTCGGCGTTTTACCCAATAACACATTCATCGGCAAATCAATCGGATTATTGTCGAAATGTGTGTCATGTAAGGTTAAGTGTTTTTCTTCGGTGGCTTCGCCAATAACCGCAAACGGCGCGCGCTCACGTTCACAGAGTGCGGTAAATAATGCGAGTTTTTCCGGTGCAACGGCTAACACGTAGCGCTCTTGCGATTCGTTACACCAAATTTCTAGTGGCGACATACCTTTTTCATCACAAAGGATTGAACGCAAATCAAATTTACCGCCACGTTCACCATCGTGCACCAATTCCGGCATCGCATTCGATAAACCGCCGGCGCCAACGTCATGGATAAATAAAATTGGGTTGTCATCACCTAGCTGCCAGCAACGGTCAATCACCTCTTGGCAACGGCGTTCCATTTCCGGATTTTCCCGTTGTACGGAAGCAAAATCCAAATCCTCTTTGGATTTACCACTATCCATAGAAGAAGCGGCACCGCCCCCCAAGCCGATATTCATCGCCGGCCCACCCAATACGATCAATTTAGCGCCAACCGGAATTTCCCCTTTTTGCACATGTTCGGCACGAATATTGCCAATACCGCCAGCTAACATAATCGGTTTATGGTAACCACGCACTTCCTCACCGTTAAAACTATTTACTTTTTCTTCATAGGTTCGGAAATAGCCCAATAACGCCGGACGACCAAATTCGTTATTAAACGCCGCGCCGCCCAATGGGCCTTCGATCATAATATCCAATGCTGAAGCAATCCGGCTTGGTTTGGAAAGCGGATTTTCCCAAGGTTGTTCAAAGTTTGGGATCACCAAGTTAGAAACGGAAAACCCCGTTAACCCGGCTTTTGGTTTAGCGCCACGGCCGGTTGCCCCTTCATCACGAATTTCCCCACCAGAACCGGTCGCTGCGCCCGGGAATGGAGAAATTGCCGTCGGATGGTTATGGGTTTCCACTTTCATCAAAATATGTGCATCTTCTTGGTGATAACGGTATTGGCCGTCTTGATCGGCAAAGAAACGACCAACTTTGGAGCCTTCCATTACCGCGGCATTATCCTTATAGGCAGAAAGCACAAAATCCGGGGTTTTCTCAAAGGTATTTTTAATCATTTTAAACAGGGACTTATCCTGTTTTTCGCCGTCGATTATCCAATCAGCATTAAAGATTTTGTGACGGCAATGCTCGGAGTTGGCTTGGGCAAACATGTACAATTCGATATCGTGCGGGTTGCGCCCCAATTTAGTGAAGTTTTCCACCAAATAATCGATTTCATCCTCCGCTAAGGCAAGCCCCAATTCTACGTTGGCGGTCACTAGTGCGGCACGACCACCAGCTAAAACATCCACGGTTTTGAATGGTTTCGGATCTTGGTGACGGAATAAAACATCCGCTTCAGCCGGCGTACGCACCACGGTTTCCATCATTCGATCATGCAACAGAGCACTTAATAAAGTGCTTTCCTGCTCGTTGAGCGCGCGGGTTAATTCAAAATAATAGGCTAAACCACGTTCGATACGTGCCACTTCGCTAAGGCCACAGTTATGGGCGATATCGGTCGCTTTGGAAGACCAAGAAGAAATCGTCCCGATACGCGGAATCACAATAAAACATTCCCCTTTAGCTTCATGCTCTGCCAAAGTCGGACCGTAGTGTAATAAGGCTTTTAGCTTGCTCTCCTGGTCTGTTGAAAACGCTTGCTCAAGTTCCACAAAATGCATGTATTCCGCATAAACGGATTGAACCGGTAACTGATGTTGTTGAAATTTTTGCATTAAAGCATTGATTCGGAATTCGGAAAGGGCCGGTGAGCCACGAAATGTTTGCAACATAGGAGCAACCTTTTATTTTGAATGGAAATGAAAAAACGCGGGCATTATAAAGGAAAAGATAATAAAACGAAAACGTTTGCGTGCCTTGTGTGGCGCAAAAAATAGCGTTTTTAAAGAGGCCATTTGACGAAATATTGGATTTTCAAACCGAACCTAATAAAATCAATGACTTAGGTGGCATTTTAGGAAAAACGTAAATTTTTGAGGGGGCGTTTTATCAGGACGGACAAGTGCCGTCCCGGCTTAATTATCCGTTTGGGAGAGATGGGCTTTTGATAACGCTAATAAACGCGCCAATTCAGCTTTGCCTTTATCAGAAAGCACTTTGTTTTCCTCTTGCAATTGGCTAGCTCGCATCGCGATAAAACGTAAATAATCGGGATTACCGCTTTGTTTAAATTGGCTTTCCGCCTGTTGCATTTCCTGAAAGGCTTTATTAGTTTGGCTAATCAGAATTTTTTGCCCAAGCAACACTAGCAAGGCCGCCACCAATGCGGCTAGCGTGCCGTAACCTTGTGTCGGGTAATACAAGAGCCCTGCCAAAATAAACAGCCCGGTCACCAAACGGGACGAATTTTTTACCCAGCCTTCGGCTGGTGGTGCTTGAATTAAATCTTTTAATTTCATAATAAAAAAGGGCAACCGAAGTTGCCCTGTGCAAGCAAGAATATCGATTAAGCAAGAATGCCGAAATAGTAACCTAAAATTCCCACGCCGAATAGCGCAAAAATAATGTACATTGCGTTAATTTTCTTACGCAATAAATACATACAAAGGAAAGTTAAGCCCAATGCGGCCATTCCTGGCAACAATTCGTCCAACACGCTTTGTACGGTGGTAACCACTTCACTACCTTGTTGGTTTACATAACGGGATAACTCCAACGGAATGTTGATCGTCGTCCATTTAGAAACCAACGCCCCCATCACAAAGAGACCGAGAATAGACGCCCCCTGCGTAAGTTTTTGTAAACGGCCACCGCCCATATCGTTCACGATTTCAGTACCTTTTTCATAACCGTATTTGAAACCGTACCAACGAGTTAAAGCACGGCAGATATTGATACCGATGAAGAATAACAAAGGTCCGAGTAAACTACCGGTAATCGCCAGACCGGCCCCAAGTGCCGCTAATACTGGACGCAAGGTTCCCCAGAAAATCGGGTCACCAACCCCGGCTAATGGTCCCATTAGACCGACTTTAACCCCGCTGATTGCAGCATCGTCAATGTCTTTACCGTTAGCGCGTTCTTGTTCCATCGCAGCGGTAACCCCCATGATGGCCGACCCCACCCAAGGTTGGGTGTTAAAGAATTCCAAATGGCGTTTCAAGGCAGCCGCTTGGTCTTCTTTTTTGCTGTATAAGCGTTTGATCGCCGGAATCATCGATACGCAGAAACCCATTGACTGCATACGTTCGAAGTTGAATGAACCCAAAAGGAAGGTTGAGCGCCAGTAAGTGCTACGAATATCGCCTTTGGTTAAAGAGATTTTTTGTTGTTCGCTCATAATTATAGTCCTTCTAGTTCATCATCGGCCAATTCACGCGCTCTGCTAGTTGCCGGCGCGGCAGTGCCTTGGTTGTTGAAATTTAATTGAATGTAAAGCATTGCCAAACAGGTACCTAAAATACCCAAACCAACTAAGTTGTAGTTGGTGAAGGCGGCAATCACGAAACCTAAGAAGAAGAACGGCATTAATGCACCGGCACGCATCATATTGATCACCATTGCATAACCGACTACAACGATAAAGCCACCGGCAATTTGTAAACCGCGGGTTACCACTTCAGGAATTGAGTTTAAGGCCTCGGTAACTGTATCGGTACCGGCAACCAAAGCAACGAAGAAAGTTGGAATAGCTACACGCAAAGCTTGCAAGAATAAACCGGTGAAATGACACAACTCGATGCCGCGGAAATTGGCATTTGCGGCAAAATCATCCGCTTTATGTTGTAGGAAGATAGTAAGTGTACGCACAAAGATAGTAAGCACTTGGCCGGCAGCCGCTACCGGAATAGCAATCGCTAACGCCGCACCTTTATCTTGACCACCTTTAATCACCAAAATAGTCGCGATAACTGATGCTAGGGCCGCATCCGGAGCCATTGCCGCACCGACGTTCATCCAACCTAGAGCGACTAATTCCAAGGTACCACCGACAATAATACCGGTTTCTAAATCGCCCAAAACAAGACCGACTAATGTACAGGCCACCAACGGACGGTGGGTTTGGCGTTCATCCAACACACTGCCCATCCCGCAAATGGCTGCCACAAGGGTAACCAAAATAATTTCCATGGAAGTCATAAAAATTTACCTCTTAATTAAAATTGAATCTCATTGAGTTTCTCAAGGGTGAGCTGCTCTTTTTTGCTGGATGCGACTTGTTGCAGACTTAAATCAACACCTTTTGCCAATAATTGTTTAAAGGCTTCTACATCGGCTGGGCCCACAGCAACTGCTTGGGAAAGCATCTTGTTGCCTTCGCGGTGGGTCATACCGCCTACATTCACTTTATCGATTTTCACGCCGCCATCGATTAAGCGCAAAATATCCGCCGGATTGGTAACCAACCATAGGATATTCTTACCCGCATATTTCGGGTTGTGATATACCTTGATGGCTTTCTCCACAGGGATCACATAGGATTTCAAATGTGGTGGAGCAACCTGTAACAATAAATCGCGACGTAATGGATCCTGTGCTACATCATCGCTCACCGCAAAGATCGCTTCGCATTTCACCGCTTTCGCCCAAGAGGTTGCCACTTGGCCATGGATCAAACGGCTATCGATACGTAATAGGGAAATATTCATATTACCTTCACGCGGCGTATTGTCGTTGCTGGCTGGTGCAGTCGCTGGCTGGCTAGCCGGTTTTGGTGCGCTTGGCGCTTTCGCTTCGGCTGGTTCACGGAAGGATTTAATTGCAGCCACACCCACTTCCTTGGCAGTTTCTACCAATTCAGGTAATGAAGCACCATCTTTGGCATCCAATACTTCCAATAGCATTGGCAAGCTAATACCGGTAACAATATCGGTATTGTCTCGGCCACTGGCTACGCGGCTGGCCGCGTTGTAAGGGCTACCGCCGAATAAATCGACTAAGAACAACACCGGTTCATCTGCCGGCAGGGTTGCAATAATGGCATTATATTTTTCCACCAAATGCTCACCGCCTTCACCGGGAAGGAATGTAACAACATGGCAGTTTTCGTCTTCGCCATACACCATTGCGGCGGAATTGACGATTTCTTCGGAAAACTTACCGTGTGTCGCAACGATAATATGGGTCATTAAAACCTCCTCTAAATCAACATAAATCTCGTTTAATGCGATTGCTTCTCAACGTAAACGATTGCATAAACGAGCTAGAGTCTAACTATTTGGAGTAATCCGTCAACATAAAAAAATAAAAAAATGTGATTAGGATCAAACTTTTGATATTTTAGAAATGCCATAAAAATTAGCCCTTTTACCGGGAACTCACAATAATTAGTGGGGAATGGTAGCTATTTGTCCCCAATGGCTCCTTTTAATCCAACTCCTCCGATTAGCTAATAGAATGATTTCACTCCATTAATTCACTCCATCTCATCACTTCGGCTTTTCAACCCCACCTCCCCACGACAATTAATGGCGATAAAAAAATACTAATAGCTCGCGCCCTAATTCAACAATCCAAACTCTTGATTATGGATGAACCAACTGTCAGTTTGGATTTTGGCAACCAGATCCGCCTACTGGAAAAGATCCGTCAATTGCGGCATCGGCAAATTTCCCGCATCATTACAACCCATAATCCACAGCAAGCGATGTTTCTAGCACAGGATATTTTGCTGCTAGATCAACAATACGGTGCTCACCAAGGTGCACGGGAAATGCTTTTAACTACCGGCCAATTGGCTAAAATTTATCGTGTTAGCGAAGCACAACTGACCCAATATTTAAGGAGTCCATTCGATGATAATTGATGATATTAACTTTAATGAGCTGTATTTAAATCACCTTAAAGCCAGCAAACATTATTCCCTACCGGCGGATAAATGGGACAAAAAAGCCCGCAATATGGCGCAAAATATGATTGGAAAAATCAGTAAGTACAATGATACGTTGCTGGCAGCCATCCACTTACAGCCTGATGAAACCCTACTGGATATCGGCTGTGGACCCGGTACGCTAGCCATCCCTCTGTGTCGTCAAGGCAAAGCGGTATATGCCTTGGACTACAGCCGTGGAATGTTGGAGGTATTACAGGAATACAAAGAGCAGCTGCATTTGGATAACCTGCATTTGCTACATAAATCCTGGCATGATTCATGGGAAGATGTACCACAGGCCGATGTGTTGCTTGCCTCACGCTCTACCTTGGTGGATGATTTAGACGATATGATAGACAAACTCTGCGCCAAGGCGAAAAAGCGGGTGTACCTCACCTCGGTTACCCAACGGCACTTCTTAGACGAAGGCGTTTTACAGGCTATCGGCCGTCAAAATGCAGGATTTCCAAGTTATATCTATCTACTAAACCGCCTATACCAACGTGGAATCCAAGCCAATTTGAATTTTATCGAAACGGAATCAGGCGTTTTCCAAGGGAAGACTTACGAAGATTTACTCACTTCCGTTGAATTTAGCCTTGGTGCATTGAATGATGGCGAAAAAACTGCACTTGCGAATTTTTATCAACAACGCCAACAAAGTGGACAACCAATCTACCATGGGCAACGTAAATGGGCGTTGATCTGGTGGGAAATTTAGATTTTTACAACAACCATAATGAAATCAATGACTTATAATCAATTTTAGGAAAAACTTTGGTTTTCGCAGGGGCGTTTCAATTTGCATAAAAAAAGCGGCTTTAAGCCGCTTTTTTAGTTTTTTCTAATGACACTCATTAACTTCCCACCTGGTACAACCAGTAAAAAATTTAACATTTCACCCTTGCCCCGAAAAAATAATTTTGTATATTTATTCACAACTTAAGCATATTTATTCATTTTGTTTTTTCGGAGGGCAGCATGCGGGTCGGCATTTTAGGGATCACAGGCTACAGCGGAATGACGCTTTACAGCCTCTTAGCACAGCATCCTAAGGTTACGGAAATCGTTCTTTATGGTAATGCGCAACATCAGGCGGATTTAACCTTGCAGGATGTGGTACCTGCATTTGGCAATAACCCGCAACCAATTCAAGCTTTTGATACGGCCAAAATACAACAGGAAACCGACTGTTTATTTTGTGCGACGCCATCGGGTGTCACCGCACATTTAGTAGGCCCGCTATTAGCCGCCCAGTTTCCGGTTATCGATCTATCCGGCGATTTCCGGCTACACAGCGCCAAACTCTATCAACATTGGTATCACCAAACAGACAGAATCTTACCCAATGCGGCACAAATCACCTATGGTCTAAGTGAATTCACCGACAGCTACCAAAGCTATATCGCCAATCCCGGCTGCTATGCCACCGCGACCTTATTAGCCTTGGCACCACTTGCTAAAGCGGGTTTGTTGAAGAGCGATTTTATCGTTGTTGATGCCAAATCAGGCGTATCCGGTGCAGGAAAAAATCCCTCCGCCTCTGCCCATTTCCCGGCAATCAATGAAAATTTGCAGGTTTATCGCCTCAATCAACACCAACACATTCCGGAAATTATGCAGCAACTCAAGAAATGGGATGGGCAATTGGACGCGATTCAATTTTCTACCACATTACTGCCGATCACTCGGGGTATCATGGTGAATATTTATGCAAAAATTAAAAATTCCATCAGCCAGTCCGCAATAGAACAATTATTTCAGCAGACCTATGCACAAAGCCCTTTTGTGCGGTTTCGCGGAGCCACTCTACCGACCATTAAAGAAGTCGTTGGCTCAAATTTTTGTGATATTGGCATCAACTGGAATCCACGGACTCAAATCGTCACCTTAGTTTCTGTAATTGATAACCTAATGAAAGGCGCTGCCGGTCAAGCCGTGCAGAATTTTAATAAATATTTTGGATTTGAGGAGACGCTGGCGCTTCCTAAATATCCGTTGTTCCCTTAGAAGGAGGATTTATGCAGCACAATTTATGGCAACAACAACCTTTTTGCTGGCCGCAAGGCTTTACTTCCGATGCAGTACATGCCGGTTTACGGTATAGCAGATTGGATCTCGGCTGGTTGGTTTCCGCAGTGCCGGCGAATGCAGCGGGCGTATATACCACCAATAAGGTTTGCGCCGCGCCAACTACCATTACTAAAAATCAGGTACAAACCACCCAGCAATTACAAGCCTTGATCGTTAACAGTGGTTTCGCCAATGCTTGTACCGGCGAACAAGGTACTCAGGATGTGTATACCGAACAACAATTGGTTGCCGATAAACTTGGTATTGCACCGACATTAGTCGGCGTAGCCTCAACCGGCCTGATTGGTAGCCCTTTACCAATGGATAAAATGGCAGCAGGGATCGGCCAATTAAAGCAAACCGATAACCACTTAATCACACAAGCCATTCTAACTACTGATACCAAAGCCAAAACCCTATGCTTGAAACTCTCCGTAGATGGCAAACTCTGCACTCTCACCGGGTTTGCTAAAGGTTCCGGCATGATCCATCCGAATATGGCAACCATGCTCGGTTTTGTAGTTACCGACTGTGCCATTGATGCGCTCACCCAACAAGCATTACTCAGTGAATTAACGCCACAAACCTTTAACCAAATTACCGTGGATGGCGATACTTCCACCAATGATATGGTGCTGCTATTAGCTAATGGTCTGGCTGGTAATCAACCGGTAAACGAAGAGCATCCGGAATATGCCAAAATCAAACAGGCATATCACTTTATGCTTACCGAATTAGCCAAAATGATTGCACAAGATGGCGAAGGAGCCACCAAACTGATTGAGGTCAACGTAAAAGGAGCAAAAAACGAAACCCAAGCACGTATTGCAGCTAAAAATATCGTGGGTTCCAGTTTGGTGAAAAGTGCAATCTTCGGAGCAGATCCAAACTGGGGACGGATTATTAGCTCGCTTGGCGCTTCGCAAATCGAACTGGAACCTACACAAATTGATGTGTCGATTAATCAAATGGCAGTAGTAAAAAATGGAGTCGCCACCAGCTTTAACCCCGATGAGGTGAGCGAATTATTGAAAAATTCCACTATTGTGATTGATGTGCAGCTACATTCCGGAGAAGGACAAGGTCAAGCCTGGGGCTGCGATCTCACCTATGAATACGTCAATATCAATGCATCTTACTCAACATAGGACGATATTATGCAGAATTTAATCGTCATCAAAGTCGGCGGCAATGCCTTAACCGAACTGACCGCTGATTTTTATCAAACCTTGTCAGCCTGGCGGGCACAGGGCAAACAGATTTTACTGGTGCATGGCGGTGGTAATGAAATTAGTCGTTACGCCGAGCTATTACAGTTACCCATCATCAAACAGGATGGCATTCGGGTGACCGATGCGGAAACCTTAAATGTCACCAAAATGGCATTAATGGGGCTGGTGCAACCGCTAATACTGCAACAATTATCCGCCCACGGATTACCGGCCTTAGGTTTAAATGCCGCCACCAATGGTTTGTTGTTGGGGGATTATTTGGATAAGGCAAAATTTGCCGCGGTGGGGCAAATCCAAGCAGTTAATCAAGCTTTCCTACAAAACATTCTGCCGCACTTTATCGGCGTATTAGCACCATTAGCAATGACTGCGCAGGGCGATTGGTTGAATGTCAACGGTGATACTGCAGCCGCCAATATCGCAACCTTATTGGATGCTGAAAAACTTTATCTACTGACCGATGTGGAAGGAGTTCTAGAGCAGGGAAAATTAATCAAAACCCTAACTCACAGTGAAGCTACTGAGCTGATTGAACAAGGAATTATTACGCAAGGGATGCAACCAAAAATCACGGCAGCATTTAGTGCCAAACAAGGCGGCGTAGCGCAAGTACAAATTTGCGGCCAACTCAGCGTTGCCGGTACACAGATTATTTAAATTTTACGGGAGCAAAATATGAGCGCACTTATGCAAACCTACAATCGCTTTCCCTTTGAAATCGTGCAAGGCGAAGGCGTGTATTTAACCGATAATTTCGGTAAGCAATATCTGGATTTCACTAGCGGTATCGGGGTTTGTAATCTCGGCTATAACCATCCGCAACTCAATGCGGCAGTTAATACACAATTAGGCAAAATCTGGCACACCTCAAATCTTTACCAAAGCAGTTTGCAGGAAAAAGTGGCAGAAAAACTGATAGGCAATGCACAAAAGCAGGTGTTTTTCTGCAATTCAGGCACCGAAGCAAATGAGGCAGCAATAAAACTGGCCCGTAAATTTACCGGCAAAAGCAAACTACTCTCCTTTCATCATTCCTTTCATGGACGTAGTATTGGAGCCCTTTCGGTAACCGGCAATGATGCAATTAAACACGGCTTTGGCGAACTGTTGGCTGATATTGAATTCGCCCCTTACAACGACGATGCCGCCTTAACTCAAATCAATGACCAATTGGCAGCAGTTATTTTAGAAGTGATCCAAGGGGAAGGAGGGGTTACTGCGGCTAATGCGAACTGGCTGCAACGGGTTGCACAACAATGTCGTGCAGCCGGTGTCTTGTTAATTATTGATGAAGTACAAACCGGCATCGGCCGTACCGGTAAACTGTTTGCCTATCAGCATTATGCCATCGAACCCGATATCATTACCCTAGCCAAGGGTTTGGCGAATGGTTTGCCATGTGGTGCAATGATTGCTAACAGTAAAATTGCAGCATCCTTTGATTATGGTGCGCACGGCTCCACCTTTGGCGGCAATCCGTTAGCGATGGCTGCCGCAGCGACGGTGTTGGAGTTAATGGATGCGGCCTTATTGAAAAACGTGCAACAAAAAGCCAATGGGTTTTATCAGCTGTTGGAGGATCAATTGAGTGACTGCGCTGCCGTTGAAGCTATTTCCGGTAAGGGGTTGATGTTAGGTATTCGGCTGATTGAATCGGTACCGGTCAAAAATGTGGTAGAAAAGCTGCATCAACAAGGTCTGTTAACCCTTTCCGCGCGTGGCAATACCTTACGCTTGCTACCACCGCTGGTGATCAGCGAAATACAGTTGCAGCAAGGACTGCACCTGATTAAACAAGTGTTAAGCGATGCCGTAGCAAAATAGCAACCACATACTTTTCATCCACCTCTAATAAAATCAATGACTTAGAGTTGATTTTAGGAAAAACTTCGGTTTTCGCAGGGGCGTTTGAATTTGCATAAAAAAAGCGGCTTTAAGCCGCTTTTTATCTGTCAGGTTAGGCGATTTTCATTTGGAAAATTAATAATTCCGCTTGGCAACAGAAAGCAAAAACCGCTTTCAACACATAGCCCCCTTCCACTTTTTCAATTGCCGATTCGATCACACAAGGTTCGCTTTCGATTTCACGGGCTTTAGCGGTGTAATATTCCAAAGCACCTTCAGCATCTTGGCTGGTGGCATAAAACTGTTCAAGCGGAAAACTGCATTCGCTGTTATCCATTAGTGAATTTACATCAAAGGTATTGCAACCTACACATTCAATCGGTTTATCGGTTTGAATTGCCATTTTTTGCTCCTTTTTATTTAAAAATCATAAAAGCCGCCTATCCCGACAGCTTTGCGATTATTTCGCGGCGACAAAACCCACCGCTTGATACACTTTAGCCAGCGTAGCTTGAGCACGTGCTCGGGCTTTTTCGGCACCTTGACGGAGGATCTCATCAAGCAATGCTTCATCGTTACGATATTGGTAGAAACGTTCCTGCAAACCACTCAATAACTGCGATACTTCATCGGCAACTGCAGTTTTTAGATGGCCGTACATTTGGCCGGCAAATTGTGCCTCCAATTCGGCTACAGATTTATCGCTTACCGCGGATAAGATATCCAATAAATTGGAGACCCCCGCTTTATTCTGCACATCATAGCGAATCACCGGTGGCTCATCGGAATCGGTCACCGCACGTTTAATTTTCTTAGCGACGGATTTTGGATCTTCCAATAAGGTCACCACGTTATTACGGTTATCATCGGATTTGGACATTTTCTTTTGCGGATCTTGCAAAGACATAATGCGGGCGCCCGCTTTACCAAGAAAAATTTCCGGAATGGTAAAAATATCACCGTAGAGGGCATTAAAACGAGCAGCGATATCGCGGGTAATTTCTAAATGTTGTTTTTGGTCATCGCCCACCGGCACGCTTTTCGCCTGATACAGCAAAATATCCGCAGCCATTAACACCGGATAATCAAATAAACCAACATTAATGTTTTCCGCATAGCGGGCGGATTTATCTTTAAATTGGGTCATTCGGCTCATTTCACCGAAGTAGGTATAACAATTGAGTACCCAAGCCAATTGGGTATGTTCCGGAACATGGGATTGCACGAAAATGGTGCTCTTGTTCGGATCAATACCACATGCCAAATACAACGCTAATACATCCAACGTGGCTTTGCGCAAGGCTTGTGGATCTTGGCGAACGGTGATGGCATGCAAATCCACCACACAGAAAATGCATTCGTAATCGTCCTGCATTTTCACCCAGTTGCGAAGCGCGCCTAAATAATTGCCGATGGTCAATTCACCGGACGGCTGCACGCCGCTAAACACAATTGGTTTACTCATTGATTATCCTTATAGCTTTTAAAAAACGCGCCTATGATAGCAAAATTTTTTGCGAGAGTTCAAAAGATGCGTGAAAAATGCTAGAATCCGCGCAACTTTTTTTCGGGCAAATTTACGCCGTCGATGATTTTAGACGGTCCTTTCGGATGAGCAATAAATGAAAGATTATCGTGATATTGTGCTGGCCTTAGCCGGCGTCTGCCAAGCCGCACAGCTTATCAACCGCTTAGCGGTGGATGGTGAAGTCAATTCCGATGCATTTGCTACTACCTTAAAAAGTTTACTCAATACAGCGCCGGAAAACACCTTGGACGTGTTTGGCGGGCAACTGAATCATCTCAGAATCGGGCTAGAAACCCTCATCGGACAACTGAATAACGCCGACAACAACAGCTATCTCACCCGTTACTGGCTCAGCCTCATCGGATTAGAAGGTAAACTCAATAAAAATGCCGCAGTGAAACAGGAACTCGGCCAACGCATTGCCCGTTTGCCGGCACAACTAGCCTATTACGATTTATTCGACAGTGAAATGCTAGCCAATTTGGCGGGCATCTACAGCGATTTAATCAGTCCATTGGGACGCAAAATTCATATTGTCGGCTCTGCCGAATTGTTACAACAACCGCTGATCCAACACAAAATCCGCGCCTGTCTGTTAGCCGGTATTCGTGCCGCTGTATTATGGCGCCAGGTCGGCGGCGGTAAACTACAACTGTTGTTCGCCCGCGCCAAATTGGTAAAAACCGCGCAACAACTTCTATCCTCAATCTATTAACTTTGGAGCATCTCATGCAACTTTCCGCACTCACAGCACTTTCCCCTATCGATGGCCGCTATCAAGACAAAGCAAGTGCATTGCGCGCTATTTTTAGCGAATTCGGTTTGTTGAAATTCCGCGTTACGGTGGAAGTTCGTTGGCTACAAAAATTGGCGGCGACCGCCGAAATTAGCGAAGTTTCAGCTTTATCTCAAGAAGCAAACGATTACCTCAATAAAATCGTAGCAGAATTTAGTCTGGCCGATGCCGAACGGATTAAAGAAATTGAGCGCACCACCAACCATGATGTCAAAGCGGTGGAATATTTCCTCAAGGAAAAAAGTGCTGCCTTAGCGGAATTGGCGAAAGTCTCCGAATTCATTCACTTTGCCTGCACCTCAGAGGATATCAATAACCTATCCCACGCCTTAATGTTAAAAACTGCGCGTGAAGAGGTGCTACTCCCACAATGGCAACAATTGATTGATGAAATCAGTCGTTTAGCCAACGAATACAAAACCATCCCATTACTTTCCCGTACCCACGGCCAACCGGCCTCACCAAGTACTGTTGGTAAAGAAATGGCCAACGTAGTGTATCGTTTAAAACGTCAATATAAACAACTACAACACAATGAAATCCTAGGCAAGATCAACGGTGCAGTGGGAAACTACAACGCCCATTTATCCGCTTATCCGAACATTGATTGGCACAAATTCAGCGAAGAATTCGTGACTTCCTTAGGATTAAACTGGAATCCATACACCACACAAATCGAACCGCACGATTACATTGCTGAATATTTTGATGCGGTGGTGCGCTTTAATACCATTATTATCGACTTCGACCGCGATCTTTGGGGCTATATCGCCTTAAATCACTTCAAACAACGCACTATCGCAGGCGAAATCGGTTCATCCACCATGCCACATAAAGTTAATCCAATCGATTTTGAAAACTCCGAAGGCAACCTCGGCCTGGCTAACGCGGTAATGACCCATTTGGCACAAAAACTGCCGATTTCCCGCTGGCAACGCGACCTCACCGATTCCACCGTATTGCGTAACCTCGGTGTCGGTTTGGGATACTGCTTGATCGCCTATGCTGCGACCCGCAAAGGGATCAGTAAATTAGAAGTGAACGAACAGCATTTACGCGATGAACTCAACCAAAACTGGGAAGTTTTGGCAGAACCGATTCAAACCGTAATGCGTCGCTATGGCATTGAAAAACCATATGAAAAACTGAAAGAATTGACTCGCGGTAAACGAGTTGATGAAAAAGCGATGCGCGAATTTATCGAAAAACTGGATATTCCGGCCGATGAAAAAGTCCGTCTACAAGCACTAACACCAGCCACCTACATTGGTGCAGCAATCTCGCTGGTGGAAAAACTTTAATCCTCTCAAGGCCAACGCCAAGTTGGCCTTTTTCTTTTCCCCTATTATTTTGCAAACGCCCCCTCAAAAAGAAACGCTTTTATTAAAACAAGATTTAACTCATTGATTTTATTGACATTACTTTAAAAGTGGAGATTTTATCCACTTACCCTATTCAGTCCTATTTTTTCACTGCAATAGAGAGAATTTTTCTGGTAAAAACAATGAAATATCGCTAAAGTGTCGTCATTTTCCCACTTTGTCAGTCGGAATTATTTAGTGTGAATGAGCGCTTTTACATCAAAAAGGAAAAATTATGTCTCTTGCTACTTTTTTTCAGCAGGCTAAACAGCAAATAAAATCTGCGGTTTCAGCCCATCCAATCGAAATTCTGATGATTGTGACTTTTACCGTCGGAATTTGGTTTGTGGATTGGAATTTAGAAAAAGATCACCTTGCCTATTGGCTATTTGAATCAATTCTATTTGCGGTGGTTTATTTGTCCCGCCCTTATGCCTGGTATCGTTTTTCATGGCTTGTGCCATTGGCGACAATTCTCGCAATTTGGCAGTTTAACGATAGTGCGGAGTTTTATTTAACTAATCCAAAATTCTGGGGAGCACAATTTATTGCGCTACTATTGCTCTGTGGTTTTCCCTTCGTAAAAAACAATCAGGCATTTACCTATCGTAATTTCACCAATCTATTCCATCTGGCATTAGCGATTGCTGTCTGGGGCTTGATAGTTGGTTTGGTGGCAGCAATTGAAGCCTCCATCAGAGCTTTATTTAATGTGAATTTTAGCCGTTCATTTGATGGCCATCTTTATTCCTCATTAGTCATCCTCTGCCCGCCATTATTCTTTTTGGTATTTCAGCAACGACAAAGCAATACGGAAATGACAGTCCACCGTATTTTTGAGATTTTGGTGAATATCATCCTCGCCCCCGCCTGAATGATTTTCACCCTGTTGCTCTATGTCTATGTGGGTAAAATCATATCGGTCGGCGTCTTACCAAAGGGCATGGTTGCCAATATTGCATTACCTTATTTACTGAGCGGTTTAGCCATTTATGCATTACGTAGCATTTGTGCACAAACCCGCTGGAATCTGTTTTTTAAATATTATCCGTACCTTGCCATCGCACCGCTTGTCTTGCTGTGGTTGGCCATTGAGCGTCGTATCGGTGCCTATGCGTGGACGGAACAACGTATCTATTTAGTCGCCTTAGCCTTCGCAATCACTATTGCCTATGGGATTTTGATGCTGCCTAAAATTCGTCAATATCGCTTAATTTCCGGTGTGGTAATGTCAGCCGTTTTTGCCATGACTTGGCTGGTCAATCCGCAAGAGATCGCCTACCAGAGCCAAAGCGCTCGTTTTCAAGAACTGCTCCATAAGCTCGATTTAGCCGATGAGCAAGGTAAAATTCGCAATGATATAAATTTGGTCGATCGCTTAGAAACCATGAACGCGAATGAGCGCGAGGATTGGATTGAATTAGAGCATGTGACAGATTATGTCGTGTTTAACACAATTTCGATAAACTATAGCTCAACAGAATGGGATAAACACATGGAACAACTTGTGCAAACCTATGGTGAGAAGATTAAAGATCTCAATTCTATGAGTATCTATGAGGATGAAATTCGCTTAAATGGTGAAGCCATCGGCACAGAAAACAATCGCTATCACAAAAATTTCAAGCAAAGTGCACAACCCATTGATATTGAAAATTATAGAACCCTTATTCATACAACCACTCATCGTTTCTATCAGGCGGAGCCCGATGATACAGCAAAAGAGCCACATCATCTTTGCTTCCTCGAAGAACAGGACAAATACTGCATCGATATCAATGCACATATCAAGCAACGGTTCCAACAACATCATGTGGATAATATGCAGATACAATCCGATAGCGTATTACAAATGCTCAAGGAGGATCTGTTAAAAATCCAAGGAGATGATTTTGTGATATACCTGTCTGAGCTTGGAATAAGCTTTGATCCGAAAACTGGTTATACCTACAACTTCGCGTTCGGTGACTTTATTTTACAAAAATAACACCAATACCAAGGCGTGCTGAGCACGCCTTTTTACTATCCATCTCGCTCCATGCCATAGCGCAACAATATCCTCGAGGGATCTCCCCCATGTATAGCAAACGCCCCGTTAAAAATCGGAGTTTTCTCCGAAGAACAAGCTAACCCATTGATTTTATTAGCATTGGTTTAAAAAATAAAAAACACGGCATGATGCCGTGTTATTTATTTCGAATTGCGATTAAGCTTTCGCATTAGCACGTTTCACAAACACATAGGAAAGCGAAAATGCAACTACGAAGGAAATTGCCATGCCGATGCTGTACATCGCCAAGCTATCCGGCTTAATTGAAGGTATCCCCAAGAAACCGGCTGCACCTAGCGCAATTGCTTTTACGTTAAAGAACGCAATAAACGCAGAGGCTAAACCGGAACCGATCATCGCCGCAAAGAATGCCTGACGATAACGTAAGTTCACCCCGAACATAGCCGGTTCGGTAATTCCTAATAAAGCGGAAATACCGGATGGAACAGCCAAACCACGCACTTTCGGATCTTTTAACGCAACAGCAACACCTAAACAGGCTGCACCTTGAGCGATATTAGACATGGCAGCGATTGGGAAAATAAAAGTACCACCGGTTTGAGCCATTTCAGCCAATAATTGGGTTTCCACCGCGATAAAGGTTTGATGCATGCCGGTAATTACGATTGGTGCATAGAATGTCCCGAAGATCGCGCCGCCCACAAAACCAAGGGTGTCATATAACCAAGTTAAACCTGCCGCGATTAAAGAACCCGCTTCACGGCCGATAGGTCCAATAACAGTGAACGCTAATAAACCGGCAATAAACAAGGAGAATAACGGAGTAACTAAGTTATCCAAATAGGAAGGAACAAATTTACGGAAGGTTTTTTCCAAAGTCGCCAATACCCAAGCGGATACTAATGTTGGGATTACGGTACCTTGATAACCGACTTTTTCAATTTCAAGACCAAATACATTCCAGTATTGAATTTTGCCTTGAGCAAGCGTTAAAGCGTAGTTCCAACCATCAGCCAACGCCGGGTGTACCAATAACATTCCAAGGGCAGCCCCGAGGAATGGGTTACCACCAAATTTACGGGTTGCCGAGAAACCAAGTAACACCGGTAAGAATACAAATGGAGCATTCGCGATAGTGTTAATGAAATCCACCAAGTCCGCCAACTCCGGATGCATATCGATCACGCTAAGTTCATCGACAAAGAATCCTTTAGCAGTCAACATACTGTGGATACCCATCAACAAACCTCCGGCCACGATCGCTGGAATGATAGGTACGAAAATATCCGCCAAGCCTTTAACCAAGCGTTGCAACAAACTTTGATTACCGCTCGCAGCTTCTGCGACTTCGGCTTTGCTTACATCACCGATGCCTAGTTGCTTGGTCAATTCTGCATGCACTTTATTAACCGTACCAGAACCGAAAATAATTTGATATTGTCCGGCTACGGCAAACTGCCCTTTAACGCCATCAATATTTTCAATTCCTTCCTTATCGACTTTACTTTCATCGTGTAACACGATGCGTAAGCGGGTCGCACAATGAGCCGCTGTGGCGATATTTTCTTTACCACCCAGCTTTTCAATCACTTGTTTGGCGATCTGTGGAAAATCCATAGAGTTGTCTCCTAGAGAGTTGAAGTTAAACGGGCGGATTGTACCCAAAAAGTGGAATAATAACTAGAATAAAAATCTGTCTTCACATTTTTTAATAAATATTAATAAAATCAATAGCTTACAATCTATTTTTTGGAAAAAATAGGCTTTTGAATGGGCGTTTTGATGAGAAAATAACGCAAAAAATGAAAAAAATTTGAAAATAAAAAAGACCGCAATTGCGGTCTTTTTCATTGTTGGTGCTCTGGGCGAGACTTGAACTCGCACGGCCTACGGCCACTACCCCCTCAAGATAGCGTGTCTACCAATTCCACCACCAGAGCGTTAATTCGATTGTAAATTTTTATTATTGTGGGATATCGCTGTTTTTATTTGTAACCGGCGCTGCTTTTTGTTGCTGTTCAACTTGTTGCGCTGCTTTCGATAAATCATCAAATGTACCTTTATGTACATTGCCGCGGTGTGAGTTGAAGTTACCCAATACAAGGGCAATTACAAAAAAGATAGTTGCTAAAATTGCGCTCATTCGAGTCAGGAAATTACCCGCACCGGCAGAACCGAACATAGTGCCGGATGCACCGCCGCCGAATGATGCTCCTGCGTTAGCGCCTTTGCCTTGTTGTAATAGGATTACAACAACCAATGCGATACAGGCTAAAGTGTAAATAAATAAAAGGATGTTATACATTATTCTTTCTTCTCAAGTTGCGGATTTCGCAAGAAAACTGGGGGCGAATACTATAGAAATTTCCTTTTTCCCGCAAGCGTTTTTGGGGATTTTTTTATCAATTGGTGTAACTTTAATCAGTTGCTGCAGTTTTTGCTGCTGCGCCTGCCCGCCCCTTTGTCACTTTACGTTTCGCCGCTGGTACTTGCATGCTTTTCGAGATTTGACTTAAACGCCGTAAAGCATTGAAATCCACAAAACGCACCAAATCCGGCAACATCTGATTTAGGGCAAACATAAATTGCTGATAGCTTGCTTGTTTTTGGCTGATATCGGTTAACTGCGCTTCCCAATGAGCCGTCATATCAGGCTGAGTTGCAATATCCGGCAATGCGGAAATAAGAATTCGACCGGTTTCTGTACTATGGATATTCCGTCCTTTTTTCACCAAAAAGCCTCGTTTAAACAGCAATTCAATAATTCCGGCACGGGTGGCTTCCGTTCCTAATCCATCGGTTTCACGCAAGATTTTTTTCAATTCTTTATCCTGCACAAAGCGTGCAATTCCCGTCATCGCAGAAAGCAACGTCGCATCGGTAAAAGGTTTTGGCGGTTGTGTTTTCTTACTGACCACTTCGCCCCGTTCACAATACAGGATCTGGCCTTTTTTCACGATCGGCAGCAAGGGTTCTTGATTTTCATCCTCGTCTTCTTTGCCGAGCAATTCTTTCCAACCGGCGGTTTGCAAATTACGCGCTTGCGCGACAAAAGTTCCCCCCGCAATGCTTAATGTTATTTTACTTTTGCGATATTCCGCATCCGGACAAAATTGCAGCAAATACTGGCGGACAATTAATTCATAAATACGCTGTTCATCAAGAGTTAAATTTATCGCGCGGATATTAGCAGTAGGAATGATCGCATGATGCGCTTCGACTTTTTTATCATTCCAACAACGATTACGCTGTTCAAGATCTACCACGGTCGGTAGCGTTTGATAAAGTGGACAATGTTGAGCAATCGCATTCACCACTTTC
Source organism: Haemophilus pittmaniae (assembly GCF_900186995.1). Taxonomy (NCBI): domain Bacteria; kingdom Pseudomonadati; phylum Pseudomonadota; class Gammaproteobacteria; order Pasteurellales; family Pasteurellaceae; genus Parahaemophilus; species Parahaemophilus pittmaniae. The sequence continues at coordinate 25,862 of NZ_LT906463.1, forward strand.
TGCCGTTCGGCAAAATGCTCTTCCGGTAAATAACGACAATCGGAACGCGGATAGGTAATCAAACGATGGGTTTCATAGAGGCGCTGACAAGTATCCAACACCGCCTGAGCCGACATTCCAAAACGTTTTGCCGCATCAATTTGCAATGCCGATAAAGAATAAGGAAGTGGTGCGGTTTCTTTTTCACGCTTATCCACATATTCGGTGACCTCCGCCGGTTGATCGGTAATGCGTTTCACCACATTTTCTGCCAATCCTAGGGAAAGCACTCGTCCATCTTCATCTTGGTAATCTTCACAAGCTTTACTAGGTTGCCAAAGGGCTGAAAAAAGCGCAGTCGGATTTTCTGCGGTTTTATCTTCCTTTACCCAAGCCAAGACTTCGTAGAAATCCTTTGGTTGAAAATTTTCGATTTCTAAATCTCGACGGACAATCAAACCTAGCACCGGTGTTTGCACTCGGCCAACGGAAAGTACGCCATCATAACCGGCTTGGCGGCCGCGAATTGTGTAAGCGCGAGTCATATTAATACCGTACAGCCAATCGGCTCGTGCACGCGCTAACGCAGAAGTGGCTAGAGGAATAAAATCTCGGTTGGGCTGGAGTTTTTGTACGGCTTTTTCCACTGCGCTGGGATTCAGATCACTAATCAAACAACGCAAAATACCATCGCGCTTCTCAGCAGATAAATTGGCATAACTAAACACCTCGTCCACCAACAACTGTCCTTCCCTATCGGGGTCTCCTGCATTCACTAACACATCCGCTTGATGAATCAGTTTTTCCACTACCATAAGCTGTTTTTTCACATCTTTACGCGGTAATAACTGCCATTTTTCAGGAATGATCGGTAAATGTTCTAAGCGCCATTGTTTGTATTTAGGATCGTAGGCATCAGGTTCAGCCTGTTCCAGCAAATGCCCCACACACCAAGTGACGATATCCTCATTGCCGCATTTAATAAAGCCATCCCCCCGTTGATGAGGTTTTGGCAACACATCGGCAATGGCGCGTCCAAGGCTAGGTTTTTCGGCGATAAACAGGCGCATAGGATTAGTCGAGCTGACGACGACCTAGGAAAGAATGGGTTAAGGTAGTGCCATCAACGGTTTCGAGCTCGCCCCCCACCGGAATACCGTGGGCGATTCGGCTCACTTTAATATTGTGCTGACGACACATTTCCGCGATGTAATTGGCGGTTGCATCCCCTTCCACCGTTGGGTTGGTTGCTAAAATCACTTCATGGAAGGATTCTTCATTAAGACGTTTTTGCAATAAATCCAAACCAATTTCCTTCGGGCCAATACCATCTAAGGGGGACAAATGTCCCATTAGCACAAAGTAACGCCCGGAGAATTGGCCGGTTTGCTCGATGGCTTGAATATCCGCCGGCATTTCCACCACACAAAGTAGACCGGAATTTTGTCGGCGCGGGTTATTACAAATATTGCACACCTTTTCTTCGGTAAAATCACGACATTGCGAACAATGCCCAATTTTCGACATAGCTTCCGTAAGTGCGCGCGCCAGATTCATTCCACCGTTACGATTACGTTGCAACAAATGGTAGGCCATGCGCTGTGCCGACTTCGGCCCAACACCGGGCAAACAGCGTAAATTCTCAATAAGATGCTCTAAAAGTGGACTGCTTTGCATACTGGATTAATGGTGGGGAAAATTAGCAAGGGTGTATGAATGGATTCACACACCCAATGGATTAAAATGGAAATTTCATTCCCGGCGGTAACGGCATCCCCGCGGTCACGGCTGCCATTTTTTCTTTTTGCAATTCTTCTGCACGACGTACTGCATCATTGAATGCCGCAGCAATTAAGTCTTCCAACATCTCTTTATCGTCTTCCATTAAGGACGGATCGATTTCAATACGACGGCAATTATGTGCACCATTAATGGTAATTTTCACCAAGCCGGCACCGCTTTCGCCGGTCACTTCCAATTTGGCTACTTCTTCTTGCATCTTTTGCATTTTTTCCTGCATTTGTTGGGCTTGTTTCATCAAGCCACCTAAACCGCCTTTTCCGAACATAGGATTTCCTTCTTGTAACTGAAATTAAAAAACGGGCGGCATTCTAGCGAAAAAATGCCGTTTTGGGAATTGGAAATCAGCCCTCTACGCAAACGCCCCATGAAAAATAGAAGTTTTTGCCAAAATAAATGCTAACCCATTGATTTTATTAGAGTTGATTGAAAAATTGGTTTCTCCGGGGTATTTCCCTATAATGGCGCTCTTTGTTGACTACCGGGATCCCCCATGATCGAACCGCGCTATTATGTTATTTTCGGCCTAGTTTTAGTGCTATTACAGTTGCTGATTTTTGCCACCAACCGCACTTTCTTTTGGTTGTGCGCCGATAAACTCCGCCACCAAACCCGTCGTTGGATAAGCATTGCAATGTTCGTGTTGCCAAACCTGTTGCTATTAGGCACTGTTTTGCGCCTATTTATGCTGCATCGCTTGGTTGCACTGATTTTGTTGATTTTGCTCTACGTCAGCTTCGTTGGCCTTGGTGTGTGGCTGATTCGTCGCTTGACCTATCGCCGCGCCAATTTTGCCAATATTGAACGTGCACTACGTCTTACTGCACCTTTAGCATTTATCGGCCTATTGCTCTTAAGTGTGTACAACGCCTACATGCCACGCATCACTTATTATCAATTAACCATTGATAAACCAATGAAACCCCTACGCATTGGCATGGTCAGCGATTTACACCTGGGACGTTTATTTGGTAATCGGCATTTAGATTGGTTGGCAGAAATCTTCAACCAACAAAAAGTCGATCTGATTCTGATGCCTGGCGATATTATGGATGACAACACCGATGCCTATTTAGCCGAACATATGCAACCACATCTGGCTAAACTTCGGGCACCATTAGGAGTATATGCCACCTTGGGCAACCACGACTTATTCGGTCATCAGCAAGCCATTAGTGCAGAAATCCGCAAAGCAGGCATCACACTATTGCAGGATCAAAGCATCACGTTGAATAATGAGTTGGTGCTGATTGGACGGAATGACGACTTGGATAAAAACCGTCCGAGTACGGCCTCTTTACTTGATGCGGTAGAAAACAAGCAATTGCCTATTATTTTGTTGGATCATCGGCCAAGTGAAATTGAGTTACATGCTAATCTACCGATTGATTTGCAGGTTTCTGGGCACGCTCATAAAGGACAAGTGTTCCCCGCCAATATTATTACCGCATTAACCTATCGCTTGGACTACGGTCACGAACAAATCAATGGTCGACATTTTGTGGTAAGTTCCGGCTATGGCTTCTGGGGGATCCCAATGCGTTTGGGATCGCAATCGGAAGTGGTTATTATCGATTTACAAGGGCGTTAAAGCTAAAACGAAAGGCGGACATTTTTAGTTTCCGCCTTTTGTTAACCGAATATCAATGCCCAATAATGAGATATCGGCATAACTAAAAATAGTGCCGGTAACATATTGGCCACATGAAACATCTGAATATTACAAATTCGAATTCCTACCGCGACCATTAACACACCGCCGGCCGCCCCAAAATCGGCCTGCATGGCCGGTGTTACAAAAGGTATGATAAACACCGCCAAATAAGCCAACACCACCTGCAACAAAGTTTGTGGAATACAAATTGAAGCCACCGCAATCCCTAAACTGGTAGCAAAAATCATGGCGGTAAAGAAATCTAAAAAGGATTTCACTAACAAGATATCGTAATTACCCGTCATTCCTTCATTCATTGCCCCGAAAATGCCGGTACCGCTAAAGGAAAACAAGATCACCACCGCCACGAATTTATTTAAGAATTCTTCCTGACTCGGACTATTCGCACCAGGAGTAGTCAATTTTTCAATCAGCCCTTTAGCCGCTGCTGCCAAACGATTAATGCCATGTTCCAACTGTATAATTTCCCCGACAATAGTGCCTAATAAAATAGCCAAAATCACCGCCGGCATGCTGACGGTTTTGGCCAGCATAACAATTCCCATCGCCATCGAACAAAGGCCGAAAATTAATGTTAAATTAGTGCGTAGCCGCTCTGGAATACGTCCACCGAGTGCCGCACCAAGCAACGCTCCTGCGATAATCGCAGCGCCATTGACATAGGGTCCAATCATAATTCCTCCGAAAAATCTCACGCACATTATACGCAAAAAGTCATCTGCGAAAAAAACGCCCCTATAAAAAAAGATTTTTTCTTTAAAACATAAGTTAACCCATTGATTTTATTAGCAGTAACTTAAAATTAAGAAAACCATCTAATTTAGGTACATATTGAGTCTCTCCACTGGGAAAAGAGATGCTATTTTTTTCACCTTAAGCATAGCAGTATTAACAACTGATAATGCGTATCAGAAAGCCCATCCCACCCCTACCCCTTTAGGTGTATTTTGGAAAATATTTTTGATTAAACGCAAATTTTTTATGGTTACTACTGTTAAAAAAAATCCATTTTGATATTTTACGCTCACCGCAGAACCTTTCTATTTTGTTTAACAAATTCAAAAGGTTAAGAATGAGAATGGTTCGCGTTTTTAGAATTTTAGTTTACTTTCCTATGGAGTGATTATCGTGAACGCATTAAGAAAAAGCCTTTTCGTGGCAACTTCTTTGGCGGCAATCGCCGGTTTTGGTTCGGCTCACGCCGAAATGGTGTATAAGCCAGTTGAACAACCGGTCGAAGCACCAAACCCTAACTTAAAAATTGAAGCAGTGAATGAAAAATTCGCTGAGAAATATCCTAACCAATTCAACTCGTGGAAAGCGACCGAAAAAGGCGACAAAATCATCTATGCAGATGAACAAGACCCTCGTTTAATCGTGTTATGGGGCGGTTATTCTTTCGCGAAAGAATATAATGCACCTCGTGGTCACGTTTATGCGGTAAAAGACGTACGTGATATTTTACGTACCGGCGCACCAAAAACAGCAACTGATGGCCCACAACCAATGGCATGTTGGACTTGTAAAGGTCCAGACGTTCCACGTTTAATCGCGGAATGGGGTGAAGATGGCTACTTTGGTGCTAAATGGGCTAAAGGCGGCGCAGAAATTGTAAACTCAATCGGTTGTGCTGACTGTCACGATACCACTTCAAAAGACTTTGCAGAAGGCAAACCTGCATTACGTATTGCTCGTCCACACGTTCTTCGTGCGTTAGATCACTTAAATAATGCACTTCAAGCAAAAGCGAAAGCTGAAGGTAAAGAGCAACCGAATTTAAGCTTTAACACAGCAGCTCGCACTGAAAAACGCGCTGAAATCTGTGCAAACTGCCACGTTGAATACTACTTCGCAGGCGACTTAAAACAAGTAACCTTCCCGTGGGATAACGGCCAAACTGTTGATGACATCGAAAAATACTACGATGATATCGGTTTCAGTGACTGGACTCACTCTCTCTCCAAAGCGCCTATGTTAAAAGCGCAACACCCTGACTTTGAAATCTGGTCTTTGGGTATGCACGGTAAAAACGGCGTAACCTGTATCGACTGTCACATGCCTAAAGTACAAGGTAAAGACGGTAAAGTTTACACCGACCACCAAATCCAAAACCCATTCGATGCATTTGATACCACATGCGCAAACTGTCACGATCAAAGCAAAGAAAAACTTAAAGACATCGTAGCTTCACGTAAAAAAGAAGTGAAAGATGTAATGGGTCGTTTAGAAGATCAAGTTGTTCGTGCTCACTTTGAAGCGAAAGCTGCATGGGATGCAGGTGCAACTAAAGAAGAAATGGAACCTGCTTTAATGGATATCCGTCACGCTCAATGGCGTTGGGACTACGCTGCAGCAAGCCACGGTGGCCACATGCACGCTCCTGATGTAATGCTTCGCGTATTAGGTTCTGGTTTAGACAAAGCAGCTGATGCACGCACTAAACTTGCTGTAATTCTAACTAAACACGGCGTGAAAACTCCGGTTGAAGTACCAGATATTTCTACAGCTGATAAAGCATGGAAAGTAATGGGTATCGATATCGAAAAAGAACGCAAAGCGAAAAAAGAATTCTTAGAAACTGTTGTACCTCAATGGGTCAAAGAAGCAAAAGCCAATGGCAAATTAGCTGAAGATACCGCAACAAAACAATAAAAAAGAACCGCACTTTTATAAGTGTTGAATAGAAGTGCGGTCATTTTTAACCAAATATTTGAGGTAATCAGAATGAATTTAACTTCTTTAATCAGCAAGCCGGCAAAAGCCTTGGCATTGCTTGCAATGTTGGCGATTGCGCCAATGGCAGCAAATGCTGAAGATGTGGCCAAACCGGCTTCTCAGCTCAGCTATGAGCCACAAATGGATAACCAACGCGATCCAAACCAATACTGTGCAAAATGTCACAAATTTGACCAAGTGGACAAAACCCAAACCGCTGATCAATCTGGTGGTGAATTGCACTTTGGTAAATTCCATGGTACCCATTTGAACCAAAAAAATCCAAATAACGGAAAAGCGATCACTTGTGTTAGCTGTCACGGCAACGTTTCCGAAGATCACCGTCGTGGCGCAAAAGATGTAATGCGTTTTGAAGGCGATATTTTCGGTGATAAAAAACCGATGTATAGCGTACAAGAACAAAACCAAGTTTGTTTTGCTTGCCACCAACCAGACAAATTACGTGAAAAATTGTGGGCTCATGATGTGCACGCGATGAAATTACCTTGCGCAAGCTGCCATACATTGCACCCGAAAGATGATGCAATGAAAGGTATCTCAAGTAAAAACCGCGTAAAACTTTGTGTTGATTGCCACGGCGAACAACAAAAACGCAAAGCCGCAGCAGACGCTGAAAAAGCAATGCCGGCTAGTCCAGCTACCGAACAAAAGGATAAACAATGACCGCCTGCTCACGCCGAAACTTTGTTTCCGGTATGGGAGCGGTGATCCTAATGACCGGAACATCTGTAACGTCTTTAGCGAAAGACGAAACGGCGGATAAACGAAAACGTTATGCAATGGTGCACGATGAGACTTCCTGTATTGGCTGTACAGCCTGTATGGATGCTTGTCGCGAAACCAACCAAGTGCCGGAAGGCGTTTCCCGCTTGGAAATTTTGCGTAGCGAGCCTTATGGCGAATTCCCGAATCAGGAATATGAGTTTTTCCGTCAATCCTGCCAACACTGTACTAATGCGCCTTGTGTTGCGGTTTGTCCGACTGGGGCGTCCTTTATTGATAAAGAAACCGGTATTGTGGATGTGCATAAAGATCTCTGTGTCGGTTGCCAATACTGCATCGCCGTTTGTCCTTATCGCGTGCGTTTCATTCATCCGGTACACCGTACTGCGGATAAATGTAACTTCTGTCGCGATACCAATCTGGCTAAAGGCAAACAGCCAGCCTGTGTGGAGGCCTGCCCGACCAAAGCCCTCACTTTTGGTGATATGAATGATCCAAATAGTGCTGTAGCCCGTAAGGTAAAAGAGCGTCCGGTTTATCGTACGAAAGTGGAATTGGGAACCCAACCTAACCTGTACCATATTCCATTCCAACACGGAGAACCAAGAAGATGACAATGCCAACTTATCCAGTTCCTTTCCACACACCAAATTTAGTGTGGGATTCACCCATTGCAATCTACTTGTTTTTGCTTGGTATTTCGTCCGGTGCAGTACAGTTGGCAATTGCCTACAAACGTAGCCACAAACTAGAAAACCCTAGCCAAAACTGGATTATCAGGGCGGCGGCCGTGCTCGGTAGCGTACCGACACTCATCGGCTTAACCATACTTGTCTTCCACTTGGCGCGTCCTTGGACATTCTGGAAATTGATGTTTAACTATCAATTTAACTCTGTAATGTCTATGGGGGTAATGTTATTCCAAGTCTATATGCTGTTCTTGGTCGTTTGGTGTGCCGTGATCTTCAAAGAAGATATTGCTCGCCTACTCAACCGTTTCTTACCAAAACTGAGTTTCTTGGTGAAATGGATCACGGCCTGTGAACGTGTAATGGGCGCAACTGAAGTGATTTTATTCATTTTAGCTGCAGTGCTTGGTGCTTATACCGGTTTCTTGCTTTCAGCCTTAATTAGTTATCCAATGCTCAATAACCCGGTATTACCGGCCTTGTTCTTGGCATCGGGAACTTCTTCAGGGATTGCCGCAACATTCTTGTTTATCTTGATTGCCGGCCGTCTTAAAGGCGATAGCCATGAATCCCACTTCATTCATAAATTTGAAGTGCCAATTATGGTGACCGAGCTAGGTTTGATCGTCTGCTTCTTCGTCGGATTATATTTCGGTGGCGGACAAAAAGTAGTAGCTCTTGAGAATGCATTCTCCGGTTTCTGGGGGGCGGTATTCTGGATCGGGGTCATGCTTATCGGTATCATCATTCCATTGCTTGCCAACTTGGCAGCCAAAGCGGAATTAAAATACAATCGAAACTTTATTATTATCGTTTCAATCTGTGACCTTATCGGTGTGTTGTGCTTACGTTATTACATTTTGTATGCAGGACAATTAACCGTCGCGTAAACTTCAGGTTTGCAATAGAAAGAAAGGCGTATAAAATGCGCCTTTCTTTTTGTCTAAAATAAAGTTTTTTAGCCATATCTAATAAAATCAATAACTTAGATATTATTTTAGATAAAACTTATTTTTTCCTGGGTGCGTTTAATATGCGGCAGCCCATGTTTTCAACCAATAGCAAAACGTATGATCCCAGAACTCGGTTTTATTTCACTCCTTATCGCCGCCATGGCTTCCCTATTGTTGGCCTTATTACCGCCTATCGGTTTATGGCGTAATAATCTAGCCTTAAGCAGTAGCGCTTGGGGACTGGCTTATTGCACAGCAATTTTCAGCACTGCCTCCATTGGTATCTTGGCCTATTCCTTTGCCATTGATGATTTCACGTTAGAATACGTAGCAGCACATTCCAACTCACAATTACCATTATTTTTTAAAATAGCTGCAACTTGGGGTGGCCATGAAGGCTCCATGCTATTTTGGCTATTCTCCCTAAGCCTTTGGTTGGCGGCATTTGCCTTTATCAATCGTCGTCGGGAACAAGCATTCTCAGCCTTAGTGCTAGCGATTCTTGGCATTATCCTATTTGCTTTCACTATTTTTATTCTGTTTTATTCCAATCCCTTTGGCCGTATTTTTCCTGCACCGCCGGAAGGACGCGATCTTAATCCGATGCTACAAGATATCGGACTTATTTTTCACCCTCCACTACTCTACTTAGGCTACGTCGGATTTGCCGTCAATTTTGCGATTTCCTTAAGTGGACTAATTATCCAACGTCCGCTTAGCCAACTCGCCCAAATGATGCGCCCATGGGTACTAACCGCCTGGTTGCTATTAACTATCGGTATTGTATTGGGCGCTTGGTGGGCTTATTACGAACTCGGTTGGGGGGGATGGTGGTTCTGGGACCCGGTAGAAAATGCCTCTTTAATGCCTTGGTTATTAGGATTAGCGCTCTTACATAGTCAACTCGTCTCCGAAAAACAAGGGCTGTTTGGTTATTGGACTACACTCTTTTCCTTGCTAGCCTTTGCTTTCAGCGTACTGGGGACATTTATTGTACGCTCCGGTGCCTTAACTTCAGTGCATGCCTTTGCCTTAGATAACTCGCGCGGCTATGTATTATTATTGATATTCTTCTTGCTCACGGTAGTATCCTTAGGTCTTTTTGCCTTACGCAGTCGACAAGAAGAAAACCAAGCGCCTTTCGTACTGCTTTCCAAAAACGGGGCAATTTTACTTATTAATGTCATCTTAACCATTGCGACTGTTAGCACCTTTCTCGGGACCTTTTACCCAATGCTTTTCCAAGCGATGGGATGGGGTTCCATTTCCGTAGGGCCTCCTTATTTTAATAGTATCTTCCTACCGTTAGTCACATTGATGCTATTAGCGATGGTACTAAGCCTAAACCTTAATTGGCTACGTAGCGACAAGGGGCAATTCAAGCGCCGTCTAATGTTACTCATCCCGGCGTTAGGCATCGCTTACCTAATGATTGCCCAAGTGCTAAATCATGATCAAACGTTGCGTTTCAATGCTTTTGCCTACATTCTGCTAAGTTTGGCTATTTGGCTACTATTGGCTACCTTGTGGCAAAACTGGCGATTGATGAAGTGCTCTTATTTAGCAATGATTTTGGCCCATTCAGGTGTAGCTATTGCAACTATTGGTGCAGTAATGAGTGGTTATTTTGGAAGTGAAATCGGTGTTCGTTTAGCACCACAGCAAACCCAGCAATTGGGTGAATTCAATTTTCACTATCAGACCTTCTCTAATGAAATCGGTCCAAACTTTACTGCTGAAGTGGCCTGGTTTCGCGTTGATAAGGCGGATAAGCCTTATACCGAAATTATTGCTGAACGCCGTTATTATGATGTGCGCACAATGACCATGAGCGAAGTCGGCCTTGATGCGGGCTTTTGGGGGGATTTGTACATTGTCATGGGCGATAATTTAGGGCAAGGTGAATTTACTTTCCGCCTTCATTATAAACCGCTAATCCGTTGGTTATGGGCCGGTGGCCTATTAATGGCACTTGGCTCACTATTATCGGTATGTTGCAGAAAGAGAAAATCCTATGAATAAAAAAACCCTATTCTTTATTCCGCTTGGTCTGCTCTTAGCCGTATGCCTATTGCTTTTTGCTGGACTAAAACAGGATCCTAAACAAATTGCCTCTGCACTGATTGGCAAACCCGTTCCTGAGTTTTATCAGGCTGACTTAGCTAATCCATCACAAACCAGAAGTCTACGTGATTTGCCCGCCGAACCTTTTCTGTTAAATGTATGGGGCAGCTGGTGCGGTTACTGTCAACAGGAACACCCGTTATTATTGGAAATCACTAAGGAAATTCCTATTATCGGCATCGATTATCGTGACAAACCACAAAATGGCCTAATGATGTTGGAACAAATGGGCGACCCTTACCGCTTTTCCATTAATGATAGTCGGGGGGAACTTGCCCTCAAACTAGGGGTTGATGGTGCTCCGGAAACTTACTTAGTAGACGCTAACGGTATTATTCGCTATCGATTTTCCGGCATGCTCACCGAACAAATTTGGCAAACCGAACTTAAACCGCAAATACAGGCATTAACGCATAAATGAAATATCTAAAATTTTTTTTCCTAATCTGCTATTTAGGGTTATTACCATTTGCTCACGCTGAAATGGTGGATACTTATGCCTTCAAAAACCAAGCGGATCGAACTCGAGCTGTTGAATTGGCTAAATCTCTACGCTGCCCACAATGTCAAAACCAAAATCTAGTTGAATCTAATTCACCAATTGCCTATGACCTACGCCTGGAAGTTTATAAAATGGTCGATGAAGGCCAAACCAATCAACAAATTATTGATGCAATGACGGCGCGTTTTGGGCAATTTGTAAACTATAAACCGCCATTTCAATGGAATACCGCCCTACTCTGGTTAGCACCTATCTTGTTATTTGGTTTGGCCTTTGCGCTTATTTGGTATTCCATGAAACAACCATCGTTGAATATCTATTCATCTGGAACAAGCACATTATCTTCTTCTGATCCTAGAAGCACTCAAAGCAACTATTTACCCGAAGTAACCTCGAGTCCGGCACAACGGCTCAAAACCCTATTACTTATCTTTAGCCTGCTGTTAATTGTGCCGCTCGCCTATTATTTTTCTCTCGATCGACTAGAACGCGTTCAACAGGGGGAACAGCTACAAGTTGCTGCGCTCAATCAGCGTCTAGAAACCTCTGAAAAAGCTCAACAAAGCGATCTGATAGAAACCATTCAAAATCGTCTGCGAGCCAATCCGAATAATGGTGATGATTGGCGTAAATTAGCTGAAGCCTATATGGAGGCGGAACAATATGACAATGCGCTAATTGCCTTGCGTAACGCGGCACAGATTCTTGGAGAAACACCAGAACTATTAGGTTTAGGTGCGACAGCTCAATATTATTTAGCCGGGCAAAAAATTACCCCGAAGGTTCGTCAATTAATTGAAGCCGCACTACAAGACAATAAAAATGAGGTATCGTCCCTAAATCTCCTTGCCGCAGAAGCATTAGCACAAAGAAACTATCCAGTGGCTCTTCGTTATTGGCAACAACTCTTAGATTCTAATAATCCGGCGGTTGATCGTCGCGCGGTAATCCAACATATCAAAATGGTGGAAATTTTTAATCAATAATCGGAAGGTTTCTATACTCACGTAATAAGGAGCATGATTGTTCCGAAATTTGCTAGAACCGATATTAAATTCAACCGTATCATACAAAATAAACATTTTTCTAATCAGTGATGATTCCATGCTTTCTCCATCACTGATTAATTTATTTGAACCAATTTTATGCAAAAGACAAATTTTAAACCTAAATTTATTGCTGCGTTTGTGGCATTGAACCTCAGCTCAATGACCTTCGCTGGACAAGTTTATTCCGGTGTGGATTATCAATATTTCCGTGATTTTGCTGAAAATAAAGGCAAATTCACTCCCGGTGCACAAAATATTGCGGTACTAAATAAAAAAGGCGAATCTATCGGCACAATAATGCAAAATGCACCAATGATGGATTTTTCGGTGGTTAGTCGTAATGGCGTAGCTGCGCTTGTAGGCGATCAATATATCGTCAGCGTGGCACATAACGTAGGCTATAGAAATGTTGATTTCGGTATGGAAGGCAGTAACCCCGATCAGCACCGATTTGCTTATAACATCGTTAAACGAAATAATTATAAAAACGACCGTACTCACCCTTACATGACGGACTACCATAACCCTCGATTAGCCAAATTTGTCACAGAAGCTGCACCGATAGAAATGGTGTCAAATATGCAAGGAAGCACCTATGGTGATTTAGAAAAGTATCCAATGCGGGTGAGAATTGGTAGCGGTTGGCAATTTTTGCGTGATGATAATGACAATGGCAACCATATTGCTATGGCGTATAACTACCTCACCGCAGGCAATACCTTTATGCAAGGTTGGGCGAACAATGGTGAGATCAGTCTAAGTGGTGATGTGCGCCATCCGAATCAATATGGCCCGTTACCGATTTCAGGTTCTAGCGGTGACAGTGGATCTCCGATGTTTATTTACGATAAAACGGCAGGAAAATGGCTGTTAAACGGCGTATTGCGTAGCGGACACCCTTATCAAGGTAAAGAAAATACGTATCAAATTGCACGAAAAGATTATTTGGATGAAATTCTTGATAGTGATTTGCTGACAGTATTTGAATTTACGTCTGCTTCCTATGACTGGACAACGAATGGCAATGGCAGCGGTAAATTAGCTAAAAAAGGCAGCCAAATTGTTGTAAACACTCCGCTTGCCAATTACAACTTACCTTCATCTGGCAAAGATGAATTCTTTGGATATGGTGGGCCGAACCCGTATATGCCGGCACTTCATCATGGTAAGAATATTTATCTTGGAAATATGCAAAGTAGCACAATCACTCTGAAAAATGACATTGATCAGGGAGCCGGTGGGTTGACCTTTGAAGGGGATTTTGTGGTGCAGCCTACCAATGATGAAACCTGGAAAGGTGCAGGTATTTCAGTGGGGGAAGGCAGTACGGTTACATGGAAAATCAAAAATCCGGCAGGCGATCGTTTGTCTAAAATTGGGCAAGGCACGTTATTGGTCAACGGCAAAGGCGAAAACCTTGGCGATATCAGTGTGGGAGACGGTGTTGTCGTTTTAAATCAACAAGCTGACGAACAAGGCAAAAAACAAGCCTTTAATCAATTGGGGATTGTGAGCGGTCGCCCAACGGTAAAATTGGAAAGTGCTGACCAAGTCAATCCCAAGAATATTTATTTCGGTTTTCGTGGTGGCCGTTTAGATCTTAATGGCCATTCACTCACTTTTAACCGCATTCAAAATACTGATGAAGGCGCACAAATTGTCAACCATAACAAAGGCACGGCAGCAACCATCACGATTCTAGGTAATGCTCAAATTAATAATGAAAATAACATTAACCAATCCAAAGCAATGGCATTTAACGGTTGGCTTGGTGAAACCAATACCACACTTCATAACGGTCGATTAAATGTAGTTTATCGCCCTACGCATGCAGACAGCGTCTTTTTATTATCGGGCGGTACTAACTTAAACGGCAATATTACGCAAGAAAACGGTACGTTGGTCCTTAGTGGTCGACCAACACCTCATGCCTATAACCATCAAAACCGACCGGCATTAATAGGTCGTCCCCAAGGGGAAGTGGTGATTGATGATGACTGGTTAAATCGTACCTTTAAAGCGGAAAAATTCGTCATTAACGGCGGAAATGTGGTCGTTTCTAGAAACGTTTCTGCGATAAACGGGGATTGGCAACTAAGCAACAACGCCAATGCTACATTGGGTGTCACCGATAAACAGGCAAATTTAATTTGTGCGCGTTCTGATTGGACAGGATTAACGAAATGCACCGAACAAACCTTATCCGATAAAGTCTTTGCCAGCTTAGAGCGTAGTCAAATCAATGGTAATTTTACCCTTAATGACAATACAACATTATCAGTATTGGGATTTGCGGATGTCACGGGGAATGTGGTGCTACATGGGCAAAGCCTATATCACTTAGCGCATAATGCAACTCAAACAGGCACACTTGCGCTAAATAACCAAACTATGGGCACAGTTGAAAATGCTACCTTAAAGGGTGATATTACTCTCTCTGACCAGGCAAAATTAAATTTCATTAATACCCATTTTGAGCACCAAATTCAAGGTACTAAAGACACCCTGATAGCATTGTCTAACAGTGCGTACTGGACGTTACCGAACAGCACAACAATTGGCAATTTAAGCCTCAATAACAGCCAAATTACACTAAATCCGGATTTTGAAACTCAAGCGAATAACCAAACATTTAACCAACTCACCTTACTAGGTGATTTAAGTGGAAATGGTACTTTTAATTACCGCACTTATTTGCCTGAATACAAGGGTGATCATGTGGCAGTACATGGTTTGGCAACAGGTAATTTTGTATTAAACGTGCACAACTCCGGTACGGAACCACAAACCTTACAACAACTCAGCTTACTGACCCTTAGAAACTCAGCTCAGACAGACAACATCAATATTTCTTTAGCGAATGGTCATGTAGATGTGGGTGTATATCGCTATGAGTTAAAAAATGATAATCATGATTATCGCTTATACAATCCGAGAAAAGAGAAAGAACTTGCTGAACAGGCACATCTAGCGAAAGATGCAAAACGTCTATCCGAAGAACAACGTAAAGCCGAAGAGGCAAAACACAAGCAAAAAGAACTTATTAGTCGTTATTCAAATAGTGCTCTTTCTGAATTGTCTGCAACGGTAAATAGTATGCTTTCAGTTCAACATGAGCTTGATAGAGTTTTGGTTTCAAATTCAGATCTTTCAGTATGGACGAATATTACGCAAGATAAAAAACGTTATGACTCAGATGATTTCCGTGCTTATCAACAAAATATGAATTTACGCCAAGTTGGTGTTCAGAAAAAAGTTGAGAATGGACGGATGGGAGCGATTTTCTCACATGGTCGTGCTAATAATACCTTTGATGAGCAGATCTCCAATCAGATGGGGCTCACGATGGTGTCAGCGTTTGCACAATATCAATGGCATGATTGGCAATTGGGTGTCAACGCAGGTTATGGGGTGAGTTCAAGTAAAATTTCAGGTGAACAAAGCCAAAAAATCCATCGTCGTGTGATGAGTTATGGCCTTAATGCGAACTATCAGTTTCGTTTAGGAGAATTAGGCATACAGCCTTATCTTGGTGTAAATCGTCACTTTATCGAAGGTGAAAATTATCAATACGAAGGTGTCAATATCCAGACACCGAAAATAGCATTTAATAGCTACACTACAGGGGTTAAAGTAGATTACACCTTTACACCAGCTCAAGGTGTGGCAATTAAACCGTATTTCTCAGTAAATTATGTCGATGCATCAAATGCTCGCGTGCAAACTCAAGTCAATCAGGCGACTTTACAACAACAGTTCGGGCGTTATTGGCAAAAAGAATTGGGCGTAAGTGGTGAGGTCGCACATTTCCACACGTCGGTATATGCGGCTCAATCGCAAGGTTCGCAATTAAGTAAACAGAGAACAATTGGTGTGAAATTAGGGTATCGTTGGTAGGCAATGAACTTTAATTAAACAGCCATGAGCAAAATGAGAGTTTTTTTATTTAGCATAGGGATATATCAGAATAAAGAGACTCTCATTTTTTATTCTCATTATCTTTTGATAAATGATCTTTTAAATTTAGTCCGACTAACTTTAATAGCAGGGGAAATTCCACTAAATATAAACCCTAAGATTTTCTACTCCCACTTTTTCGCCTTTATCCACCTTACGGTTTCAAGTATAATGCCCGCATTTTTCATCCATTTATAGAAGCCAAATTATGACAACAAAATTCAACGTAAAAACATTCCAAGGCATGATTTTAGCCTTGCAAGAATATTGGGCAAATCAAGGCTGTACCGTTGTGCAACCTTTTGATATGGAAGTGGGCGCAGGTACCTCTCACCCAATGACCGCATTACGTGCACTAGGCCCTGAACCGATGGCATTCGCTTATGTGCAACCTTCACGTCGTCCGACCGACGGTCGTTATGGCGAAAACCCAAACCGTTTACAACATTACTACCAATTCCAAGTGGTGATTAAACCGTCCCCAGATAACATTCAAGAACTCTATTTAGGTTCCCTTGAAATGCTTGGTTTTGATCCAACACAAAACGACATCCGTTTCGTGGAAGATAACTGGGAAAACCCAACTTTAGGTGCTTGGGGTTTAGGTTGGGAAGTGTGGTTAAACGGTATGGAAGTGACCCAATTTACCTATTTCCAACAAGTGGGTGGCTTAGAATGTAAACCAGTAACAGGTGAAGTCACCTACGGTTTAGAGCGTTTAGCGATGTACATTCAAGGTGTGGATTCTGTGTATGACTTAGTTTGGTCTGATGGTCCACTTGGTAAAACCACTTACGGGGATGTGTTCCATCAAAACGAAGTCGAGCAATCGACTTACAACTTTGAATACGCCGATACCGATTTCTTATTCTACTGCTTCGATCAATACGAAAAAGAAGCGAAAAGCTTATTAGAATTAGAACGTCCGTTACCATTACCGGCTTACGAGCGCATTTTAAAAGCGGCACACAGCTTCAACTTGTTAGATGCGCGTAAAGCGATTTCGGTCACAGAGCGTCAACGCTATATTTTACGCATTCGCGCATTAACCAAAGGCGTGGCTGAAGCGTACTATGCGAGCCGTGAAGCCTTAGGTTTCCCAGGCTGTAAAAAATAGGCAAAAAAACAACCGCACTTTAAGCATTAACACAACGATATAAGGAGAAAATGATGAAAGATTTTCAATACCCAGACGATATTTATACTGAAGCAGAAACTGATCCTAATACGCTCGCGAATTTAGGCCCATTGGCTAGATTAGCGGGTGTTTGGGAAGGTAAGCGTGGTGTGGATATTAACCCGAAAGCTGAAGGGCCAGAAAAAGATCCTTATATCGAACGTTATGAAGCTCATCCAACAGATGCTCAAACCAATGGTCCGCAACTGTACTATGGATTGCGCTACCACGCCCATATTATACAACCAGGTGAAGTAGAAACCTTCCACGACCAAGTGGGTTATTGGTTATGGGAACCTGAAACAGGCAATATTTTATTAACCGGTAGCATTCCTCGCGGCCAAACGTTTATTGCGGTCGGTAATGCGCCGGCTGATGCGAAAGAATTTACGGTAAAAGCGGTACGCGGTTCACTAACAAACGGTATTATTTCAAATCCGTTCTTAGAGCGTTCATTTACCACGGAAAGTTTTGAAATGACGGTGAAATTCCATGATGATGGCACTTGGTCATACGATCAAACCACAATCTTGATTATCCCAAATTATGATGCACCATTTGAACATCGTGATCGTAACCGCTTAAGCAAAATTGGCGAACCGACATTAAACCCAACCGCGGCAGCAGAACAAGAAGGTGAGTAATGAAACCTATTCTTTATTATGCGGCAGATTGCCCGGATACAGCGCCATTTGTGGCGGAGTTAAAACGCTTGGGTGTGGATTATGAGGCCGTGGAAGTATTATCTTCCATTCCAAATTTGAAACAATGGTTGCGTTTGCGTGATCGTCACGCCGCATTTGATGATGCAAAAGCACAAGGCTATGCAGGCTTCCCGGCATTATTGTTAGAGGACGATCGTGTCATTTTAGATGAATCCAAATTAAAAGAGATTTTCTAAAATGATGAAAAAAGCGTTAGCCTTTGCAACTTCAGTGATGATTTTGACCGCTTGTAGCAATGCACAACCGCAAGCTGAAATACCAACCGTGGGCGGGGAAACCGATGCTCACGGTTGCTTACCCAGTGCGGGGCAGTCTTATTCTTATTTGAAAAAAGCCTGTGTACAAGTGTTTGATGTGGCGGATATTAAGTTAGACGATCCCGCCAATAAAACTCAAGCAGTGTACGGCATTCTGTCAGAAGATAAGCAACAGGTTGAAGTGTTTGCCTCTGATTTGCCAGAAAACACAATTTTAGAGGTAGTCAAAGGTGGCTATGTCTCCAAAGACGGCAAAGTGCGTTTAATGAAAACTAAGAAAAGCTGGATAATCCGTAAATAATGGAGAAGGTAAAAATTAGCTTTTGGGAGTTTCTATTTAAGATCGGTGATGATTATTTGATGTTTTTACGTAATTTAACGCCAGCCGTTCTTTTTTTCTCCCTTGCACTTTTTATGTTTGGCAAACTACGCTGGGAATATTTTGATTTAGACCAAGCCATTTTGCTCTTTTTCTCCTTCTCATCAGCATTTATCGCCTTTAGTGTGATGCTGATTAATGTTGTGAGTTTTAGTAAAAAAATGCTGAAATCACTCAACGAGTTGCACCACAATGCTCCCGTTGATGCCAATGGTTGGACGATCTTTAAACAAATCTGGCAACAAACTAATGCCAAGCAATTGGTCTTTTTTCTAAGTGTCAATTTAGCAGCAATATTGCTAGTAATTGTTTACGGAATGAAATACGCCTTTAACTTCTACAGTGCCGTGGCAGCACTTGGCGATTAATTTTTTGACCAACACTAATAAAATCAATAACTTACCTATTGTTTTTGGAAAAACTTTTAAAAGCAGTATAGCGTTTTACAGGAGTGGGTATGCGCGTCCATTTTATTCAACACGAAGATTTTGAGAATCCAGGAGCCTATTTAGATTGGGCTTTAATGCGCAACTACCAGGTTTCTTTTAGCAAGGTTCATCTTTTTGAAGCTCTGCCCGCCAATGCGGATAGTTTCGATATGTTAATTGTACTGGGTGGTCCACAATCGCCTGATGAAGATCGCATAAATTTTCCTTATTATGATCCACAAGCAGAGCAACGCCTAATCCAACAGGCGATTAATGCCAATAAAATTGTAGTGGGGATTTGTCTAGGTGCACAATTAATTGGTGCTAGTTTCGGCATTGGCTACTCTCATAGCCCACATAAAGAAATCGGTAACTTCCCGATTTTACTCAATGAAGAAGGCTTAAAAGATGATAATATTGCGCACTTTGGCCATTCTTTAACTGTCGGCCATTGGCACAATGATATGCCAAATCTGACAAATGATGCAGTTATTCTTGCAGCTAGCCAAGGTTGCCCAAGACAAATTGTGCGTTATTCGCCTTTAGTCTATGGTTTTCAATGTCATTTGGAATTTACCCAAGCAATTGCACAGGATATTGTTCGCCATGAAAATTTAGCAAAGCTCAGTACTGAATACCCTTTTGTACAAAAAACTGAAGATATTCTAACCTTTGACTATCAAGCCATGAACAATGCACTCTGGGTATTTTTAGATAAATTAACAACGGGAAATGCTTAAAGATGAAAAAACTTATCCGAAACTTAATGGTGTTGCTAGTTGGCTTTAGTACGACAAATTTTCTTTGTGCGACAGAAAATCCCCAAAATGCACCGGGTGCAGATTATGAACTTGAGAAAATATTAATCTTCAGTCGCCATGGATTACGCTCGCCAGTGGAAAAAGACCCACAAGAGATGGCGAAATATTCTCCGCATGCATGGGCAAAATGGGATGTGCCATCAGGTTATCTCACGGCAAAAGGGACGGTGTTAGAAACCTATTTCGGCCAATATTTAGGGCAATGGCTTGCGGATAAAGGATTATTAACGACAGATCGTTGTGCATCGGGCGAGGGTATTTTTGCTTATGCGAATGGTGTGCAACGCACAATTGCAACAGGGCAAGCCATTGTGGCGGGAGCTTTTGCGGGCTGCAATGTTCAACTGCAACATCACGGTAAAATTGGTTCAGAAAAAGATCCAATTTTCAACACGCAGGCGCATAATCCAAGTCAAGCCTTGATTGAATCTGCAAAAAATAACGTTGATTTAACCGCTTTACAGCAAAAATTAGCGCCAAATTATGCGCTATTAAGTGAAATCATCGATTATAAAAATTCACCAAACTGCCTGCAAAAAGGCGAGTGTGATTTAGGTGGAAAAGTCGGTGAATACAGTATTAAAGACGGCAAGTCGGTCAAGATTACTGGTTCTATCAGCACCGGGAAGAAGATTGTCAGTGCATTATTGCTTGCGCATTATGTGGGCAAGCCTGATTCAGAAATCGCAAACGGTCGTGTGAATAGCCAAGAAAAATGGCGTGCAATTAACGAAATTAAAAACGAATATTACCGCACGTTATTTAAAAACAACGAAGCGTTGGCACAAAATGCCTCATATCCGTTATTAGCATTTATTCAGCAACAACTAAATAGTGAAAACAAAATTAACTTGTTGGTTGGACACGATTCTAATATCGTCGCTCTGCTTGCAGCACTAGGCGTTGAGCCTTATGAGTTGAATGATTCTTTGGAAAATATCCCAATCGGTGGCAAGTTACTATTTGAAGTGTGGAAACACAAACCAAGTGGCAAACTCAAATTTAAGCTGGATTATGTTTATCAATCCACTGAACAGTTGATTAACATCACGCCATTAAGTTTATCGACACCACCAAACCAAACAGCATTAACCCTCAAAGGCTGTGAGAAAGATGAACATGGTTTTTGTGATTATGAGCGGTTTCAACGGGTATTGAGTAAGAGTATTGAAAACGGCAAAAAATAGCGTTCATGCAACCCTATGAAAAATACTTAAAAGAGAATTCGCAGAAATTGCGAGCGGATCAAACGGATGCGGAAAGAAAGCTATGGCAACGCATCAATCGAGATCAATTATTAGGATTTCGATTTAATCGACAAAAGCCTCTTTTAAGTTATATCGTTGATTTTTATTGTGCGAAAGCAAAGCTGATTATCGAATTAGACGGTAGTCAGCATTTGAACATGGTTTTTGTGATTATGAGCGGTTTCAACGGGTATTGAGTAAGAGTATTGAAAACGGCAAAAAATAGCGTTCATGCAACCCTATGAAAAATACTTAAAAGAGAATTCGCAGAAATTGCGAGCGGATCAAACGGATGCGGAAAGAAAGCTATGGCAACGCATCAATCGAGATCAATTATTAGGATTTCGATTTAATCGACAAAAGCCTCTTTTAAGTTATATCGTTGATTTTTATTGTGCGAAAGCAAAGCTGATTATCGAATTAGACGGTAGTCAGCATTATGAGCCTGATTATCAGGAAAAAGACGCATTGCGAGAT
Source organism: Haemophilus pittmaniae (assembly GCF_900186995.1). Lineage (NCBI taxonomy): Bacteria > Pseudomonadati > Pseudomonadota > Gammaproteobacteria > Pasteurellales > Pasteurellaceae > Parahaemophilus > Parahaemophilus pittmaniae. The sequence goes on from NZ_LT906463.1 coordinate 47,560, forward strand.
GCAGAATTAAATTCACTTGGTTTCACTGTGATGCGATTTAGCAATGATGAAGTAATGCGTGAAATTGAAAGTGTAGTAGAGCAGATTTATTTGTTTTTAGAGAATGTAAGGACTGATTGAATATGAGCGTTAAGTAGCTCCGCCAAATCTCCCCTACCCCTCTTTGCTAAAGAGGGGAATTCTTGGGTAAATTGATAGTAGTGGACTATTTATATTTTGAGAATATGAGGACTGATTGAGTATGAGCGTTAAGTAGCTCTACCAAATCTCCCCCTACCCCTCTTTGCTAAAGAGGGGGGATTCATGAGTAAATTGATAGTAACTGACTCATTTACATTTTAATTTCAATAAAGATTAAATTATCTGCTTTAAAAAAACGTTAAAGTAAAACGTAGATATTTAACTCTGCAAAGATCAAATACCCTCTTTGCTAAAGATGGGGATTCTTGAGTAAATTGATTGTAACTGGCTCATTTACATTTTAATTTCAATAAAGATTAAATTATCTGCTTTCAAAAAGCTTTAAAGTAGAACATAAATATTTAACTTTCCAAAGATCCAATCCCCTCTTTAGCAAAGAGGGGGAGGGGAGATTTGGCAGAAGTGATGACGAAGAAAATAAGAATTTAAACCTACAGAATTTTTAAATAAGAGAAACAAAATGACAACCCAAAACTTCCTAGTAGAAATCGGCACAGAAGAGCTGCCACCAAAAGCTCTCAAAACATTAGCAACCTCTTTTGCGGATAACGTTGAAGCGGAATTGAACCAAGCAGGTTTAACCTTCGATAAAATCGAATGGTTTGCGGCACCGCGTCGTTTGGCGGTGAAAGTATTGAACTTAGCCACACAACAGCCAAGCAAAGAAATCGAAAAACGTGGGCCGGCAGTGTCTGCTGCCTTTGATGCGGAAGGTAAACCAACAAAAGCGGCTGAAGGCTGGGCGCGTGGTTGTGGCATTACCGTTGACCAAGCAGAACGCATTGCGACTGATAAAGGTGAATGGCTCGTTCATCGTGCGAAAATTGAAGGTCAACCGACTAAAAACTTGCTTAACGGCATTGTGGCAAATGCGTTGGCGAAATTGCCAATTCCAAAACCAATGCGTTGGGCAGACAAAACCGTGCAATTTATCCGTCCGGTTCATACTGTGACTATGTTGTTAGGTGATGAGTTAATCGAAGGCGAAATTTTAGGTGTGGCAAGCGCACGCACTATTCGCGGTCACCGTTTCTTAGGCGAGAAAGAATTTGAAATTCAACATGCTGACCAATATCCGCAATTATTACGTGAAAAAGGTTCTGTAGTCGCAGATTTCAACGAACGTAAAGCAGAAATTTTGGCAAAATCTCAAGCAAAAGCGACCGCACTTGGCGGCGTGGCTGACATTGAAGAAAGCTTGCTTGAAGAAGTGACTTCGTTGGTGGAATATCCAAACGTTTTAGCGGCAAAATTTGAAGAACGCTTCTTAGCGGTGCCTTCGGAAGCCTTGGTTTACACCATGAAAGGCGATCAAAAATATTTCCCGATTTATGACAAAGACGGCAAATTATTACCTCACTTTATTTTTGTCTCAAACATCAACCCAGAAGATCCCACCGCGATTATCGAAGGGAACGAAAAAGTGGTTCGCCCTCGTTTAACCGATGCGGAATTCTTCTTCAAAACGGACTTAAAACAAAAACTGGTTGATCGTTTACCACGCTTAGAAACCGTATTGTTCCAACAACAACTCGGTACATTGAAAGACAAAACTGACCGTATTGAACAACTTGCAGGCGAAATTGCAAAACAAATCGGTGCAAACGAAGCGAAAGCAAAACGTGCCGGCTTACTGTCAAAATGTGACTTGATGACCAACATGGTATTTGAATTCACCGATACCCAAGGCGTGATGGGCATGCACTATGCTCGTCATGATGGTGAAGACGAAGAAGTCGCAGTGGCATTAAATGAACAATATATGCCTCGCTTTGCCGGTGATGAATTACCAAAATCACTCGTTGCAAGTGCGGTTGCTTTAGCGGATAAATTTGACACTTTAACGGGTATCTTCGGCATCGGGCAAGCACCAAAAGGTAGCGCAGACCCATTTGCATTGCGTCGTGCGGCATTAGGTGCATTACGTATTATCGTAGAGAAAAACTTACCACTGGATTTAGAAGATTTAGTGAAAAAATCAGCCGCACTTTTCGGTGATAAACTAACGAATAAAAATGTGGTTGCTGATGTCGTGGACTTTATGCTTGGTCGTTTCCGTGCATGGTATCAAGATGAAGGCATTGCGGTGGATGTTATTCAAGCTGTATTGGCGCGTCGTCCAACTCGCCCAGCTGACTTTGATGCGCGTGTGCGTGCGGTTTCACACTTCCGTACTTTAGATTCAGCGGAAGCGTTAGCGGCAGCAAACAAACGTGTAAGCAATATCTTAGCCAAAGCGGATGCTGCAATTGGCGAGATCAATTTGACCGCTTGCGTAGAGCCAGCAGAAAAAGCCCTTGCTGAAGCGGTACTTGCATTACGTACTGAAGTACAACCACTTATCGCAAAAGGCGATTACACGGCAGTATTAGATAAATTAGCGAACTTACGTGCACCGGTAGACAGCTTCTTTGATAACGTAATGGTAAATGCTGAAGATCCGGCATTACGCCAAAACCGCTTAGCGATTTTAAACACGTTACAAGACTTGTTCTTACAAGTGGCGGATATTTCGGTATTGCAATAATTCGTCGGTGATTTTTCCAACGACTAAATTCGCTTATCTAGACTTTGCGGGATTATTTCCCTATAATTCCGCTACTTTCCCCCCTTAGCTCAGTCGGTTAGAGCAGGCGACTCATAATCGCTTGGTCGCTGGTTCAAGTCCGGCAGGGGGGACCAATTTTGAAGATCGCATTATGTGATCTTTTTTTATATCTAAAATATTTGAGGAGTTAGCTATGGCAGCAGAAGGTGCAGGGGATCTCATTCGGGTCGTCGCCTTATTAGGTGCGGCAGTTATTGCCGTCCCCCTATTTAAACGTTTAGGACTAGGTTCGGTGTTAGGCTATTTAGCTGCAGGTTTAATCATTGGGCCATTTGGATTACATATCATCAATGACCCACAAGCTATTATTCATTTAGCCGAATTTGGAGTTGTGATGTTCCTATTCATCATTGGGCTGGAAATGAAACCCTCTCATTTATGGGGACTACGCCGACAAATCTTTGGCCTAGGTAGTCTACAAGTCATCATTTGTGCGGTACTGATGACGGTTGTTTCGGTGCAATTTGGTTTATCTTGGGAAACCGCCTTTGTCTGCTCGTCCGGTTTCGTATTAACCTCAACAGCAATAGTGATGCAGGTATTAGGCGAACGCAAAGAACTCTCCACGAAGCGAGGGCAAAAAATCGTTTCAATTTTATTATTCGAAGATTTACTGATTGTTCCATTACTTGCGGTTATCGCCTTTCTTTCACCATTAGAAAGCCAATCCAGCATGACATGGTGGCAATCCTCTCTGATTGCTATCGTAGCTCTGGCGATCTTAGTCTTTATTGGCTGCTTTATTTTAAATCCGATATTTAGAATTCTGGCTAACTCCAACGCTCGAGAAGTAATGACTGCCGCAGCATTATTTGTTGTGTTAGGCGCAGCTTTATTAATGGAAGAAACCGGATTATCCATGGCATTAGGAGCCTTCGTAGCGGGAGTTATGCTCTCTGAATCCTCATTTCGCCACCAATTAGAAGCGGATATTGAACCGTTCCGCGGGTTATTGCTTGGGCTCTTTTTCCTTGGGGTTGGAATGGCTCTCGATCTCAATGTTGTTGCTGAGAACTGGTTACTCATCGGCATTGGCGTTGTAGTGCTTATGTTAACTAAGGCGCTATGTATCTATTTCGTTGCCCGCATGGCTAAAAGTACCCATGAAACAGCAATTGAACGTGCTTTATTAATGGCTCAAGGTGGTGAATTTGCCTTCGTTCTTTTTTCTTCTGCTAATGCATTGGGCGTCATTGATGCTACCGTGAATGCGAATATGACGGCCATTGTGGTACTTTCTATGGTATTAACCCCCATCGTCCTTATCGCTTATGAGCGTCTGAAGCCATATAAGCAAAGCTTGGAAATCCAAGCTGATGAGATTGATGAACAACACCCTATTCTGGTGGTCGGCATGGGACGCTTCGGGCAAATCGTTAACGATGTCTTACGCTTAAGCGGTTATGCCACCACAATAGTGGATGTAGATCCACAAATGATTAAAGGCTTTAATGAATATGGCATTAAATCCTATTTTGGTGATGCCTCCCGCCCTGAATTTTTACTCGCGGCTGGACTAGAAAATGCCGATTTGCTGGTTGTGGCCATTGATAATCCGGCACAGGCGCATCAAATCGTACATTTTGCCCGAGAAATCAATCCGCATATAAAAATCATTGCGCGGGCTTTTGATCGTTTTGATACCTTTGCATTGCATCAAGCCGGTGCCGATGACGTTATTCGGGAAACCTTCGATTCCGCGGTACGTGCAGGCAAACGCGCGCTCATTCACTTAGGTATGGAATCGCAAACAGCAAAAGCCATCAGCCAATATTATTTTGAAGCAGACCGCCATGAAGTAGCTTTGATGGCTCAAGTCTACGATCCTGATAAAGGAATATTTAAAAACCCGGCGATGGTGGACATTGCCCGCGAATGCGATCAAAAAATGGCTTTAGAAATTCAAGAGATTATCGAACGATTCAAAGATACGGAAAACGAAATTGAATCAGATGATGAAGCATAATCCATCGACAAATAAATACGGCGCAAATGAACTTGCGCCGCATTTTTACTTTATCTCTAATAAAATCAATGACTTAGCATCTATTTTAGAGAAAACTTTGAAAACCGCAATAGCGTTTTAATTCAACCAGAATAGATAGCCAATAGTGGCAATCACAAAGATACACACTAAGTTAAGCACAAAACCCGCTCGAATCATTTCCGATTGCTTAATTTGTCCCGTACCAAACACCACGGCATTTGGCGGTGTAGCTACCGGCAACATGAAGGCACAGGATGCTCCTAAACCGATAATTAACGCTAAACCAACTTCCGGCATTCCCAAGGATTGAGCAATGGAAATAAAGATTGGCACCAATAACGCAGCAGCAGCAGTATTGGAAGTCACTTCAGTTAAGAAAATAATGAAGGCAGCGACCAATAAGCCAATGAGATAGAAATGTTGTCCTTCTACCAAGAACACAATGCCGTTAGCTAAAATATTGCTAGCACCAGAATCTTTTAAAACGGCACTAAGGGTCAGGCCACCGCCAAATAGCATTAACACGCCCCATTCAGTGTTTTCTTGAATTTGTTTCCAACTGGCAATGCCGGTGGCACAAATCACAATTGCAGCCGCCAAGGCTACAACGCTGTCGAAGCTACCGATATTTTTTGATAAACCTAAGAAACCGGAAATCAATGGGTTGAGCTGACTACTAAAAATCCAGCAGAATGCAATAACCACAAACAGCGCTAATGTCAGAATGCGTTTACCATTCAACTCAATTTTTTCAAATGTTTGTTCGAAACGAATATTTAATTTTGGTTTAAATACCAAAAATAATGTTCCTAACATCAACGGCATTAAAATAATCATTACCGGTAAGCCATACCATAACCAATCAGAGAAGGTTAAATGTAAGTTACTCGCAACGATTGCATTCGGTGGGCTTCCCACTAAGGTCCCCATACCACCGATACTGGCACTATAGGCGATACCGAGCAACACGAAAATGTAAGTATTGTGCTCTTTTTCCTTATCCATTTGGCTTAATATCCCCATCGCCAATGGCAACATCATGGCTGCGGTGGCCGTATTACTCATCCACATCGATAAGAAGGCCGTGATACTAAAAAGATATAACACCGCACGCAGTAAGTTGCCTCGTGCCAATGCCATAATCTTGTTAGCGATCATTTTATCGAGCTTTTGAATATGCAATGCGGTCGCTAATGCAAAGCCACCAAAGAAGAGGAAAATCGTCGGATCAGAAAATGCCGCTAGCGCCTGCTTCGTTGTAACCAAGCCTAATAGGATCGCAATTAGCGGAACTAATAACGCGGTGACCGTAACGTGCAACGCCTCGGTTAACCAAAGTACGGCAATAAATGCCAACAATGCCAGTCCAGCGTTTTCTTTTGGATTAAAAGGTAAAAATTTTAACAAAAGAAAAAACAGAACAATAGCGCCGATAAAAATAGGCCCATTTTTGTAGCCTTTCAATAAATTAGCATCCATAAGATTCCTCCAACTAAAGCAACAATAGTGTTTAGATGTTAAAGGAATGTTACGTTCTTGCAATGAGCAATCTTTAAAAGTGTGACAGAGTGCAAAAAATTGGAACAAAAAAAGTGCGGCTATTTAGCCGCACCCTATTTTGTTCATTTATTGCCAATCGAAATTTTCTAAATCCAATGGCTCTTGAGAAAGGATAATTCCCGTTAAATCGGCATATATATAATCTTCGGGAAAGAAAGTCACTCCGCCAAAATTCACCGGAAGATCACTCTCACCTAAATTATTTTCATCACCGCCCACTGGAATTGGAGCAAGGGCATGAATACCAATATCAATATTTTCTAATTGTTGTAATTGACGAACAGCTCCGTAAACGATAATGCCTTCCCAACGATTATCTGCAGCTAATTGTGCTAACTCTGCATCAATTAACGCTCGACGCACAGCCCCACCACCATCTACAACCAACACTCGACCTTCACCGTCTTCTTCCAAAATTTCAGCAATCAAACCTACGTTTTCAAAACATTTTACGGTAGTAATTTTACCGAAAAAGCTGCTCACGCCACCGAAACTGGAAAAAATTGGTTCCACCACATCAACCTGATCGGCATAAAAATCGCAAAGTTCTGAAGTATCGATATACATAACCATTCCCTAATAATTGAAACTCGTTCTAGTATAGGAGGATTTAGCCAATAAGCAACCCTAAACTAAAAAGCACATTGATAATTAATGAAATCATCGACATTTGCGCCAACATCGGGCGTAATGCCATGGGTTCCGGATGGCTCAATACAAAAAAGCCATGTTTAAACAACAACGGTATACCGAGCAAAAATAAATAATGCCACGGACTAGTTGAATAAAGTGCGGTAAATAGCAAATAGCAGAGAGCCGCAGCACTTAATAAAATACTATGATAGACCCGTCCGGCATGTGGCCCTAAACGTACGGCCAAGGTAATCTTGCCCACTTTTGCATCCTGCTCAATATCACGCAGGTTATTAATATTTAGCACCGCGGTGGCCAACAATCCCGATCCCAAGGCAGGTAAAAAGACCCACCAATGCAAATTATGTGCTTGCAAATAATAGGTACCACCTACGCCAAGTAAACCAAAAAATAGCAATACCGATAAATCACCCAAGCCCATATAACCATAAGGTTTTGCACCAACTGTATAGGTAATCGCTGCCACAATGGCCAAAATCCCCAATAAGGCAAATGCTAACAAATCGGCCAATCCTTGGTAAGCCAATCCAATCAGTGCAGCACCGCTGACAAAAGCGGCTAAGGCCACTAGAATGAGCCCCCATTTTAATTCCTGAGCGGAAATAGCGCCTTGCTGAATACCGCGCAACGGGCCGATCCGTTCCTTTGTATCGGAACCTTTTTGATGATCGCCATAATCATTGGCAAAATTAGATAAAATCTGCAATAAAATCGTGGTCAATAAACACAGCCCCATAACGCCGACACTAAATTCTCCGGGCGCGGCCCAATATGCTAATGCCGAACCGGTAAAAATCGAAGCCAAAGCTAAGGGTAAGGTTTTAGGGCGGGCGGTTTGCCACCACATGTGCAATTTTTGATTGGTCATTTTCTTTCTGCTTTTGTTAAAATAAGCGCGTATTCTACACGAAAAAGCACAATGATGAACGATTTACCCCTTTCTCTTTCCCCTATTGCCCGCATTCACACACCCTATCGGGAAAAATTTTCGGTTCCCCGACAAGCTAATTTAGTTGAAGATGGTTGCGGTATTATCGAATTACTCCCGCCTTATAACGTACCGGAAGCAGTGCGTGGACTAGAACAATTTAGCCATTTATGGTTGATCTTCCAATTTGATCGCATCGAAACCGGTAAATGGTCACCGACCGTACGTCCACCCCGTTTAGGCGGTAATCAACGGGTTGGCGTTTTTGCCAGTCGGGCCACCCACCGACCAAATCCATTAGGCCTATCTAAAGTTGCACTAAAGAGTATCGAATGCAAACAAGGCAAAGTATTACTGCATCTTGGGCCGGTGGATTTAGTCGATGGCACTCCGATTTTTGATATTAAACCTTATTTAACCTATGCCGATTGCGAACCCGACGCCCAATGTGGATTTGCTCAAGATAAACCCAATGCTCCCTTGAACGTGGAATTTAGTGAGCGCGCATTATCCCAACTTGCCCGCCTACAAACACAGGAACCGCATCTGATGCGCTTTATCCGAGATGTATTGGCACAGGATCCGCGCCCAGCCTATCAACATGGCAAACAGGATGAGCGGGAATACGGTATTTGGTTGGGCGCATGGAATATCAAATGGCGCCTCAAAACAGGGGAAACCACAGAGGCCGAAGTGCTCTATTTAGAGGAACGAAGATAATTAAATGCATTTTTAAACCACCTCTAATAAAATCAATAACTTAGAGGTGATTTTAACAAAAACTTGCTATTTCAAGGGGGCGTTTGTTAAGCCTAAAAAGAGGCCAACAAACGCTTTTTTATTCAGATTCATCCGGTAAAGCGTTCAGCACAGCTTTTACCAAGGTCGCCAATGGGATCGCGAAGAACACGCCCCAAAAACCCCATAGCCCACCGAAGATTAATACGGAGATAATAATCGCCAACGGATGTAAATTAACGACCTCAGAGAATAAATAAGGCACTAATAAATTGCCATCCAACAATTGACTGATTGCGAAAGCCAAAATGATGTAGCCGAAGGTTGGACTCAAACCAAATTGAAAAAGCGCCACTAAGGCGACTGGAATAGTGACCAATACCGCGCCCACATAAGGCACTAACACAGAAATACCGACAGCCACCGCCAGTAATAACGGGTAATTGAGACCGAAGAAAAGAAAAATCAAATAAGTCACCACGCCGACAACTAAAATCTCCAGCACTTTACCGTGAATGTAATTTGAGATTTGTTGCTGCATTTCCTTCCACACTTGCGATGCCAAAGTACGGTTACGTGGTAAAAAACGACTCACACTAGTCAATAACTCGCCCTTGTCCTTAAGCATAAAGAACATCATCAAAGGTACTAAAAATGCATAAATACCGAAGGACACCAAATTCATTAGAGAAGATAGGGATAATTTTACTGCTGACTCACCAGCGCCTAGAATCTTGGTACGAGCCGCGGAGAAAAAGGCATCGACCATCGAATAATCAATAATTTCCGGATAATGTTCCGGCAGTTGTAACAACCATTCATTGAATAAGTTAAACATCGCCGGCAAATCACTTAACAATGAAAGCATTTGATTCCATAAGGTCGGAACCAATCCTAAAAAGACTAACAGCGCAATACTTAAAAAGCCGCCAAACACCACAATAGTAGCTAACATGCGGGGGAATTTGAGTTTTTCGGTTAAAAAAGCTATCGGTATTTCCAATAAATAGGCCAACACAATGGCGATTAATAGAGGCGCAATAATGTCACTAAAAAAATAAATCGCTACAAAGCCAAACAACAAAATCGCCAATAATCCCATCGCCTGCGGATCGCTTAAACGACGTTGATACCAGCTTTTCAACATTTCAAACATAATGCTTTTCCAAGAGAAATTTGCGCCATTATAAGTTAAAATTCCCACTGATTATAGCGAACAGGAGAAATTCTATGACGATTCGGATTTATCATAATCCACGTTGTTCCAAAAGCCGGGAAACCTTAGCATTATTGGAACAACAAGGCATCGAAGTACAAATCGAGACTTATCTACAAAAACACTACAGCGTTACAGAGCTACAGGCATTAGCGGATAAATTGGGAATCACCGATATTCGAGCAATGATGCGCTGCAAAGATGAGTTATTTAAACAACTACAATTAGATCGTCCGGAAATCACCAATGCTCAGTTGTTAGCCGCCTTAAGCGAGCACTCTGCCCTATTGGAACGGCCAATTGTAGTAAATGGCGACAAAGCACGGATTGGCCGACCACCACAATGCGTGCTGGAAATTTTGTGATTTATCCTTATAATGTGCGGCGTGAATTTTCACGTCGCAAGAGGTAAAAGATGGCAAAAAAAACAAACGGCGCTTATCAACATCGCAAGGGTGCGATTCAAGATAATGCGATTATGGCGCTATTAAGCGATACATTATTTCGCCCGCGTATTGAGCGAAAACGGAAAGGAAAAGGCAGCTATCAGCGAAAAGCCAAACATGTGGGATATGGATTTGAAAAGCCCGATTATAAATCTTCTATTTTAGAGGCTTTATAATCGGGTTTTTATTATCAGACAAAAAATAAAATACTAGGAGTAAATATGACAAAGCACGTCGAACTATTTAATAATACTTGGAATGTACGGATCAGTGATCCCGGTGAAGAAGGCGCGCAAAGCCACTTCTTTGAAACCGTTTATTTAATCTTAACCGCCCATTTGGAAGAAACCATCCGTTATGAGTTTGTCCGTCGAGTAGAAGACCAAGTAAAAATTAAGCGTGACTTTACGGATTTGCAGGAATTATTTAAATTTTTAGGGGATTATTTGGATCCCGTGTCCTTAGGTTTGTTGGGCGTTAAAATTGGCAATTTAGGTGTCACCATCGAATAAATCAGATAAAAAATGCGGCTTAGGAATATCCCTAAGCCGCATTTCTTTTATGTTGCTATTAATGGGCTAACAATTGTGCCAAAGCATTATAAACTGCTTTAGCCGCATCTTCATTTAATGCTTTGCCATCTTCATCACTTAACACTGCAGCACTTTGCTTACCAACTGCGGAAATCTGTAAATGATAAGTGCCCTTCTCCAAATCAGGACGACTCACACCAAAACGCAACCATTCTGATTTATCCAAGGGTTTATATTTCAATTCACGTTGACCACGACCTGCCACTTCAGACACTGTATCAAAGCCTAATTGCGGTAATGCCGAAGCCAATTTACTCCAAGCCTGAGCAAATGTGGCATCCATTGCCAACGCTAAACGACCATTATTATCGGTAATCAAACCGGATTGGAATGCACCTACGACTGTCGAACTTAAATCCTGTTGCTGCTTGTTATAGGCTTCAGTAAGGGCCGCCACTAAACGGTTTAAGCGATCGGAAGTATAACGTTGTTTAGCCGCCACATCCGGAGTAAAAATAACACCATCACGACGCATTTGTTGCACGGAGACAGCCAAAGCACTCGCACCATTAGCATTTATCTGTTCAATTTTATAGCGGATTTCCGTACCGGCAGAATCATCCGCACGACCGGTTGGAGCCCAATCAGAGAGCAAAACCAAGCCATTGATATTGGAGTTAATGCCATCTTCTTTTAATAAACGTTGTACCTGCTGTAAGTTATATACCGCGGCCTGTTGGTCGGAATACACGATCAACGCACGCTCACCATCAAACTGGGTTAGGGAATTTTTAATAATTGCCAATGGTGTTGAAGGCGGACGAATATCTACCGTAGCTCCTTTTTTAATTTCCGCCGGCAATTCATAAAGATTAGATTGACGCGGTAAAGTCACTCCACCGCTATTTAATGGAGAAAAACCGGGTACATCTTCAGCATATTTCTGATAACTATCATTAGCCGTTTGTAGTTTCTCCGGATCGCTTGAGCAACCAGTCAATACAGCAGCAATAACAATACCTAATAATAATTTTTTCATTCCCTATCCTTCATGCGTAATAGTATTTATAAAATAGACCGCGTTTTGACAAAAAACATCACAAAAAGTTTAAAGGGGCTACTGCCCCTTCATCAATTAAATTAAACCGGCGATTTTTAATGCTTCTTCTACTTTTACCTGAGCACCTTCGCTGAGTACAGTTAATGGTAAACGTAAATTCGGTACAGGAATTAAACCTAAACGATAAGCAGCCCATTTCACCGGGATCGGATTACCTTCCAAGAATAAATCATGGTGTAGACGGGCTAAACGTTGGTTAATCACCTCAGCCTCGGCAAATTTACCATTACGCGCCAAATGACACATCTCTGTCATATCCTTCGCCGCTAAGTTATTGGTCACAGAGATCACCCCTTCAGCACCTAATTGCATCGCCTGCAAACCGGTAGCATCATCACCGCTTAACACGATAAATTCATTGCCAGCTAATTGTTTAATTTTTTGAATACGGGACACATCACCGGTAGCTTCTTTGATACCCACAATATTGCTGATTTCCGCCAAACGGGCTACGGTTTCCGGTTGCATATCGCTACCGGTACGGCCCGGTACGTTATAAAGCAATTGCGGTAAATCAGTACATTCGGCAATGGCTTTAAAATGTTGGTACATCCCCTCTTGGGTTGGTTTATTGTAGTAAGGCACCACAGAGAGGCAGCCCGCAACACCGCTATCATGTAATAATTTCGTCATGATAATTGCTTCACTGGTTGCATTTGCGCCAGCACCGGCAATCACCGGAATACGTCCTTTAGCAAATTCCACCGTCTTTTTCACTACCTTCACATTTTCATCGATACTCAATGTTGCAGACTCGCCAGTAGTTCCTACAGATACAATTGCATCGGTACCGGCTTCAATATGGAAATTCACCAACTTCTCAAGTGTTTGGAAATCAACTTCACCGTGACCATCCATTGGTGTAATAAGCGCAACGATACTGCCTGAAAATAAAGGATAAGACGTGGACATAAAAACCTCCGAGGTTAATTATTGGGGAATATTGGAAATACCGACAATGGTCGCTAAAATACCCCTACTTTGCAAATTATTTTTTCTATTTCAAAGGATTTTTTATGAAAACATTGCAAGCCGGCGACAATGCGCCGCAATTCACCTTACTCAATCAAGACAATCAAACTATTTCCTTGGCGGATTTTCACGGACAAAAAGTGCTCGTTTATTTTTATCCGAAAGCCCTCACCCCGGGATGTACAACACAAGCCTGTGGTTTGCGCGACAGCAAAAGCGAATTGGAAAAACTAGGCGTAGTCATTTTAGGCATTAGCCCTGACAGCCCGAAAAAACTGGCGCAATTCAAAGAAAAAAAAGAGCTAAATTTCATGCTATTAGCGGATGAAACCCATCAAGTGGCTGAGCAATTCGGCGTTTGGGGAGAAAAGAAATTCATGGGCAAAACCTATGACGGTATCCATCGTATTAGCTTTCTCATTGATGAACAGGGAAAAATCCTCAAGGTTTTCGATAAATTCAAAACCGGTGAACACCACAAAATCGTCCTTGAATATTTGCAAGGCTAAAAAAAAGGAACCTCTGAGTTCCTTTTCTTGTTGGCTAGGCGAATTAAACCAATATTTCGCCATCAATAATAGCATCTTAAATCAACCCTAATAAAATCAATGACTTAGCAATTATTTTCAAGAAAACTTTTATTTTTGAAGGGGCGTTTATCGCGTTTGGAAGCAGACATTGAGCTAAGGGGCGGGCGCTCCCTCTGATTCAGTTTCAATAAATTAAAAAAAGAAATATCCGCAAGGGATTAAGATCAGCCAAATCAAAGCGCTGAGAATCACGATAAATTTAAAACTGAAGTGTTTGGTTTTATGATGAAAGCGTTGCATAGCACAATAAACACCAATAAAACCACCGCATAGGCTGAGTAGAAAGAAGGTTTTTTCCGAAATTCGCCAGCCATGACGAACTGCGCGGACTTTATCTTTCCACATTAAAAAATAAGCGGCGATGTTCACCGCCGCTAATATGAGTACTAAAAGCTGAATCAGCATTATGCGTAAACCGGCAAGCGTTTGCAGATCGCCAATACTTTTTCTTTGGTCGCAGCAATCACTTGTTCTTCGTTTTCTTTGCCTAGTGAATCTAACACATCGCACATCCAGCCGGCTAACTCACGACAATCCTGTTCGTTAAAGCCACGACGGGTTACCGCCGGTGTACCAACACGAATACCGGAAGTCACGAATGGTTTTTGTGGATCGTTTGGTACAGAGTTTTTATTAACGGTGATATTCGCTTTACCTAACGCTGCATCAGCGGCTTTACCGGTTAAACCTTGTTTGATGAAGCTCACTAAGAATAAGTGGTTTTCTGTGCCGTTAGAAACCACGTCATAACCACGTTGTTTAAACACTTCCACCATCGCTTTGGCATTTTTAATCACGTTCGCTTGGTATTCTTTGTAAGCAGGTTCTAATGCTTCTTTGAAACATACTGCTTTAGCCGCAATAATATGAACTAATGGACCACCTTGGTTTGCAGGGAAAACAGAAGATTGTAAGCGTTTATAAAGCTCTTCATCACCGCAAGAAGAAAGGATTAAACCACCACGTGGGCCACCTAAGGTTTTATGGGTGGTCGTTGTCACAACGTGTGCATATGGTAATGGGTTTGGATATAAACCAGCTGCAATTAAACCCGCAACGTGTGCCATATCGACGAACAGATACGCACCCACTTCATCAGCGATTTCGCGCATTTTTTTCCAGTCTACTACTTGGGAATATGCGGAGAAACCGGCAACGATCATTTTCGGTTTGTGTTCTAAGGCTTTTTGACGCACATCCTCATAGTCGATCAAACCGTCAGCGGTGATGCCGTAAAGCACAGAATGATAAATTTTACCGGAGAAGCTTACTTTCGCCCCGTGAGTTAGGTGACCACCATGCGCTAAATCCATCCCTAAAATAGTATCGCCAGCGTTGATTAATGCACCATAGACCGCCGCATTGGCTTGTGAACCAGAGTGTGGTTGCACGTTCACATAATCCGCACCAAATAATTCTTTCGCGCGATCAATTGCCAACTGTTCCACAATGTCTGCGTACTCACAACCACCATAGTAACGTTTACCCGGATAGCCTTCCGCATATTTGTTGGTAAACTGTGAACCCTGCGCTTCCATTACGCGTGGACTGGCATAGTTTTCAGATGCGATAAGCTCGATATGCTCTTCTTGACGACGATTTTCGTCCTGAATGGCTTGCCATAGAACCGGATCGTAATCAGCGATGTTCATACTTTTTTTAAACATTGTGTTTTCCTCGTTACTTAAATTATTTGTGTATAGTTTACCTGTTTCCAAGTAAGAATTTAATCAGACATTTTGCGCATATTTTTCATTATTACAATGAAAAACATTCACTTATCTAGATTGAGCCCTTTTCTTTAACTAATTTCTCAATCAGTTTTGTTTCTTTAGTTTGCTCACCGGCATTCAATTTACGGCATTGAGCGGTCTCTTTTGTATAGGTATTAAAACTTGTCATCCTTGTTGGACTTTCCATTTTAATCTTCATATCTAAATGATTACCACAGTCACTACAAGATGAAACAAACTCCTTATCATGCGCTTTAAATTCTGGAGATTGTTCAATTATTTTTGCCACTTGCGGTGAATGGGCGGTTTTAAATAGGCGATCGGTAAAATCGTAACTTAACTTACCCTTATCAGCCTGCCATTTGGCCTTTGCCTGTAATAAATAACGCATCCAACCTTCTTGTGTATCGATCTGCGAGATACCACGTAGCAGCACAGTTTGATCCGCGCGATAGGTAATATAATCAAAATGCTCAACCGGTAAAGGCGCCTTGGCGGATGGTTTGACATGGCAAATCCAATCGCCAACTAATGCCTTTTCCTCTGCCGTTTGCTGATGCGCTGTTGCACAACCGGCCAATAACACAGCCAACAGGCTTCCTAAAATCAGCTTTCTCATCATAATACTCCTTTTACTTGATAGGTCATTGAAGTTACAAAAGTATGCTTAAAATTCTATTCATCCTGCGAACAATCGAATAACAAGAGTTAGCGCTTGGCACTAAAGTACTTATTTAATAATTGAATGTCTTTATCACGCTCTGTTACACGTCGGCAAGTCGCATAATCCTTGCCTAAAAGTAGTTCGTTGCCATCTTGTTTCAGCTCAATTGGCATATCCACATGATCGGCAGATTTACTATAAAATGCATCCAATTGTTCTTTTTCTTGTTTTTGCAAAGCCTTATTTTGCTTGATGGCTTTAGCCACATTTTTACTGTGAGCCGGCACCATAGCACGATTGATAAAATCAAAACTTAAGACATTAGTTTGACTCTGCCATTTCACCTTTCCTTTGATTAAATAACGGAGCGTGCTCTCCTTATCTAATTCAATGCTAGAAATACCTCGCAACATACCTGCTCCATCAGATTTCAAAACAAAATGATCTACACGATCGTAAGTTTGTTTATCTTTCGTTGGGATAGTATGGCAAATCCACTCACCGGCTAAAGTTGAACTTTGTGAGACATTTGAAGCTCCTGCACAACCTGTTAATAATACAGCGACAAGACTACCCAATATTAACTTTCTCATAAGATACTCCTTTTATTGACAGTAAGGACGGCATTCATCACAACAAGATGGGAAATTGGGGTTCAATCTGGA
The DNA here is from genome assembly GCF_900186995.1 of Haemophilus pittmaniae. Taxonomy (NCBI): domain Bacteria; kingdom Pseudomonadati; phylum Pseudomonadota; class Gammaproteobacteria; order Pasteurellales; family Pasteurellaceae; genus Parahaemophilus; species Parahaemophilus pittmaniae. The sequence continues at coordinate 64,175 of NZ_LT906463.1, forward strand.
ATATGTAAAAGGCGGCAGTTACACAAATCATCACTTTCAAATTCTGATATTTCACCTGCAGCCTTATTTGGAATTGGGAATAAACGCACAGTTAGCGGTTTATTTAAGCGAAATGCCATCGTCCCGGTGTCTCGCATAATAGCCGCTATGCTTTCAGCCTTAGCATTTCCCGACACCGGAACCGTATCTAAACCGATACCACATACGGCGCTATAAGTCAGTAAAGCTCGAATATCAAAATATTGTTTTTGTGTACCTTCCGCTAAGCCCAAATCTTCTGTCACCGCCAACATTAATCCAGAAAACCCAACTAATGGTACGCGTTGGATTGATTTAAACACTTTTGTCAGTAACGCAGAAATCTCTACTGAACCAGCCGCACCAAAATATGGCAATCCCATTAATTCATAGATTTTTGTCATGGATGAACAATTTTTCGATGGTGCCGCCGAACTATCAATGCCTGCAAATTCAAATTCACCTGATAATTTGACCGCACTTAGCATCTCTAATACTTGATCTACATGATATTGCAGCGCTTGCGACATCGCTCGATAACAATCCGCATAAAATTGATTATGAGACGATTTTGGTACAGATTTTAATACTTCGACTAATAAATCAGGTGTTTCTAACCCTATGACAAAACTATTTGGTAAATGACTTAGATGATAACCGGCGGGGAAATAAGGAATAAATGGCTTGCAGTTAAAATTCACCGTAAAGTTAAAATTACCTTCGCCACGTGGTGTGATATTTGCAATTCGTTGTACCGCATAAACAGATTGTTCGATAAGTTCATTATCTAACACGCCATTTTCATCTAATGGCACATTAACACAAGCATTACACAAGTCGCCATAAGCTGCGATTAACTCTGGCAATAACGCAATTTCCTCTTTATTTCTCGCCGCGCCTATTGCAAATCGAATACGAATTCCACTTTCATTAAATTTATTCAGTAACTCCGTTAAATACTGCAAATCTGCTTTTGCTGTCTGCAAATTGGTTAAATCCAAATATTCACCAAAAGGATTGGTTATGACCCGAATCGATTGCAAGGTATAACCTGCTTTCTGCACGGCTGGTAATAACAAATCTACATCACGTTTAACTGAATAAAGGGTGTCTTCCCATTGCGTTTTATCTTTATGTAACGTCAGAAAAAAACTGATTGTGCGAATACGACATAATTCCTTATTTTTATAATCCATACGCTCCCTTGAGATTAAATATAGTGGTTTTTATTGTTCGCGAGCCACGGCTCGATAGCCAATATCGCGACGATAAAAACGCCCCGTCCATTGAATTTGCTCAGCCAGTTTTAAGGCTTTTTGTTGTGCTTCAAATACGCTTTTACCTAATGCAGTAACACAAAGCACGCGACCACCATTCGTGACTAATTTGCCTTCTTTTTCTGCTACACCAGCTAAAAAAACTTTCTCATTTTCGACCGCACTTTGTGGTAAACCGCTAATCACATCACCTTTGCGATAATCTCCCGGATAGCCCTCCGCCGCTAATACAATGCCTAAGGACGCTTGCGGGTTCCATTGGGATTCCACTTCGTCCAATTTACCATCACAAGCTTTAAGACAAAGTCCAACCAGATCCGATTCGAGACGCAGCATAATCGGTTGCGTTTCCGGATCGCCAAAACGACAGTTAAATTCAATCACTTTCGGCTGGCCATTCGGCATGATCATTAGTCCTGCATACAAGAAACCGGTGTAAACATTGCCTTCTTCTTCCATACCATTGACCGTTGGATAAATCACTTCTCGCATAATGCGATCATGAATTTCTGGTGTCACCACTGGTGCAGGTGAATACGCCCCCATACCGCCGGTATTCAAACCAGTGTCGTTTTCGCCTACGCGTTTATGATCTTGGCTGGTAGCCATAGGTTCGACGTTTTTACCGTCCACCATCACGATAAAGCTGGCTTCCTCACCATCTAGAAACTCTTCAATCACAACCCGACTACCCGCTTCCCCAAAGGCATTGCCGGAAAGCATATCACGCACAGCGTCTTCCGCTTCTTGCAATGTCATTGCAACGATCACACCTTTGCCCGCAGCCAAACCATCTGCTTTTACGACAATTGGCGCACCTTTCTCACGTAAGTACGCCAATGCAGGTTCTACTTCGGTGAAGTTTTGATATTCTGCCGTTGGGATTTTATGACGAGCGAGGAAATCTTTGGTGAATGCCTTTGAGCCTTCCAATTGCGCAGCTGCTTGAGTTGGGCCAAAAATTTTCAATCCTGCTGCCCGAAATGCATCGACTACCCCAATCACCAAAGGTGCTTCAGGGCCAACAATCGTGAGCCCAATTTGCTTATCTTGAGCAAATTTCACTAAGGCAGGGATATCTGTCGCAGCGATATTCACGTTTTCAACTTTTTGTTCTAATGCTGTACCTGCATTGCCCGGTGCGACAAAAACTTTGTCTGCTAATGGAGATTGTGCTGCTTTCCAAGCCAAGGCGTGTTCACGACCGCCATTTCCGATGATGAGGATGTTCATAATGCTCCTTGTATCTTTTTGAATTTAACCCCCTCTTTAGCAAAGAGAGCAAAGAGGGGTAGGGGAGATTTGGCAGAAGTTATTTCAACCTCATAGTATATTTAGCATCGTTTAAATCTCCCCCCAGCCCCCTCTTTACGAAAGAGGGGGGAGGAATAAGTAAAAAAGTAATTCGCTCATTGAGCGAAGTTACGATATAAATTAATGTCTAAAATGACGCATTCCAGTTAATACCATCACCATATTATGTTCATCCGCTGCATCAATCACTTCTTGATCGCGCATTGAACCACCTGGATGGATAACACATTGAATACCTACTTTCGCCGCTGCATCAATACCATCCCGGAATGGGAAGAATGCATCAGATGCCATCACACAACCCGCTACGGTCAAACCTTCATCCTGAGCCTTAATGCCCGCAATCTTCGCAGAATATACGCGGCTCATTTGGCCGGCACCAATACCGATAGTTTGATTATCTTTGGCATAAACAATCGCATTGGATTTCACAAATTTCGCGACTTTCCAGCAGAACAATAAATCTTTTAATTCCTGTTCAGTTGGTTGACGTTTACTCACCACTTTTAAATCATCCAAACCAACCATGCCTAAATCCGCATCTTGCACCAATAAACCGCCGTTTACACGTTTGAAATCTAAACGTTCAGAACGTGAAGTCCATTCACCGCATTCAAGCAAACGAACATTTTTCTTACGTTTCACCACTTCTTGCGCTTCAGCTGAAACTTTCGGTGCAATAATCACTTCAACGAATTGGCGTTCCACGATTTCAGTCGCGGTCTTTTCATCTAATTCACGGTTGAAAGCAATAATGCCACCAAATGCAGAAGTTGGATCGGTTTGGTAAGCGCGGTTGTAGGCTTCTAAAATATCTTTACCTAAAGCTACACCGCATGGATTTGCGTGTTTAACGATCACACAAGCCGGCTCATCAAATTCTTTCACGCATTCAAGTGCCGCATCGGTATCTGCAATATTATTGTAAGACAAGGCTTTACCTTGGAGTTGGTGAGCCGTAGCCACGCTCGCTTCTTTCACATTTAAATCAACGTAGAAGGCCGCATTTTGATGGGAATTCTCGCCGTAACGCATGGTTTGTTTACGTACGAAGTTAAGGTTTAAAGTCCGTGGGAATTGACCACATTGCGCATTGGCATCTTCTTCCTCTGCTACATGATACGGTTTCACCATTTGTCCAAAGTAGTTAGCAATCATGGAGTCATATTGAGCGGTATGTTCAAATGCTTTAATCGCAAGGTCAAAACGGGTTTCAAGCGTTAGGCTGTTTTGGTGTTTATCCATTTCCGCAAGAATAGCGTTGAAATCATTATTATTCACCACGATCGCCACATCTTTATGGTTTTTCGCGGCAGAGCGCACCATTGTTGGGCCACCGATATCGATATTTTCTACCGCATCAGCCAAGGTGCAATCAGGCTTAGCCACGGTAGCGGCAAACGGATATAAATTCACAACCACCATATCAATGCCCTCAATACCATGTTGTTGCATGATGGCATCATCCGTACCACGGCGACCAAGAATCCCGCCATGAACTTTAGGATGCAGGGTTTTCACGCGACCGTCCATCATCTCCGGAAATCCCGTGTAATCGGAAACTTCGGTGACCGGCAAGCCGTGTTGTTCCAACAATTTCGCGGTACCGCCGGTAGAAAGTAGTTTAACGCCACGCTGCACTAGGCCTTGGGCAAATTCTACAATACCGGTTTTATCAGAAACACTTAATAACGCCTGACGAATTGGACGATCTGTCATTACATTTTCCTTTCATTGAGTGGTTAAAAATAAGCGGCGGCATTATAACGCAAACGTTTGCTTTAATGTAGGAGAAATTAAACAGGCAGATCTCGGAGGAGAAATAAAACGCCCTATCGAACACAAGCGTTTTGTCTAAAAAGCGCTCTAAGTGATTGATTTTATTAACATTGGTTTAAAAAACAAATTTCTGGCAGAAAAAAGCCCGCCAAAGGCGGGCAAATCCTAAGGGAGGGAATGGATTAATAACGTTTGCGGTTATCGATAGAACATGCACCCGCGCCGGTTAAAAAGAAGGTAAAGAATAAAATCGCGTACACCAAGGCTAATTCACCACCGTTCAATAATGGCATAAAGACATTCCCTTTATAAGCCACATGGGCAATAAAATAGCCAACAAACATTTGACCAGAAAGAATAAATGCCGCTGGGCGGGTAAACCAGCCAAGGGCTAATAAAATCGAGCCCACAATTTCAACGATGCCGCCAACAACCATCATTGGATCTGTTACCGGACCATTGCCACCGGTCATGGAAATCGGGAATTCCCAGAATTTTGCTGTCGCATGCCAAATAAACAAATAAACGGTAACCCAACGTAATAGGGCAAGGGCATAAGGGCGAATTTTTTCAATAGTAGCGTTCATAAAGTTTCCTTTTGTTAGAGTAATGTAAAAAACGCGCTCATACTAAAGGCTAAAAATTACTGAAACAATGCGTAAAATTGAAAAAGACTTTTTACCGGTACGAAATAATTTACTCTAATGACGAATTTTCTCTAACCATTGCAGAAAATCAGAGGGTGGCATAAAGCCGGTAATTCGAGCATTTTTCAGCTCATTTCCTTGCTGATCAAAAAACAGAATCGTCGGTAAGCCCAATACCTGATACTGCGCCATTAACGCCTGATTTTCCGGTGAGTTTTGTGTCATATCCACCTGCAATAACAATACCTCTTCAAAGGCCTGTTGCACCGCGGGATCATTGAAGGTTTGATGGTCGAACTCCTTACAAGCCACACACCAATCTGCATATAAATCTAACATCACCAAAGGTTTGCTATTGTCCGCCAGCGCCTGCTGGAGTTCGGCTGTATTATGAATACGTTTAAAAACTGCCTGCGCGTTCTTTGGCTGCATAGCTTCAGTTCCCCACAACCATTGTTGTAACGGTTGCACACACACCATCGCCGCACCGAAAAACACAATTCGCGCTAGCTGACCAATGCCTTGTTTTGGCATTTGTAGAGCAAACCACACAAAAAAAGCAGTGCCTAATAAGGCCCATAAACGTGGAGCCCAAATTTCCGGCAAAATGCGAGAAAGCAAAAAGACCGGCAAAGCTAACATCACAAAACCAAATAACTTCTTCACGGTTTCCATCCACATACCTGATTTTGGCAAGATTTTATTACCAAATAAGGTGATTAGGATTAATGGCACGCCCATACCCAGCGCTAATAAATACAAGGTTAGTGCTCCGGTTAATAGATCTCCGCTTTGAGCAACATACAGCAAGGCTCCGGATAACGGCGCTGAAGTACAAGGTGAAGCTACCAGCCCGGCAATCATGCCCATGAGGAAAACGCCGCCGAATGCACCGGCCTGTTGACGCTGGCTTAATAAGGTTAGTTTGGTCTGCCAGCTTGCCGGTAATTGCAGATTAAACAGACCAAACATGGATAAGGCCAATAAGACGAAAATGACGGAAAGCCCAATCATCACCGCTGGATGTTGTAGAGCAACTTGGAATGGCAAACCAATTGCCGCCACCACTAAACCGAGCAAAGTATAGGTAAGCGCCATTCCTTGCACATATACCACGCTTAACCCCAATGCCCGCCACATATTCGGCCGTTGTTGACTACCAATCACGATGGCCGATAACAATGGCAACATCGGTAGCACGCAAGGGGTGAATGCCAAGCCGAGTCCTAATAGGAAGAACCCCAAAATCGCCCATTTACTTTGATTTAATTCGGCCGCCAAACGCTCTTGTTGGGAGGCTGGCATAACATTGCTTGCCTTGTTGTCTTGGCTTAACGGTATTTGAGCTACAGGAAGGTTTACCACATCAAATTCTTTGGTTTCCGGCGGGTAACAAAATCCTTCGGTACACCCCTGATAAGTTACTTCCAAACGACTATTGGCAGCCAACGGTGGCTGTATAACACGCACTTCAGCATCAAATCCCTGATTGAAGATAAAGGTTTGACCAAAATAGGGATCTTGATAACTCTTAGGTTCTTGAGAAAAAACAGGGGCGCTTAAGACATTTTCTTGATCGACCAAGCGAATTTGAATTTTATCCCGATACAAATAATAACCTTCAGCTACTTGCCAATGCAGTAATAACGCCTCTTGCTGAGCCGTTTGCTGAACCGATAATTGAAATGCGTCATCTACTTTTAAAAAGTTACTACCACGCTCAAAAAGAGCGCTTTGCGCTGTTAGTGTAAAAAAGCAAAACAGCAAAAAAGAAAAAACTCGTTGCATAGGACTGAAAAGAAGTTAGCAAAATGGCGCAAATTCTAGCACAAGTTTACCAATAACAAGGTTGAATTTTTATATTTGACTTCGTCATATCACCTATCACATGCAATAACGATTCAACCAAGACTTGCTACATTGATTATTTCTGTGCAAATAAAAAGAGAAAATGTACTTCCATTTTCCCTTTATATTTTAATTAAAGACTACCTGTTGTATCGTCTATGCTTATCCATTCCAAAAATAGCGAATGATATGGAAGAAAATCGGTGCTGAGAAACAAACAGAATCCATACGATCCAGCATGCCACCATGTCCGTTGATCATTTTACCCCAGTCTTTTACCCCATGATCACGCTTAATGGCAGACATCACTAAACCGCCTAAAAAGCCCATGACGCAGACGATAAAACCAATTAATCCGGCTTGCCAATAAGTAAATGGTGTGATCGGAGCCATTAACATTGCGACTAAAGTCGCAGAAAGAATCCCGCCGACCGTACCGGAAATTGTTTTTGAAGGAGAAAGACTTGGCATAATTTTGGGGCCGCCAATCAATTTCCCCCAAATATATTGCAACACATCACTAGATTGCACGGTCGCAATCATAAAGATCAAGAGCAGCATATTGTTTTCATTAGCAAAACCATCCAAGTTAAGGAATAACAATGCCGGTACATGTGAAATACAGAAAATACAAATCATCGTCATCCATTGGGTTTTGGCCGTACGGGCAAGAAATTGCTCGGTATTGCCACTGAGGCTGCCAACAATCGGCAATAACAAAAAGCCGTAAACCGGAATAAAGATGGAGAACATGCCATACCACTGCATGAGTACAAAACAGTACTGAATTGGTAACAATAGATAAAAACAGGTCACCATACTGTAATAATCACAGCTCTTGCGATAAATCACGGTCATAAATTCCCGCAATGCCATAAACGAAATCAGGAAAAATAAAATAGTTGCACCAATTCTGCCAAATAGGAACGCGATAAATAATACGCCTGTCATAACCCACCAAGCGTTGATGCGCGCAACCAAGTTAGTAATCGTGCTATTTTCCTCACCATATTTCTGGGCTAGCAGTTTGCCGATAGTGCTTGCGACAATTAACAAACCGAATACTACGGCAAAAATAAGATTGGTTTGAGTTAACATTTTTCACTCTCCTTTTTTGCATTCGGATTTAAAGCTAACAACGCATTGCGTGTACGCTCCAGAAAAGTATGCTTTTCTTCGTTTTCTATCAATTTTAACGGTTCACCAATATGTACATCACACAATAATGGAATCGGTAGCCACTTCCCTTTCGGCAGCACTCGGCTAATGTTATCAATCCAAATTGGTACAAATTCAATATCCGGATTTTGTTGCGCGAGATGATAAATACCAGATTTAAAGGGCAATAATTGCTGGGTTTCATCAGTATTTCGAGTCCCCTCAGGGAATAAGATCAATGAATGTTCCATTAAGGCATCACTCATCGTTTGAATAGCCTGTTCAGGATGATCACTTTGACGGGAAATTAGTACACCATTAAATACCTGGCGGATAATGAAACGACGTAAACTATTTTTCTGCCAATATTCTGCAGCGGCTACCGGGCGAGTAACCATCCGCCATACTTGCGGAAGCGACACCCACACCAACATAAAATCACCGTGGCTACTATGATTGGCGTAATAAACCTTGTTCTTCGGGGAAAACTGAAACTGCTTTTCCGATTGTGGGCGAATCCCTGTGATAAAGGACACGAAAAAACATAATCCGCCATCAATCAGTCGTGCGAATAAGCGTGAGAAAAATTGCATAATTACTCCTAAATAAGCCACAACCCCAGCTGAGCCATAGTGGCAAAGAAAGCTTTATACCACAAGTGAATCGAGCCTTTAGCACGTTCTGTGACACTACGTGCCTTGGTCTGTTTTAGCAAGCCTAATGTAACCAAAGTACGATCAAATTCGTTGAAATTTTGACTATTGGCAAAAATACGTTGGTCGAAATCAAGGCGAATATGCAAATAAAGCAAAGCTACCGCTAATAACAGATTGAAAACAATACAATGCTCTTTAATTAGGCTTGCTATCAACAAAACTAAATTTAGCACCGCCATATAACGTGCGGTCGCCAAAAAATGTGCGGTTGTTTTAATTGTAATTTGTTCCAGTTCCATTTTTTGTCTCTATATGAAATTGCTGACTTGCCAGTTCAATCCGCTCGCAAACAATGTGAGAAATTGCCATTTTCGGACGAACACGCTTAACGGTATTAATTGCTTGTTCTAGGTTTGGCTCTCTGCCGGTGGCAAGCAGCCATGTCAGCACTACCGCGACACTACGCCCATACCCCAATGCGCAAGCTACTAGCACTCGTGAGTTTTCAGCCTGCAAGCGGTCTAATTTACGAGCAGCTTGGCAAAGTTCATTGATACTTGGCGGCACCAAATCGAGCATTAAGGCTTGTTCATAAACAGAAGGCAGTTCGCGACAAGGAAGTTCTGCACAGCAATCCAATAGCGCATCAAACTGACGGCTTACGACAATACTGCCCACAAAAACGCCATCACAGACGACCGCACTTTTTGCCTTGCCTTGCAACCAATACACAATATTTAATCTTGCCCCCAGTAGATAAGGCAAACATAAAGCGATACTGCCTGCCGTCAATTTTCCGTTTGACTGTTTTTGAAAAATTGCCACACCTCGCCAATAAGCCATTGCAACCAAGCCAAGCGCTATTGCAGCCCATAAGCACCAAAGCCATCCCCCACCTAAGCAAGCAAGCCCAATACAAACTATTGCGCCAAGCAAATAAAAGCGGATCAATCGATAGTGAGAAGCGGTCAGATTTTGTGAAGATTTTGCAAAAATCGGAGAAGGTTGTTTTTCCGGTAGCAACCACAACACGCCAAAACCAGCAACAGCACCCGTAGGTAAATCTAAAAAATGATGCTGGTAGGTGGTTAAAATCGAAAGCGCAATTAGCCCAAACCATAGGCAAAGTGGTATTCGCCATTTCGGAAAATGACGCCAATAAAACGCACCAACTACAATAGTTAAAATAATGTGTAAGGAGGGGGCCTGATTATAGGGCTGGTCAAAACCCGCTAACGACTCAAATAAAAACCCTGCAACGCCCGAAGTTTCGGGTTTCTGCCACGTTATTTGTAACGGGAAAAGCAAAAATCCCGATACGGCAATTGCCTGAGCAAGCAATAATCGAGCAACATAATGGCGTAGCTGTGTGCGATTTCGGCTCAGAAAAAAAACCAAGGCATACAGCAAATTCAACGACCAATAAGGCACGATTGTCCATGCTACAAATGGAATATGTTGCTCCCAAGCAAACACTATTTCCGGTACATTCTCACGCAATGCGGTGAGATAGTTCGTCAAACCGTAGCTGACATAGAACAATACACCGACACCGAGCAGATACCCCAAGCGGGTTTTGTTATTTAGCATTAAATTTTAACCGCTAGACTAACGGTAAAAATGCCATCTTCATCAATCCATTGGTGGATTTTTCTAAAACCGGCTTTTTCTACCAATTGATCCATTTCTTGCTGACTACGACGGCGCATGACCCAATTCGGGCTTCCCTCTTTGTGACTAGTTAAGCAACGGGCAATCAATTCCAATTGTGGATGCCAAGGCTGTCCGGTATAAATCAGATAGCCGCCAGTCTCAATTGCTGTCCCGAAACCATTGAGAGAATGCATAATCAAATCATTATTGGCAAACAGTTCATGTAAGCCTGAAACGATCCCCAAGGTTGGACGAGGGGTTAATGCTTGGTAATTAGCAGGATCAAAAGCATTCACTTCATCAAAGGAAACAATCTCTTGCAAGCCTCGCTCAGCAATCAACTTACGTCCGGCAGCGACATTAATTGGGCTGTAATCACGCAAACGCACCGAATCCGGATGATTTTCGGCAGTTAATGCATCCAACACGTAACGCCCGTGCCCAGAGGCAATATCCAATACATCAATTGGTTTCCCCGCCTCACGCAATTTAGCCATTGCTAGACTAATTGCCTTGGCGATATTCGCTTTACGTTGACGAATACCCTGCCAGCCTATGGCATTTAAATAATTTTTATCGACCAATCGCCCAAAAGCATTCGTGCCTTGTGGCTGGTTTTGATAGACATAATCCAAAGTACTACCGGAATCGTAGCCCGTTTCTTGACCAATACGTAATCCCTCGCTCCAACGTGAACCTAGCTTCATCAATGCACGATAACTAGCCCAAAATAATCCACGTGGTGAATAAGGTGATAGTGGCGTGGCTAATTCATCCGCCTCTACCCGACTTGGACCGGCAATATGGGCTTGAGTACAATCGATAGTTTGTAATGGCGCCTCAAAGCGTTCACGAATAAAACGTCGCATTGGCTCAAACACAAGGTGATTATTCTGTTCGCCTAAAGTATCGTGATAAAAACCCGACATCACATGGCGTTCTTTGATGTGACTGCCGAGGTGATTATAAAAATCATGCTGTGGCTTGTGATGCACAACCCAATCGGCACCAGAAATAAAAAGTTGAATTGGCGTCGTAATCGCTTGAGCATCAGCTACCACACGTTCTGCGGCTTCATATAAGCCCAATAAAATACGGGCGGAAATCGCGCGGGTAATCAACGGATCTTGATTAAAACTCTCTTGACGCTCCTTGTTGTGAGTGAGGTAATAGGCTTTCACATAGCTATTTACAAAGAAATTGCCCTTCACTTTAGACCATAATGCCAACCCTGGGCGTGCAAAGGGCACATAAAGCTTCACTTTGAATGCTGGAGAGGCCAGCACAGCACAACGGATTTTAGGCGCATAATCATGTAACCAAGTGGACACCAATACTGCACCCACGCTTTGTGCGATCACGCAAATATTTTCCGGAGGGATTTGATATTCCTGTTCAATATGTTGCATAAAGGCTTGAATATCAGAAACCGAAGTGCCAAAACTTGGACTATCTCCGCGCTCACCAGGGCTGTTACCGTGCCCACGGGCATCCCATGCGAAATAGGCAAAATCATCAAAACCCAATTCGTCTGCCACAAACATCATTCTTCCTGAATGTTCATGCCCACGATGAAATAGCACAATCGCCTTATCATTGCTCCCATCTTTGGCAGGGCGATAACGATAAAATAATTCAGTATTATCTGCCGTTTTAAAGAATTTTTGTTGTTCAGTCATGCTTATTTTCCTTCTTCAGATATATCTAATCCCTGTTTCACACGGCGATAAGCGGTCAATATTAAAGCCAGATTTGCCAGCCAAAAGAGCCAGCTTAAATAGGTTGGCAATTCGCTGAAATAAGCATAGGCTAAGCCCAATGCACCGATTAAAAATGCACGGTCGCTTTTACCTAGCGGCCCATCATAGCGACGACCATTACCATGCACTTGTCCTAATACCCCACAAAATTCCGTCATCATCGCCAAGAAAATAAATGCAATCACCGATTCAGCGGAGAACGGTGATACAAAGGCAAAGGGTAAATAAAGGGCTGCATCGGCAACCACATCGGTAATCTCATTCAAATAGCCGCCTAAGGCAGATTTTTGATTAAACTCCCTCGCTAACATACCATCCATTGCATTCAAGGCCATGCGCAGAAATAACCAAATCGGCAACAGATAAAAAAGCTCAGAGATGGAAGCAAAAATAGTGAGAATTGCGCCTAAAATAAGCGAAAGCCCACAAGCGAAAAGCGTTACCTGATTGGCAGTAATACCGCGTTGCTCAAGGCGTTTGACTAACGGACGTAACAGGTTTTGAAAGGCAGGTTTAAGTTGGTAGATGCTCATAATTATGACCGTTTGGAATAAGGTGTTTCCATTATACTTAAATGCCTCAATTAAAACTATGCCACCCAAATAAACGCCATTGGCTCTTACTGTGTCAAATTGATCACCATCGCATTAGATTTAATCCTCGATGCTTATCAGCCAAATAGCCCAATTTTTGGCATCAGTTATAACAATAACCAAGCTCAAATTTTTTATGATTTAGATCACAAAACCACCTACAGAGCCAAATTAGCTATTGTTACGGTAATGTTACAACTATAGAATACCCCACTAGATTTATGTATATTTTAAGGAGAACCCAATGACGACTCCACAAGTGCTGATTGTTGAAGATGAGGCTGTGACCCGTAGTACGTTAAGGGGAATTTTTGAAGCCGAGGGATATGGCGTATTAGAAGCGGAAAACGGCGATGAGATGTATCATTTGCTGGCAGCTAATCGTGTGAATTTGGTGGTGATGGATATCAATCTCCCCGGCAAAAATGGGCTATTACTTGGCAGGGAACTACGCGAAAAAACGGCTCTACCATTGATTTTTCTAACCGGTCGCGATAATGAAGTCGATAAAATACTTGGACTAGAAATCGGTGCCGATGATTATTTAACCAAGCCATTCAATCCACGCGAATTAACAATCCGGGCTCGTAACTTATTACTACGTACCATGCAAAATGGCGAAAACGAAACCTATAATCGGGAAAATTATCGCTTTAACGGTTGGACATTAGATCTCAACAGCCATAATTTAATTACACCGGAAGGAGTCGAATTTAAACTTCCACGCAGTGAATTTCGCGCAATGTTGCACTTCTGTGAAAACCCGGGCAAATTGCAAACCCGTGAGGAATTATTAAAAAAAATGACCGGCCGCGAACTAAAACCACAAGATCGTACCGTCGATGTTACTATTCGTCGAATTCGCAAACATTTTGAAGATCATCCGCACACACCGGAATTAATCGCTACGGTGCACGGCGAGGGTTATCGTTTCTGTGGGGAAATCGAATAAACCGCTCCTTATTCATCGGCCGCGCAAGCGGCCTTTTTATTTACCGACAGACTCGCATTTTGCCGATGACGTAAATTAGAGTAAAATCCTCCGAAATTTTAAATAATGGATAATTATGACCAAGAAAAAAGCTAAAGTTGGCGCAAACACCATCGCATTAAACAAACGCGCGCGCCACGATTATTTTATTGAAGACGAAGTTGAAGCCGGTTTGGAGTTGCAAGGTTGGGAAGTAAAATCCATGCGCGCTGGTAAAGCTAATATCAGCGACAGTTACATTATTTTCAAAAATGGCGAGGCTTATTTATTTGGCGCGACCATTCAGCCTTTATCTCTAGCATCCACCCATGTGGTTTGCGATCCGACCCGCACCCGTAAACTGTTACTCAATAAACGCGAACTGGATAATCTTTTTGGTAAATCAGCACGTGATGGTTTTACCATCGTAGCGCTTTCCCTTTATTGGAAAGGCGCCTGGGCAAAAATTAAAATCGGTTTGGCGAAGGGTAAGAAACAACATGACAAACGCGAAGACATCAAAGAACGCGAATGGAAGTTGGATAAACAACGAATTATGAAAAATGCCAATCGCGGCTAACCAGCAATAAAAAGAGCGCTCCAAAAGGAACGCTCTTTTATTTTTGCTCTGCTAATTTAGCCTGTTTTTTTTGCTCCCGACGCTTCTGAAAAAATGCACTCAACTTTGCGCTACACTCCTCAGTCAATACACCGCCGCATACTTCTACGTTGTGATTCATTTTATAATCATCAAAAAAGTGAAAGCGTGAGCCGACTGCGCCGGTTTTATAATCTGCTGCGCCGAATACGAGGCGTTTGATGCGGCTATGTAAAATGGCACCGGCACACATGGTACAGGGTTCCAGCGTGACATACAGGGTGCAGTCTAACAGGCGATAATTGGCTATTTGGCGGGCGCCATTCCGCAATGCAACAATCTCTGCGTGGGCAGTCGGATCGTTGTGGCTAATGGATAGGTTGTAGCCTTCACCAATCACTTCTCCCTTCGCATCAACCAACACCGCTCCTACAGGAATCTCGCCCAAGGCCTCGGCTTGCTCGGCCAACGCCAGTGCTCTGCGCATCATTTGTTGATCAAATAAGCGGCTTGCTTCGTTCAAAACGCCCTACCCAAAATCAAAGTTTTTGCCAAAATACACTCTAAATCATTGATTTTATTAGAGTTGATTTTAAAATCAAATTTACACAGAAAACGGATATTTAATCGCCTCATGGCACTGGTAACCCGTCACTTTGAAATCGTCCATCGTGACCCAAGTTTCCAAGTCTTCCAAGGTTTTGATATCCGGATTAATCTCTAACTGTGGTGATGGGAATGGTTCGCGCTGCAATTGAACATCACGCATCAGCGCCAATTGGTCTTCATAAATATGTGCGTTAATGATTTTATGGAATGCTTGTCCCGGTTTTTTACCGGTAATTTGCGCCATTAAAGCCAAGAATGTGAACACTTGAATTTGATTAAAATTTAATCCTAAAGGCACATCGCAAGAACGTTGATAGCTGGTTAAATAAAGCGTATCACCTAGCAATGAAAAGGTATGGGTATGCATGCATGGACGCAAGCAGCCTAAATCAAATTCGCCCGGATTATAAAAAGTGAGAATTTCCCCACGATCATCAATTCCACGAGACAGGTTATTGACGATTTTACGCAACTGATCCAAATGACTACCATCGGGTTTACGCCAACTACGTCCCTGCACCCCATACACACGCCCCATATCATCTTCGCCTTTGCGATGCGGATTCGCTAACCAAGCGGCATTTTCATTGGCATTGGCATCCCAGGTTTTAGTGCCGAGACGACGGAAATCGGCGGCATTATCATAGCCTCGGATATACCCTAAAAATTCGGCAATCGCCGCTTTCCAATAGCTTTTTCGGGTCGTAATCAAAGGAAACTGATTATTTGCCACATCGTATTGCAAATCAGCATTAATCACTGTTAAGCAACGCTTGCCGGTACGTGCATTATCCACCCATTGACCTTCATTTACGATGCGGCGGCATAAATCCAAATATTGTTGCATGGCAGTCTCCTTTTAATTGGTTGCAATGGTTGATTGATTACGGCGATAAGCCCAAAGCATAATTAAGGCGCCACCAATGAGCATTGGTAAACAGAGCTGTTGACCGCGCGTAAGCCCTAGAAAATCGCCCACTTCCGGTTCGCGCACATATTCCACCAGAAAACGGAAGAAGCCATAGCAAACCAAAAATAATCCACTTACCGCACCCATTGGACGGGGCTTTTTAATAAATAAATTAAGAATAATAAATAACACCAAGCCTTCTAAAAATGCTTCATACAATTGTGAAGGATGACGTGGTAGAGCACTTGGATCGGTAGGGAAAATCATAGCCCAAGGAACATCAGTCACCCTTCCCCACAATTCCAAATTAATAAAGTTACCAATGCGCCCCATTCCTAAACCGAAGGGAATCAATGGCGCCACAAAATCAGCCGTCTGCCAAAAATTACGATGTTGACTACGGGATGTCCAAAGCATCGCGATAATTACCCCAATCAGTCCGCCATGGAAAGACATGCCACCTTCCCACACACGAAAGAGATATAACGGATCACGGAAAAAATCATCTAAATGATAAAACATCACATCGCCGATACGGCCACCTAAAAATACGCCCATAAAGCCGTTAAATAATAGCGTATCTACCTGCTCTACCGTCCAACCGCTATTAGGTTGACGAGAACGACCTACCGCTAACCAGCGGGCGAATAAAAAGCCTAATAAATACATTAAGCCATACCAGCGTAAACCGATACCGCTATCACCGATCGAAAAAATGACCGGATCAAAATGAGGAACATGCCAATATTGTGAATTCATAGTTATCCTTATTTAACAAACATATCGATGGCAATCACGACTAATAACAAAGCAAAGCCTTTTTTCAAGGTTGGTACCGGTAATTTTGCGGTGGCTGTTGCCCCCAACTTGGATGTGAAGAAGGAAGTTGCGGTAATTCCCAGTACAGCCGGACAATAAATATACCCTAAGGAATAATCCGGCATGGCTGGGTTATTCCAACCGCTAAGCATAAAGCTCAACATACCGGAAATGCCGAGTAACATGCCACAAAAGGCGGAGGAACCGATGGCTTTTTTCATTTCGATACCGCGCGAATTTAAAAATGGCACAATAAAACCACCACCGCCGATCCCCGCAGCACTGGATGCCATACCAATCAAAATACCGCCAATAATTGAGGATTGAAGAGTGAGAGGTTTATCAGTCGAGTTTTTCTGTTTAATTGAAAAGATCATTTTGGCAGCTAAATAAACCACCAAGCAGGCAAACAATTTTGCTGCAATATCGCGATCCAATTTACCGATAAACTGCCCGCAGATAAATACTGACAGCATGATGACCGGCGCCAGAACTTTTACAGCAGGCCACACAACATTACCTAATTTATGATGCCGTTGTGCCGAAGCAAAACCGGTGATCACTATGGTCGCGAAGGAGGTACCTAAAGCCGTTGACATCAATAGCGGCTCGGGAATCCCCATCATCGGTAATAAATACACCAAGGAAGGCACAATAATTAGCCCGCCACCAATGCCAAAAAGGCCGGCTAAAAAGCCGACCAATGCACCAAGAACTAAACAAATGAGTAAGAATGTGAGCATTACTGCCCCCGGGATTTTAATGGACGTTTAAAGGATTTGGGAGATTGATTTTTGCGTACGAAGGTATTCGGTCTTTTCGACTCAAGGTTGGGACCATCCAACTGCGGACGTTCACTAAATAATACCTGCGAAAATTCCTTCATCGCCTTACGGTAAACTTCCCTTTTAAAGGAAACCACCTGACGAACCGGATACCAAAAACTCACCCAGCGCCAACCGTCAAACTCCGGCGATTTCGTGGTATTCATATTGATATTCTTTTCGTCACCGATGAATTGTAGCAAAAACCAACGTTGCTTCTGGCCGATGCACATCGGTTTACTATCATAACGCAATAAGCGTTTAGGCAATTTATAGCGCAACCAATGTTTGGATGCGTACAGTATTTTCACCTCATTGGGTGACAATCCGACTTCCTCAAACAATTCACGATACATTGCCTGTTCGGGCGTTTCGTTATCATTAATGCCGCCTTGGGGAAATTGCCAAGAATTTTGCCCGCAGCGTTTAGCCCATAGCACCTGCCCCTTGCGATTGCAAATGACGATGCCCACATTAGGACGGTAGCCATCAAAATCGATCACTATCGTTTTACCTTAAAATCAAGAAAAAATTAGGCGCGATTGTTTCATAAAATCGCATTTTTATCAATAAAAGCCTTGTGGATAAAGCTGTGACTAAATTCCTCATAACTTTTTATTGACAAGCAAACATTACCGATAGCGCAATCTTAGGAAACCTTAAGATTATCCACAAAGACTTTCCATTTCTTCTTGTAAATTTCTTTTTAGAGGAACGTAAAGCATCGTTACATCCTCTTTTAATTGCAGTTTTTTATTATTTTTTGGCGCTTTTTTAAACGTCTGTGAGTTATGCAACATTTCTGTGGATAAAATTGTGGCTAGCCTTAAAAGGAGAAATGCATAACTTTTGAGAAGCCTTCATGAGTATTTTCAAAAAATAAAAATTAACTTATAAATCAATAAACTAGAAACTTTCCCTTGATCATTTCCATTGTGTATAAAAAGGCCCTTTTGAACTGAACATTTTTTAAGCAAGTTGGCGACGATAATAATTCCAGGCAAAAAAACGACCGGGATCGACCTTTCTGGTCGGTGCTATATCACAATGCCCAACAATTCGTTCAGGGGTTATTTTCGGATAGTAGTGCATAATATCCTTACTCAGGGCAATCAAAGCCAAATACTGCGCAACAGTAAAAGGTTGTTCATTAGAACCCTCTAACTCGATACCAATAGCAAAGTCATTACATTTTTCTCGCCCCTGAAAAGCAGAAACACCGGCATGCCAGGCTCTATCGTTAAAATTAACATATTGTGTCACTCGCCCATTACGTTCGATCAAGCAATGGGCGGATACACGCACATCAGCAATTTCAGCAAAATAAGGATGTGCCTGCGCATCCAGTTTTCCTTGAAAAAAATCATCAATATAACCTCCGCCAAACTGTTCCGGCGGTAAGCTGATGTAGTGGATCACCAATAGCGAAATATCATCGCTATCAGGACGGGCATCAAAATGCGGGGAAAGGATACGGCGGGCATTGACCAACCAACCGTTTTCGATCTTATCGCTCAATTTTTATCTCCTTAAATCATTTTTTTGCGGCAGAAATCGCAAGCTAACGAGGCTTTTCTATGTGAATTCACTTATTTAGCCACAATGATGCCGCCATTTCGGCACTATTCTAACATAAGGAAAATTTATGAAACCGAGTCTCTTTACCGCTCGCCACAAAGGCTTTACTTTAATTGAATTAATGATCGTTATTGCGATTATTGCCATTCTCGCCACAATTGCGATTCCGTCCTACCAAAATTACACTAAAAAAGCAGCTGTTTCTGAATTATTACAGGCTGCCGCTCCCTATAAAGGCGATATTGAGCTCTGCGTGTATAGCACCGGTAAAACTGCCGATTGCGATGGCGGCAAAAATGGTATTAGTAACAATCTCACCTCCGCAAAAGGCTATGTAAAAAGTATCAGTGTAAAAAGCGGTGCTATTACGGTAAACGGTAACAATAGCTTGGATGGGGTGCAATTTACTATGCAGGCAAGTGGCGACAGCAGTACCGGCGTAACTTGGACAACTACCTGTGATGCCAATAATACTCAATTATTCCCTGCCGGTTTCTGCTCCGCTAAGGGTAAATAATGTTAGCCACCGCCCAAAACGGCGCAGTTTTTGAAATTGCGCCGGAACTGCAACAACATAATCGGCAACAGCAACATTTATTGCTACGCTATTTGGCATTACCGCTCAAAGAGGATCAACAGCGCCTATGGTTAGGATTAGATTCGCTGAATAATTTGGCCGCTTGTGAAACCTTTGGTTTTCTCAGCGGTAAATTAATCGAGCCGGTTCTGCTTGATAGCGCCCAACTTAAGCGCCTATTACAATCACTAATACCGCAAAATAAACAGACTATTGAAACGGAAAATTTTTATCAGGCAGAAACCGTTAGCGAACCGCAAATCGATGAAGATGAACCGGTTATTGTGTTATTGAATCAACTGTTTGAGCGTGCGCTTACCCGAAATGCTTCGGATATTCACTTAGAACCTCAACCCCAAGGACTACAAGTTCGTCTGCGCATTGATGGCGTACTGCACAGCGAGCCCGTCATTGCCAAAAGCCTCGCACCTCGGGTCATTTCTCGCTTAAAGCTATTGGCTAAACTCAACATTAGTGAAACCCGCCTACCACAAGATGGGCGTTTTCAATTTAAAACAACCTTTGCCGATATTTTAGATTTTCGACTGTCTACGCTACCCACAAATCTGGGAGAAAAGGCAGTATTGCGGGTACAACAAAATAAACCCGTTCAGCTTCAATTTGCCGAATTGGGAATGACACAATCACAACAAAAACAATTGCGTCATGCCCTTTCCCAACCGCAGGGATTAATTCTCGTCACCGGCCCCACCGGTAGCGGCAAAAGTATTACCCTCTACACCGCACTACAATGGTTAAATACCCCGGATAAACATATTATGACGGCGGAAGATCCCATCGAAATAGAACTAGACGGCATTATTCAAAGCCAAATCAATCCACAGATTGGGCTGGATTTTTCCCGCCTATTACGAACCTTTTTACGTCAGGATCCGGACATTATTATGCTTGGAGAAATCCGTGACGAAGAAAGCGCAGCCATGGCATTACGCGCAGCCCAAACCGGGCATTTAGTACTTTCAACATTACATACCAACGATGCCCGTTCAGCAATTTCCCGTCTGCAACAATTAGGTATCGCAGAGCATGAAATCGAAAATAGTCTGTTGTTAGTCATTGCACAGCGTTTAGTGCGACGGCTTTGCCAAGAATGCCATAAACAGCTGGCAACAACTTGTGCCTGTCAGCATGGCTATAAAGGAAGAGTCGGAATTTATCAATTCTTACATTATGATGGGCGGCAATTTCATACAGATTTCCAAGATTTACGCCAAAGCGCACAACAAAAATTAGATGAAGGCATTACCGACCTAGCGGAAATCGAACGTATTCTGGGAGCTGCAGCATAATGAAAGAAAAGATTTTTTATTACCGTGCCCATAATACCTTAGGACAAGTGCAGCAAGGTAATATCATCGCCCTCAATAAAGTAATTGCCCGCCAGCGCTTAATGGACAAAGGTTTCTACCGTATTCGCCTACAACAGGACTGGCGTCTTTCCAATAAACCCCAAAATAATGAAATCTGTGCACTATTAAGCCAGTTGGCGATGCTCCTACAATCCTCTATCGAATTAAAGCATGCCCTGCATATCGCCCGAGATAATTGTAGTCAACCGGCACTTTACCGGTGGCTACAATCACTCATCGGCCATTTAGAAAGCGGCTTTTCCTTTTCGCAAGCAATTGAAGCTCAAGGTAAATACCTTGATCGCCAAGAGCTCCAATTATTACAAGCAGGTGAGTTGAGTGGTCAATTAGCGAATGTCTGCCTGCACCTTGCGGAGCATCGTAAACGCGCTTTGCTACTCCAGCATAAACTACAAAAAATTATGCTCTATCCTCTGATGGTTTTGGGTATTTCCGTGGTGCTCACAGTGATTTTATTGATTTTTGTGGTACCACAATTTGCTGCGATGTACGGTACAAACGGTAACGAGTTGCCAGCATTAACCGCATTTCTATTAGCACTATCGGAATTTATCCGGCAATACCCTATCCCTCTATTAATCTTCCCTTTACTCATCGCAATTATCTGGCGACAGGCATTACACCACTCTTTAACGCTCAATCAGTATAAAGCTCAGCTTATTGGGCAAGCACCTATTTTCGGCAAAATTATTGCGCTTTCCCGATTAGTCAAATTTTCCCATAGTCTCGCTCTCATGTTGCAATCGGGAGTCCCTTTAAATGCCGCCTTAAACAGCTTTCTAGAAATTCCTAAAAGTTGGCAAAAAAATCCGTTACAACAAGGTGATCCGGTTTTACAGCAGGAAGTACGCAATCTTTTGCAATGGGTAGAACAGGGCTATCTGTTCTCCGCCAGTGTCAGCAGTCTATTATTTCCAATGGAAGCACAACAAATGTTGGCAATTGGTGAACAAAGCGGGCATTTAGCAGAGATGCTGCAAAATATTGCGCAAGACCACCAACACAAACTGGATCACCAAATTGATCTACTCTCACAGATGCTTGAACCCTGTTTAATGCTGATTATTGGTGGGCTTATCGGGATGATTATGCTCGGTATGTATTTACCAATTTTTAATATGGGATCGATAATCCAATGATCACCTTCGCATACTTTTTTTACGGCAGTCTACTTGGTGTGATTTTATGGTGCTACATCGACGGTTTTATACCACGTTTAAGCAAGGATATTTGGCACAATTTTCATGCTCTTTTTCCCATATCTCCGCCACAAAGCTATCCCCTGCTTACAACAAAAGTTAACCCTCATTTATTGAGATATTGCCTGTTGGACGGTCTATTGGCTGGTCTACTCTATCAATACGCCGATGATCCGCTTTTTGCTGCATGGCTATTACTTGTATTCAATTTCTTATGGGCAATTTCGCTCCTGGATTGGCAATATCAATTGATTTCGCCCAATGCTTGTCTGGGGCTTTTATGTCTTGGGTTATTGGGAGCCGAATGGCAATTTTCACGGCTTTCATTATCCCAAAGCCTATACCATGCCCTGATTTTCTTTGCATTGTTTTACTGTATTTACCAATTCGCCAAATACTATTACCACCAAGAAGCCTTAGGTCGTGGCGATTATTGGCTGGCATTAGCCCTAGGCGCCTATTTACCACTCTCGGCACTCCCCTATTTTCTGCTTATTGCCTGTCTTTCCGGCATTCTTACATTACTGCTTAGCCGTCAGCATTACCTGCCTTTTGGCCCTTTCTTATGTGGTGCGATGCTGCTCACTTGGTACACTAATTTGTAAAAAAAAGCCATTTATGGCCTAATACCGCCTATTGAAAAATAAGACAAAGGCAAACATCCCTTGAATGTAAAAAAAACGACTTATGTGATCGGCCTCACTGGAGGCATTGGTAGCGGTAAAAGTACCATTGCCAATTTATTCGGCGAGCTTGGAGTTCCAATCATCGATGCGGATGTAGTCGCCCGCCAGGTTGTGGAAAAAGGCTCTCCCTTATTGGCTCAAATTGCCGAACATTTTGGTACAGAAATCTTAACGCACACAGGAGAACTGGACCGGGCACAGCTGCGCCAACGAGTCTTTCAAGATGAAACTGAGAAAAACTGGCTCAATCAGCTTCTGCATCCGGCTATTCGAACGGAAATGCTCAATCAATTATCCGCCCAACAAGCGCCCTATACGCTATTAGTCGTGCCGTTATTGATTGAAAATAAACTGACTAACCTATGCGATCGAGTGTTGGTTATTGATGTCAGCCCACAAACCCAACTCACCCGTGCAGCCCAACGCGATAATAATTCGCTTGAACAAATCCAACGGATCATGCAGAGCCAGGTATCGCAAAAGGAACGTCTGCAATGGGCCGATGACATCATCAATAACGATCGCGAATTAGCGGACAATTTTATTCATTTGCAACAAAAAGTGCTAGAATTGCACCGTTTCTATTTAACTTTGGCAGGAAAAAACAATGACTGATGATATTTTTGAAGTGCCTTGTCCCACCTGTAAGAAAAAGGTGCGTTGGACGGCTGAAAATCCCTATCGCCCATTTTGCAGTAAGCGCTGTCAGCTGATTGATTTAGGTGAATGGGCTGCAGAAGAAAAAGCGATTCCTAGCGATACCGCAGATTTCGCGATGGATCCCAATATCAGTGATGAATGGAGTGTAAAATGAATTTGCAACACCAAGATGACGGTCAACAAGGCGAATTTTTCCTGCTTGATACCCATGGCTCTAAAATTGCCCGCCTCAGTTATTTTTATGAAACTCCGCAGCGTATTAATGCCAACCATACCTTTGTAGACACTTCACTGCGTGGTCAGGGCATCGCCGATAAACTTTATCAGGCGCTAATGACCTTTATCGAACAACAAGGGCTTGAGCTGCATCCGACTTGCAGTTATATCGAAAAAAAATGGCAACGCCGTTAACCCTACGGCTATACGATGTTTTTACAACACCTCTAATAAAATCAATAACTTACAACCATTTTTAGAGAAAACTCAAAAAACTGAAGGGGCATTGGATAACAAAAAGGCGCACTCTTAGGTGCGCCTTTTACATGGACAAAAGTTATTTCTGATAAATAATCTCTACGCCTTCTTCATCTTCTTCCGACCAATCATCATCCCAATCCTCGTCATCATCAAATTGATGCTCGGCCAATTGTTCTTGATGATAGTCTTCCCATTTGAATTTCACTTCATCCACGGTTTCTTCTTGTGCTTCTTCACGCGGATTAGCTTCGATAAAGTCCATCACTTCACGACATAATTCACGCACATTTTTGCCGGTTGCAGCGGAAATCAAATGATAGCCATCTTGCCAACCTACCCGCTCAGCGATGTCCTGCGCACGTTCAGCCGCTTCTTCATCGCTCATAGTATCGATTTTGTTGAAAACCAGCCATTGTGGTTTATCGGCTAATTTTTCGCTGTATTGGAATAACTCCGATTCAATAATAGCAATATTATCCGCCGGATCACTTTCATCGATTGGCTGAATATCCACCAAATGGATTAACACGCGACATCGTTCTAAATGTTTTAAGAAGCGTGTGCCTAAGCCGGCACCATCTGCTGCACCTTCGATCAAGCCCGGAATATCCGCCACTACGAAACTATGCGCATCATCGACTTTCACCACGCCTAAGCTTGGTACCAAGGTGGTAAACGGATAGTCTGCTACCTTCGGTTTAGCGGCAGATACAGCGCGAATAAAGGTTGACTTACCGGCATTTGGCAAGCCAAGCATGCCCACATCCGCAAGCAACATCAATTCCAACAATAGATCGCGTTTTTCTCCCGGTGTCCCCATGGTTTTTTGGCGCGGTGCGCGGTTTACCGAGGATTTGAAACGGGTGTTACCTAAACCATGATAACCACCTTTAGCCACCAACATTTTTGCGCCATGCTTGGTAAGATCGCCCAATACTTCTTTGGTGTCGTTATCTACCGCACGAGTACCAACCGGTACTAATAGGGTAATATCTTTACCGCGGCGGCCGGTACAGTCGGAACTATGGCCATTTTCGCCTCGTTCGGCAGCAAAACGTTTGTTAAAACGATAGTCAATTAAGGTATTCAGGTTTTCATCGGCCATTAAATACACATCGCCGCCATCGCCACCATCGCCGCCATCCGGGCCGCCCTTCGGAATAAATTTTTCACGTCGGAAGCTGCAACAGCCGTTACCGCCATCGCCCGCTTCCACGCGGATTAATGCTTCATCAATAAATTTCATAAATATGCTGTTCCCTTGGAGAAAAATCGCGCCATTCTATCAGAACAGCGCGATCAAGTCGTGCAAAAAACCTAAACGCCCCCTAGGTTTTTCGAGTTTTTCCAAAAACATCATCTAACCCATTGATTTCATTAGATCTGTTTTCAAAACATAAAAAATGCGGCAGTTGGCCGCATTTTTTCTTCCCTATTATTGTTTGGCTTGGACTTTACCATCAGCATAATCAACGGTCACGACTTTGCCCGGCAATAATTGACCAGATAAAATTTGTTGTGCCAAGCTGTTTTCGATCTCTTGTTGGATTGCACGTTTTAATGGACGTGCCCCATAAATTGGGTCGTAACCCACTTCACCAATGAAATCTAATAACGCTTCAGTAAACACTAATTCGTAACCACGAGTTTCCATACGTTTTGCTAGACGTTCTAATTGGATGCTGGCAATCGCACGGATATTGTCTTTGCCTAGTGGGTGGAATACCACAGTCTCATCAATACGGTTGATAAATTCCGGACGGAAATGTTGGCTCACCACTGACATCACAAGGGCTTTCATTTCACCATAGCTTTCGTCTTTGCTACCTTGGATTAAATCAGAACCCAAGTTAGAGGTCATAATCACCACGGTATTACGGAAGTCCACGGTACGACCTTGACCATCGGTTAAACGACCATCATCCAATACTTGTAATAAGATGTTGAATACATCCGCATGGGCTTTTTCCACTTCATCTAACAAAATGACAGAATATGGACGACGGCGTACAGCTTCAGTTAAGTAACCACCTTCTTCATAGCCAACATAGCCTGGAGGCGCACCCACTAAACGGGATACGCTGTGTTTTTCCATAAACTCTGACATATCAATACGCACCATCGCATCTTCGCTGTCAAAGAGGAATTTCGCCAAAGTTTTGCAAAGCTCGGTTTTACCTACACCGGTCGGCCCTAAGAATAAGAAAGAACCAATTGGGCGGTTAGGATCTGAAAGCCCTGCACGGCTACGACGAATCGCGTTCGCGACGGCATCGACTGCTTCTTCTTGACCAATCACACGTTTGTGCAATTCTTCTTCCATGCGTAAGAGTTTTTCTTTCTCGCCTTCCATCATTTTAAAAACTGGAATGCCCGTTGCTTTAGAAAGCACTTCCGCAATTTCTTCGTCAGTCACACGATAACGCAATAGGCTCATTTCTTTGCCTTCGCCGGTTTCAGCGGCAGCAAGTTGTTTTTCCAATTCTGGAATACGGCCGTATTGAAGCTCAGACATTTTGCTTAAATCGCCAGCACGACGCGCTTGTTCCATTTCAGTTTTCGCTGCATCTAACGCTTGTTTGATGTGTTGAGAACCGGAAAGCGCCGCTTTTTCTGACTTCCAGACTTCTTCAAGTTCAGCATATTCACGTTCTTTGTCAGAAAGTTCTTTTTCTAACATTTCTAAACGTTTACGGCTTGCTTCGTCTTCTTCTTTTTGTAATGCCTGTTGTTCCAATTTTAATTGGATAATACGGCGTTCAAGACGATCAAGCGGCTCTGGTTTAGAGTCAATTTCCATACGGATACTCGAAGCAGCTTCATCGATTAAGTCGATGGCTTTATCCGGCAATTGACGATCGGAAATATAGCGATGTGAAAGCGTTGCTGCTGCCACGATTGCCGGGTCAGTAATATCTACATGGTGATGGATCTCATAACGCTCTTTCAAACCACGTAAGATCGCAATGGTATCTTCCACGCTTGGCTCATCTACAAAGACTTTTTGGAAACGACGTTCTAGTGCCGCATCTTTCTCGATATATTGACGATATTCGTCTAATGTGGTCGCACCCACACAGTGTAATTCACCACGCGCTAAACTTGGTTTTAATAAGTTACCTGCATCCATCGCACCGTCAGTTTTACCCGCACCAACCATGGTATGGATTTCATCAATAAAGAGGATCACGCGACCTTCTTCTTTAGCAAGCTCATTTAAAACGGCTTTTAAACGCTCTTCGAATTCACCGCGATATTTCGCACCGGCAATCAATGCACCCATATCCAAGGAAAGCACACGTTTATTTTTTAAGCCTTCCGGTACTTCACCATTGACAATACGTTGTGCCAACCCTTCCACAATAGCGGTTTTACCTACACCTGGCTCACCAATTAGCACAGGGTTGTTTTTAGTACGGCGTTGCAATACTTGAATGGCTCGACGAATTTCTTCATCACGACCAATAACCGGGTCGAGTTTGCCACTTTCAGCACGAGCTGTTAAATCAATCGTATATTTTTCAAGAGCTTGTCTGCTTTCTTCTGCATTTTGATCGTTCACGCTTTGTCCTCCGCGAATATGTTGAATCGCTTGTAAAATTTGTTCTTTTTTCGCACCACATTTTTTCAAAATGTCATTTAATGCGCCTCGCTCTTCAAGAGCGGCTAATAAGAACAATTCACTGGAAATAAATTTATCTTGTTTTTGTTGCGCTAATTTATCGCATAAATTCAATAAGTTAAGCAATTGACGAGAGATTTGTACATCACCACCATTACCGGAAACCTGTGGTAATTTATTCAACTCAGCATTTAACTCATTACGTAATAAAGCCACATTGACACCACTGGCAGTTAAAATCGGGCCAATGGAGCCATCTTGCTGATTTAACAAGGCACTCAATAAATGCACCGGTTCAATAAACTGGTTATCTTTGCCAAGTGCTAGAGATTGGGCTTCGCTTAATGCTTGTTGGAATTTAGTCGTAAATTTTTCAATATTCATACATTCACCTTCTCTTCATTTAAATCATTGGGAATATTCCCTTTACGGGGTAGTAAATAAGAGCAATTTTTAGTATTTCAAGAGAAAAAATAGACTATTTTTGATTTCTTCTATCAAATATTATTTCTTGATAGGTTTAAGCAACTAAGATTTGATATAGTGGCACATCCCAAACTTCCGTTGGCAATTGTTTGACCTGCTGGCATTGGTGTGCCAATCCCACGGGAATAAAGGATGAATGTGGCCAATCTTGCAATGTGCGATCGTAAAAACCACCGCCCATACCAAGTCGATTCCCCTGTTTATCAAAAGCCACTAGGGGGGTAAAAAGAATATCTAGTTTCTGCAGCGGCAAGACCTGTTGCACATTGAGTTTCGGTTCCCAAATACCAAATTTATTTTTTTGCATCGGGCTATCGGGCAAATAACGTAAAAAAAGTAGATGATTTGAATTGAAAGGATGTAGCACCGGCAAGTAGACCTGCTTGCCCTTCGCCCACAGGGTTTTGATCAGTTTTTGTGTAGAAATTTCACCATCAAAGGAAAAGTATAGAGCAATATGCTGCGCATTTCGCTGGCTGATTAATGATAAAGCCTGCTGAGTAATAGAATCTTCCGCCTGTTGCTGTTGCAATGGAGTTAAATTTGCCCGCATTTTACGCATTTGCTGACGAAGTTGATTGCGAAGGACTTGATTGGAATTTTTCATCGGAAGACAAGGAAGGGTCCCGGAGTGCCGCTATGGGTGGTAGTCCTTGAACCCGACGGTTCAAGGAAATCGATAAGGTCATTTTTAGGTTTCTTTAAGCCCCTGTAAACAGAGGTAAAGCCTACACACCAATGACAGGAAACCGATTTATAAGATTTTAAGTATCGGCTCAGGGACATAACCCTTTCACGAACACCCCAGGAAATCTTTTGCTGAAATACTAGCTCAATTTCCCTACCTTGACCAGACTTTATTTGGCAAATTTCATCAATCGTTTGATCTATATTCAAAAAACGATTTTTCCGTCTGTCCTCATAACTGCTCTCGAAAACAATAAATATTTTTCACTGGCAATTTTCCAGATGCCGATATCGCGCTATAGCCTCTACAACACGTAGAGAAACTCCGGCCCGCCCCTTTTAGCTCAATAAAATAAGCATTGGATTGATAAATTCTATGCTTATTCGTAACAACAAAAAACCCCACCATTTTGGCGGGGTTTTAGCATCTCAAATTAATTATTTGATTGCATCTTTTAATGCTTTACCGGAAACGAATGCAGGCACTTTAGACGCTGCGATTTTGATTTCTGCACCGGTTTGTGGGTTACGACCAGTACGCGCTGCGCGTTGGTTTACTTTGAATGTACCAAAACCGATTAATTGTACTGGCTCACCTTTTTTAAGGCTTGCAGTAATCGCATCTAAAGTTGCTTCTAAAGCTGCTTTAGCTTGCTTTTTATTTAATTCTGCTGCACTTGCAATTGCATCGATTAAATCTGTTTTGTTCATAAGATTTGTACCTTCTGTTAATTGAATCTAATAATGTTTAATATGAAGCGGGTTGCGGGACAACCACAGCTCGGCAAAGGATAATCGAACTTTCCGCTTATGGAAAGGAAGATTTCATAAAATTGTGATAAATCTCACGCTATTGATTATTTTTTATACCGATGTTGGAAATCCCTTCAGCGCGGAGCTCGTTCCGTAGCTCGTTAATCAAGGCGATATCGCGTTCTTCGCAGTCCTTCAAGAGTCGATAAATCTGCCATTGCAAATCTAATTCACTTTCGATCAACTCATTATCCTTTAGTTCATCCGGAGAGAATTCGCGATCATTTTCCGTTTCCAACAAACTCACAACCGTTGTTAAGGAAATCTGACTTACCCGCACCGATTTTTCTAGATATTCACCGGCAATAACTGCATGTAATAATTCACCAAGCGCTTCACAAGCATCCAATGCAGGAACTACGCCAAAGAAATCATATTGATTCACATCCGGAATAATTCCTTCCAATTTTTCCAACTGATTCTCAAAGTTGATCTTGGCGCCCTTTACGGTTAAGGATTCCCAAACTAAACCGAGTACATTGTTAAATACCTTGGCCGCCTGAGGTTGTTCGGTCATTTGGCAAAATAGCGCAAAATTCGGCGCCATTCGCTCACATAAACAAGCCATAAAAGTTAAGTGCTGCCAAGCAGCCAAGTTTTCTAAACGCTTATGAATCGGATTGCGCATAATGGCCCCTTTTATTTGTGATAAGCCTGAGAAAGTGCATGCACGCTATCGACAAAAATCTTCGGTGCGCTTTCCGGTACATCCTGATGAATACCATGACCTAAATTAAAGACATGTCCCGAACCTGCGCCGAAATCCGCCAAAATTGTTTTAACTTCGCTTTCGATACGTGCAGCCGGCGCATATAGCACACTTGGATCCATATTGCCCTGTAATGCCACTTTATGCCCCACACGGGCACGGGCATCGGCTAAATTCACCGTCCAATCAACACCTACTGCATCGCAACCGGTCTCGGCAATCGCCTCCAACCATAAACCACCACCTTTAGTGAATAAAGTGACCGGCACACGACGGCCATCGTGTTCACGAATCAATCCATCGACAATTTTATGCATATATTGCAAAGAGAACTCTAGATATTCACGATGGCCTAACACACCACCCCAAGTATCAAAAATCATTACAGCCTGTGCACCGGCTTTAATTTGACCGTTTAAGTAAAGGGTTACCGCTTCAGCCATTTTATCCAATAAGGCATGTAATACGGCCGGCTCGGCATACATCATTTTTTTGATTTTGGTATAGGCTTTACTCGAACCACCTTCCACCATATAAGTGGCCAACGTCCAAGGACTACCGGAGAAACCAATCAACGGCACTTCACCTTTTAATTCACGACGAATAGTGCGCACTGCATTCATCACATATTGCAATTCCTGCTCAGGATCCGGAATCGGTAAATTAGCTACAGCACTTGCCGAATCAATCGGACGGGCAAATTTAGGTCCCTCACCGGCTCCAAAACTTAATCCCAAGCCCATTGCATCGGGAATCGTTAAAATATCGGAAAACAAAATGGCCGCATCCAACGCATAACGGCGCAACGGTTGCAAAGTCACTTCGCAAGCTAACTCGGCATTACGGCACAAAGACATAAAATCACCAGCCTGTGCACGGGTTGCCTTATATTCCGGCAAATAACGCCCAGCCTGACGCATCATCCAAACCGGAGTCATATCCACAGGTTGACGTAATAAAGCTCTGAGATAGCGATCATTTTTTAATTCTGACATTGTTTTTCCTTTTCTTTGGCATACAACTCAATAGTAGCCTTAATTAATTCGAGCGCGATAGTACCCGTTGGTGGTAATTCTGGCAAGGGGGCATCCAAGGCAAACCAACGAGCATCAGCAATTTCTGATTCCTGAAGACGAATCTCTCCACTGTCATATTCAGCTAAAAAACCGACCATTTGAGAATTCGGGAATGGCCAAGGCTGACTTCCGAAATACCGCAAATTTTTCACCCGAATACCGGTTTCTTCAAAGACTTCCCTAGCAACTGCCTGTTCAAAGGTTTCCCCCACTTCAACGAAGCCCGCTAAGGTCGTGTACATTCCACCGCCATTCGGATTGTAATGGCGGCGATGATTGGCTAATAAAATCTCCCCATCGCGACGTACCGCCACAATAATTGATGGACAAATCACCGGATAGGCACGATAACCGCAAGCGCTACATTGCACCGCCAGCTCATCCTCTACCAATCGGCTAGCGCCACCACATTTACCACAAAAACGATGGGTTTGTAGAAAATGATGGATCTCCACGCCACGGGTCAGGGCAAAGTAATCCTCGTCATTCAGCGGTAATAAACTACGCAAGGAGACAAATTCCCGCTCACTTTCTGCGCCCACTGCCAACCACAGCGGCGCACCGTGCCATGTGCCAACACGCATTTTCTGGCATGCCTGCACGCCCAACTCGGCCGCAATTCCAAAAGGTAGACCGGCTTGCCAAACAATGTTAGAGCCTTGTACCAACAACCAATAACTGCGGCTTTCCTGCTGCAATGACATAATTCCCCTCCCTTTACAAAATGTCCGCCATTATAAATGACAACAACCAATTGATTAATGCGAAATTGCGTAAATTATGTTATTTTTCCGCCCTCATTTTTCGGAGGAGTTATGTCATTTTTTTCCTACGCTTTCTTAGAAGGACACATTACCTTCCAAGGCTATCTGAAATACTTACTGATTTTCCTTTCCCTTGGCGGGCTGTTTCTGATGATTTCCCTGTATTTGCGCCACCGACTGGAAACCAAATACCGCGATCTCAGCATTATTCTATTGCTACTGATCATTTTTCTACTCGGCGTGCAATACAACCAATACCAACAAAATCTGGTATACGCGAGCGACACCTCACGCATGCTGACTTTCCTCAATTCGGTCAAAGATTCACAGGGATTGCAGCCCGAAGAAATCAAAGTAAATCAGCAAAACCTAAGCAATGGCATGATTTTAAATATCCGCGACCAATATTACGAAGTGCATTTTAATAACGACTTCAGCGCTTATACGCTTTCACCAACCAATCTGGTCAACCCGAATATCAATGTTATCGATAAGGATGAGAATTAATGGAAGGCTATACATTACTTGGGCTCAAATTGGCCATGGGCATTATTGGCCTCGTATTACAAATCAATCTAATGGGCAAAGGTAACCTAGCGCCCACTTCTGCCATGGATCAAGTACAAAACTATGTACTGGGCGGCATTATCGGTGGCGTGATTTATAACGACAACATCGGCGTACTCCAATTTTCACTGGTTTTAGTGCTATGGACATTGCTGATTTTCACCCTGCGCTTCGTCAAAAATCATAACTTCTGGGTGAAATTGATCATTGACGGTAAGCCGGTGTGGGTGATTCGAAACGGCCGTGTACAAACTGACGAATGTATGCGTAACGGTATTACTGCCCACGATTTAATGTTCAAACTACGCGCTCAAGGTGTGTATGAAATCCGCTCGATTAAACGAGCAGTGCTGGAACAAGACGGACAGATGTCAATTATTCAGTACGGCGACGATGATTTACGCTATCCATTGATTATCGATGGTCAGCTAGATCCTGATATCTTAGATATTATCGAACGCGATGAGAACTGGGTTGAACAACAACTAAAAGAACAGAATATCAGCGTATCCGATGTTTATATTGGCGAATACCTAAATGGCGAATTAGTCGTGCATCCCTACGGACCTAAATAACGGTAAAAAGGCATAAAAAAACGGGCGTATTCACGCCCGTTTCGCTTAAACGCCCTATTGGCTTTCCGAGTTTTCTCAAAAATAACATCTAACCCATTGATTTTACTAGGGTTGATATAAAAATCGAATCATCCCACCACAAATGGCAGTAAACCGGCGCGAATAAAGAATGGAATGGATGTAATCACCACCCCCAACACCAGTACTAACAGCAATAACCCATTACCGCCGGCAACCCGATACGGCAATTTTGGATGCACGCGACGGGCACGCCATACCAACGCCACCGGCAGCACTACTGCATAAAAGGCAAACATTTGTCCCGCATAACCGAGCGCTAAAACAAAACCTTGCGGATAAAACAACGCAAAGATAATCGGCGGTAAAAAAGTTAAAAAACCTAAGAATAAACGGTTCGCATCAAGATTGAAGCTTTGTTTCAACAAATCCTGAATGCATTCCAGCAATCCCAATCCCACGCCAAGGAAGGAAGTCACCAACGCTAAGGTAGAAAAGATTTTCACAGCACCGGCAATCAATGGGCTTTGGGTAATTTCCAAAGTGGCTTTAACCAAGCCGTTCAAGGTCGCATCCTGTTGCAAAATCTGCATAAATGCATTTTGGGTTAAGATGCCATGGGTGGATAATTGCCACAAAATATAAGCGCTTAAGGTAATTAACGAACCAATTAAAATCGCAAAACGCAGTGCTTTTACATTGCCATTCAAGTATTTATTCAAACTTGGAATCGAACCATGAAAACCAAAAGCGGTAAAAAAGACCGGGCTGGCGGAAATCACCAAGGCATTATCCAAAGGTACAGCCAACAAATTATCTATTTTCACTTCCGGTAGCATCAATCCCAATACCACCACAAAAGTTGCAATCATTGTAAAGAAAAGTAGACGATTAATTTTATCTACGCTTTGAGTACCGATCACGATAAAACTCCCGAAAAACAGCGTAAACAACAGCACAGCAATTTGATTCGTGGTATCTCCCTTGCCGATTGTTGGCAATAAATCCATCAGTAACGATCCACCACCGCTGATATAGGCGGCAATTAATGCATATAAAAAGACAATCAGTACCGCAGTAGCAATAAAGCGCCCGATACCGCCAAAGTATTGTTCAGCTAAGGTGCCAATACCGGCATCTGGTTCAGCGGTTTGATACAATTCAACAAACAATAAGGCTGTGAAGGTGAGCAAACCCCACAAGCCCAACAATAACAATAACGTAAAGCCGAAACCGATGCCCGCTGAAGTCAGCGGCATCGCCAGCATGCCGGCCCCAATCATCGTACCGGCCACCAATAAGGTACTGCCTAAGGTTTTGTTCATATTTAGGTTCCTTTGTCACAAAAAATTTCCGCTGATTGTAATTTAAATTTTACAACCTGTAAATCATGCGTAACATAGAAATTTTCCCCTATTACCGCTACAATAACCGACAATTTTTATCAGGAGCTTTTTTATGATTTACAGTATGACCGCCTTTGCCCGGCAAGAAATCAAACAGGATTGGGGCACCGCCGTGTGGGAAATCCGCTCGGTCAATCAACGTTATTTAGAAACCTATTTCCGTTTACCGGAAAATTTTCGCAGTTTAGAAAATAACCTGCGCGAAAAACTGCGTCCCCGTCTGACCCGCGGCAAAATCGAATGCTCTTTACGCATTGAAAGTGCCCAACAGATTGGTCAATTACAATTAAATCAAGCCCTAGCACAGCAAGTGTTGCAATCCTTGCAATGGTTGAAAAGCGAAAATGCTAATGAAGGCGAAATCAATTTAACCGATGTATTGCGTTATCCCGGTGTAGTGGAAGCACCACAACAGGATTTAGATCGCATCAGTCTGGATTTGCTAAGTGGCTTTGATGCGCTATTGGATGAATTCATTGCGATGCGCGGCCGCGAAGGGGAAAAATTACAAGATATCATTGGTCAACGTCTAACCGCTATCGAAGCTGAAGCTGCCAAAGTTCGGGCGCAAATGCCACAGATTTTACAATGGCAACGGGAACGCTTGCTGCAACGCTTTGAAGAGGTACAAGTACAGCTCGAACCGCAACGTTTGGAACAGGAAATGATCCTGTTGGCCCAACGGGTAGATGTCGCGGAAGAGTTGGATCGACTACAAATGCATGTGAAAGAAACCCAACGCATTTTAAATAAAGGGGGCGCTGTTGGCCGTAAATTGGATTTCATGATGCAGGAGCTCAATCGCGAATCCAACACCCTCGCCTCCAAATCAATTAATGCCGATGTCACCGCTTCCGCCGTGGAATTAAAAGTGCTCATCGAACAAATGCGCGAACAAATTCAAAATTTAGAATAGGAACACACATGGCTACCTTTATTCCTCTTGATTGGGAGCTGATTGAAATCAGCGGTCCGGATGCGCAAAAATACCTGCAAGGCCAGCTTACCTGTGATGTCAATGCCTTAGCGGCCGGAGCCTCAACGCTGACCGCACATTGCGATCCTAAAGGCAAAATGACCTCCATTTTCCGCTTGCTGAAAGTCTCCGAACAACAATTTTTTATGCTGATCAATAAAGGGCTATTTACCGCCCTAGACGCACTAAAAAAATACGCAGTATTTTCTAAAGTGACTTTCACCCCGCTAGATTGGCAAATTGTTGGGGTGATCGATTGCCATTGCGGTAAGGTTAATCCGCAATATCGCCTTGAGCTTGATGAACAACGGGCGATTTTTCTAAACCCAACAGCGTTGGAAGTCAGCCTGAGTGACTGCCCCGAACAATGGGCGACTGCGGATATTTTAGCCGGACTCCCCCACTTAACCGCAGCTACCCAAAATGAATTTATTCCGCAGGCGCTCAATCTGCAGGCTATCGAACAAGCGGTTTCCTTTAGTAAAGGTTGTTATATCGGCCAAGAAACCGTTGCACGGGCCAAATATCGCGGCATCAATAAACGTGCGATGTTTATTTTACAGGGCACAGGCTCAAGCCTGCCGCAATCCGGTAGCGCCTTAGAAATGCAATTGGAGAACGGTTGGCGACAAACCGGCTGTATCATCAATGCCGTACAATACGAGGGTAAACTCTACCTGCTAGCCGTGCTGAATCAAGAAATAGAAGCCCAAACGGCATTACGGCTACCTGATGATCACAGCCCACTACAAATCCTGCCATTGCCTTATACCTTGGCTTAAATACAAATCCCGCCTTACGCGGGATTTTTTATGCCTACAGTAAAATGTCACATTCATTTTACCTTTTTAAATCATATCTAATAAAATCAATCGCTTAGATGTTATTTTTAAGAAAACTCCGGAAAATAAAGGGGCGTTTTTATGTCACATTTCAAATATTCCTGGAGTCAAGTTCAAAATATCCGATAAAAAATACATGAATCCGTCTTTCTTTATCAAAAAAAGTTGAGCCAGCTTTATCAATTTCAGCAAAATTATTAAAAAATTTTAAGATTTCAAACTATGTTAAATTTTCTATCATTTATTTAACATTTATTTAAAGATTTAAACAATTATTCCTCAAAAGAGGTATGGGTTTTCCAATAAAAAAAAACAAAATAGCGCAAATTTTTAACTAGGAGCCGTCGTATGACTTTATCTTTTGCGTTAAGCGTTTTTCCGATTATCTTATTGATTTACCTCATGGTAAAACGCAATGCCTTACCTTCTTATGTTGCCTTACCATGGATCGCCACTTTAGTAATGGGCGTCCATTTATTGCATTTCAATACGGACATTGTCACCATCAGCGCCAATGTTATGGCCGCATTGGTTTCGGTGCAAACACCAATCACCGTTATTTTTGGTGCGATTTTATTTAACAAATTCAGCGAAATTTCCGGTGCTACCAACACCATGCGTAAATGGCTCGGTAACATTAACCCAAATCCGGTCGCGCAATTAATGATCATCGGCTGGGCATTTGCCTTTATGATTGAAGGTGCTAGTGGTTTCGGCACACCGGCTGCAATTGCCGCACCAATTTTAGTGGGGCTAGGATTCCCTCCATTACGCGTTGCTATGTTGGCGTTAGTCATGAACTCCGTACCGGTTTCCTTCGGTGCTGTGGGCACACCAACTTGGTTCGGTTTCGGCCCGCTTAAATTAGCTAGCGAACAAATTCTCCAAATCGGTTCTATAACCGCCTTTATCCACTCCTTTGCGGCATTAGTTATTCCATTGATGGCGTTACGCATGTTAGTGAGCTGGAAAGAAATCCGTCAAAACCTATTATTTATCTATATCAGCGTCTTTGCCTGTGTAATCCCATATTTCTTAATCGCACAATACAACTATGAATTCCCATCGTTAGTAGGCGGTGCTATCGGCCTATTCATTTCGGTTTTCGTGGCAAACAAAGGTATTGGTTTAAGCAAAGTAGAAAACACCTTGGACAATCGTGCGGTCAGCTTCGGCCAAGTTGCCAAAGCCTTATTCCCAACCGGTTTATTGATTCTTTTCCTAATCGTAACCCGTATTCCAAGCCTACCGTTTAAAGCGATGATGAATGATACCCAAGTTTGGTTCTCCACCACCTTAGGTTCATTAGGGACCTTTGAAATTAGTAAAGGCCTAATCTTTAGCCTGAAAAATATCTTCGGTTCCGAAGTAAAAGAAAGCTATAAATTGCTTTACGTGCCGGCATTAATTCCATTTATCATCACCGTGCTGATCGCAATCCCTGCGTTTAAACTGGACTTTGCGAAAACTAAAGAAATCTTCTCAGCCAGCTTAAAACAATCAAAAAGCCCATTTATCGCACTAACCGGTGCCTTAGTGATGGTGAACTTGATGTTGGTGGGTGGTGACCATTCTATGGTGAAAATTATCGGCCGTACCTTCGCGGAAATCACCGGTAATGACTGGACTGTGTTCTCTTCCTTCTTAGGTGCTGTGGGAGCATTCTTCTCCGGTTCCAACACCGTATCCAACCTTACCTTCGGTAGCGTGCAACTATCCACCGCTGAAACCACCGGTATCTCCGTGGCATTAATTCTTGCCCTACAATCCGTTGGCGGTGCTATGGGTAATATGATTTGTATTAACAATATCGTTGCCGTAAGTTCCGTATTGAATACACCAAATCAAGAAGGTGCAATCATTAAGAAAACCATCGTACCTATGTTGGTATATGGTGCAATCGCAGCAGTTGTGGCAGTATTCATCATACCGTTGGTATATCAACTTTAATTTTTATCAAACGACCGCAGCAATGTGATTGCGGTCGTTTTTTTACCCATTTTTTACTTTTTAATTTTCTCAACCTCCTTGGAGTGATTTTTAATGAACGTGAATTTTTACGTGACCTGTATTGCCGATGTGGTGAAAAGCGGCGTGGCAAAAAACTCCGTGCTGCTATTAGAAAAACTCGGCTGCACTATTACCTTTCTAGAAAAACAGGGCTGCTGTGGACAGCCGGCGCTCAATAGCGGCTATGTCAAACAAGCTTTGCCGGGCATGAAAAATCTAGTGGAAACCTTTGAAGTGAACGACTATCCGATTGTTGCACCGGCCGGTTCCTGCGTGTATGCCATCAAAAATTATCCGGAATATTTCAAGCGTGCCGGTGAAGCCGATTGGGCAACCCGCGCACAAAAAGTGGCTGATCGTTTCTGTGACTTAACCGACTTTATCGTAAATCGTCTTGGCATCACCAACGTTGGCGCCAAATTACCAGGTAAAGCGGTTTATCACCCCTCCTGCAGCCTGTCGCGCAAATTAGGCATCGTTAAAGAACCTATTGCCCTCCTGGAAAATGTTGAAGGTTTGGAATTGTTACCTATTGCCAATCAACAAACCTGTTGTGGCTTTGGCGGAACTTTCTCCGTCAAAATGGCGGAAATTTCCGGTGAAATGGTTAAAGAAAAAGTAGAGCATATCGAAGAAGTACAACCGCAATATTTAATCGGTGCCGATGTTAGCTGTCTGCTAAATATCGGTGGCCGTTTGGCCCGTGAAGGCAGTGCCGTCAAAGTGATGCATATTGCCGAAGTGTTAATGCAACAAGGGGAGATCAAAGATGTCGCTTAAAACTAGCAATCTCCCGTTTAAACAACGGGTCGAACATGAAGTGCATAATTTGATTATGCGTAAAGCTGTGGTGAAAGCCCAAGAAACCATCGGCGCTAACCGTCAACGAATGGTCGATGAACTAGGCCATTGGGAAGAATGGCGTGATCTTGCCAAACAAATCCGTAACCATGTCTTGGCTAATCTCGATGCCTATTTATATCAGTTAAGTGAAAAAGTATTGGCTAATGGTGGTCATGTTTATTTTGCTGAAACCGCCGAGCAAGCAGCGGAATATATCCGCCAAGTAGCCTTAGCCAAAAAAGCTAAAAAAATCGTGAAATCCAAATCCATGGTGACCGAAGAAATTGGCCTCAACGATGTGCTACAAAAAGAAGGTATGCAGGTCATTGAAACCGACCTAGGTGAATATTTACTACAAATTTCCGGTGACAAACCATCTCATATCGTGGTGCCGGCAATCCATAAGGATCGTCATCAGATTCGCAAAGACCTGCATGAAAAGCTAGGCTATCAAGGTGAAGAAACACCGGAAGATATGACCCGTTTCGTGCGTCAACGCATTCGTCAGGATTTCTTAGAAGCGGATATTGGTATCAGCGGCTGTAACTTTGCCGTTGCAGAAACCGGTTCTTGCTGCTTGGTCACCAACGAAGGTAACTTACGTTTAGCCACCACCCTACCGAAAACTCATATTGCAGTCATGGGGATGGAACGTATTGCGCCAACCTTTAAGGAAGTGGATGTACTGATCACCATGTTGGCACGCAGTGCCGTTGGCGCCAAACTTACCGGCTATAACACTTGGTTAACCGGCCCACGTCTAGCCGGTGAAACCGATGGCCCGGAAGATTTCCATTTGGTTATCGTTGATAACGGCCGTTCCGATATCTTAGCCTCGGAATTTAAAGAAGTTTTACGCTGTATTCGTTGTGGCGCGTGCTTGAATACCTGTCCTGCCTACCGCCAGATTGGCGGTCATGGTTATGGCTCTATTTACCCGGGCCCGATCGGCGCGGTGATTTCCCCATTACTCGGTGGTTACGATGAGTTTAAGGAGTTGCCATACGCCTGTTCCCTATGTAATGCCTGTAACAGCGTGTGCCCGGTGCGTATTCCATTAGCCCAATTGATTAATCGTCATCGCGAAAAAATGGTGGAATTAGGTAAAACACCAAAACTGGAACAACTCTCCATTTTCGGTTTTACCACAGCTAACGCCCATCCTTATCTCTGGAAAACCGGCGTCAATTTAGGAGCGAAATTCCTTGCTAAATTCATTAAACAAGGTAAATCACCGGTCGCCTTTGGTGCCTTAGCCGAATGGACTAAAGCCCGTGACCTACCGCAAGCCGACGGTGAAAGCTTCCGTCAATGGTTTAATAACAGAGGGAATAAATAATGAATTTGCAAAACCGAGAAGATTTCTTAAATAAATTGGCAACCAAAATGGGCAAAGCTCGTGACTTGGTTCCGCAACCGATGGCAGCACCGGTCAATACATACCCAACCGAGCGCCTTACCCAACTTAGCCCACAACAACGCGCGGAGGAATTTATCAATGCGGCCAAAGCAATGATGACCGATGTCGTTGTGTGCAATGAGGCCGAGGTGCGTAGCGCCCTACTCGCCCTATGTGAAAAATATGATGGTGGCGAAATTGTACTCAATGATGATCCACGTTTAGATGCCCTTGAAATTCCGCAAACCTTAGCCCAACAATACCCATGCTATACCTGGGCAAAGGAAAACGACGAAACCAATATCAGCCAAGCAGAAAAAGCCAATTTGGGCGTAGTCTATGCAGAATACGGCTTAGCCGAAACAGGCGGAATTGTTCTTTTCTCCTCCGCAGAACGTGGCCGTTCAGTCAGCCTGTTACCGGAAAAATCCATTGTTGTTCTACGTAAAAGTCAAGTCGTACCAAGGGTTGCCCAATTGGCTCAAGTTCTGCATGAACGTGCCCAACAGGGGGAACGTATGCCGTCTTGCATCAATATCATCTCCGGCCCAAGCTCGACTGCCGATATTGAATTAATCAAAGTGGTTGGCGTGCATGGCCCGGTCTCTCAGATCTATCTGGTTATTGATGATCTGTAACTTATTGTCTCAGGCGGGTGAAAACCCGCCTTTTTAATTTAAGTGTTTCTATGACAAGGCAGATTTCCCAACAAAATCGATTTTCTATATAATCGGCGCACTTTGAACTCAATCACAATGCCATGCAACCAACCTACTATCTCGGCATGATGTCCGGTACCAGCCTTGACGGTGTCGATATTGCCCTTGTCGATATTCAACAATCCCAAATTAAGCTATTGGCTACGGAATTTACTCCAATGCCTGTGCAATTACGCAGCCAAATCAATCAATTGATCCAACAGGGTCAAACTACCCTACAGGCACTAGGTGAACTGGATCAGCGATTAGGGCAATTATATGCCGATTGTGTTGTCCACTTCTTACACAAACAACAATTAACCCCAACGCAAATTCGCGCTATCGGCTGCCACGGCCAAACGGTGTGGCATTCGCCACAAGGTGATGCACCCTTTACTATGCAATTAGGCGATATGCATTTATTGGCTGCCCGTACGGGAATTGATGTAGTGGGTGATTTCCGACGCAAAGATATTGCTTTCGGCGGGCAAGGTGCACCACTGGTGCCGGCCTTTCATCAGGCAATTTTCCGCCATCCCCAGCAACTCACTGTGGTATTAAATATTGGTGGGATCAGTAATATCTCTATTCTTTCCCCCGATATGCCGGTCAGCGGTTTTGATATTGGCCCCGGTAATACACTGCTTGATCAATGGATTGAACGCCACTTAGGGCAAGCCTACGATAAAGACGGCACTTGGGCGGCAGGAGGGAAAATTGAGCAAGGTCTGTTGAGCCAATTCATGGCAGAACCCTTTTTACAGCAAGCGCCACCGAAAAGTACCGGCCGAGAATTATTCAACTTGGTTTGGTTAGATAAACAATTGCAACTCTACGGCAAACCGCTAGCCGCGCAAGACGTGCAAGCTACTTTGGCCGCCTTTACCGTACGCAGTATCGCCGACAGTTTAAAATCCATTCATACCAGATTACCACGCCGCTTATTGGTCAGTGGTGGTGGCGCTAAAAATTCATTACTAATGGATGGACTAGCTCAAGCGCTACCCGACTGGCAGGTGGCAACCAGCTCACAGGTCGGTTGGCATGAGGATTATGT
This sequence comes from Haemophilus pittmaniae, assembly GCF_900186995.1. Lineage (NCBI taxonomy): Bacteria > Pseudomonadati > Pseudomonadota > Gammaproteobacteria > Pasteurellales > Pasteurellaceae > Parahaemophilus > Parahaemophilus pittmaniae. Next base: position 106,724 of record NZ_LT906463.1, read on the forward strand.
GGAAGCAGCCGCATTTGCTTGGCTGGCCTATCGCCGCCTACACAATTTACCGGCTAACCTACCGGAAGTAACCGGTGCCGCCCGCGCAGTCTGCTTAGGTGCTATTTTTCCAAAGGAAAACTAAATGAACGAAAATCTATCGGAACGCTTAACCGGCTTGGTGACTGAACAACGCAATCCGCATTCCATGACCTTGGATAGTCTATCGGCCGCGGAAATCGTAAAACTAATGAATGAACAGGATAAAACCGTCCCCTTAGCGGTAGAACGCTGCCTGCCACAAATTACTCAGGCGGTAGAATGCATCACCGCAGCCTTTCAACAGGGAGGACGCTTGGTTTATTTAGGGGCGGGGACCAGTGGCCGTTTGGGCGTTTTGGACGCCTCCGAATGCCCACCAACCTTTGGCGTTAAAGATAGCATGGTACGAGGCATTATTGCCGGCGGTGAATGCGCCCTACGTCAGCCGATTGAAGGTGCGGAAGACAATCCGGCTGCCGCCATCGCCGACCTACAAGCCATTGAGTTTAATGCGCAAGATATTTTGGTCGGGATCGCCGCTAGCGGGCGCACTCCCTATGTCTTAGGTGGATTACAATATGCTAACGGATTAGGTGCACAGACTATTGCGATTGCCGGCAATCCTAATTCCGCTATGGCACAGGCCGCACAAATCGCCATTGAACCCATTGTTGGCCCCGAAGTGCTGACCGGTTCCAGTCGATTAAAATCAGGCACTGCACAGAAACTGATTCTAAATATGCTGACCACCGCATCCATGGTGCTACTCGGCAAGTGTTATCAAAATCTGATGGTGGATGTGCAGGCATCTAACGAAAAATTACGAGCACGGGCACTAAATATTGTGATGCAGGCAACCGAATGTGAAAAATCGCAAGCGGCCAAAGCCTTGGAGGCAGCCGATTACAATGCCAAATTAGCGATTCTGATGCTACTGACCCAGCGTCCGAGAAATGAAGCGATGCAACTGTTAGCTGATAATCAAGGTAAACTGGCGCAGGCAATAAAAAGTCGGGAGTAATCAGCTTTTTAAGCTTTTAAACCAACCATAATAAAATCAATGACTTACGGGTTATTTTTAGAAAAACTTCGATTTTCGAGGGGGCGTTTAGCCAGCGATAAAATGCCGACTTACAAAAAATAAACAATAAAAAGGGCGGATATTTTCCGCCCTGTGTTATTTATTCGTCCTCAAACAAACGCAAAATCTCACGCTCGTAAATGGCAATATTGATTGGATTATCCGGTAGCAAAGTTTCTAAGAAACGGTTGGCACGTTTAACGTAATCCTCATGATGTTTATCGTGGTTTTCAATCACCTGCAGCACCACATTCGCCCCTTCAAATGCATCAAACCCCGAATAATAATAGCCGACACCTTTTGGCAGCAGCGTTGAGTTATGCACAAACGGATAGCCGCCATAAAGCGCATCGTTATAAGCATAATTCAAACCATTTTCCCATTGGTGAGCCACCACAATATCAGTATAACGGGTCAGGAAATCAGGCATTTTATACCGACCTTCCACAGACAAAACACCATCACGCACGGCTTTTGTGCGACCAATAAAATTAAAAAATATAGGATGATCTTTTTTATGGTAAGTGTTAGTCACATAAATATGTCCGATTTTATCGGGCGCTTGGCGATAGGCCTGCTCTCCAATCAAAATTGGGGTGAAACAGTTTTTGAAAATAAAAATGTTCGGTTCAAAATTAGCTAAACGCCATTTTTTCCGTTCCGGATCGGGTTTGTAACCAAATTCAATACCATCTTTACGCAGATTGGCAATCACCTTATCACAGAAAGTCGGTGCCCAAATCGCTGGTACCACTTGTGCCGGGCAATCATACATAATTGAAAAATAGCTACGACAAGTATTATCGTTTTGCGGAATAAGCCACAGGCTATCGAAGGTTGCACCATTAAAAAACCGTCCAGCCGGTTGATCAAAAATGAATTTTTCAATATCCATAATATAATCCGGGCCCATTTTATAACAAACGGTTTTGCCGCCATGTTCATGCATCTTATCGCTTAAATAAGGTTCAATGGACAGCGTACCTTCGATCAACACATCCAATTCATCGATCACATCATTGATATAAGCGAATTTCAGTTCCAAGTCATCTAACATAAAGCCTTGTGGTGGAGTGGTGGTGTTGGTAACTCCCCAACAAACCAGCACTACATCCTCTACAATGGCGGAACGTTTGAACAAATCATAAAGAAAAATAATATTTTGGTTAGCTCCATTCGACCAAATATCGGGAATATTGGTCTCTAAATTGAAGGTAATACCAATTTTATATTTGCGCATAACGGCTCCTATTCAAATAAACGCAATAATTCGCGCTCATAGCAAAGAATATTAATTTTATTGGTCGGTAACAGGGAATTTAAGTAATCATTAGCACGTTTTAAATAGGCCTCATGATGAGCGTCATGATGTTTAATCACATCCAATAACACACGAGCCCCTTCAAATGCATCGAATTCCGAATAATAATATCCCACGCCCTTCGGTAATAAGCGGGAGTTGTGGATAAACGGATAACCACCATATAAGGCATCGTTGTAAGCGTAATTCAAGCCATTTTCCCATTGATGGCTTAATACCACATCCACATAACGGGCAAGAAAATCGGGCATCTGATAGCGGCCTTCAACGGTCATCACACCGCTGCGCACCAAATCGGTACGCCCAATAAAGTTAAAGAATGTCGGATTTTCCCGCTTGTCATAGGTATTACACATATAAACATGCTTGATCAGCTCAGGAGACTCACGATAAGTCTGTTCACAAATCAGGATCGGCGTAAAACTGGTTTTCACAATATCCATATTCGCTTCAAAGGAAGCAATACGTTTCGCTCCAGCTCCCAGGCGATAACCAAATTCCAGATTATGTTGTTCTTTAAGTCGTTTGATAACTTGATCGCAGAACACCGGCGACCAAATCGCCGGCACGACAAAGCTTTCGCAACGATTCATAATCGAAAAATAAGAATGGCAAGTATTTTCATGCTGTGGAATCATCCACACCGCATCAAATTGTGCTCCATTAAATAAACGGCCTGTTGGTCGATCAAATAAAAATTTCTGCATATCCATAATAAAATCGTTGCCCATTTTATAGCATACGGCTTTGGCGCCGCGGGCATGTAATCGATCTATTTTATCAGGCTCAATAGAAAGCGTACCTTCGATCAATACATCCAATTGGTCGGCTATATCATCAAAGAGCGCATATTGAATATCTAATCCCTCAAGCATAAATCCAGATGGTGGCGAAGTACGTTTTTCCGGCCCCCAAGAGACCAAAAAAACATCTTCTGCAATTTCGGAATGTTTAAATAACTCATAGAGATGGATCACATTCTGATTCGCACCATTAGCCCAGATATCGGCCACTTCTGCTTCTAAATTAAAGGTGATCCCAATTTTATATTTACGCATATTCATCTCTCTTTTTATTAGCTAAATCCGCTAAAAAATCAACGGGCTTAGATAATAAAAATCACTCAGACATTGCTGCCTGAGCGATTTTTTTATCGGTTATTCAATTACCATTGGTAACCAATACCGGCACCCACGTTGTAATCGCCTTGGGTTGTGGCGGCTGCGCTAGCCTTAAAGATCACCCTATTGCTATCGCTGGCGCGAGAATACCCGACAGCCACCGCGCTTTGACCTTTATAGTTACCTACGCCAACACCGACCATGTTGCTACCAGCCACAGTAACCTGCGGAATATTCGCAACCGCTGTTGCTCCGGCGATACCCCCACGTAATTTCTTATCAGTCTTACGTAGATCGCGTTTCACTTCATTTAATTGATTCACGTTCACCGCATCGGTGCCTTTCACACCTGGTGCCACATTAGTGATACGACGATTAATCACTTCGTTCGGGTTACTGCTTGAACGACCAACGGAAACAGTATTGTCTTCATCAGCGACAGATCCCTGACCAAGTGCTACGGAGTTATCAGCTGTTGCTTTAGCGCCTTGACCGATCGCGGTAGAGTTTTTACCGGTTGCTTCTGCACTTTGACCTACAGCAGTCGCGTTACCGCCAGTTGCTTTAGAACCAAAGCCTGCCGCAGTACCATTCTCGGCTACCACTGCTCTTGCTGAAGTCGCTGTACTATCTGCTGCATAACCACCGCTGGTAATACCCGCTTGATCTAATCTAGCTGCTGCGCTAGATGCTACCTGGGCAGAACTTGCCGCAGCTGTTGCAGAACTGGATGCAGCTGTTGCAGAGCTATCGGCTGCTGATGCAGAGCTTGAAGCTGCTGTTGCAGAACTATCTGCTGCTGAAGCTGAAGAGCTTGCTGCTTGAGCAGAACTATTTGCTGCAGATGCAGAACTTGAAGCCGCTGTTGCTGAGCTATCCGCCGCAGAAGCTGAAGAGCTTGCTGCTTGTGCAGAGCTATTTGCTGCTGAAGCTGAGCTTGATGCTGCTGTTGCAGAGCTGCCTGCTGCTGACGCAGAGCTGGAAGCCGCTTGTGCAGAACTATTTGCTGCTAAAGCTGAGCTATTTGCGGCTGAAGCTGAGCTTGAAGCCGCTGTTGCAGAACTGTCTGCTGCTGACGCAGAAGAGCTTGCTGCTTGAGCTGAACTATTTGCTGCAGAGGCTGAACTTGAAGCTGCGGTTGCTGAGCTATTCGCTGCTGAAGCTGAGCTTGAAGCTGCAGTTGCAGAACTGTCTGCGGCTGACGCTGAAGAGCTTGCTGCTTGAGCTGAACTGTTCGCTGCAGAGGCTGAGCTGGAGGCAGCTGTTGCAGAGCTGTCTGCCGCAGAAGCTGAAGAGCTTGCTGCTTGAGCTGAACTGTTCGCTGCAGAGGCTGAGCTTGAAGCCGCTTGTGCTGAACTATCCGCCGCAGAAGCTGAAGAGCTTGCTGCTTGAGCAGAGCTATTTGCTGCAGAAGCTGAGCTTGAAGCCGCTTGCGCTGAGCTATCCGCCGCTGACGCAGAAGAGCTTGCTGCTTGAGCTGAACTATTTGCTGCAGAGGCTGAACTTGAAGCTGCGGTTGCTGAGCTATTCGCTGCTGAAGCTGAGCTTGAAGCTGCAGTTGCAGAACTGTCTGCGGCTGACGCTGAAGAGCTTGCTGCTTGAGCTGAACTGTTCGCTGCAGAGGCTGAGCTGGAGGCAGCTGTTGCAGAGCTGTCTGCCGCAGAAGCTGAAGAGCTTGCTGCTTGAGCTGAACTGTTCGCTGCAGAGGCTGAGCTGGAGGCAGCTGTTGCAGAGCTGTCTGCCGCAGAAGCTGAAGAGCTTGCTGCTTGAGCTGAACTGTTCGCTGCAGAGGCTGAGCTTGAAGCTGCGGTTGCAGAGCTATCCGCCGCAGAAGCTGAAGAGCTTGCTGCTTGTGCAGAACTGTTCGCTGCTGATGCAGAACTTGAAGCCGCTTGGGCTGAACTATCCGCTGCTGATGCAGAACTTGAAGCTGCTTGTGCAGAACTGTTCGCTGCTGATGCAGAACTTGAAGCCGCTTGAGCAGAGCTGTCCGCTGCAGACGCTGAAGAGCTTGCTGCTTGGGCAGAGCTATTTGCTGCTGAAGCAGAGCTTGAAGCCGCTTGAGCAGAGCTGTCCGCTGCAGAAGCTGAAGAACTTGCTGCTTGAGCTGAACTATTCGCTGCAGAGGCTGAGCTTGAAGCCGCTTGTGCTGAACTATCCGCCGCAGAAGCTGAAGAGCTTGCTGCTTGAGCAGAGCTATTTGCTGCAGAAGCTGAGCTTGAAGCCGCTTGCGCTGAGCTATCCGCCGCTGATGCAGAAGAACTTGCTGCTTGTGCAGAACTGTTCGCTGCTGAAGCTGAGCTTGAAGCCGCTTGCGCTGAGCTATCCGCTGCTGACGCAGAAGAGCTTGCTGCTTGGGCAGAACTGTTCGCTGCTGAAGCTGAGCTTGAAGCCGCTTGCGCTGAGCTATCCGCTGCTGACGCAGAAGAGCTTGCTGCTTGGGCTGAGCTATTTGCTGCTGAAGCTGAGCTGGAAGCCGCTTGCGCTGAACTGTCCGCTGCTGACGCAGAAGAGCTTGCTGCTTGAGCAGAGCTATTTGCTGCTGAAGCTGAGCTGGAAGCTGCTTGTGCTGAACTATCCGCTGCTGACGCAGAAGAGCTTGCTGCTTGTGCAGAACTATTTGCCGCTGAAGCTGAGCTTGAAGCCGCTTGTGCTGAACTATCCGCCGCAGAAGCTGAAGAACTTGCTGCTTGGGCAGAGCTATTTGCCGCTGATGCAGAACTTGAAGCTGCTTGGGCTGAACTGTCTGCCGCTGAAGCTGAAGAACTTGCTGCTTGAGCTGAACTGTTCGCTGCAGAGGCTGAGCTTGAAGCTGCTTGTGCCGAACTATCTGCTGCAGAAGCAGAAGAGCTTGCTGCTTGGGCAGAACTATTCGCTGCTGATGCAGAACTTGAAGCCGCTTGAGCAGAGCTGTCCGCTGCTGATGCTGAAGAGCTTGCCGCTTTCGCTGAGCTGTCTGCTGCTGACGCTGAAGAGCTTGCCGCTTGGGCTGAGCTATTTGCCGCTGAAGCTGAGCTTGAAGCTGCTTGGGCTGAACTATCCGCTGCTGATGCAGAACTTGAAGCTGCTTGAGCTGAACTATTTGCCGCTGAAGCTGAGCTTGAAGCTGCTTGAGCAGAGCTATCCGCTGCAGATGCTGAAGAGCTTGCTGCCTTCGCTGAGCTATCTGCTGCTGATGCAGAACTTGAAGCCGCTTGTGCAGAACTATCTGCTGCAGAAGCTGAGCTTGAAGCTGCTTGTGCCGAACTATCTGCTGCAGAAGCTGAAGAACTTGCTGCTTGGGCAGAGCTATTTGCCGCTGAAGCTGAGCTTGAAGCTGCTTGTGCAGAGCTATCCGCTGCTGACGCTGAAGAGCTTGCTGCCTTCGCTGAGCTATCTGCTGCTGATGCAGAACTTGAAGCCGCTTGTGCAGAACTATCCGCTGCAGACGCTGAAGAGCTTGCTGCTTGGGCAGAACTATCCGCTGCTGATGCTGAAGAGCTTGCTGCTTGGGCAGAGCTATTTGCTGCTGAAGCAGAGCTTGAAGCCGCTTGAGCAGAGCTGTCCGCTGCTGATGCTGAAGAGCTTGCTGCCTTCGCTGAGCTGTCTGCTGCTGACGCTGAAGAACTTGCTGCTTGGGCAGAGCTATTTGCCGCTGAAGCTGAGCTTGAAGCTGCTTGTGCAGAGCTATCCGCTGCTGACGCTGAAGAGCTTGCTGCTTGTGCTGAGCTATCCGCCGCTGAAGCTGAAGAGCTTGCTGCTTTCGCTGAGCTGTCTGCTGCTGATGCAGAACTTGAAGCCGCTTGAGCAGAGCTGTCCGCTGCAGACGCTGAAGAGCTTGCTGCTTGGGCAGAGCTATTTGCCGCTGAAGCTGAGCTATCTGCTGCTGAAGCTGAGCTTGAAGCTGCGGTTGCAGAGCTGTCCGCTGCTGATGCAGAAGAACTTGCTGCTGTTGCAGAGCTATCCGCCGCTGATGCTGAAGAGCTTGCCGCTTTCGCGGAGCTATCTGCTGCTGATGCAGAAGAACTTGCTGCGGTTGCAGAACTATCCGCCGCAGATGCTGAAGAGCTTGCCGCTTTCGCTGAACTGTCCGCTGCTGATGCAGAAGTACTTGCTGCGCTTGCAGAACTATCCGCCGCAGAAGCTGAAGTTGATGCAGCTTTCGCAGAGCTATCTGCTGCTGATGCAGAAGAACTTGCTGCTGTTGCTGAACTATCCGCCGCAGATGCTGAAGAGCTTGCTGCTTTCGCTGAGCTGTCCGCTGCTGATGCAGAAGAACTTGCAGCTGTTGCTGAACTATCTGCCGCAGATGCAGAAGAACTTGCAGCTGTTGCTGAACTATCTGCCGCAGATGCTGAAGAGCTTGCCGCTTTCGCTGAGCTGTCCGCTGCTGATGCAGAAGAACTTGCTGCTGTTGCAGAGCTATCCGCCGCTGATGCTGAAGAGCTTGCCGCTTTCGCGGAGCTATCTGCTGCTGATGCAGAAGAACTTGCTGCGGTTGCAGAACTATCCGCCGCAGATGCTGAAGAGCTTGCCGCTTTCGCTGAGCTATCCGCTGCAGAGGCAGAACTTGAAGCTGCGGTTGCTGAACTATCCGCCGCAGATGCTGAAGAGCTTGCTGCTTTCGCTGAGCTGTCCGCTGCTGATGCAGAAGAACTTGCTGCTGTTGCAGAGCTATCCGCCGCTGATGCTGAAGAGCTTGCCGCTTTCGCGGAGCTATCTGCTGCTGATGCAGAAGAACTTGCTGCGGTTGCAGAACTATCCGCCGCAGATGCTGAAGAGCTTGCCGCTTTCGCTGAACTGTCCGCTGCTGATGCAGAAGTACTTGCTGCGCTTGCAGAACTATCCGCCGCAGAAGCTGAAGTTGATGCAGCTTTCGCAGAGCTATCTGCTGCTGATGCAGAGCTTGATGCTGCAGTTGCAGAACTATCCGCTGCTGATGCAGAAGAACTTGCAGCTGTTGCTGAACTATCTGCCGCAGATGCAGAAGAACTTGCAGCTGTTGCTGAACTATCCGCCGCAGATGCTGAAGAGCTTGCTGCTTTCGCTGAGCTATCCGCTGCAGAGGCAGAACTTGAAGCTGCGGTTGCTGAACTATCCGCCGCAGATGCTGAAGAGCTTGCCGCTTTCGCTGAGCTGTCCGCTGCTGATGCAGAAGAACTTGCTGCTGTTGCTGAACTATCCGCCGCAGATGCTGAAGAGCTTGCTGCTTTCGCTGAGCTGTCCGCTGCTGATGCAGAAGAACTTGCAGCTGTTGCTGAACTATCTGCCGCAGATGCAGAAGAACTTGCAGCTGTTGCTGAACTATCTGCCGCAGATGCTGAAGAGCTTGCCGCTTTCGCTGAGCTATCCGCTGCAGAGGCAGAACTTGAAGCTGCGGTTGCTGAACTATCCGCCGCAGATGCTGAAGAGCTTGCCGCCTTCGCTGAGCTGTCCGCTGCTGATGCAGAAGAACTTGCAGCTGTTGCAGAACTATCCGCCGCAGACGCTGAAGTTGATGCCGCCTTCGCTGAGCTATCCGCTGCTGATGCAGAAGAACTTGCTGCTGTTGCTGAACTATCCGCCGCAGATGCTGAAGAGCTTGCTGCTTTCGCTGAGCTGTCCGCTGCTGATGCAGAAGAACTTGCAGCTGTTGCTGAACTATCTGCCGCAGATGCAGAAGAACTTGCAGCTGTTGCTGAACTATCTGCCGCAGATGCTGAAGAGCTTGCCGCTTTCGCTGAGCTGTCCGCTGCTGATGCAGAAGAACTTGCTGCTGTTGCAGAGCTATCCGCCGCTGATGCTGAAGAGCTTGCCGCTTTCGCGGAGCTATCTGCTGCTGATGCAGAAGAACTTGCTGCGGTTGCAGAACTATCCGCCGCAGATGCTGAAGAGCTTGCCGCTTTCGCTGAGCTATCCGCTGCAGAGGCAGAACTTGAAGCTGCGGTTGCTGAACTATCCGCCGCAGATGCTGAAGAGCTTGCTGCTTTCGCTGAGCTGTCCGCTGCTGATGCAGAAGAACTTGCTGCTGTTGCAGAGCTATCCGCCGCTGATGCTGAAGAGCTTGCCGCTTTCGCGGAGCTATCTGCTGCTGATGCAGAAGAACTTGCTGCGGTTGCAGAACTATCCGCCGCAGATGCTGAAGAGCTTGCCGCTTTCGCTGAACTGTCCGCTGCTGATGCAGAAGTACTTGCTGCGCTTGCAGAACTATCCGCCGCAGAAGCTGAAGTTGATGCAGCTTTCGCAGAGCTATCTGCTGCTGATGCAGAGCTTGATGCTGCAGTTGCAGAACTATCCGCTGCTGATGCAGAAGAACTTGCAGCTGTTGCTGAACTATCTGCCGCAGATGCAGAAGAACTTGCAGCTGTTGCTGAACTATCCGCCGCAGATGCTGAAGAGCTTGCTGCTTTCGCTGAGCTATCCGCTGCAGAGGCAGAACTTGAAGCTGCGGTTGCTGAACTATCCGCCGCAGATGCTGAAGAGCTTGCCGCTTTCGCTGAGCTGTCCGCTGCTGATGCAGAAGAACTTGCTGCTGTTGCTGAACTATCCGCCGCAGATGCTGAAGAGCTTGCTGCTTTCGCTGAGCTGTCCGCTGCTGATGCAGAAGAACTTGCAGCTGTTGCTGAACTATCTGCCGCAGATGCAGAAGAACTTGCAGCTGTTGCTGAACTATCTGCCGCAGATGCTGAAGAGCTTGCCGCTTTCGCTGAGCTATCCGCTGCAGAGGCAGAACTTGAAGCTGCGGTTGCTGAACTATCAGCCGCAGAAGCCGAAGTTGACGCTGCAGTCGCTGAGCTGGTTGCTTGAGATGCAGAAGTAGATGCTATCGTTGCAGAACTGGTCGCTTGAGAAGCAGCGGCCACCGCTTGAGATGCCGCAGACACCGATGTTGATGCTGCTGATTGAGCGGTTGAGATCGCTGTAGTCGCGGAAGTTGCTGCGTTTGAAGCCATAGAATAAGCTGTGCTTGCTAAGGATGCAGCGCTATTGGCTGTACTTGCAGCTGTGCTTGCAACGGTTGCTGTACTATCGATCGCTGTGCCCAATACACTGGCTACCGCATATAATTGTGAACCATTGATCGCTTCAGTAGATGTTGCAGAAATATTGCCTGCAGCAAGATTGGTGATCTTACGCTCATTACCAACTGCACCTACGCTAACAAAACTGCCCGCGCCGGCAACGGTACCCGCAAAGGTTCCGAACGTATAATTACCAACAGTTGCAGAAGAGGTTGTTTGAATATTGTGACTACCGGTAGTAGAAGATGCATGACCTAATACAACAGCGTTATCCACACCTGCACCAATATTTTGGTTATTACCTAGTGCAATAACGTTCTCGGAAGCAACAGTATTGTTATTACCGATTGAAATTGAACCGGCACCAGTTAATTTACTGTCTTTACCGATCACAGTACCGGAAGCGGTTGCCGTGGTGTTTTCACCCAATGCAAAAGCGCTTGCCGCTGTAGCGGTGACATTCACACCCGCTGCGATCGAATTTGTACCGGTTGCACCGCCGGCTTCGCCAACACGACCTTCATTCGTAGTCGCATTACCGCCGGTGGCTGTACCATTATTTACATGGAAATAGGTTTTCGCGTTATACGCGTTTTCTGCTGTAGTCAATGCAGTTGCAGCAGCTGTGCTGGCTGCTACCGCGGTTGCATTTGCAGTATTGGCTACAGTTGCTGCGCTGGCAGCAGTGCTTGCCGCAGTTGAAGCTGTGCTATTTGCTACAGTCGCTGTAGAAAGCGCAGTACTTGCAGAAGAGTTTGCTGTATTCGCAGTGGTATTTGCTGCATTCGCTGTAGTTAACGCGCTGTTTGCTGTACTTGCTGCAGTTGAAGCTGTGCTATTGGCTACAGTCGCTGTAGAAAGCGCAGTACTTGCAGAGGAATTTGCAGTATTCGCAGTGGTATTTGCTGCATTCGCAGTGGTATTTGCTGCATTCGCTGTTGTTAACGCGCTGTTTGCCGTGCTTGCCGCAGTTGAAGCTGTGCTATTTGCTACAGTCGCTGTAGAAAGCGCAGTACTTGCGGTGGAGTTTGCAGTATTCGCAGTTGTATTCGCTGCATTTGCAGTCACCACAGCGGTGCTAGCGGCTGTGCTAGCTGCACGCGCAGTTGTATTTGCCGCATTAGCTGTCGCATTAGCTGTACTTGCGGTTGTGTTCGCTGTATTAGCTGTCACTACGGCTGTACTTGCTGCTGTGCTTGCAGCAACGGCAGTTGTATTCGCAGCATTAGCGGTCACCACTGCGGTGCTAGCGGCTGTGCTAGCTGCACGTGCAGTCGTATTTGCCGCATTGGCTGTGGCATTTGCTGTACTTGCGGTTGCATTCGCAGCATTGGCAGTCACTATGGCTGTACTTGCTGCGGTGCTTGCAGCACGCGCGGTCGTATTAGCGGCATTCGCTGTTGAAAGCGCAGTACTTGCGGTACTGTTGGCTACAGTCGCTGTGCTAAATGCGGTACTTGCTACGCTCGCCGTAGAATCGGCAGCCATCGCTACTGCGTAAAGTTGTGAGCCGTTCACCGCATCGGTGGATGTTGAGTTTAAAACACCGGCCGCCACATATTGAACGCGACGAAGGTTGGATGCACTACCCACGGCAACCACACCGTTACCGCCCGTAGGGCCACCGCTCCCGGTAGTGCCCACTTCAACGCCACCAACTTTTACAGAAGTCAATGCTGCAGCAGTGGAGGTTTTAGAATCTTTACCTAAGGCAACATCATATGTGCTTGTCGCTGTAGCTGAATCACCGAGGGCAACAGAGTAATCTTTTGTCGCATTAGCACTTTTACCTAATGCAACACTACTGATACCTGCGCTAGCCTGTTTACCTATTGCAACGCCATTGATGCCGCTAGCATTAGCCTGCGTACCAGCAGCAATACTATCATTCGAGGTTGCTTTGGCATTAGTACCTAATGAAATCGCATAGTTAGAAGCATTTGCATTTAGACCAAGTGCAATCGAGCTCCCTGCACCGGTTGCATTATTCCCCAGTGCAATACCATTTCCACCGGTGGTTGTTGAACCTTTACCGATAGCCATAGAATAATCACCGGTTGCATTACCACCGCCTACTGCAATGGTATAAGCATTTGCAGAAGCAACAGAACCACCACCAAGAGCAACAGAATTCAAGCCTTGCGCCTTAGAACTATTCCCGATAGCAACAGCACTGGCATTACTTGATGTTGCATTGTCACCCAAGGCAATCGCCGAGGCTCCAGAAGCATTAGCTAATAGACCGGCCGCGATACTAGATTCGCCTGTAGCACTTGCACCGGTTCCCAAGGCGAGGGTCGCGCGACCGGAAGCGGTGGTGTTATTACCCATGGCCGTAGACAGAATACCCGTGGCTTTAGCATTCGGACCAACTGCAGTGGTGTACATATTGGTTGCCACCGCATTATAACCTATCGCTGTAGCACAGGTACTAGTGGCTTGAGCCCCAACGCCTAACGCTGTCGCATTCACTCCTGAAGCTACGGAACTTAGCCCCATCGCCATAGCATTAGTATTATTGGCTTGAGCCCCAACACCTAACGCGGAAGCATTCTCTCCTGAAGCTACGGAATTTAGCCCCATCGCCATAGCATTAGTATTAGTGGCTTGAGCCTTAACGCCTAACGCTGTCGCATTCATTCCTGAAGCTACGGAACTTAGCCCCATCGCCATAGCATTCGTTTTATTTGCAGTTGACGCGTTACCAATTGCGATGGTGGAATTGCCTTTTGCCGTGGCATTCGTACCAAAAGCAATAGCATCATTAGAAAGATCACCTACGCCGCTATTAACATTTGCGCCCACACCAAAGGCAATCGAGTTTGTGGAGTATCCGCCTAAGGTTGCACCGGATCCCATCGCCATCGCATTGATTGCGCCATGGGTATTCCCGGTACCAATTGCGATACCGCCAACATTGGATACGCCGGTATTAGTACCGATCGCAATAGTATTCTGGTTAGAAGCGAGAGAACCAAGACCAATTGCAGTAGCGTTTGCTCCACTGGCATTGGCGAGTGAACCTAAGGCACTTGCATTAGCACCTGAGGCCGTGGCATTTGCACCAACAGCGGTAGCATTCATTCCTGATGCCATCGCTTGACGACCAATCGCAGTTGTGTCATTGGCAGTCGCATTTGCGCGTACACCCACGGCTAGCCCCCCCTGCGCACTAGCCGTTGCGTATGCACCCTGAGCAATTGCACCATTTTGTGAAGCAGTAGCATTGGAACCTAATGCTAAAGCATTACCTGCTAAAGCTTGAGCATTATAACCAAAGGCTGAAGCATAATCGCTTCCTACAACTGTATTAACACCTAATGCCGCCGCATAATTACCTGTCACATTAGCGTTCTGACCAATGGCAATTGCGCTGGTATTCGCTGCATTTGAAGCGGTACCGAGTGCTATAGTATTTTCTTTAGAAGCGAGAGAACCAAGACCAATTGCAGTAGCGTTTGCTCCACTGGCATTGGCACTTGTCCCCAAAGCCGTCGCGTTCACTCCGGCAGCATTTGCACCGCTACCAATAGCAGAAGCTTCGCTTCCTGATGCATTCGCATCAGAGCCAATAGCAATCGCTTTTAAACCTGATGCCTTAGTAGCAATACCATTAGCGACTGAGTTCTGACCACTTGCCAAAGCCATATTACCTAATGCGGTCGCGCCTACAGCTGAAGCTTCTGAACCACTACCAATGGCCGTGCCATTAGCCTGAGCAGTAGCTTGAAAACCTGCCGCTAATGCGAATTGACCTACAGCAGATGCCGATGCCCCAAAGGCTGACGCGTAATTACCGCTAGCCGAGGTACGCGTACCGAGTGCACTAGACCAGTGGCCTGTTGCATCAGCAGCATAACCTAATGCTGCACTATCTCGCCCTCTAGCATTCACATCACGGCCGATAGCCACACCACCGTGATCGGCAGTTGTTCCACCACCGATAGCCACAGAGCCGGTATCAAGAGCGGTACCGCCACCGACTGCAACTAATTTATTAGGGTTGTTACCAACAATACCGTTAAATGGCGCAGTAATCGCATTTGCCTGTTGCGATAGGCCTAAGGTTGCCAATGCGATAGCGCTTAGTTTAAATAATTTCATAACGCGGCCAACAGAATTTGGCGATGCGTCAGAGGACGATTTTACCTGTCCCTTGGCTAATTCAGAGGTGACCACTAAGGATTGCGTAGTACGATTCCAAATCACCTTAAATATTTTGTTCATTAAAAATTCCTCATCATTAAATAGGGAAACCAAAGTAAAAATGCTAATTCCCGTTCCGCCTCCCCAATCGCCGGGATGTTAAAAATGCACGGCGGCAACAGAAAGTGATAAAAAGCGTCACAATATACTGTAAATCCTCCGACCTGTCTAACCAAAAAATGAACATTTTGATGTTTTTTTAGGCACTCTCTTTACACAATCTTTACGAAAACGATTTCGCAATTCCAACCCAACCCATTAGGGGTAAAAGAAAACAAACGTTCATTTTTGTATGGGGAAAAACTCCAATATTCCAGGTTAAATTTTTTCCTTTTCTCGTCGTAATAAGTGCCTGATTCTGTGGTGAAACAGTCGCCCATCAGCAAATGGATAAAAAATAGATTTTTAAAGTAATACTAATAAAATCAATAACTTAGATAGTGTTTTAAAGAAAACTTTGATTTTGATGGGGGCGTTGCTAGGGACAGGTTTTATCTCTGCCTTACGCATCATTGAATTATTGCAGGAATGGGGCAACTCGCCCTTTCGTCAACTTGACCGTTGGGAGATATGTTGGCAGCGAAACAAGGACAGACATAAAGTCTGTCCCTAGATGTTATTAAGAAGGGAAGCTGATTAATCAGCCAAACGGGCTTTTTCACCACCGAAGGCATCGAGTAGATTTTCGGTCAATTTACTGAGAATGCCGGTCATCAAAACAAAATCGGCATCAAAACGTTGAGTATAATCTTCCTTGAGGATATCTTCATTTTTCTCGCGCACCGGATCAGCAAATTTTAAACGTTTCAGAGTGCAATCTTCATTAAACAGGAAGCTCAGGGTTTCCGGCCATTCCAAGGCCAATTTGCTGACGAGCTTTTTACCGTCCTGCAAGAGGGCGAGGATTTCTTCATTTTCCAATGGCTGTTTTTTACAGCGGATCACACTGTCCTCTTGGCTACCGCGCAATTCGGCCTCTTCCAAGGCGGTTAACCAATGCGGCAAGCTCTCTCCCAAGATCCAATCGGTCAGCACTTGCGCCGGCTCATTAGCAAAAGCCAACGGCACCACCGGTAACGAACCTAAGGATTTACGCAAGAGTGCCAAGGCATCTTCGGCACGTTTGGCGGAAGCGGCATCCACATACACAAGGGCATTTTGCGGATCGATCCAGAGCGCAGTTTGTTGCATTTTAGAAAAAGCACGCGGCAATAAATTGAGCACTACGGCGTCTTTCAAGCTTTGTTTTTCGGTTTTCGAGGCTTTACGATTTTCCCGTTGTTCAAAATCGGCGATGCGTTCGTCCAATTCGCGTTTCACCACATTGGCCGGCAGCATTTTGTCCTCTTTTTGCGCCAGCAACAGAATTTGCCGTCCGTCAGAAAAATACAAGGTTTCGCCACCACGCAATGGGCTCACCCAGCCGAACTTGGATTGTTCCTGCGCGCCACAAGGATGAAATTCACAATCGCTCAAGGCGTTTTGCAATGTATCCAACGTCCAATCCAATGGCTTGGTGAGACGATATATCATCAAATTTTTAAACCACATCGGTAGATCCTTTAAGGTTATCGGGTAAAATGGGCGGCAATTTTAACCTTAGAATACAGGCAGGGCAAATCATGCAACAGCGTACAATCACTTTTATCGGCGGCGGCAATATGGCGCAAGCCATTATTTTAGGCTTGTTAAAACAGGGCTATCCTGCTGCCTTATTGGGAGTGAGCGATCCGAGTGCGGAAAAACGCGCCTATTTTGCCGCCCTTGGCCTGCGCACCTATACGGATAACCTAAGCGCGGTGGCGGAAGCCGAAGTTGTCTTATTGGCGGTGAAACCACAGGTGCTGACGGAAGTTTGCGCGCCCTTTGCTGCGTTGGACTTTAGTCAAAAATTATTGATTTCAATTGCTGCCGGTATTAATACCGCCCGCTTGGCACAATTAATTCCTTCCGTGCAAGCCATTGTGCGGGTGATGCCGAATACCCCGGCACTGGTTGGCGAAGGCATGGCCGGACTCTTTGCTGCAACGCAAACGGCACAACCGGATCGTGATTTTGCCGCGGAATTGCTTTCTGCCGTGGGCGATATTCTGTGGGTGAAGGATGAAGCGCAAATGCATGCAGTTACCGCGGCTTCAGGGAGCAGCCCGGCTTATTTCTTCCTCTTTTTAGAAGCCATGCAACACAATTTAATCGAGCAAGGTTTGAATGCCGAAGAGGCTCGCCATTTGGTGCAACAGGCGATGTTCGGTTCAGCCAAAATGGTGTTGGAAAATCCGCAATTAGACTTAGCCACCCTGCGTCAAAATGTCACCTCTAAGGGCGGCACCACCGCCGCCGCCTTAGCGGTATTTGAACAACAACAATTTCAACAAACCGTACAGCAAGCCATGGCCGCCTGTATTGCCCGTTCACAAGAAATGGAAAGTCAATGCTAATGCGTATCTCCCCATTCAATTGGCTCGCTTTGAGCTTTTTGGGCTATTACTGCGCCTACGGCGTATTTTTACCGTTATTTCCTGCCTGGCTGAAACAGCAAGCCTATGATGCGGAAACCATCGGCCTGTTATTGGCGAGCGCCTATGTATTTCGCTTTATCGGCGGTATTTTCTTCTCCGGTTTGATTAAACGCGCCTCCGGCCTGATTCGCACCTTGCGCTATTTGGCCTGGGCTGGCTGTCTTACGATGCTATTGATGGGCTGGTTTTCCCACTCCTTTATATTGTTGTTCGGCGGACTAATGCTATTTTCAATGGTTAATGCCGCCGGTATGCCAATTGGCGATAGTTTGGCCACCACTTGGCAACAACAAATTGGTCTGGATTATGGCAAAGTCCGCTTGATTGGGTCGGCTGCATTCGTGGTGGGCGTGGTGCTCTTTGGGCAAGTTGTCGGTTACTTGGGCGAATCGACCATTCCTTGGATTATCGCCACTTTATTGGCACTCAATGGGATATTGCAATTACTCCAACCGCAACCGATGCCGCTGGATATTACGGGCAAGGCTCATGAAGCTTCCATTGGCTTTGTAACCCTCTTAAAAGATCCCACCACAACCCGCCTATTGTTGGCGATTGCACTTATTCAAGGCTCCCATGCAGCCTATTACGCCTACAGCGTACTGTATTGGCAAAGCCTTGGGATTAGCGTTTCGGTAACCGGTTTGTTGTGGGGCTTAAGTGTCATTGCAGAAATCGCGCTGTTTTTTTTCTCTTCCCGGTTATTTAAAAATACCTCCGTCACCCGACTATTTTATATCACCGGGATTGCTTCCATTGTGCGCTGGCTGTGCTTCCCTTATGCCGATGTATTATGGGAAATTGCGCTGCTGCAATGTATGCACAGTCTCACCTATGTAGTAGGACACTATGCCACCGTGCGCTATATTTCCACCCGACCGCAGGGGCACATTGCCAAACTACAAGGGCTGTATAACGCCATTGCCGCCTGTGCAGCCATTGCCTTGTTGACCGCCTTAAGCGGTGTACTCTACCCGATTCAACCGGCCTACGCCTTTGCTGCCATGGCTGCCTCGGCCGCCTTAGGTCTACTTATCACACCGCGTCGGGTGAAGGGCTTTTTGTTGCGCGAGGTGAACTAATGAATAATTTGGTGCTGATGGATTTATTCCTGAACGAATATTGGATTGAAAAAGGCCTATCTGAAAATACCGTACAATCCTATCGTTTGGATTTAACCGCGCTGTGCCAATGGTTGGAAAGCCAAAATCTGACTTTGGAAACTTGTGATGGTGTGGATCTTCAACAATTTTTAGGTGAACGCTTACAACAGGGTTATAAAGCCACCAGTACCGCACGTTTACTGAGCGCCATGCGTAAGCTGTTTCAATATTTGTATCGGGAAAAATATCGAGATGATGATCCCAGTGCGATTCTCAGCTCACCGCGCCTGCCCGGACGCCTCCCCAAATATCTTAGTGAACAACAGGTGGCGGATTTGTTAAATACGCCAAGCATTGATGTGCCGCTGGAATTGCGCGACAAAGCCATGCTGGAATTGCTATATGCCACGGGATTGCGGGTATCGGAATTGGTCGGCCTTACCATTGAAAATATTGGTTTGGAACAGGGCGTAGTGCGAGTTATCGGGAAAGGTAATAAGGAACGGATTGTGCCAATGGGCGAAGAAGCCGCGTTTTGGTTGCAGCAGTTTATCGCTTACGGACGGCCGTTATTATTAAACGGACAAAGTTCCGATGTGGTTTTCCCAAGTCTACGTGGCCAACAAATGACCCGACAAACCTTTTGGCATCGCGTCAAACATTATGCCGTACTGGCTGGCATTGATAGTGAAGCACTTTCCCCGCACGTATTACGCCATGCCTTCGCCACCCATTTAGTCAATCACGGTGCGGATCTGCGCGTGGTACAAATGCTGCTCGGACACAGCGATTTATCCACCACACAAATCTATACCCATGTCGCTAAAGAACGTCTCAAACGCCTACACGAACGCTTCCACCCACGCGGTTGATTTCGCTAATGCAAGGGGAAAGAAGGACTCGTATAAAAAACCTATCCCTACGAATCGCATAATTTTGAACCGAATCGCAAAAAAACCTTAGGGACAGACTTTATGTCTGTCCTTTGTGCGATGATAAAAGATTATGGGGGATTTTAGAACGCCCTATCAAAAATCAGAGTTTTTGCCAAAATAGCATGTAACCCATTGATTTTATTGATATTCGATTAAAAACAAAAAAATGCGACCCGAAGGTCGCATTTTTGTTTGGAGCAGGGGAAATTACATCATTCCGCCCATGCCTCCCATTCCGCCCATGCCGGCGCCGCCTAGGTCGGCTTTGTCATCTTTCGGTAGGTCGGTCACCATACATTCGGTGGTGATCATTAGACCTGCGATAGATGCAGCAAATTGTAATGCGGAGCGGGTTACTTTAGTTGGATCCAAGATACCCATTTCGATCATATCGCCGTATTGTTCGGTCGCGGCGTTATAACCGAAGTTACCTTCGCCATTTTTCACTGCGCTAGCTACCACCGATGCTTCTTCACCGGCGTTGGAAACGATTTGACGTAATGGGGCTTCCATTGCACGTAATGCCAATTTGATACCCACATTTTGTTCTTCGTTGTCGCCTTTTAAGCTGCCGGCAACTTTCGCTGCTGCGCGGACTAAGGCCACACCACCACCGGCAACAATACCTTCTTCAACCGCTGCACGGGTGGCGTGTAATGCGTCATCCACACGGTCTTTTTTCTCTTTCATCGCCACTTCGGTCGCTGCACCTACTTTGATTACTGCTACACCGCCGGCTAATTTAGCCACACGCTCTTGTAGTTTTTCTTTATCGTAATCAGAAGTAGATTCTTCGATTTGTTGACGAATTTGCAATACACGGCCTTTGATTTGTTCTTCATCACCGATACCATCAATGATAGTGGTATTGTCTTTGTTGATTACTACGCGTTTAGCTTGACCTAAATCTTCTAATGTCGCTTTTTCAAGTTCCATACCGATTTCTTCAGAAATCACGGTACCTGCAGTTAAGATCGCAATATCTTGTAACATTGCTTTACGACGATCACCAAAGCCCGGCGCTTTTACTGCAGCCACTTTCACGATACCGCGCATAGTGTTCACCACTAAGGTAGCTAAGGCTTCGCCTTCAACATCTTCAGCAATAATCAATAATGGTTTACCGGCTTTCGCTACGCCTTCAAGTACCGGTAGCAATTCACGGATATTGCTGATTTTTTTGTCCACTAACAGGATGTATGGGTTATCCAATTCAACGGTAGCCGCTTCCGGTTTGTTGATGAAGTATGGAGAAAGGTAACCACGGTCAAATTGCATCCCTTCAACAACCGCTAATTCATCTTCCAAGCCGGTACCATCTTCTACGGTAATCACGCCTTCTTTACCAACTTTTTCCATCGCTTGAGCAATTAATTGACCAACGATGTTATCGCTGTTCGCGGAAATCGTACCCACTTGTTCGATTTCTTTGGAGGTTTCGCAAGGTTTGGAAAGGGATTTTAATTCTTCCACTACGGCATTTACCGCTTTGTCGATACCGCGTTTTAAATCCATTGGATTCATGCCTGCGGCAACTGCTTTTAAGCCTTCGTTTACAATAGCTTGCGCCAATACGGTTGCGGTAGTAGTACCATCACCGGCTGCATCATTCGCTTTAGAAGCCACTTCTTTCACCATTTGTGCGCCCATATTTTCGAATTTATCTTCTAATTCGATTTCACGTGCAACGGATACGCCATCTTTGGTGATGGTCGGTGCGCCAAAGGATTTATCTAAAATCACATTACGGCCTTTTGGACCTAGAGTGACTTTAACTGCATCGGCTAATACGTTTACGCCGTTTAACATTTTTACGCGGGCTTCATTGCCAAATTTTACGTCTTTTGCTGCCATTTTTAATTTTCCTTTTCTTTGTCGAAGCGGCTTTAATACCGCCTAATATTCATTACAAGGTAAACCCGACACGGTGTCGGATTAGGGGCTTTCTATTCTTCTACGATAGCTAAGATATCGTCTTCAGAAACGATTAAAACTTCTTCACCATCGATTTTTTCGGTTTTTGCACCGTAACCGTCGTTAAAGATAACGGTATCGCCCACTTTAACGTGCATCGGATGAACACTACCATTATCCAAAATGCGACCAGCGCCTACCGCTAATACTTTGGCACGGGTGGATTTGGTTGCGGCAGAACCGGTTAATACGATGCCACCGGCAGAACGGGTTTCAACTTCTTCACGTTTTAAAATCACTTTGTCATGTAACGGACGAATTTTCATTGGAATTTCCTTCTAGTAAAAATAAAAGCAGACACTATATAGGGGGGATTCAATAGCCTTTCAAGGGTTGCTAAAAAATTTTTCGCAATAAAAAAACTAATGCGAAAAATGAAAATATGTCTTACTCGCTTGGGATTAAATGTGATCCATGTCAAGTTTATTTTGTACTCGACTCCCTATAATGCCCCCGAATTTTTGATTAACCATAAAGGGTGATTACCATGACAGAACAATACAGAACCGAAGTTGATTTATTGGGTGAACGCGAAGTGCCAGCTGATGCATACTGGGGCATCCATACATTGAGAGCGGTTGAGAATTTTAATATTTCCAATGTGACTATTTCCGATGTGCCGGAATTTGTACGCGGTATGGTCATGGTGAAAAAAGCGACTGCTTTGGCCAATGGTGAATTAGGTGCAATCCCAAGCGATATCGCAAAAGCAATTGTGGATGCCTGTGATGAAATCTTAACAACCGGTAAATGTTTAGATCAATTCCCGTCTGATGTGTATCAAGGCGGTGCCGGTACTTCCGTTAATATGAACACCAACGAAGTTGTAGCCAACTTAGCCTTAGAAAAAATCGGTCATAAAAAAGGCGAATACAATGTGATTAACCCAATGGATCACGTAAACGCCAGCCAATCTACCAACGATGCCTACCCTACCGGTTTCCGTATCGCAGTATACAACAGCATTTTGAAACTCATCGAAAAAATCCAATATTTGCATGATGGTTTCGATAATAAAGCAAAAGAATTTGCCAAAATCTTAAAAATGGGTCGTACCCAATTACAAGATGCGGTTCCGATGACCGTAGGCCAAGAATTCAAAGCCTTTGCTGTGCTTTTAGAAGAAGAAGTGCGCAACTTAAACCGCACCGCCAAATTATTACTTGAAGTGAACCTTGGTGCGACTGCAATCGGTACAGGTTTAAACACCCCACAAGGCTACACCGAACTAGCCGTAAAACGTCTTGCTGAAGTGACCGGTTTACCTTGCGTACCGGCTGATAACCTAATCGAAGCAACCTCCGACTGTGGTGCTTATGTAATGGTACATGGTGCGTTAAAACGTACTGCAGTGAAACTCTCTAAAGTATGTAACGACTTACGTTTACTTTCTTCCGGTCCACGTGCTGGTTTGAAAGAAATCAACTTACCTGAATTACAAGCCGGTTCCTCTATCATGCCAGCTAAAGTAAATCCGGTCGTGCCTGAAGTTGTTAACCAAGTGTGCTTTAAAGTGATCGGTAACGATACCACCATCACCTTCGCCTCCGAAGCAGGTCAATTACAATTAAACGTAATGGAACCGGTGATTGGTCAAGCGATGTTCGAATCTATCGATATCTTAACCAACGCTTGTGTGAACCTACGCGATAAATGTGTGGACGGTATCACCGTAAACAAAGAAATCTGTGAAAACTTCGTATTCAACTCCATCGGTATCGTGACCTACTTGAACCCATTCATCGGTCACCACAACGGCGACTTAGTGGGTAAAATCTGTGCTCAAACCGGTCGTGGCGTACGTGAAGTTGTGTTAGAGAAAGGCTTGCTCACTCAAGAACAATTGGATGATATCCTATCCGTTGAAAACTTGATGAACCCAACCTATAAAGCCAAATTGAATAAATAATTCAAGGACATCAAATACAAGACCGCATCCATTGGATGCGGTCTTTTTTATGGGTAAATGTCCTTTTTTGACAGACGGTATGTTTCAAACGCCCCTATGAAAATTGGAGTTTTTGCTAAAAACGCATGTAACCCATTGATTTTATTAGAATTGATTTAAAAACCGATTATTATCACGTTTCTCCATAAAAAAGCAGGCATTACGCCTGCTTCTATTTATTATTCTCAGCCTTTTGCCAAAATTGGTTTTAAGAAACGTGCGGTATGCGAACCTTCTACTGTGGCCACCTCTTCCGGCGTTCCTTCAGCGATGATTTGACCACCGCCACTACCGCCCTCCGGACCAAGATCAACGATCCAGTCAGCTGTTTTGATCACATCCAAGTTATGCTCAATCACCACAATGGTATTGCCCTGATTACGTAAACGATGCAACACTTCCAGCAATTGTTTGATATCGGCAAAATGCAAACCGGTGGTCGGTTCATCCAAAATATACAAGGTTTTACCGGTATCCCGTTTGGATAATTCCGTCGCCAATTTCACCCGCTGCGCTTCCCCACCGGATAAGGTTGTCGAGGATTGTCCCAAGCGAATATAGGACAGGCCAACATCCATTAGCGTTTGTAATTTACGGGCAATCATCGGAATCGCATCAAAGAATTCACGTGCCTCTTCCACGGTCATATCCAATACTTGATGAATGGTTTTACCTTTATAACGGATTTCCAAGGTTTCGCGGTTATAACGCTTGCCCTTACATTGATCACAAGGCACATAAACATCCGGTAAAAAGTGCATTTCTACTTTAATCACGCCATCGCCCTGACAGGCTTCACAGCGACCGCCACGTACGTTAAAACTAAAACGCCCCGGATTATAGCCACGCGCACGCGCTTCCGGCACCCCGGCAAACAGTTCGCGGATTGGCGTAAACAATCCGGTGTAAGTCGCCGGGTTAGAGCGTGGCGTCCGGCCAATTGGACTTTGATCGATATCGATCACCTTGTCAAAATGCTCAAGACCTTCAATCGATTTATAAGGAGCAAAATCCGTTTTATCCGCGCGGTTTAAGGCATTTTGCGCCAACGGGAATAAGGTATCATTGATTAGGGTCGATTTCCCCGAACCCGACACCCCTGTGATACAAGTGAAAAGCCCAACCGGAATACGGAGATCCACCGCTTTTAGATTGTTACCGGTCGCACCTTTTAATTGCAGTATTTTCTTTTTATCGATTTTCGTGCGCTGATGGGGAATTTCAATTTTTTCTGTACCGGACAAATAGCGACCGGTGATCGATTGTGGATTCGCCATAATTTGTGCGGCGTTACCTTCGGCAATTACCTGTCCACCATGCACCCCGGCACCGGGGCCGATGTCGATAATATGATCGGCGGCACGAATTGCATCTTCATCGTGTTCCACGACGATCACTGTATTTCCCAAATTACGCAGATGGATCAAGGTATCCAACAAACGTTCGTTATCCCGTTGATGTAAGCCGATGGACGGTTCATCCAACACATACATGACGCCGACCAATCCGGCACCGATTTGACTAGCCAAGCGAATACGCTGTGCTTCACCACCCGATAGGGTTTCCGCCGAACGGGATAAGGAAAGATAATTCAAGCCAACGTTCACCAAAAATTGCAGGCGTTCACGGATCTCTTTCAGAATTTTCTCAGCAATTTGCGCTTTTTGTCCGGTTAGAGATAGCGCATGGAAAAATTCTAAACTTTCGCCAATGCTTTTTTCTGAAATTTGCGGCAGATTGGTTTCCCCAATATACACGTGGCGGGCTTCCGGCCGTAGACGTGAGCCACCACAATCGGCACAAGGACGATTGCTAATATTCTTGGCCAACTCTTCACGCACCGCTAAAGATTCGGTTTCTTTATAGCGGCGCGCCATATTATTCAAAATGCCTTCAAAAGGATGCTTGCGGGTTACCGTATCGCCACGATCATTGACATATTGAAAAGCAATATCCTCTTTACCGGAACCATGCATTAATACATGGCGAATGTGCTCCGGCAGCTGTTCATACGGGGTTTCTATATCAAAATCATAATGTTTAGCGAGGGAAAGTAGCATTTGGTAATAATAGAAATGACGACGATCCCAGCCCTTGACTGCCCCACTGGCCAAGGAAATGCTCGGATTCTGGATTACCCGTTGTTCATCGAAATATTGCTGAATCCCCAAACCATCACAGGTTGGGCAAGCCCCTGCAGGATTATTGAAGGAAAATAAACGCGGCTCTAATTCAGGAATCGAATAACCACAATGCGGACAAGCAAAATTAGCGGAGAACACCAACTCCTCTGCGGATTTGTCATCCATATCCGCCACCACTGCCGTACCACCGGAGAGTTCTAAGGCTGTCTCAAAGGATTCCGCCAAACGTTGGGCTAAATCCTCCCGCACTTTAAAACGATCCACTACGACTTCAATGGTATGCTTTTTCTGTAATTCCAGTTTCGGGGGATCTGATAAATCGCAGATTTCACCATCAATACGGGCGCGGATATACCCTTGAGCAGCAATATTCTCAAGGATCTTAAGATGTTCCCCTTTACGATTTTTTACCACCGGTGCCAACAACATCATTTTGCTATCCGCCGGTAAACTCAATACCTTATCCACCATTTGGCTGATGGTTTGTGCGGTGAGCGGAATATTATGAGTTGGACAGCGCGGTTCCCCCACGCGGGCAAACAAAAGACGTAAATAATCGTAGATCTCAGTAATCGTACCCACCGTTGAACGTGGGTTGTGCGAAGTGGATTTTTGCTCAATCGAGATGGCCGGTGAAAGCCCCTCAATAGCATCCACATCAGGTTTTTCCATTAGGGACAAAAATTGTCTGGCATAGGCAGAAAGGGATTCCACATAACGGCGTTGACCTTCCGCATACAGCGTATCAAAGGCCAACGAGGATTTACCCGAGCCGGAAAGGCCGGTAATGACAATCAGTTTATCGCGAGGAATGGTGAGATTAATATTTTTCAGATTATGGGTGCGGGCGCCCCGAATATCGATAGTGTCCATAAAGATCCAAGATTCAAAAAGAAATGTCAAAATTGCGAGGATTATCGCACATTTCAATATCTGTGCAAATATCCAGTTAATCACTCTAGATTTATTAGGGATTTTCAGGCAGAATAGCGCGCAATTTTAACCTAATTAATCAGAATAGAGGATTTTATGGCAGGTATTAATAAAGTAATTATCGTGGGTAATTTAGGTAACGATCCCGAAGTGCGCACCATGCCGAACGGCGATGCTGTTGCGAACATCAGCGTAGCAACCAGTGAAAGCTGGACTGACCGTAACACCGGTGAACGTCGCGAAGTGACCGAATGGCACCGCATCGTATTTTTCCGTCGTCAAGCGGAAGTCTGTGGTGAATACCTGCGTAAGGGCTCTCAAGTGTACGTAGAAGGCCGCTTAAAAACCCGTAAATGGCAAGATCAAAACGGCCAAGATCGCTACACCACCGAAATTCAAGGCGATGTATTACAAATGTTAGGCGGTCGTCAAAACGCTGGTGACTTCCAACAAAGCGCCCCATCCTACGGTGCACCAAATAGCCAACCTAGCTATCAAGCTCGCCCAGCAGCTAAACCTGCTGCAGCACCACAACCGGCAGCTGAACCACCAATGGATTTTGACGACAATATTCCGTTCTAAATTCTATTGATAAGACATCATTTATACATATAAAGCCACTCCTTCGAGTGGCTTTTATTTTAGTCTAAATGCTCCAGTTTCCCGATAATTCCACATTAGAATTCCCCTTACTGCCTATAAATAGCCTAACAAGTAACCATAAAGCGGCCCTCTAAAATGTCTTTTAAAATATAAAGTAAAAATACATAATAGCAGCCCTATTTTTTAGACTTATTTATTTTAGGAGCAAAAAGATGAATATTTTATTATTAGATGGTGGTAAAGATTTTGGCCATTCACATGGAGAGTTAAATCACACTCTTCACAAAAAAGCGAAAGAAGTTTTGACCGCACTTGGACACAATGTAAAAGAAACTGTGATCGATGCCGGCTATGATGTTGAAGCAGAAATCGAAAAATTCTTGTGGATGGATGCTGTAATTTGGCAGATGCCAGGCTGGTGGATGCACGAACCTTGGACGGTGAAAAAATACATAGACGAAGTATTAACCAGTGGACACGGCAAGCTTTACCACAGTGATGGCCGTCATCGTGTTAACCCAACTGAAGGCTACGGCACAGGCGGTTTGTTGCAAGGCAAAAAACACATGCTTTCACTTACTTGGAATGCACCGATTGAAGCGTTTACCCGTGAAGGTGACTTCTTTGAAGGTAAAGGTGTAGATGCTTTATACATGCACTTCCACAAACTCAACGAGTTCATCGGCTTAAGCCGTCTGCCGACATTCTTATGTAACGATGTGATTAAAAATCCACAAGTAGAACAATACTTAGCAGACTACCAAGCACACTTGGAAAAAGTGTTTGGCTAATTACAAAATATTAGTTTAGAAGGTGGGCATTTTTGCTCACCTTTTTTATTTCAAACGCTTATCAAACTTTTTGATAGGGAGGGGAAGATGAATAGACTGAGTTTAGATCACACAAGCGGTCTAATTTTGAACTGAATTTGCAAAAACACCTAAAAATCTGACCGCACTTTGTTATGAAAAAGGCCGTCTGAAAAAAACTTATCCTTCACTTTTAAAAGTGAGTAAACTAACATTTTTTCATTGGGAAAAATGTATAAATATAAACTTATATCGTTAGAAAAAATGTATGCGGTACTGTATAATTAGCCTACATCCCTTGTTTTAGAGAGGCATTATGCAGCGTAAGATCATACAATCCTTAGAAAAGTGGAAGCACAAAACAAACAGAAAACCATTAATTATTCAAGGAGCAAGACAGGTAGGAAAAACCTGGGCGATGAAACACTTTGGCGAGCAATCCTTTGAAAAAGTGGCGTATATCAATTTTGATAATAACCCTCGCATGAAAACGCTATTTTCTGGCGATTATGATATTGATCGCTTAATGCTCGGTTTGAAAATTGAAAGCGGTGTCGATATTCAAGCAGAAAACACCCTGATTATTTTTGATGAAGTACAAGAAGTCCCACAAGCATTATCTTCACTCAAATATTTTTACGAAAATGCACCTCAGTTTTATATCGTCGCGGCAGGTTCATTGCTTGGGGTATCACTACATCATCAAGTCTCTTTTCCTGTCGGCAAAGTGGACTTTCTACCACTTTATCCCATGGATTTTCATGAATTTTTAACCGCACTTGGCAAACAAGATTTGGTGAAATTGCTTGAGCTGAAAGACTGGTCGCTAATTTCAGCCATGAAAACCACTTATATTGATTTACTCCGTTTATATTATTTTGTCGGCGGTATGCCCGAAGCGGTAAAAGTATTTATCGAAACACAAAATGTCGATGAAGTGCGCCAAGTGCAACGTAATTTATTGATGGCGTATGAGCAAGATTTTTCCAAACATATTCACGATGGCCAAACCGTGCAAAAAGTGCGGTCAATTTGGGCTTCCATTCCTGAACAGCTTGCCAAAGAAAATAAAAAATTCATCTATGCTCAGCTACAAAAAGGGGCGAGAAGCAAAGACTATGAAATTGCGCTGCAATGGCTAAAAGACAGCGGCTTAGTGCATAGCGTGCCTCGTGTGAAGAAACCACATTTACCACTTTCCGCTTATCAAGATAACGCCTTTAAATTATATGGCTTAGATGTGGGGCTACTTGCCGCACAAAGCAATTTGGATGCCAGCGTATTGCTAGAAGGTAGCCGTATTTTTACCGAATTTAAAGGCGCTTTAACTGAACAATATATCTTGCAACAATTGATTGCCATGCAAGAAAACCCTGTTTTTTATTGGGCAACTGAAAAAGGCACAGCAGAGGTCGATTTTGTTGTGCAACGTAAGCAAGCAGTGATTCCGATTGAAGTCAAAGCTGAAGAAAATCTAAAAGCGAAAAGTTTGAAAGTGTATGTAGAACAATTTCAGCCTGACCAAGCAATTCGATTTTCCATGGCGGATTATCGGGAACAGGATTGGCTGGTGAATGTGCCGTTGTATGCTACATATTTTATTTAAAAAGCTTGAAAAAGTCCTATTTATCTATATTTCAAGAAAAGTTATCAAACAAAAGAATGAAGAGAGAATTATGAACAAAAAACAGTTTATACGAGAATTGGTTAATGAACTATCTGCAAATAATTTAGCAATTTTTGCTGGGGCTGGATTATCTGTTGCTGCTGGATTCGTGGATTGGAAAGGGTTGCTTAAAGATTTAGCTGAAGAATTAGATTTGAATATTGACAAGGAAGAAAATGATCTAATTTCCTTAGCACAATACTACATTAACGAAAAACAGGGTAATCGTTCTAAAATAAATCAAATCATTTTGAATGAATTTTCTCAACAAGCAGTTCTAACGGAGAACCATAAAATTTTAGCTAGATTACCTATAGATACTTTTTGGACAACCAATTATGATTCAATGATAGAGAATGCTTTAAAAGATGCGGGGAAAGTTGTAGATATAAAACATTGTATAGAACAACTCCCTACATCTGTTCATAAGAGAGATGTTGTAGTTTATAAAATGCATGGTGATGCTTCTCTGCCAAACCAAACAGTCTTAATTAAAGATGATTATGAAAAATTTCATTTGACAAGAAATGATTTTTTTACTGCTCTGCGTGGAGATTTATTAACTAAACGTTTTCTGTTCTTAGGGTTTAGTTTTTCCGATCCTAATATTGACTATATCTTGAGCAGAATCCGCTCATCATATAACGAAAATCAGAAAGAACATTTTTGTATTCTTCGCAAAGTTCAGAAATTACCTGAAGAAAATAAAGCAGACTTTGAATACAGAGAGCGTAAACAAAAACTATTTATCAATGATTTACAAAGAGTAGGGATTAACGTTTTATTGGTTGACAGATATGAGGAAGTTACGGAGATTTTACGTGAGGTGGAACAAACACAAAAACGTAAAACCATCTTTATCTCAGGTGCAGCAGAAGATTATTCTCCTTACTCTCAACAAGACGTTGAAGAATTTGTTTCTTCTCTTTCTCAAGAGATTTTAAAACTAGGATATCGTATTGTTACAGGTTTTGGATTGGGAATAGGTAGTTCAGTTATTTCAGGATCGATAAAATATCTTACAGAACAAAATTTAAAAATAGATGAGGACTATTTGATACTTCGCCCATTTCCCCAAAACAAAGAAGGAAAAGAGTTGTGGTCTGCTTGGCGTGAAGATATGATTTCTTATGCTGGTATCTCTATATTTCTATTTGGAAATAAATCACAAAATGGAGAGATAATTCAATCAAATGGCATGCAAGAAGAGTTTGATATCTCCAAAAGAAATAACAATGTCTTAATTCCCATTGCCAGTACAGGTCATATGGCAAAACAACTTTGGGAAGAAGATATGAGCAAGGAGTGCTCTGAAAATATTGAAACTGAAATGCAGGCACTATCTAAAGAAAATATTCCGTTAGATGAATTAAAATCTAATATTTTGTCAATTTTAAAAAAGGTTAAATAACTATGGCTAGAAAAGTTTTTTATAGCTTTCACTTTGATAACGATGCCTGGCGAGCTGGTCAAGTACGTAATATTGGTGTAGTTGATGGTTCCGAACCGTTAAAAGGTAATCGTTGGGAAGATGTTAAAGCTAAATCTGACAAAGAGATTGAGAAATGGATTAATGATAATCTAAAAGACAAATCTTGCCTTGTTGTTTTAATTGGTTCAGAAACGTCAGAAAAGAAATGGGTAAAGTATGAAATCGAAACAGCTTGGAAACTAGGAAAAGCTGTATGCGGTATATACGTTCATAAATTAAAAGATGCTAATGGAGAACAATCAGATGAAGGAAATAATCCATTTTATTGTTTTACAATAGGCGATAAAAATTTATCTGAGATAGCTCCAGTATTTAAATCTTCATACCTTAGTAGTAAATATGTATATGATGATATAGCAGAGAATATTGAAGATTTAGTTGAAGAAGCAATTTCTGTTAGGGAAGAATATAAATAATTTTAGGAAGTTTATTATGGGAAATAAAGTATTTATTTCATACAAGTATTCTGATGATTCAGTGCAACAATTAAGGCCATATGAATTTTTTCATGTAACAACTGCCCGTGATTATGTGGATATTATTCAAAATAAATTTGATCGAGATGGAATTCATATTAATAAAGGTGAAAAGGATGACGAGAGCTTAACTGAATTTAAAAGCGAAACTATTCGCTCAAAACTAGCGGATAAAATTTTCGATAGCTCTGTTACTATTGTTCTCCTCTCTCCGAATATGAAGGATTCTTGGAAATTAGAGAAAGATCAATGGATACCTTGGGAAATTGCTTATTCATTAAGAAGCAAACGACGTTTAGATAACAGGAGCAAGCGTAATGCAATTTTGTTAGTAGTCTTACCTGATAGATGTGGAAATTATGATTATGTAAATTCATATGGATTTTATTTTGATATTATTAAAAATAACTTAAATAACCTTCATACTCCATATATTGCAGATAAACTAATAAATGGTTGCTCTAATTCATATATATTGAAGTGTAATTGGGCTCAGTTTATTTCTAATCCAAATGCTTGGATAGACGCTGCAATAGAAATTAGAGATAAAGGAGACAAATATAATATCGTAGTAAGACCTTAGTACATATCCAAAAGCCGTCTGAAATTTCAGACGGCTTTTACTTTTAACGCATCCACAATCAACTTAAACACATTGGAATGCCCGCGGCGGCTGGGGTAATAGAGGTAAAGCGGTTCGTAAGTTATAGCATACTCAGGCAACAGCTCGACCAGGTGCCCCGAATTGAGTGCATCCGCTACGCTCATATGTGCTATCCACGCAATGCCAAGGCCGTCTGAAACGGCTTGCAGACGCAGATGATTGTTGGTGGAAAACTGCGATTTGGGCGTGAACGTAATCAGCTCTTTTTTGTATTTGAATTCCCACTGCATCTCCGTGCCGTGTTCAGCGGAGAGTTTTATGCCGATAAGGCGGTGCTGTTGCAGATCATCAATATTTTTCGGTGAACCATGTTGCGCCAAATAATCGGGCGAGGCAACCAATACCATTTTGAGCGGTGCGGAAATTGGCACCGCAATCATCTCTTTCGCTACCTTGTTACCTAACCGAACGCCCATATCAAATCCTTCTTTCACAATATCTGCCCAACGATCGTCCACCACGATTTCCAAGCGGATTTTCGGGTATTGGTTCAAAATCGGCTTTAATTTTGGATACAACACGGCTTCCGCTGCCATCGCCGGGGCGTTGATGCGAATCAATCCCGATGGCGTATTCAAAAAATCATTTAATGCATCGACTTCTTGGTTTATGGCTTGATAAAGTGGGGAAAGTTGGTCGAAAAGCTGCTGCCCGGCTTCGGTCAGCGACACATTGCGTGTAGTGCGGTTGAACAGACGCAGGTTCAGCCGCGTTTCTAAACTTTTCATGCTATGGCTCAACGCCGAAGAAGAAATCCCTAAAAGTTGTCCAGCTTTCACAAAACTCTGCGTTTGCGCCAGTGTTAAAAAATAATTCAGTTCGTTAAAGTTCTGCATTTTCTCTTTAAACTCTCTTTTATTAGTGAATTTAATTCATTACATCATAAAGCTAAACCCTATTTATCTCAATAAAAACAAATCATAAAATGACTGCACTTTCATGAGAGTAAACAGAAGACAATATCCGTAAACATCACATCCTTTTTTTATAAATTATTTATTCTAGGAGTAAAAATGAACATTTTATTATTAAACGGTGGAAAAGAATTCGGCCATTCGCATGGTGAGTTAAACCACACGCTTCACAAAAAAGCAAAAGAAGTTTTGACCGCACTTGGACACAATGTAAAAGAAACTGTGATTGATGCTGGCTATGATATTGAGGCAGAAATCGAAAAATTCTTGTGGATGGATGCCGTGATTTGGCAGATGCCTGTTTGGTGGATGCACGAGCCTTGGACAGTGAAGAAATACATAGACGAAGTATTTATCGCCGGACACGGCAAGCTTTACCACAGTGATGGCCGCCATCGTGTCAGCCCGACCGAAGGATTTGGCACAGGTGGTTTGCTGCATGGCAAAAAACACATGCTTTCGGTTACTTGGAATGCTCCGATTGAAGCATTCACCCGTGAAGGCGACTTTTTTGAAGGAAAAAGCGTGGATGACTTGTACATGCACTTTCATAAACTCAACGAATTCCTCGGTATGAGCCGTTTACCGACATTTATGTGTAACGATGTAATTAAAAATCCACAAGTAGAACAATACTTAGCAGACTATCAAGTACACTTGAAAAAAGTGTTCGGTTAATGATAAAACATCAACTTGAAGCGGTGGGCTTTTGCTCTCAGCGATGAAGACAAAGCCGAAATTGCCAAACTGGACGGCACGTTCGCCGCCATCGTCAATCACGACACGGTGGATAATTTGAAACGCATCTCCGCGTGGAAAATGGGTGCGCAAGTGTAGCGAAAAACCATCTGCAATTCATCATATGAAAGGACAAAACATGATTAACGGGTTAGATATTGAACGTTTCCGAACTACCATGGCAGCGGTTGAAAACGACCATACAAAAGGCAAGGCAGCATTACGCGCCGATTCGCGCTGGGTATCCGGCACGAAGAACGAAATCTCCGTGCGCCGCTTCCCTGCCTTTACCACAGACGAACCGAAAAACATGGGCGGTGAAAACACCGCCCCAAATCCGATGGAATACCTGATCGGCGCTGCGGCAGGCTGCTGCTCCATAGGTTTCGAGTTGCAAGCAGCACAGGCAGGCGTGAAACTGGAACAGTTTGAAATATCCGCAAGGGGCGGTATCGACATGGCCAAACTGTTCGGCATGGAAGATGGCTACGGCGGACTGGATAATCTGGTGCTAACCGTAAAAGTAAAAGCCGACGCCGACCTTCCTACCCTGCAAAATTTCGCCGACCGCTCAGCCGCCACCTCCCCAGTGTTGAACAGCCTGAAAGCGCGGGCAAAAGTGGTTGTGGAAAAAATCTAGACGACTCAAACCGTTTTCTTGTTTTCATTTCGTTGAAAGCCCCTTTTCTAGACAACTTGAAACGTGCTTAATCGCTCAAAGGAGTACATGACATGCAACAACTGCACACTCTGAAAGACATCGAACAGGCCATCGCCACACACCCTTTAGTATCACTGTACATCAAAGCCCCAATCTGCGGTGTTTGTACGGTCGTGGCCGCCCAGCTTGACTCAGCTTTGGCGGTGGAAGGAAATGTGTATGCCGTAAAAGCCGATATTGCTGAAATACCCGAAATGGCCGGGCGTTTCCACGTGCTGACCGCACCTGCATGGCTGCTGTTTTATCAAGGCAAGGAAGTAGAACGGATGGCCCGCTTCATCCCTCAGGCACAGATGAAGCAGACATTGGCAAAATGGACAAAAATAGCAGAAAGCGGACATCAGTAACCGGTCTATCAATGTTTCAGACGGCTGCGGTCTTGATAATGATGCAAGTGGTCAAGTTTTTAAGATGATTTGCAAAACACTTAAAAATTTGACCGCTCTTTATTACGAAAAAGGTCGTCTGAAACGGCTTGCAGACTGAGATAATGATTGATGAAACGCTGTGATTTGTACACTAAAACCATC
This sequence comes from Haemophilus pittmaniae, assembly GCF_900186995.1. Lineage (NCBI taxonomy): Bacteria > Pseudomonadati > Pseudomonadota > Gammaproteobacteria > Pasteurellales > Pasteurellaceae > Parahaemophilus > Parahaemophilus pittmaniae. Next base: position 141,623 of record NZ_LT906463.1, read on the forward strand.
TTCTAAAAATTCCCTTTGACATTCTCCATCTTTCCTAATAAGATGCGTTCAAGTTTTTAAACATATAAACTCAAGAAGCCAAATATGCCGCAACAAACGATGAATTTAATGCGCGAGTGCATTCCCATCTTTACCGTGTTGAGTGATGAAAACCGCCATCAAATCCTGCATGTATTGTGGGAACACGGCAGGATGAATGTGAATGAGCTGACCGAGCATCTGCATCTGTCGCGTCCTGCGGTGTCGCATCATTTGAAAATTATGCTGCAAGCCGGAGCGGTGGCAGTGGAGCAGGTCGGCAAAGAGCGGTTTTACAGTATTGCCATGGCGGATGCGGTGGCGAGGTTGAAACAGCTTGCCGATTTGATGGCTCAAAATTGCCCGCTTTCAAAATAGGGTTATCCGTTAACCCTTTATTTTTACTTAAATACGTTTACATTTTTAAACTTATCAACTTAAAGGAACGATTATGTTATTCACTTCATTCACTTTTCCAAACGGCAAAACTGCTAAAAACCGTATCTTCAAATCTGCCATGGAAGAGCAACTTGCCCAAAACGACCAGCCGTCTGAAAAACTTGTCCGCCTCTACGGCACTTGGGCAAAAGGCGGTGCGGGCGTTTTGGTTACGGGCAATGTGATGGTCGCCGAAAGCGGCAAAGGTTCAATAAACGATGTGGTGATTTCAGACGACCGCAGCCTTGAGATGCTGAAAAAATGGGCGAAAGCTGGCACACAGAATGACACATTACTCATCATGCAAATCAATCATGCGGGCAAACAGTCGCCTGCGGTGGTCAATAAAACGCCGCTTGCACCGAGCGCCGTACCGTTGGTGGGCATGGATGGCTTTATCAATCCGCCGCGTGAATTGAGTGCCGATGAAATCAACGGGCTGATTCAGCAATTCGTGCAAACCGCGAAAATTGCCGAACAGTCAGGCTTTTCAGGCGTACAAATTCACGCCGCACACGGCTATCTCATCAGCCAATTCCTCTCGCCACACCACAACCGCCGCCAAGACCAATGGGGAGGCAGTTTGGAAAATCGTATGCCCTTCCTTTTGGAAACCTACACCGCCATCCGCGCTACCGTTGGCAAAGATTTCTTGGTTGGCGTAAAACTCAATTCGGCGGATTTCCAAAAAGGCGGTTTTGATGAAAGCGAATCGGTGCAAGTGGTACAAAAACTGTCGAAAATGGGCATTGATTTTATTGAAGTTTCCGGTGGCAACTACGAAAGCCCGCAAATGCTAGCCGCCAAAGACAGCACCCGCAAACGCGAAGCCTTCTTCATCGATTACGCCGAAAAAGCCCGTGCAGTGAGCCAAGTTCCATTGATTATTACCGGTGGCTTCCGTTCGCAAACCGCCATGGAAGACGCCTTATCCAGCGGCCATTTGGATTTGGTAGGTGTTGCCCGTCCGTTTGCCTTAGTGCCTGATTTAGCAAACCAAATGCAAAATGGCACCTACCAAACCGTGCAAACCGACCGCATCAAAACAGGCGTAGCGTTGGTTGATAAAAAAGCAGGTGCAATGTTAGAAATGAACTGGTATATGACGCAAATGGACTTCATTGGCCAAGGCAAACAGCCTGATCCCAAATTGTCAGCGTGGAAAGTTTTACTGAAAACTTTGTGGGAAAATGGCAAAGCAGGGTTAAGTACGGGAAGAGCTTGATGGAGTAAGCGGTCAAGTTTTGAAGAGCATTTGCAAAAATGCCTGACAATTTGACCGTACTTCGTTATAAAAAGCTGTCTGAAATTTCAGACGGCTTTTATGTCAAAATTAATTATTATGCCAATTTTTTTAATTCTAATTCACCAACGCGCTCACAGGCTTTACGGTAATATTCGTTGCTTTCCACTTGGGCAACGAAACGTTCAATGTTAGGAAATTGACCTTTAGGTACGAGCATGAGAGCAAATTGTAGAGGGAAAGACATCATGATATCTGCACCGCTTAACTCTTTGCCTAAAAACCAGGTTTTACCATGTAGGCTATTTTCTATATAGTTGAGGTGTAGGTTAAATTGAGCATCGCAAAATGGCTTCATGGCTTCTGACTGAGTCATGTATTTCATTATCATGGCTGGCATAGCGGAACCTTCTGCGTAATGCACCCATTGCAAATAGTTCACGTAGTCTGCATGGTTGATATCAGGATGTAACTTGCCGTTACCATAACGAGCTAGAATATATTCAACAATCGCACCGCTTTCTGCAACGATGGTTTCATCGTCTTTAATCAGTGGCGATTTACCAAGTGGGTGAATATTGTGTAGCTCTTTAGGCGCTAATTTAGTCACGGGATCTCGCTCAAAATTTTGTACGTTATATGGTAGATTCAAAGCTTCCAGTAACCATGCGATACGTTGTGAACGAGACTGTTTAAGGTTATATAGGGTAATCATATTTGCTCCTTTTTTCTATAAATTAAGGTAGCTGAGTACTACTTGATGTATTCAAGCTGCCTTTGTTTTATTACAAATCAAACGATTGGATTACGTTCATATGTAAGCGTACATCGACATTACCACGAGTAGCGTTAGAGTAAGGGCAAACTTCGTGAGCACGAGTAATCAATTTGCGTGCCTCATCTTCCGTCAAACCTGCTACGGTAATCGTGATATCTAAATCTAAGCCAAATGCACCATCGGCTTTTTGACCGATCCCCACGCCAACAGTAGTGGAAGACTTCGTTGGTTTCAAACCAAGAGTCGGTGCTACATGGTTCATTGCGCTATCAAAACAAGCCGCGTAACCCATAGCGAAAAGTTGTTCCGGGTTAGTACCCTGTTTGTCGCTTTCATTTTGGAATGAAACCAAATCAAAGCCGATTGAACCGTCGTCTACTTGGGTACGACCATCACGTCCACCAGTTGCTGTTGCTGATGTTTTGTAGAAAATTTTCATAATGTTTTCCTCAATTAAATATTGGTTAATATGTTTTGGCGTACTGCCGTTGAAAGTGAGTCCATTATATTGAACGGCAATATGAGGTGTTATATGATTCATCCAAAATACTTGCCTATTCCTACAAAACTATATTCTCAACTGAAACGATAGAACGCTTATTACAAGTTATTCCATATAACCAAACCTATTCATCTCCAATTAAAGGCTTGGTGATTCGCCATGCCGATCAGCCGTTTTGCTACGAGGGTATTATTCAAGAACCAAGCATTTGTATCGTGTTAAGTGGGGAACGTGAAATACAGTTGGGCGAACAATGTTACCGCTTTGATAATCAACACTTTATGTTCTGTCCTGTCAATGTACCGATGCGCGGCGAAATTAAACATGCCGAGCCGCAAAAGCCGTTTTTAGTGATGTCGATGAAAATTGATATTGAGAGCGTTAGCAAGATTTTATTAGCAAATCCAAACCTTGCAGATGATGTTCAACAGGGCGACAAAGGCTTTGCACAATGGCATTTGGATGAATCTCTCAAAAATGCTGTTGAACGCTTATTGATCTTGCACGAAAATCCAAAAGATATTGAGTTTCTTGCACCGCTTATCCAACAAGAAATTTATTATCGACTCCTTACAGGCGAACAAGGTGGCAAATTTAAAGCTATGGTAAGCAATGGATCGCACACCAAAAAAATCGCCCAAGCCACCCATTATCTGCAACAACATTTTAGTGAAACCATCACCGTGGAAACCTTGGCAAATCTAAGTGGTATGTCGCTGTCTGGTTTTCATAGCCATTTCAAAAAAATCACTAGCCTTTCACCACTGCAATATCAAAAATCCTTACGTCTAATGGAAGCTAGACGACTGATCGCACAAGAAGGACAAGGCATTACCGAAGCCGCTTACCAAGTCGGCTACGAGTCACCCAGCCAGTTCAGCCGTGAATACAAACGCTATTTCGGGCATGCGCCAAAAAGGGAAGCGGGGGTAAAATAGTCAGCAATGCAAGGAAGTTCAGCCCACCGTTTTTTAGATGATATTGAGCTGGGTTACGCTAGCAGTTAACCCAACCAATATTTTCAGACGGCCTATCATCTCCAAACCATCACTATAAACCAACACTCAAACCATGATTAAAACCGACAAAATCCGCAAACCGCAGCCTGCGCTGTTTTACATCATCGACTACCTTTGGAGCGGCTTTGCCGGTCTGAGTGTGGCGATGGTGGTGGCGTTGTGGGCGTGGGGAAGCGCCGTGTTCGGCGAGTTTATGCTGCCTGCGCCGGTGGAGGTGTTTCAAAAGTCATTGGATTTATTGAAACATTTTCAGGAAAACGAAATCGGGATTTCGCTGTGGCGGTCGGTGGTGGGGATTTCGGTTGCGCTGGTAGCGGGATTGGCTGCGGGGCTGGTGGCGGGCAGTTTTAAGACGGCGATGGCGTTGCTCAAGCCTGTGATTACGATTTTGTTGGCGATGCCGCCGATTATTTGGGTGGTGATGGCGTTGTTTTGGTTTGGTTTCGGCAATCCGAGCGTGTTGTTTACCATCATTGTGTTGGTTGCGCCGCTGACGTTTGCAAGTGCGGCGGTTGGGATGGCGAGCGTGAACAGGCAGCATGAGGAATTGTTTGACGCTTATAAGTTAGGCCGTCTGAAAAAAATCCGTTATCTGTATATCCCACATCTGACGGGCTATGTGATTTCCAGCATCGGCGTGGCGGTGGCGATGGGGGTGAAAGTGGTGATTATGGCGGAACTCTTGGGCGCGAGCGAAGGCGTGGGCGCGCGGATTGCGGACGCGAGGGCGATGCTGGAGACTTCGACGGTGATGGCTTATGTTGTTGGTTATCGTGTTTGTGTCACTGTTTGAATACCTGATTACCAAGCCTTTGGAAATTTTGTTTATGCCGTGGAGAAGGTGATGCTCTGTCTTGAAAACGTGCGTTTTGAAATTCTCCGCGACCCCATCGTGCGCGATTTCAGTTTGAACCTGCAACATGGCGAAGTGAAAGCTTTGTTCGGGCCGAGCGGCTGTGGCAAGACGACGGTTTTGCGTTTGATTGCGGGCTTGGAAACGCCGAAATCGGGCACGATACGCAATACTTTCCACAAAACGGGTTTTCTGTTTCAGGAAAACCGCCTGCCGGAAAACTTGACCGCGATGCAGAATATCGCTATTTTTATGGACAAACCCGATGAAGGCGAAATCATCGCGCTGGCGGCGAAAGTCGGGCTGACTGCGGGCGATTTGAACAAATATCCGACCGAATTGTCCGGCGGCATGGCGAAACGGGTAGCATTTTTGCGCCTGCTACTGTGCGGCTGCGACCTTGCCTTGCTGGACTAGCCGTTCGTCGGTTTGGACCGCGATTTGCGCGATATTTTGGTCGCAATGCTGGTGGAAAAAATCGAGCGGCAGGGCATGGCGTGTATGCTGGTAACGCACGACCGCTTCGAAGCCGCGCGCCTGAGCCATGAAATCATGCTGCGTTCCGCTAAGGGCATGAACGTGCAAAACGTGATTACTCTGCCCACGCCGCTGTCCGAACGCGATTCGGTTTTTGAAAAAGCCGTGGTGCCAAGGGGGCAGGGGATTCATTATGAGGTGCTTTATGTTTTCGACTGTGATTACTGCTGCTGTTTTATATATTGCTACAGCAGTAGATTTGTTGGTAATACTATTAATATTTTTTGCTAGAGCAAATACTAGAAAAGAATATCGAGATATTTATATCGGACAATATTTAGGTTCTGTAATTTTAATATTAGTTAGTTTATTTCTAGCTTTTGTTTTGAATTATGTTCCGGAAAAATGGGTGTTGGGTTTATTAGGTTTAATACCGATTTACTTAGGTATTAAAGTTGCTATTTACGACGATTGTGAGGGCGAAAAAAGAGCTAAAAAAGAATTGGATGAAAAAGGGTTGTCAAAATTAGTCGGTATTGTTGCTTTGGTTACAGTTGCTAGTTGTGGTGCAGATAATATTGGACTTTTTGTTCCTTACTTTGTGACTTTAGATCTTGTCGACTTATTAGTTACTCTTCTTGTATTTTTAATATTGATTTTTGTTTTAGTATATACAGCACAAAGATTGGCTAATATTTCAGGTGTTGGTGAAATTGTAGAGAAGTTTAGTCGTTGGATAATGGCTGTTATTTATATTGGTTTAGGGTTATTTATTATTATTGAAAATAATACAATTCAAACAATAATATCAATAATATGAATGATACGGGCATTTGAGTATCTGACAAACCTTCGGCTTGCTTCTTCAATACAAGATACAACCCTGTCCGCCCAATAAATCCATATCCGAAAGCATCTTTATGCAGAATTAAGCCAAACCATGAATAAGTTTTTCACCCACCCCATGCGGCCGTTTTTCGTCGATGCGGCGGTGCTTGACATACTCGGCGCGTTGGTGTTTTTCATCAGCTCCGGTGCCATCATTTTGAAATGAAACCAAATCAAAGCCGATTGAACCATCGTCCACTTGGGTACGACCATCACGTCCGCCGGTTGCTGTTGCTGATGTTTTGTAGAAAATTTTCATGATATTGTCCTCAATTCAATATTGGTTAAATGTTTTGGCGTACTGCCGTTGAAAGTGAGTTCATTATATTGAACGGCAATATGAAGTGTTATATGATTCATCCAAATTATTTGCCTATTCCTACAAAATTATGTTCTCAACTGAAACGATAGAACGCTTATTAAAAGTTATTCCACATAACGAACTCTATTCATCACCGATTAAAGGCTTATTTCTTCGCCATTCAGATCAACCATTTTGTTACGAAGGTATTATTCAAGAGCCGAGCATTTGCATCGTGTTAAGCTGAGAACGTGAAGTGCAGCTAGGCGAACAATGCTACCGTTTTGACAATCAACACTTTATGTTCTGCCCTGTCAATGTGCCGATGCGCGGCGAAATTAAATATGCCGAGCCGAAAAAGCCGTTTTTAGTGATGTCGATGAAAATTGATATTGAAAGCGTTAGCAAGATTTTATTAGCAAATCCAAACCTTGCAGATGATGTTAAACAGGGCGATGAAGGTTTTGCACAATGGTATCTGGATGAATCTCTCAAAAATGCTGTTGAACGTCTATTGCTCTTGCACGAAAATCCAAAAGATATTGAGTTTCTTGCACCGCTTATCCAACAAGAAATTTATTATCGACTCCTTACAGGCGAACAAGGTGGCAAATTTAAAGCCATGGTAAGCAATGGATCGCACACCAAGAAAATCGCCCAAGCCACCCATTATCTGCAACAACATTTTAGTGAAACCATCACTGTGGAAACCTTGGCAAATCTAAGTGGCATGTCATTATCTGGCTTTCATAGTCATTTCAAGAAGATAACCAGCCTTTCACCGCTGCAATACCAAAAATCATTACGTTTGATGGAAGCTAGACGACTGATCGCACAAGAAGGGCGAGGCATTACCGAAACCGCTTACCAAGTCGGCTACGAGTCACCCAGCCAGTTCAGCCGTGAATACAAACGCTATTTCGGGCATGCGCCGAAGGGGGATACTAAATAGATAGGGCTACAAAGAAACATCAGCCTGTCGATACAAAACTTTATAGCTTTGCCTGAATTACCGGCTCAAAGCAATTTATTAACGATTGGCCTGCATCTGTGTTTGCTAACCAGCTTTCCTCAATCGATTTGAAGCATCCCTTTAGATTCAAAAGACTTATTTTGCACATATGGGTACATAAAGCGCCCACATACGTAGAATACTATTTTTTTACCTTTTTCTCTTTTACAAAACGTTCACCGTCAAATCGATAATAAATGCGTTTTGAGGTCATTTTTCCATCTCCGCAAGATTCGGAAAATGGAAGGACTAATGGAAAGCTGAAGCGATTCTGCTGCAGATCGTAGTCAACATATGCATTCGAAGTTGGTAAATCTGAATTGGTTGTTGAAATATAGCTAGTATAAATATCTGAAATGAGTTTTTTACCCTGAATTAACGGTGCCTCTTCTAGGCCATTTGGAGTAATTTGGTAAAACTGCCCGCTGATCCCATAAATACAGGAACTGGCAATATAAGCACTTTCGATAAAATAATAAGGTTTTCCATTTAAGACAGGATTAAATACTCGTCTTATTGAACCATCATTTTCATTAAATTTGGTTTTCCATGTGCCATTAGGTAACCGATAACGCCAAAAACTACCATAATCATGCATTGAACCACCGGATTGCCAATCCCAACTCAGAATTTCAAGTTGTTTATCCGCTGAGGTTAACAAATCAACATCTTCTGCGATGGTTTTTGTCCAATTGCAATGATTTCCCCCCAATGTTGCAATTTTATCTAATGCATCATTAAAACGTTTAGCGGCCGATTCATAGTTTTCATAATTATAATTTGTTCTATAACTCCCATAAGTTTTCATATCGGCATAAGCGGCTGCCAATTCGGCATCAATGACGGCACATTGATTGGCATAACCGGCAGAAGAAAATAAACAAAGGCAAAGTAAGTATTTTTTCATATTGAACTCCTAGGACAATAAATATCTCAATCACAACTGGTTTGATGATATAGCTTCTTCAGGCAAAATACTAAAATTCTTTGTAATTTAAAGAGAATAAACAATCCGTAGACAAATGAACTCTCCCCCCGTACTATGTTCCCTTTTCTTTGGTATTAATGATGACTCGAATTAATCTTGTTCCGCCGGCTGAGCTATGCGATCAACATCTTTTAGCGGAACATCGTGAGTTAACCCGCATTCCCAACGCCGTGGCAAAAGGCAAATATCACCTGAAAGGACAACCGACCGAATATAAATTAGGCGAAGGTCATGTGCGTTTTTTCTTTAATAAATTGGCCTTTTTGAAGCAACGCTACGATGCCTTACATGCGGAATGCAAAGCCCGCGGCTTCAACGTACAATATATCTGGAATGAAAATCTGCCCGACGATCCTACCCTTTGGCAGGATTATCAGGCCACCGAACAAGCCTTACAGCTCAATCGCCAGCGTATACGCGAAAGAATGCCGCAGAAGGCGCGATTTACCCAACATCGACAGGAGTAAACATGTATCCATTTAGTTTTCACAATCCAACCCGTATTGAGTTTGGCGTGGATAAAGAACAATTTATGGGCGCTTATATGCGTGAATACGGAGCTAAACGGGCATTGATCGTTTATGGTAGCGAACGGGTGAAACAATCCGGCCTTTTCGCACGCGTTGCCAACGGCTTGCGTGAACAAGGAATTGAATTCATCGAATGTGGCGGTATCAAAAGCAACCCGGTACTCAGCAAAGTACGCGAAGCCGTGCAAATGGCCAAGGATTTTAAAGCTGACAGCGTGCTTTCCATCGGTGGCGGCTCCTGTTTGGACAGTGCCAAAGCCATTGCGGCCGGTGCCTGCTACGCCGGCGATGTGTGGGACTTTTTCAAAGGCACGCCAATTCCTCAAGCCTTAATGATTTTTGATGTCATCACCCTTGCCGCCACCGGGAGTGAAATGAACTGGGGTGCGGTGATTACCAATGAAGAAACCCGACAAAAAGACTCCATCCACGATCGCCTGCTGTTTCCTAAGGTGTCAGTCATCAATCCACAATTACAGGCCACCGTCAGTCGTGAGTATTTAGTCTATTCTGCCGCGGATATTATTGCCCACTCCATCGAAGCCTATTTCACCGCAGAAAATCGACCACAAATTATCGATGGCTTAGTGGAAAACAATATTAAAAGCGTTATCCAAACCACCGAAAAACTCCTTGCCGATCCCAACGATCTCGATGCCCGTGGTGAATTTGCTTGGGCTGCCACCCTTGCACTAAATGGCCTTACCCATTTAGGCATCGGCAAATATCAGTTCCCAAATCATATGCTCGAACATTCCATGAGTGCTATTTGCGATGTGCCACACGGCGCCGGCTTATCGGTCTTAATGCCGGCTTGGATGCATTGGTATCAAGCGCATAATCCGCAACGGTTTATCCGTTTTGCTCGAGAGGTGTTTGCTTTGGATTCCGCGGAACAAGGAATTCAGGCGCTACGTGCTTGGTTTGACAAAATCGGGACGCCTACCCGCCTCAGCCAGCTCAATATTACTGATGCCCAATTAGAGGAAATTATTGAGAATGCGGCACAAACCGCCAAGCAGCGCAATCTAGATGTGCTGTATAGCAAAGCAGCGATTAGCGATATTTTTGCCCTAACCCGCTAATTCAACAAATAAAAATGCCGATGTCTCAACACATCGGCATTTTTTAAATCAACCCTAATAAAATCAATGACTTACACTCTATTTTAAGAAAAACTCTGATTTTCGAAGGGGCGTTATCCGTATTGGAATCACCCTAAACGCACCAAAGCAATCCCTCCCAGCAATATACATAGCCCTAACCATTGCACGGCATGAATGCGTTTACGCGGAGACCCTAGCAGGCCAAACTGATCGATCAATAAGCTCCCCCCAATCAACCCGAGTAAACTCACCAGTACCGTTAATCCCGTGCCAATCAGCGGTACTAGAATTACCGAACCAGTGATAAAAAATGCCCCTAAACAACCTCCGCCGATACACCAAATTGGCATTCCGGCCTGCAATGCCTGTGGCAAGCGTTGCCAACGCCCTTCCTTTAATGCGACTAATAGGATTAAACAAAGCGCGCCTAAGAAAAAGGAAACAAAAGCCGCCAATATCGCAGAATCCAATAGCCGCCCCAACGTGCCATTCATTGCGGTCTGAGTTGCACTCAATCCACCGGCCAGCACGCCGAGTACACGCCAGCCCCATAGGCCACTGGCTACAGTATTTTTGGCTTGGCGTAAATTGGGTAAGACCACGGTAATAAAGATTCCAGCCAACACCAGTATCACGCCGCCCAAACGGGTAAGCCCAAAGGATTGCTGCGGTGCACCAAACCAACCGAAATGATCAATGAGTACGCCCATCAATACTTGCCCTAAAATTGGCATCAAGGCGGTTTGCATACTCCCTAAACGGGGAAACAATAAAATATTACTAGTCAGCACAATTACACCGAGGCTGCCACCGCTCCACAACCAAAAGGGTGTATTAGCCCAAGTTGTGGCGCTAATCCATAGGGATTGACCGGATAATAATGCGACCAGTGCCAGACAGAGCGTACCGCCGGAAAAGGAAATCAGAGAGGCATAAAAAGGCGATCCCAAATAACCGCGCAAACGGGAATTAACGGCAGTTTGTAAGGCTTGGCCGCCACCAATAAAAATACCCAATAGTCCGGCAAACATATATTCTCCTTAGTAAAATTGGCGCTTATTATGCCGTAAACCGATGCACTTGCCGAATTTTGTCCATAAAAAACGCCCGTTGCTATGGACGGGCGTTGGCTTATTTGGGACTAATCGTCGTCATCATCGAAGTAATGGCGATGGTGGCGGCGATGTTCATGGCGATCGTAATAACGCTCGCGCTCACGCTCCCAACGACGTTCTTCGCGCCGTCTGTCTTCGTTGCGACGGGCTTCTTTTTTGTTTTGTACGTGGTCATAAACGCCACCGGCAATTGAGCCGAGTGCAGCGCCGCCCACGGCGGATTGGGTATCGCCGCCTAACACGTAACCGGCCAGTCCGCCGATAGCGGCTCCGGTTCCCACGCGACGATTGGTTTGATGATTACCGCAAGCGCTCAAGGCTACGGCAAGGGTTGCCACAACAATGGTCTTTGCAATTGTTGCTTTCATCTGCATTCTCCTATTTGATTTAATAATGCGGCATTGGTTACCCAATGCGCTGCATAAGAGTGATGAAGATAAATGAAAGTTCATTTCAATCGCTTAAACTTTGTACAGGATTTTTTCTCCTTTAAATACAACCCATTTATTTTTAAGGAAAAACGGTGATTTTTCTGAAAACTTAAAAAAACCACCGTTTGTCTATTTTTTATACCATCTGATTATTTTTCATACCATATGCGGTTGATATAACAAATGATCCGCCCTGAGGGGGTTTCCACCGCAATTTCTTCGTCCACCGTTTTCCCAATCAATGCCCGTGCCACCGGAGAATCAATGGAAATCCAGTTCTTCGCCGGATCAAATTCATCGCAACCCACCAAGCGATATTGTTTCAATTGACCTTGCTCGTCCTCCAGCTCCACCCAGGCGCCAAAAAACACTTTGCCTTCCTGTTTCGGGCTGTAATCCACGATCTGCAATACTTCTAAACGCTTGGTTAAAAAGTGTACCCGTCGGTCAATTTCCCGTAAACGGCGTTTGCCGTAAATATATTCAGCATTTTCGCTACGATCGCCCAAGGCTGCAGCATCGGAAACCGCTTGAGTCACTTGTGGACGTTCCTCTTTCCATAAAAATTTCAGTTCTTTATCCAGCGCATTCCAACCGGCGCGGGTGATGTAATGAGATTTAGCCATAGTGAATTATCCATCGGTAAAATTTATGGAATTATATTTGAGCCAAGGGTCTAAAACCAGTATTCTATCGCCCGCGTTATGCGCTTTACCCTTTGAACAAAGAAGTTTTTATAATGTTAAATCAACAAATTAGCCAAATTATTGCAGCGGAATTAACCGTTCAACCACAACAAATTCTTGCCGCCATCCAATTACTTGATGACGGTAACACCATTCCTTTTATCGCCCGTTATCGGAAAGAAGCCACCGGTGGTCTTGATGACACCCAGTTACGCCACTTTGAAACCCGTCTACTCTACTTACGTGAGCTTGAAGAACGCCGTCAAACCATTTTGAAATCCATTGACGAGCAAGGCAAATTGACCGATGAATTACGCGACAAAATTTTTGCCACGCAAAGTAAAACCGAATTAGAAGATTTATATCTCCCCTACAAACCCAAACGCCGTACCAAGGGCCAAATTGCTATTGAAGCTGGGCTTGAGCCTCTTGCGGATTTACTCTGGAATGAGCCGCAACATGAGCCGGAAACTGCCGCAGCAGCATTTATCGATGTGGACAAAGGCGTTGCCGACAGCAAAGCCGCCCTTGATGGTGCTCGCTATATTTTAATGGAGCGTTTTGCCGAAGATGCCGGCCTATTAGCTAAAGTACGTGATTATTTAGCGAAAAATGCTGTGATTGTGTCCAAAGTGATCGAAGGCAAAGAAACCGAAGGCGCAAAATTCCAAGACTATTTTGATCACCAAGAATTGCTGAAAAATGTGCCTTCACACCGTGCGCTAGCAATGTTCCGTGGGCGTAATGAAGGTATTTTACAACTCTCCTTGAATGCTGATCCCGATGCCGAAGAGGGCGTACGCCAAAGCTATTGCGAAGAAATTATCCGTGATTATTTAAATGTGCGTTTTAGTGGCCAACCGGCGGATAAATGGCGTGAACAGGTAATCAGTTGGACCTGGAAAATTAAGGTCTCACTCCACTTGGAAACGGAATTAATGGCGAGTTTGCGGGAAAAAGCGGAAGAAGAAGCCATTGATGTATTTGCGCGCAACCTCACCGCGCTATTGATGGCGGCACCGGCAGGCGCAAAAAACACCATGGGATTAGACCCGGGTTTGCGTACCGGAGTGAAAGTGGCAGTAGTGGATAACACCGGTAAATTATTGGATACCGCAACGATTTATCCACACACCGGCCGAGAAGCGGAAGCGCAAATGACGATTTTTGGCCTAATTCGCAAACACCAAGTTGAGTTAATTGCTATCGGTAACGGTACGGCCTCCCGTGAAACCGAACGATTTGCCAAATCGGTAATTAAGGAAATCAAAGAGCATAAACCACAAACCGTGGTGGTTAGCGAAGCGGGCGCATCGGTGTACTCTGCCTCCGAATTTGCCGCCAACGAATTCCCGAACTTGGATGTGTCCTTGCGTGGTGCTGTGTCAATCGCCCGTCGTCTGCAGGATCCGTTAGCTGAATTGGTAAAAATCGAACCCAAAGCCATCGGTGTTGGCCAATATCAGCATGATGTAAACCAAAGCCAATTAGCCCGCAAATTGGATGCGGTGGTGGAAGACTGTGTAAATGCCGTAGGCGTGGATTTAAATACCGCATCAGCACCATTATTGGCACGCGTGGCGGGAATGACAAAAACCTTGGCACAAAACATTGTGGATTACCGCGATGAAAACGGCCGTTTTGAAAGCCGTGTACAATTGAAAAAAGTACCACGTTTAGGGCCTAAAGCCTTTGAACAATGCGCCGGTTTCATGCGCATTGCGGCGGGCAAAAATCCACTGGATGCCTCCGGCGTTCACCCGGAAGCCTATCCAATCGTTGAGAAAATCCTGCAGGCCACCGCGCAATCCATTCAGGATTTAATGGGCAATGCCGGCATTGTGCGCCAACTGGATGCCAAACAATTTACCGATGAACAATTCGGTTTGCCGACCGTGTTGGATATTTTCAAAGAATTGGAGAAGCCGGGGCGAGACCCGCGTGGTGAATTCAAAACCGCGGTATTTGCCGATGGTGTTGAAGAAATCACCGATTTAAAACCGGGCATGATTTTGGAAGGCACGGTCACCAATGTGACCAACTTTGGCGCATTCATCGATATCGGTGTTCATCAGGACGGTTTGGTGCACATTTCCTCCTTAAGCGATAAATTCGTAGAAGATCCGCATCAAGTAGTGAAAACCGGTGATATCGTGAAAGTGAAAGTGTTGGAAGTGGATATTCCACGCAAACGGATTGCCCTCACCATGCGCCTTGATGAAGAAGCCCGTGCGTCAAGCAAAGCTGAACGCCCGCAGGGCAAAGCTCGTCCACAGGCACCGCGGGAACGTAATCCACAAAGCAACAGCGCCATGGGCAACGCCTTCGCCGATGCGCTGAAAAACTGGAAAAAATAATTCCAAACCTATGCAAACCAAATGGCCGGCTTACCGGCCATTTTTATTTCAGTCGCGTCTAACGCCCCCTCGAAAATCAACGTTTTTGCTAAAATAACATGTAACCTATTGATTTTATTAGAGTTCGTTAAAAAAACGATAATTCCTGATTGTGCAATGCTTTTCCCATAAACAAAAAACCGCCCGTAGGCGGTTTACTTGTCTTTTAGAATTGCCAATCTAACATAAAGCTATAAGTACGTGGCTCAGCGTAAAAATTGTTACCGCCATACACCCGCACTTTTTGGTTTTCAAAATAGCGTTTATCGGTCAGGTTCAAGACACTGAATCGCAAGCTGATATGCGGACTCACCTGATATTGCAGATTAGCATCCCACACAGCATAACTGGCTTGCTGTACGTTATACAAACTGGTTACCCGGCTTTGGAAATTCACACCGCCGCCAATCGTCCATTTTTTGTTATCAAACGGCAGATTGTAACTGCTATACAGGCGGAACAAATGTTTCGGGGTATAACTGGAATAGTTGCTACCGGCAAGATATCTGCTGGATTCACTCTGTTTATATTTGGATTTGTTGTAGGTATAACCGGCAAATAACGACCAATCCGGTGTGAGATTACCCGATACTTCCAATTCAAATCCTTTGCTTTCCACTTCCCCCATTGGAATGTAATAGCCTTGTTTCCCCTTAGCATTCAGGCCGCTGAAATAAACCGGGCGATTTTTCTGGCGCACATCAAACAGAGCCAACGAGGTATTTAAACGCCCATCGTAATAACTGCCCTTCAATCCCACTTCATAATTGGTACCGGTAATCGGCGCTAGGGTTTTGGAGTCGTAGTCTTTCGCCGATTGCGGTTTAAAAATACTGGTGTAGCTGGCGTATAGGCTATGATTTTTATCGATGTCATAGGTAATCCCCACATAAGGTACGATACGGTTACGTTTGGTGACCGTATAGCTATCGGCATCGGAATCCACCGCGCTATTCCAAATATCATAGTTAGTTTCGCTGATATTACGCCATTGGGTCGCCCGCGCACCGGCTAAAATATGCCATTTCTCCGTTGGGCTAAAACGGATCCCGGCCGACAAGGCATTGGAAATAATACGATTACGATAGTGCGTACGATCCCGTTTATTTACGCTGTCGGTTACATTATTCCAATCCGGTTCGGCAATTTCCGCGCCGTTAAAAGAGAAAGGATCAAAGGCCGTGGAATTACGCACACGACGCCACATGGTATTTTCTTTTTCATAGGAATAGGTGTAATTCAAAAAGACATCCTGTTGCTGTCCCAACCAATCAAATTTGCCGGTCAGCCCGGTACGATAAACAAATTCATCGCCGTGGTTGAGATAATTTTGCAAATTATTGGTGGCCAAGCTGCCGCCTTGCGCTAATCCTTTGTAATTGGTGGATAGATTGGTAATTGCCCCGACTTTATCGGTGGAATTGCTACGCGTATAGCTGAAGCGATTTGACCATTGCCAGTTGTCATTCAAAAAGGAGTTGGTTTCACTAAATAAATTAAATTGGCGAATTTGTCGACGCGCCCAGTTGTAGCCTAAATAGGTATCGTATTTAAACGGTGAGTTAAAACTGTTTTCATGCAAAGGCACTCCAAAATAATCCGGGGTTTCATGACGATTTTGATACATCATTCCAACGCTTGCGACGGTGTTATCACCCAAGTTGCTTTCAACAACACCATAAAGCAGGCGGTTACTATCGGCTTTGTTGATATTTTTGAAGCTAGGATCATGTTCCAAAGCCGCAATAAAACGCCCACGCAACGAACCAGAATTATTTAACGGCCCGGATACATCCACATTAGTATAGGCTTTGCCCCAATTATTGAAGGTAAAATTACCCTTGGCTTGGAAATTGCTGGTCGGTTTTTTACGCACCGCGTTGATGGTGCCGCCCGGTTCGCCATTGGATTGAGTTAAGCCGGTCGCTCCGCGCACCACCTCCAGATGATCGTAAATTAGCAAATCCGCCATGGAAGACGAATCACGATAAGGATTGCCATTAGCGCCACCGGCTACTGTTGTCGGCAAGCCGTCAACCTCCATTTGATCGATCAAAAAACCGCGCGAGTAAAAACGATGCTTGCCGGAATCCCGTACTACACTTACGCCAGTCGTGGTTTTTAAAGCATCTTCCATTTTATTGATGCCGCGATCTTGCAACTGTTGCTTAGTGATAACGCTCACCGATTGCGGAGTTTCCTTTGGACTGAGTTCTAAACCGGTGGTGGTTTTCATGGCGGAGGTGGTGAAGGATTTGCTGTGTTCCGTAGCAGTCGCATCGGCACTACTGCTTACATTAATTTCTGCCAAATCATCTTCAGTGGTAGCAAAGGCAGTTTGGCTTAAGGCGATAAATACCGCACTTAAGGCAAAAGTACGGCGCGAGGGCATCAATAACATAAAAAGGCTCCGAGAGTGATAAAAAATAGGAGCTAATAATAACAATTATTGATTACATAAAAAAGAGCTGGCATAAAAAAGCCTTGGCAAACGCCCCATGAAAAAAGGACGTTTTACCAAAGATTAAGCATAACTCATTGATTTTATTAGAGTTGATTTAAAAATAGAGGAAAGTCGAATTATCCCCGTTGCAATACATACTGAGAGTTGAAGAAGTCTGCGAGCTCAGCCTGATGCGTCACGGCAATGACAATCGCTTCGGGTAGTTGCTGTTTTAACAAACTGAATAAATGACGGGCGGAGGCGATATCCAGCTGATTGGTATTTTCATCACAAAAAATCACTTGTGGCCGTTGCAGCAATAAACGGGCAAAGGCAATGCGCTGTTGTTCTCCTCCCGACAGGCGTAACGCCCAATCCCGAGCAACTTCAAGCTGAGTGGATAAATGCGCTAATCCCACCATTTGTAACAACTGCCCTAAATCGGCTTGAATTTCTATTGGCCGACGTGGATAGCAGAGTAATTCATCCAGGCGAGCAAATGGCAAATAGCTTTTTTGCGGCAAAAACAGCACATTGCCGACCGGTAGAGAGATTTTTCCGGCATAGGCTGGCCAAAGCCCGGCAAGGGTGCGCAACAAGGCGCTTTTACCAATTCCGCTAGGTCCTTGCAACTGCAACCAATCACCGGGTTGCAATGCACAAGAAAAAGGTGCTAAGCAGGGCTGTGGTTGATGCGGTAATGCCACCTGCAATGCGTCACAAACCAATGTCCGGCCTTGAATGATTGGTGTTGGCAACGGTGGTAACTGCGCAAGGGATTCATTAAACTCCGCCAACCGCTGTACACAGGCAGCCCATTCCATAATGCGTTTATAAAAATCCATAAACCAGCCGAATCCGTCCTGCACCGAAGAAAACGCCGATCGCGCTTGCATCATCGTACCAAAAGTAATGGTTTTGGCTAAATACAGCGGCATCACGGCAAATAACGGTAAAATATTGGTGAGGCGTAAATAGGCTGCGCTGAAGGTTTCCAGACGAAATTCTCGCCCCATAATGGCATGCCAGTTCCGTTCAATATGAGCAAAATAAGTGGCTAGACGATGCTTTTCGGTTTCTTCACCACGGTAAAAAGCCACCTGCTCCGCATTGTCGTGCAAACGTAGCAGCGTACGCCGGAAATTCGCTTCTGCCTGTTGCTTTTGCACATTCAACGGATGCAACTTGCGGCCAATCCAATGGGTCAGCAAGCTGCATAGCAAGGTATAAAACAGCGCCAACCATACCAAATAGCCATGGATAACCACTTCTTGACCGGCAATTTGAAAGGATAAGGTGCCGGAGATTTCCCATAATATTCCGACAAAAGCGATGATCTTTGCCATATTCATGACGAAATTCTTCAGGAGATCAATACTCTTTTCCGCCAGCATCGCACAATCTTCGGCAATCCGTTGATCGGGATTATCCGGTTGTACGGACAGGCTTAATCGATAGAGATTATGCTCTCGAAGCCATTTTTCCTGTAATTGTTCGGTTAAATGACGACGCCAACGGATCAACAATAGCTTACGCAACCAACCGGCAGAACTGACACAAAGTACCACTAGCGCCATATAGGCCAAATATTGAATAGATAACGGCAGTATTTTGGCAGTTTCAAATGCGGTTAACGCATCATAGAAATCTTTATTCCATTGATTGATAAATACCCCGATATAAATGATCGCCAAACTGAGGCCTAACACGGCCAGCAATAATGTCCAAGCGAACCATTGAGTACGGGAAAACCAATAAGGACGAATTAACCAGAAGAAACGGCGTAAAGTTTGCATTAACGACCTCGCAAAAATTGCTGGCCAATGGCCGAGAAAATTGCCCCACAGACCACAATCAAGGCGCCCAAATAGCTTAAACCATTTAACTGCGGTACGGCGAAACGCGCTGGTGCGCAATAATGAGCCAAATGGGCGAAGAAAATCGTAAAGAGTGGTACTAACGTAATCACGACACTAACTTTGGAGACTTCCCAGCGATTGAGCGCTTCAGCATAGGCACCATAGCCAAATAAGGTATTGGCACAACAATAAAGAAAACAAGCAACCGCAAAAGGATCTAGCCCTTGTACTTGAGCAGGCGATGCTGCCGGTGTAAATACCAAAGCGCAACCGAAATAGATCATCAGCAAAATTTGTTGTGCACTAAAACGCCGTAGCAACAATTTTTGTGCCATACCATAAGCGACCCATACCAAGGATGCCGTACAGCTGATAACAACACCAAGGAGATAATCACCACCTTGCCGAAAAATATCGAATTTATCATTGAAGAAAAGGCCAAGGCCAAACACTAATAATCCTAAACCGATTTTTTGATGTAGTCCTAAACGTTCTTTAAATACGAAAACACCGCAAATCAACATGCCGAAGGAGGAAAAATGAATAAAGATTTGAGCGACCGAAGGTTCAATAAAATTCAGTGAGCTGTTAAACAGGAAGAAATTTCCTGCCAAGCCAAATACGCCAACGACAATCAGGCCAAGCATATTGGCGCCACGGCTAAAAGAAGGCAAATTGCGGCGATAGGCCAATAATAAAAATAGCACCAATGAGGCAACCCAAAAGCGATACCAGACAATGGTCTGCGCATCCATGGTGGAAAGTACCTGCTTTAACGCAATGGGTAAGGAGCCCCAAGCCATTGCAGTGATCATCGCAAAACAAAAGCCTAAAAGAGGTTGCTGTTTCATGGTATGTCCTATTGGAAATAGATGGTAAAACGCCCAGTCAGAAATCGAAGTTTTTCTAAAAAACAAGGCTAAGTCATTGATTTTATTAGAAACACTTTAAAAAAGACAAAAATAAAACGCCCCACATCTGTAGGGCGTTTTTAAAAAGGGTTTAAATTATTCAGTAACAATACTTACGTATTTACGGCTTTTCTCGCCTTTTACTTCAAATTTAACTTTACCGTCTGCAGTAGCGAATAAGGTGTGGTCACGACCCATACCTACATTGTTACCTGCGTGGAATTTAGTACCACGTTGACGAACAATGATGCTACCTGCTAATACGGATTCACCACCGAAACGTTTAACACCAAGGCGTTTAGCTTCAGAATCACGACCGTTGCGGGTTGAACCCCCAGCTTTTTTAGTTGCCATCTATTTGATCTCCTCTGAAATTATGCTTGAATGCCGGTGATTTTCACTTCAGTGAACCACTGACGATGACCTTGTTGTTTACGGCTGTGTTTGCGACGACGGAATTTAACGATTTTAACTTTCTCGCCACGACCTTGTGCAACCACTTCAGCCACTACTTTTGCGCCTGCAACAACAGGTGCACCAATTTTAACATCTTCACCATTAACGACCATCAACACTGAATCAAATTCAACCGTTGCGCCGGTGGCAAGTTCAAGTTTTTCTAAACGAACAACTTGACCTTCGCTGACACGGTGTTGTTTACCGCCACTTTGGAAAACTGCGTACATAAATACTCCGCTAATAATGTGCTCTACCGTCCTTACGGTTCGCACTCTAAATTCATATAAATAGGGCGCAAATTCTACGGAAAAAAAGATCTGTATGCAAGAACTTATTTGCAATAAAGTAAAAAAATTCCCCGCATATTCGGATTGCTTTCAGAATGCGCGAAAAATCGGGTAGAATCCCCTGCACGCAATTTTTCAGCCTATTTAAAGAGAAACAATGACACATAGCAATCCAATGGATATGAAGGCGATTCAGGCATTAGCCGATGCCGATATGCAACAGGTCAATGCGATGATTCTTGCGCAATTGACATCCGATGTGGTTTTAATCAATCAGCTTGGTTATTACATTATTCAAGGTGGTGGTAAACGTATTCGTCCGTTAATTGCCGTATTGGCCGCCCGTGCCTTAGGTTATCAGGGGACGAAAGCCATCACTTGCGCGACCTTTGTGGAATTTATTCACACCGCATCACTCCTGCATGACGATGTTGTGGATGAATCCGCGATGCGTCGCGGTCGTGCTACGGCTAATGCGGAATTTGGTAATGCCGCCAGCGTTTTAGTGGGCGACTTCATTTATACCCGCGCTTTCCAATTGGTCGCCGAATTGCAATCCTTGGATATTCTCAAAATCATGTCCGATGCGACCAATGTGTTGGCGGAAGGTGAAGTGCAACAATTAATGAATGTGAATGACCCGGACACCACAGAGGCCAATTACATGCAGGTGATTTATCGTAAAACTGCCCGCCTGTTTGAAGTGGCGGGACAAGCTGCCGCTATCGTGGCCGATGCACCGCTTGAGCAACAACAAGCATTGCAGGAATATGGCCGCTATTTAGGTACCGCATTCCAATTAGTCGATGATGTTTTGGATTACAGCGCTAATGCAGCCGCGCTAGGTAAAAATGTCGGTGATGATTTGGCGGAAGGCAAACCCACTCTTCCTTTATTACATGCCATGCGTCATGGCGATCCGGCGCAATCAGCACTCATTCGCGAGGCCATCGAGCAAGGTGGCAAACGTGAAGCCATTGATGAAGTCTTAGCCATCATGGCGCAATATCGTTCCTTGGATTACGCAATGGAACGCGCCAAACAGGAAGCGCAAAAAGCGGTGGATGCCTTACAAATATTGCCACCAAGCGAATATAAGGATGCCCTCATTGCCTTGGCGTATTTATCCGTAGATCGCACCTATTAAACTTAAGGGCGCAAGCCCTTTTCTTTTGTCTTTTTAATTTTATTGTTTAGCTATGACCGAATCACAATCCCAACAACCGGAACACCACAAAAAACCCCGTAAAATCAAACAGGATCCCAATGCGCCCTATGTGCGCCCCAAATTAATTATGCCCAATGACCATAAAAAGTTGTTGTTGCATACCTGTTGCGCACCCTGTGCCGGTGAAATTATCGCGGCAGTAATGGCCTCCGATGTGGAATTCACTATTTTCTTCTACAATCCCAATATTCATCCGCACAAGGAATATTTAATTCGCAAAGAAGAAAATAAACGTTTTGCGGAAAAAAATAATATTCCATTTATTGATGCCGATTACGATCGCGCTGAATGGTTTGAGCGGGTTAAAGGTTTGGAACATGAACCGGAACGCGGCGAGCGTTGCACCAAATGTTTTGATATGCGTTTAGAACGCACTGCTCTCTATGCCCATGAACACGGTTTTCCGGTGATTGCTACCAGTTTGGGGATTTCCCGCTGGAAAAATCAAGAACAGGTTTATGATTGTGGCCGCCGTGCCGCGGCCCGTTATGACGATGTGATTTTCTGGGATTTCAACTGGCGGAAGGATGGCGGCTCAGCGCGTTCCGACCGCATCCGTAAAGAGGAACGTTTTTATAAACAGGAATATTGTGGCTGTGTTTATTCCCTGCGGGATGCCAATAAATGGCGAGAAGAAAAGGGATTAGGCAAAATCGAAATCGGGGTGCAATACTATTCTTTGGATGAAAAATAATGGCCACATTGAGAAAAATGTCACATTCTTTTTACCTTTAAAAACCTTTTCAAGCAAAATCAATAGGTTATAGTCAATTTCCAGTAAAACTCTGAAAATCGTAGGGGCGTTTTGATGTCACATTTCCCCATTAAAAAAGGCGTGTAAAACACGCCTTTTGTTTATTCATGAACGGAGATTTATTCCGCGTCTTCTTTCGCCCATTCAAGGGAGCGTTTAACCGCTTTTTTCCATCCTTTATAACGACGTTCACGTTTTTCTTCGTCATTATCCGGTGTGAAGGTGCGTTCAACACGGGCTTTGTCGTGAAGTTCGTCCAAGTCTTTCCAGAAACCAACCGCAAGACCCGCAAGATAAGCCGCACCAAGTGCGGTAACTTCTTTCACTACAGGACGTTCAACATTCACATCTAAAATATCCGCTTGGAATTGCATTAAGAAGTTATTGTTGGTTGCACCACCGTCCACGCGTAAATATTGTAAGCGTTGGCCGGAGTCAGATTGCATTGCTTCTAATACATCGCGGGTTTGGTAAGCAATAGATTCAAGGGTTGCACGTACGATGTGGTTACGGTTAGAACCGCGGGAAAGACCAAAAATCGCACCACGGGCATACGGATCCCAATAAGGCGCACCTAAACCGGTGAAGGCCGGAACAACGTACACGCCATTGCTATCAGGAACTTTTTGTGCGAAGTATTCGGAGTCATGGCTGTCATGTACGATTTTGAGTTCATCACGTAACCATTGAATAGAAGCACCCGCGATAAATACAGAACCTTCAAGAGCATATTCAGGTTCACCTTTAGCATTACATGCAATAGTGGTTAATAGGCCATTTTTAGAGGTAATGGCTTTATCACCGGTGTGAAGCAACATAAAGCAGCCTGTACCATAGGTATTTTTCGCTTGACCTGCGCGGGTGCAAAGATGGCCGTAAAGAGCCGCTTGTTGGTCACCGGCAATACCAGCAACAGGAATACGCACGCCGCCTTTACCACCGATGTTAGTTTGGCCATATACTTCGGAAGAGTTGCGCACTTCAGGCAACATGGAACGTGGAATATTTAATAATTCCAACATTTTGTCATCCCATTTTTTCGTATGGATGTTAAATAACATAGTACGGGATGCATTGGTGTAATCAGTTACATGCACGCGGCCTTGAGTTAATTTCCATACCAACCAAGTATCTACGGTACCGAATAGGAGCTCGCCACGTTCAGCTTTTTCGCGTGCACCTTCTACATTGTCCAAAATCCATTTCACTTTAGTACCGGAGAAATATGGATCCACCACTAAACCGGTAGTATTACGAATATATTCTTCGTGACCATCGGCTTTTAATTTATCGGTGATATCCGCGGTACGACGACATTGCCATACGATTGCATTATAAACCGGTGTACCGGTCGCCTTTTCCCACACAATGGTGGTTTCACGTTGGTTGGTGATCCCAATTGCCGCAATCTCATCGGAAGTAATACCGGCTTTGGCGACAACTTCATTTAATGTTGAACTTTGTGTCGCCCAAATTTCCATTGGATTGTGCTCCACCCAGCCGGCTCGTGGATAAATTTGTGTAAATTCACGTTGAGCAATTTCCACCACATTGGCATTGTGATCCAATAATACGGCACGGGAGCTGGTGGTACCCTGATCTAAGGCGATAATATACTTTTTGTCGGTCATAGAATTGTCCTAAGATGCGGCAAGTGCATCAATTATGGTTGTAAACGAACTAATTTTGAGCTTAAACGAACAAATTGCCCCGACAAACTAATAGAAATTACCATTAAATGAAATAGGCAAAATCTAAAATCTTGACATTGATCACAAAGTTTTTTATCGAAAAAATTCCCCCATTTTTAGAATGTGATCTCGCTCTCATTTCTGTATTTTCAGGCGCATATTTTCTTGATAAATAAAGAAAAAAAAAGATAATGTGACCGCTCACTCTGAGTATCTCAATATTTGATCGAATAAACGAACACAATTGCCCAATGGTGATTTTTAAACCAATAAAATCATCCGTTTAATCATTATATGGAGATCTCTTATGAATGCTTATTTTGCAGAATTCTTCGGCACGGCATTATTGATTCTGTTGGGGAATGGCGTTGTAGCTAATGTTTGCTTGAATAAAACCAAAGGACAAAGTTCTGGTTGGATCGTTATTACCACCGCTTGGGCGTTTGCTGTATATGTGGCTGTGGTGGTTACCGGTCCTTATAGTGGCGCCCATTTAAACCCAGCGGTAACTCTAGGTTTGGCATTTAAAGGCGTATTTAGTTGGGCAATGGTTCCTGGCTATATTGCTGCGCAAATCGTTGGTGGTATGGTGGGGGCATTGTTAGTTTACATCACCTATAAAGATCACTTCAGCGCTACTGAAGAAGACGGTTTGAAACGCGCCTGCTTCTGTACAGAACCTGCTATCCGTAACTACCCGATTAACTTAGTGAGTGAAATTATCGGTACCTTCGTATTGGTATTTGTTATTTTCTACATTACTGGTGCCAATATCACTTTACCGGGTGCAACGGAGCAAACTCCTATCGGTTTAGGTTCTATCGGTGCTCTACCGGTTGCGATTTTAGTATGGGCGATTGGTTTAAGCTTAGGTGGTACCACCGGTTATGCAATTAACCCTGCACGGGACTTAGGACCACGCTTGACTTTAGGCCTTTTCTTAAGCCGTAAACTGAACACTAAAGCTGACTGGGCATATAGTTGGGTTCCGGTTATCGGTCCATCCATCGGCGCCGCACTTGCCGCATTGGCTTATAGCGCAATGATGTAATTTTTACTTGATTAAAAATAGGGCCTAAAAGCCCTATTTTTTTGGGTGATACATCAATCATCCAATGATATTAGTGCATTTCTAATATAGATGAATGTATCGCAATCATGGTTTTATCCAGAATATGTACTGCATGCAGTCGGTTAGCATGGTATACAAAAGATTAATCTGAAGATGCTGCTTAGGTGTGGATTTTTAGAAATGCGAGAGTAAATTTTTAGGGAAAATAATACAAACAGTAAGATAAAAATCTCATATAACTATTCTTGGACTTTATGTCCGTAATATCAATTGAACTAAATAAGGAGTTCTGAATGAGTGCATTAGTTACATTGCTGGCTAATATTGTTGCGCCATTGCAACGTCAATTTATTAACTTTATTCGCATTGCGATTTGTATTGTGATGGTTTGGATTGGAGGTTTAAAAGTTTGCCAATATGAGGCAGATGGTATCGCACATTTTGTGTCAAATAGTCCTTTCTTAAGCTTCCTTTACAAAAACGGTGCGAATACAGTAGAGAATGATAAGGGGGTTTTAGTAAAAGAATATACCTTATATAAAAACCCTGAAGGCAAAATGGTCGCAAAAAATATTGAATGGCATAAAGCCAACGGCACCTATACCGCTTCTTATATTATTGGCGCAATCATTGTGACAATTGGTATTTTAGTATTAGCAGGCATTTGGTCTCCAACATTAGGTTTATTCGGTGGTTTACTCACCTTTGGCATGTCGATAGTCACGCTGTCCTTCCTGATATTTACGCCAGAAACCTGGGTGCCGAATTTAGGTGGAGACTTCCCAACACCTAATTATGGCTTCCCATATCTCTCAGGCGCCGGCCGACTTGTTATTAAAGATATTATTATGATGGCAGGCGGCTTAGTTGCTGCAGCAGAATGTGCGAAACGTTATTTAGAAAATAAAAAGCAATTTGCTTAATGGAGTTATTTTAAAGGGCTTGCTGAGATAAACAGCAAGCTTTTTTGTTATTAAGAGATATAAACCAATAACAGAGAAGGGAGATAGAATTCAAAAAACTGAGAATTTGACCGCACTTCAAGCGCAAAACTTGATTGTGGCACAGTATATCGACAGCCATTTAAATGTGACTGAAACCTGCCCAGCCAGAATGGTTCAGTATTAGGTATTGTGTGGACGGTCGTATCGCTGCGATGATGCTGCTTGGATGCGAATTTTTAGAAATGCAAGAGTTGGTTTAGAGGGATTAAGCTTAATTTCTGTAAAGTGATAAAGTCATTTCGATAATTTGTAAAAATAATCATCGGCATGCCTATGATTTTGGATAAAGAACAAAAGACTACAAAAAATAATTAATTTGTTTATAATACTTAGTACTCTTTAGCGTATAAGCAATTTGCTTCGTCGGGCGTTTCGCTAGACACAAACTTATTGATTAGATTTAGGTTGCGTTAGAAAATTTCTGACGATCCTAAATCGGAGCGTCAGAAATTTTCTAACGCTGCCTTTAGTAAAGAGATAAATATATAAGGTAGGTGTTACACCTACCTTATTGTTTATTTAGTGCATAAAAATTTTAATATATAAATATGGCTAGTAAGAATAAATATGAAGATATTCTTAAAAATGTCTATCAGACATATGATTCTTCAAAGTGTAAAGTTCAGTTAGATAAGTTAAAAGTATTTATTTGTGGAGGGCTAGTTGATATAACGCAAAGTACGCCTCCTAGCTTTAGAGCATGTTTTTTTCAGGAATGTGCTAATGTAGCCCCTGAGTTAGAAGCTCTGCTTATAGTAGCTGAATCTTTTAAGGATTATTTCAGGGATAATATTTATACGGATTTATTAATTTTTGAAGATGATATTGCTTCAATCTCATCTCTGATTCTTATTTTTTTAGAAAGTCCTGGTTCATTAGTTGAATTTGGCACTTTTTGGGGGCGAGCAGAATTTTATAAAAAGCTATTAGTTATAGTGCCTAATGACGCAGATAAAGATTCTTTTATTAATTTAGGACCATTAACTCATATAAAAAAGAAATGTGATACCTCAGTAGTTTTTTACCCTTTTCCAAAGAAAGGAGTAGCGTATGATAAAGAAATAGTTCATACCTTAATAAAGGATACTGAAAACAAACTTTCTAGATTAGATAAAACCCAAGGGTTTGATAAAAATAATAGAGCTCATGTTATTCTTCTTGTTTTAGAAATTATAAGGTTATCCTTTCCGATCACTTTAACGGAAATTGAATTAACATTGCAAGCGTTTGATATTAGCCTTAATCAATCAGAAGTTAAACGGTTTTTATATTTATTAGAAAATCTAGAGTATATAAAGTTCTATGAATATAGTACATACAAGTTTTATTATCCGTCTAATGAATATAAAGAAACTCCTTTCGTAAAATTTGGGAGAAATAGGAGCAATATACCTTTTGATGAAAGTGGGCATAAAACTATGCTGTTGCAATCTTATTTAAATTCAAATGATGATATATCGCAGAAACGTAAAGCAGCTTTAAAATTTATAAATACTAAAATAGGTGTCTCATGAATATAGTTGATTATCTTTCTGATTTAATTTTAATGGACCGGAGAGAATTATTGAAATTTTCTTCAACATCCCCTTATAGGTATAAGGTTTATGAAATACCTAAAAGAAATTCAAATGGGAAGCGGACCATTGCACAACCATCTAAAGAGTTAAAATATATACAGAGGGCTCTTCTAAAATTTTTTGATGGAGTTATTCCGATACATGACTCTGTTTTTTCTTATAAGAAAGGTATTAGCATTAAAGATAATGCTTGTTGCCATGTAAATTACAAGTATTTACTTAAAATGGATTTTAAGGATTTTTTCCCAGTATCACTCCATCAATTCTTTTTAATGAGTTTGAAAAGTATAAACTGTATTTTAATGATGATGATAAAAAATTGTTATCAGGTTTGTTGTTTTGGAAAAAAATAGGAAAAATAATTTTTTACAGTTAAGTATAGGTGCGCCAACCTCACCATTTATATCTAATTTTATACTTTATTCATTTGATAAGGCTATTTCTGATATTTGTTCAGAGAAAAATGTTGTGTATTCTCGATATGCAGATGATATTACATTTTCGAGCAATGTTAAAAATGTACTTTTTGAATTCCCAAAAATAGTAATTGAATTATTATATCAACTATATAATGGCAATATAAAAATTAATAAAGATAAAACGGTATTTTCATCAAGGGCTCATAATCGTCATGTAACAGGAATTACACTATCTAATGATGGCTTTCTATCTATAGGTAGAGAAAAGAAAAGGAAATTGTCCTCCTGCTTTCATTATTACATAACAAGAAAGCTCTCTAAAATAGAGATAGATAAATTAAAAGGTGAGCTAGCTTTTGCTTTTTATATAGAGCCTGATTTCAAAAATAGATTAATGGGGAAATATGGGGAGAAAACTTTAGAGTTGTTGATGAGAGAATGAGTTCTATAATAGCAGGCGGCTATTCATTAGATGATAATTTCCTCTTTAACTATATAGACAGTTATCAGAATGGCTGTAACTAAGTTGATGGAGCCCTTAGGAGAAAAGCGGTCAAAAATCACAATGAATTTTGACCGCTCTTTTTATTACTTTTACTTACGTATTATTTTTGTTTTTTCAAAAACTCAACGCCTGTGTCTGGGAAGTCGGTGAATACGCCAGTTGCACCAGATTTATTCAATAACGCATCGTACATTTGATTTACGTCAGTGAAGAATTCAGGTAAAGCATCTTTACGCACGGTATATGGGTGTAATTCCACTTTGTATTGTGCGAGTTCTTTCACTAATGGAGTGTACACGATGTTGCCTGGTTTAGATTTTTCTTTATCTACTAACATGTACCAGCCTGGACCAACACCATCAGCATATTTTACCACTTCTGCCATTGCGCCTGGTTTGAACATCCAATCGTAATCGTAGTTCACCCATTTGCCTTTTGCATCTTTTTCTTCAGTTTCATGCCAGTCGGTGTATGCCACTAATTGAACAAGTTTTAAATCCATGCCCATTTTTGGTAGCAATTCGTTTTTAATACGTTTTAACTCATTGAAGTCGAAGGTTTGTAAGTAAACCATGTCTGATTTCTTGTCGTAACCGTATTTTTTCAACACTTTAAGGGTTTCAACTGCAATATCTTTGCCATTTTGGTGGTGGAACCAAGGTGCTTTGATTTCAGGGTAGATACCCACTTTTTTACCGGTAGATTTTTCTAAACCTTGGATAAATTCCAATTCATCTTCAAAAGTATGGATTTTGAAGTGTGATTTCCAAAGTGGGAAACGACCCGGATATACTGCAACTTGTTTACCATCTTTAGTTTCAAAGTTTTCAGTCATATTTAAACTTTGAATTTCTTTCAAGGTGAAATCGATTACGTAGTAACGACCATCTTTACGATGACGATTTGGAAATTTTTTCGCGACGTCAGTTAAACCATCTAAGAAGTGGTCATGGATAACCACTAAACGACCATCTTTTGTCATCGCTAAGTCTTGTTCTAAGTAGTCTGCATGTTGTGCAAATGCAAGCGCTTTAGACTCAAGGGTGTGCTCTGGTAAATAACCACTTGCACCACGGTGAGCAATAATAATTTTGTCTGATTTCATAGAGTTTGTGGAAGAATGTACGCTACAACCAGCAAGTACACCTGCTGCTAATAAAGAAAGCGCTAAAGTTTTAAGTTTCATTGAGTGTTCTCCTTGATTTACTTATTACATCTTGGTTTCATGTCGTAAAAATAGATTTCATTAATTTCACGATCATATCCTGGATAAAATCCCTTTGGCATCCCTAACACTATTTGTTTGCCTCGGTTTGCATGGACAAGTAGTTGTTTGGTTTTCGGATTCACATTCAAGCCTTCGACTTCGCCGACATCTCGAATATCGTCTAATGTTTTTTCTAAAACAACTCTGGCTTCATTGGTTTTATCTGAGATTTCTACGCGATAAATATGATCGGGTTCTTTTTCATCGGCAGTACCATCGTCAGCAGTCACATAGAGATCGCCATTGTAGGCATAAACCCCTTGAATCCATTGTGGAACAGGTTGTAAATGCACCTTACGTTTATATTTACCGGTTGAAAGATCATATTCATATAAATAACGGCCGCTTTCCTCTCCCACCCAAGATGCCATCCAAACTGAATTGTGAACGGTATCTACGGTGATGCCGGAAACTTCGACTTGACCTGATTCGGGATTAAAATCAACTGATCTTTTTAACGCGAGCGTTTCAGGATCATGAATCGCAATTTGAATATTTTTACCTACGCCGGCATCAAACCATTCTGAGGAAACATAAAGTTCATTGTTGTAGATATCGATGTCACCAATATGGTTGGCTTCTTTTTGATATCCCACAAAAGGCTCTTTATTTTCTTTAATAAGTTTCCCATCCATATCGTATTTGGCTAACGTTTTACTGCCCGATACATATAGGTATTTACCATCGGTTGTAATCCCTTGGCGTCCATTTACTTCAAGCACCTTCGCCAACTTATAGGTATAAGCCGGTAATGCCGAACGATAAGGTTCATTACAGGTTTGATCTGCTAACGCTGCATTTGCCATAACTGCCGCGCCAAACATAATGGTTAATTTATTCAATTTCATCACATTATCTCCTTTAAAGTGCGGTTAAAAATTCAGTTGTTCTTTGCAATAAAAAAGGCGGCAAGCCTATAAGCCTGTCGCCTTTAACTCATTGATTATTTAGTACCGTAGGTATCACCTAATTTAGCTTTGTGTTTACCTTCTTCAATCATTACGTTGAAGAGTAATAACACTGCTAAGATACCACCGCCGATCATGACGTAGAAACCGCCATCCCAGCCGTAATGTTGTGCAGCCCAACCAATAACGGCAGAAGCTGAAACAGTACCACCTAAGTAACCGAATAAACCAGTGAAACCTGCTGCTGTACCAGCTGCTTTTTTCGGTGCAAGTTCAAGAGCATGCAAGCCGATTAACATTACTGGACCGTAGATTAAGAAGCCGATTAAGGTCATTAAGATGAAGTCAGTTAATTGATATGGGTTTTCATACCAAGCTGCATAGTTTGCAAGTTCTGCTTCTGGTGTAGCTGGGTTCATCCAGTATGCTGCTACTGCTGCAGTAGTTAAGATCATGAAGATGAAACCAGTTAAACCACGTTTACCTTTGAATACATGGTCAGACACCCAACCGCAAAGTAAGGTACCTGGAACCGCTGCTAATTCATAAATAGTATATGCCCATGCGGTACCTTTGATGTTGAAGTGTTTTACTTCACTTAAGTAAACCGGAGACCATTTTAATACGCCGTAGCGGATTAAGTATACGAATACGTTAGCAATCGCGATGTACCATAACAATTTGTTTTTCAATACATAAGTTACGAAGATTTCTTTTGTGCTTAAATCGTTTTCGTAAGTTTTTTCGTTATAGTCATCTGGGTAGTCATTACGCCATTTTTCGATTGATGGTAAACCACAAGATTGTGGAGTATCACGCATCACGAAGTAAACTGGAATTGCACAGATCATTGCCGCAATACCCGGATAGTAGAGGGATTGTTGCCAAATGTCTTTTGCTTGTGCTTCGATACCATGAGTGCTGAAGAAGACCGCACTTGCTAATAGCACCATTGCACC
Organism: Haemophilus pittmaniae; assembly: GCF_900186995.1. NCBI lineage: Bacteria > Pseudomonadati > Pseudomonadota > Gammaproteobacteria > Pasteurellales > Pasteurellaceae > Parahaemophilus > Parahaemophilus pittmaniae. Next base: position 173,747 of record NZ_LT906463.1, read on the forward strand.
CGGCATCATACCACCGATGTTGTGTGCGGTATTCCAGATAGATACGATAGTACCGCGTTCTGATTTAGACCACCAGTGTACCATTGTACGACCACATGGAGGCCAACCCATACCTTGGAACCAACCATTTAAGAAGATCATTACCCACATGATGGCAATGCCTGAAGTTGCCCATGGGAATAAACCCATTAGGGTCATACAAAGACCCGAAAGCAATAAACCAAATGGTAAGAATACGCGAGGGTTCGAACGGTCAGACATACCGGCCATTACGAACTTAGATAAGCCATAGGCAAGACCGGCCGCTGAGCCAATAACACCTAGTTCCGCTTTTGTGTATAAGCCGGCTTGAATTAAACCGGGTTGTGCCAAGTCAAAGTTTGCACGCACAAAATAGTAAGCGGCATAACCAAAGAAGATCCCTGCAAACACTTGCCAACGTAAGCGTCTATACGTGGAATCAATTTTTTCCGCTGGTAGTTCCGCGATGTGCGGAGCGGGTTTAAATGGTCCAAACATAATTTTTCTCCAACATAATTATTATGGTTTCTCCTTTATTTACAATGAAAGGAGCAGGCGAGCATCATAGAAGAAAACATGAAATAGGAAAGTGTCATTATTGAAATATGTGAGTTTGCTCACAAAATTTTTTTCACACTTTGAGCGAATACGAAAATTTTGTGACAGATATCACAATTCAATTTTCTTTTTCGCTCAAAATGTTGTTAATTTGACCATTTCTCAATAGAATGCCCCTGCTTTAATTGTATCTATTTTTTCTTTTCTTTGTGGAATGGGGTAACTATGAGTTTATCGCCTCAAATGTATAAAGATGTAGGAGATTTCTCACCTATATCAACGGATGTGATTATCATCGGCGGCGGCGCAACCGGTGCGGGAATAGCCCGTGACTGTGCACTCCGTGGGATCAATTGCATACTATTGGAACGTCGAGATATCGCAACTGGGGCCACCGGCCGTAACCACGGTTTATTGCATAGTGGTGCACGTTATGCGGTAAACGACCAAGAATCAGCAGAAGAATGTATTAAAGAAAACCAAATTCTGCGTAAGATTGCACGTCACTGTGTGGATGAAACAGAAGGCTTATTTATCACCCTTCCGGAAGATTCCCTCGATTATCAAAAAACCTTCATTGAGAGCTGTACCAAATCAGGTATTGAAGCTGTTCCAATCGAGCCTGAACTGGCCAAAATTATGGAACCCTCCGTCAACCCTCATTTAGTTGGCGCAGTAGTTGTACCGGATGGCTCAATTGACCCATTCCGCTTAACTGCGTCCAATATGATGGATGCTACCGAAAACGGTGCCAAAATGTTTACTTATTGCGAAGTAAAAAATTTAATTCGCGAAGGTGGCAAAGTGATCGGTGTGGATGTTTACGATCACAAAAATCGTGTAAACCGTAAATTCTTTGCGCCATTAGTCGTCAATGCCGGTGGTATCTGGGGACAAGGCATCGCAGAATATGCGGATCTCAAAATTAAAATGTTCCCGGCAAAAGGCGCATTACTTGTCATGGGACACCGAATTAACAAATTAGTAATCAATCGTTGCCGTAAACCAGCGGATGCGGACATTCTCGTACCGGGTGATACTATTTGCGTTATCGGTACAACCTCTAGCCGTATTCCTTACGATCAAATTGACAATATGGAAGTCACTCCGGAAGAAGTGGATATCTTATTCCGCGAAGGGGAAAAATTGGCGCCAAGCTTACGCCATACCCGCGTATTACGTGCGTATGCCGGTGTTCGTCCATTAGTTGCGACCGATGATGACCCATCCGGCCGTAATGTGAGTCGTGGTATAGTGTTGCTTGACCACGCAGAACGTGATGGTTTGGACGGTTTTATTACCATTACTGGCGGTAAATTAATGACTTATCGCCTAATGGCCGAATGGGCAACCGATCTTGTGTGTAAAAAACTCAACAAGACAGCCCGTTGTACCACTGCTGATCGCCCATTACCGGGATCCACTGAAAGCCGGGCTGAAACCAATCAAAAAATTATTTCCTTACCAAGTACCATCCGCTACTCCGCCGTTTATCGTCATGGTGCACGCGCAACCCGATTATTGGACAAAGATCGTTTAGATCGCTCCATGGTTTGCGAATGTGAGGCAGTCACTGCCGGAGAAGTACGCTATGCGGTAGATGAACTCAGTGTTAACAACCTAGTCGATTTACGCCGCCGCACTCGGGTTGGTATGGGAACCTGTCAAGCTGAGTTATGTGCATGTCGCGCAGCCGGATTAATGCACCGTTTTAATGTAGCAGACGCCCGTCAGGCTACGACCCAACTCAACTCATTTATGGAAGAACGTTGGCGCGGTATTGAGCCAATTGCTTGGGGAGACGCGATCCGCGAAGCGGAATTCACTTCTTGGATTTACGGTAGCCTATTAGGGCTAAATGATGTACCAGCATTAGCAAACGAAAAACAACAAGGGACGGATAGCAATGAATTTTGATGTAGTGATTATTGGCGGCGGATTAGCCGGCCTTACCTGCGGGATCGCTTTACAGCAAAGTGGCAAACGCTGTGCCATCATCAATAATGGTCAAGCCGCTATTGATTTCGCTTCCGGTTCTTTCGATTTATTAAGCCGTTTACCGGATGGGCATGCAGTATCCGATTTAGCTGATGGACTAGCTCAATTAGCGCAACAGCTCCCAAACCACCCTTACAGTATTCTTGGTGCATCAACTGTGTTAGCCAAAGCTGAAGAGTTTAGCCGTTTGAGCGAACAATTAAATTTAGATTTAGTCGGTTCAAACCAACAAAACCATTGGCGGGTTACTGCACTTGGTAGCTTACGTGGCGCCTGGTTATCGCCAAATAGTGTACCAACAACCAACCAAGATACGGCATTCCCTTACCATAAAATTACGGTATTAGGTATTGAGGGATATCACGATTTCCAACCGGAATTATTGGCCGCAAATTTGGTATTAAATTCACAATTTGCCCACTGCGAAATCACTTCCGATTTCTTGAAAATTCCGGAATTAGATCAATTACGCGCCAACTCCCGTGAGTTCCGTAGCGTAAATATCGCTCAGGTATTGGAATATAAATTAAATTTCGCCGACTTAGTTGAAGAAGTCAAAACTGCTGCTAAAGGGGCTGATGCTGTTTTCCTGCCGGCTTGTTTCGGTTTAGAAAACCAAGAGTTCATGAATTCCCTTTGCAAAGCTACCGGTTTGCCATTATTTGAATTGCCAACACTACCGCCTTCATTACTCGGTATGCGTCAACGTATTCAATTACGTCGTCAGTTTGAGCAATTAGGCGGACTAATGATGAATGGGGATAGCGCAGTTAAAGCCCACTTCTCAGGCAATCAGGTACGTGCCATCGAAACCCGCATCCATGAGAAAGAAGAAATCACCGCAGATGCTTTTGTCTTAGCCTCTGGTAGTTTCTTCAGTAAAGGTTTGGTTTCGGAATTCGATAAAATCTTTGAACCGGTATTCTACAGCGATATTCAAGGAGATCAGGGATTTAATCCAACCGATCGCTTTAGTTGGACAAATTCCCGTTTTTCAAATCCACAACCATATCAAAGCGCTGGCGTGATTATTAATGAACAATGTCAGGTACAAAAAGATGGTGAGTTCTTAAGCAACCTCTACGCCATTGGTAACGTCATCGGCGGATTTAATGCCTTAGAATTAGGTTGTGGTTCCGGCGTGGCCGTAGTCAGTGCGCTAACGGTAGCTGAGCAAATTAGGGGGTAACATGAATATTCAACAACTTATTGAAAATGCCAAACAATCCCTTAATGCACCACAGCATCACCACGCATTTGATGAAAGTTTTGAAAATTGCATTAAATGTACTGCTTGTACTGCAGTTTGTCCGGTATCTCGCAATAACCCGGCTTATCCAGGACCTAAACAATCAGGTCCGGATGGCGAACGTTTACGTTTAAAATCCGCAGAGTTGTATGACGAAGCCCTCAAATACTGTACCAACTGTAAACGTTGTGAAATTGCCTGCCCGTCTGATGTGAAAATCGGTGACATTATTGTGCGCGCAAGAAATAAACATATTCCACAGCAGCACAAAACAATGTCGCAAAAATTACGTGATGCGATTTTAAGTAATACCGATATTATGGGTTCTCTCAACACACCACTTGCACCGATTGTGAACACTATCACCGGGTTAAGCGCAACTAAATTCGTGTTGGAGAAAACCTTAAAAATCAGTCGCCATCGCACTTTGCCAAAATACTCTTTCGGTACATTCCGCAATTGGTATATGAAGAAAATGTTGGCAAGCCAACAAAAATTCGAACGCAAAGTGGCTTACTATCACGGCTGCTATGTGAACTATAACAACCCGCAATTAGGTAAAGAATTCATCCAGGTATTCAATGCCATGGATATCGGCGTAGTGTTATTGGAAAAAGAAAAATGCTGCGGCCTACCCTTAAGCGTAAACCAATTCCCAGAACGTGCGAAAAAAATCGCACAGTTCAACACCGATTACATCGGTAAAATGGTGGATGAAAACGGCTTGGATGTGATTAGTGAAGCCTCGAGTTGTGCCTTAAATTTACGTGATGAATATCATCATATTTTAGGCATCGACAACGCCAAGGTTCGCCCACATATTCATATGGTAACCCCATTTTTATATCAACTCTTTAAAGAGGGCAAAACCTTACCGCTTAAACCATTAAAATTGCGTGTAGCCTACCACACCGCTTGTCACGTGGAAAAAGCCGGTTGGGCGCCATACACCTTGGAAGTATTAAAACAAATTCCAGGATTGGAAGTAGTTATGTTACCGTCACAATGTTGTGGTATTGCCGGTACCTATGGCTTTAAAGCAGAAAACTACGAGGTTTCCCAATCCATCGGTAAAAACTTATTCGATAACATCAATGAAGGTGGATTCGATTATGTGATTTCCGAATGCCAAACCTGTAAATGGCAGATCGATATGTCCTCTAAGGTGACCTGTATTCACCCTCTCACACTCTTGTGCATGTCGATGAATCAATAAAACGCCCCTGCGAAAATAAAAGTTTTTGCAAAATTCAACCCTAAGTCATTGATTTTATTAGGGTTGAATAAAAAAAACAAAAAAGCGGACATTTTGTCCGCTTTTCTTTTCGCAATCGTAAATGGATTAAAGAATATGTTGATATTGTTCTAACATTTCTTTTGGCCATACACTTGATTGCACTTCACCAATGTGTTTTTTGTGAAGTAAAAGCATTGCCATACGAGATTGACCGATACCACCACCGATGGTGAGAGGTAATTTGCCGTTTAATAAATCTTGGTGCCAATCCATTTTTAAGCGATCTTCATCACCGGTTAAACCAACTTGTAAACGTAATGCGGATTCATCCACACGAATACCCATTGAAGAAAGCTCAAACGCTTTACCTAACTCAGCGTTCCACACCAAAATATCGCCGTTTAAGCCTTTGTAGCCGTTTTCAGATTCAGTTGTCCAGTCATCGTAGTCCGGTGCACGACCATCATGAGGTTTACCATCGGATAATTTGCCACCAATACCGATTAAGAATACGGCGCCATATTCTTTACAAATCGCGTTTTCACGCTCTTTGCTTGAAAGATCCGGGTAGCGTTTCACTAAATCTTCACTATGTACGAAAGTGATTTCTTTTGGCAAGCTTGATGGAATGTCAAAGCGAGCTTCTACCGCTAATTCAGTTAAGCGGATTGCACGATAAATGGAACGTACAGTTTCTTTTAAATAAGCAAAGTTACGACGACCTTCAGGAATCACTTTTTCCCAGTCCCATTGGTCCACATAAACAGAGTGAGTTTGATCCAATGAATCTTCATCCGGACGTAATGCTTTCATGTGAACAAATAAGCCTTCACCTTCTTTGAAGTGGAAACGAGCAAGAGTGTGACGTTTCCATTTTGCTAAGGAGTGAACCACTTCATAAACCGCATTTGGGATACATTTCACATTTACTTGAACAGCTTTCTCAATGCCTGATAAGTTATCTTGCATACCATTACCTACTTGGCTAAGAATCGGGCCTTGCACTTCGATGATGCCAAGTTGTTCAATCAGGTTTTGAGTAAAGGTGTTCTTCACAAAGCTAATTTCCTGTTGTTGCAAAATAAACGTCTTTTTCATTGTTTTATCCTTGTTTCTTCTAATAAGGGATTAAATTTCTTGAGCATTATTTAATGAAATCACAAATTTACCCAAGTATTTTATTTACTTTATTTTAAACATTGAATATCATTCATTTTAACCAGTATTTTTTAGACAAGATCTAACGGAGGCGATTTTATGCACAATATTGATGCACTGGATCAGCAAATTTTACGTGTTTTAACTAAAGATGCCCGCACACCTTATGCAGAAATGGCGAAAAGTTTCGGCGTGAGTCCCGGCACTATCCACGTACGGGTAGAAAAAATGCGCCAATCAGGCATTATTGAAGGTACAAAAGCCATTATTAATGAACGCAAACTCGGCTATGACGTGTGTTGTTTTATTGGCATCATCCTAAAAAGTGCTAAGGATTATGATAAAGTGATCAAACAGTTAGAGGCGTTTGATGAAGTGGTAGAAGCCTATTACACCACTGGCAACTATTCGATTTTTATTAAAGTGATGACCCATACCATCGCCGAATTGCACTCTGTATTAGCAACTAAAATCCAGCTTATTGACGAAATCCAATCAACGGAAACCTTAATTTCCATGCAAAATCCAATTTTGCGGGATATTAAGCCATAAAAAAACGCGGTCTGCTTTTTTGGGGTTTAGTCTAAAATCGATGCTAAGTCATTGATTTTATTAGACCTCTATTGCAAACCGCATTTTTACTTAGCAATTAGTCACATATCACTTTAACCGCAAGACCACCGGTGGAGGTTTCGCGATATTTCGCATTCATGTCTTTACCGGTTTCATACATGGTTTCAATGACCTTATCCAAGCTAACTCGTGGATTAGAAGTACGACGCAATGCCATACGGCTAGCGTTAATCGCCTTCACCGCCGCAATTGCATTACGCTCAATACAAGGCACCTGCACCTGCCCACCAACGGGATCGCAAGTCAATCCTAAATTGTGCTCCATGGCGATTTCTGCGGCATTACACACTTGCAATGGCGTACCACCTAAAATTTCCGCTAATCCGGCAGCGGCCATCGAGCAAGCCACCCCGACTTCGCCTTGACAACCAACTTCCGCACCGGAGATGGAAGCATTCATTTTGTACAAGGAACCAATAATTCCTGCCGTTAATAAATAACGTCCTACAATTTCCGCTGATAGTGGCGCAATAAATTTACCATAATAGGACAAGACGGCAGGAATAATGCCGCAAGCACCATTAGTCGGTGCGGTAACAACTCGTCCTCCGGCCGCATTCTCTTCATTCACCGCCAAGGCATACATGTTAACCCAATCAATGACTTGCATTGGATCGTTAGTCAGATTGCTATTGGCATTTAGTAAACGATAAAGGGTTGCTGCACGACGCGGTACCTTCAATGGCCCAGGTAAGATACCTTCTGTACGGACACCATGCTTAATACAGGCTTCCATGGTTTCCCACACTTTCGCTAAATGCTCTTCCACCGCGGGACGACCATGCAATGCCAACTCATTTTCCCACATAATAGTGGAAATCATTTTACCGGTGTCATTGCAATGCTTCAGAATATCTTCTGCCGTTTGATAAGGATAAGGCACCTCTTCCTGTGTTTCTTGCTGTTGATTGAAATGGGCTTCATCCACAATAAAGCCGCCACCAATTGAATAATAGGTTTGTTGGTAAAGCACTTGATGCGATTCATCTAATGCGGTAATGCGCATTCCATTCTCGTGTAGCGATAAGAAAGAACTGTGAAAGATCATATTGTTGTCAAAATCAAATTTGACCGTTTTTGCTCCTTTATCAATAGCTAAACGACCGCTCGTCCGTAATTCTTCAATAAACTTCGGAATGAGATCGATATCCACATCATGTGGTAAATACCCCGCCAATCCCATAATAATGGCGGTATCGGTGGCGTGGCCATGGCCGGTCATCGATAACGAACCATACACATCCACCACAATTTCTGCGGTTGTAGCAAAACAGCCCTGCGCATGCAGATCATCAATAAACTGCTTGCCCGCTTTCATCGGCCCAACCGTATGAGAGCTGGATGGACCGATGCCGATTTTAAACATATCGAAAACGCTTATCATAACTTTCCTATAATTTCATAATGCCTTTTAAAAAAGGTCAGAATAATAATCCATATAAGAGTGCAGAGATAGCAATTAATCCCATCACCACCACAAATATATTGCTAAAGCGTCCTTGATAACGAGCCATTGCCGGCACTTTGCGAATCGCATACATTGGCATGATGAACAAAATCATTGCAATGATTGGGCCACCAAGAGATTCGATCAAACCTAAAATGCTCGGATTAATGATTGCTACACCCCATAGCGTAATTAGGAAGAATACCGCAGCATAGATATTCAATTTTCTACGATTAACCTGTTTACCACTCAATTTAATGTATAAGCCTTCCAAACCTTCACGAGCCCCCAGGTAATGGCCAAAGAAGGAACTAGTAATTGCAAAGAATGCCACCGCAGGACCAAAGTAAGTGATTACCGGATTATCAAATTTATTCGCCAAGAACGATAAAATCGGAATATTTTGCTCTTTCGCAGCCATTAATTCTGCTGGAGTTAAAGTCAAAACACAGCTAAATACAAAGAGCATCACGAAAGCCAATAACATTGTCGATGCGCCTTTTTCGGTACGGCCAATATGATATTCTGTTTTTTCAAATTCCTGATATTCACGTTGCTGGGAAAGAGTAAAAGAAGAAATCGCCGGTGAATGGTTAAAGGAGAATACCAACACAGGGATCGTCAACCATAAGGTCACAAAAAAACCTTGTACTGTTGGCAATTCTTGTACGATTGCGAGATTCCAGTTTGGAATGAGGTAGATTGAAAGGCCCAATAAAATCAAGACTAATGGATAAACCAACCACTCGGTAATTTTTAACATCACGCGTTCATTGAATAACATTACTGAAATCAGTGCAGCAATTAAAACTAAAGACAATACGGCGCGATTCGGTTCCGCAAAGTGTAATTGGTTCACAATAAAGGAATTCACTGTATTGGTAATGCCATTACCATAAATCAGCAAAATTGGAAAAATCGCAAAGAAATAAAGTAATGTGATCAATTTCCCTGCTGTTTTACCAAAATGCTCTTCGACTACTTCGGTAATATCGCTACCTGGTTTTTTAGATGAAAGCACAAAATACGCCAAAGCACGGTGGGCAAAATAAGTCATAGGCCCAACGATCACGGCCATAAATACTAACGGCCAAAAGCCGCCCATTCCGGCGGTAATCGGTAAAAACAAGATGCCTGCGCCTACCGCGGTGCCAAACAAATTGATAACCCAGGCAAAATCAAATTTATTCCATCTTGCACGATACGAATGATGCATAAATCACCTCAGATAAAAGTTAAAAAATAAAAATCTTTCCTATGGAAGTAGCTTCCGTTTAAATGGATGCGCATCATAAGGAATCCTCGTTTGAGCACAATGCGCGATACATAGGAATGTGATCTATTTAACACTTTTGGGTGACTTAATTACCGAAAACAGTATCTAGATCAAATGATTCAAAAAAAGCCTCTGAAATTAAATAAATTCAAAAGCATCTGTGCAATTTTTGGCAAAAAAACAACTTTCAAATCATTATCAATAAAATCAATGAGTTACATTGTATTTTTGGGAGAACTTATGTTTTCTAAGGGGCGTTTGGTGGAACAATAAAAAACGAATTTATGAAACAAAAAAGGCATGCTAAATGCATGCCTCTATTTTGTAGTATCAACACTAATTACGCATTTTCAATCCCGAAGGAAATGACTTGGCTAATATCATTCAACCCCAATGCCAGCATAATCAGTCTATCCAGTCCCAAAGCTACGCCTGAGGTATTCGGAATACCGGCTTGTAAAGCAGCTAAAAAACGATGATCAATAGCACGGGTTGGCAAGCCATTTTTCTCACGTAACCGATTGTCCAATTCAAAACGGCGTTGTTGCTCGGCGGCATCCGTCAATTCGTGGAAACCATTCGCCAATTCCAGCCCCTGATAATAGAATTCAAAACGCTCAGCCACCCGGTAATCCTCCGGGCTGAGCTGGGCTAATGCCGCTTGCGAAGAAGGGAAATGATAAACCGCCACCGGTGCCTCACGCCCGATTTGCGGCTCAATCACGCTAGAAAATAGGAATTGCAATAAGGTATCGCGATCTTCATCGTCATCGGCAATAAATTGATGTTTGCGCGCGACTTCGATTAATTCGGCTCGGCTTGCAGAAAGCGGATCTAAGCCTAAATATTCTTGAAAAACAAATTGATAACTTAGGCTTTCAGCCGGTTTGCAATCTAAAATTTGTTGCAATAAGTCATCCACTTCATTAATCAAGCGATACATATCGAAATGCGGCCGATACCATTCCAACATCGTAAATTCAGGATTATGGCGAGAACCGGCTTCTTCGTTGCGGAACACTTTGCAAATTTGAAAAATCGGTCCACTCCCGGCAGCCAACAAGCGCTTCATATGATATTCAGGGCTGGTGGAAAGCCACAGCGTTTTTGATTTTGCATCGAAAGGAGCAATAAATTCGGTACTAAAAGTGGAAAGATGTAAGTCAGTAACACCAAACTCACTTAAGGTTGGTGTCTCAACTTCCAATAAACCGCGCTCACTAAAAAAACGACGGATTTCATTCAATATTTTGGCTCGAGCCAACAAGGTTTCGATGCTGGCGGAGGGCATCCATTGGGAGGATTTGGTCATCTTTAAGATTCTTTTCAATTTAGGTGTCGGCATTGTAAACGAGCATATTCGACAACTCAATCAATGAATTTGAAGAACCTAAAAATGAGAACCTTTTTCATTAAGTGTAACATTTTTTTAACTTTTTTGAGGTAGATCACAAAATGACAAGTTTCCTTTTGTAAAGCCTAAAAAAGGTTATTCAAGCCCACTCAAAAATGGCAGAATGGGCCGGTTCCCCCTATTCGGGGTATTTTTCTACTTTATATTGATTGGAGGATATCGTGCAAACGGTTAATGTCGATATTGCGATTGTTGGTGCCGGTGGTGGCGGATTACGTGCAGCCATTGCAGCCGCAGAAGCAAACCCAAACCTCAAGGTTGCTTTGGTTTCCAAAGTTTATCCAATGCGTAGCCATACGGTTGCAGCAGAAGGCGGTGCTGCCGCAGTTATTAAAGAAGAAGATTCTTACGATAAACACTTCCACGATACCGTTGCCGGTGGTGACTGGTTATGTGAACAAGACGTTGTGGAATATTTTGTTGAACATTCCCCGGTTGAAATGACCCAATTAGAACGTTGGGGTTGCCCTTGGAGTCGTAAAACAGATGGCGATGTTAACGTACGTCGTTTCGGTGGGATGAAAATCGAACGGACTTGGTTTGCTGCCGATAAAACCGGTTTCCACCTGTTACATACCCTTTTCCAAACATCTATTCAATATCCACAAATCATCCGTTTTGATGAGCATTTCGTGCTTGATATCTTAGTTGATGATGGCCATGCTCGCGGTATGGTTGCCATGAATATGATGGAAGGCACACTTGTGCAAATCAACGCAAATGCAGTCGTTATCGCAACCGGTGGTGGTTGTCGTGCATTTAAATTCAACACCAACGGTGGCATTGTAACCGGCGACGGTTTATCTATGGCTTATCGTCACGGTGTCCCACTGCGTGATATGGAATTTGTTCAATATCACCCTACCGGCTTACCGAACACCGGTATTTTAATGACCGAAGGTTGTCGTGGTGAAGGCGGTATTTTAGTGAATAAAGACGGCTACCGTTATCTACAAGATTACGGTTTGGGACCGGAAACCCCAATCGGTAAACCACAAAACAAATATATGGAATTAGGTCCTCGCGATAAAGTTTCACAAGCCTTCTGGCAAGAATGGAAAAAAGGTAACACATTAAAAACTGCTAAAGGTGTTGATGTGGTGCATTTGGATCTTCGCCACCTTGGTGAAAAATATCTGCATGAGCGTCTACCGTTTATTTGTGAATTGGCTAGCGCTTATGAAGGCGTTAATCCTGTGGAACAACCGATTCCAGTACGTCCAGTAGTACACTACACCATGGGCGGTATCGAAGTTGATTACAATAGTGAAACCCGCGTGAAAGGTTTATTTGCAGTAGGCGAATGTGCCTCTTCCGGTTTACATGGTGCAAATCGTTTAGGTTCCAACTCCTTAGCTGAATTAGTTGTGCTTGGCCGTGTAGCCGGTGAATATGCAGCGCAACGCGCAGTTGAAAACCACGCGGTAAATCAAGCGGCTGTTGATGCTCAGGCCAAAGATGTTGTTGCTCGCTTAGAGGCATTGCATAAACAAGAAGGCAATGAATCCTGGTCGGTCATCCGTGATGAAATGGGTACCGTAATGGAAGAAGGTTGTGGTATTTATCGTGACCAAGAAAGTATGCAAAAAGCAGTGGATAAAATCGCCGAATTAAAAGAACGTTATAAACGAATTCGAGTTGCCGATAACTCCAGCGTGTTTAATACCGATGTACTATATACCGTAGAACTTGGTTATATTCTTGACGTAGCCCAAGCAATTGCTAACTCCGCTATTGAACGTAAAGAGTCCCGTGGTGCCCATCAACGTCTGGATTACACAGAACGTGATGATGTGAATTACTTAAAACACACCTTGGCTTACTACAATGAAAACGGCTCACCGCGCATTGAATATAGCCCAGTGAAAATCACCAAATCCCAACCTGCAAAACGTGTTTATGGTGCAGAAGCAGAAGCTGCCGAAGCTGCTGCAAAAGCTAAGGAGAATGCAAATGGCTAATTCCCCGGTAATGAATGTTGAAATCTTGCGTTACAATCCTGAGGTTGATCAAGAGCCGCATCTTACGGCTTACCAAGTGCCTTATGACAATCAAACCTCATTATTGGATGCGTTAGGTTATATCAAAGATAAATTAGAGCCATCTCTCTCCTATCGTTGGTCATGCCGTATGGCAATCTGCGGTTCTTGTGGGATGATGGTAAACAATAAACCTAAATTGGCCTGTAAAACCTTTTTACGTGATTACAGTGGCTATATGCGTATTGAGCCGCTTGCTAATTTCCCAATTGAACGCGATTTAGTCGTTGATTTAAGCCACTTTATCGAAAGTTTAGAGGCAATTAAACCTTATATCATTGGCAACGAAGCTCCGGCATTAGATGGCAAACCTCACCCATCCAAAGAGTTACAAGTTAGCCGTACCAAACAAACTCCGGCACAACTTGAAAAATATCGTCAATTCTCGATGTGTATCAACTGTGGTTTATGCTATGCCGCTTGTCCACAATTTGGTCTAAATCCGGAATTTATCGGTCCGGCAGCCATCACAATGGCGCACCGTTATAATCTGGATAACCGCGATCATGGTAAACAATCACGGATGCCGATTCTTAACGGTAAAAATGGGGTTTGGTCTTGTACCTTTGTAGGTTATTGCTCTGAAGTTTGTCCTAAACACGTGGATCCAGCTGCAGCTATTAACCAAGGCAAAGTGGAAAGTGCCAAAGATTATGTCATCTCAATGCTCAAACCAAAAGGTTAAGGGGAAAGGATATGTCAGTAACTGTGAGTAAACGTAAAAAATACACACGCCCGGTCACCTCAACCTGGTGGAATAAATTGGATTTCTACAAAGCCTATATGCTTCGTGAAGCCACTTCTATTTTTGCTGTTTGGTTTTGCATCGTATTACTTTATGGCGTGTTGTGCCTCGCTAGTAATCCAATGCCGGGCATGGGCATTTTCGACTTCATCGGTTTCCTAAAAAATCCGATTGTAGTCTTCCTTAATATCATTACTTTAGTGGCAACCTTATACCACACCGTCACTTACTTCCTGATGACACCAAAAGTAATGAACATCATTGTAAAAAATGAACGTCTACCGCACTATGTAGTACGCAATCTACTTTGGGCGGTTACTGCCTTAGTCAGCGTTGTGGCGTTAGTATTGGCTTATATCTAGGGGGAAAGCATGGTTGATCAAAATCCAAAACGTTCCGGTGAACCACCGGTCTGGTTGATGTTCGGTGCCGGCGGTACGGTAAGTGCCATTTTCTTCCCGGTTGTCATTTTAATTATCGGTTTATTATTGCCTTTCGGTTTGGTCGATCCGGCCAACCTGGTCATTTTTGCCTATTCTTGGATTGGTAAAATCGTATTGTTAGTACTCACCATTTTCCCAATGTGGTGTGGCCTACACCGTATTCATCACGGTATGCACGATTTAAAAATCCATGTTCCGGCTGGCGGTTTTATTTTCTACGGTTTAGCGACGATTTATACCGTTTGGGTATTATTCGCAGTGTTAAGTCTATAAATCAGCTATGAATTAACCGATAAAAAACGCACCCTTGGGTGCGTTTTTTTACTTTGTTTAATCATTATTAAAAGTATCACATCGTGCAGGATCACCACTTTGTAACCCTTTTCTAAACCAGCTCAAACGTTGTGCCGAAGTACCATGCGTAAAACTATCCGGCACCACATAACCCTGGCTGCGTTTTTGCAAACGATCATCACCTACGGCTTCCGCTGCTTTAAAGGCTTTTTCCTCATCGCCTAGTTCAAATAATCCACTCTTCACCGCACTCCTTGCCCAAACACCGGCAAAGCAGTCTGCTTGTAATTCTAATTTAACTGAAAGCTGATTAGCCGTTTTGCTGTCAGATTTCTGCCGTAATCGATTTACCTGTGGCAAAATACCTAACAGATTCTGCACATGATGACCAACTTCGTGAGCAATCACATAAGCAAACGCCGAATCCCCCGCTGCGCCCAATTTATTTTTCATTTCCTGATAAAAAGACAAATCCAAATAAACCTGATTGTCATTCGGGCAATAAAATGGCCCCATTGCAGCCTGTCCGGTACCACAAGCTGTGGAAGTATAACCGCTATAAAGCACTAAGGTTGGATTGGCATAACGTTTACCCATTCTCTGAAAATACCCTTGCCAACTGTCCTCTGTGCTAGCCAACACAGTACGGGAAAGATCCTCTAAGTGAATTTCCTCGCTTGAGCTTTGTCTGCTTTCTGTGGGTTGATTTAAACCGCCAACATCCACTAAACCGGTTAAATCGACACCATAATAGGCTCCGACCAATACAATAATCAGTCCGATAATACCGCCTTTTCCGCCGCCAAAATTACCTCCGCTGCCACGTCGGTCATCAACATTATCACTCCGGCGATGTCCCTCTAAACGCATAATTACCTCGTAGTATTCAATTGAGGGGCGCATTCTATCAAAATCCGTTGGGATTTCCTCAAACAATTCAACACTCATTCCTAAAAAGAACTAACCCATTGATTTTAGTAGTGTTATAAACGCCTCTCCGATTTTAAAAGTTTTGCAAAAACAGCACATAAGTCATTGATTTTATTATAATTGATTTCAAATTCACAATTTTGCATTTTTTTCGTGCTGAATGTTGAACTATTTGCCGTTTTACCTGACCAAAAGTCGCCGTTGTCAAATGATAAAACGTCACGGCAGAAATTATTTTCAACCAACAAAAAGGAACAAATTATGGGTTTATTCGATTTTGTCAGCGATATCGGTAAAAAAGTATTTTCTAAAGAAGAAGATGCATCAAAAGCCGTCACCGACCACATCAATGCCGACAATCCAGGGATTGAAAATCTTAATGTGAGCGTACAAAACGGTACTGCAACCATTCATGGCGTAGCTTCGACTGCTGCTGCGTTAGAAAAAGCCGTTCTCATGGCTGGCAACATCCAAGGTATCAGCAATGTAACCATTAATGCCGATATCGGTAACGGGGAATCCTTGGCGGGTGACGATGCCTTTTATGTTATTCAAAAAGGTGACACCCTTTGGAAAATTGCCGAAACCCACTACGGTAATGGTGCCAAATATACTGCAATCGTAGATGCCAACAGAGAAGTTATCAAAGATGCGGATAAGATCTTCCCTGGTCAAAAAATCCGTTTACCAAAATCGCTTTAATCATTAACAAAATATGAAAGTGCAGCCTTAGAGCTGCACTTTTTTATGTGCGATATTGCCGATAAAATACCCAAAACCGACTGAATGTCGGGGATTTTTGCGGTTTCTATCGACTGTTCGATTTTCTTTCGCTATAATTCGGCGGTTTTTTATTTCTTAACAACGTGTTCGGTGTGGTTTTTACCGAGTGCAACATTAATTGAGGTTACAAATGTCATTAAATATTGAAACAACTCAAGGTTTAGAGCGTCGTGTGACGATCACCGTTCCGGCTGAAACCGTAGAAAAAGCGATCCGTGAAGAATTCAAACGCGCAGCTAAAAATGTGCGCGTAGACGGTTTCCGTAAAGGCCACGTTCCGGCTCACATTATTGAACAACGTTTTGGCGCATCTATCCGTCAAGATGTACTAAATGATCTATTACCTCGTCATTTCTTTGACGCGGTTATTGCAGAAAAAATCAACATTGCAGGTCGTCCGACTTTTGCAATCGAAACCTTTGAAGCTGGTAAAGATTTAGCTTTCACTGCAACTTTTGAAGTATATCCAGAAGTGGAATTAAAAGGTTTAGAAAACATTAAAGTTGAAAAACCAACCGTAGAAATCAACGAAACCGATGTCGACAATATGATCGATGTATTACGTAAACAACAAGCTACTTGGGCTGAAAGCAACGATGCAGCGAAAGCGGATTCCCGTGTAACTATCGATTTCGTCGGTTCTGTTGACGGTGAAGAATTCGATGGTGGCAAAGCTTCCGACTTCGTATTATTCATGGGCCAAGGTCGTATGATTCCAGGATTCGAAGATGGCATCGTTGGTCACAAAGCAGGCGAACAATTCGATATCAATGTGACTTTCCCAGCGGAATATCATGCTGAAAACTTAAAAGGTAAAGACGCGAAATTTGCGATCACCTTGAAAAAAGTAGAAGAAATGGAATTACCGGAACTTACCGATGAATTCGTTGCTAAATTTGGTCCTAACACCAAAACTGTTGCCGATTTACGTGCAGAAATCCGTAAAAACATGGAACGTGAATTAAAAAATGCATTGGTTTCCCGCGTTAAACAACAAGTGATCAATGGCTTAATCGAACAAAACCCTATTGATGTTCCAGCTTCAGCGATTGAAGAGGAAATCAATGTGTTACGTAACCAAGCTGCACAACGTTTTGGTGGTAATGCACAACAAGCAGCACAATTACCACGTGAATTATTTGAAGCTGATGCAAAACGTCGCGTGCAAGTCGGTTTATTGTTCTCTGAAGTGATCAAATCAAACGAATTAAAAGTTGATGATGAACGCGCGAAAGCAATGATTGCCGATATCGCATCAGCTTATGAACAACCGGCTGAAGTGATCGAATACTACAGCAAAAACGAAGAATTGATGAACAATATTCGTAATGTAGTGTTGGAAGAACAAGCCGTTGATGCAGTATTAGCAAAAGCGCAAGTTACTGAAAAACCATCTAGCTTCAATGAAATTATGAATCCACAAGCATAATTTTTTCACTTTACGCATAGAAATGCGGTTGATTTTTTAAAGTTTCGAAAACTGCAAAAAATCACCGCATTTTTGTTTTTAGCGTATTTCGGATAGAATATGCGCGTTTTTTTATACTGAATTTCGAGGAACAAATGAGTGTAATTCCTATGGTCGTCGAGCAAACCTCCCGCGGTGAGCGCTCTTACGATATTTATTCGCGTCTATTAAAAGAACGCGTTATCTTTTTAAGCGGCGAAGTTGAAGACCACATGGCCAACCTAATTGTGGCACAACTGCTTTTCTTAGAATCTGAAGATCCCGATAAAGATATTAATATCTACATCAATTCGCCTGGTGGCTCTGTTACAGCGGGAATGGCAATCTACGACACCATGCAATTTATCAAGCCCGATGTGCGAACATTGTGTATTGGTCAAGCTTGCTCAATGGGGGCATTTTTATTAGCCGGGGGGACTGCAGGCAAACGCGCGGCATTACCTAATGCCCGTGTGATGATTCACCAACCATTGGGTGGTTTCCGCGGACAAGCCTCGGATATTCAAATTCATGCACAAGAAATCTTAAAGATCAAGCAAACCTTAAATGATCGTTTAGCATTCCATACCGGGCAAAGCATCGAACGCATTGAAAAAGACACCGACCGAGATAATTTTATGTCGGCACAAGAAGCCAAAGATTACGGTCTCGTTGATGCTGTTTTGCTAAAACGTGAAGGATAAAATCATGACAACTGAAGATAAAGATAAAAACCTCCACTGCTCTTTTTGTGGCAAACCTAAAAATGAAGTGAATAAACTCATCGCTGGTACCGAAGGATATATTTGTAACGAATGTATCGATCTGTGCCATGGAATGCTGCTTAATGAATCAGATAGCGTTAGTAGCCCAGAAAAAGCAGCGGAAAATGAACCTTTACCAACCCCTCATCAGATCCGTCAACATCTAGATGATTATGTTATCGGTCAGGACTATGCCAAAAAGGTATTGTCCGTTGCGGTCTATAATCATTACAAAAGATTGCGTTCAAACCATCAAACCAATGATGTGGAATTAGGCAAAAGCAATATTTTACTTATTGGCCCTACCGGTAGTGGTAAAACCCTACTTGCCCAAACCTTGGCTCGTCGCCTGAACGTACCTTTTGCTATGGCTGATGCAACAACATTAACCGAGGCCGGCTACGTAGGCGAAGATGTAGAAAATGTCTTGCAAAAACTGCTGCAAAATAGTGAATACGACGTCAAGAAAGCTGAACAAGGTATTATTTACATTGATGAAATCGATAAGATCAGCCGCAAATCTGAAAGCGCCTCCATCACGCGAGATGTTTCTGGTGAAGGCGTACAACAAGCCTTGTTAAAACTGATCGAAGGGACTATTTCTAATATTCCGCCACAAGGAGGAAGAAAACACCCGCAGCAGGAAATGACTCAATTAGATACTTCCAAGATCCTATTTATTTGCGGCGGCGCGTTTGCCGGCTTGGATAAAATCATAGCCAAACGAAGCCAAAACCATACCGGTATCGGTTTTGATGCAAAAGTAGAAAAAGAGTCAGAAAAAGCCTCTCTTTCCGAACTATTCCGTCAAGTTGAACCGGGTGATTTAATGAAATTCGGTTTAATCCCCGAGTTTATCGGTCGTTTACCAATGATTGCACCGTTAAGCGAATTGGATGAAGCGGCATTAATCAGCATTCTTACCCAACCCAAAAACGCCTTGGTAAAACAATATCAAGCGTTATTCGGTTTAGAGAATGTGGAATTAGAATTTACCACAGATGCATTACAAGCCATTGCTGAAAAAGCATTGCAGCGAAAAACTGGGGCTCGAGGTCTACGTTCCATCGTTGAGGCGATTCTGTTGGATACAATGTACGATTTACCATCCATTGAAAATCTACGGAAAGTCATCGTCACTAAGGAAACGGTTACCGAGGATCAAAAACCGCTTTTAGAATATAAAAATTAACCTCTGTCGCGATTGTTTTACCGATTTTCCATAGGAAAAGCCAAAAGAAAATGATACAATCGCGGCTCTTTTACTATTGACTATTTTATTTAATAAACGGATTCCATCATGGCAACTGAAATTGTTGAGAAAAAGAAAAACGCTGCCGAACCTTCTTTTGAAGGAAAATCTAAAAAATTAAACATCTTCTTGTGGGTTTTGGTTGTTATCTTTTTTACAGCCGCCGCAGTCGGTAATATTTATTTCGAAAAACGTTTTTCATTACCGATTCGCGTAATCGGCGTTACTGTCGCAGTCCTTATCGCGTTAGGTTTAGCGGCGATCACTAATCAAGGAAACAAATTCCTTACTTTCTTTAAAGAAGCGAAAGTAGAAGCACGTAAAGTCGTTTGGCCTAATCGTCAAGAAGCCCGTCAAACTACCTTAATCGTGGTTGCGGTAACTGTAATTACCTCACTTTTCTTCTGGGCTATCGATTCAATTATCGTGTCCGTAATTAATTTTTTAACTGATTTGAGATTCTAATAATGACTGAAACAACCGTATCGAAAAAACGCTGGTATGTGTTACAGGCATTCTCCGGTTTTGAAGGCCGTGTTGCTGCTACTTTGCGTGAATACATCAAACAATACCAAATGGAAGATCAGTTTGGCGAAGTGTTAGTACCGACCGAAGAAGTAGTTGAGAATGTCGCAGGTAAACGTCGCAAAAGCGAACGTAAATTCTTCCCGGGTTATGTGTTAGTAGAAATGGAAATGAATGACGACACATGGCACTTGGTAAAAAGTATTCCACGCGTAATGGGCTTTATCGGTGGAACACCAGATAAACCGGCACCGATTTCTAAACGCGAAGCGGATATGATTTTAAATCGTTTAGAACAAACCTCCGATAAGCCACGCCATCGTAATGAATATCATCCTGGTGAGGAAATTCGCGTAACTGAAGGACCGTTTGCCGACTTCAATGGTACCGTGGAAGAAGTTGATTACGAAAAAGGCCGCTTAAAAGTATCCGTATCTATCTTTGGTCGAGCAACTCCAGTTGAATTGGAATTTAGCCAAGTAGAAAAACAAAACGGTTAATCCCATTATAGGAAAAAGAGGAGAAATCATTTTCTCCTCTTTTTTTTGTGCATATCATTAAAGAGTAATGATTAACCATCGTAAAACAACATAAACTGACTAAAAACGCTTGAAAAATGTGCGAGTTTTTTATAAAATCCGCGCTCTCAATGTGGGCCATTTATTGGCTCACATTTTTGTGTAGCACATCGTGCTTTTTATCATCGGGGAGCTAGTAATAGCGCTATCACCCACTTAGAGGAAACTTAAAAATGGCAAAAAAAGTCCAAGCATACGTTAAGTTGCAAGTTGCAGCTGGTATGGCTAACCCATCACCGCCAGTTGGTCCTGCATTAGGTCAACAAGGTGTGAACATCATGGAATTCTGTAAAGCATTCAACGCTCGTACTGAGAGCTTAGAGAAAGGTTTACCAATTCCAGTTGTTATCACTGTATATGCAGACCGTTCATTCACTTTCATCACTAAAACTCCACCGGCAGCTGTATTATTGAAAAAAGCCGCAGGTATCAAATCTGGTTCCGGTAAACCGAACAAAGATAAAGTGGGTAAAGTGACTTTAGATCAAATCCGTCAAATCGCTGAAACTAAAGCAGCAGATATGACTGGTGCGACTATCGAAACTAAAATGAAATCAATTGCTGGTACTGCTCGCTCTATGGGCTTAGTGGTGGAGGAATAATACGATGGCTAAATTGACTAAAAAAATGAAAGCAATCAAAGCTGGCGTAGATTCTACTAAAGCATACGAAATCAACGAAGCAATCGCGGTATTAAAACAATTCGCAACTGCTAAATTCGTTGAAAGTGTTGACGTTGCAGTAAACTTAGGTATCGATCCTCGTAAATCTGACCAAAACGTTCGTGGTGCAACTGTATTACCACACGGTACTGGTCGTGAAGTACGCGTAGCTGTGTTCACTCAAGGTGCTAACGCAGATGCTGCTAAAGAAGCTGGTGCTGATTTAGTAGGTATGGAAGATTTAGCAGAGCAAATCAAAAAAGGCGAAATGAACTTTGATGTTGTTATCGCTTCTCCTGATGCAATGCGTGTTGTTGGTCAATTAGGTCAAGTATTAGGCCCACGTGGTTTAATGCCAAACCCTAAAGTTGGTACCGTAACACCAAACGTTGCTGAAGCGGTGAAAAATGCTAAATCTGGTCAGATCCGTTATCGTAACGATAAAAACGGTATCATCCACACAACTATTGGTAAAGCGAACTTCTCTGAAGTTCAATTAAAAGAAAACCTTCAAGCATTATTGGCTGCTTTAAACAAAGCTAAACCAACCACTGCAAAAGGTATCTTTATCAAGAAAGTAAGCATCTCTACTACTATGGGTGCTGGTGTGGCTGTTGATCAAGCTTCACTTTAAGCTTAACTAAGTACAAAAAACCGCATTTTTCAATGCGGTTTTTTTATTTTTATAGCATTTATAATAAAATCAATGACTTAGCATTGATTTTTCCCAAAACTCTGAAAAACAAGATGGCGTTTTGCAGCCTATGCTTTCTTTTGACAATGTGGACATACAAAGCTATTGCGTTGCCCGATAATCAAACTTTCAATCACGTGACCACAAACTGGACAAGGTTTTCCTGCTTTACCGTAAATTTGCAACTCTTGTGCAAAGTATCCAGGACGCCCATCCGGTTGCAAAAAGTCTTTTAAGGTCGTGCCTCCTTGCTCAATAGCTCGGGTTAATTCAGCTTTAATGACCAAAACTAAGCGTTCACATTGTTTATGGGTAAGATTAGCGGCTAGTTTTTGCGGATGCAGGCGACAGTAAAATAAGCTTTCATTCGCATAAATATTGCCTACCCCAACAACCACGGCATTGTCCATTAAAAAGGATTTTACTGGAATTCGCCGCCCACGGGACTTTTTAAATAAATACTCCGCATTAAATTCATCGGCAAGTGGCTCCGGTCCAAGCTTAGCAAATAAATGAAAATTAGCTAAGTTATTCGTCCATAACCATGCACCGAAACGACGTGGATCGTTATAGCGCATCACTTTGCCATTATTCATTACAATATCTAAATGATCGTGCTTATCCGGTGGACTATCCTGCGACACAATACGCACAGAGCCCGACATGCCTAAATGACCGATGATATACCCCTGCTCCGTATGAATGACAAGATATTTAGCGCGCCGCGTCAGCGCTAAAATCTTCACATGCTTAAGTTGAGCCAATTCAGCTGACACTGGCCAGCGTAGATTCGCCTGACGAATCACTATATTTTCAATCGTAAAGCCTTTTAAGTAAGGACTGACTCCGCGTAGGGCCGTTTCAACTTCTGGAAGTTCTGGCATATTCGATATTCTTTGAAAAACCTAGATTAACTTTATTTCCTCAACAAATTAGCCACAGCGAGCAGAAGGAAATAAAAGATATAAAAAAACCCGAACAATGTCGGGCTTTTCAATTCTACAAAAATTATTTAATTTTTGCTTCTTTATAGATAACGTGTTTACGTACTACCGGATCAAATTTTTTGATTTCCATTTTTTCAGGCATGTTACGTTTATTTTTATCAGTTGTGTAGAAGTGACCGGTCTCTGCAGTAGAAACTAAACGGATTTTCTCACGAGCGCCTTTCGCTGCCATGTTTTAGCTCCTTAGATTTTTTCGCCACGAGCACGGATTTCAGCTAACACTGCATCAATGCCTTTTTTATCGATAATACGCATACCTTTCGCAGTTAAACGTAAGGTTACGAAACGGTTTTCACTTTCAACCCAGAAACGGTGAGTGTGAAGGTTTGGAAGAAAACGACGACGTGTCGCATTTAATGCGTGGGAGCGGTTATTACCCACTGCCGGACGCTTGCCTGTTACTTGACAGACTCTAGACATAATAATCTCCAATAAATAAATATAAGCTCGAGCTTACGGTTCGGATTGCAAGTTGTAAACTTGACGCCTCGTCAGGTCGCCAAATCCGACCCGCCAACTATATTAAAGGTCGCCGATTATACTGACTTTGTTTTAATTTCTCAAGTATAAACTTTTCTAAGCGGCAAAAAAATCACCAGCTAGATTAGGCCATTTTCTGCAAATGAAAAGCAACGATTTTTCCCTACAATAAAATGATCAAGTATCCGCATTTCCATTAATTCAGCGGCTTCTACTATCTTGCGAGTGATCATTTTGTCTGAATCGCTGGGTAAAATCTCCCCTGAAGGGTGATTATGTGCCAAAATCAAAGCAGATGAATTGCAGTATAGCGCCGCCTTAATAATCTCTCGGGGATAAACCGCCGCAGCATTTATCGTCCCAGAAAACAACTGATCTTTTTTTATCAACTTATGCTGATTATCCAGAAACAGTACTAAAAAAACCTCCCGCTCTTCACCACTCAATTCTGCCTGTAAAAATAATCTTACGGTTTCAGGATCTGTAAAAGTCGGCTGAAACATTAGATTTTCCAACAAATAACGCTTGGCCATCTCCATCACTGCATTAAGCTGAATAAATTGGGTTTTCCCTAATCCTTTTATCGCACAAAATTGTTTTTCATCTGCAGACAGCAGTCCCCGTAATGAACCAAATTCCTTGAGTACTAGTTCTGATAATTGTAAAACATTACAACCTTTTATTCCTGTTCGTAGAAATATCGCCAGTAATTCATGATCCGAAAGGCTTTTGGCTCCATGCAATGACAATTTTTCACGGGGCATCAACAATTCCATATGCTCTCTCCTTCTAATTCCATTGAAATATCTGAATATAACGATGCATTCTCCTCAAGTATTTTAGTTGTACATAAAAAGAGATCTGTTCTTACAATTAGGATCACAAAATCAATTTTTTATTCTTTATAAATTACAGTAGAATAGCGCGCATTGTTGATAACCACTAACAAACATCAAACGGTAATAACATGATTAATGGCAAGCATATTGTTGTCGGCATTACAGGCGGAATCGCTGCCTATAAAACAATTGAGCTAATTCGCCTATTGCGCAAAAGTGATAATGAAGTACGTGTTGTATTAACACCGGCTGCAGCTGAATTTGTGACGCCTTTAACACTCCAAGCCATCTCGGGCAATGCTGTGGCACAATCCCTACTCGATCCTCAAGCTGAATTGGCAATGGGACATATAGAACTGGCCAAATGGGCTGATGCCGTTGTCATAGCTCCTGCTAGCGCAGATTTTATGGCTCGCTTAACAGTGGGGATGGCTAATGACCTATTAAGCACTATATGCCTTGCTACCGACGCACCAATCTTGCTTGCGCCAGCGATGAACCAGCAAATGTATCGTCAAACAATTACTCAACAAAATGTGGCTACACTTGCCAAGCGTGGAATTCATTTTATTGGTCCCAATAACGGTTTTCAGGCCTGTGGCGATGTGGGGGCTGGAAGAATGTCTGAACCTGCAGAAATTTTTGAGGCAACTCAGTCACTCTTCGCAATAAAACAAGATTTAGCTAATTTAAGCATCGCTATCACAGCAGGTCCAACCCGTGAAGCTATCGATCCTGTTCGTTATATTTCTAACCACAGCTCAGGCAAAATGGGTTTTGCTATTGCCGAGGCTTTTGCCAAACGTGGGGCAAATGTTACCTTAATTGCTGGTCCCGTAAATCTTGCTACACCGAAGAATGTTCATCGTATTGATGTGACAACCGCTCATGAAATGTGGCAAGTCTCCCTTGAAAGAGCGGTCAAAAATCATATTTTTATTGGCTGTGCAGCTGTAGCAGATTATCGTGTAGCAGAAGTCGCAGATCAAAAAATTAAAAAAACTAATGATAACGATGAGCTTTCCCTTAAATTAGTGAAAAATCCAGACATTATCGCGAGTGTTGCATATTTAGAACAAAATAGGCCATTCGTGGTAGGCTTTGCTGCCGAAACACAAAATGTTGCAGGTTACGCTAAAGATAAACTACAACGTAAAAATTTAGACATGATTTGTGCTAATGATGTTTCTGGCGGGCAAGTGTTTGGGCAAGATCAAAATGCCTTACATGTTTTTTGGAAAACAGGTGAAAAAGCTTTGCCATTAACTGATAAAAATAAATTGGCAGAAATATTAGTGAGTGAAATTGTGGAGCATTACCACAAATAAAATACGCTAAATTCGGTTTTGCTTTCGTATAAAAATGACAAATTTCTTCAAAGGATAAAATTACAATGAAAAAAATTGATGTAAAAATTTTAGATAACCGTATTGGTAATGAATTTCCTTTACCAACTTACGCAACCGAAGGCTCTGCCGGTTTAGATTTACGTGCATTGCTTGAAGAAAGCACTGAGATTTTACCAGGTGAGACCAAACTCATTCCTACAGGGCTTTCAATTTACATCGCGGATCCGAATTTAGCTGCAGTCATTTTACCTCGTTCCGGTTTAGGTCATAAACACGGTATTGTATTAGGTAACTTAGTTGGATTAATTGACTCAGATTACCAAGGGCCATTAATGGTTTCTGTCTGGAATCGTGGTAGTGAACCATTCAAAATCGAAATAGGCGATCGTATTGCGCAACTAGTATTTGTTCCGGTAGTACAAGCTGCATTCAATATTGTGAATGAGTTTACTGAAACCGAACGCGGTGAAGGTGGTTTTGGCCATTCAGGTAAAAAATAAAATATGATAGAACAATTGTCTTTAGTTGAAGTTGATGAGATTGACGCGGAAGTCAAAACGCCGAAAATCGAAAAACGTACGGTAAAAGAGCGTCGTCAACAAGTTTTAACAGTACTTACGCATATGCTCCATTCAGAACGGGGGATGGAACGTATGACAACAGCCCGCCTTGCAGAAGCGGTCGGAGTCTCAGAAGCTGCGCTCTATCGGTATTTTCCAAGTAAAACCAAGATGTTTGAAGCTCTCATTGAAAACATCGAAGCTAACTTGTTTAGTCGAATCAATGCATCCATTCGTAATGAAACCAATACCATGAATCGTGTTCATGATATTTTGCAGATGATCCTTGACTTCGCCCGAAAAAATCCTGGTCTAACACGTATTCTCACCGGACATGCATTAATGTTTGAGGATGCTCAATTACAAGCCAGGGTAGCGCAATTTTTTGATCGTTTAGAAATGCAATTTGTGAATATTTTACAAATGCGTAAACTGCGTGAAGGACGAGGCTTCAATGTCGATGAACGAATTATTGCTGCGCATTTGGTTACCCTATGCGAAGGACAGTTTATGCGTTATGTCCGCACTAACTTCCGACTTACTGCTAATCAAGGATTTCAACAGCAATGGCGCTTTCTTGAACCCCTTTTTGTTTAATTGACTTTAATTAGTAAATATATGATTATTCCGTGGCAATCCCTACCAGAAGACACTCTAGAAAACATTGTTGAAAGTGTGATTTTACGTGAAGGTACAGATTATGGTTGTCACGAATTAACGTTCGAGCAAAAAAAACAAAATCTACTCAGCCAGATTCGCCAAGGAAAGGCCATAATCGAATGGTCGGAATTACACGAATCCATCGACATAAAAAATAAAATGGAATTTAAATAAACATTTATAAAGGAGCCAATATGTCAAATGAATTACTCACAAAAGGCCTAGAAGGTCAAATAAAACAGGATGAACACTCCATGCGCGATCCTGCACTAGATTGGTTCCTTACCCACTGCCATCTACATAAATATCCCGCAAAATCTACATTAATTCACGCCGGTGAAGAAGCTAATACCCTTTATTATTTAATTAAGGGCTCCGTAATGGTTTCTTCAAAAGATGAGGATGGTAAAGAGATGATCCTCACTTATTTGGGCTCAGGTCAATTTTTTGGTGAAGCAGGATTATTTGATGACAATGCCAAACGTTCCGCTTGGGTAAAAACCAAGACCCCTTGTGAGATCGCCGAAATCTCCTACAAAAAATATCGTCAATTAATTCAGGTAAATCCAGAAATATTAATGTTTTTAACGGCTCAATTATCCCATCGGCTACAAAATACTTCACGTCAAGTGAGCAATCTAGCATTTTTGGATGTTGCTGGTCGAATTGCACAAACCCTTATTAACTTGGCAAAACAACCAGATGCGATGACCCATCCTGACGGCATGCAAATCAAAATTACCCGTCAAGAGATTGGCCAGATGGTCGGTTGCTCACGTGAAACCGTAGGGCGCATCATTAAAATGCTAGAAGATCAAAATTTGATCTCGGCTCACGGTAAAACTATCGTTGTATACGGCACTCGCTAATTTCAAATACATATAAAAAACGCTTTGTAATTAAAGCGTTTTTTCGTTTCTAAGTATTAATTGCCAATATTTTATGCTAAATAAGAATAAAAATAGAGCGGTTATTTACTTATGCTAATTGACAAACTTTATAAATCCAATGATAATACAGGTCGCCTTCTAACGAGGTCTGTTAGAAGTCAGGATTGGTCTCCTGAAATATAAGTGGCTTTTAAGAAGATGTTGAGTCTTTTTAATTATATCGCAAACTGGTAAACCAGAGATGCAACTCTATGGTGAGCTAAGTGGAAATCCCGCAGGGATGCGATGCAGTAAGCCACTTGCTGTTAAGACCAATTCTGCTTAGTCTCACCACCCTCTTTTCATTTTCCCAATATTTTTGTCTTTCATAAAAACGCCCTTTGTATTTTTAGCGTTTTCCATAGAATATAAGATAACCCATTGATTTTACTACAATCATTTTAAAAACTGGAACAAAAGACATTAATAACTGAATTGTAAAAATAAAAAACCCCGCTCACGCGGGGTTATTCATTTTATTACGATTTTTTCTTCACCGGGCGTTGCCAGCCTTGAATATGCCGTTGTGGCACACGAGTAATCACTAATTCATCTTTTTCTACATTACGGGTAATCGTTGAGCCTGCACCAATTGTCGCCCCATCGGCTACACTCACTGGCGCAACCAACTGAGTATCAGAGCCCACAAAAACATCATTACCGATAATTGTTTTGAATTTATTGGCACCATCATAATTACAAGTGATCACACCTGCACCGATATTACAATTTGAACCAATTTCTGCATCGCCCACATAGGTTAAATGATTAACTTTAGAGCCCTTACCAACAACAGCTTTTTTAATTTCCACAAAGTTTCCTACATGGGTTTCAGCGGCTAATTCTGCGCCTGGGCGTAAACGTGAGAATGGTCCAATCGCTGCTTTTTCACCGACGGATGCCTCTTCCAATACGGAATAAGGTTTGATTTCCACATCATCCGCGATAGTCACATTCTTCAATACACAACCGGCACCGATCTTCACTCGTGAGCCCAAACGTACATTGCCTTCAATAATTACATTGACATCAATCTCAACATCTTTACCGTGCTCCAAAGAACCACGTAAATCAAAGCGTTCCGGATCAATTAAAGTTACACCGGCTAATAACAAACGTTCCGCCTGTTTACGTTGATAATAACGTTCTAACGCAGCTAATTGTAGACGATTATTAGCACCTTCTACTTCCATATACTCAGTTGCCTGTACCGCAGCAACCCGACAGCCATCCTGATTAGCCAAAGCAATTACATCAGTCAAATAAAATTCACCCTGAGCATTATTATTGCTGACACGGGATAACCATTTTTTCAAATTAGCACCATCCGCTACCAACACGCCGGTATTCACTTCTTGAATCTTGAGCTGTTCTGCATTGGCATCTTTTTGTTCCACGATAGCTACCACATTGCCATCTTTACGAATAATACGACCATAACCGGTTGGATTATCCAAATTAACCGTTAGTAAAGCGATACCATTATCCGGTTTAGCGGCAATTAATTGATTTAAGGTCGCTTGGCTAACTAGCGGCGCATCACCGTATAAAATAACGATATTTTCATCATCCTTAAAGAAAGGTGCCGCTTGTTGTACCGCATGTGCGGTACCTAATTGCTCGGCTTGGAACACCCAATTAACCGGCTCATCAGCCAAACGTTCGCGCATCAATTCGCCGCCATGGCCATAAATCAAATGCACCTGCTCCGCACCTAATTGCAATGCGGTATCAATCACATGTTTCACCATCGGTTTGCCGGCTACTTTGTGTAATACCTTCGGTAAATCGGAATACATACGGGTTCCTTTGCCCGCGGCTAAAATTACTGCGCTTAATGCTTTCTGAGTCATAAATTCATCCTTTTTGGAAAAAACGCCCGCCATTCTAGCCTAGAACCGCCGGAATAGTAAGTAATTTAGCTTTTCTCGCCGATCCCCAGCCCCATAAAGTTGGCAAAAATGGCTTTCTTTTATTTATATGAACGCTATCTTGTTTTCCGGAGTTTTTCAAAAAACACAATGTAACCAATTGATTTTATTAGAGGTTCATCAAAAACAAGATAAACATCAGATTTTGCCACAAAAAAAAGCCCGCTAAATAGCGGGCCTTATGGTTTAACACATTAAGCGTAGTACATTTCAAACTCAATTGGATGCGGAGTCATATTTAAACGCTCGACTTCTTTGCGTTTGATACCGATGAAAGCATCAATAAAGTCTTTAGCAAATACACCACCTTGGGTTAAGAATTCATAATCTTTTTCTAATGAATTCAACGCTTCCTCTAATGAACTTGCTACAGCAGGAATATCTTTTAATTCTTCCGGTGGCAAGTCGTAAAGGTTTTTATCCATTGCATCACCCGGATGAATTTTATTGATAACGCCATCAAGGCCGGCCATCAATAATGCTGCAAAAGCCAAGTATGGGTTTGCTGTTGGATCCGGGAAGCGTGCTTCAACACGAATGGCTTTCGGGCTAGTGACCGCTGGAATACGGATAGAAGCGGAACGGTTACTTGCCGAGTAAGCCAATAATACCGGGGCTTCAAAGCCTGGCACCAAACGTTTATAAGAGTTAGTACTTGGGTTGGTGAAGGCATTTAAAGCTTTCGCATGCTTAATAATACCACCGATGTAATAAAGTGCAGTTTCAGAAAGACCGGCATATTTATCACCTTGGAAAATGTTCTTACCGTCTTTGCTCAAGGACATATTACAGTGCATCCCTGAACCATTATCGCCAGTGATTGGTTTCGGCATAAAGCAGGCCGTTTTACCATGTTCAAGCGCCACATTTTGTACCACATATTTATAAATTTGGGTTTCATCGGCTTTTAGGGTCAATGTATTAAATTTAGTCGCAATTTCATTTTGACCCGCTGTCGCCACTTCATGGTGATGTGCTTCGATAACCAAACCCAGTTCTTCTAAAATCAAACACATTTCAGAACGAATATCATGGGCGCTATCAACCGGTGCCACGGCGCAATAACCGCCTTTGGTTAACGGACGATAAGCATTATTGCCGCCTTCATACACTTTATTAGTATTCCAGCTGGCTTCAACATCATCTACTTGATAACCATTGCCATTCATGGCGACATTGAAACGCACATCATCGAATAAGAAAAATTCCGGTTCTGGGCCAAAAAGCGCAGCATCAGCAATACCGGTTGAACGCATATAATTTTCAGCACGAATCGCAATTGAGCGAGGATCACGATCGTAGCTTTGCATCGTTGTCGGTTCATACACACTACAACGAATAGAGAGGGTTGGAATCTGGGCAAACGGGTCAACCACCGCAGTTTCAGCGATTGGCATTAATAACATATCGGCTTTATTAATGGTTTTCCAGCCTTCTACTGACGAACCATCGAACATTTTACCGTCTTCAAACATATCTTCATCCACTAAGCTCACCGGAATAGAAACACCGTGTTCCTTACCTTTAATATCAGTAAAGCGAAGTAGTGCGAACTTAATATCGTTCTCTTCGATTAGTTTAAATACGTTGGCGATTGCATTTGCGTTTGACATAAAAATTCCTCTATTGGGTTTTGTTATCAAGAAATAAGGCTGCATTATACTGTAATTACCCAGTATTTTCATTGGATTTATTTTAGTCAATCCGCCTATTTTGCATAGCCGAGAAATAAAAAAGCGTGTATACTTTCCGCCCTTTCGCGCCACCCCAGGCGCGTTCAAGTCTCAATGTTTTAACTCTCTTACTCGGCTGTGTGGAACATTGTTGCACGCACCTCGATATGCCGTGCGTGATTAACCGCTCACACGGCCCACAAACAAAGAACGCAATAATGAAAAACGAAATTGATATTAACAAATTGCGCAACATCGCAATTATCGCCCACGTTGACCACGGTAAAACAACCTTAGTTGACAAACTCCTTCAACAATCCGGTACTTTTGAAACAACTCGCGGTGATGCAGATGAACGCGTGATGGACTCAAACGATCTCGAAAAAGAACGTGGTATTACTATCCTTGCAAAAAATACTGCAATCAACTGGAATGATTATCGCATTAATATCGTCGACACTCCGGGACATGCGGACTTCGGTGGTGAAGTTGAACGTGTACTTTCTATGGTAGATTCGGTACTTTTAGTCGTTGATGCCTTTGACGGCCCTATGCCACAAACTCGTTTTGTAACCCAAAAAGCATTCGCACACGGTTTGAAACCAATTGTAGTGATCAACAAAGTTGACCGTCCGGGAGCGCGTCCGGATTGGGTTGTGGATCAAGTCTTCGATTTATTCGTGAATCTTGGAGCAACCGATGAACAATTAGATTTCCCAATTATCTACGCGTCCGCATTAAATGGTGTTGCCGGCCTGGAGCACGAAGAATTAGCAGAGGATATGACCCCGTTATTCGAGGCTATCGTGCAACATGTTGAACCGCCAAAAGTTGAATTGGATGCACCGTTCCAAATGCAAATATCCCAATTGGACTACAATAGCTATGTCGGTGTTATCGGTATTGGTCGAATCAAACGTGGCTGCCTAAAACCAAACCAACCGGTCACTATTATTAATAGTGAAGGAAATACTCGCCAAGGCCGTGTCGGTCAAGTATTAGGTCATCTCGGTTTACAACGTTATGAAGAAGATGTGGCTTACGCTGGCGACATCATTGCAATTACCGGCTTAGGTGAATTAAATATTTCCGATACTATTTGCGATATCAATGCTGTTGAAGCCTTACCTTCATTAAGCGTTGATGAACCAACCGTAACCATGTTCTTTTGTGTAAATACCTCACCATTTGCCGGCCAAGAAGGAAAATACGTTACTTCCCGTCAAATTCTTGAGCGTTTAAACAAAGAGTTGGTACATAACGTTGCACTACGTGTAGAAGAAACACCAAACCCGGATGAATTCCGTGTTTCTGGCCGTGGTGAATTACACCTTTCTGTATTAATTGAAAATATGCGTCGTGAAGGTTATGAACTTGCGGTTTCTCGCCCTAAAGTAATCTACCGTGAAATCAACGGCAAAAAACAAGAGCCTTACGAGCAAGTCACCATCGACGTAGAAGAACAGCACCAAGGTTCTGTCATGGAAGCATTAGGTATCCGTAAAGGTGAAGTGCGCGATATGATGCCGGATGGTAAAGGCCGTGTTCGTTTGGAATACATTATTCCAAGCCGTGGCTTAATTGGTTTCCGTGGTGAATTTATGACTATGACTTCCGGTACAGGTTTACTTTACTCCAGTTTCGATCACTACGATGACATTAAACCGGGTGAAATTGGTCAACGTAAAAATGGTGTGTTAATTTCTAATGCTACCGGTAAAGCTTTGGCTTATGCCCTATTTGGCTTGCAGGAACGTGGTAAATTGATGATCGATGCCAACGTAGAAGTTTATGAAGGTCAAATCATCGGTATTCACAGCCGTACAAACGACTTAACGGTAAACTGTTTACAAGGTAAAAAGCTCACCAATATGCGTGCATCCGGTAAAGACGATGCTATTGTATTAACTACACCGGTGAAATTCACACTTGAACAAGCTATCGAATTTATCGATGATGACGAGTTAGTAGAAGTCACCCCAGAATCGATTCGTATCCGTAAAAAACTCTTAACCGAAAACGATCGTAAACGTGCTAACCGTACAACAACCAGTACCAGCACTCACTAATTCTTAATAAAGAAAACATAAAAAAGGCGAACCAAGGTTCGCCTTTTTATTTGTATAAATTTAGGATTTCCAAATCGTGCGATTCAAACCTAAATCCTTCACAATATCCACAAAGCTCTTAACCCCGACGATATAATTCCTAATCGTTTCATCCTCTAACAGGGATCTTTGAGCATTAGGTTCAAAACTATCTATTTTTAAATTAATTGCCATACGCATCTCTTGACGTTGAAACACCAAAGAGATCGGACAATTAAACTTACGCTTCAATATACAAAGAGTTTCCATCAAAAGCGGTGATAATGCGTATCTAGCCATAATTTGATCATCAGAAAACACCTCAAAGTAGCGATTGAACTCGTTATTGTCCATAAGAGCCTTTTCTCCAGCTCTTCTAACACCGAAATCGTCTTTATCGCAAACATAAACATCATGGGTCAGCTCTTTTGGGAATGTTGCTTTAAGCAGAATACCGGAGAACTCTTTTAGCAACATCTGTTTAATTTTGATCTTGCTATGTTTCCCTATATTTCTGACATTCATATCCGCTATTTCCAACTTGATTCCATCAAGTTCACCGTAAATCAAATCCTCACTGCGCCAACTTTCACAACTCACATCATAGATATGATCAAAATCTAATTTGCTCAATCCGGAGGTTGGGGAATAAGATAAATTAAAATGCTGAACAATCGAATTAATTACATTTGATTTAAAGTGAGCAACAAAGGCATTCTTATTTTCCATCAACCGTTTTATTAGATAGGCCATCAGGCCGATAATAAAAATAGTGAAAAGATAGTGTCCTCCACCTAAAGCTCCAAGTAAGAAAATAAAAGCCACACATAAGCCAATAGCTAACCTTGTGGAAAATTTCAGGAGTGCAATTCGTTCTTTCTCTAAATTTTCCAACTGTGGAAAGCGAATTCCCTCAATTTCTTTCCCCTGCTGCATAACTGGCTCCATTATTTACCGCTAAACAATGTTTTCATATTCGGTGCTTCAGCTTCATTTTGCGGAATATCGAAGAAACTCGCCTGAGTAAAACCAAACTGTCTAGCAATCAAATTAGAAGGGAACATTTCAATTGCATTGTTATAAACCTCAACCGCACCATTATATGCCCGTCTAGCTGCAGAAATTTGTTCTTCCACATCGGTTAAAGCTTGCTGTACATGCAAAATATTTTGGTTCGATTTCAAATCCGGATAATTTTCCATACGAATGCGTAATCCACTCAACACGCTGGAAAGCTGATTGTTTAACGCAAATTTTTCCGCTGTAGAATTTGTGGCCTGGGCTTTTTCCCGTAAGCTAACGATGTTTTGTAGTAATTCTGCTTCATGGGTCATATAAGCCTTTGCTGTTGCCACTAAATTAGGTAATAAATCATAACGACGTTTCAATTGGGTATCGACCCCCGCCTCAATACTCTTCACCTGATTTCTTTTAGCAATCAAAGAGTTATAAGTTAAAACGACAAATCCAGCCACTCCAATGACAAGAATAATTAAAATGGTTGTAATGCTCATAACAGCCTCCATTGGTAAATTTGCGGCAAGTATAATAAAAATGCCTAAAATCACAGCCTTTTATCAATAAACTCTTGATCAGAGTCAAAAATTCTCGGGCTAATTAAAAAATAGAATGAAAATCACTTAGTAAAAATAGGCAAAAAAATACGGCGACCACATTGGCCGCCGTTATTGGGATTATTCGAAGGAATCTTTCAAACGTTCATCTGCTCGTTTAGATTCACCTTTATGCTGTAACTTATTGAGTTGCCGTTCTAATTTTTCTTCTACTTCATTGATAGCTTTATACATATCATCTGATGTGGCACTAGCCAGCAAATTACCTAACGGGGTACCGATTGATGCCTCCACCGTAAAGCCGTTAGGAACCTTATTCAATACGAAATGGGGGTTAATCAGTTGAGTGTGCCATTTCTCTAATTTTGCAAGTCTGCCTTCAACATGTTCACGAATTGCAGGGGTAATATCCATTTGTTTACTTGTGATATTGAGTGTCATAGCATTTACCTCATTTGCTTAAATGAAAGCCTTTCGGCTTTGGTTGATTTACTAGTAACATATCGACCCCGCCCCTATTTTTCAAGTAAAAAAGGCAAATAAAAAAACAAATATTAAAAAATATGATCTAGCTCGCATTTCAATATATCGGGCTATTTTCTTTCTGGCTAAAGCTGTTATCCTGTTAGGCTGTAAACGTAAGGGAGGCCTAAGCCTCCCTTATGTTTTTTAACACTCCAATCAAGATGGAATTTCATCCAAATCACGCTGATTATTTTTCAAACGCTCAAAGTAATCCTTGGTTTCCGAAATAATCACTTTACGTAACCCAATCAATGCCACTAGGTTAGGAAATGCCATCAAGCCATTGACTATATCGGCTAGAATCCAAATTACATCTAACGTTAAGAAAGAGCCTGTGCCGACTAAAATAATAAAGATCCAACGGTATAATCGAATACCACGAATACCAACCAAATAAACAAAACAACGCTCACCGTAATAGCACCAACCCAAAATAGTGGTAAATGCAAAAAATAATAATCCAATAGTCACTACAGTCGCACCAAAAGATGTCCCTAATCCCTGTGCGAAAGCATAGTTTGTCACACTAGCGCCAGCAAGTTCCGGATTACTCCAAGCACCTGTAATAACTAACACTAAGCCAGTCATCGTACAAACAATAATAGTGTCTAAGAATGTCCCGGTCATGGAAATCAAACCTTGACGTACTGGCTCTTTGGTTTGTGCTGCAGCCGCCGCAATGGGTGCACTACCTAAACCGGATTCATTGGAGAAAATCCCTCTCGCAACCCCCGATTGAATCGCTTTCATCACCGTAAAGCCAACTGCCCCGCCTAACGCTGCCTGTGGCTCAAAAGCACTATGAATAACCAGTTCGATGGCCGCCGGTAATTTGTCATAATTAATCGCCAAGATCACAATAGATACCGACACATAAAAAATCGCCATGAAAGGAACGATTAAGGATGATGCGGTAGCGATGCGTTTTACCCCGCCTAAAATAATCAGTGCAACCAGCAAAGTCACCACCGCTGCCGTAATAATGATCGGAATATTAAAGGTATCCTGCATAGCATGGGTAATCGCATTCACTTGAGGAAAGGTACCGATACCAAAGAAAGCCACCAACACGCCAAACACCGCAAATAATCTTGCCAACCATTTCAGCCCCAATCCGCGTTCAATGTAATACATCGGACCTCCGGCCATAAAGCCATTACGATCCCGCACGCGATATTTCACCGCCAACAAACATTCAGCATATTTGGTCGCCATCCCTAATAAAGCCACCAACCACATCCAAAAAATTGCGCCAGGGCCACCGGCTTGAACTGCGGTCGCCACCCCCACAATATTCCCCGTACCGATCGTAGCAGCAAGCGCAGTACACAATGCAGCAAAGGATGAGACATCGCCCTTGCCCTTATTAGCATCCCGTTGAAATAAATAGCGCAATGCCCGCGGCAAATAGCGAATTTGCAAAAAACCTAAACGTAAAGTGAGATAAAGTCCGGTTCCCACCAATAAAATCAATAATGGAGGGCCCCAAATAAAGCTATCGATAGCTGATAAAATTGTCGTAATTGACATTGTGATTCCTCGTCGTCTAAAAACAATAAACGCGACAAGGAGACGAAAAGTATCCGTGAAAAGAAATAAAAATACAGAATATCTTTTTGCCCCTGTCCTTTTGCCTGAGCGTTTGAGGTGAAACAATTATTTCACTTTTGCGCCTTCGGCGTCCGTGCGCATAAGCCACGGATCTCTCCAAGGGTTCGTCCGGTAACAGTCCTCGCCATTGCGCCTGAAAGATTTACCTCGTCGGCGTAGGGTCAATTCCCTACTCTCCAGCTACCTTCATCCGAACTCGCTTTAATAAAAAGCGCGCGCATTCTAACAAAATCACGCTAGCATCTCAATTAAGCCAATCACAACGCTCCCATGAAAACATAAGCTTTCGCAAAAACAACACCTAAGTCATTGATTTTATTATAGTTGTTTTAAAAAAGAAAAAACGGTTGTTTGGAAACTCCAAACAACCGTTTATAGCTATCGAATCAGATTATAAAATCTCTTTTGCGGTTGCCACCACATTATCCACGGTGAAACCAAAGAGTTTAAATAATTGATCCGCCGGTGCAGATTCACCGAAACCATGCATGCCCACTACGCGACCTTCAAAGCCAACGTATTTATACCAGAAGTCCGCAATACCCGCTTCAATCGCAACACGTTTGGTTACAGCTGCAGGTAATACGCTTTCACGGTACGCTGCATCTTGTTTATCGAAACGGTTAGTACTTGGCATAGAGACGACACGTACTTTTTTACCTTCAGCACTCAATACATCTGCTGCTTTCACTACTAATTCTACTTCAGAACCTGTCGCAATGAAGATTAACTCAGGTGTACCATCACAGTCTTTTAACACATAGGCACCACGTTTAACCATATCTAATTGTGCAGAAGTGCGGTCCATTTGGGCTAAGTTTTGACGGGTAAAGATCAACGCACTTGGACCATCTTGACGTTCAACCGCTTGTTGCCATGCGATAGCTGATTCCACTTGATCACATGGACGCCATGTTTCAAGATTTGGAATTAAGCGTAATGAGGTGGTTTGCTCAACTGGTTGGTGAGTTGGACCATCTTCGCCCAAACCGATAGAGTCATGGGTATACACGAATAAAGAGCGTTGTTTCATTAATGCCGCCATACGCACTGCATTGTGTGCATATTCGTAGAACATTAAGAAGGTTGCGCCGTAAGGAATGAAACCGCCGTGTAAAGCAATACCATTCATGATCGCAGACATACCGAACTCACGTACACCATAGTTGATATAGTTACCACCTACGTTTTCCTGTGCACGAATTGGTTTAGAACCGCTCCATAACGTTAAGTTAGAGCTTGCTAAGTCTGCAGAGCCACCTAAGAATTCAGGTAATACGTGGGCATATGCCTCAATTGCATTTTGTGATGCTTTACGGCTTGCAATGCTCGCAGGGTTGGCTTGTAATTTTTCGATGAAGGCTTTAGATTCCACTGCCCAATTTGCTGGTAATTCACCATTTACACGACGAGTAAATTCTGCTGCAAGTTCAGGATATGCTTTTGCATAAGCAGCAAATTTTTCTTCCCAAGATTTTTCTGCTGCTGCGCCTTTTTCTTTCGCAGACCATTCAGCATAGTACTCAGCCGGAATTTCAAATGGGCCATATTCCCAGCCTAGTGCTTTACGGGTTAATGCGATTTCTTCATCACCTAATGGTGCACCGTGACAATCGTGAGAGCCAGATTTATTTGGTGAACCAAAACCAATGATCGTTTTACAAATAATCAACGTTGGTTTTTCTTTTTCTGCTTGAGCAAGAATGGTTGCGGCACGAATTTGTTCAGCATCGTGACCATCTACATTGCGGATCACTTGCCAGCCGTAAGCTTCAAAACGGGCAGCTGTATCATCGCTAAACCAACCATCAACATGACCATCAATCGAAATGTTGTTGTCATCGTAGAATGCGATTAATTTACCTAAGCCTAATGTGCCGGCTAAAGAGCAAGCTTCGTGAGAAATCCCTTCCATTAAACAGCCATCACCTAAGAACACATAAGTGTGGTGATCGACGATTTCATGACCTTCACGGTTAAATTGACCCGCTAAGGTTTTCTCCGCAATCGCCATCCCCACTGCATTGGTGATACCTTGACCTAACGGACCAGTTGTGGTTTCAACACCTGGTGCATAACCATATTCTGGGTGGCCTGGGGTTTTAGAATGTAATTGACGGAATTGTTTTAAATCGTCGATGGAAAGATCATAGCCGGTTAAATGTAATAAGCTATAAATCAACATTGAACCATGGCCATTAGAAAGCACAAAACGGTCTCGGTCAGCCCATTTAGGGTTGTTTGGATTGTGTTTTAAGAAATCGCGCCATAAGACTTCTGCGATATCCGCCATCCCCATCGGGGCACCTGGGTGACCTGATTTTGCTTTCTGAACTGCATCCATTGATAGCGCACGAATTGCGTTGGCGAGTTGTCTACGAGTTGCCATTTTGTTCTCCTATAAAAAAATCTAACTCCATTCTACTCTATTTAGAGGTAGATTCGGTAATTAATCAAAGATATTTCAATTGCGTCGACGTCGGCTATGAAATCGTTGAGATGGTTTTTTATCCACTAGCACAGGCAATCTCTTCGCCTCCGAGCCCTTATTTCGATAGGCCCGCCGATAATGATAAATAAAATAATAGATAGAGCCACTCAATAAAGCGCCCAATAAGAAAACCAATAAAATTTCACCATATAATCGATGGAATACCCGATCGATTTGGTTTTGGGTCGTTTGCGCATATTGCGCATCAAAGGTCACCCGTAAAAAACCACGAACCCCACCATTTGCATAAATGGGTTCAACAATTTGTTGAGTCGGTATCTTTTGCTGACTAGGAGCCAAGCCTAGTTGTTCACGTAAATTGCCCGAATAGCGACTTTGCGCCAATTGTTTGCCATTATTATCATAAATGGTAGCATCCAAGATAAACTGCTGTTTCAACAAATCATCTAAACTTTCTGCTAGCTGTTCGCTATTACTGTTATTGATCAGCAACACCGACAAGAGATTTGCCTGCTGACGCACTAATACGTGCGACAAATTAGCAACCTGATTTACACTGGCTAATTGCGAGCCAATTTTAAACTGCTGCACACCAAACAAAATCACGGCCAATGCGGCAATAATAGCAGCCACAATCACCAATAGCATGGAGGACTTCGTCAGTTTTTCCTTTACCAATTGCACGTTTTTCCCTCTCCTTTTCCAATCTTGCTGGAAATTCGCTAGAATAGCGCGGCTTCTCAATTTACAGGATTTTCTATGCAAACACAAAAACCGACCAATCTCCTGAGCAAAAACACGGCCAAACCTATTGCTTTATTACCCGAACTAGCAGTTCCCCCGACAAACGATCCCTTTATCATTTACGGTACGACTCTCGATGAAACCAAATTACTCGCTTTCGCCCAGCAATGCGGACAAAATTTGCTATTGGTGGATAGCTGGCAGATTGGCGGAAATCAAGTAGCCCTACTAAAAGGCCAATGGCACCCCGAATTACTCTCAGTTGCCCATCAAGCAGGCTTGGATATTGCACCACTAAATTTTGGTGCAACCTTGCAAACACCGGGCTTATTAGTCATGGATATGGATTCGACAGCCATTCAAATCGAATGTATTGATGAAATCGCCAAACTGGCCGGCACCGGTGAACTAGTATCAGCGATCACTGAAAGTGCCATGCGTGGTGAGCTGGATTTTGAGCAAAGTTTGCGTCGTCGGGTTGGCACGCTCAAAGGAGCACCGGAAACTATCTTACAACAGGTGCGGGAAAAATTACCGCTTATGCCGGGCTTAGTCGAAACCATTCAAACCTTACAACAGCATGGTTGGAAAACAGCCATCGCCTCTGGCGGCTTCACCTACTTTGCCGATCATTTAAAAGAACGGCTTAAACTGGATTTTGCGGCATCGAATCAGTTCGAAATTATCGATGGTCTGCTCACCGGCAATGTGCAAGGTGCGGTAGTCGATGCCCAATATAAAGCCAACACCTTATTGCAACTGGCTGAACAATTTCATATTGAACGTTGTAATACCCTCGCCATTGGTGATGGCGCTAACGATTTAGCGATGATGCAGGTAGCCGGCGTAGGCGTTGCTTTCCATGCAAAACCCAAAGTGCAACAACAAGCCCAGATCGTGGTAAACTTTGCCGACTTAACCGCACTTTTATGTATTTTAAGTGCAAATGATCGAATTTCATCTAACTAGAAAATAGTTCGTCCATTATTATTTATTATGATGAGCTTAACCGCTCATCCCAAGCATGAGGAAAAAATTATGCCATCTTTTGACATTGTCTCCGAAATCACTATGCACGAAGTACGCAATGCCGTAGAAAATGCTAATCGCGTATTAAGCACACGCTATGATTTCCGAGGTGTAGAAGCGGTAATCGAATTAAATGAAAAAAGTGAAACGGTGAAAGTCACCACCGAATCCGATTTCCAATTGGAACAATTAATTGAGATCCTGATTGGCGCTTTTGTAAAGCGCGGCATTGAACATAGTTCATTGGATATTCCAACGGAAAGCGAACATCACGGCAAACTGTACACCAAAGAAATCAAATTAAAACAAGGTATTGAAGCCGACATGGCGAAGAAAATTAGCAAATTGGTGAAGGATTCAAAAATCAAAGTTCAAACTCAAATTCAAGGCGAGCAAGTACGTGTCACTGGTAAATCTCGCGACGACTTGCAGGCAGTGATTCAATTGGTAAAAAGCGCAGAATTGGGCCAGCCGTTCCAATTCAATAACTTCCGCGACTAAACACGCCTTCCCTATCCATAAAAAGCCCGCCATTGCGGGCTTTTTATTGCATACCTAATAAAATCAATGACTTAGAATAAGTTTTTAGAAAAACTCTGATTTTCAAGGGGGCGTTTAATCTGATCGATTGCAAAGAAGCGCTGAAAATGAGGAAGGCAAGAAATAAAAAACGACCGCAAATTGCAGTCGTTTAGAATTGGATGGCGGTGAGAGGGGGATTCGAACCCCCGATGCACTTTCGCACATACACGCTTTCCAGGCGTGCTCCTTCAACCACTCGGACATCTCACCGTGTTAAGGTGTGCGCACTATAAGGATTTCGATTACTAGAGTCAAGTTTTTTGCGCTAGAACATAAAAAATTCTCGGACTTTTGATTAGAATGTAGTCTTTTCTTTTCTACTTTGTAGGTTTTTTATGCAACTTAAGGCTCTTTTTTCGAAAAATGTGTTTCTTGCGGTAAAACCGTTTAGTGCATTAAAGGATGCGTTTCGGGCAGGCTATGGCAAACAACAATTGCTCAAAGATATTATCGCCGGCCTCACCGTTGGAATTATCGCAATCCCACTATCCATGGCTCTCGCTATTGCCTCCGGGGTGCCACCACAACATGGCCTATACACGGCAATCGTGGCCGGGATTGCCATTGCCTTATTAGGTGGCTCTCGTTTTAACATCTCCGGTCCAACTGCCGCCTTCGTGGTAATCCTCTATCCGATTACCCAACAATTTGGCATCAGCGGACTCTTTATGGCTACCCTGCTATCAGGGGTAATTTTGCTGTTAATGGCATTGTTCCGTTTAGGACGATTAATTGAATATATTCCGCTTCCCGTCACCCTTGGTTTTACTTGCGGGATCGGAATCACCATCGGTACGCTACAAATTAAGGATTTCTTGGGCTTAAGCATTGAACATATGCCAAGCCATTATATTGGCAAGGTTTCCGCCATCGTACAGGCGTTGCCGACCATCAACTTAGCCGATAGCGCCGTAGGCATACTCACGCTGATAGTTCTCACCCAATGGCATAAATTACGCTTAGCGATCCCCGGTCATCTACCGGCAGTTATTATCGGAACCCTCGCAGCATTGCTGTTAGGACATTTTGGTTTTTCCGTTGCTACTATTGGTTCGGCTTTCCAATACACACTCTCCGATGGCACCATCGGTAATGGTATTCCGAATGTCCTACCGGAATTTGTCTTACCTTGGAATATCCCAAATGCCCAAGGGGAAACCATTCACTGGACCTTTGACCGAATTCAGGCCTTATTGCCAGCCGCCTTTTCGATGGCGGTATTAGGTGCCATCGAGTCCCTGTTATGTGCCGTAGTATTGGATAACATGACCGATACCAAACATCACTCCAATAATGAATTATTGGCACAAGGGTTAGGTAATATTCTCTCGCCATTTTTAGGCGGTATTACGGCTACGGCAGCAATTGCCCGCTCCGCCGCCAATGTCAAATCCGGTGCATTTTCGCCAATTGCCAGTGTAGTGCATGCCTTACTGGTATTATTTGCCCTATTATTCTTTGCCAAAGCACTTTCCTATTTACCACTCTCCTCCATGGCGGCCCTGCTCTTAATGGTCGCTTGGAACATGGCAAACGTGGGGGAAATCATTCGCTTGGCTCGCCGCTCTTCACGTAATGAAATTGCGGTTCTCTTTACCTGTACCATACTTACGGTTATCTTCGATATGGTCATTGCCATTTCCGTTGGTGTGTTATTGGCTAGCTTATTATTTATTCGTTCCATTGCGGAAATGACTAAATCCATTGAGCAAAGCGTACCAGATGATCTGCAGGATGTGTTGGCTTATCGTATTAGTGGCCCGCTCTTCTTTGCCGCAGCAGATAAAGTTTTTGCCGAATTACACGATAAAACCGTACATACTGATCACGAAATCAGACATATTGTCTTACAGTGTGATGCAGTTACCGTTTTGGATACCGGGGGAATTCATGCCTTGACCCACTTCGTGCAACACATGCTGCCACATCAACAACTTTATTTATGTAATATGCAATTCCAGCCTTTACGTATGCTGGTGAAATCCAATAGTGTGAGTGCGCTGCAAAAAATAAACTATGCGACAGATTTAGCGGAAACCTTTGAGAAAATTCGCGAATTCGAACGTATCACTGAATAACATAAAATCAAAAAGTAAAATAGTAAAAGCGTGTTAGAATAAGCACGCTTTTTTTGACTCAAAAACAAGGAATTTCTATGCGTCCAAATAATCGGGCCAATCATCAACCCCGCGAAATTAAAATTACCCGTCACTACACCAAACATGCTGAAGGTTCCGTATTAGTCGAATTTGGTGAAACCAAAGTTTTATGTACTGCCTCCGTAGAAGAAAGCGTGCCACGTTTCTTAAAAGGCCAAAATCAAGGTTGGATTACCGCTGAATATGGCATGTTGCCACGTTCCACCCATAGCCGTATGCAACGTGAAGCCGCCAAAGGTAAACAAGGCGGAAGAACCATGGAAATCCAGCGACTGATCGCCCGCTCATTGCGTGCCATGGTTGATTTAACAGCCCTCGGTGAACGTTCTATCACCCTAGACTGTGATGTTATCCAAGCCGATGGGGGTACCCGTACCGCCTCCATCAGCGGCGCAGCTGTCGCATTAAGCGATGCAATTAACACACTCATCGCCAACGGTAGCTTAAAAGAA
Source organism: Haemophilus pittmaniae (assembly GCF_900186995.1). Lineage (NCBI taxonomy): Bacteria > Pseudomonadati > Pseudomonadota > Gammaproteobacteria > Pasteurellales > Pasteurellaceae > Parahaemophilus > Parahaemophilus pittmaniae. Next base: position 218,537 of record NZ_LT906463.1, read on the forward strand.
AACCCAATTAAGGGATTGGTTTCTGCGATTTCCGTCGGCATCGTTGATGGCGAAGCAGTATGCGATTTGGAGTATGTGGAAGATTCTGCAGCTGAAACCGATATGAACGTAGTAATGATGGAAGATGGCCGTTTTATTGAGGTGCAGGGTACCGCTGAAGGCGAACCATTTGCCCAAGAGGAATTACTACGCTTGTTGGAATTAGCTAAAGGCGGCTGCCAACAAATCTTTGCAGCCCAACACGCCGCATTAGCCGAATAAGGACACACAATGGAAAGTTATAAACACGACTTTATCGAATTTGCCCTCAGCCGCAATGTGCTGAAATTCGGTGAATTCATCTTAAAATCCGGCCGCAAAAGCCCCTATTTTTTCAACGCAGGATTATTTAACCAAGGTGAAGATCTCGCCAAGTTAGGCGAATTTTACGCGGCAGCCGCACAACAAAGCGGACTACAATTTGATGTAATTTTTGGTCCGGCCTATAAAGGCATCCCTATTGCGACAGCCTTTTCCATTGCACTATTTAATCAATTTGGTATCAATAAACCGGTGTGCTTTAACCGCAAAGAAGCCAAGGATCACGGTGAGGGGGGTAACCTTATCGGTAGTCCATTAAAAGGACGCGTGTTATTAGTTGATGATGTAATTACCGCAGGTACTGCGATTCGCGAATCTATGACCTTAATCGAGCAAAATCAGGCTGAACTGGCCGCAGTATTAATCGCCCTCAATCGTCAAGAAAAGGGCAAGGGGGAGTTATCTGCGATTCAAGAGGTCGAACGGGATTATCAATGCCATGTATTGTCTATCGTGGATTTAGATGATTTGTTGCAGTTCATTGAAAATGCCCCACAATATGCTGAACATTTAGCGGCAATGCGCGATTACCGAACAAAATATGGTGTGAATGCTTGATAAATTCCGATTTGTCACCATTTAAAACACTCTCGCTTGGCTAACGGGCATTACGCCCCACAGAGGAAATCAATGCATTTTATCGGAAAAATTTTAGGCGTCTTCATTGGTGCCAAATTCGGCGGTTTTTGGGGTGCCATTATCGGCCTGATTTTAGGTGCCATCGCCGATAAAAAACTGTATGAACTGGGTTCGGTCAATTCTAGTTTTTTCAAACGCAAAACCACCCGTCAGGATCTGTTTCGACAAACAACCTTCGCGGTATTGGGCCATTTGAGTAAATCTAAAGGACATGTTACCGAAGAGGATATTCAACTTGCCAACCAATTAATGGCACAAATGAAACTCGATGATGCTGCCCGCCAATTAGCTCAGGATGCGTTTTGTCGCGGTAAAGAAAGCAATTTTCCAATCCGCCAAGTAATCCGTGAATTTCGTATTGGTTGTGCCCAACGGGCCGATTTGTTACGAATGTTCCTGCATATTCAAGTACAAGCAGCATTTGCCGACTCCCAATTGCATGAAGGCGAAAAGGAAGTACTATTTGTGATCGCCGAAGAGCTTGGGCTTTCGCGTTTTCAGTTCGAACAAATGCTGGCTATGGAGATGGCAGCACGCCAATTTGCCCAAGGCGGTTTCTATCAACAATATCAGCAATATCAGCAACAAGGCGGCTATCAACAATATCAAGGACAATATCAACAAGGTGGTTATCAGCCCCATTCTGGGCCAAGCTTAGACGATGCTTACAAAGTCCTCGGGGTATCAGCAAATGACGACCAAACCGTCGTCAAACGTGCTTATCGTCGCCTGATGAACGAACATCATCCGGATAAGCTGGTAGCGAAAGGATTACCTCCAGAAATGATGGCAATGGCTAAAGAAAAAGCGCAACAAATTCAAGCCGCTTATGACTTAATTTGTAAAGCCAAGGGCTGGAAATAATCCATGCGGGTCATTCTTGCGCCAATGCAGGGCGTGCTCGATCCTTTCGTGCGCGCCCTTTTAACGTCCGTTAATCAATATGATTTGTGTATTAGCGAATTTGTCCGCGTCGTTGATCAACTACTGCCCGATAAGGTGTTTTATCGCCTTTGCCCTGAATTATACAATCAAGGCCACACACCAAGCGGCACCCCGGTACGAGTTCAATTATTGGGCCAGCATCCAGCCTGGTTAGCAGAAAATGCCCTGCGCGCAATTGCGCTAGGATCCCCTGGGATTGATCTGAATTGTGGTTGTCCATCCAAAACCGTAAATGGCAGTGATGGCGGAGCCGCCTTACTCAAACAACCGGAACTCATTTATCGCGCGACTAAAGCCTTACGCGAGGCCGTCCCAGCTGATTTACCGGTGAGTGTCAAAGTGCGCTTAGGTTGGGATTGCGCTTCACAGGCTTTAGAAATTGCCGATGCTGTTGCACAAGGAGGCGCGACAGAAATCGCAGTACATGGCCGCACCAAAACCGATGGTTATCGCGCTGAACGCATTAATTGGCAGAAAATAGGAGAGATCCGGCAACGGCTTCGCATTCCGGTAATTGCCAACGGCGAAATCTGGCATTGGGCTGATGGCCAACGTTGCCAAACCATTAGCGGTTGTGAGGATCTGATGGTGGGGCGCGGTGCGCTTAATATTCCCAATTTAAGCTATGTCTTAAAAGAAAATGCCAGCAAACTACCTTGGCCACAAGTACTACAATTACTCAAACGCTATGCCGCAGTGGAAAATCAATTTGATAGCGGCTTCTATCACATTGCCCGTTGCAAACAATGGTTACGTTATTTGCAAAACGAATACCCGGAAGCGACTGCCCTGTTTGAGCGTATCAAAACCTGCCAAAGCGCTGAACAGTTACGCTTGAAACTGGCAAGCGAATAACAAAAAAGACGGCCAAACCGTCTTTTTTCTATTTTTATCATCTTTATAATAAAATCAATGGCTTAGCATCAATTTTCCGAAAAACTCTGATTTTCAAAGGGGCGTTTAAGCAAAACGCTGTTTGGCTTCGGCAATCGCTTCAGCCACTCTCAATGGTGAGACACCGCCTTTCGCACAGCGTTTGTCCAAACAGGATTGAAGGGAAAGAATATCGTACACATCATCGGAAACCGTTTCGCTAAATTGACGGAATTCCGGAATGGTGAGTTCTTCCAATGCCTTACCTTTACTGATCGCGTATACCACGGTCTCCCCTACGATGTGGTGAGAATCGCGGAATGGTACACCTTTGGCCACCAGATAATCGGCCAATTCGGTCGCGTTGGAATAGCCTTTCAAGGCAGATTCACGGGTACGCTCAACGTTGACTTTTAATTCATCCAACACGAAAGTGGCCATATCAACACAATCCTGCCAGGTATCCAAAGCATCAAAAATACCTTCTTTATCTTCCTGCATATCTTTGTTGTAAGCCAATGGTAAACCTTTTAAGGTCATCAACATGCCGGTTAAAGCGCCCATCACTCGTCCGGCTTTACCACGAATCAATTCGCAAGCATCCGGATTTTTCTTTTGTGGCATTAAGGATGAACCGGAAGTGACGCGATCGGATAACTCCACAAAATTGGCTTCACCGCTGTTAAAAATAATCATATCTTCGGCAAAACGGGAGAGGTGCGCCATACTTAAAGAGGCAGCGGATAGTAGTTCAACAATATGATCGCGATCGGATACGCTATCCAAACTGTTGCGGGTGGCAAAAGCAAAGCCGAGGTCGGCAGCCAATTGTTCACGATCCACCGCATAGGCAGTACCGGCCAATGCTCCGCTACCCAAAGGACAAGTATTCATTCGTTTATAAGCATCACTCAAACGGGAATAATCACGATCCAACATTTCCACATAGGCCATGCACCAATGGGCAAAGGTAATCGGCTGTGCCCGTTGTAAATGGGTATAACCCGGCATCACCGCATCTTGGGTATTTTCTGCGGTTTGCACTAAATGGCGTTGCAAGTTACGGATAGAATCCTGCAACTCTTCCACCCGCTGCTTACACCACATTTTGATATCTAATGCGACTTGGTCGTTACGGCTACGACCGGTATGCAGTTTTTTACCTAAATTGCCGACCTTATCGATCAATTTACTTTCCACCCAACTGTGGATATCTTCGGCATCATCCTGCAAAATGGCCTGTGGATTGGAATGGACTTCGATCAACAATTCATTCAGCGCATGTTCCAGCTGTTCCTGTTCATCAACGCTTAACACGCCGACTTTCACCAAGGCTTTTGACCAGCCAATGGAACCTTCAATATCCTGTTCTGCTAAACGATAATCGAAGCGCAGAGAATCATTAAAATCTTTAAAACGTTTGTCCGCCGCCTGTGTAAAACGGCCTCCCCAAAGAGCCATAAATGTATCCTTAAAATCAATAAATGCGATTATTTAAACAAATATTCTGCATAAATATTCATTTAATGCAAGAGATTTTTTGCTGGCGGCTATTTTACCCGCATTTTTACAACAAAAACTAGACAGTCAAAAAATTTAGTGCTAATTTACGCGCCAATTTTCGGGCTCAGCCCGCCAGTCTCAGTACTCAAGTCTTTTTATATCCCAACAAATATTCATTTATTATGCATTTAACAGAACTTAAAAATACGCCTGTTTCCGATCTCGTGAAACTAGGTGAAGAACAAATGGGTCTTGAAAATTTAGCCCGTCTCCGCAAACAGGACATTGTTTTTGCTATTCTGAAACAACACGCGAAAAGCGGCGAAGATATTTTCGGTGGTGGCGTGTTGGAAATTTTACCGGACGGTTTCGGTTTTTTACGTTCCGCCGATAGCTCCTATTTGGCCGGTCCTGATGATATTTATGTTTCACCAAGCCAAATTCGTCGTTTCAACCTGCAAACCGGGGATAAGATCGAAGGTAAGATTCGCCCACCAAAAGAAGGTGAACGTTATTTTGCCCTATTGAAAGTCGACCAAGTCAATGATGACCGCCCTGAAGTCTCCCGCAGTAAAATCCTTTTTGAAAACCTCACTCCGCTACATGCCAACTCCCGTTTACGGATGGAACGCGGCAACGGCTCAACCGAAGATTTAACCGCCCGTATTTTGGACTTAGCCTCACCTATCGGTAAAGGCCAACGGGGTCTTATCGTGGCACCGCCGAAAGCCGGTAAAACCATGTTGCTACAAAATATTGCACAAAGCATTACTCACAACTACCCGGAATGCGAGCTGATCGTCCTATTGATCGACGAACGTCCGGAAGAAGTGACTGAAATGCAACGTTCGGTAAAAGGCGAAGTGATTGCTTCCACCTTTGATGAACCGGCAACCCGCCACGTACAAGTAGCCGAAATGGTAATCGAAAAAGCCAAACGTTCGGTAGAACACAAAAAAGATGTGGTGATTTTACTCGACTCCATCACCCGCTTAGCGCGCGCCTACAATACAGTAACCCCAGCTTCCGGAAAAATTCTTTCCGGTGGTGTGGATGCCAATGCTCTACACCGTCCAAAACGCTTCTTTGGTGCAGCGCGTAATGTGGAAGAAGGCGGCAGCCTCACCATCATCGCTACCGCATTGGTGGACACTGGCTCTAAAATGGATGAAGTAATTTTCGAAGAATTTAAGGGAACCGGTAATATGGAATTACATCTTTCCCGCAAAATTGCGGAAAAACGTGTCTTCCCGGCAATTGATTTCAATCGTTCCGGTACGCGTAAAGAAGATCTTCTCACCACCCCGGATGAATTACAAAAAATGTGGATCCTCCGCAAAATTCTTAATCCTATGGGTGAAGTGGAAGCCATGGAATTCCTTATCGACAAACTGGCCGTGGCCAAAACCAACGACGAGTTTTTCGAAATTATGAAACGTTCCTAAACATAAACGACTCTCAGCAACGCCGACAGAACCTCACTTTCTGCCGGCGTTTTTTATGAAGCCAGCCAGTAAATTCCATTTTTCTTACACCTCTAATAAAATCAATGACTTAGCCATCATTTTAAGAAAAACCTCTTAAATCGAGGGGGCGTTTTGATAGTAAAAATATAAATTCATTGGCTTTTTTGTGCTAAATCATAGACTCGGCAATTTTCGCAAGACAAGCTGCATAAATTGCTTTATCATAGCGCCGTTTTAGGTTCGCCTAACTAATTTTAATTAACTTTAAACAGAGGAAAACAAAATGGCAAAAATCGTAAAAGTCATTGGTCGTGAAATCATCGACTCTCGTGGTAACCCAACTGTAGAAGCTGAAGTTCATCTTGAAGGTGGCTTCGTTGGTCTTGCAGCTGCTCCATCAGGTGCATCTACCGGTTCTCGTGAAGCATTAGAATTACGTGACGGCGACAAATCCCGTTTCTTAGGTAAAGGTGTATTAAAAGCCGTTGCTGCAGTAAATGGCCCTATCGCTGATGCATTAGTCGGTAAAGAAGCTTCTAACCAAGCTGAAATCGACCAAATCATGATCGATTTAGACGGTACTGAAAACAAATCTAACTTCGGTGCAAACGCAATCTTAGCGGTATCTTTAGCGACAGCAAAAGCAGCTGCAGCATCTAAAGGTTTACCACTTTACGCTTACATCGCTGAACTTAACGGTACTCCAGGCGTTTACTCTATGCCATTACCAATGATGAACATCATCAACGGTGGTGAACACGCAGATAACAACGTTGATATCCAAGAATTCATGATTCAACCAGTTGGTGCGAAAACTTTACGTGAAGCACTTCGTATCGGTGCAGAAGTATTCCACAACCTTGCAAAAGTATTAAAAGCTAAAGGTATGAGCACAGCTGTAGGTGATGAAGGTGGTTTCGCGCCAAACTTAGCCTCTAACGCTGACGCTTTAGCATGTATCAAAGAAGCTGTAGAAAAAGCTGGTTATGTATTAGGTAAAGACGTCACCTTAGCAATGGACTGCGCATCATCTGAGTTCTACAACAAAGAATCCGGCAAATACGAAATGAAAGGCGAAGGCCGTTCATTCACTTCTCAAGAGTTCACTCACTATCTTGAAGAATTAACTAAACAATACCCAATCGTGTCTATCGAAGATGGTCAAGATGAATCTGACTGGGATGGTTTCGCATACCAAACTAAAGTGTTAGGCGATCGCGTTCAATTAGTGGGCGATGACTTATTCGTAACTAACACCAAAATCTTAAAAGAAGGTATCGAAAAAGGTATCGCAAACTCTATCTTAATCAAATTCAACCAAATCGGTTCTTTAACTGAAACTTTAGCGGCAATCAAAATGGCTAAAGATGCAGGTTACACCGCTGTGATCTCTCACCGTTCAGGTGAAACCGAAGATGCGACTATCGCTGATTTAGCGGTTGGTACAGCAGCAGGTCAAATCAAAACTGGTTCTATGAGCCGTTCTGACCGTATTGCGAAATACAACCAATTAATCCGTATCGAAGAAGCATTAGAACGTGCAGGCACACCGGCTCCGTTCTTAGGTTTAAAAGCGGTTAAAGGTCAAGCATAATTCTTGCTTAATTTAATGTAGAATAACACCGCACTTTGCAAAAAGTGCGGTGTTTTTTTAAGGAGTTTTTATGCAGACACAGTCGGACTCACTTCTCACCGAACCTTGGCTATCTTGGGCCATCGAAATTCAAAGCATTGCTCAAAATGGGCTAGCTTATTGCAAAAATATCTATGATATTGAACGCTACGAACGCTTACGCGATCTATCTGCCGAAATGCTCGCTTATAAAACGGCAATACCAAAAGAAACCGTCAAATCACTTTTCTGCAATGAGGCTGGTTATCAACCCCCTAAAATAGACTCGAGAGCGGCCATTTTTCAAGATGATAAAATTTTATTAGTACAAGAAAATGATGGACTTTGGTCACTGCCTGGCGGCTGGATAGATGTACTAGAAACCATTCACAGTAATACGATTAAAGAAGTACGTGAAGAAGCAGGGCTTGATGTTAAGCCTACTTTTATTATTGCTATTCACGAACAGCGTAAACGTAATTTACCACCTTTTGCACATCCTGTACTCAAAACTTTCGTCATGTGCGAACCATTAGGTGGCAAATTTCAACCAAATAGTGAAACCGTTCAATCTGCCTATTTTGCATTGAATGAACTGCCCCCAATGAATAAAGAAAAAAACACCCCTGCACAGATTGAACTTTGCTTTCAAGCACACCATAGTAGTCAATGGACTACACAATTTGATTAGGAAATACCATGTTACATTTAACCCTCGAAGACCAACTTTTTCTCGGTCAACCAAAGCAAGTCGGCACGCACTCCACTGTTCATGATTATCTGGCGGTAATGTTTGAAGATGACGGCGAAACCGGCTATTTTTATGCGTTAGATATGCGCCAAAATGCACAACCGATTGTCGATTGCTTACATGTGTATAATGTCGATAGTACGCGCAACCATCATGAGGCCCGCAAACTGGAAATCTGTTGGGATGAAAGTGGTTATTTAGCCTTATTGCTCATTAACGGCTATCCGCATGCAGTCTTTGATTTTGCTCACTTAATCGGTTACAACACTAATAAACAACCTATGCCGGAATTAATGAGCATGTGGACACACGAAGAAATCAATAATTCATTAGCCGAAAAATGGTTGGGTGTTCCCACCTTATAGGATTCACGTATGAAATTTTATCGCGCGCTTAGCCCTTTTAAAGTCATTAGCTTTGATTTGGATGATACCCTGTACGACAACCGCGATACGATTCGTAACGCAGAAAATCACTTCTTGGATTGCTTACGGAAACAGGCGCTGCTACCGGATTTCTCCAATGAAAATTGGTATGCCCGCAAACAACAGTTTGCCGAAAAACATCCCCTCATTGCAGAAGATGTCTTGGCCTGGCGTGAGCAAACCCTGCAGCAATGGCTGAGCGAGTACAATATCATGCAAGCCGATGTCATTATCTCCGGCCTAATGGCAGAGTTTATTGAATGGCGCCATAAAATTGATGTACCAATGCAAACCTTTCGGGTGTTAGATGTATTGCAACAACGTTATCCCTTAAGCATTATCAGTAACGGCAATGTCATCGCCAAAAGATTAGGGCTCAACCACTTCCAATTAAGCCTGCGAGGTGGCGAGCAAGGGCGCGCGAAACCTCACCGGGAGCTATTTCAGCAAACCGCCGATTACTTCGGCGTAAAACCCCACGAAATTTTACATGTAGGTGATAACCTGTTGACCGATGTGCAAGGGGCTATTGCCGCCGATGCACAAGCGGTATGGATCAACTTGTCGGGCAAAGGGATACAAGCCTTTCCTGAAGCGCGCTTATTACCAACATTAGAAATCAATAACTTAACCGAATTATTACAACTTTAATCCTATGTTTAAAAAGAAAAATCAAATCTTAGTCAGTCTTTCTATCGTCGCTCTGCTTGGTGGCTGTTCGGAAGAGGAAGTACAACGCGATGTTTATAATAGTCTGGAAGACTGCCTAGCTGACTGGAAAGAACCTGAACTGTGCGAACAACAACCGGATCGCGCGACCGATAGCGGTGCTACCTCAAACAACTCTTTAGCTGGTAATTTAAATACCCGCGGCAATACTACCGAGCAAACAGCCAATACCGCGCAGCTATCGAATGATAGCGCTACCAACGGTGAAGAGAATCACAGTAGCGCACAAAATAATGAAGGCAATGGTAGCTTAGGCGCGGCTGTCGCCGGTGCAGCTGCGGGTTATATGATCGCCCGTGCAATGGGCGGCTTTATGGGCCCCGGCTACCATCCCGGTAACCGCGGTGTAACGACCCAGAGTGGCCAAGTAATTCAACCACAAAGCAACCGTTCTGTTGGCAAGCCGGTATTAGTTAAAGGGAATGCCGGTACGGCTAACAGTAAACCGATTACACGTGGCGGCTTTAAAAGTCCAAATAGCAATAATCGCAGTTGGGGGGGTTAAGCATGAAACGACTCAAGCATTTCCCAACTCGTCCAAATATGGAACAACAATTACGTGATGTCGGTTTCGATTATTTTGATCTGCCCTCTTCCGATGGCTCCCATTATTGGTCGGATAATGTGGCCTATGAATTCCGTTTGGAAGAAATCGATCGCATTGAAGATGCCGCCAATGAATTGCATGGCATGTGCATGGACTTCGTCACCGATGAAATCAAGCAGGGCGATTATGCCTACTACCATTTTAACGATTTACAATGCCAACTGATCGAACAATCTTGGCGCAATGGCGAGCTATCGCTATATGGCCGTTTTGACTTTGGCTACAACGGCAATGAGCTCAAATTATTCGAATACAACGCCGACACCCCAACGTCATTACTAGAATCCGCAGTGGTGCAATGGCAATGGTTGGAGCAAATTGAAGGTCTACAACATCGAGACCAATTCAATTGGATCCACGAAGAACTATTAACCCGCTTGCAAATGTTACGCTCACAAAGCGAAGGCAATGATTTCCATTTTTGCGGCATGAACGAAGCCGGCCGTGAAGACTGGGGCAACTTGGATTATTTGGCTGATGTGGCCTATAGCGCGGGTTGGCGCATTCATCAATTAGCCGTGGAAGACATCGGTTATGACAGCGAAAGCAAACAGTTCATGGATCTCAACGATCAGCCAATTAACATGTTGTTTAAGCTCTATCCCTTAGAATGGATGACCCGCACCGATTTTGCACCGCATATCCCCGATAGCCAATGCCATTTCTTTGAGCCTGCTTGGAAATTACTATTAAGTAATAAAGCCTTGTTGGCCAAACTCTGGCAACGCCATCCGAATCATCCGTTGCTTCTACCGGCCTATTTCAATCGTGCGGATATTAGTGATCGACAAAATATTTGGGTCAAAAAGCCATTGCTCGGGCGGGAAGGCGCCAATATTTCCTATTATGAGAAAGGTAACGGCTTAGAATTTGCCGCTAAAGGCAGCGAGCATTCTGCCTTTTACGACAATGCCGGCTATATCTACCAACAGAAATTCGAACTACCAAATTTTGATGGCATGTATCCGGTCTTGGGCGTGTGGATGGTGGGCAACATTGCCTGCGGTATGGGAATTCGTGAGGACTTCACCGCTGTCACCGGTAATGACAGCCACTTCGTTCCCCATTATTTTATTCCTTAAAAAAAAGACAAAGGGGGCAAACGCCCCCTTTAAATCCAAAGTTTTTGCCAAAACAACATGTAAGTTATTGATTTTATTAGGATTGATTTAAAAATCTATCTTTCCCCTAATTCCACCACAACACCAACATTACGCGCTTGAGCCACGGCCTGTGGTTTACTCAAACGTAAACGCAGCCAAGGAATCGAAAATTGCGTCCGCAATTGCTCAGCCACCTCGTAAGCCACTCGCTCAATTAACAAAAAAGGCTTAGATTGCACATAGGCTGTAATAAACTCACTCACTTCTGCATAATTTAAACAATATTGTACATCGTCAGTCAGTGCCGCTTGACGACAATCCCAGGCCATTTCCAGATCAAATACCAGCTTTTGTTTAATTTTTTGTTCCCAGTCATATACGCCAATTTGTGCAAATACCGTTAAACCTTCAATAAATACCGTATCCATAAAGCAATTCCTTAAAATTTGGGTAGGCGTATGCTACCAAGTTTGGGTAGAATAACGAACACCTTTTTGCCGATGGAGTCGCCAATGAGCTTATTCGCCCTTTGTTATATGATTTTTGCCTATTTACTAGGCTCTATTTCCAGTGCCATTTTAATCTGCAAAGCGGCTGGTTTGCCCGATCCGCGCGAGAATGGTTCACACAATCCGGGGGCAACCAATGTGCTGCGTATCGGCGGTCATTGGGCCGCGCTGGCGGTATTACTATTCGATATTCTCAAGGGCATGTTGCCGGTATGGCTCGGTTATTATTTAGGGCTAACCCAGTTTGAATTAGGAATGGTGGCATTAGGTGCCTGCTTGGGACATATTTTCCCGATTTATTTTCGTTTCAAAGGTGGCAAGGGCGTAGCTACTGCATTTGGGGCGATAGCGCCAATCGGTTGGTCGGTCGCCAGCACTATGTTTGGTACCTGGCTGTTGGTCTTCTTGTTAAGTGGTTACTCTTCACTCAGTGCGGTAATTACTGCGCTGCTGGTGCCGTTTTATGTTTGGTGGTTTAAACCCGAATTTACGTTTCCCGTTGCGTTAGTCTGTTGTTTGTTGATCTATCGTCACCATGAAAATATTCAACGACTCTGGCGCGGTCAAGAAGATAAAATGTGGTCAAAATTTAAGAAAAAATAGATTTTTAAATCAATCCTAATAAAATCAATAACTTACATATTGTTTTAGCAAAAACGTTTAATTTTAAAGGGGCGTTTGGCGGTTGCCGAAAAACTTCCCGTATTGAAGCCATAAAAAAAGTGCGGTCCTATGAGAGCGCACTTTTTATTTATCTGGCTATGCGTAACTTACAGCAAACTCATTGCTAAATGCTTCGCGCCTTTGAAATCAACTTTGCCGCTTCCTAGCATCGGGATTTCGTCCACCAAGAAGACTTGGCTCGGGAGCATAATCGGCGGTACATTCAGTCCTTTAATGCGCTCATTAATTTCCTCCAAGGAAAGCGCAGACTTGATTAAAAGTACAATGCTCTCGCCTTTCTTGTCATCGCTTACTGCCACCGCAACGAACTGATTTTCCTCATCAAATACTTGTGAAAGTTTTTCTTCCACGCTACCAAGGCTGATCATTTCACCGCCCACTTTAGCAAATCGGGAATAGCGATCCACAATGGTAATAAAGCCGTTATGATCGATATGCCCTTTATCACCGGTTTTGTAGTAACGTACCCCGTCAAGTTCTACAATCACATCAGCCGTTTTCTCTGGATCATTCAGATAACCTTTCATTACCTGTCCGCCACCAATTAAGATCAAACCATCTTCACCCACCGGTAATTCCTGCAAGCTTTCCGGATCTACAATTTTAATAATGGTACCAGGCAATGGTAGGCCAACTGTACCCTGTTGATTAAAGGTAAATTCTTTTAGGGTTTCCGGATCGAGCAAGTTAGGCATATTCACACTGGCCACCGGCGCCGTTTCGGTCGCACCATAACCTTCGTAAATTTCCACTCCAAATTTCAGCTTGAAGGCTTCTTTTACATCCGCTTTCAATTTTTCGGCACCAGCAATCACCATACGCACGCTTTGCAACATCAATGGATGGAATTTTTTATTGCGCACATACAATCTAAAGAACGTTGAAGTACCAAATAAAATGCTCACATTATGACGCGCACACATTTTTCCTACGGTTGCACCATCGGTCGGATCCGCCACACTCACCATTTTAATCCCTTCACATAATGGCAATAGGGTTGTTACCGTTAAGCCGAAGGAATGGAAAATTGGTAAGGAATTCAAAATTACATCATCTTTGTGGAAATTTAATAATTCACCGATCTGTTTAATGTTTGTCAGTAAGTTTTTATGGCTTAATTCAATACCTTTCGGGTCACCTTCACTACCACTACTAAATAAGATAGTCGCGGTATCTTCCAAACGTACCTCTGCGAAATAACAGAATTTGAGCCACCATTGCGGAGCAAAAAATGCTGTTAAGAATGCACGTACTTTTTGCGATTGGCTAATAGACTTACCTAGTTTTTCCATAAACAACGCTTTATCTGCAACCACTTGGCTAAAATCAAAGCCCTTCGCATTTAATTTCTCTAAGAATTTTTCAGAGGTTATGACTTGTGAAATATTGGCTTTTTTCAAGGCTTTTGCCATTACTTCAGGACTTAATGTGTAATTTAAATTCACTGGCACTTTGCCCATTACCATCAAGGTCATATTGATGATCGCACCGATGGCTGAGCTTGGTAACAATACGCCAACGTTTTTTTCATTACCTAAAACTGCTTTCAAGGTTTTCGTAAACATCAATACCGCTGCAATAAATTTCAGGTTATTCAGTTTAGTACCTTGAGCATCCACCACTGCTTCTTTGAATAAATTCGATTTTGCTGAGTTCAACCAATGATGCATCAGCGGTTTACGTTTACTCATGACTTTTTCCCATACGGAGAAAGAAAGTTCAAGTACTTTTTGTTTCATTGCCGAAGCATCAATAAAGCTATGAATCGGTTTACCAAATGCCACTAAAATTTCCCGTTTACCTTGGCGTTTGGTTAAATTTTTATAGAAAGAATCTGCACGGGAGAAACTGCTGCCCCATAATCCACGCAAATAGAAAGGAACCGTCGTTACATTCTCTAAGTCTTTTAGTACATGCTCAAAACCTTTTTGAAATTCATTGATTTGGCCGTTATAGCTAATATGACCTTCTGGGAATAAAGCAACCACTTCACCTCGAGCTAAATATTCGCGAATGGTTTCGATAGATTCACGACTTGAGCCTCCACCAATTGGGATCACTTTGAAAATACGGAAGAACCAAGTGAGATACCATTTGTTGTAAATCGGACGATACATGACAAATTTAATAGCTCGCGGGCTAGCTGCCTGTAATACTAGCCAGTCAATCCAACTAATATGATTGCCCAGTAATAAAACACCACCACTTTGCGGAAGATTCTTTAACCCATCCACATGAAAACGATAATTCGCTTTTAGAGCAAAGAGTAAGAATAAACGGGTAAATAAATGCGGCAGTTTCCACATGGCATACAAACTCGCAGCAAAACACACTGCGGAAATCGCTAAGAACAAACCGTAAATTGAAACACTGAGCTGCACAAACAAAATGCTTAGTAATAAAAAGGCAACCATAAACACATTTTGTACAAAGTTATTACCGGCCATGATTTTGCCGCTAATTTTTTCTGGTGCGAAATATTGGATGGTCGCGTTCAAGGGTACGATAAATAATCCACCTGAAAAACCAAAAGCAAAGGAACAAAATACTAATATCCAATCACTTTGTGCTACGGTTAAGAAAAATAATGAAGCACAGATCCCCAATGCACCAATAGGAACAATGCCTAACTCAATATGTAAACGAGAGGCACGTCCGGCAAGATATGATCCCACAACCAATCCTACACCGCTCACGGCTAAAATTGCTTGAATCACAATCGCATTATCGGCATTAAACATCGCTTTATAATACGCAGGAAAGGCCGCTAAAACGATTTGTGATACGCCCCAAAACAAACTTAGACCAATAACACTCAACCAAATATTTTGATCAGCTTTTAAAGTACGCACATTGTCTTTTAAATATCCTAAAGAAAGGTATTTTTTCATTTCAAAATACGCGTCAGTATCTTCAGTTTGTTGCGCAAAGAACGGAATCTTAAATGCAAAATAAGCCTCTAAAGAACTCAATATGACTAATGCAACACCAATAACCCAAACACTTTGTAATACCTCATTAGGATCATTAGATGCCACATAATGCGCTTCAAAAAAGAAAGAAAAAGTGAAAGAACTAAACAGTATTGCCACGATTGTGAGGGCTTGAATTACACCGTTTGCCATGCCGATATTTTCGGTACCGACAATCGATTTAATAATGCTATATTTAGCCGGCGAATAAACAGCACTTTGTGCTGCTAAGATCAGAGTTAGCACAAAGGAAACGGCGAACATCCCCGCCATATAACTCAGTAAAATCCCAAAACTAATAGCTACTGCAGCCAAACTGCTATAACGAATGACATTGGTTCGGGAAAATTTATCGTTAATAAATGCCGAAGGTGAAAATAAGAAAATAAATGGTAATAAAATCATCGCATTAATTAATGCCGTCAAAACCACCAAGCTTTCTCCGGAAAAACTTTTCAGTAATACATTCTGAATGGTAATTTTATGCGCCAAATCAACACTGGCATTAATAAAAGCAATAGCTAAATAAGGCACAAAGCCGGCATGTTTTAAGAGTTTCATTTAGCACTCTCCGCTTGATAAAGATTAAAAGTTTGCATATTCAAAATATAAGGTTTAAGCACCAACAATAAATCAAATAAATGTTTTAATTTTTCATCCTTTTGTTCGCTGTTGGCTAATGCGGCTAAGGTTACGTTCACTTCCTGTGTTGCTAATATTTTCGCTGCATTTAAATAGGCTTTCACTACAGTCATTTCGGCCGCATCACAACGCGCCAAAATAGTCAAAATATCCCGTTCTTTTGCAGTAAAAACACCTTCGCGCGGATTCAATAATCCTTCGGCCACCATTTCATCTAGCTGTTTGTTTGAAAGGTTAAATTCCGCACATAATTGCTCGACTGAAAATACTTCATTTTCGGCTCCCATAATTATGCCCAATAAGCCAATAAGGCTTTCATAAGGGCTATTCCAATCAAAGTGTGGATGAGCAAAAAGAGTTTTAATTTGTGAAATCGTCGCATTGAAATTACTTTGTAGGTATTTGATAAAACCGAGTAATTTCACACAATGTTCATCATACAAATGAAAATTCGGCTTATCTTTAACCGGCTCCGGTAATAAACCTTCTTTCACGTAATACAACACCGTGGACTTTGGCGTATGACTAAGTTTGACCAAATCGTTCATTTTTAACATAAGGTTTTCCCTCTAGATTAATTTGTGGTGCATTTTAGCCAATAAAACAAAAAAAGCAAATAGTGAAACTTTACACTTTATAAATAATTGCAAAAAAAGTAACAATATAAATTAGGGTATTTATAGAATTGAGATACAAAAAAACCCGCAAATGCGGGTTTTTTTAGAAATCTGGAATAATTAGAAAATTACTGAATTTTTTAATTTCTTCAATGCATTAGCTTCGAGCTGACGCACACGTTCAGCAGAAATATTATATTTTGCAGCCAAATCATGCAGAGTAGCCTTGTTCTCATCATCTAACCAACGGGCTTCAATAATATCCCGGCTACGCTCATCTAAATTCGCTAATGCTGTTGTCAATTGTTCGGTTGCTTGATTTTCAAAGTTCTCACTTTCCAACTCTGCAGCAAAATTAGAACTTTTATCCTCCAAATAAAGAGAAGGCGCATAGCTTTCTTCTTCACTATCCGTTGGTAAATCAAAACCGACATCGGCACCGGTCATACGGGATTCCATTTCAATGACATCTTCTTTGGATACGCCTAATTCATTCGCAACCATATCCACTTCGTTTTCATTGAACCACCCCAAACGTTGTTTGGTTTTACGCAAATTAAAGAATAGCTTACGTTGCGCTTTAGTTGTCGCAACTTTTACGATCCGCCAGTTACGCAAAACGTACTCGTGAATCTCAGCCTTGATCCAATGCACGGCAAAAGAAACCAAACGGACACCGACTTCCGGATTAAAACGTTTCACCGCTTTCATTAAACCGATATTGCCTTCCTGAATTAAATCAGCCTGTGGCAGACCATAACCTGAATAACCGCGGGCAACATGAATCACAAAGCGCAAGTGAGACAAGATCAATGCTTTTGCCGCGTCCAAATCGCCTTGATAATATAAACGTTCGGAGAGCTCTTTTTCCTCTTCGGCGGTTAGCATTGGATACTCATTCGCCGCGCGAATGTAACCTTCTAAATTGCCTTGCGGAACCAACATCATCTGTGCTTCTTTGTTCATCTTTATCCTTAATCTTATCGATACGGCTCTAAATAAGAGCGCTGTTATAACATAATCGGCGCTAATTCGCTAACACCGACAACATTAACGATACTATAGACAGGTTTTACCAATTAAAAGTTCAATTGTTTGATATAAATCTTTATCTTATTTTAATCTTCTTAAGCGATATTGCAAGTTTTGCGCAATCACCTTCAATAACAAATCAATATTTGGGTGCTTGCCTGGGTTAGCTTTCGCATCGACAGTATGTTCAGCAAACCAGATTAATCCTTGTTCGGCACTTTGTCTATCCAACTTTTCAGCAAATTGTTCAGCCAACGCATTGTATACCCGTAAAGAGCCTAATTTCCCCTCAACCGCTGGAATTTGATGAATAACTTTGTCCGAATCAAGTACCTCAATCCCTCGTAACCCTTTAATTGTTGGCAACATTGAGAGAATTTCATTAAATGTCATATGATTTCCTTACATTATTTCAATTATTCATCGGCATAACCGCTAGGTGGAAGCAATCGCCCATCCAAATAAGCCCTATCCTGTTCCATATGCAATCGTCCGCTCACAAACCATTGTACAACCAAAGGATAAATATGTAATTCCTGCTCTTTAACCCGAGCTTCTACATCCACCACCTCATCATCCGCAAAAATTGGTACTCTCGCCTGCAAGATAACCGCCCCACTATCCAATTCTGGCGTCACGAAATGTACAGTTGTACCATGCTCGGAATCCCCTGCCTGCATGGCTTGTTGATAAGTATTTAAGCCCTTATATTTAGGCAACAATGAAGGATGAATATTAAGAATACGACCGGCAAATCGCTCAACGAACGGCTGGCTTAAAATTTTCATATACCCCGCCAACACAATTAAATCTGCGCCAATTTCCGCGATAAAATCCCCAATAGCTTTATCCATGGCTTGATTATCGGAATAATTTGAGCGCTCAAATAATGCCGTTGGAATATCCGCCTCTCGCGCCCGAATTAAACCATAAGCATCAGCTCTATTACTAATGACCGCGGCAATTTTCCCATCAATCGCGCCGCGCTGGCAGGCATCAATTAACGCCTGCAAATTAGCCCCCTGTCCGGAGAGCAAAACTACAATTTTCTTCATAATGCGAGTCCACCACTTATTACAGCGACTGCATCCACTTCTCCCGTTTGGCCAATAAAGCGCACTTCGGGTTCTAAAGCTACCGCAAATTTATCCCATACAGCGGCGCGAACATAAGCGGCTAAGGCTGCTACATCAGCACCCGTGGCATTGCCTAAGTTTACTAACACCAAAGCCTGTTGGCGATGAACTGCGGCACCTCCGATTTGATGGCCTTTAAGTCCACATTGATCAATTAACCATCCAGCTGCTAGTTTTACCCGTCCATCGGCTTGTGGAAAATTCGGAACATTTGGTGATAATTGCGCAATTGCCGCAAATTGCTCTGCGGAAACTAACGGATTCTTAAAGAAACTGCCAGCATTTCCCAATTCGTCAGGATTTGGCAGTTTAGCCCGACGAATACTGCAAACTTCGTCAAACACAGCCAAGGCAGTAACTTGTTGTGGATCACATTCTTTTAACGAGCCATATTGCAACACAGGCTGCCAATTTTTAGCTAATTTCAAACCCACTGCAATAATCGCATATCCATGCGCATAATCCCGTTTGAAAATGCTATCGCGGTAACCGAAATGGCACTCCTCTTTGGTTAAGCGAAATTGTCTGCCCGATGCCAACTCCAATACATCAACGTAATCGCACACATCCTTAAATTCTACGCCATACGCACCAATATTCTGAATTGGTGCCGAACCGGCGACACCGGGAATTAATGCCAAATTCTCTAAACCATAAATATCCTGTTGCAAACTCCATTGCACCAATTGATGCCAATTTTCTCCGGCCGCAACATGTAAATAATGAAAATCAGCATCTGCGCGTTGTTCAATACCTTTTAACGCATTAATGATTACTACACCTTGAAAATCCTGCAAAAACAGCATATTGCTGCCCTGCCCTAATAAAAGCACCGGTAAATTTTGTGCTTTTGCCTCAAGCCAGGCTTCGCGTAACATAGCAACACTATCGGCCGACACAATTTTTTGCGCCGAAACCGGCAAATGAAAAGTATGAAAAGGTTGTAAATTTTGCATCGTTAAAATCCCTAAAATAATGTCGGTGGCAGCGTGATCTTGACACAGGTTCCACCACCTTGAGGGCGAAAAATGGATAATTGGGCATTTAGCTGATGGCTACGCTCCTGCATGATATTCAAACCATAGTGACCTTCCGGCTCATCCAAACTTGGAATACCAACACCATCATCCTGCACCAAGATTTCATATTCACCATCCTGGTTAATGTGTGCAATCACAGTAATCTTCGTTCCCTGTGAGTGTTTAATCGCATTCAACGTCGCTTCCCGAACAATCTGCAATAAATGCACTAATTGCTGCGGATTTAAGCTACGTGACGGTAAATTGCATTCTACGCTCATTTGTAGCTGGGTCTGTGGCCGTAAGGAATCAATTACTTGCTCCAAGGCGACCTGCAAATTAGCCTCCTGCACGGTGAGACGGAATGTTGCTAACAACTCTCTTAGTTGAGAATAACCGTCTGATAATGCCTGCTCAAATTCATTGATAATGGCTTGGCTTTTTGCCTTCGCCTCAACACCATCCTTATTTAGATTAACCTTTAATAACACCAACTGAATTTGTAAGAAAGATAACACCTGGGCTAAGGAGTCATGCAGTTCCCGGGCAATAATCGAACGTTCTTCCATCAATAGAAGTTGTTCCTGTTGGCGTTGATTTTTATGGAAATATAGGGCGCGTGACATCATTTGCGCAACATTCTGCATCATGCGCGGATCCGGACAAGGAAAACCGGCCTGCCAAGAAAGTACTGCCAAATTTTCATTTTCTACGGTTAACTCTTCTACTTGTAGGCTCTGATTTGGCTGTTTCTCACCGAAACTGATTTCCCAATGCTCGGCTCCGAGAATTTCAAGTTCGATGTAGCGTAAATGCTCGCTTACCCGGATATGATTCAGTACTTGGCTAAGAATTTTATCGGTAATGTTATTCGTGGTAAGTAATTGTGAGCTTTGATAAAGCGTGGATAACGAACGGTTATTTTGGCGCAATTTTTGCGTCTGCTCGTTTACCGCATCTTCCAAACGCAAATAACGCTTACCTAATTCCGAAGACATTTGGGTGAATACTTTAGCCAAAATACCCAATTCATTATTGCTCTCAGTATCCAACGGAATATGGCTAAACTGCCGCATCTGCACCTGCATACTCGCTTTAGTCAGCAACTCTAAGGGTTTTACCACCTCGCGTTGCATGTACCAAATCACATAAGACACCATCAATACAATCAATAGCATCGATAACACCGAAGCCCATAACGCAATATTCCACTTCAATTCAGCAAAATGTTGCAATTCCATCACGAAATCATCAACATCCTGCACATAATCCCCCAGCTCTTCGCTATAAGCCGTTTGTTTTCCCATTTCCGCATAATCGGCCATGATATTCCAACGGGCACGCACCCGCCGATAAGTATCTTTCACTTCAATCGGTACAAAAAAGCTTTCAGGAATAGAGGTGAGAACCGGTGAATTGAGGCTTTTCTCATAATGTTGCAAATTTCGCTGCACGCTAGAGGGATCTTTTTCCATTTCATACAGCAAACGGTAACTTTGCATCCGCAAAGAACCGGAAATATTGATAGACTCCGCATCATTCTTATTACTTGCCATCGTCAACAGACTCAATGAGCTGATAATGCCGACAAAAATAATGATCACAAAAAGATATTTGGCAATGCGGGTAGTAACGGAACGTTTGGTATGCACGGTAGCTTTCTCGATGGTAAAAGTGGCGCTAGTGTAGCATAAAAAACACCCGGCCTTTGAAAACGCCCCCTTGAAAACCGACGTTTTTGCCAAAATAAGACATAAGTCATTGATTTTATTGATGTTGAATAAAAAAGCGCTCCGAAGAGCGCTTTTGGACAGAGAACTATTATTCCACGGTTACCGATTTGGCTAGATTTCGTGGTTGGTCCACATCGGTACCTTTGATTAAGGCCACATAGTAGGAAAGCAATTGTAACGGCACAATATAGAAAATCGGTGCAGTAATTTCATTTACTTTCGGCATAGTGATAACTTTCATGCCTTCTGAGGATGTGAAACCTGCATCCTTATCGGCAAACACATAAAGCTGGCCGCCACGCGCGCGCACTTCCTCAATATTGGATTTTACTTTTTCCAACAATTCGTTTGTCGGTGCCACCACGATCACCGGCATATCAGCATCGATTAATGCCAATGGCCCGTGTTTTAATTCACCCGCTGCATAGGCCTCCGCGTGAATATAGGAAATTTCTTTTAATTTCAACGAAGCTTCCATCGCAATCGGGTAGTACTCGCCACGACCGAGGAAAAGCGCATTATGTTTTTCAGCAAAATCTTCTGCCAAAATTTCAATTTGTTTATCGAAGGATAAAGCTTTTTCAATTTCTGTCGGTAAAGATTGCATCGCTTTCACGATTTCAACTTCTCTTTCTTCAGAAATATGACCTTTCACACGACCAATTGCTACCACCAACATTAATAAAGAAATTAATTGGGTTGTGAACGCTTTGGTGGAAGCGACACCGATTTCCACCCCTGCGCGAGTCATAAAGGCAAGATCGGATTCACGCACCAAAGAAGAACCCGCCACATTACAGATGGTCATCGCAGCCATATAGCCTTTTTCCTTAGCCAAACGAAGCGCAGCCAAGGTATCCGCTGTTTCCCCCGATTGAGAAAGGGTAATTAATAGGCTATTTGGTTGAGTCACAAATTTGCGATAACGGAATTCAGATGCAATTTCAACATTACAGCTAATGCCGGCCAAAGCTTCAAACCAATAACGTGCAACCATACCGGAGTTATAGGAGGTTCCGCAGGCAACGATTTGAATATGCTCCACTTTTTCTAAAATATCGCGAGCTCCATTACCGATAGATTCAACAATCACATTGTTGTGGCTCACACGGCCTTCCATGGTGTTAATTAACGCGGTCGGCTGTTCAAAAATTTCTTTTTGCATGAAGTGGCGATATTTGCCTTTTTCAGCGGCATCATTTTCTAAGTTGGACTCATGCACACCACGATCTACTTTATTACCATCAACATCATAAATATCTACGGTACGACGGGTTATTTCTGCGATATCACCTTCTTCCAAGAAAATAAAGCGACGGGTAACGCTTAATAGCGCTAATTGGTCGGAAGCCAAGAAGTTTTCACCAATCCCCAAACCAATAACTAACGGGCTACCGGAACGCGCGGCCACTAAATGTTCCGGATGTTCGCAATCCATTACCACCATACCGTAAGCACCGGTTAATTGCTTCACGACTTTTTTCACTGCATCTAATAAAGAATCAGTGCTACGCATTTCCCAATTAACCAAATGTGCAATTACTTCGGTATCGGTTTGTGATAAGAATTCATACCCACGGGATTTCAATAAGGCGCGCAATTCTTCATAGTTTTCAATGATGCCGTTGTGTACCACTGCAAACTGACCGGAAACGTGCGGATGAGCATTCGCTTCCGAAGGTTCACCATGGGTCGCCCAACGGGTATGAGCAATCCCGGTTCCGCCGATTAACGGACGCTCAACTACAGCATCATCCAATGCACGAACTTTACCGACACAACGGACACGTTGTAATTCATGCTCTGCATTGACTACAGCCACACCGGCGGAGTCATAACCGCGATATTCCAAACGGTGTAATCCTTGAATTAAGATTTCTGCCACATCACGTTGCGCTACTGCGCCAACAATACCACACATAGTTTTTCCTTTTTATTGACTAAATTCATCTTGCCCATTGGGCTCATTAAGCAATTTCCGCACAAATGACTTGCACGCCTTTGGCTTCAATTGCCTGTTTTTGTTCTGCTGACAGCTCATTATCGGTAATTAATACATCAATTTGCTGCCACGCCAATTCTAAATTCGGCATTTTGCGACCGATCTTTTGTGACTCCACCATCACAATCACTTCACGGGAAACTTCTGCCATCACTCGACTTAAACCGATCAGTTCGTTAAAAGTGGTCGTTCCGCGTTCCAAATCAATGCCATCCGCGCCGATAAATAACTGGTCAAAATCATATGAACGCAATACTGATTCGGCCACTTGTCCTTGGAAGGACTCGGAACGGGTATCCCAAGTGCCACCGGTCATTAATAGGGTTGGCTCATTTTCTAAAGCGCCCAATTCCGTTGCGACTGTCAGGGAGTTTGTCATAACCACCAGTCCCTGCTTACGATTCAACTGCTTGATTAGCGCTTGGGTCGTACTACCACTATCGATAATGATCCGATTGTGATCGCGAATACGTTCAGCTGCGGCCCGTGCTATGACTAACTTTCGTTGCAAAAGTTCACTATCCTGCGCATCATCTAACATATCCTGCGGCATCAAAACTGCGCCACCATACTTCCGCAATAAAAAACCACTATTCTCCAACGCGCTTAAATCCTTGCGAATGGTCACTTCCGATGTATCAAACATACGGGTAAGATGCTCAACCGTCACCTCGCCTTGCGCCATCAAATACTGCATAATGGCATGCCGACGCTGTTGGGTATTACGATGCTGAATGTTTCGTTTCATAATATATTTACCCACCTAAATTTCGGTGCGGAATAATATAGAGTTCACTTTTTCCTGTAAAGCAAATCTTTAGCAATTGATGAAAACACGATTATTTGCTATTTACCATTCACTTCAATCCTATTCTTCAAGTAATAAAAAACGGCCAAAATGGCCGTTTTCATGTGTTCTTCGAAGCAATTATCTTGTCAAAACATTCTCTAGCGAGTGATCCAATTGTTGAATACGGGTTTTCAACACATCTTCGATTTGACTGTTCTTACTTTTTTCCTGAGTGAGTTCAAAACTTAAATTTAAAGCCACAATGGGAAGAACCCGATCCAACTGAATCAGACCGGTACGCTCCTTCATTTCGGAAACCTGCGCGTCCAAGGTGCGCGCGGCCTGACGTAAAATGTCTTCCTGTTCTTCAGGCACATTAAGACGCAATGCCTGCCCCAGTACAATAACTTCAACCAGTTTTAATGCCATTTTTCCTTCCCATCTTGAAAATAAAAAACGGCGCTATTATGCCATAAGCCATGTCCATCGTCATAACTTTCCCGCGAAATCACGCTGAAATTAAGCTATAATGCGCGCATTTTTGACTCTTCGCCAAAGGAGCCCCTTATGTCTCAAATCGCCGCCAACCCACTTGTTCTGGTGGACGGTTCATCTTATTTATATCGTGCTTTTCATGCATTTCCGCCACTCACCAATTCAGCCGGCGAACCAACCGGTGCTATGTACGGTGTGCTAAATATGCTCAAAAGCCTGATTTCACAAGTGCAACCGAGCCATATTGCGGTGGTTTTTGATGCGAAAGGTAAAACCTTCCGTGATGAAATGTTTGAACAATATAAATCCCATCGTCCACCGATGCCGGATGATCTACGCAAACAAATTCAGCCGTTACACGATATTATCCGTGCCCTTGGCATTCCTCTCTTAGTCATTGAAGGTGTGGAAGCCGATGATGTCATTGGTACCTTAGCGGTAGCCGCTTCCAAAGCCAATCAAAAAGTCTTGATTAGCACCGGCGATAAAGATATGGCCCAGCTAGTGGATGACAACATTATGTTGATCAACACCATGAATAACACCTTATTAGATCGCGATGCCGTGATTGAAAAATACGGTATTCCACCGGAAATCATCATTGATTACTTAGCGCTAATGGGCGATACCGCCGATAATATTCCAGGCGTAGCGGGTGTGGGGGAAAAAACGGCTCTCGGTCTCTTACAGGGTATCGGCAGCATGGCAGAAATTTATGCCAACTTAGACAAAGTGGCTGAATTGCCAATTCGTGGGGCAAAAAAATTAGGTGATAAATTATTGGCTGAAAAAGAAATGGCCGACTTATCCTATCGTCTTGCCACAATCAAAACCGATGTCGCCCTCGATATTACTCCAGAGCAACTCACTCTTGGCGCAAGCAATAACGATCAACTCACTGAATATTTCGGCCGTTATGAATTCAAACGTTGGCTCAATGAAGTGATGAATGGCGCAGATTCCATCACCAATAATAACGAACAACCAACCAAGATTAATCACTATCAAGCCACGCCTGCGCTTGCTCAAAATAATGACGATGAAGTATTGCCAGCAATTCAAATTGATCGTAGCCGTTATGAAACCTTGCTCACTGAAGCAGATTTAAATCGTTGGGTGGAAAAACTCAAGCAAGCCAAACTTTTTGCCTTAGATACAGAAACCGATAATTTAGATTATATGGCCGCCAACTTGGTGGGCATTTCCTTTGCGTTAGAAAACGGTGAAGCAGCTTATTTACCGCTACAATTAGATTATTTAGGCGCACCAAAAACTCTCGAAAAAACAACCGCACTTGCTCTATTAAAACCGATTTTAGAAAATCCTGCTATTCAAAAAGTCGGTCAAAACTTCAAATACGATCTCACCATCTTTGCCCGTAATGGCATTGATGTGCAAGGTGTGGCTTTCGATACCATGCTCGAATCCTATGTGCTCAATAGTACCGGTCGTCATAATATGGACGATCTGGCGAAACGTTATTTAGGGCATCAAACCATTAGTTTTGAAGAGATTGCAGGCAAAGGTAAAAATCAGCTGACCTTTAACCAAATTCAGTTGGAACAAGCCACCGAGTATGCAGCGGAAGATGCCGATGTAACGATGAAGCTGCAACAAGTGCTATGGGAAAAACTCTCGAAAGAACCCACTCTTGAAAAACTCTTTAAAGAAATGGAATTGCCGTTGTTAGGCGTACTTTCCCGTATGGAACGTCGTGGTGTTTTAATTGATAGCGATGCGCTATTCCTGCAATCCAACGAAATCGCTAACCGTTTAAGTGAATTAGAAGAACAAGCCTATGTCTTGGCAGGACAGCCATTTAATTTGGCCTCAACCAAACAATTACAGGAAATTTTGTTTGATAAATTAGGTTTACCTATCATTCAAAAAACTCCAAAAGGCGCGCCATCCACCAACGAGGAAGTATTGGAGGAACTGGCATTTAGTCATGAACTACCGAAAGTGTTGGTAGAACATCGTGGTCTCAGCAAACTAAAATCCACCTACACCGACAAATTACCGCAAATGGTGAATCCGCAAACCGGACGAGTGCATACTTCCTACCATCAAGCGGTGACAGCCACCGGTCGTCTTTCATCAAGCGATCCGAATCTGCAAAACATTCCGATTCGTAATGAAGAAGGCCGGCGTATTCGTCAAGCTTTTATCGCCCGCGAAGGCTTTACTGTTGTGGCAGCTGACTATTCGCAAATCGAGCTACGCATTATGGCGCACCTATCACAGGATCAGGGCTTAATTAACGCCTTTACCCAAGGCAAAGATATTCACCGCTCTACCGCAGCAGAAATCTTTGGTGTCGCACTAGATGAAGTGACGTCCGAACAACGTCGTAATGCCAAAGCGATTAACTTCGGTTTAATTTATGGTATGTCAGCCTTTGGATTATCGCGTCAACTCGGTATTGGCCGTGCCGATGCCCAGAGCTATATGGATTTGTATTTCAAACGCTATCCAGGCGTGCAAACTTTTATGCACGATATTCGTGAAAAAGCTAAAGCCCAAGGCTATGTGGAAACCCTATTCGGCCGTCGTTTATATCTGCCGGATATTAACTCCTCTAACGGTATGCGCCGTAAAGCTGCCGAACGTGTCGCGATCAATGCACCAATGCAAGGCACCGCCGCAGACATTATCAAACGTGCCATGATTCAATTGGATCAAAAACTACAAAACGATCCCGACATTGCGATGATTATGCAGGTGCACGATGAATTGGTGTTTGAAGTGCGGTCAGAAAAAGTCGCGTTTTATAGCGAACTCATCAAAACACAAATGGAAAGTGCGGCTGATTTAGTGGTGCCATTGATTGTAGATGTGGGGCAAGGCACTAACTGGGATGAGGCTCACTAACAAATTTAGTCATGAATAAAGTTATTAGAAGTCACCTATTTACGGCTGAATGCGCTTGGGGAGCCCTTGATATTACCAATATGAATGGCATTTCCGTGCGTCTGCACTGGACAGATAAACCTTACAAATGGCATATCAATGACGGTGAAGAAGTCTTTGCTGTCATGGATGGTAAGGTGGAAATGCGCTACAAAGAAGAGGGCATAGAGAAAGCCGTATTGCTCCATGCGGGTGATATTTTTTATGCGGGTATCGGTACCGAACATGTTGCTCACCCACAAGGCGAAGCGCGCATATTAGTCATAGAGAAAGAAGACAGTATTTAATAAATTAAAAGAATTTTATGAATCAAGAAAGACTCAACGAAATCGAAAAACCATTACTTCACCTTGTGGAACGCGATGTGGTTCCTGCACTTGGCTGTACTGAACCTATCTCTTTGGCGCTTGCAGCAGCAACCGCAGCTAAATATTTAGGTAAAACACCGGAACGTATTGAAGCTAAAGTATCACCAAACTTAATGAAAAATGGATTGGGTGTTGCAGTACCTGGAACCGGCATGGTGGGCTTACCTATTGCCGCAGCGATTGGTGCTTTAGGCGGTGACCCTGAGGGTGAATTGGAAGTGTTAAAACACATCACGCCAGAACAAGTTTCCCAAGCCAAAGCGATGCTTGATAAAAAGCTCGTTAATGTCGATATTCATCAAACCGATCATATTCTATATTCGGAAGCCGTGTTGTTTGCGGATAATGACTGGGTGAAAGTAGCCATTCAAGATCAACACACAAATATCATTTTGATTGAAAAAAATGGCGAAGTTGTTTTTGAGAAAGAACAGAATGAATGTGCGGATTGCGACCCTTATGATATTTTCAAACAGGTGAGTACACGTGAAATCTTTGAATTTTCTTGTGAAGTTGAGCTCGATAAAATCCGCTTTATCGGACAAGCAGCCGATCTAAACCGTGCGCTATCTGACGAAGGATTACGTGAAAATTACGGCTTACACATTGGCAGAACATTACGCAAACAAGTTGGCAGCGGTTTAATGTCAGACGATTTGCTCAGTAAAATTATGATTGAAACCACTGCAGCCTCCGATGCGCGTATGGGCGGGGCTACATTGCCGGCAATGAGTAATTCAGGTTCAGGTAACCAAGGTATTACCGCCACTATGCCCGTGGTTGTGGTCGCCGATTATTTAAATGTGAGTGAAGAAAAACGTCTCCGTGCCCTTTTCTTATCACACTTAATGGCCATTTATATCCACAGTAAATTACCCAAACTGTCTGCCCTTTGTGCGGTAACAACCGCCTCTATGGGAAGCTGTGCGGGTATCGCTTATTTACTTACGGGAAAATTCGAAACAGTAAGCATGGGGATTTGCAGCATGATTGGCGATATCAGTGGCATTATCTGTGACGGTGCATCCAATAGCTGCGCGATGAAAGTGTCCACCAGCGTGGCTTCCGGCTATAAATCAGTACTCATGGCTATGGATGAAACCCACGTTACGGGTAATGAAGGTATCGTTGAGCATGATCTCGATCGCACTATCGATAATCTATGTTCGATTGCCTCTAAGAGTATGCACCATATCGATCGCCAAGTGATTGAAATTATGGTGAGTAAACCCTGTCCTTAAGATAAAAATCACCGGTTTTAAAAGTGCGCTTAGAAAATCCTCCAATAGCTAGTCCTGGGCGCGCTTTTAGATTCTCCAGCGAATGCATGTATATGTTCTTACCGCCCATTAAGAATATCGCCATCGCCCTTTCATCTCCTCATCATCTTTTATTTGCCAAATAATCTGTTTTTTTAAACGAATACTAATAAAATCAATAACTTACATACAGTTTCAGCAAAAACTCTGAGAATCAAGGGGGCGTTTTGCTGGTTGGACGATTACAATTCGTAAATAACCCACATAAAAAACGGTCAAACCACTCAAGGCTTGACCGTTTTAAAGACATTTCTAATTAAATCAATCAGTTAAGTTTCTTTTTAAGAAAAACTTCATCTTTCGACAGGGCGATTTAAATTAACCCCACCGGTACTTTCACCACCAATTTTTTAATCGCATGGGATTGTCCATTAACCAAACAGCATGGTTTATGTGGTTCATAAGGAAAAAATACTGCAAACATGCGTGGCGTTAAGGTCACTACGCTTTTATTCTCAATATCCGGCGTTAATTGGTAATCATCCTCTTCGCGGTAAGCATCATAACGGCTTAAGTCCGGAAAGGTCGCTCCAACCTCAATGTTTTCCAAACCTTC
The DNA here is from genome assembly GCF_900186995.1 of Haemophilus pittmaniae. Taxonomy (NCBI): domain Bacteria; kingdom Pseudomonadati; phylum Pseudomonadota; class Gammaproteobacteria; order Pasteurellales; family Pasteurellaceae; genus Parahaemophilus; species Parahaemophilus pittmaniae. The sequence goes on from NZ_LT906463.1 coordinate 248,334, forward strand.
GATTAATACTTGCACATCACAATATTCATGATGTAGTTCCGCCTGTTTGGAATCGGCTGCAACACTTTCCAATTCCATAACGTTCATATAGATTTTGTCGGTAATTTCATGTCGACCAACGGTTAACGCGGCCAAATCTAAACCGTTTAAATAATCACATACATCGGCAATTACACGTGGCAAGCCGATTTTATGATGGGGGTTAGTTAAAGCTCCAATGATCATAGTTTGCTCCTTGCAAAATGAGGTTTACACGGACGTTATAATAACAATCGTCCGCCGTTAAATAAAGTTACCTATTAATTCAAAAGTCTGTATAATGGGCGAGCTTTAATTTCTGCCTTTCGCGTGCGGCTATCAAAAGCAATTTCGCGCCCTCACGAGATTATTTTTGCTAGTCGCAATTGGGAAAATAAAGCTACGCGGCGGGATATCCCGCTCAATTTATTTTTAGAAAAGGAAAACATTGTGAATCCAATTGTTAAACAGTTTAAATACGGTCAACACACCGTGACACTAGAAACCGGCGCGATTGCCCGTCAGGCGACGGCAGCCGTAATGGCAAGTATGGATGACACCACCGTTTTTGTAACGGTTGTCGCCAAAAAAGAAGTAAAAGAAGGTCAGGATTTCTTCCCATTGACCGTTGATTATCAAGAACGCACTTACGCAGCCGGTAAAATCCCAGGCGGTTTCTTTAAACGTGAAGGCCGCCCTTCTGAAGGCGAAACCTTAATCGCCCGTTTAATCGACCGTCCAATTCGTCCGTTATTCCCGGAAGGTTTTTTAAACGAAATTCAAATTATCGCCACTGTAGTTTCCGTCAATCCACAAATTAGTCCGGATTTAGTTGCAATGATCGGTGCTTCTGCAGCACTTTCTCTTTCTGGCGTGCCATTTAACGGCCCGATTGGTGTTGCCCGCGTTGGTTTCATCAACGATCAATTCGTTTTAAACCCAACCATGGCGGAACAAAAACAAAGCCGCTTGGATTTAGTGGTTGCAGGTACCGACAAAGCCGTATTAATGGTTGAATCCGAAGCCGATGTATTAAGTGAAGAGCAAATGCTTTCCGCAGTAGTATTCGGTCATCAACAACAACAAGTTGTGGTTGAAGCCATTAAAGAATTTGCCCGTGAAGCAGGTAAACCTCGTTGGGATTGGACTGCTCCAGCAGTTGATACTGACTTAATCAATAAAGTGAAAGCGATTGCCGAAGCCCGTCTTGGCGATGCTTACCGTATTACCGAAAAACAATCCCGCTACGAACAAATTGATGCTATCAAAGCAGATGTCATCGCACAAATCACTGCAGAAAATGAAGAAGTCAGCGAAGGTAAAATCGTTGATATCTTTACCGCGTTAGAAAGCCAAATTGTACGTGGCCGCATTATTGCCGGTGAACCGCGTATTGACGGTCGTACCGTGGATACCGTGCGCGCTTTAGATATTTGTACCGGCGTATTACCACGCACCCATGGTTCCGCTATCTTCACCCGCGGTGAAACTCAAGCCCTTGCCGTGGCTACTTTAGGTACAGAACGTGATGCACAAATTTTGGATGAATTGACCGGTGAACGCCAAGATCACTTCTTGTTCCACTATAACTTCCCTCCGTACTCTGTAGGTGAAACCGGTCGTATCGGTTCGCCAAAACGTCGTGAAATCGGCCACGGTCGTCTGGCTAAACGCGGTGTTGCTGCTGTAATGCCAACCTTGGCTGAGTTCCCTTATGTGGTACGTGTTGTTTCTGAAATCACCGAATCCAATGGTTCCTCTTCTATGGCTTCTGTTTGTGGTGCTTCCCTCGCATTAATGGATGCTGGTGTGCCTATCAAAGCAGCGGTTGCAGGTATTGCAATGGGCTTAGTGAAAGAAGGCGATAAATTCGTTGTACTTTCTGACATCTTAGGTGATGAAGACCACTTAGGTGATATGGACTTTAAAGTAGCTGGTACCCGTGAAGGTGTGACTGCACTACAAATGGATATTAAGATCGAAGGTATTACGCCGGAAATCATGCAAATCGCGTTAAAACAAGCGAAAGGTGCTCGCATGCATATTCTTGGCGTGATGGAACAAGCGATTCCGGCACCGCGTGCTGAAATCTCTGATTTTGCACCACGTATCCACACCATGAAAATCGATCCGAAGAAAATCAAAGATGTAATTGGTAAAGGTGGTGCTACTATTCGTGCACTTACCGAAGAAACCGGAACATCTATCGATATCGATGATGACGGTACAGTAAAAATCGCAGCTGTGGATAACAACGCAGCTAAAGCGGTAATGGCACGTATCGATGAAATCACCGCTGAAGTAGAAGCTGGTGCCATCTATAAAGGTAAAGTCACTCGCTTAGCCGATTTCGGTGCATTCGTGGCTATTATTGGTAACAAAGAAGGCTTAGTTCATATTTCACAAATTGCCGAAGAGCGCGTTGAGAAAGTCAGCGACTATTTGCAAGTCGGCCAAGAAGTGGATGTAAAAGTGGTTGAAATCGACCGTCAAGGCCGCATTCGTTTAACCATGAAAGAACTTGCACCAAAACAAACCGCCGAAGAAGTTGTTGAAACCGACAACGACACTACCGCGGAATAAACGTAATGAGGGCTGCATTTCAGCCCTTACGTATTTGACTTAAGGCCCTAATGCTCGACTTACGATTCTTTCGTTTCCTTTCCTTATTTGCTGCAATGCTATGGCTTGTCGGCTGTGTGCAGTCGCGCGACCAGTTTATTGCACCAAATAAGGTCATCTTGGCTGAACAAACACCCAATAGCCATTTTGAACAGGAAGTCATGATCTCAAGAATCGGCCAAGTATTGTTAGTGGGGAAATTAAGTCAGGCGGAACGGGCCGAATTGCACTTTGAGCGGGGCGTACTTTATGATGCCCTAGGCTTATGGGGCTTAGCCCGTTACGACTTCACCCAGGCTCTTGCACTGCAACCTAAAATGGTTGCCGTATATAATTATCTAGGGCTATATCTGTTGCTTGAACAGGATTATGACGGTGCATTGGAAGCATTCAATGCCGTGTTGGATCTTGACCCAAGTTATGCCTATTCCCACCTTAATCGTGGTTTAAATTTTTACTATGTGCAACGCTACAATCTTGCTCAAGAAGACTTGATGGCGTTTCACCAAGCTGATCCAACAGATCCCTATCGTGTGTTATGGCTCTATTTGAACGAACAAAAATTAAAACCGCAGCAAGCCTATGCCAACCTAGTTGAACGGGCCAAAGGGCTTTCTAAGGAGTTTTGGGGAACTAATATCGTTCAATATTATTTGGGAAATATTTCTATTGCCGAATTGCAGGAAAGAGCGCAAAAATTTGCTGAAAACCCGCAACAATTCGCCGAAATATTAACCGAAACCTACTTTTATCTAGCAAAACAAAAACTCAATTCGGGCGAGACGGATGATGCATCCGCCCTCTTTAGACTCGCCGTTGCAAATCAGGTGTATAACTTTGTTGAGTATCGTTTTGCCGTGTTCGAGCTGATGAAATTAAATCCGCTAATGAACGATGATGAAACGAAAAATGCGATGCTGCGCAGCAAATCTAGCGATTTCTAATCAGCTATCACCAAAGTAACCTGAAAGCCGATTGAGCTTTCCTTTTATTCGAGTACTTTAATGACAGAACAAATGACCTTTAATGAATTAGGCCTACCTGAATTCATTCTTAATGCCGTTTCCGACCTTGGTTTTGAAACCCCTTCTCCAATTCAACAAGTTTGTATTCCGCACCTGCTAGCAGGACGCGATGTTTTGGGTATGGCACAAACCGGTAGTGGTAAAACCGCCGCCTTTGCCCTCCCTATTTTGGCTCAAATCGATAGCCATCAAAAACACCCGCAAATGTTGGTGATGGCGCCAACTCGTGAATTAGCCATTCAGGTTGCTGATGCCTGTGAACAATTTATGAAATATGCCCAGGGTATTAATATCGTGACCCTTTATGGTGGCCAACGCTATGACATTCAACTACGTGCACTCCGTCAAGGTGCTCAAGTGGTTGTCGGCACACCGGGACGAATTTTGGATCACCTACGTCGTGGTACTTTAGATTTAAGCGGCTTAAAAGCTATCGTATTAGATGAAGCCGATGAAATGTTACGTATGGGCTTCATTGATGATGTAGAAACCGTGATGGCAGAATTACCGGAAAATCATCAAACAGCGCTGTTCTCTGCCACAATGCCGGAACCGATTCGTCGTATTACGAAACGCTTTATGCAGGATCCACAAGAAGTCAAAATCAAGGTTAATCAGGACAATGCACCGGATATCGAACAAAATTGTTGGTATGTCCGTGGCTTCCGTAAAAATGAAGCCTTATTGCGTTTCTTAGAAGTAGAAGATTTTGATGCAGCAATCCTCTTTACCCGCACAAAATCCGGCACAATGGATGTTACCGAATTACTCACCCGTAACGGATTCCGAGCAGCGGCATTAAACGGCGATATGACACAACAAACCCGTGAGCAAACCCTCGATCGTCTACGCAACGGTAGTTTGGATATCGTCGTGGCTACCGATGTCGCCGCACGCGGTATTGATATCGAACGCATTAGCTTGGTAGTAAACTACGACATCCCATTGGATGCCGAAAGCTATGTGCACCGTATTGGTCGTACCGGCCGTGCAGGTCGTTCAGGTCGTGCGTTACTCTTTGTCGAGCCTCGTGAACGCCGCTTACTGCGCAATATCGAACATTTAATGAAAAAACCGATCAATGAAGTCGAATTGCCAAATCACGAGATTTTACAAACTTCCCGTCGTAAAAAATTTGTTGCGCAAATCACCAAACAATTGGAACACCATGATTTGGAGCAATACCGTAGCTTATTGGAAGATTTGTTCACCGCTGATCAGGATCAAGAAGACATCGCTGCTGCAATGCTAATGCTCTTACAAGGTAAACAAAAACTGATTCTGCCGCCGGATCCTCCGATGGAAAAACGTAGCCGTCGTGAACGTGATGAGCGTCGTGAAAATCCACGTTCAGCGGAACGTCGTGGTGAACGCAAAGGTTATGGTAATCCACAACCGATGGATATGTATCGTATTGAAGTGGGCCGCGGTGATGGCGTGGAAGTGCGTCATATTGTGGGAGCAATTGCCAATGAAGCTGATATCAACAGTCGCTACATCGGTCATATTAAACTTTATGATAACTACTCCACCGTTGAATTACCGCAAGGCATGCCAAAAGAATTATTACAACAATTAGGCAAAACCCGCGTGCTTAATCGTCCAATGCAAATGAGTCTGATCGGCGAAGCTAAATCCGACAATGGCCGTGGGGATGATTTTGGCGGTAAACGCCGCGAACGTCGCAATGATCGTTTCCAAGAACGGAATCAGGATAACTTCCGTGAACGCAAACGCTTTGATAAAGGCTCTCGCAGCTTTAATGACAAGCCTCGTCGCGACCGTCGTTCATAACCACCACATAAGCCCTAAGTCTTCGCTTAGGGCTTATTCATTTGTCACTACACAAAAATCCCGTTACAATCGCCGCCATTGTAAACATCTGGATATCAGTATTGAAAGGTCTCTTTTTACGTATTATTGCGGCTCTAGCATTATTGCTTTGGGCCATTGATATGGTATTTCCCTGGCAACAAATTGCCCGCGCAGGAGAAAATCCCTATGCGACAATCCGTGAGCGCGGCAGCTTAATCGTTGGAACAATCAATAACCCAATTTATTACTTTATTGGTAACGATGGAGAAGCCGGCTTGGAATATGAACTGGCTAAAAATTTTGCTGACTATCTGGGCGTCCGCTTAGAAATCAAAACCTTAGAAAACAATGATGCGCTCTTCAAAGCCTTAGAAAACCACGACATTGATATTGCCGCCGCCAACCTATTGTTCCATGGCAAGCGCGCTGAACAATTTCAAGTCGGCCCCACCTATACTTCTGCTTCTTGGCAATTGGTTTACCGCAAGGGAAATAATCGTCCCAACAGTCTAAATCAATTGCAAAATCCGGTTGAAATCGCCGCAGGCTCGGACTTAGTTGAACTATTAAATGAAGCAAAAGCACGCAATCCCAAATTACAATGGCAAGTTACTACCAACGCCACTCAAGAAGAGCTATTAATTCAGGTAGCTGAAGGAAAAATTCCTTATACCATCGCCAATAGCATTGATGTGGCCGCCGCGCAACAAATTCGTCCGGAACTAGCCGTTGCCTTCGACTTAAGTGACGAAACCGGCGTGCATTGGTATCTCGCCAATAATACTTATAATGAACTACAAGCCGGCTTATTGGATTTTATGGATGAGGCCTTAGAAACCGGCTTAATTGACCGCATTGAAGAAAAATATTTCCGTCACCTTTCCCAATTTGACTATGTCGATACTAAATCCTATTTAGACGCAGTGGAAAAAGTCCTTCCACAATACCAACCGTTATTTGAAAAGTATCAAGGCGAGTTAGATTGGCGACTATTGGCGGCCGTGGCCTATCAAGAATCTCACTGGGATCCCGCCGCCACTTCGCCAACCGGTGTGCGTGGTATGATGATGCTAACCAAGGATACCGCTGATCGAATGAAAATTAGCAATCGTACCGACCCTGAACAAAGTATCAAGGCCGGTTCTGAATATCTTCACTGGTTGCTCGGCCAAATGCCCGATACCATCAACAAAGAAGAACGCATTTGGTATGCCTTGGCTGCTTATAATATGGGATTAGGTCACATTCTAGATGCCCGCCGCCTTACCAAGAATTTAGGCGGTAATCCGGATAATTGGCTAGATGTGAAAAATAATCTGCCGTTACTGTCGGAAAAACGCCATTACAGCAATCTCAAATACGGCTATGCTCGCGGTTACGAAGCCCATCAATATGTGGAAAATATCCGCCGTTACATGAATAGCATCGTCAACTACCACCGTGTTCAAGAAAATCAGAACGAAGCGACACAATAACGCACTTTTCAATAAATAAAAAATGGGCTACATTGTCGCGTGCCCATTTAAAACCCTCAGGGGGAACTCATGCTAAAACGTAAAACATTTTTAAAGAAAAACAAAAACCTTAATACCACCACAGCCCGTAATCGTCGTCTACATCATCTAAAACGCCACAAAAAACGTACCTTCCAGCGTCATGCCTTACAGTTTGTGGTGCAGGACATTTGTTGTTAGAGAACTTTTAAATCAACCACAATAAAATCAATAACTTAGCATCAATTTTAGCAAAAACTCTAAAAATCAGCCCCGCGTTTTAATCTGCATCCTAAAGGCTATTCATAACATTCCATGCATTAGGATGCAGATTTTCTTCTTTCGAAACGGCCCCCAAAGAATAAAAAATTTGAGCCCTGCATCACACAGGGCTCAATATTTAACTAATGTTTTTTGCGGTTTAATAACCCAATTCAGTTTGCTTTTATTTACCGATAATTTCTTTTAAATCAACTTTGCGGTTTTCATAACGCGAACGTGTACAAGCATCGGCGGTTGCAATCGCTGCACGAGCCGCCTCACCGGTGAGCAATTTTTCAAACTCAGCGGTTGGTTTCATGCCATGGAGAATATCGTTTAAATAACGCATTTCTTTTTTCATAATGGAGCTCAACCACATCGGTGTTCGTTTACCCGGTTTGCCATATTGGATAGCGCCGTCCATTTCGGTGCTGTTATAAATACGGGTGCGATCATCATCCTCTTCTTGGCTTTCATGAACTAAGAAATAGGAGTCTTTGCCATCCACTCTAAGCGTGCCTTTGGTGTTGTACATATCGATTTTAATCGCCCCTTTTTCCCCTTGAATTAGCACATAATGTTCGCCCCAACGGAACGCCGAGCCCCATTCTAAAACGGCAAAACGATCATCATCGAACTCCATATTCACAAAAATCATATCGTCTTCATCACCGAATTTTTCACCTTTGTGAGCCACGTTAGCCGCGGTCATGGTTACGGTTTTTGGCATGCCTCCCATGATGAACTGCACACAGTCTAATTCGTGAATGTGGTGATATAGATGGCCACCGGATTTTTCGCGAATTTTTTTCCATGAAATAGTCGGTTGCTCTTCTTCCCAACCATTACGCGCCGTATGACAATAAAGCACTTTACCAATTACGCCTTGATTGATTAATTCTTTGGCATGGTGAACACCATTAAAGAAATTCATTACATGACCAGCCATAAAAGTCACACCATTTTCTTCACAGGCTCGTACCATGTCATCGCAATCCTGGTAACTTAAAGCAATTGGTTTTTCACAGAAAACATGTTTTTTATTTTTGGCGGCTAGGATCACCGGTTCCTTATGCAAATAGTTTGGTGTAGCCACAATAACGCAATCCACATTTGCCGAAGTGACTAATTCCTCTAAGGATTTTGCTGCCACACAATGCAATTCCTGAGCAATGGTTTCTCCATTTTCAGGATCAAACACCATGGTAATCTGTGCATCATCACATTCATTCATGAAACGGGCTAATTCTGCACCAAAATAGCCAACGCCAACAACTCCATATCGCATCATAATAAACTCCCTATTTTTTCACTGAGATTTGTTTTTCCGTTACCATTGATTGCTTAGCTGCTTCCGCAACCTCAATAGCTTCAGTTAAACATAGACTTAATGGGCTGATTTTTCCTTGCGTTAAGTGATCCACAACGCTTTGCGCTTCAATTTCGGCCGCACGGCTTAACCAAAGTTGGCAAGGTGCATGGGTGACATTATATTGCTGAGTGCCTTTAGCACTTTCCCGTAAAGATAAGTCAGCCTCAAATTCATCAAATAAATCAACGTGTTCCGTTGTTCCATCAAGATAATTAAAGGTGACACTGGAGGTAAAGAAATTCACTTCAATGACGCCTCTTTCACCATGAATTTGGATCCCCCATTGATGTAATCGATAAGCGGTACCCATTTCAAGCGAACCTAACACACCATTTTCAAAGCGAAATAGCAACTGCAATACATCACGGCTATCAGGCGTATCCTGATGAGCTCGATTAGCTGCTTGGGCAAAAACCGCCTCAATATCGCCTACCAACCAACACAATAAATCAAGCTCATGGATCAGGTGAAAAAGCTCCCCACCGGTGAGATTCGCATCCAGTTTCCACCATTCTTTATTCGGCAAATTTTCAATCCAGCGCTGACGCATTGCACGAACCACGGTAATATTGCCTAACTTGCCTTGCTCCAACACTTTTTTGACCTTTAAAATCCCCGGCAAGGTACGCTCTACATGGCCAACAAAAATATGCTTAGCTTTCTCTTCAGCCAGACGGCGTAAATGCTGGCTATGGGAAAAACTCAGAGTAAACGGTGTTTCAATAAACACATGACAGCCCGCATTAAGTGCCAAAATAGCCGGTGAATAATGGGCATAATTCGGAGTGGCAATTACCACTAAATCCGGCTTAGTTTCTGCCAACATTTCTTCAACACTAAAAAAAGCCCGACTGTCGTATTGCTCTGCCAATTTTTGTGCCAGAGAAGGATTAATATCCATCACGCCGATTAAATTTGCCTGTGCATTATGAAAAGCCGAAGCCAATTGAGCACCAAAAAAACCGCAGCCAATTAGGCCTATGTTTAATCCATTAATTTGCATCATGCCCTCCTTGTTGTAAGCGTTGGCGAATACTTTGAAAATACTGCAGGATAGCCCGTTGCATGCGCACCAAATCATGATTTTCAACCGCATCAACCAATTCCCGATGCTGCATCGCCGATTTTTCAGCTGAGATCAGCGGCGGCGGTAAACCTTTTTCCACCTGCTGATAAATTTGCCAAAATGCATCTAAATACTGAATAAGTAACGGATTATTTAAGGGTTCGTAGAGCTTTAAATGAATCTGGTATTCATCTTTAGGAGAAAACTTTTGCTCACGAGCATTTTTTTCCATATTTGCCGCGGATTTTTGCAACATCGCAATTTGTTCCCGACTAATTTTTCCCAACACCATGGGGGCAAAACCGTATTCCAAAATTTCCCGAATATCTAAAATATTAATCAATTGATTATGGTCATTATGTAAATTCAGTTGAGTATGAAAGGTTAATCCACGAATCATTGGCACCAGAGAGGATTCGCTTACAAAGGTACCAACGCCATGACGGATATCCAAAATATGCAATGCTTCCAAGGATTTAATCGCTTCTCGCAAGCTGGAACGGCTCACCCCAAGTTGCTCAATCAACTCATTTTCTGTCGGCATCAAATCACCCGATTTTAGGTTTTGCTTAATAATGAGCGACTTAATCTTATCCTGTAAAACGAGGCTTGCTTCTTTTTTACTTGTTTTCTTCATCTCTATTTTCATTTTTAAATCTATTTTCTGAATTTGTGATCCAGCTCTCATTCACTATAATTGACATAAGACATCATACGTCTTATCTTTATTTACGCAAGCAGAAATTAGCAATGATTTTAAATTCTGTGACCTGGACCACAAAATTCTCAAATACAAGGAAGGAGGTTGTTATGGCAACATCGTTACCATGGTATAAAGAAGTCAGCCCTACGCAAAAGAAAGCGTTATTTGCGGCTTGGTTAGGGTATGTTTTTGATGGCTTCGATTACATGCTGATCACTTATGTGCTATTGGATATTCAAAAAGAATTCGCCATGAGCACAACGGAAACATCCACATTATTGCTTGCGGCCTTCGTGGCACGCCCATTGGGCGGAGCGATTTTCGGTAGCTTTGCCGATAAATACGGTCGCCGTTTAGCCATGATTGTTTCCATCATTACGTATTCCGTCGGTACATTCCTGTGCGGATTATCCACCAGTTACATTTGGCTATTTATCTTCCGTATGATCATTGGTATGGGAATGGCGGGGGAATATGCTTGTTCTTCCTCTTATGCCATTGAGAGCTGGCCAAAACATTTGCGAACCAAAGCCAGTGCCTTTCTGGTGAGTGGCTTCTCCATTGGTAATATTCTCGCCTCCCAACTGATTCCTTGGATCGCCCAAACTTATGGTTGGCGTACCGCCTTTTTTATTGGTTTGGTACCTGTCGCATTAGTACTCTACGTCCGTCGTCATGCCCCTGAAAGTGAAGAATGGGCACAAGCGAAAGCGGCCGGTAAAGTAAATAAAGTACCGCTTACCGATCTCTTTACCAAAAAACAATTGCCTATCACCCTGATTATTTTCTTAGTTTGTTATTCCATTTTCTCCGTAAACTGGCCGGTAGTCGGTTTACTACCGCTTTACCTCAAAGAAAATGGTTATGCTGAAAATGTGAAATCACTGATGTTCTGGGCTGGTTTCGGTATTCTCATCGGAACCCTTGTCGCAGGCTTCATTGGAGATAAATTGGGTGAGAAGAAAACCTTTGTATACAGCTTACTGTTATCGCTTTTCTTCCTCTTCCCAGTATTCTATTTGCCAGAAAATAATGTGCTTGCCCTTGGCGCCCTACTCTTCTTCTTACTCGCAACCAACCTAGGTATCGCCGGTTTAGTACCAAAATATATGGCAACTTTCTTCCCTGCTGAAATGCGGAGTACCGGTATTGGTTTCATCTATAATTTTGCTGCCATTGGTGGCGGTATATCACCGGTGATCGCTGCAGCAATTAGTGAAAAAGTAGGACTTGGTTCATCCTTGGTGTATGTAACCTTATTCTGGACTATCGTATTGGTTGCTCTTGTCGGGTTCAAAGTACCGGAATACATTCAAGCAAGAGTGCAAAAATAAACAGCAGCATCTAACAATATTCACCATTCGATGGTTTATAAGTCAATCACAATAAAATCAATAACTTAGCATTGATTTTGGCAAAAACTCTAAAAATCAGCCCCGCGTTTTGCGGGGCTATTTTATTGAAGTGCTTTTAACTATTGGTTGATTTGCTCGCTATTAAGACGGCCGGGTTATCTTTTGTTCGTTGCTATCATATTTTTCTATTTCCCTTATATGGATTGTTGGAAAAACTGATACTGCAAATATCTATAACCACAGTTCATACACAACGATCAGCTGTGAAATACAGGTCATAAACTGATAATTTCTGTGGCGAGTTCGTTAATAAACCCATGATGATGGGATGAAATCAACATTGGTAAGGAAAGTTCACGCAAGAGTAAGGTTAGTTTTTCCGTATTTTTGCGATCTAATCCATTGGTTGGTTCATCTAATAATAGAATTTTCGGCTGCATCGCTAATACACCGGCCAGCGCAGTAAAATTTTTCTCACCACCGGATAAGGTATGTACCATGCGATCTTTTAAGTGTGTGATGCCGAGTCGTTCCAATTGTTGCTGCGCAATATGATATGCCTGTTCTCTCGGAATATTTTGGTTTAATGGCCCAAATGCCACATCATCCAACACTGTCGGGCCAAAAAGTTGATCATCGGCATTTTGAAAACAAATACCAATAGTGCCACGAAAAGGTGTGAAGTCTTTTTCATCACGACACACTTGCCCAAAGAGTTGAATTTCACCTCGACTGATAGGCACAAACCCTAGCAACGCGAGTAGTAAAGTTGTTTTTCCAGAACCAATTTCCCCCTGTACAAACAGGCGTTTTTGTCCCTCTAAGGTAAAACTCAAATCCTGAATAATGGCTCGCCCATTACGTTCTATACAAAGATTATTTACCGCTAACATTTTATTTTTCTCTCTTTTTACCAAACTGAAAGCCACGACATTTTAAAGCCATTTGCGCCGTTTCAGCCTTCAATAGGGCATGAATTAATAATAAAGCGACACTTTGAGCCGTCACATATAGAGTTCGGCGATTCAGTCCTGGACGAAATCCACGCGCCCGCATAGCAATATCCATTTTTTGGCGCAATTCACCTAGCAACGCAATGTAGCGTACGGTGAGTACAAAAAGCTGAATTAATTTTTCCGGTAAAGGCAGTTTGCCAATCGCTTGAACCAACACTGCATCGTTGATATTCCACAAAAAAAGCCATAGGGAAATCAGTAATAAATGAGTACGTAAGCTCAACTTTTCTGCTAATTCTATGCCCTGTAAATTGAGTTCAATGCCATTTTCGCCGACTTTCCAAGTTAATGTTGCCCACATCAAAGCAATAAAAACGACTAAGGTAAACCAACGTTTCAGATAAGGTCCAAAAGCTCTTTGGCTAAATAGAAGTGAAATAAGAAAGGCTGCAAATGCAAATAAATTAAGGGGGATAAGCCAAGTGAAATCGCTTAGCCCACTGATGATTAGCCCCCAAATAAACAGATAAATCAACCGAAAGTGCGGTTGAAGTAAACGATGAATTGCCATTAAGAGAAATTCTCGGTGCGATTCAGTACGGCTGGGTACATCTTACAAAGCGAGGTAATGACACCAACACTAATAATGCTATCCAAAATAAATACCGGCACGTGAGAAACCAGTAAAAGCCAAACGAGATCCAGATAGCTTTTACCACCGTCCAACATCAGCACAAAAGAGGCTAATGCGCCGGCTCCCCCCACACCAATCACGCCAGCACCAATACCGACTAATAAGCGATCTTTTAAGGTCATTTGTGGCTGCAAACGGGAACGGAAAAGATAATGGACGATCACCGCTGGGGCTGCCATTACGCAAAGATTCACACCTAATACCGCAAATCCACCAAAGGAGAAGAAGATAACTTGCAACAACAGTGCAATAAGAAACGCCGGGAAAACCGCCCAACCAAGAAATAAACCGGCCATGCCATTTAAAATTAAATGCACGCTACCAATTCCTACGGGCACATGAATAGTTCCTGCCACAAAAAATGCTGCGGCAAACAGCGCTGTAAGCGGCAAATTTTCCGATTCTAAACGACGCAATCCTACCGCTATGCCAGCAATTGCAAGCGCCGCGCCGGATAATAAAACAGGCGTATGTAACACGCCCTCAGATAAATGCATTAAATCCGTCCTTGTTTAATTTTACGCGCATTACGCAAAGCAAGAAGCCCGGCAATACCAACGATATAACCGATTCCACCTAAAATATCATGCAAATAAATCTTATCTTTTAGATGCGCAATATCTTCACGTAGCAGCATCAAATCTGTCCCACTCTGATTGGATACTGAGGTATGGGCTGCCACTATCGAAGCGCGATGTCCTTCATCACCTTCTACCACCACCTTTAAGGTGGTGTTCGGCACATCAGCAACCGACAAGCTAAATGAACCTTGACGATCGGTTTTGCCGCTTAAAATCGGTTCTGAAACACCGGAGCGGAACACCTCTAAATATGTTTCAGCCGCCGGTGTCATATCGGAATAATAGGATTTGCCGGAGAGTGTTTGCCCATCATATTGGGCAAACACATAGAGCGCGTGGGCATGAGCATTTGGGAAATAACAAGCCGCTAAAAGCGCGGTAAAAAAAGCAAATATTTTCATCCCAAATCCATTTATTGCGCATCAAAGGTCAGCATATATTCCACAGAACGACGATCATAATCAGCGTTATTCGTCACATTTTCATGAAATTCAGCCCACACTTTGTTAAAGCCTTTAGTTGGCGTAAATTGCGCGATACCTTTTTCATCGGTGAGATTAAATGGAGCATCTTCACTCACCCCTACTTTAATCCCTTGTACCGGTTTTCCATTATGTAGCACAAGAATAGAAAGTGGTTTATTGGCTTGCGCTTTTTCTTGAGGGATCAATTCGTAAGCCTGTTGATGGGATTTAAAAGATTCATCATCCCATTTCAAAATCGCTTTACCAAATTTAACCGGATTCGTACTAAATTCAGCGGTAGGTTCTTCACGTTTAGTTTTTTCTACATATTTACCGCTCGGTAATTTTGACCACACCCCATTATCAAAATGCACGAATACTAAATCCGATTTAGGCGTGATATATGCTTCGCCATTTTTAAATTGATAATCTAGTGAGGCTAATTTACCTTGTGAATTTAAGACTTGGATAGACTTAATTTTGGATTGAGGATAGGTTTCGGTTTGTTCATGACCAAATTTCACCACATACTCTCCTTGTGATGAAGCCGGTTCAAGCCAAACATTATGCGCATTAGCGAAAGACATTGCGAAAAGGGCAGTAAGTCCTACAGCGATTTTTTTTAATTCCATTTTGGATTCTCCTTGTTTGTTAAAAAAATCTGGGCTCATGATAAAATATAAAGTAACTTTAGAGTCAAGACCTTTTTGAGAAAATTAATGAAAATAAAAAACTAAAACCGTAAAAACATACATATACATAATGAAGTTTAATTTCCAACACAACGCGCTGTGGTGATAGACTAAACTCACCGTCCTCAATAGTGAGGTAAAACGCCCAGCAAGAGGATAAAATCTCAATGAAACCACTTTAGGCTACCGAATAATCGTCTTCTCTTATTTATTCCCATTATCTCGGATTTATCTTAGTCGTCATATTAATCGGTTAGCCCTTCGGAAAATATTATGATTTCACCCAGTAATACCCTTAAAGCCATTCTTTGCATGATCCTTGCCTATATCAGCATTGCTTTGATGGGGATTTTTGTAAAATTGGCTTCCGATAGTTTACCTTCTAGCGAAATTCTCTTTGCCCGTTTTTTAATTGGCACATTATTTCTATTGCCATTTCTGGCCAAAACAAGAGATTTCCGGGTAGATCTCAAACAATGGCATTTTCTTGTTTTACGTAATCTGGCCGGGATTTGCAGTATGTTATTGATGTTTTATTCATTAAAAAATCTACCGGTATCCATCGCCATTTTATTAATGAATACCTCAGCCCTCTTCGTGCCGCTACTACTGTTGTTTCTGAAAGAGAAAACACCGTTAAATATGTTAACCTGCTGTGTGTTAGGTTTTATTGGTGTAGCAATCATTTTATTAACCAACCTAAACGGCACGATTGCTATCTCGGCCATTTTTATCGGTCTTGCCGGAGCAATGTTGGCTGCCATGGCATTCATTAGTCTACAGGAGCTGAATAAACACAACTCACCACAAAATATAGTGTTCTATTTTCACCTGCTCGGTTCCTTACTCTTACCGCTATTCTTTTTTCCTCAATGGCAATTCCCCGATACCCATGCTTTTGTTTTGATGCTATTAGTCGGTGGCTTCGGACTGATTTTCCAACTTTTGCTTACCCGCGCCTTTAAATACGCACCGGCTAACGTCGTGACGCCTTTTGCCTTTACCGGTGTTATTTTTTCCGGGTTATGCGATTGGCTATTTTGGGATAACGCACCAAATGGCAATTTCTGGCTAGGTACCTTAGTCATTATCATTGCCGTTAGTAGCCTGGCTAAAATACGCAGTCGAAAACATTAAAGAAAACTATTCTCAATTATCCTCTTTTCGTTATAATGCTTGCGCTTTTTATATCAGGAGAATTTTATGAAACACTTTATCAAAACTGTTATCGGCTGTATTACCCTTGCATTTGCTCTACAAACCCAAGCGGTTACTGTAAAAGATGCGAAAGGTGAATTTACCCTTGATAAAACCCCAAGCCGTGTTGTGGCATTGGAATATTCTTTTGTGGATGCGTTAGCCCAAGTCGGCGTAAGCCCTGTGGGTGTGGCTGACGATAACAAAGTCGATCGTATTTTGCCGCAAGTACGCGAAAAAATTGCCGCATGGCAATCCGTTGGTACACGTTCTCAACCTAGCCTTGAAGTGATCGCTTCCCTCAAACCCGATTTAATTATTGCCGATCCTTCCCGTCACACAGCGGTGTTTGAAGAATTGAAAAAAATTGCGCCAACGGTGATGTTTGATTCGCGTCATGAGAGCTATCAAGAAAATCTTGAAACCGCGCAAAAAATTGGTGATTTAGTGGGTAAAAGCGCCGAAATGAAAGCGAAAATCAATGAACATAATAATTACATTGCCAACATTGCGAAAAATCTAGGTGTACAAGGCAAAAAAGCCTCATTTGGTACTTCTCGAGAAGATAAATTTAATATCCAAAATGACAATGGCTATGTGGGAAGTTTCTTAACGACATTAGGTTTTGCGCCAACTAAACTCAATAGCGATCAAGCTTTCGTGGAAATCAACCTTGAACAATTAGTAATGGAAAAACCGGAATACTTGTTCATCGCCCATTATCGTGATGAAAGTATTGCCCGCAAATGGGAAGCCGAGCCACTTTGGAAAGCCATTCCTGCCGTAAAAGCAAACCATGTTTACAGCGTTGACGCCGACATGTGGGCGCGTGGTCGCGGCTTAGAAGCGAGCAAAATTATGGCGAAACAAATTGAAGGTTTTGTGAAACAAAAATAATGATGAAGTCCACTTTCCGTTGGGGACTTCCCCTTATCATTCTGGCTTTCCTATTATGGGGAAGCCTGTTTTTGTATTATCCCATCGAAATTCGACCGCTTGCAGCGTTACAAGCATTCCTCCCCGATGGCGATGAAATTGCCAAAATTACAGTAACAGATTTACGTCTACCGCGCGCATTAGTTGGCATGATTTTAGGTGCTAATCTTGCGGTGGCGGGGGCGTTGTTACAAACCATTACGCGCAATCCGCTTGCTTCGCCTACGCTACTCAGCGTGAACTCAGGAGCCAGTCTTGCGATGGTAACTACTAGTGCGTTTAGCCCCTTGATTCTTTCTGGTTATAGCATTGCCTTAGTTGCCAGTATCGGTGGTGGTATAAGTTGGTTTGTTGTGATGCTGATCAGCAATGGTTGGAAAGACAACAGTGGGGATCGTAGCCGAGTGATTTTAGCGGGGATTGCCGTATCACTACTGTGTGCAGCGCTCACGAAATTAGTGCTCATTATCGCTGAAGATCACGCCTTCGGTATTATGAGTTGGCTAGCGGGCGGCATTGCACATGCCCGTTGGAATGAATTATTAACGTTATTTCCGTTCTTTATTTTGACTGCACTTTTCTGCCTGTTTTTTGCCAGCCGTTTAAATTTACTCAATTTAAGCGATGAATCCGCTCGTTCGCTAGGCATCAATCTTTTCCGCTTACGTTGGTACGCTAACATCATGGCATTATTGATTGTGGGTTCAAGCGTAAGTGTTGCTGGTCCCGTGGCCTTTATTGGCTTACTCGTGCCCCACCTTGCCCGCTATTGGATTGGTTATGACTTGCGAAAATCGCTCCCTATGGCGATGTTACTCGGTGCAATTTTAATGCTCGCTGCAGATACCATTGCCCGCGCGGTCAACTTTCCTAGCGAAGTGCCTGCCGGTGCGGTACTTGCCTTAATCGGTGCACCAGTCTTTGTATTATTTGCCAGAGGAAGACACTAATGCGAGCTTCTCATGTATCTTTTCGCGCTATCGGCTTTTATGTCGGCACGCTTAGTCTGATGGTACTACTCTTTGGATTGAGTATTCGCCTTGGCACTTACACGCTTTCCTTTGAGGAAATTTGGGCGGCCTTTCAGCCTGACGATAAAAACTATTTTACCTTGATGGAATATCGCTTACCCCGTGCAGTGTTAGCGATTTTATTAGGTGGTGCCTTAGCGATTTCTGGTGTGTTAGTGCAAAGTGTGGTGCGCAATCCACTTGCCTCTCCCGACATTTTAGGGATTAACAATGCGGCTGGGTTAGTTGCTGTTTCGGTATTGATGTTCTTGCCAAACTTAGCATTTTACTGGATGCCTATTTTTGCCTTTTTAGGTGGTGTGCTCTCTTTTGTCATTTTATGGATCGTGTGCGGTTTTAACTTCCGCCCTATCAAAATGGCAATCATTGGGGTCGCACTATCCGCATTGTGGGCAGCCATCAGTCATTATCTGATGCTCACTAATCCGGTCGAGATCAATACGGCGATGTTATGGCTCACAGGAAGCCTGTGGGGGCGTAGCTGGTCTTATTTAAATGTGGTATTGCCATGGTTAGTGGTATTGCTACCCTTGCCATTTATTTTCTGTCGTGATCTCGACACCCTTGGTTTAGGTGAAAACAAAGCCTCTACCTTGGGTGTGTCCGTGAATAAAGTGCAAATCAGCGTTTTAGTGCTAGCGGTCGCCCTTTCCACTACAGCCGTGGCAATTTGTGGTCCGATTGCCTTTTTAGGCTTAGTTGCTCCACATCTTGCTCGTCGTTTAGTCGGCGGCAGACATCGCACCCTATTACCGGCAGCCTTGATTATTGGCGCCCTCTTATTACAACTTTCGGATATTTTGGCGCGGGTGATTGACCCACCAACGGAACTGCCGGCAGGTATTCTGACCGCGATTATCGGTGCGCCATATTTCTTCTACTTATTGATGAGAACTAAATAATGAGCATTGAAATCAATAATTTATCTTTAGGTTATCAAGATAAACTCGTGGTTAAAAATCTGTCGCTAAAATTCCCGAAAAATAAAGTGATTGCATTAATCGGCCCAAATGGTTGCTGTAAGTCCACCACATTAAAAGCGGTGGCTCGCTTGCTTAAGCCAAAGCAAGGCTCAATCACCCATAAAGGCAAGGACATTTGGCAAAAAAGCCCTAAAGAATATGCCCAAGAATTGGCTTTTCTTCCGCAGCAACACTTGGTACCTGAAGGCATTAAAGTACGAGAATTGATCGCTTACGGGCGTTCGCCTTACTTAAATCTATGGGGTAAACTCAGTCAAAAAGATGAAGAATTGGTCACTTGGGCAATGGCACAAACGCAAACTGCCGAACTCGCCGAACAGTTGGTTTCTGATTTATCCGGTGGTCAGCAACAACGGGTATTTTTAGCCATGACTCTTGCGCAAGATGCTGAATTAGTGCTACTCGATGAGCCCACCACTTATCTGGATTTAAACCGCCAAGCAGAACTGATGGGCATGATGCGACAAATGCAACAAAACGGTAAAACCGTAATTACAGTGTTGCATGATCTCAACCAAGCCTGCCGTTATTGCGATCACTTAATCGTCATGAAAAAAGGTGCTGTGATGGCACAAGGCACACCTGATGAAGTGATGACCGAAGAGTTGCTGAAGGATGTGTTTGATTTGGATGTGGAAATTCATCGCGATCCGATAGCCGATAGTCCGATGTTTATTATAAAATAGGCTCGTTTTGTTTTTCAAACACCTCTAATAAAATCAATAACTTAGCCTTATTTTTAGCAAAAAGATTGATTTTCATGGGGGCGTTTGACGGAGTTTTGAGGAGTAATTTTGAATCCGTGGATGATTTTAGCGCTATCGATTGGCTTAGAGGTTGTCGCCACCAATTTATTAAAGATCAGCGATGGTTTCAGCAAACCGCTACCGACAATTAGCGCCTTGGTTTTATATGCGGCATCATTTTATGGGGTATCCTTGGTGTTCCGTAGCTTATCGGTGGGCTTGGTGTATGCCGTATGGTCGGGTGTGGGGATAGTGCTTACGGCAATCGTCGCCTATTTCATCTTCGACCAAAGAATTGACACCGCCGGTCTGCTAGGCATTGCCTTGATCATTGCCGGCATTTTGGTGATCAATCTTTTTTCTAAAATGTCAGCATAAAAAAACGGCATCTTCAGATGCCGTTATAGTTAATGAGCTTTTTTATGCGCCTTGTTCTTCGTCTTGTGCCCTTTCACATTGTTGTTGGCCTTTAAGCGTCCACCAGCTTTACGAAAACCCTGCAACCACTGCGCTTGAAAGCGTGAGCCAACAATGCCCTGACTACGACAAAATTGCACACGTTGCGCCAACAGGGTTTGATAATAGGCGGCATAGGTTCTTGCCACCCGATAACCGTCCAAATACCAATCGTCCAAATCACCGCAATCCGCTGTATTCAAACGTTTTTCCCGACCATTAATATTAAAGGGCTGGCGACCACCGCTATAACTTGGCCCATCACCGAAGATAATGCTGACACCTTCGCCCTGCACCGGCCCACTTAAAATGGCGCATAATGCCGCCAAGCATACTAATTTTTTCAATTTCGTATCCTATAACACGATCATTTCGTCACGATGCATTGCCACCGAGCCATATTCATAGCCCAAAAGCGCTTCGATTTCATGGGATTGTTTGCCCTTAATCAAGCCTAACGCATCACTGTTGTAACGTGGCATTCCTAAGGCTAATGGTGTGCCCTCACGATCTAAAATACGCACAACTTCGCCGCGAGAAAAACGCCCTTCTAACGCTAAAATACCGGCCGGTAAAAGGGATTTATGCTGCACCAAAATAGCATTTTTTGCACCATCATCCACGGTTAAGGTACCCACACAAGGTGCAGCAAATAACCATTGTTTACGGCTTTCCAAACGATCCGCCTGATGGGCGATAAATTTCGTACCAATCGGTTTTTGGTAAGCTAAATCAACGATCACATTGGCACGGTTGCCCGGTGCGATAATGGTTTCAATCCCCGAACGGGTCGCGACATCGGCTGCTGCAACTTTGGTCGCCATACCACCGGTACCTTGCGTAGTACCGCTACCGCCGGCAATCTGACGAATTTCTGGCGTAATTTGCGCCACTTCGGCGATTAGTTGAGCATGCGGATTTTTGCGCGGATCCGAATCAAACAAGCCTTGCTGATCGGTTAATAAATACAGTTGATCCGATTGCACCAAAATCGCTACCAACGCGGATAAATTGTCGTTATCACCAACTTTTATTTCTGCCGTCGCCACCGCATCATTTTCATTGATCACCGGAATAATTCGATTATCTAGCAACGCATGCAAAGTATCACGGGCATTTAAAAAACGTTCGCGGTCTTCAATATCGGCACGGGTTAATAGCAATTGGCCAATATGAATATCGTAAATTGCAAACAATCTTTCCCAAGCTTGAATCAACTGACTTTGTCCCACCGCAGCTAATAACTGCTTGGAAGCAATGGTCGGCGGCAATGTAGGATGATTAAGATAATGCCGGCCGGCAGCGATCGCACCTGAAGTGACAATCACCACGCGGAAGCCTTCCTGATGCAAACGGGCAATTTGCCGTACGATTTCCATCATATGTGGCGAATTCAACTTTGGTGTACCTTGAGTGAGCGTACTGGTGCCGAATTTAACAACGATCGTTTTGTTCATTTCAATAAACCTGTGGCGAAAAAAGAGCGCATAAATTAGCACCAAAAGGGGCAAAAATCACGCAAAAAAGTGAATGATGAAAAAGACTTGCGGGAAAGAGGCTTTTTCGCCAAGATAAGCGGAATTTTTTATAAGGAGTCCTTATGCAGCTTAGTCTGATTGTTGCCGCAACCCGCAATTGGGTGATCGGTAAAGAAAACCAAATGCCTTGGCATTTGCCTGCCGATTTAGCTTGGTTTCGCCAAAACACCAGCGGTAAGCCCGTGATTATGGGACGTAAAACCTTTGCAAGCATTGGTCGCCCATTACCAAAACGCACCAATATCGTGCTATCCCGTAGCCCTTTCGAACATCCTGGCGTCATTTGGCATAGCAGCTTGGAGAACGCCTTAGCAGAGTTGAGCGAATCCCCTGAAGTGATGCTTATCGGTGGTGGTGAGTTGTTTAAACAATATTTAGCGCAGGCAGATAAACTCTATTTCACACAAATTCAGGCTGAAATCGACGGCGATACTTTTTTTCCGGAAATCCATTGGGCAGATTGGGATATCACCTTCGAACAATATCGTCCGGCCGATGAAAATAACGCCTACGACTGTCGCTTTATGATTTGTGAACGGAAGGGTAAACCGCAGGTATAAGAATAGGGCGGAAAACGCCCTAGTGAAAATTGGAATTTTGCCTAAAAAAGCATGTAAGTTATTGATTTTATTAGAAATGAATTCAAAATCTGTCTATTCGAATTGCAACCTAAATGAGATATTGGAATAACCAACAGAATTAAATGGCACGCCCTAAAGGATTCGAACCTTTGACCCACGCCTTAGAAGGGCGTTGCTCTATCCAGCTGAGCTAAGGGCGCATAAACATGGATATTCGGGTGAGAAAAAAAGAAGTGGTCGGCGAGATAGGATTTGAACCTACGACCCACTGGTCCCAAACCAGTTGCGCTACCAAGCTGCGCTACTCGCCGACGAATGCGCGCTATTATAGAGGCCTTTGACTATTCGTCAACGGTTTTTTCGCAAATCCCATTTAATTGGTTATTTTTGCACCCACCGCACAAAGCTTTAAAAAATCCCTTCGCTCAGCTAAAATAACCGCCACTTCCTTATTCTTCACTTCAGGAGTTTCCATGTCTGCGCAACTTATTTCCGGCACCCAACTAGCCAAATCCATCAAGGCTGAATTAGCACAAAAAATTACCGACTTAGCTGAAAAGCAATGCCGAATTCCCTGCCTTGCGGTGATTTTGGTCGGCGAAAACCCAGCCTCTCAGGTCTATGTTGGCGCCAAGCGCAAGGCTTGTGAAGAAATTGGCATGCTGTCACAATCCTATGAATTGCCCGATAGCACAAGCCAAGGGGAACTCTTAGGATTGATCGATAAATTAAATGCGGATCCAACAGTTGATGGCATTCTGGTACAACTACCGCTACCACCGCACTTGGATTCCACCCAAGTGATTGAGCGCATTGAGCCAACAAAAGATGTGGATGGTTTTCACCCTTACAATGTTGGCCGACTTTGCCAACGCATTCCGACACTACGCGCCTGCACGCCTTACGGAGTGATGAAGTTACTGGAAACTACCGGTATTGATTTGCACGGCAAGCATGCGGTCATCGTTGGTGCCTCCAATATTGTCGGACGACCTATGGCCTTAGAGTTATTATTGGCCGGTTCAACCGTAACGGTAACCCACCGTTTCACCGAAGATTTAGAGAGCCATATTCGCCGCGCCGATATTCTAGTGGTCGCGGTCGGCAAACCACGTTTTATTCCGGGTGATTGGATTAAACCAGGTGCAACGGTAATCGATGTGGGGATTAGTCGGGTCGATGGCAAATTACTAGGTGATGTGGAATTTGAAACAGCCGCCGAAAAAGCCGCTTATATCACGCCGGTACCGGGTGGCGTGGGGCCAATGACCATCGCTATTCTGATGCAAAATACTCTTGCAGCTTACGAGCATCACCAAGCCTAACGTGATAAATAACAAAAAACCCGAAAGCCAATGCTTTCGGGTTTATTTTTGTTCTGGCAATGATTAGTGCAATTTTAAACGCGGTTTCAAATAATGATTAATTTTATCCACCAGAATAATTAAACCGATTTTGATGCAACCATGTAAGGCATGCTGATGCATCCGATATAAGGAAACATATGCAAATTGTGCCAAACGGCCCTGCACCGTCAGTGGATTTTTGGCAAATTTATTAGTTAAACTGCCTAACGCAGTAAAACTTGAGAGCGACACCAAAGTACCTTTGTCATTATATTTAAAGGCTTTTAACGGTTTATTGGTAAAAATCGCCTCGATATTTTTAGCACAGGCCTTTGCCATTTGATGGGCTGCCTGCGCACGCGGCGGTACCGGTTTGCCATTCGGTTGAATTAAGGCCGTACAGTCACCAATTGCAAAAATGCTGTCATCATTGCTTGTTTGTAAGGTATCTTTAATTACCAATTGATTGATGCGGTTAATTTCCAAACCATCAAATTGTTGCGTCACTTTTGATGTGCGCACACCTGCCGCCCAAACGATAAGATCCGCTTTAATTTCCTCACCTTCTTTAGTGAGTAAGGTATTTGGTTGAGCTTCCGTAATCATCGTATTCAAACGCACATCTGCTCCCATTTCCTGCAATTCGGATAATACCGCCGCCGATAAATCCTCCGGTAAGGCCGGTAATAAACGCGGTCCGGCTTCCACCAAAGTCACCTGGAGACAAGAATTGTCAATTTTGCCGTAGCCGTAGGAAGATAAATCCTCAGCGGCGTGATAAAGCTCAGCAGTCAATTCCACACCGGTTGCACCACCGCCTACAATCGCAATATTTACTTTATGCTCGTCCACTAGCTTTTGCTTAAATTCCGCTTCACCAATATCGTCTAGGGCACGGTTTTCGGAGAATTTTAAAAATAGCTCCAACATTTTTTCCTGAAAACGCAGCGCTTGATCTGCGCTATCTAAGAAAATGCAATTATCTGCCACGCCTTTGGTATTGAAATCGTTGGATTTGCTGCCAATTGCCAATACCAAATAATCATATGGAATACGACGAGCGATCACCAACATATCGCCTTCACTGCCATATACCGGTGCCAATTCGACATATTTTTGTTCGCGGTTAATGCGGGTAATTGAGCCCTGTTCGAAACTGAAATGGTGATTTTTACCATGTGCACGGTAGCTTAAAGAATCCACCCCATCATCTAATACGCCGGTGGCAATCTCATGTAGGAGAGGTTTCCAAAGATGAGTGGCATTGCGATCCACCAATGTGACCTTCGCCTTTTCGCCTTTACCTAGCTTATCGCCAAGAAAGGTTGCTAACTCGATGCCGCCGGCACCACCACCGACGATAACGATGTTTTTCATAAAGTGCTCCTAAATAGCTAAATGTTAAAAATGTTAAAAATGTTAAAAAATTGTAATGCGCGCAATGATAGCATAAGCCTGTAAAAAGGGTTAGCGTTGATTGGTAAAACCGTTAAAAATACCCCAAAAGAGGTTTTTAAAAACATATCTAATAAAATCAATGGGTTATATGCTATTTTGACAAAAACTTTTATTTTGAAGGGGGCGTTTAACGCTTAGATTTGATGGGCGCGTTGATAAAGGGGTTCGAGGGCTCGAATGGTGTCCACAATAAAAGCTACCGGATCCGCATCGGCCAACGCCGGCTTTTCCAGCGTACGACCGATACACCAATAATCTTGGGCATCGCGTAATTCAGGCAACGCAGGGGAAAAATTACTCAAGCTTGGAAAGTCGCCATATTCATCGGCATCACCACGCCATACTGCAAAATCTCCAAAACGCTTGAAATCCAACTCATCCCACCATTGGTTGTATTGATTCAGATTAATTTGCGAACGATCGGCGCGATAACAATGCCAATCCAAGCATACCCGCAAGCGACGGCGATTTAGCAATACCGAAAAAATAGCGGCGGAATGTTGGTTGTATTCGTATTTGAAATAGGCAAAAAAATGGGCCCGCACTTGCCAGCCATTAGTCCAGCTTTCAATATGTGGTTTTGCAAAAGGGACACCAAGCAACTGGGATACTGCCAAATTAATGGCTTTCCAGCGTTCCCAATGGGATTTGTAATCGGCTTTGATACGTGGAATATCAGCAGGGCAATATTTTTTCAATTGGGCAAATTGATAAAAAGGAATTTCAAAGAGCTCACAAGCGCTGGCATTCAACATCAAGGAATTCATGTTCGGCCTCAACGATAGTCCTTCACCGCGGCCTGCGTGAAGTATTGTTTATCCTGCCAACGCAACATGGTCAGCCGATTGCCCCACACACAGCCGGTATCTAGAGCGTAAATACCCTGCGGCGTTGGCTCATCGACTAGACTCGCCCAGTGACCAAAGATAATCGGAATTTGTCGATAAAGCGGATTATCTAAATTAAACCAAGGAGTTAATTCGCTCGGAGCATCTTTTACAGGGGATTTACAAGCAAAATCCAAACGATGATCGCGATAGCAAAAACGCATACGGGTAAATGCATTAATAATATAACGTAGGCGATCTAACCCTTGTAAATCGGGAGACCAACGATCCGGCTGCTCAGAATACATATTTTCAATCAGATAATGAAAATCACCTTGACGTAAAATTTGCTCAACTTCAGCAGCACAGGATTTTGCGGTCTGCAAATCCCAATCTGGAGAAATACCTGCATGGGTCATTAAACAATTTAATTCTTGATCATGTACAAGCAATGGCTGATGGCGTAACCAGTCAATCAGTTCATCAAAATCCGCAGCATTAAAAATCGCATCAACACGATCACGTTGCTTCACTTTCTTAATGCCAAGCGCCGTGGAAATTAAATGCAAATCATGATTTCCTAACACCGTTTGCGCCGCATCGCCAAGAGACTTCACCAAGCGCAAGCATTCTAGGGATTTATCACCGCGTGCCACTAGATCTCCGACCAAATAGAGTTTGTCTTGGGCCGGTTCGAAATTCACCCGTTCCAATAAAAGCTGTAATTCATCGTAACAGCCTTGTAAATCACCAACAAAATAAGTTGCCATTTTCGTCAATCTAACTCCAATTTAAGTCAGCTAAGAACAAGTTTTATAGCCGGCTGATTAAAATATATGGTAAATCAATTTATATCGTATTTCCTTGATTAACCTTTTAATTTTTGTTTTGAAATCAATCTCATCAAATTTAGCTTTAAAGTTAGGATAATTATTACAAATTTGTTTAAACAACGAATAACCTAGATTAGCTTTTAAATGGGTGCTTTTTATAGACCAAAACTTATCCGGTCCAGGATAATGATAGATCACAGCAGGGAATTGAATATCACGTTTTTTCAGATATTTTATATAACCACATTCAGCCGGAGTAAAATTAAACCTTGAGTTTATAAACTTAACATCATCTTTAAAAATACCATTCAAAATATCTTGGTCTTGATATTCTATAATATCTTTATACTTAGCCAACCATTCTAAACTCACTTCTAATACATTTAACTCTCGCCATCTTTGCATGTTAATAAGAAGTACTCCAGCATTAAAATAGCTATACTCTGCCAGTCCTATTTTAGGTTTATAATCGACCTGGTCAATTTCTATAAAGTAATCCTTACAAGCTGCAAGTGAATAATTTTCTATATCCGTATTCCATAATTCATCTAACGGGCCATTAGTTAATGTATCAACATCAATATAAATTAACTTGTCCACATTAGGGATATATTTCGTTATATTTAATCTGGCATAGGTCGCAGGAGAAATATAACTTATTGTAAGAGGAAAATCAGAAAATGAATCTTTATCTACTTTTATAAAACGTACATTCATTCCATTTTTAGAAATGATATCCTCTATAATTTTTCGATTATCATCTTCTATCCCAAAATCTAAAATATAAAAATAAATTTTAAAATAAGAATTATTTTTTAATATACTTAATATACTAATTGCTAGATATGGCGCATAATTATTATCCGATGAAAAAGCGATATTCATATTACTTCCCTTTAGCGGCATCTATTATTTCCCTTACCACGGTTATCAAAATCAAATTTATTATTTATTTCTACTGAATTAGGCAAATATTGGACACTAGCATCATCCAAATGGTAAAGATCTTTTGCCTTTTATCCAGAAATATCCTAGTGAAATAAATTTTCACTCGGTTTTATTTATAATTAAACCAACTTTTATTTTCTCATTATTAATCCTTAGGTTATTTATTAATATATACTGGGAAATTTATATATCAGCTGATTCAAAAGGAATATTTTCATCATTTGCTGGTGGATTATCCGCCAACCAATTAGCTAAACGGGCATAATCAGCAATTGAAAGATTTTCGGCTCGGGCATTGAGATCAATACCAAGCGCAGTGAGATTGTCCGCAGAGAATAAGGTTGCTAGGGCGTTACGTAAGGTCTTACGGCGTTGGTTAAATGCCTGTGAGCAAACTCGATTGAGCCAGTAAAGATCTTTTACCGGATGAGGTAATTGTTGATGAGGCACTAAGCGTACAACTGCTGAATCTACTTTGGGAGCCGGTTTAAAGGCACTTGGAGGCACCTCTAACACAGGCATTACCTGACAAAAATATTGCGCCATGATAGTGAGACGTCCGTAGGCTTTGCTATTTGGTGCCGCACATAAACGTTTCACCACTTCCTTCTGCAACATAAAGTGCATATCTTGAATCACATCATGATACTTAAATAAGTGGAACATCAATGGGGTAGAAATGTTATAAGGCAAATTGCCAAATACACGCAATTTTTGGCCTTTTTCGGCTAGTTGTTCTTTTATGTAAAGCTCACCAAAATCAAACTGCATAGCATCGGTTTCAATCACCGTGATTTTATGGTGTAAAAATGGATGATGACGTAAACGTTCGGCAAGATCCCGGTCCAACTCCACTACCGTAAGATGATTCACTAATTCACCAACCGGTTCGGTTAATGCCCCTAGACCTGGGCCGATTTCTACTAAGAATTGGTCCGCTTGCGGATAAATCGCGGAAACAATATTTTGAATCACCGAATTATCGTGAAGAAAGTTTTGTCCAAAACGCTTCCGCGCCGTATGACCTAAGTGTTTTTTGGAGCTCATAAATATGCCTAATAGTAATAAAGTGAGGGCTATTATAGAGCCTATATCTGCTTTGTAAATCGCCGACAGGTCTTGAAATTGCGCGATTTTATTGGGATTTTCCGAGCAAGATTGATTTTAACCTTTCACCAGCCTACAAAAACGGCTATAATCCGCGCGTTTTTTATTAACCCGCCCAATTGTTAAGGGCTGAATATCGATTTTTTTAGAGGATCAAATGGCAAAAGAAGATTGCATTGAAATGCAAGGCACAATTTTAGAAACCCTACCAAATACTATGTTCCGTGTGGAATTAGAAAACGGTCATGTCGTGATCGCACACATTTCAGGAAAAATGCGTAAAAACTACATTCGTATTTTAACCGGCGACAAAGTAACCGTTGAAATGACGCCTTATGACTTAAGCAAAGGGCGCATCGTATTCCGTAGCCGCTAATCCATCATTTCCTGTAAAAGCCGATTCTTATCGGCTTTTTCTTTTGAACGAATATTTGTTCTACCATGAAAATATTCCTTCATTGCTTGCTTATTCCTTGCACAGTCAAAATTTTTCTGTATAATCCGCAACCCTTGGCCACATTCCATTTTAGTTCCTTGCCTTTGCAGATCCGTGGCCAATCTACGTCAAAGGCTGATTAACCCGTAAGGAGCAGTAATGCGTCACTACGAAATCGTGTTTATGGTTCATCCGGACCAAAGCGAGCAAGTACAAGGGATGATTGAACGTTATACCGGTTCTGTTACAGAAGCCGGCGGTAAAATTCATCGCCTAGAAGATTGGGGTCGCCGTCAATTAGCTTACCCAATCAACAAATTACACAAAGCACACTACGTGCTTATGAATGTAGAAGCGCCTCAACAAGTCATCGACGAGCTAGAAACGACTTTCCGTTATAACGATGCTGTATTACGCAGTCTTGTTATCCACACTAAGCACGCCGTAACCGAAGCGTCCCCAATGGCTAAAGCTAAAGATGATCGTAAAGCTGTAGCTGAAGTTGAAACCAACGATTTTGAGGATGCTGAAGAGTAATTCCACTATTGATAATCGCTTTTCCATAATTGGCAAAGTTTGCAAAATTCCGCAACGGAGTAAAAGCCCTAACGGTATTGAACATTGCCGATTCTACTTGGAACATCGTTCCCAGCAGATTGAAAGCGGGTTACCGCGCCAAGCCTGGTTGAATATACCGGTGCAAATTAGTGGTAATCAATTAATAGAAAAAACTCAAAGCATTACGGTCGGTTGTGAATTATTAGTAGTGGGTTTTATTACCTCACATAAAACCGCCAGTGGTTTAAATCAACTAGTATTACACGCCGAGCAAATCGAATTTATAGATTAGGAGACTAGCCAAATGGCACGTTATTTCCGTCGTCGTAAGTTCTGCCGTTTCACTGCGGAAAATGTTGTTGAAATCGATTACAAAGATATCGCTACATTAAAGAACTACATTTCAGAAAGCGGCAAGATTGTACCTAGCCGTATTACTGGTACTCGTGCGAAGTACCAACGCCAATTAGCCCGCGCAATCAAACGCGCTCGTTATTTAGCGTTATTACCTTACTCTGATTCTCATCATAACTAAGAAGGAGAAGGTCAATGCAAGTAATTCTTTTAGACAAAATTGTTCACCTTGGTAATGTTGGTGATCAAGTAAATGTTAAATCTGGTTTTGCCCGTAACTTCTTAATCCCACAAGGTAAAGCGGTTATGGCAACTAAAGCAAACATCGAGCATTTTGAAGCTCGTCGTGCTGAGTTAGAAGCTGCTGCAGCTGCAAGCCTTGCTGCTGCTCAAGCTCGTGCTGCACAAGTGACTGCTTTAGGTTCTGTAACTATCACATCTAAAGCTGGTGATGAAGGTCGTTTATTCGGCGCAATCACTACCCGTGATGTAGCAGAAGCAGTAACAGCTGCCGGTGTTGAGATTGCGAAAAGCGAAGTGCGTTTACCAAACGGTCCAATCCGTACTCTTGGTGACCATGATGTGCGTTTCCAACTTCATGGCGAAGTATTCGCAACATTAGATGTAATCGTTGTTGCAGAATAATTATCAAAGCTTTGATAAAAGAAAACCCGACATTATGTCGGGTTTTTTGTTAGGCTAAATTGTCTATTTGTTTAATAAGCCAAATCGAGGCTTCTTTCATATCAAAATTTTCAGTGTGATTATTATCGCCTGGCTCTCTGCTTTTAATTACTTTGCAAGGAATTTCAGGCTCACATTTTGGGGACCAAATCGCTAAATTACGTACATTATCCGCATAAAAAGCCAATAATGGTCTTCTACAGGCACAAGCAATATGGACGGTACCACCATCCACACTAAGCACAAAATCTGCCTTATTAATCAAGCCAATATACTCTGCTAACGATACTTTCGGTAAAAGACGAATATCCGGCATATTTTTATAATTATTTTTTTCAGCATCACTAATCGATACTAACAGATCGCATCTTTCTTTTAGGTTCTCTGGTAGATTATCCAAAAACGCAGCAATTTCTTTTGCCGGTATTCTACGAGTACTGCCTTCGGGGGCTATCAGAATTTTTATTTTATTCTTCTGCCATAAATGGGAAACTTCTGGCAAATTGGTTAATAGTTTTGGATAACAGCTCTCTTCCCTATTCAAATATTGTCCTAACAAGGAATCCATCAAATAATCCGTCACATGAGTTTTATCTGTAATATCAGCATGATGGTTATAATTGTTGATCGAATGAATGGAATAATATTTTTTCTCTCTTTTATAAAAGGTAAAAATAAACTTAGGAGATAATATTTTCTCAAGCAACAAACTTCTTGTGGTATAACTTGGCATAAAATCTAGGTATAGATCCCAGCGCTTACGCTGCTTAAAATAAGTTATAGCTTTATCTTCAAAAAAAACATCAACTAACCCTGATAGTTCATAAATCAGACGGCTACGCGAAGAGACAAAAATACCAATCTTTATATTCGGATTTGCTGCTTTTAGTTGTTTTATATGAGCTGAATGAGCAATTGAATCACCTATCGCATCACCGATAGGCTTAATTAATACCGATTGAATTTCAGCAAAATTAATTGAGCTAATCTTTGCTCTAGAACCAACAAGCTTAACAATGGCTTTCTTTAATAATGACATAATTATGCTCTATCACTAACTTCCAACCATTCCGGCTGAATATCATGGGCGGAAATCTCATTTACCGTTTGCTTGAAATATAAAATGTGGCTCCGAGGTGTATTAGGATGCCATTGCTGTAAATTTTTGGGGTTATTTTCCTGATAAAAGGCAACAATATTTTTCCCTAATCCTGCAGCGATATGAATGATAGAAGTATCCGGCGAAATCACCGTATCGCAATATTTAATTAAAGCAATACTATCGAAAATGGTTTTACTTGAAGAATACACGAAAACCTGCGGAAAGCGTTCTGCAATAGACTGTAAGGATTTGGATACAGCAGGAAAACTTAATAAAATAAATTTTTTCTGTGGAAATTTTTGGGTCATCACAGATAAAAATTTAGCGATACTATCCTCACTAAACTTTCTGGAATTTGCAGCACCAAAAAAGTTAATGGCAATAGCATGTTGCAAATGATGGTCTGCAATAAAACCACTAACATTTTGTTCTGAAAAATCATTCAACGGAACAAGATAGTCTGAATTCACAGACTCTACACCGCATAGTTCAATCGCTTTACGATAAATTTCTGAAAAATGTAAATTATCCTCAACAACATTTAAATCAAAAATTTTATAACGGGATTTTTGATAGCCAATATTTACTTTCGCGTGAATTAAACGGGTTAACAATAAATCTCGATTGCGCAATAGCACAGGTAAATTGATCAAATAATCATAATGTTGATGTGATAATTGACGCCCTATCTTTACGTAACTACATACTTTACGACGATTTACTGTATAAAAATTATCGATGAATTCATTATCCTGAAATAATTGTAAATTACCGTAAGAACAAACAACATCTAATCTAGCTTTTGGATATTGTTTGCGTAATTCACGAAAAATAAAACTACTTACAATATAGTCGCCAATTTTACCGTCTTGCTGTAAAACAATTATTTTTGGGGCATCAGTCACCTGAAATGATTGCCCATTAGAATGATCTAAACAGAGCTTCCCCAAGAAGAGTCTGATTTTTTGCAGAATTTTTTTCATAACAAGAAGATATTGATACTTTAGAGATAAAAATAACCCCCGCAAAAGCGAGGGTTGTATTCAAAATCAAATTATTTTGAACTTGGAATTTTGAAACGGCTGTTGAAGCGTTCAACACGACCGCCGGTATCTACAACACGTTGTTTACCGGTGTAGAACGGGTGGCAATTACCGCACACATCAAGATTGATGTCTTTACCTAAGGTAGAACGAGTTTTGATTACATTACCGCAAGAACAAGTTGCTGTAATTTCTTTATATTCAGGATGAATACCTTGTTTCATAGAAAACCTCAAAATGAAGCCACGCCGCTATAAGAACTTTCTCCTTACACCGCGTGAGTTAATAATACGTCGCTCAAGC
Organism: Haemophilus pittmaniae; assembly: GCF_900186995.1. NCBI lineage: Bacteria > Pseudomonadati > Pseudomonadota > Gammaproteobacteria > Pasteurellales > Pasteurellaceae > Parahaemophilus > Parahaemophilus pittmaniae. The sequence continues at coordinate 281,918 of NZ_LT906463.1, forward strand.
GACACCAAAGGGCGCAAATTATACTAAAAAATGAGAATTGATCAAGCGTCCGGATTTAATGATAGAATGCCTTTCGTTATTTTTATTGCCTCAAATAATTGCCTTTTAATATCTCATGCAAGCCCAATCTTCTTCTGATGCACCATTTGCAAAAGCGGTTTTATGCTGGTTCGACAAATTCGGCCGAAAACACCTTCCTTGGCAACAGAACAAAACCCTTTATGCTGTTTGGCTATCTGAAGTCATGTTACAGCAAACCCAGGTGGCTACGGTTATCCCTTATTTTGAGCGTTTTATTACCCGTTTTCCTAACATCAATGCATTAGCCAATGCCGATGAGGATGAGGTATTGCATTTTTGGACCGGATTAGGTTACTACGCACGCGCCCGCAATCTACACAAAGCAGCGCAAACCATTCGCGACCAATATCAAGGACAATTCCCCGATACATTTGAGCAGGTTTGGGCACTCAGCGGTATTGGTCGATCTACCGCCGGAGCTATTTTATCCTCCGTCCTTAATCACCCCTACCCGATTCTGGATGGAAATGTAAAACGGGTGCTTAGTCGCTATTTCGCACTTGCCGGTTGGCCGGGGGAAAAAAAAGTAGAAGATGAACTCTGGCAATTAAGCGCACAAGTCACGCCAAGGGAACGCGTCGCCGATTTTAATCAGGCCATGATGGATCTCGGTGCATTGGTTTGTACCCGCAGTAAACCTAAATGTACGTTGTGCCCATTACATCAAGCATGCCAAGCTAATCAACAACAACGTTGGGCAGATTTTCCGGGGAAAAAACCGAGCAAAACCCTCCCGCAGAAACAAGGATATTTCTTGATTTTGCAGGAGCAAGGCCGGGTTTGGTTAGAAAAAAGGCCATCCTCCGGTATTTGGGGCGGGCTTTATTGCTTCCCACAGTTTGCCGATAAAGAGGAACTTTTGCAGTATTTAAACAGTCAGGGGATCACTCATTATCAAGAATGGCCTAGCTTTCGTCATACCTTTAGCCACTTTCATCTGGATATTCACCCGATCTACGCTCAATATAATCCGCCAATCTTGGAGAATAACCTCGGTGATTGGCGCCAAGTGAAGGAAACCGGCAAAGAATATCAATCAACCCTATCAAGCGAAGGCAAATATTGGTATGATCCGCGCACTTCAAATGCTATCGGGCTAGCTACGCCCATGAAGAATCTATTAACCCAATTTGTAAGGAATTATTATGGCTAGAACCGTTTTTTGCGAATATTTGAAAAAAGAAGCTGACGGGCTTGATTTTCAACTCTATCCCGGCGAACTTGGCCAACGTATTTTTAATTCAATTAGCAAACAAGCATGGAGCGAATGGATCAAAAAACAAACCATGTTAGTGAACGAAAAGAAACTCAACATGATGAATGCCGATCACCGCAAATTATTAGAACAGGAAATGATCAACTTCCTCTTTGAAGGAAAAGAGATCCACATTGACGGTTATACTCCACCGGAAAAATAATTACCCATGATGAAAAAATATTTCGTACTTGCACTAATCCCTTTTTTATTCGCCTGTGGCAGTTCCAACACTCATCATCGCCGCGGTATTAATTTTGATGAAGTGTTTGCCAAAGATACTCAAGGTTTAGATATCCTGACCGGCCAATTCTCCCATAATATCGACCGTATTTGGGGAGTAAATGAGCTATTGGTGGCAACCCGTAAAGACTACGTCAAATACAACGACAACTACTATACCCGTAGCCACGTTAGCTTTGACGAAGGTTCAATCATTGTAGAAACGCAAAAAGATCTCAATCGTTTACACAATGCTATCGTCCATACCCTATTAATGGGCTCTGACCCGAAAGGTATCGACCTCTTTGCTTCCGGAGATGTACCAATAAGCTCGCGTCCGTTCCTCTTGGGGCAGGTTGTGGATAACAACGGCCAACAAATCTCTAATGAGATGATTGCTTCCAATTACGCAACTTGGCTTATCCAAAACAAGTTACAAACCCGTCGCCTGCAAAATGGCAACGTGGTGCAATTTGTCGTCATTGCAATGATCGCCAACCACGTTGAAGTACGTGCTCAAAAATATATACCATTGATTCGTAAAGCAGCTCAGCGCTACGGTATCGACGAAAGTCTGATCCTCGGTATCATGCAAACCGAATCCAGTTTCAACCCATACGCGATTAGTTATGCCAACGCCGTCGGTTTGATGCAGGTAGTACCAAGTACTGCAGGGCGTGATGTCTTTGCGATGAAAGGCCTTAGTGGTCAACCGACCCAACGTTATCTCTACGATCCAGCAAATAATATCGATGCAGGTGTCGCTTATCTATGGTTATTACAAAACAAATACTTGGATGGCATTACCGATCCGGCGTCCAAACGTTTTGCTATGATTTCCGCCTATAACAGTGGTGCCGGCGCAGTGTTAAGAGTCTTTGATGAAGATAAAGACGAAGCGATTTACCAAATTAACCGGATGTATCCGGAACAGGTTTACCGTATCTTGACCACCGCCCACCCATCCTCTCAGGCACGAAATTATCTACTTAAAGTAGATAATGCGCAGAAAAAATTCCGCGTTCGTCGCTAATCCTCAAAGCCCGCCTATGCGGGCTTTTTTCTTGCATAGGCAACCGACATAGCAATGTGACAACAAACGCCCTTCCATTTGCAAAGTTTTTTCAAAAACAACATATAACCCATTGATTTTATTACAAATGAAATAAAAACAAGGAAAAATGTGACATTTTCAGTAAAAAACAACCCAATTGTCTTCGTTCATTCTCGAGGATGTTCAAAAAACGGCATATCTTTGGTGTTTTTCTAGTCATCTTGCTTGTAAAGTATGCAAACTCGCGTTTTTTTTAGATTTTTTTAATTTTATTGTTGACTCAGCATCTAAAAAATCGTTTAATACGCCCCGTTGTCCGGCATCGCTGACAACGCCTTGCCTCGATAGCTCAGTCGGTAGAGCAGGGGATTGAAAATCCCCGTGTCGGTGGTTCGATTCCGCCTCGAGGCACCATCTATTCCTCCTTAGTTCAGTCGGTAGAACGGTGGACTGTTAATCCATATGTCGCAGGTTCGAGTCCCGCAGGAGGAGCCAAATTCAAAAAGCCGCTAAAGCAATTTAGCGGCTTTTTACTTTTTCAGTTTCCGTAAATGATGATATTAACGCAACCGTAATTCACTGCGGTTGCCACCTTCTAAATGGTATTCAAATACTCCCGGGACATATCATCACTCAAATGCTATAACGCTATTTTATGTAACGTTTTTATCTAAAAATCCTACGGATGAATATTGAAAGCGCCTAATGAAAAGCGTAATCTACGCACTTTATGTAAGGTTATTAATTTAGGTTATTTTTATATGTGTCAATTACTCGGAATGAATTGCAATACGCCAACGGATATTGTCTTTTCCTTTGAAGGCTTCCGCCGCCGTGCAGGACTCACCGATAGCCATTGTGATGGTTTCGGAATTGCCTTTTTTGAAGGAAAAGGCGTGCGTATTTTCCGTGACAATCATCCGGCTAGTCACTCACCGATTGCCGACTGCGTAAAACAATACAATATTAAGTCTCTTAACGTCATTGCTCATATTCGTAAGGCCACTCAAGGTAAGGTCACGATTGAAAATACCCATCCGTTTATTCGTGAAATTTGGGGAGAGAACTGGGTTTTCGCCCATAATGGTAACCTGAAGGATTTACCGGATATGTCGGACAGCTTCTGCCAGCCTATCGGTAACACCGATTCAGAAACAGCATTTTGCTACATGGCAGAATATTTGAAAAATCGCTTCAAACGCAAACCATCGGAAATTGAGATCTTTAATGCCATTCAAGAGGTTACCAAAGAACTCGCCCAGCATGGCACTTTTAACTTCATTCTATCCAACGGTGAATGGATGATCGCGCACTGCTCGACCCATTTGCATTATGTGATGCGTAAAGCACCTTTCGGTAAAGCGCATCGTATCGATGATGATGGTGTCATTGATTTCAGCCACTACGCGAAAGATGGCGACAAAGTTAATATTATTACCACCTTCCCTCTCACCAAAGATGAACCCTGGATCAAAATGGAGCATGGCGGTTTTGTGTTTTTCAAAGATGGAGACAAAATTGCCGAAGTGCTTGGTACACCGAAGGAAATTGCCGATGATGGTACTTTAGGTGACTGCGGCATTCCAACCATACAAGCAGCCTAGTTCTTAACATAATAAAAAACACCTTTACCAATATGGCAAAGGTGTTTTTTTATCCCTGATAACCGCTCTTTAGCTGTTGCCAATCGGCCTCAGTAAAGTGAATTCCCATACGGCCAACCTCTTTAAGAAAGGAGCGATGCAAACGCTCAAGATTATTGGATTTCCAATGTTCTCCCGGCTGCAAGCCACATTTATCAAAATCCAGTAACCAATATTGCTTTTCGCCTTTTTCTTGTACAAAAATATTATGAGCATTGAGATCCGTATGACAAACCTGCAAATCATGCATTTGCCGAATCAATCCACCAATTCTCTGCCATTCCGTTCCGTTCAAGTTATTGCGGACTAAATAGCCACACAAATCCTCTCCATCTTGCAACTTTTCTAACAAAATATCTGCCTGATAACAAATCCCTAACCGACCTATTGTCACTCTGGCGGCGATTGGTTTCGGCACAGCAAGTCCCGCTGCATGTAATTGGTGTAATAATCTAAATTCGGCAAAACTGCGGGTTTGCGCAAGCGCGCCCAAACGGTAGCGATCCCGATTAAATTTGCCCCAAAGCCCACCGCGATAATAATGGCGCAATGCGCAATCACAACCGAAATAATCTTGCGCCGAGACAAAATAGGTTGTTCCACGGCCTTTTGCCGCCCCTAAAACCCGACCTTGTTGTTGCCAAAAAGAGGGTTCAAAAAAAGATGATTTCGGCTCAAACGAACAATCCTGGTTAAAAATAAAATATTGATTGCCTTGTTGAAATTCCTGCATAGCCATCACTGAGAGAATAGAAAATGCGGCCATTCTACTTTAAAATATCAGCAATTCAAATGTCAGGAGGCCCTATGCCGCTTTTTACTCAGCCCCCAAAATCCCTCTGTATTCTGCGCCTATCCGCCATCGGTGATGTGACTCATGCACTTGCCGTTGTCCAACATATTCAACATTATTGGCCAACCACCAAAATTACCTGGATTGTCGGTAAAACAGAAATGGCGCTACTTAACGGATTGGAAGGTATTGAGTTAGTGCCCTATGATAAAAAAAGCGGATGGCACGGTATTTGGGGACTATGGAAATATTTGAAAAATAATAAATTCGATGCTCTGCTCAATATGCAAACGGCTCTGCGGGCATCTCTACTTTCCCTGGGCATTCGCGCAACATATAAAATCGGTTTTGGCAACAAACGGTCACGCGAAGGTCAATGGTTGTTTGTAAATCGACGTATTGAAGATCCAATTTCGCCTCATGTGTTGGACGGTTTTATGGCATTTGCCGAGTATCTCGGTATTCCGCCTGCGACACCACAATGGCAAATTCCACTAACTGATGCAGAGCGTCAATATGCTATGCAATTTATCGATCCTAAGCGTAAAAATCTGCTAATTGCGCCCTGCTCCAGTAAATCGGAAAAAGACTGGCTAATTGACCGTTATGCCGAAGTGGCTAACATCGCCCATCAGCACAACATCAATGTTATTTTTTGTGCATCACCATCAGAACGCGAACAAATGATGGTGAATCAGATTGTGCAAAAATGTGATTTTCAGCCAGTCAATGCAGCGGCAAAAACCAACTTAAAGCAACTGACTGCACTAATCGGTTTGGTCGATTTAGTCATTGCCCCGGATTCCGGTCCGGCCCATCTGGCTACCACCCAAAATACCCCAGTAATCGGGTTATACGCCTATCACAACCCACGACGTACCGCGCCTTATCATAATCTGGCTAATGTGGTTTCGGTGTATGATGAAAATTTATTACGGGAAACCGGTAAAACCGCCGCCGAATTGCCCTGGGCTACGAAACTGAAAGGCAAAGAATTGATGTCGCAAATTCAAGTTGCCGATGTGGTCGCTCAAATGCAAGCCCTAAAGCTTTTTTGAGCGGCTATAACTTAGTTGGATTGTAGGTTATAATGCGTTCGTTTTAAGACTGATACTGTCAGTCGCACTGATTTAGGCAACACTCCGTTGCCTTTTATTTTTTGAGGAAGCACTATGTTCGATAAAATTTTCTCATGGTTTGAATGCCGTCTCAATCCCTATCCGGAAGAGATGCCAAAGACACCGGAAAAAGGTTTATTTCGTTTTATTTGGTCCAGTATTGAGGGTATGAAGGGCTGGATTTTCTTACTTGCCCTACTCACCATCGGTACCGGTGTCATGGAAGCAGTATTATTCCAATTTATGGGATTATTGGTCGATTGGCTTGGTGCTTATAATCCACAAACCCTGTGGGCAGAAAAAGGCCATTGGTTAGTTGTAATGGCGCTACTGCTGGTGTTTAGTATCGGTTGGTCATTCCTTGCCTCTGCAGTCCGTTTACAAACCCTGCAAGGGGTGTTCCCAATGCGTTTACGTTGGAATTTCCACCGTCTAATGCTAGGACAGAGTTTAAGTTTTTACCAAGATGAATTTGCCGGTCGGGTGTCTGCTAAGGTCATGCAAACCGCCCTTGCGGTACGCGATACGGTATTAACTATCGCGGATATGTTCGTCTATGTTTCCGTTTATTTCATCACTTCGGGATTGGTATTAGCGGCCCTGGATGCTTGGTTCTTAGTGCCTTTTATCATTTGGATTATTGCCTTCATCAGTATTCTACGTTTGTTGATCCCGCGTTTAGCAAAAACCGCACAACGCCAAGCCGATGCGCGCTCACTCATGACAGGACGCATCACCGATGCCTATTCAAATATCGCGACCGTCAAACTCTTTTCCCATGGCGCACGCGAAGCCGCTTATGCCAAACATTCCATGGAAGAATTTATGGTCACGGTGAATGCGCAAATGCGTTTAGCAACCTCCCTCGACAACCTGACCTATGCCACCAATATTTTTCTTACGCTCAGTACTGCGATTCTTGGCGTGTACTTATGGCAAAACGGACAGGTTGGCGTTGGCGCCATCGCTACCGCAACAGCAATGGCATTGCGGGTGAATGGCCTATCCCGTTGGATCATGTGGGAGTCAGCCCGCCTATTTGAAAATATCGGTACCGTTAATGATGGCATGGCAACCCTCACCAAACCGCACACTATTTTAGATAAACCGAATGCCTTACCGCTTAAAATCCAGCGCGGTGAAATTCAATTCCAAGATATTTGTTTCGCCTATGATCCCGCTAAACCGTTGCTCAACCACTTTAATTTACACATAAAACCAGGTGAACGGGTTGGCTTGATTGGCCGTTCCGGTGCGGGCAAATCCACCTTAGTCAACCTATTATTGCGTTTCTATGAAGCACAACAAGGTAGCATCCTAATTGACGGACAAAATATTCAAGAAGTCACACAAGAAAGTCTACGTAGCCAAATCGGTTTGGTGACCCAAGACACTTCGTTGCTACATCGCTCGGTACGCGACAATATTATTTACGGCCGACCAAACGCTACAGATAAAGAAATGATCCATGCGGCACAGCGCGCCGAAGCGGCGGATTTCATTCCTTATTTAAGCGATAGCCAAGGCCGTCATGGCTATGATGCGCATGTTGGGGAACGCGGTGTCAAGTTGTCCGGTGGCCAACGGCAACGTATTGCGATTGCTCGGGTGATGTTAAAAGATGCACCAATTTTATTGCTTGATGAAGCAACCAGTGCCTTGGATTCGGAAGTCGAAGTAGCGATCCAGGAAAGTCTGGATAAAATGATGGAAGGCAAAACCGTTATCGCTATAGCCCACCGCTTATCCACCATTGCCGCCATGGACCGTTTGATTGTGTTGGATAAAGGACAAATCATCGAGCAGGGTTCGCACAGCGAATTATTGGCGCAAAATGGCTTGTACGCCAAACTGTGGAAACATCAAAGCGGCGGCTTCTTAAGTAGCCACGATTAAATGAAATCGATATAACAAAAATGGCCGCAACTGCGGCCGTTTTTTATACACGCAAATCGCATAAACGCCCTATCACAAAACAGAGTTTTTGCAAAAATAAGCGCTAAGTCATTGATTTTATTAGAGTTGATTTAAAAACAAAAAACGCACTACAACTGTAGTGCGTTTTTTTCAATTTGGTGGAGATAATCGGGATCGAACCGACGACCTCTTGAATGCCATTCAAGCGCTCTCCCAACTGAGCTATATCCCCAAAAGTGGCGCTATGATAAATTTCGGACAGCAGGCTGTCAATACGAAATTAGCAATTTGCGCTTGTCCGCCTAAAAGTTAAGCATTTTGCGCCTGAATGAAGGCAATCGCCCGATCAATGCGGGCTAATACGCGTTCACGCCCAATGCCAACTAAGGTCACATCCATCGATGGCGACTGTCCACTACCGGTCACAGCCACACGCAAAGGCATCCCCACTTTCCCCATACCGACTTCTAATTCAGCTGCAGTTTGCTCAATAGCTTCGTGAGTGGAATGTAGATCCCAGGTGGTCAATGCAGCTAATTTTTCTTTCACTTTTTTAAGTGGTTCAAGTGCTGCCGCTTTGAAGTGTTTTTTCACCGCAGCTTCATCAAAGCTATCGAACTCCTCGAAGAAATAACGGCTTGCCGATGCCATCTCTTTCAACGTTTTACAACGTTCGGCCAACATAGTCACGATATCGCTTAGCACTGGGCCATTTGAAGTATCGATACCTTGATTTTCATAATGCCATGCAAGATGTTTAGCCACATACTCCGGCGGTAATTCGCGCATGTAGTGGTGATTCAACCATAATAATTTTTCAGTATTGAAGGCGCTGGCAGAACGGCTAACATGATCCAATTCAAAGAATTCGATCATTTCTTCACGACTGAAAATTTCCTGATCACCATGCCCCCAGCCCAAACGCACCAAATAATTCACCAAGGCTTCCGGTAAATAACCGTCATCGCGATACTGCATTACGCTTACTGCACCATGACGTTTGGATAATTTTTGCCCATCATCACCATTAATCATTGATACATGAGCATACACCGGAATCGGTGCACCGAGGGCTTTTAGGATATTAATTTGACGAGGAGTGTTATTGATATGATCTTCACCACGCACCACATGGGTAATCCCCATATCCCAGTCATCTACAACAACACAGAAATTGTAAGTTGGCGAACCATCGGTACGGCGAATAATTAAATCATCCAATTCAGCATTGCTAATTTCAATGCGACCACGTACAGCATCTTCAAACACCACAGAACCTTCCGTTGGGTTTTTAAAACGCACCACATGCGGTTCGTCCGGCGAATGGCTATGATCACCTAAACAATGACGGTCATAACGCGGCTTTTCTTTATTTTGTTCTTGGTTTTGACGCAAATCATCTAAACGTTCCTTACTACAATAACAACGGTACGCCAATCCTTGCTCAAGCATTTCATCAATTACTTGGTTATAACGGTCGAAGCGCTTGGTTTGGTAATAAGGTCCATGCTCCCAAGGCAAATCAAGCCATTCCATGCCCTCGATAATGGCTGCCGTTGCCTCCGGAGTAGAGCGTTCTAAATCAGTATCTTCAATACGTAACACAAATTCGCCCTGGTTATGTTTAGCGAATAACCAAGAGTACAACGCAGTACGAGCACCACCAACGTGTAAATAACCGGTTGGGCTTGGTGCAAAACGGGTACGTACTTTCACATTAGGATCCAAATTAAACGGAGGAGCAATTTTCATTTCTATAACCTATTTATTGACAGAATATTGGCGCTTATTCTACTACGAGTTGCTAGATGGCTGAATAAAATTTAATTTTTTATGCCTATTTTTGCACCAACCAATGCGTTTTAATCAAAAAAACATTGACTGGAAGATCATTATTCTTATAATGCCTGCTCACAACGTTAAGGGCGATTAGCTCAGTTGGGAGAGCACCTCCCTTACAAGGAGGGGGTCACTGGTTCGAGACCGGTATCGCCCACCACTTTTCATCCAATGAAATCTTAACGTTGTCAGAGTTTGCACCTAGCGGGCGATTAGCTCAGTTGGGAGAGCACCTCCCTTACAAGGAGGGGGTCACTGGTTCGAGACCGGTATCGCCCACCACTTCTTTTGAAGTGCCCACCGCGCAAACTTTAAATTCCCTATTTAAATGCATCTTAAGTGGGCGATTAGCTCAGTTGGGAGAGCACCTCCCTTACAAGGAGGGGGTCACTGGTTCGAGACCGGTATCGCCCACCACTTAAGCATTTAAATCCACAGAGTATTCTGCGGGCGATTAGCTCAGTTGGGAGAGCACCTCCCTTACAAGGAGGGGGTCACTGGTTCGAGACCGGTATCGCCCACCACCCTTTCTTTCCAAGGCTATTTAATCCATTATCAGAAAATGATAGAGTACGCGCACTTTTGATTCATTCGGATTTCATTATGCGTGTTAAATACCAATCCCTTATTTTAATTTCCAACTCATTACTGCGTATTTTGGGCAATCTGGTAAAAATTGTCGGATACCCCATACATTGGCTATTGCCTAAAAAACGCTTTGTAATTCCGTCATTTAGTCCGGCTAAACGGCGTTCAACCAAACAATTAAAAATCAATCGGGTAATTTGGCAAACCAACTATAGTAATCGAGTGACCTTCCCAATTTATTGTAACTATCTGCTTAACCGCCTACTCTCTTTAAGTTTTGACTACCGTTATGTCAGCACCGAAGAACGCGAGGAATATATCAAACGCTATGCCGATGAGCGGACTTACAAGGCTTATATCCAATTAAATGATGGTGCAGCTCAGGCAGATTTCTGGCGTTTATTCACTCTTTATAACGAAGGGGGGATTTATCTTGATATCGATGGTCACTTGGTATGGTGTTTGGATTCAATCATCGAAGAACAAGACAGTGAAGTTCTCATTACCCGCCGTGGTCGCTACACTAATTTCTTTTTAGCAGCAGAAAAAGGCTCACCTTTCCTACGCGAGACCTTGGAGCTGATTGTTGATAATATTGAACAACGCCGCGTTGAACATGGCGTATTTACTTTGACCGGGCCACATTGTTTAAATGTCGCCTTAGAGGGAAAACAGGTGACTTCCCGTCGTGATAAATTTACCTGTGCACAAGGTACTTTTGCTAATGAATATTTTCAATATATGGATAAAAAGAACGGCAAATGGATCCATGCAAAAAATGAAGATTTACTCAAAAAATAAATTTCAAGAAATAAAAAAATGCGGCATAAAGCCGCATTTTTTATATTCGTAATAGATGCTCTAATATCAGTGACCGTGACCACCGCAACCGCAGCCACCATGGCCGTGACCATGTCCATGACCGCCACCGCAACAACCTCCGTGACCATGTTCATGATCGTGATCATGATGATGGTGACCATGACCGCCACAACCACAACCGTGGCCTTCTTCATCATCGTGATGATGGTGACTATGTGCACCATGTACATGGCCATGTGCGATTTCTTCCAATGTTGCTTCGCGAGTTGCTACCACTTCAACAGTGAAGTGTAATTCCTGACCAGCCAACATATGGTTACCATCAACCACAACTTCATCGCCGTCCACTTCGGTAATTACCACCGGTACTGGACCAATATCGGTATCTGCGAGGAAACGCATCCCCACAACAACTTCGTCAACACCTTGGAAAACATCTTTCGGTACACGTTGCACCATGTTTTCATTGTATTCGCCGTAACCTTCTTCCGGTTGTACACGCACTTCAAATTTATCGCCGACGTCTTTCCCTTCCAAGGCATTTTCCAAACCAATCACTAAATTGTTATGGCCTTGCAAATATTCTAACGGTTGGTTAGCCGGTGCTTCATCCACCAACACACCATCTTGGGTACGTACTTGGTAAGCAATGCTTACCACAACATTTTTTGCTACTTTCATTATGTGTCCTTGTGTAAAAAATTCGCGCTATTGTAGCGAAAATCAATCGTTAATCAATGCAATTCGCGCATTTATCCGCGCTTTCAAAATCTGTTTACCGGCCGGGTTGAAGGATGCTTCATCCAATTCTGCAGTATAGGCTTTCGCCCTCATCATCTCACGACGCTCCTCACTAACTGCCTTCGGTAAATCCAAATCTAAATCCACAACGCGATAGCCCTTCGCATTAAGACTTTTTTGAATCAACTGCGCCTTACTATTAAATTCCAATAATACCGCTTCAGTTAATTCATTTTCCAACTCCTTACGGGCCTCTTTCGAAACACTTGCGGACATATCTTCAATCGCAAAATGCTCGCTTAATTGATTAAGTAGCTCACTAAAGGCTTGGAAGTTTTTACTTTCCACAACCAGGCTCGCATCAACAATCCAACCATTTTTCTTACCTTGATTATTATAACGAATCTGACTATCGCGATTATTACTGCGCAATACCACCTCTGGCTGGGTTTTTAATAAATTTAATGCGCCCTCTACCTTTTCATTAATTTGCTTATTCAGCATGCCCAAATTATTTCCCTCAGTGCGTACATATAAGGTGGCTTGCAACAAATCGCGTGGAATTTCTTTCTCGGTAACTACGGTAAAATTCACATCGCTACGTGGTGGTTCTTCTGCTGCTAATGTACCTAATGGCAAAGCAGCTAATAACAAAGCACAATATCTTAATTTCATCTTATCCCCCTAAATTAATGGGATTAATGGGTGGAATGACGCAAATCATCCTCGTCATCATCAAAAAACTCACCATCGTCACCATATTCATCATCATCGGCATTAGGATCTTCAAAATATGTTCCCCAACCATCATAAATACCTTGGTATTTCTCCAACAATGGTAATAACTCCGCCTGTTGGGCATCAATAATTTCCGGTTTTAATTCCACTTCGCTAATGATGTCGAAACAGAAAATTGCCCGCCCGTCATCGTCTTCAAACTCTTCCGCTTCGGAAACTTCATAGCCCGCTTTAAAAGCCTCTACGGCAATTTTTTCTAATAAATCGAAATCATAATGCGCCACATGATGTTCAATAATATAAAGTGCCTCAGGATCGCTACCATCATTCAATAAATCACTAATGATTTCGCGGGTTTCGGCTTTTAATTCGGTTAAGTCGGTCATGAGTTCCTCCGATAAAACGCTATGCTGGCTTGCCAACTTTTTGCAAAAACAGCATGTAAGTCATTGATTTTATTAGGGTTGATTTTAAAACCCAAATACGCGTTAACGCGCGCGTATTGTAGGCTATCGGCAAGCAAAAGTCCTGTGTTATTTTGCCCAATTTTTTTGCCTTGCTGGGGGCTTCAAGGTACAATCGGCGTCCCTTTCCGATGAAATGACAACTCATGCAAACACTGCCTTTTTTTGCGCTTAACTGCGCCCCTAGCGAGCACGCCCGTTTAAAAGCGGAATGTGCTGATTTTATTGTGTTAGAAGATTTAGGTTACAACTTCAGCGGCGATGGTGAATTCGTCGTGGTGAAAGTGCGTAAAACCGATGTCAATACACTCTTTGTCGGTGAAAAACTGGCAGACTTTGCCGGCATTTCCGCACGAGATATGGGCTATGCTGGTCTCAAAGATCGACGCGCGGTGACCGAACAATGGTTTTGCCTACAAATGCCGGGTAAACCAACCCCGGACTTTAACCAATTTCATTTGGATGGTGTAGAGATCCTTGAAGTCGGCCGACACAATCGCAAAATTCGGGTTGGCAGTCTGCAGGGGAATTATTTTGAACTACTGCTGCGCGATGCCCGTCCCAGCAATGAACTCAATGCCCGCTTAGAGCATCTAAAACAGGGTTTCCCTAATTATTTTACCGAACAACGATTCGGCCGCGATGGTCATAATTTGACTCAAGCACTGCGCTGGGCGCGCGGAGAAATTCAAGTCAAAGATCGCAAAAAACGCAGTTTTTATCTGTCTGCTGCCCGTAGTGAAATCTTCAATTTAGTGGTTGCCCAACGATTACAAGCCGGCCAGATCGAACAGGTGATGCCAGGCGATATCTTGCAGCTTGCCGGCTCTCATAGTCATTTTAGTGCCGGTTCTGATGAAGATTTCGAGGCGTTACAGCAACGTTTAAACGACGGCGATCTGATGCTCACCGCCCCACTTATCGGTGAACCAAACATAGCCGCCGGTGAATTGGAAAATGCCATCGTGGCACAACATCAAGAATTTGCGCCATTGATGCAACAACAAAAAATGAAGGCGGCACGACGCCCCATGCTTTGTTGCCCAATGCATTTACAATGGGCCTTTGAAGATACCGGATTACGTTTAAAATTCTGGCTACCGGCAGGCAGTTACGCCACTGCATTGGTGCGCGAATTAGTGCAAATTGAGGAGTTATAATGCGAATTTTAATTAGCAACGACGATGGTTTTCACGCCGAGGGAATTCAAACTCTCGCTCAGGAGTTACGCAAAATTGCCGAAGTAATTGTAGTGGCTCCGGATCGCAACCGTAGTGCAGCCTCTAGCTCTCTCACGCTAGTGGAACCTTTGCGTCCACGCCATTTGGATAACGGTGATTACTGCATTAATGGCACGCCGGCCGATTGCGTCCATTTAGCCCTCAATGGTTTTTTAGCCGGGCAAGTAGATTTAGTCGTATCCGGAATTAATGCCGGTTGTAACATGGGCGATGATACGCTGTATTCAGGTACCCTAGCCGCCGCCTTGGAAGGTCGCCACTTAGGCTTACCGGCCATTGCGGTATCGCTGGATGGACGTCAACATTATGATACCGCCGCCAAAGTGGTGTGTGACTTGATTCCTAGACTACACCATCAATTATTACGCTCACGCGAAGTGTTGAATATTAATGTGCCTGATTTGCCCTACGAGCAACTCAAAGGTATCAAAGTCTGCCATTTAGGCTATCGTGCTTCCGCAGCGGAAGTCATTGCGCAAAACGATCCCCGCGGTGAAAAAATCTATTGGATTGGCCCTGCCGGATTACCGGAAAATGAACAACCTGGTACCGATTTTCATGCGGTCCAAAACGGTTATGTCTCAATCACGCCAATTTCAGCCGATATGACCGCGCATCACTCAATTGGCGCTTTACAAGACTGGCTGGAACGTGAATAATGTGGCGTTTTTTCACACAGAGATCTCATCATGAAAATTTTTGGCGCCCTTTATGACAAAACCATGCAATGGTCAAAACACCGCTTAGCGGCTTTTTGGCTATGCTTTGTCAGCTTTATTGAAGCCATTTTCTTTCCGATCCCACCTGATGTGATGCTGATTCCAATGTCTATGTCAAAACCGCGACAAGCATTTAAATTTGCCCTTTACACCACATTAGCTTCCGTAATCGGCGGTATGATTGGATATGCCATCGGTTACTATGCTGCAGACTGGGTAGAAGATGTCGTGGCCGCTTGGGGTTACCAAGGTCATTGGCAACAAGCTGTAAGTTGGTTCCAGCAATGGGGCGTACTGGTCGTATTCGTAGCCGGCTTTAGTCCGATCCCTTTCAAAGTATTTACCCTTTGCTCCGGCGTTATGCAAATGGCATTTTTTCCATTTGTGATTAGTGCCTTTATTTCCCGTTTTGCGCGTTTTATTTTAGTGGCCAAACTGGCGGCTTGGGGCGGTGAGAAATTTGCCGCGAAACTGCGTAAATCTATTGAAGTTATCGGCTGGTCGGTTGTCGTACTCGCCGTCATCGCTTATTTCATCTTAAAATAATTAAGGAAATTCCATGAATAAGTTTGCTTTTATTTTGTCTATGGTTGTTGTTTTGAGCGCCTGTTCAAGCGCACCGCCGAAAGATCCTGATGCATTACCGGATGGTATCATGCAACCGGTCGAAGGCACCGGTGCGATTGCCGGCGGAAGCTTTATGCCTGAAATTGAAAAAAATGCTATGCCAACCCAAATGAAATAATAAGGAAAAATAAATGAAGAAACGTTTTTTATTGTTACCGGTCAGTATTGCCATTCTGACTGCTTGTAGCTCTTCCACTCCGGCACCAATTCAAAGTGCTGATGGTAATCTTTCTCCAGGCATCATGCAGCCGGTAGACGGCGGCACTGCCGGTAGTTGGCAACCGGAAATTCAACAGAATTCCATGCCAAACAGCATGGGTTCCAGTGTGCCAAGTGGTACCCAAAACCCACAACCTAATTTCCAACCGACCTATCAGCCGGTACAAAATAACCAAGCCGCAGCGACTCAACCGACTTATCAACCAGTGCAAAGTGAGCCGGCTGCCCCAAAAACTAAAACCGTGACTAAAACGGTTTCCGATTGTAGTGGCTCTAAATCCGTTGATATCCCGCGTAACCCAAATACCAATGCGCCGGACTACAGCCAAATTCAAAAAGGCTCTTACAAAGGTAACACCTATAAAGTCAACAAAGGCGATACCATGTTCTTAATCGCCTACTTGTCGGGAATGGATGTAAAAGAATTGGCGGCTTTGAACAATATGTCCGAGCCATATAGCTTAAGTGTTGGACAAACCTTAAAAATTTCCAATTGCACAACCAAAACCATTACCACCACCGTACCGGTTAAAGAGAATGTGAACACAGCTGCAGCTACACCGGCTGAACCAGCTGTCACCTATACCCCAGGCGCAAATGGTACTCAAATCGGCTCTGATGGTAGTATCATCGGCCCGATTAAATCCGGTGCCGGCGTACCATCTGCCACACCAAGCGTACCGGTTGCTAGCCAAACAACAAGCCAACCGGCTAATGTCAATACCACCGCCGACAACGCGAATGTGGTTGCACCAATTGCGTCCAATGTGGCTTGGCAATGGCCAACCAGCGGTAACGTGATTCAAGGCTTCTCCAGCTCCGATGGCGGCAATAAAGGGATTGATATCAGCGGTAGCCGTGGCCAAGCTGTAAAAGCAGCAGCCTCCGGCCGTGTGGTATATGCCGGTAACGCATTGCGTGGTTACGGTAACCTAATCATCATCAAACATAATGATGATTTCTTGAGTGCCTACGCTCACAACGACAAGATCTTAGTCTCTGACCAACAGGAAGTAAAAGCCGGTCAAGAAATTGCTAAAATGGGCTCCAGCGGCACCAATAACGTGAAACTGCACTTTGAAATCCGCTATAAAGGTAAATCCGTCGATCCGACCCGTTATTTACCAAGACGTTAATCCTCAAACAAAAGACGGTCAAACCAATGTGGTTTGACCGTCTTTTGTTTGAAATATCAATGCGTTAATGCATTTTTATAACAATATTAATAAAATCAAATACTTAGCATTTGTTTTGGCAAAAACTTTTGTTTTTAAGGGGGCGTTTAGCCACCGATAATAACCCCGAGCCAAATCACTGCAGCAATGCCAATTGCTATAAAAACCGCTGCTGATCCCTGATCCTTGGCGCGACCAGATAGCTCATGACGCTCCGTACCAATACGATCCACCACCGCTTCGATGGCACTATTGAGTAATTCTACAGCCATAACCAGCAATACCGCGCCGATCATCAAGGCTATTTGCAGAGCGCTATGTCCGAGCAAAAATGCCAATGGCACTAAAATCACTGCAGCAAAGCATTCATGGCGAAACGCCGTTTCATGCTGAAAAGCACTACGTAATCCCTGCAGAGAATATTTGGTAGAGTTGATTAAATGGGTTAATCCCGTGGTTTTGTACATAAGGTTCCTTATAAACGTTTTGCTTCAATCACATCGTCAAGCTTCGCCAGACGCGCGAGAATTTTGCTGAGAATCTCAACATTTTGTAGCTCAATTTCCATATCAATGGTCGCGAGCTGTTTTTTGCTATCCATGCGACTGCTGACCCCCAACACACTGATTTTTTCATTGGCCAGTACGGTTGTGATGTCCCGTAATAGACCATTACGATCGCTGGCAACAATGCGAATATTTAGGTGGAAACCACCGGCGTAGTTATCCCCCCAAACCGACTCAACAACCCGTTCCGGATGCGAAGCCTGTAAATCAAGGAATTGTTCACAATCACTACGATGAATTGAAATACCGCGTCCCATAGTGATGTAACCGGCAATAGCATCTCCTGGGATAGGTTGACAGCAACGCGCCATATGGTGCATCAAATTACCAACCCCTTCGACAACAACATAGCCTTTTTTACCATTATCAGCTTTTTGTTGGGCAATATTGGCACTTTTATTGCTTACATGACGTAGAATTTCCTTATCGGCTTCCTCTGCGGTCACCTTGATTAATTTATTTTGTAAAAAATTAATCAGTTGATTGAGACGAATATCACCGCTACCAATGCCTGCATATAAATCCTCTAAGGTTTTCAGGTTATAACGAGCTAAAGCATGCTGCTCTACCTGTTTGAGGCTAATGTTCAATCGGTTAATTTCACTCTCCAACAGCTCTTTTCCGGCCGGAACATTTTTCTCCCGATCCTGCTTTTTAAACCAAGCAATGATTTTAGAACGGGCTTTCGCTGTATGGGTAAAACCTAGATTTGGGTTAACCCAGTCGCGACTCGGGTTTGGATTTTTTTGCGTAATGATATCAATTTGATCACCCATTTGTAGATGATAGGTGAAGGGTACGATACGTCCGCCTACCTTAGCGCCGATACAGCGGTGACCGATTTCACTATGAATGGCATAAGCAAAATCCAACGGCGTAGAACCTGTTGGTAAATCAACCACCTCGCCCTTCGGAGTAAACACATAAACCCGATCGTCAAATACTTGGCTGCGTAATTCTTCAATCACCTCGCCAGAATCAGTAATATCATCTTGCCATGCGAGGAGTTTACGTAACCAGCTGATTTTCTCTTCATAGGCAGATAAGCTACCGGTGGTACCCTCTTTATATTTCCAATGGGCTGCAACACCTAATTCAGCATCATCATGCATTTGTTGGGTACGGATTTGTACTTCAATCGGCTTGCCCCCTTTACCCAACACCACGGTATGAATCGATTGATAACCATTTGGTTTTGGATTTGCCACATAATCGTCAAACTCCTTTGGTAAATGCTTGAAATGGGTGTGCACAATCCCTAATGCGGTGTAGCAATCCTGTAAACGCTGAACAATAATACGCACAGCCCGAACATCGTAGAGGCCACTAAACTCCAGGTGTTTTTTCTGCATTTTGCGCCAAATACTGTAGATATGTTTCGGACGCCCATAAACCTCTACCTGATCGATATTCTCTTTTAAATAACCGGTTAACTCACTTACAAAATCTGCGATATAACGCTCACGATCCAAACGACGTTCATGTAATAGGGTAGCAATATTACGATACTGCTCAGGATGCAAATATCGGAAACAGTAATCTTCTAATTCCCATTTCAACTGACCGATCCCAAGACGGTTGGCTAAGGGGGCATAAATATTGGAACATTCCTTGGCTGCCAATACTTTTTCTTCTTCCGAACAACGATTTTCTGCATCGCGTAAGAAGGTAATACGCTCTGCCAATTTTATAATCACACAACGGAAATCCTCCACCATGGCAAGTAGCATACGACGTACATTATCGACCTGTAGCGCATTAGCGGAATGGCTAGCGTTTAATTGGCGGATGTTGTCCATTTCTTCAACGCCTTTTAATAATTTCACAATATTGGCGCCAAAATGATTCTGTAAATCTTCCCAATCTATTAACTGATTAGCGACGGCGGGGAGCAACATGGCGGTGACTAAACTTTCAGCATCCATATTCAATTCATGCAGAATTTCCACCATTTCTACACCTGAATGTAGGCTGAGCGTAGCATATTGCATTTTTTCCTGATGGCTTTCGATCAAGACTTTACTGTAATACCAGGCTTGAATAAGCAATTGCTCGGTCGGTTCGGCAAGCTTGAGACTCGAACACCATGATTCGATTACAAAGTCTTGCGGATTGAGTAAATGTGAGCCGCGCACTGCAACCATAATTCCCCCTTGTCATTGGATGTTTATACGACGATGTCCGTATCGTCGAGGTTGGACAGTTAAAATGTCCTAAGATTTGCTAAATAATGTGATTGATTCCAAATGTGCCGTATGCGGAAACATATCAATCATAGCAGTTCGTTGAATCCTGTAACCTGCGTTGCAGAGAATCTCCGCATCGCGTACTAATGTTGCCGGATTGCAAGAAACATAAAGTATTTTCTCGGCGTTTAAATCACATAAGGCTTGGAGAGCAAAAGCCGCACCACTACGTGGGGGATCCAACAAAATTTTATTAAAGTGCTCTCTAGCCCAAGGCTTATCAACAAAAGAGGCGCTAAGATCCGTTTGATAGAATTGAATATTCAGACAATGATTAGCGATGGCATTTTGTTCAGCCTTTATCACCATTTCCTGTACACCCTCCACTCCGACCACAACGCCGGCTAAACGGGATAACGGCAAGGTAAAATTCCCCATACCGCAAAACAAATCAAGCACTCGATCGTTTGCTTGTAACTCCAGCCAATCAAGTGCGGTAGTGATCATCTGTTGATTTAACGGCCCATTAACCTGAATAAAATCCCGAATATCAAATTGTAAGCGACTACCATCATTCAACTGATATGCGGGTTCCTCCCCATAAAACCGCTCTATTCCATTATCGCTTTGTAAGAATAAATGAATCCCCTCAACTTGAGCAAAATGGCATAACCGTTGGCGATCGCTAGCATTCAATTCCCGGCTATAGCGGAGTAACATAGCGATGCCATTATCTGCGTTCACTAGCTCAATATGTCCGAGTTGTTTAGGTTGAGAAAATTGACTTAACAGCGATGTTAATTTAGGAAGTAAATTATTCAGCGCAGGCTCTGTAACTAAACACTGCTGAATAGCCACTAACTGATTAGAGTTTTTCTGACGAAACCCCATATCAAGGCACTTATTCTTGGCATTCCATAGCAGACTTAAGCGTATTCTGCGACGATACCCCCATTGCGCCCCCGAAATCATCGGCATCAACTCAATGGGCTCGCGCTGCAATTTACTCAAACGAGAAAATAAGGCTTTTTGCTTAGCCTGACACTGCATTTCAAGAGGGATATGTTGCCCTTGGCAACCGCCACAATACTTGTAATAACCACAGGCAGGAGTTAAGCGTTGTGTATTCTTTTGCAACCATTTTTGAGCTACGGCCAAACCATATTGACGTTTTTCCTCGGTCACCCGCGCTATTACTTTTTCTCCCGGCAAAGCATTTTCAATAAACCAAGTTTTGCCGTTAACTTTTGCAACACCTAATCCTTGATAATCTAAATCAAGAATTTCAGCTGTAATTGTATGGATGGTTTGAGGTTTCTTTTGGGGAGCGTAAAGTAAGGCCATGACATGATTTCTTATTATTGTTCGAATAAAGAGAGCGGATTATTTCAAATAAAGTATATTTTGCGTAAATAACTCACGACTTTTTAGTGGTTTATCACCTAAATAAGGTTTTAATGCCTGTCGGGTAAAACGTTTGGCAGCCGGTAAAACCGATGCATCGGAAAAATCTAAAGCAGCAAAAGCCAATAACTCCTTACCGTAAAAGGCCGTGTTATCCCGTACCAATGAAGCAATAAACCCTTGTTCAGGACGATAACGATAAGTCATCGTTGGTTCAACAACAGCGCCGCTTCCCGCACAATGGGTAAAATCAACACCGTAACCCAAAATTTGTAATAGTTGAAACTCAAATCGACGCAATACTGGCTCAATATTAGTTTGTGATGCCAAGCCCGTCAAACAAGCGATATAGTATTGAAATAGCTGCGGTTGTGCCGTTTCTGCCTCAAGCACCCGAGTGATCAATTCGTTCACATAGAAACCGCTATAAAGCGCAGTTTGTTCTAAGGGAAGACTGATTGCAGCAGACTCCGCGTGAGTTAAAACTTTTAATGCTCCTTTTCCGCTCCAACGTAATAATAATGGTGTAAATGGTTGCAGCACCGACTTCCAAGCCGAACGTTTGGCTCTTGCCCCCTTGGCTAAAACACTCAGACGTCCACTTTCTTCGGTAAACACGTCAAGCAATAAACTGCTTTCACTATAAGGCCGACGATGAAGAACAAAACCTCGTTGTAATTCCATTAATTGGTATTGATCTCACTACGTTGCAATACACATTGCTCAGCAAGCACAACGCCCACAGATGTGGTTAAAGAACTATAGTCATCCCTTTGTGACCAGTTCCAACGAACATTACTGTAGTTTTGGCCACGCTCGGAAATACCTAACAATAATTTTTCAGAAATCTCATTAAAAGTCACCGTCACTTGGCTGAGCTTTTTAGTATTCTTTCCCCTTATTTTATTTTGCACCACACGAACGGTTTTTCCGCCCTTGCATAAATACACATTTGCTTTACCATTTTGTGAAAGCTTATCAATCGAAACTTTACGTTTCGGCGGGGAAGTTAATGATTGGTGCGTACAACCACAAAATAGCAATGCAGTTGAAATTAACAAAACCTTGCGCAGCATCACGTCTCCTTATGCCATATAAAAAGGGGCGATTGCTCGCCCTTTTCACTATTTTTTATACTGGTAAGTACCATTCGCCTGACGAATGAATCTTGTACCATTCGATAAACGTAGTTCACTCACTCTTCCTTGCCCATCGAGGGAAACCTGTACTTTATCACCAGGTTTGAAATTACTAAGCGCATTCCCTGCACCGCTAGCTTTAGTCATAGCATTTACATCCGCAATATTCAGTTTGTTATCACGGAATACTTGCATTAATGATACCCCTTGTGGAACCGTTAGGGTTTTACTTGTTCCATTAGTAGCAGCCTGAGTAACTGTAGGCTTAGATTCTTGAATCTTAGCCGAAGATTCTTTTTTCATTACTGGAGCTGTTGCAGCCGTTTTTTCCGTTGTCGGCTTGGCATTCTTTTTCTCCTGAGACGTCACCGCGTGTTCACGATGTGATTCAACTTTACGTTCAATCGGAGCTGTTTGTTTTTCTACCGCCGGAGTATGTTTAGGGGATTCCTTAACTGTTGTTTGCGCCACTGGAGCTTGTGTTGGCTGGCTCGGTTGTTGCATTGTTGGGCTTTGAGTTTCAACCGTTTGAGGGTTTACTGTTTCGTTTTTAGCCTCACTATTTCCCACATACTCCATTGCCGGGGGAACATCAGATTTAGTTTGTTCCGCAGAAGCAGGAGCAGTCGTTGCATTATCTAAAATACTAGTTTCTACCGGTTGGGATTGATCCAAGGATTGAAATTGCACCGGAATCTCATTGGTATTTTGCTGTTCAAAGGACTCCACCGTATCTGAGCTTGGTTTCAAGCTAAAGAATACAATGAGCAATATTACCAAGCCTAAAATAGCAATAAATAGACGGCGATGTTTTTCTGGAAGAATTTGTAATACTTTCCATTTTTCCGGCTGTTTTAAGTTATCAACCTTATTAGCATTGGACGCTGCAGCCACAAATGGGGCACTTTGTTGTGCAACCTGTTGATGTTCTTCTGCATCAATGAATTCTTCTTTTTGCTCTAAAGGTTGTTCCTCAAAAGGAGATGTTTGCAATGTTTGAGGTTGCTCGCTCTGTGTACCAAATGTAGGTTCTTTACGGACATGGAATTGAGTTTGAGCCTGTTCTTTCTTAGCAAAAAGACCTTTAGCCTTATCAAGCAATGAGCCTGCACCTTGTGCATTTTTGCTGTCCGTATTATGTAAACCTAAATCTAATTCATTTTGAGATTGGTCATTTTGTTGGTTTCCATTATGAGAATCCACGATATACCTCTTACTTGCTAAACTATTTATTAACGATAACCGACCAATTGAAATGCAACTTATTAACACAAAAATGACTAAGCGTTTTCTATTGGTTTTGACATGAAAAATTTCGCGCTATTCTAGCGGATATTGGTCACCGTATAAAGTTTTATTTGGCTCTCCTGCTATCTCTCGGGCAAGCTTGGGTACCAAATATCCGGAAGTTTTCGCCTGTAATTGCCGATAAATATAAAGAGCCTGTTCATCGGGAATATAGAAATGTGCAGCCCCTTGCACTTTATCCAATAAATGCAGGTAATAAGGAAGAATGCCACTTTGAAATAATTTATCACTCAATGACTTTAAAATTATAGGATCATCATTGATCCTTCTGAGTAAGACAGATTGGTTTAACAACGTTACATTCGCGTCCCTTAACTTTTGCATTGCCAATGTAAAATATTCATCAATCTCATTTGGATGATTAATATGGGTGACTAACACCACCTGAAAGCGACTATTTTTCAATAAACTACAAAATGTTGCCGTAATCCGTTGTGGAATAACCACAGGTAAACGACTATGAATACGGATACGTTGCACATGAGGTATCAATTCTAAAGATGCAAGAAGCCATCGCCATTCACTATCTTTAGCCATAAGAGGATCTCCACCAGAAAAAATCACCTCCTCAATCTCATCATGCTGAGCAATATAATCTAACGCTCTTTGCCAACTGCGTTTATTCCCCGGATTTTGTTCATAAGGGAAATGACGACGGAAACAATAACGACAATTTATGGCACATCCGCCTTTAAGCATAAAAAGGAGACGATTATGATACTTGTGCAAAATATTTGGAATTGCATTAGCCTGATTTTCAGATAATGGATCCTGGGTAAAACCAACAACGTCGGAAAACTCCTCTGCGCCGGTCATAACTTGTAAAAAAAGTGGATCTTGAGGATTACCAATTTCCATCTTTTCAATAAAGGGAGTAGGGACTCGCATTGCAAATAATTGGCGAGCCTTTATATCTTCAAGAAAATAGGATTCAGAAAGATTGAGTCTTTTGAGTAATAAAATAGGATCAGAAACGGCATTTTTTAAAATATCGAGCCAATTTTGTTCTTCTCTCTCCGCGATGTTTTGGGTTAGAATGTGCACCTTTAAAAAACCATTCTTAGGATAATTCAAATTATGGCTACATATACTACCAGTGATTTCAAACCGGGTCTAAAATTTATGCAAGACGGCGAGCCTTGCGTTATTGTTGAAAATGAATTCGTCAAACCGGGTAAAGGGCAAGCATTCACCCGCACCCGTATTCGTAAATTAATTTCAGGCAAAGTATTAGATGTCAACTTCAAATCCGGTACTTCAGTTGAAGCAGCTGATGTTATGGATCTTAACCTGACTTATTCATACAAGGATGATGCATTCTGGTACTTCATGCACCCTGAAACATTTGAACAATATTCTGCTGATGCGAAAGCAGTTGGTGATGCAGAAAAATGGCTATTAGACCAAGCAGATTGTATCGTAACTTTATGGAACGGTGCGCCAATCAGCATTACTCCACCAAACTTCGTAGAACTAGAAATCATCGACACCGACCCTGGTCTTAAAGGCGATACTGCAGGCACAGGCGGTAAACCAGCCACATTAAGTACTGGCGCAGTAGTGAAAGTACCTCTCTTTGTTCAAATTGGCGAAGTAATCAAAGTAGATACTCGCTCAGGCGAATACGTTTCTCGTGTGAAATAATTTTTCATAGTAATCTGTAAAAAACGGTCAATATTTGATAAATATTGACCGTTTTTTATCATCTGCCTATAACTACTTAATTAAGCATAAAAAATGCGGTTATTTCTAACCGCACTTTGATTGATTATTTCACTTGTGAGCCTTCTAACTCTAAAGAAGGCTTTCTATCTGAATTCACACAAATAATTTGAGCGGCAGCATAAAGCGTCGTATTCGGTTTTAAGCTAATGGAATATTTTTCCTGTTTTTTCGGTGCTGCACGCAAACCTTCGCCCCAAAAGTCATCATAAAAATCTGTACGAACCTGAGTTAAGTGGAAATTCTTACAGTTTAGGATTTTATATTGGCGAACGGAACGCGCATAACGTCTTGTTTCTTTTGGATACACATATAAACCCTTATCCAAATTCACCACTGCATCAAAATGCACTTGATTTAAATCTTGGTTATCCACCCAGATAGAACTAGTATCAATATAGTAGTTTTTATCTTTTACTAACCGAACATAGCCTTCTCTATCTTTAGAGGGAGGGCTTAATGTCACCTCTTCTTGTGGAAGGGGGGATTGAACAGCAGAACAACCTGCTAAAAGGGCTACACCTAAAAATGTGAATACCAATTTTTTCATTTTTCTCTCCTTAAAGCTCATTCCCAAAGCCTGCTGTTGAACTACTCCACATTATCACAATCTAGTATTTTACGGTATGACCGTATCCTTCCAAGATAGTTTTAATATGCTCAAGTGATTCTTTTGTTGGTGGTAATACATCTTGCAACTCATAATCAAATCCTAGCGTTTTCCATTTATGGGCACCTAATCGATGATAAGGTAAAAGCTCCACTTTTTCGATGTTCTGCATTCCTTCAATAAACTGACCAAGTAAATGTACATCGTGATCATTATCTGTATATCCCGGTACCACAACATAACGAATCCAGGTACGTTGATTACGTTTTTGCAAATACTTAGCGAATTCTAATGTTCTCTTATTTGGCACACCAATAAGGTTCTGATGTACTTTATCATTAAGTTCTTTTAAATCCAGTAATACCAGATCAGTTACATCAAGCAATTCGTCAATAATATGATCATAATGACGAACAAAACCATTCGTATCTAAACAAGTATTAATTCCCTCAGCCTTACAAGCACGAAACCAATCACGCACAAATTCTGCTTGAAGAACGGCCTCACCACCTGATGCCGTTACACCTCCGCCCGTTGCGTTCATAAAATGGCGATAGCTCACCACTTCCTTCATTAATTCTTCAACGCTAATTTCACGACCGCCATCAAGGTCCCAAGTATCACGGTTATGGCAATATTTGCAACGCATTAAACAACCTTGCATAAATAAAATAAAACGAATCCCTGGACCATCTACAGTACCACAGGATTCAAAAGAGTGAATTCTACCTAAAACTGACATACATAAGTTCCCAAACTAAACATGGCTAAATTGTACCTGAAATATTACCTATAAAAAATGAGCCTGACGTAAATCAGGCTCATAACTTTTACATTACCGTTAAAATACGGTTAGATTTTATTGTAACTTAGAACGATTCAGTGAATGTACGAGTTACTACGTCTTGTTGTTGCTCTTTAGTTAAAGAGTTAAAACGTACGGCATACCCAGAGACACGAATTGTCAATTGCGGATATTTGTCCGGATTTTCCATCGCATCTAATAACATTTCACGGTTTAATACATTCACATTTAAGTGTTGACCACCTTCTACTGTCGCTTCATGATGGAAATAGCCATCCATCAAGCCAGCAAGATTACGGCGTTGAGCCTCCGCATCTTTACCTAACGCATTTGGCACGATAGAGAAGGTATAAGAGATACCATCTTTCGCGTAAGCAAATGGCAGTTTAGCCACAGAAGTTAATGATGCTACAGCACCTTTTTGGTCACGACCATGCATTGGGTTTGCACCTGGTCCAAATGGAGCACCTGCGCGACGACCATCTGGGGTATTACCTGTTTTCTTACCATAAACCACGTTAGAAGTAATGGTTAACACAGATTGTGTTGGTACAGCATTACGGTAGGTTTTGAGTTTCTGAATTTTCTTCATGAAACGTTCAACTAAATCGCAAGCGATCTCATCCACACGGTTATCATTGTTACCATATTGTGGATATTCACCTTCGATTTCAAAGTCGATTGCTACATTGCTTGCAACAACATTGCCATCTTTGTCTTTGATATCCCCACGAACAGGTTTAACTTTCGCATATTTAATTGCAGAAAGTGAGTCAGCTGCAACTGAAAGCCCTGCGATACCACAAGCCATAGTACGGAACACATCACGGTCATGTAACGCCATTAGTGCTGCTTCGTATGAATATTTATCGTGCATATAATGGATGATGTTCAAGGCAGTCACATATTGTTTTGCCAACCAATCCATAAAGCTGTCCATACGAGTCATTACGGTGTCGAAATCTAACACTTCATCAGTGATTGGTGTAGTTTTCGGACCTACTTGCATACCTAATTTTTCATCGATACCGCCGTTGATTGCGTATAACAATGTTTTCGCTAAGTTTGCACGAGCACCGAAGAATTGCATTTGTTTACCTACAACCATTGGTGATACACAACATGCGATTGCATAGTCATCATTGTTGAAGTCTGGACGCATTAAGTCATCGTTTTCATACTGAACAGATGAGGTATCAATAGATACTTTCGCACAGAAACGTTTGAAGTTTTCAGGTAATTGTTCAGACCAAAGGATAGTTAAGTTTGGTTCTGGAGAAGTACCCATGTTGTAAAGGGTATGCAAAATACGGAATGTATTTTTAGTTACCAAGGTACGACCATCCAATCCCATACCCGCGATGGTTTCAGTTGCCCACATTGGGTCACCAGAGAATAATTGATCATATTCAGGTGTACGTAGGAAACGAACCATACGAAGTTTCATCACTAAGTGATCCACTAATTCTTGTGCTTCAGTTTCTGTGATTTTGCCTTCTTTCAAATCACGTTCAATATAAATATCAATAAAGGTTGCAGTACGGCCAAATGACATCGCTGCACCATTTTGTGATTTGATAGCGGCTAAATAAGCGAAGTACATCCATTGAATGGCTTCTTGTGCATTACTCGCCGGATTAGAAATATCGAAACCATAGCTTGCAGCCATTTGTTTCAGTTGACCTAATGCACGATGTTGCTCAGCGATTTCTTCACGTAAACGAATTGTCGCTTCAAGGTTCACCCCATTTTCGAGATCTGCTTGCAAAGAAGTAAACTGAGCATATTTATCTTTCATTAAGAAATCTACACCATAAAGCGCTACTCGACGATAGTCACCGATAATACGACCACGTCCATAGGCATCCGGTAAACCGGTTAACACACCGGATTTACGGCAACGGAGAATATCTGGTGTATAGACATCAAATACACCTTGGTTATGAGTTTTACGGTATTCGGTAAAGATTTTTTTAACTTCAGGATCTAGTTCACGACCATAAACTTTACATGACCCTTCAACCATTTTAATACCACCAAATGGCATAATGGCACGTTTCAACGGAGCATCAGTCTGTAAACCAACAATTTTTTCCAAATCTTTGTTGATATAACCCGGCGCATGAGAAGTGATTGTTGATGGAGTATGCTCATCAAAATCTAATGGCGCATGAGTTTTATTCTCAACCTTAATACCTTCCATCACGGCTTCCCAAAGTTTAGTTGTTGCCTCGGTTGGTCCAGCTAAGAATGAATCATCGCCTTCATACGGGGTGTAATTCTTTTGGATAAAGTCACGTACATTTACATGCTCTTGCCAATCACCACCGGTGAACCCTGCCCAAGCTGATTTCTGAGCTTCATTAAGTTCTGACATAGTCATTTCCTTTGTTAATTAATAAAAAATAAATCGTTTCAATTCGTTAGAGAACTAATGGGCCTTCGTTAAATAACGTTGGAATAAACCGATGCAGACTGCACCCCCCACTATATTTCCCAAGGTAACTGGAATTAAATTTTTGATAATAAAATTCGCTAAATTAAGATCGGCATACTTAGCGGCATCTACACCGATTTGTTGCCAGAATTCAGGTGTACTGTAATGCGCCGTAATAATTCCCATTGGAATCATGAACATATTAGCCACACAGTGCTCAAAACCTGATGCAACGAATAAGCCTATCGGCATAATCATGATAAATGCTTTATCTACAACGGTTTTACCCGAATAAGAAAGCCATACGGCCAAACATACCATGATGTTACATAAAATACCTAAGTTAAAGGCCTCAAACCAAGTATGATGAATTTTATGTTGGGCTGTTGATAAAATGGTCAAGCCCCATTGCCCAGCGGCAGCCATCGTCTGACCACCAAACCAGATGAATAACACAATAATCAAACCACCGGCAAAATTACCAAAATACACGGCAATCCAGTTCCGGATCATTTGTCCTGTAGTAATTTTGCCCCCCACTCGGGCAACTGCTGTTAAAGTAGATGAAGTAAACAACTCGGAGCCTAAAAGCACAACCATAATAACACCAAGGGAGAATACTAAACCGCCGACCAACTTCGTCAGCCCCCAAGGTGCACCGGCCGAGCCGGTCTGAGTTGTAGTGTAAAATACAAATGCCAAAGCGATACAGGCACCTGCATTTATACCAGATATAAAAGAAAGAACCAGACGCTTATGCGCTTTATAAGTAGCAACACTTTCAGCATAATCCGTAGCTTCAACGGGAGTTAATGCAACCGTCGAAATTTTGTCATCAGACGCCATACAACACCTCCATATGATTAATTAATTATAAGTATATCCGCTACGCATTTTACTCCTTTAGAGGTCGTTTGCAAGGTAACCCCATATTTATCTTAAAACTTATTTCAAAAAAATTTGATATTTTACAATATTTGGTGAAATAAAATTAATTTCTCAAAATCGGGAGCTTTTCTTTAAAAATCAGCACTCTGGGTAAAGGTCATTATTTCCCCATTAATCGGATGTGAGATCGTTAACTGCGCTGCATGTAAACATAATCTGGCAGCCATTGCTTTTGCCTGAGGCGGTGCATAAAATTTATCCCCTAAAATGGGATGCCCAAGAGCTAACATATGTAATCTCAGTTGATGAGAGCGTCCGGTGATCGGCGTCAATTTAACCAATGTGGAAAAATCATTACGTCGTTCTAAGATCTCAAAATGAGTACAGGCTTTTTTACCAACAACAAAATCAATGCGCTGACGTGGACGATTTTCCCAATCACAAATTAGAGGAAAATTAACCTCACCGGACTCCTGCTGCAAATGCCCAAACACTAATGCTAAATAATGTTTTTGGGGTTCGCGTTCACGAAATTGGCGTTTAAGTTCGCGATCCGCTGCTTTACTTAATGCAAACAATAAAATACCGCTAGTTGCCATATCCAAACGATGGGCTGGCTCACAAAATCCAAATTTTTCCTTTACCCGACTCATTGCACTGTCAAAATATTCTGGCTTATTGCCGGGAACAGACAATAAGCCGCTAGGTTTATTGACCACACAAATGTGATTATCCTGATAGACAATATCCAAATAAGGTTCCATCGGTGGCCGATAATCAATTAATGCCATTTGCTACTCCTGATTGGTCACAATAATACGTACACTATCCAAACGCCAATTAGCCCCGGCCAAATGATGCAAAATATCCTCTCGTTGTTTAGCCAACAATCCTAGTTCATCCGAGCGAATATTTTTATTTACCCGTTGTAATGCCGATAAACGTTCAAATTCTGCACCAAGATCATGCTTGGCCTGTAATAATGCTTCATCAATAATTTGCTGAGCCGGCTGCGCAAGTAATTTTTCTGCCTGTTGAAATAGGCCTTGCAACAAACTCTGTACTGTTTTCAACATTTTTACCGCAAGAGCTTTATTAAGTGGTTTCAATTTTTGTTGTAGAGTTTCAAAACTGACCTGTGCACTTAAATCATGCCCCTTGCTATCTAATAATAAGCGAATCGCTGTCGGAGGAAGGAAACGCCCTAATTGCAACCCCTGCGGAGCCTGCGCTTCAACCACAAAGACCGTTTCCATCAATAAGGTACCGGCTGGCAATTGTTTATTGACTAATAGCGCCATGGAGGCCTTACCAATATCATTAGCCGTAATTAAATCAATACCATGGCGGATCATAGGATGATCCCAAGTTAAAAACAGCCATTCTTCACGAGCTAATGCTAAAGCACGATCAAAGGTCACCGTCATTGGCTCTTCCTGCAGTCCCGGAAAATCAGCAAACATCATGGTTCCGGTTGGTTGAATCACCAAACTATGTTCGCCTAATTCATCCTGTTCTAAACCGATTAAGTCAAACAACTGTTGGGCTAATTGTCGCAACTGCGGTTCACCATCCTGCGCTGCTATTTGTTGCGCTAAAGCTTGTGCCTGAGCCCCTCCGGCTGAATTCATTTCCAATAAACGATCGCGTCCTTGTTCCAACTCATATTGTAATTGTTCTCGACGCTCACGGGTTTGTATCAGCAAGGAAGAGAAATCCGCAAAACCTGTGACTCTTCTCTGTGCAATATCAAATTCCGTAAATAAACTCATGCCGGCCGGTGATAGTCGTTCAAATGCATCCAAACCTTCGTGATACCAACGCGCCAATAACTCATCACTACTATCTTTGATATAAGGTTGATAAATATCAATATCTTGCTGTTGACCAATACGATCCAAGCGGCCTATTGCTTGTTCCAACGCATCGGGATTTGGCGGTAAATCAAATAGCACCAAACAGTGAGAAAATTGAAAATTACGTCCTTCCGAACCGATCGCAGAGCTTACCAATACCTGCGCACCTTCTTCTTCAGCAAAATACGCAGCGGCACGATCCCGCTCCACAATCGACATACCTTCATGGAATAGGGCAGCCCGAATGCCTTCTTTTTCCCGTAGTACCTGCACCAAATGCTGTGCGGTATGCGCTAAATGACAAATCACCAAAATCTTATCCTGTCGATGATTTTTCAAAAAATCTAAGAGCCAATCGATTTTAGCCGCCTCATTGGATAAGGCGATCGGATGGTAATGACGTTGCGGAAACCCCTTGATATTTTGCCGAGTATTACGAAATAACACTCTTCCGGTACCATGGCGATCAATTAAGGCTTGAATTAGTGCGGTGCGAGCCGATACTGCAGACGAACCATCTGCTAGCCCGCATGCCAAGGTTTCCCGCATTTCCGGCAAGAGCTCGGCTAATTGTTGAGATTCCTGCGTAGTCAGCGGTCGTTTGGTCAATAATGCCTGAATTGTATCGGCTAATGGACGATATTGCCGTTGCTCATCAATAAATGCCTGAAAATCATAAAATCGGGCCGGATCAAGCAAACGTAAACGTGCAAAATGGCTTTCTTCTCCCAATTGTTCCGGCGTTGCAGTAAGCAATAATACGCTTGGAATAGCCTGAGCCAAACGTTCCACCAATGCATATTG
Organism: Haemophilus pittmaniae; assembly: GCF_900186995.1. NCBI lineage: Bacteria > Pseudomonadati > Pseudomonadota > Gammaproteobacteria > Pasteurellales > Pasteurellaceae > Parahaemophilus > Parahaemophilus pittmaniae. The sequence goes on from NZ_LT906463.1 coordinate 314,899, forward strand.
TGGCGAAACCTGCTGTTGTGACCAAGCCAGATGATGGGCTTCATCTACCACTAAGCAATCAAATCCCGCAGCTAAAGCTTGAGCAGCCCTTTTTGGATAAGCGGTCAACCAATCTAATGAACAAATAATTAATGCTTCACTCTCGAAAGGATTCGTCTCCGGAGAATCCTCCGTTGCGGCAAAGTCTGCTGCCCGTTCCTCATCAAATAAGGCAAAAGGTAAATTAAAGCGGCGTAACATTTCCACCAGCCATTGATGCTGCAAATTTTCCGGTACAATAATTAGCACGCGGCGAATTTTCTCGGCGAATAACTGATTCTGTAAAATCATGCCGGCTTCAATGGTTTTTCCCAGCCCAACTTCATCGGCCAGTAACACTCTCGGCCGTAAACGATTACCCACTTCTTGAGCAATATGTAGCTGATGAGGAATCAATCCCGCTCGATTACCGCGCAAACCACGCAATGGAGATTGAAATTGCGCCTGTTGTGCCAATAAAGTGCGATAGCGCAAAGCGAATAATTCTGAACTATCCAATTGACCAGCTAGTAAACGTTCTTTCGCATTATGCAGAGAAAATTGTGAAGATAATTCGCTCTCTGGCACAATCACCTCACCACCGTCCGTTTTAGCAGTTAAATAAAAGTACAGGCCATTCATTTCCTGTCGTGCAATCACCTTGCCGAACCAATTATCACGATGTTGCAAAGTATCCCCCATCTGCAACACAACTCGTGTTAAAGGCGCTTCCGCCACTGCATAAATCCGATTCTCTTGGGCTGCAGGAAAATCCAATTGGACACGCCGGCCTTCTATCGAAGTGACGATGCCAAGCCCCAAATTATTTTCCGTTTCACTAAGATAACGTTGACCGGGCATAAAAGACATGATTGATTCTCTCGAGACAATGAAAGGGCGGCTATTGTAACCGCTTCACCTTTGAAAGCAATCCGCACAAAACGAGAACTATCTCACAACTTTAAATAGCATCCTTTAGCAATACTTTACTTTAAGGGAAGGCAATGACAGAATGCCCGCGTTTTTACTCAAACAAAATCGGAGCTCTCATGAACCTAAGTGAATCCCTTAAACGTGAATTTTTTAGCGGCTGGCGCCCTTTTGAGGTTGTTTGGCTGGTGTTATTTATCACTGCACAAATGATTGCCTATTATTATGATCCGCAATCGCTCCTATCGATGATTTCGGGTATTGCCGGTATTATTTGCGTGGTGTTGGTATCCAAGGGAAAAATCAGCAACTACCTGTTCGGACTGATTTTTGCTTACACTTATTTTTATGTAGCTTGGGGCAGCAATTTCCTTGGCGAAATGAATACTGTCTTATACGTCTATATTCCTTCACAATTCATCGGCTATTTTATGTGGCGTGACAATATGCGCAATGGTGAACAGGGTGAAAGCGTCATTGCCAAGGCGCTTACGCTAAAAGGTTGGATTATCATGCTTGCCGTTATCACATTCGGTACGCTAGGTTTCGTGGAAGCTCTTAAAGCGGCCGGCGGTAGTTCCACAGGCTTAGATGGTCTCACCACCGTCATCACCGTTACCGCACAATTACTAATGATTTTACGCTACCGCGAGCAATGGTTGTTATGGATTGTCCTAAATATTCTGTCAATTGTGCTTTGGGCTGAAAATCAAGCCATGTATTTAATGTTCAGTGCCTACTTACTCAACTCCCTGTATGGCTATTACAACTGGAGCAAACTCAGCAAATCGGCTTAATCCTTTTCTATTCGACTAACGGGGGCATCAAACGCCCCCTTGTTTTTTAGAGTTTTTGCCAAAAACACACCTAAGCCATTGATTTTATTAGATCTAAAAATAAAATCCTTTTCTATGCTATGATACCCCGTGTTAACCGTTATCCGGAGAAGAAAAATGACAGCAATCCTTAAAATCGGCTTAGTCTCGGTATCCGATCGCGCCTCTAGCGGTGTTTATCAAGATCAAGGCATTCCCGAATTGGAACAATGGCTAAAACAAGCATTAAGCGCCCCCTTTGAACTAGAAAGCCGCTTGATTCCCGACGAACAACCGTTAATTGAAGCGACCCTCAAAGAATTAGTCGACGATTGCCATTGCCACCTAGTATTAACCACCGGCGGTACCGGACCGGCCAAACGGGATGTCACGCCCGATGCCACCTTAGCCGTTGCTGATCGGGAAATGCCGGGATTCGGCGAACAAATGCGCCAAGTCAGTTTACATTTCGTGCCGACCGCTATTCTATCGCGCCAAGTCGGTGTCATCCGCGGTAATAGCCTAATTTTAAATTTACCCGGCCAACCAAAGGCAATTAAAGAAACTCTAGAAGGTGTCAAAGATGCCGACGGTCGAGTACTGGTGCAGGGCATTTTTAGTGCCGTGCCTTATTGTTTGCAATTGATCGATGGGATTTATATCGACACCAATCCGCAGGTGATCAATGCATTTCGCCCTAAATCCGCCCGTCGGGAGGTGCAATCATGAAAAAAATCGAAGCGATTATTAAACCATTCAAATTAGACGACGTACGTGAAAATCTTTCCGATATCGGCATTAGCGGCATGACCGTCACCGAAGTACGTGGTTTTGGTCGTCAAAAAGGGCATACCGAACTCTATCGCGGCGCCGAATACATGGTAGATTTTTTGCCGAAAGTAAAAATAGAAATTGTGGTGCCTGACGAATTGTTAGAGCAATGCTTGGAAACCATCGTTGAAACCGCTCAAACCGGTAAAATCGGCGATGGTAAAATCTTCGTTTACGATGTAGAACGGGTGATTCGTATCCGCACCGGCGAACAAAATGAGGATGCTATTTAGTGGGAAACAGCCTTAATTTTAATCGCGGGCTGATTGCGATGGCCGCCTTGGTGGTCATTTTCGCTGGCATAAAAAGCGCGGCGGAAATCGTCGTGCCTTTTTTATTGTCGCTTTTTATTGCCATTATCTGCTCGCCCCTCCTCCGCGCCCTAACCAAGCGCAAAGTGCCACTTGGGGTCGCTATTGGCTTATTACTGGCATTGATTGTGGTGATTTTCTTTTCACTATTCGGCTTAATTAACAATGCGGCGACTGAATTCAGCCAATCAATTCCGCAATATAAAGTGTTGCTTGGCGAACGCCTCAACGATCTCAATAGCTTGGCCGCACGCTTTAAACTTCCCTTTACGCTATCGCGCGATAGCATTTTGGAAAACTTTAATCCGGCCGTCATTATGGGTTACGTCAGTCGCTTTCTACTGAACTTCTCGAGTGTTATTTCCAATATCTTTGTGTTGATCTTGGCGGTTATTTTTATGTTATTGGAAGCGCCTACCATGAAACATCGTCTGGCGTTAGTGCTCAGTTCAGAGCATGCCGATGAAACAGAAGTGGCTCGCGAAGAACATCATATTGAACGGATTTTGCAAAGTGTGATTAGCTATCTTGGTATCAAAACCATGGTCAGTCTGCTCACCGGTATTGCCATCTATTTGTTGCTCGAGTTAGCCGATGTGCAATATGCCATTTTATGGGCAACCTTAAGTTTTCTGTTCAATTACATTCCCAATATTGGTTCAATCATTGCCTGTGTACCAATTGTGCTACAAACCTTATTGCTCAATGGCTTCGGTGTTGGCCTAGGGGTTGCGGCTGCCTTGGTCGCAATCAATATGCTCATTGGTAATGTGTTGGAACCAAAATGGATGGGGCGTACTCTTGGGCTTTCCACACTGGTCGTCTTCCTCTCCTTATTATTTTGGGGATGGTTGCTCGGCACGGTCGGCATGCTGCTTTCGGTCCCTTTAACCATGGCTCTGAAAATTATGTTGGAAGCCTCGCCTAGTAGCAAAAAATACGCCGCTTTACTCGGTGATGTGGAGGAATAAGGAACCACGAGGATAACGGGCTGTCTCAGCTTGCAAGCCGAATTGAAAGGAGTTTGCATGAAAGCTGTTATCCCCGTTGTCCTATTTGCCATAGCAACATCTTTGTCGCAATCTGCGGATGCTAAAAAAATTCAACCGTTCTCTATTAATCAATACGAAAAACGCCTCAATACCGCCAATTGTCAAGATAAGGATGATTGGTATCTAGATGGTTTCAAAATCGCTCAAGATTATCCCGAATACGCAGATAAATTACTTTCCCAACGCGAGGACTATTGTCGGTATGTCACCGAATCCTTGCGACAAGCTTGGTATAATGGATTTAGTGCGGCAAATGGTGAAATTGCTGCCGAAGATCGCGGCAACATCGTGGATGAAGACAAGGCCGATGATACCAATGAGATATTGGATAATGTCACCGATAGCACGGAACAAATGATAGATAACCTCGGCACCCTTAGCCAGGATCTGGGCGAATTTATCCGTCAATTAGACATTGATTCACTTTAACCAAACGCCCCTATTAAAAAATAAGTTTTCTCAAAAACACAATGTAACCCATTGATTTTATTATTATTGATTTCAAAACCTGGTTTTCTGACAATCAGCAATTCAGCGTACATAAAAAAGGCCGGTAACTCACCGGCCTTTGTCTTTCAGATCTTAATAAAGCACACGGGCGCGAATTGTGCCGTCGATAGCTTTCAATTGAGCCAATAATGGCGCGGCATCTTCGGTTTCCACATCCACCACTACATAGCCGATTTTTGGATCGGTTTGCAAATATTGCGCCGCGATATTGAGGTTCGCATCAACAAAAATCTTATTGAGCTGATTCAATATACCTGGGCGATTTTCATGAATGTGTAACAAACGTTTAGTACCTTCATGTTCAGGTAAGGATACTTCTGGGAAGTTTACCGAAGATAAGGTCGAACCATTATCGGAATATTTCACAAATTTACCGGCAACTTCAAGACCGATGTTTTCCTGAGCTTCCGCGGTGGATCCCCCGATGTGTGGAGTCAAAATGACATTATCAAAGGCACGCAATGGTGAAATGAATTCTTCATTTTTGGAAGCCGGTTCAGTCGGGAATACATCAATTGCCGCACCACGAATTTTACCGGATTGCAAGGCAGCCGCTAGTGCATCGATATCGACCACGGTACCGCGTGCTGCATTAATTAAAAGAGCATGTTCTTTTAATTTGGCAATACGTTCCGCACTCATCAAATTGCGGGTTGAAGGTAGATCCGGCACATGTAATGAAACTACATCACAGCTTTCAAGCAATGCATCTAGAGTTGGTAATTGAGTGGCATTACCTAATGGTAATTTATTTTCAATATCATAGAAAAATACGTTCATCCCTAAGGACTCGGCAATAATACTCAATTGAGAACCGATATGACCATAACCGATAATTCCCAGTTTTTTTCCACGGACTTCGTGACAACCGACAGCGGATTTATTCCATACGCCACGATGCACTTCTGCATTGGCTTGTGGGATATTACGCATTAATAGCAGAATTTCACCTAATACCATTTCCGCAACGGAACGCGTATTAGAGAATGGCGCATTAAACACCGGAATACCGCGTGCTTTGGCCGCTTGCAGATCGACTTGGTTGGTGCCGATACAGAAACAACCTACTGCAATCAATTTCGGTGCAGCATCAAGCATCTCCTTCGTGAGATTGGTGCGTGAACGCAAACCGATAAAATGAGCGTCCTTAATTGCCTCTTTCAGTTCGTCACCATCTAAGGCTTTTTTGTAATAGTCAATATTGGTATAACCCGCTGCATGTAGCGTATCCAATGCACTCTGATGGACACCTTCCAATAGCACAAACTTGATTTTGCTTTTGTCTAATGACACCTTGTTGTTCATATTTGCTCTCCTGTATTTATTATTTAATTTAATCGATAATCTGCGCACCTTCCGGTGTACCAACAATCACAATATCGGCACCACGGAGGGCAAAAATACCATTGGTTACAACACCAGCGATATTATTTAAGTTTTTTTCCATTTCGATCGGTTCAAGGATTGGAAAACGGTACACATCAAGAATAATATTGCCGTTATCGGTAACCACCCCTTCGCGATACTCCGGAGCGCCGCCTAAGGATGCCAACTTACGTGCAACTTGTGAACGAGCCATCGGAATCACTTCCACCGGTAATGGAAATTCGGCGCTTAATACCTCAACCTGCTTGCTTTTATCTACAATACAGATAAAGGTTTTTGCTAACGCAGCAACAATTTTTTCCCGGGTAAGCGCTGCTCCACCACCTTTGATCATCATTTTTTGTGGGTTGATCTCATCGGCTCCATCCACATAAATATCTAAGGAATCCACATCATTGGCACTAAAAACCTCGATGCCTTGCTTACGTAATAAGGCTTCAGAATTCTTTGATGCAGCGACAGCACCTTTAATTTGATTACGCATCGTACCCAAGGCTTCAATAAATAAATTCACGGTAGAACCACTCCCCACGCCTACAATGGTATCGGGTTTAACATATTGTAATGCGGCTTGAGCTGCCTGCTTTTTCATCGCATTTTGATCCATGATTGTCTCCTTAAGTAATCGTTTGCGTAAGCCTTACTTTAATACGGGAAAGGCATTGCGACAAGTGTAATTTTTTACCACACGGAATGAATAGAAGTAATACAAGGCAAAAATTAATCCAAAAAAATCTCTAATAATGAATTCAGAAATAACTTGCCATGCTCGGTAATTTGCCAATGCTGTGCCGATTCGCTGACATAGTTTTCCGCTAATGCACGTGCCATTGGCTCAGCCACCACACTCAGTGGAAGCCCTGTATATGCCATAAAATCCGCTTTAGGAACAGCTTCCAACAACCGGAAACGATTCATAAAGAATTCAAAAATCCGCTCGTCTTCCGTTACCCAGCGTGTCTCATAGGTATATTCACCGCGCATATAACCGCGCGGATGACGAGTTTTACTGTAACGCAAAATTCGTCCATCGGTAAAACTAAGTTTACCGTGTGCACCACAACCAATCGCCAGATAATCACCAAATCGCCAATAATTCAGGTTATGCCGACACTGGTAGCCAGGTTTGGCATAAGCGGATGTTTCATATTGTTGGTAACCTGCAGCGCGTAACAATTGATCCCCTTGTTCAAAAATATCCCATAGCGCATCCTCATCGGGTAATTTCGGTGGCCGCGAGGCAAACTGTGTATTGGGCTCAATCGTCAGCTGATACCACGACAGGTGTGGTGGAGAGAGTGCTATCGCCCGATGTAAATCATGCAAGGCTTCGTCTAGGGTTTGATTAGGCAAACCATGCATCAAATCTAAGTTAAACGTAGCCACACCGGAGGATTTTAACAAGCCTACCGCATGCTCGGCTTCCGCTGCATTATGGATTCGCCCTAAGCGTTGCAATTTATCATCATTAAAACTCTGTATGCCCATCGAAATCCGCGTGACACCAACCGCTGCATATCCCTCAAAACGGGCTGCCTCGACAGTCCCTGGATTGGCTTCTAAGGTTATCTCTATATCCGCTGAAAAAGGAATCTGTTGCTTGATAGCCTCAAGCAATTGGCCAATAGAATCTGGAGAAAATAAACTAGGTGTACCTCCACCAATAAAAATAGAATGTAATGGTCTTGCTGCAATGCTTTCCGAATACTGCGCTAAATCATGCCGTAAATCTGTAAGCAAATGCTCAATATATTCGGTCTCAGGTATATCATCCTTTTGTGCATGGGAATTGAAATCACAATAAGGACATTTTTGAACGCACCAAGGAATATGAACGTAAAGAGAAAGCGGGGGCAGTGTCAACATGAAATAAAAAAGGGCCTGATGAAACAAGCCCTTATTTTATCTTAATTTACCGCTCTTGTCGTTTTCCCCGAGCTTTTACGGCGCGGAGATTTAACCAAGGGTTGGTGCTTCACAAACTCAATACCCTGTGGCGGATTTTCTAACGCTAAACCTAGTACTTCATCAATCGTTTCTACCGCGTGAATCGTCAAGTTATTTTTCACGTTTTCCGGAATTTCTTCCAAGTCCTTCACGTTATCCTTTGGAATCAATACAGTTTTAATTCCGCCACGATGCGCTGCCAATAGTTTTTCTTTTAAACCACCAATTGGCAAGACTTTACCGCGTAAGCTAATTTCTCCGGTCATCGCCACTTCGGCACGCACTGGATTTCCGGTGAGACACGATACCAACGCTGTACACATTGCAATACCAGCACTTGGACCATCTTTTGGTGTAGCGCCATCCGGTACATGAATATGAATATCGCGTTTTTCATGGAAATCAGGATTAATCCCAAGACTTTCCGCACGTGCGCGCACCACTGTCATGGCTGCCTGAATAGATTCTTTCATGACATCGCCTAAGGAGCCTGTAAAGGTTAATTTACCCTTACCGATAACCGATGCTGTCTCGATAGTTAATAAATCACCACCAACCTCGGTCCATGCTAAGCCGGTTACTTCACCGATACGGTTTTGGGTATCGGCTTTACCAAATTCAAAACGACGCACTCCCAAATAGTCGTGTAAATTCTCACTGTTCACTACAAGTGATTTTACTTTCGGATTAACCAATAAATTTTTCACTGCTTTACGACAAATTTTGGAGATTTCCCGTTCTAAATTCCGCACTCCGGCTTCACGGGTGTAATAGCGAATAATATCCAGAATAGCGCTTTCTTGTACTTCCAACTCACCTTTACGTAAGCCATTACGCTCAATTTGTTTGGCCAATAAATGCTTCATTGCAATATTCAGTTTTTCGTCTTCGGTGTAACCTGATAAACGAATCACCTCCATCCGATCCAAAAGTGGTCCAGGAATATTCATTGAATTGGAGGTTGCCACAAACATCACATCGGAAAGATCATAATCAACCTCTAGGTAATGATCATTAAAGGCATTATTCTGTTCCGGATCTAATACTTCTAATAATGCAGAAGCCGGATCTCCACGCATATCCGAGGACATTTTATCAATTTCATCCAACAGGAATAATGGGTTCTTTACTCCCACTTTTGCCATTTTTTGAATCAATTTACCCGGCAAAGCACCGATGTAGGTTTTGCGATGGCCACGAATTTCAGCTTCATCACGCACGCCACCCAAGGCCATACGTACATATTTGCGCCCGGTTGCATTGGCAATAGATTGCCCCAATGAGGTTTTCCCCACCCCTGGCGGCCCAACCAAACACAAAATAGGCCCTTTCACTTTATTTAAACGCGCCTGTACTGCAAGATATTCCAAAATGCGTTCTTTCACCCGTTCCAAACCGAAGTGATCGGCATCTAATACCTGTTGCGCTTTATTGATATCTTTTTTCACTTTGGTGCGTTTATGCCAAGGCACCTGCAACATCCAATCGATATAACTACGGAGTACGGTGGCTTCGGAAGACATCGCCGACATCATCTTCATTTTTTGCAGTTCGCTTTCGACTTTATCGCGAACATCGGCCGGCATGCCTGCTGCTTCAATTTTTTGCCGCAACTGTTCAACTTCATCAAGGGTATCATCCGTTTCACCACTATCATCCATTTCTTTACGGATCGCCTTGATCTGTTCGCTCAAATAATAATTGCGCTGGCTTTTTTCCATTTGTTTTTTAACCCGACCGCGGATACGTTTTTCTACCTGTAAAATATCCGCTTCTGATTCCATCATGCCGAGCAAGTATTCCAAACGTTCCTGCACATCAAACAATTCCAACAGGCTTTGTTTATGACGGACCGCCACCGGAATATGTGCGGCCATGGTATCGGCCAAACGATCAGGATCAACAATGCGTTGCAAAGCACCAAGCACATCACTTGGCACCTTCTTATTTAAATTAATATAGTTTTCGAATTCTTCTAGTACTGCTGCCTGTACCACTTCGACTTCTTTCTGATTACCGTAGCTTATACCAATCGGAGTGACTTCGGCTTCAAACTCGATGCCGTTATCGCGGAATTGATTTACCTTGGCACGCTGCTGCCCTTCCACCAATACTTTGACCGTACCATCCGGGAGTTTCAATAATTGGATAATATTCGCGATGGTGCCCACATCAAATACATCGTCAATACTTGGATCTTCTAATTCGGGTTGTTTTTGGGTCACCAATAGCAATTTTTTATCGCCATTCATTGCGCCGTCTAGAGCAGCGATGGATTTAGCTCTGCCGACAAAAAGTGGCATCACCATGTATGGGAACACCACCACATCGCGCAAAGGCAACACGGGCAGTGTACGTTGTTCGGTATTCTTGCTTGTCATATTATCTCTCTTCATTACAAATTGGTGGCTTGAATATGGGGATAGATTGGTAAAATTCAAGGAAGGTTCGCGAGCCATATTAAGGACAAATATGGGATGACGCAAGGCATTTCACCAATATTTCAGTTATTGCGATATTTTATGCCAAAGAAAGGGACAGGAAAAAGCTCGCCAAATTAAGATCAGGAAACACAAAAAATATTTTTCAATCAACACTAATAAAATCAATAACTTAGCTGTAAATTTAGCAAAAACTTTTATTTTCGAGGGGGCGTTTGGAAGGCAAATAAAAAGGCGTATCTTACGATACGCCTTCTGCTAATTGCTTAACATCAATTATTTGATGATTTTCGCAACAACGCCAGCACCTACTGTACGGCCACCTTCACGGATTGCGAAACGTAAACCTTGGTCCATCGCGATTGGGTGGATTAGGGATACTGTCATTTTGATGTTATCGCCTGGCATTACCATTTCTACGCCTTCTGGTAACTCGATAGTACCGGTTACGTCAGTTGTACGGAAATAGAATTGTGGACGGTAACCTTTGAAGAATGGAGTATGACGACCACCTTCATCTTTGGATAATACGTACACTTCAGATTCGAAATCAGTGTGCGGAGTGATTGAACCCGGTTTAGCCAATACTTGACCACGTTCGATTTCTTCACGTTTTGTACCACGCAACAATGCACCGATGTTTTCACCTGCACGACCTTCGTCAAGTAATTTACGGAACATTTCAACACCGGTAACGGTTGTTTTCGCTGTTGGTTTGATACCAACGATTTCAACTTCATCACCAGTACGGATGATACCACGCTCAACACGACCGGTTACTACTGTACCACGACCGGAGATTGAGAATACGTCTTCGATTGGAAGAAGGAACGGTTGGTCAATCGCACGTTCTGGTTCTGGGATGTAAGTGTCTAAGTGGTTTGCTAATTCAAGGATTTTTTCTTCCCATTCTGCTACGCCATTTAACGCTTGTAATGCAGAACCACGTACGATTGGAGTATCGTCACCTGGGAAGTCATATTGAGAAAGAAGTTCACGAACTTCCATTTCAACTAATTCTAATAATTCTTCGTCATCCACCATATCGCATTTGTTTAAGAATACGATGATGTAAGGTACGCCTACTTGGCGGCCTAAAAGGATGTGCTCACGAGTTTGTGGCATAGGACCATCGGTTGCTGCTACTACTAAGATAGCGCCGTCCATTTGTGCCGCACCGGTAATCATGTTTTTTACATAGTCGGCGTGTCCCGGACAGTCAACGTGTGCGTAGTGACGGGTTGGAGTATCGTATTCAACGTGAGAAGTGTTGATGGTGATACCACGCGCTTTTTCTTCTGGCGCGTTATCGATTTGGTCGAATGCACGAGCTGCACCGCCGTAGTGTTTTGCTAAAACGGTGGTAATTGCTGCTGTTAAGGTTGTTTTACCGTGGTCAACGTGGCCGATTGTACCCACGTTAACGTGCGGTTTTGTACGTTCAAATTTTTCTTTAGACATTGCTAATGTTTCCTAAAAAATGCCCTATAAGCCTAAGGCTTATAGAGCGATTGTTACACAAAATTATTTTTTACGCGCTTCAATTACTGCAGCAGCAACACTTGTTGGAGCTTCAGCATATTTTAACGGTTCCATAGAGTATGATGCACGACCTTGAGTTTGGGAACGTAAGTCTGTTGCATAACCGAACATCTCAGAAAGTGGAACTTCTGCATCGATTTTAACAACGAATTCGTTCGCTTCTTGACCGTTAACCATAGCACGACGACGGCTTAAGTCACCGATTACGTCACCCACATACTCAGGTGGAGTTTCTACTTCAACTTTCATGATTGGCTCAAGTAGAACAGGGTTTGCTTTAGCGAACGCTGCTTTAAATGCTAAAGAAGCAGCTAATTTAAACGCTAATTCAGATGAGTCCACATCATGGTATGAACCGAAGTGTAAACGTACACCAATATCTACTACCGGATAACCCGCTAATGGACCAGATTTAAGCTGTTCTTGGATACCTTTATCAACCGCAGGAATGTATTCACCTGGAATTACACCACCTTTGATTTCATTCACGAATTCGTAACCAGGACCTTCTGGATCTAATGGATACAAGTCGATAACAACATGACCATATTGACCGCGACCACCAGATTGTTTTGCGTGTTTACCTTCCACATCGTTAACACGAGTACGGATAGTTTCACGGTAAGATACTTGTGGTTTACCAATATTAGCTTCCACTTTGAACTCACGTTTCATACGGTCAACAATGATGTCTAAGTGTAACTCACCCATACCAGAGATAATAGTTTCGCCAGATTCTTCATCTGTGTGAACACGGAATGAAGGGTCTTCTTGAGCTAGACGACCTAATGCAAGACCCATTTTTTCTTGGTCTGCTTTAGTTTTAGGTTCAACTGCAACAGAAATTACCGGCTCTGGGAATTCCATACGCTCAAGGATAATTGGCGCATCTAATGCACATAATGTGTCACCCGTAGTTACATCTTTTAAGCCGATTGCTGCAGCGATATCGCCCGCACGAACTTCTTTGATTTCTTCACGTTTGTTAGCGTGCATCTGTACGATACGGCCAAAACGTTCACGTTTTTGACGTACAGAGTTTAATACAGTATCACCGGAGTTGATCACACCAGAGTACACACGGAAGAAGGTCAAGTTACCTACGAATGGGTCAGTTGCAATTTTGAATGCTAATGAAGAGAATGGCTCATCATCACTTGCATGACGTTCACCTTCAGTCTCATCTGGGTTGATACCTTTGATTGCTGGAATATCAGTTGGTGCAGGTAAGTATTCAACAACTGCGTCAAGCATTGCTTGTACACCTTTGTTTTTGAATGCAGAACCACAGGTTACCAAGATGATTTCGTTTGCTAATACACGTTGACGAAGACCTGCTTTGATTTCTTCTTCAGTTAACTCTTCACCACCAAGGTATTTTTCCATCAACTCTTCATTTGCTTCAGCTGCCGCATCAACAAGATTTTGACGCCATTCTTCACAAGCTGCTTGCATATCTGCAGGAATATCTTCATAAGTGAAGGTCATACCTTGGTCAGCTTCGTTCCAGTTGATCGCTTTCATTTTGATCAAATCAACTACACCGGTAAAGTTTTCTTCTGCACCGACTGGAAGTTGAAGAGGAACAGCATTTGCACCTAAACGAGTTTTAAGTTGTTCAACAACACGTAAGAAGTTAGCACCAGTACGGTCCATTTTGTTTACGAACGCGATACGTGGAACTTGATATTTGTTAGCTTGACGCCATACGGTTTCAGATTGAGGTTGAACACCACCAACCGCACAGTAAACCATTACCGCACCATCAAGAACACGCATAGAACGTTCTACTTCAACAGTAAAGTCTACGTGTCCCGGGGTATCGATAACGTTGATACGGTGTTGTGGGAACTGTTGTGACATACCGGACCAGAATGCGGTAGTTGCCGCAGAGGTAATGGTAATACCACGCTCTTGTTCCTGTTCCATCCAGTCCATTGTTGCTGCACCATCGTGTACTTCACCAATTTTGTGACTTACACCGGTGTAGAATAAGATACGTTCAGTGGTAGTAGTTTTACCAGCATCAATGTGCGCACTAATACCGATATTACGATATCTTTCAATAGGGGTTGTACGAGCCATTATTATAACCTTGTTAAGTTTAATATCTGTTTATATAAGGGTAAGGCTTCATCTAAGATGAAGCCCTTAAATTTTAAAAGCGTATTACCAACGGTAGTGAGCAAATGCTTTATTGGCTTCAGCCATACGATGCACGTCTTCACGTTTTTTCACTGCTGCACCTTTGTTGTCGGATGCATCAGATAATTCATTTGCAAGACGTAAAGCCATTGATTTGTCACCACGTTTACGGGCGGCTTCAACGATCCAACGCATACCTAAAGCATTACGACGAACCGGACGTACTTCAACTGGCACTTGGTAAGTAGAACCACCAACACGACGAGATTTAACCTCAACAGTTGGACGAACGTTTTCAAGTGCAATTTCAAATGCTTCTAAGGGTTCTTTACCTGTGCGCTCAGCAAGTTTCTCTAACGCACCGTAAACGATGGATTCAGCAACGGATTTTTTACCGTCTACCATTAATACATTAATAAATTTTGCAAGTAATTCTGAACCGAACTTCGGATCTGGAAGAATCTTGCGTGGTTCAACACTACGACGACGTGGCATTGCGAATTTCTCCGTATTTTAATCTTCAGGATATCCAAAACTCTATAAAACCAACCTAAGGGTTGAGTTAATTACTGGAGTTTCTGATTTAAATTTTTACTAATTTAGACGTTTGGCCTTACTTAACGGAGATCCATTAAGCTTTAGGACGTTTAACGCCGTATTTAGAACGACCTTGTTTACGATCTTTAACGCCTGCACAGTCTAATGCGCCGCGTACAGTGTGGTAACGCACACCTGGTAAGTCTTTAACACGACCACCACGGATAAGCACAACACTGTGCTCTTGAAGGTTGTGACCTTCGCCGCCGATGTAAGAAGTTACTTCAAAGCCATTAGTTAAACGAATACGACATACTTTACGTAATGCTGAGTTCGGTTTTTTAGGTGTAGTTGTGTATACACGAGTGCACACACCACGTTTCTGCGGGCAAGCCTCTAATGCAGGAACGTTACTTTTTACAACCTTTTTCACACGCGGTTTGCGTACTAGCTGGTTGATAGTTGCCATTAAAAAAGCTCCAGTTTAAATGTGATTCATATTGAATTATTTCATTTGTCTACTTTTCCGCCACTGGCGGGAAAAATAGACGCTGAATTCTAAAGACTTCAATCACCTTTGTCAATCATCAAGCCCAAATGCCTAACGAATAGTCGATTTATTTATAGGCGATTTCCTTGATTCTTAGCTCATCACCGCTTTGTCGCTGCAAATGAATACCGTGACACAACGGGCATTGTTGCTGCTCAGCAGCAATTTCTACGGTTTTTTGGCAATTCCAGCACCATGCCTGGGCCGGTACATGAATAAAATGCAGACTGCAATTTTCCAATGCTGTGCCCTTTGCGGAAATCTCAAAGCAAAAACTCAATGCCTCCGGCTCCACACAGGAAAGTGCACCAATTTCCAACCATAAATCGGTAACCTGATTAATGTTATGTTGGCGACATTGGTTTTCCACTATTTCCAACATGTTCTGACAAAGTGAAAGTTCGTGCATGGGCGTCCTTTGGGTAAAATGAGGGATGTTTATATTTTTCAAACACCACTAATAAAATCAATAACTTAGACAATGTTTTAAGCAAAACTCCGAAAATTGTTAGGGCGTTTTACAGACCGTGACGATGGCGGTATTCCACCAAATCCTCAATGGTCACCACCGTATAACCGAAATGTTGGGCAAACTCTACTAATTGCGGTGCTCGTGCCATAGTACCGTCATCATTGGTAATTTCACAAATGACCCCGGCCGGCTTAAAACCGCTCAAGCGAGCTAAATCCACAGCAGCTTCAGTATGGCCACGACGACGTAGAACACCATCTTCAGCTGCCCGCAACGGAAATACATGGCCAGGACGATGTAAATCACTTGGTTTTGCGCCATCAGCAATTGCCGCTTTAATTGTGGTCACGCGATCTGCAGCAGAAACCCCGGTCGTTACTCCTTCAGCTGCTTCAATGGTCACGGTAAAGGCAGTTTTATTTACACTATTGTTATGTTCCACCATTGGCGGCAAATCTAATTGACGGCACTGAGCATCGGTAATACACAAACAAACAATACCGCTCCCATAGCGAATTAGCTTGGCCATTTGTGCCGGAGTGATGGTTTCTGCAGGAAAAATCAAATCACCTTCATTTTCGCGATCTTCATCATCCAATACCAATACGCCATTGCCTTGTTTAAATGCATCAAGCGCGTTGCGTACGCGGGCTTCGGCATCAACACCGAAAGGGGATAAAATTGACTGATTCATCGTCATTTCCTTTTTTAAAATGGTGAAATACGGAATCAGGGGGGAGAAAAGCAAATAAGAAAACCGATTTGGTTAATCCAAATCGTAAGTTATTCTCTTTCATCCAGACTGTTACTGTCGGCTTTGGAATTTCACCAAATCTGCTGACTTCAAAATTGCTTTTGAACGCTCGCGGGCTATACCGCCGGTAGGGAATTACGCCCTGCCCTGAGAATGCCCGCACAGTATAACGAAAAATCCGAAGCGGAAAAATATTTTTATTTGCGCTAGAATAGCAGCGTTTCAATCCCGTTATAGCGCAAGGAGAATCCAATGGCCGATTTTAGCTATCTTGAAGAAAAACGCTGCCAATTAGAATTAAGCGTCAGCCAGCTTTGCCAACAGGCCGGTATCAGCGAAGAATATTACGGCCACTTGCTGGAAGGCAAAATTGCCAATCCACAAGCACAAAAATTACAAGCCTTATATAAAGCGTTACAAATTGTTGTCGGTGACGAAAAAAAGATTGGTGTCATTTTCGGTAAGTTTTATCCTGTACACACCGGCCACATTAATATGATCTATGAGGCATTCAGTCGGGTGGATGAGCTCCATGTAATTGTATGTAGCGATACCGAGCGTGATTTGCGACTCTTTTACAACAGTAAAATGAAACGTATGCCAACTGTGCAAGATCGCCTACGTTGGATGCAACAAATCTTTAAATATCAAAAAGATCAGATTTTTATCCATCATTTAGTCGAAGACGGTATTCCAAGCTATCCGAACGGTTGGCTGGCATGGAGTGATGCGGTTCAAGCGCTGTTTGAAGAAAAACACTTTCATCCCACTATTGTCTTTAGCAGCGAAGTGCAGGATAAAGCGCCCTATGAAAAATATCTTGGATTGGAAGTCTCCTTAGTCGATCCGGATCGCTCATTCTTTAATGTTTCGGCCACCAAAATTCGTACCACTCCATTCCAATATTGGAAATTTATTCCAAAGGAAGTTCGTCCATTCTTTGCTAAGACTATCGCTATTTTGGGTGGTGAAAGCAGCGGTAAAACAGTCTTGGTAAATAAATTGGCTGCGGTATTTAATACCACTTCTGCTTGGGAATACGGACGCGAATTCGTATTCGAAAAATTGGGCGGCGATGAACAGGCAATGCAATATTCCGATTATCCACAAATGGCCTTAGGGCATCAGCGCTATATCGATTACGCGGTTCGCCATGCCCATAAAATCGCGATTATCGATACGGATTTCATCACCACTCAGGCTTTTTGCATTCAATATGAAGGCAAAGCCCACCCATTTTTGGATTCGATGATTAAGGAATATCCTTTTGATGTCACTATCTTGTTGAAAAATAATACCAAATGGGTAGACGATGGATTACGCAGCCTAGGTAATCAAAAACAACGTCAACAATTCCAACAGTTATTGAAAAAATTATTGGATAAATACAAGGTTCCCTATATTGAGATCGAGTCACCAAGCTATCTAGATCGCTACAATCAGGTGAAAAGCGTAATAGAGAAAGTCCTCAACGACGAAGAATTGACTGATTTACAAAATGGGCCGCGAATCTTGACGGGAAAATAATATGATTCTGTTTGCCGGTGATCCGCACGGAAGCTATACACATCTTTACCCTTTCGTGCGCCAACAACGCGATGTCGCCCTCATTATTCTGGGAGATCTGCAGCTCAGTTCGCCTGAACCTTTGGATGAATTGGCAAAATATTGCGATATCTGGTTTATTCACGGCAATCATGATAGTAAAACCGTTGCCGCCTTTGATGCCATCTGGGGTTCCCACTGGAAAGAGCGAAATTTGCATAATCGCGTAGTTGAAATCCAAGGCAAGCATATTGCCGGCTTAGGCGGTGTATTTCGCGGACAAATTTGGATGCCGCCGAATAAACCGATGTTTTTTGATCCTATCCACTATTGCCAATATAGCAGTCAGGAAAAAATCTGGCGCGGGGGTGTTTGCTTGCGCCACCGTAGCTCAATTTTCCCTTCCGATATTGAAATCTTAGAGCCTCAACAGGCTGATATTCTAATTTGCCACGAAGCACCTAAACCCCACCGTATGGGATTCCAAGTGATTAATCAGCTCGCCGAGAAAATGGGCGTTAGCCATATTTTTCACGGACATCATCATGAAAATGCCGAATACCAAACGCAACTACCATACAAAATCACCAATGTTGGCTTTCGTAGTCTGGCCGATATCAATGGCAATTATTTACTGAAAAATATTGACGATCGCGAACGCTAATACATCAAAGACGCATAAGTTAAGCTAAAAAGACTAGAATAAATTGAAATAAGAAAGGAAGAGATGGCGCACCCGAAAGGATTCGAACCTTTGACCGCTCGGTTCGTAGCCGAGTACTCTATCCAGCTGAGCTACGGGTGCGCAGAGATGTTTTATTATTCGTGACCATTTCAACTGATAGAGTCGATTTGAAATGGCGCACCCGAGAGGATTCGAACCTCTGACCGCTCGGTTCGTAGCCGAGTACTCTATCCAGCTGAGCTACGGGTGCAGAATAAATAAAACCAACAAATGGCGGTGAGAGAGGGATTCGAACCCTCGATGGAGTTTTTGACCCCATACTCCCTTAGCAGGGGAGCGCCTTCAGCCTGCTCGGCCATCTCACCACAATCGGTTTGTGGGCGGTATGATACGTTTTTTTTGTCGTAAGTCAAACGCTTTTTGGTAAAAGCCGCTTGGTTGCTTGATTTATCAACAATCAACTGCCATTTAATAGCCACCCTAAAATGCTTTTCTTAATAAATTCAAAGACTTATGTAAAAATTTCAATTTTTAAAGCAACTCTAATAAAATCAATGACTTACGCTCATTTTTACGGAAAACTTTTATTTTAAAGGGGGCGTTTTACCCCTTCAAAATGGCTCGTAAACGATCTAATTGGCTGGCGGTCTGTTGCTGTTTCTGTTCTGCCGTCAATTTTGGTTTATCTTTTTCCCATTGCACATCGTCCTGTGGCAATTCCGCTAAAAAACGACTCGGTTCCGGACGCATCAGCTCACCAAATTGGCGTCGTTCGCGACAGAGGGAAAAGGTTAACGTCTGCTGTGCACGGGTAATCCCAACATAGGCCAAGCGCCGCTCCTCTTCTACATTGTCCTCATCAATGCTGGTTTGATGAGGGAGAATGCCCTCTTCCATACCAATTAAATACACATGTGGAAACTCTAAGCCTTTGGAGGCATGCAATGTCATTAATTGCACTTGATCACTTTCATCATCCTCTTCACCACGCTCCATCATGTCACGCAGGGTTAAACGGGTTACTACTTGATTTAAGCTTAACGGCTCATTCACTTCATCACCTTTAAGCATATCCGCCACCCAACTAAACAGCGTCGCCACGTTTTTACTTTGCATTTCTGCGGCTTTTGGGCTGGTCGCATATTCATACAAATATTCTTCGTAATGTAATGAAGAAAGTAACGAACGCACAGCGGTTTCAGGATCCGAACGTAAACTTTGCTCGTTCAATTCCACAATCCAACGACCAAATTTTTGCAAGGCATCATAGGCCTTCGGGGTAACTCGTTGCATGAGTTCAAACTCAAAAATCGCCTCAAATAAGCTGATATGTTTTTCGTGCGCCAATTCGCCCAGCTTTTGCAGTGTCGCCGTACCAATTTCCCGTTTTGGTGTATTCACTATACGTAAGAAGGCTGCATCATCATCTTGATTCACCAGCAAACGCAAGTAGGCCATCATGTCCTTAATTTCAGCACGAGAGAAAAAAGACGTTCCGCCGGAAATTTTGTACGGAATGCGGTTTTGCATCAGCACTTTTTCCAATAGGCGGGATTGATGGTTACCGCGATATAAAATCGCATAATCCTTAAATTTGGTCTTACGGCTAAAACGATGGGCGATCAATTCCGCGATAATCCGTTCGGCTTCATGCTCTTCATTTTTTGCCTCAATCACCTGCAGCTTTTCGCCTTCACCCAAATTGGAAAAAAGCTTTTTGTCGAATACATGCTCGTTGTTATCAATCAAAATATTGGCACAATGCAAAATACGATGGGTGGAACGATAATTTTGTTCCAATTTGATAACTTGCAAACGCGGAAAATCATCACGCAAACGCACCATATTTTGCGGTCGAGCACCTCGCCAAGAATAAATGGATTGGTCGTCATCGCCTACTACGGTAAAACAAGCTCTCTCGCCGACAAGTAATTTGATGAGTTCATATTGGCTGGTATTGGTATCTTGATATTCATCCACCAATAAATAGCGAATTTTTTCCTGCCATTTTGTCCGTATATCTTCATTCTGTTTGAAGAGCAACATTGGCAACATAATTAAATCATCGAAATCCAGGGCATTATAAGCGCGAATTTGTACTGCATAGCGCTCATAACATTTTGCAAAGGTTTGATATTTGGCATCTTTCGCTAAGGAATAAGCCTGTTTTGGTGAAACCAAATCATTCTTCCAATTGGAAATAACGGAAGTTAATTCACGCAATAAATCCTTATCTTCCTGTAATAAATCGGCGGTCAATTCTTTTAACAGGGCAAGCTGATCGTGCTCATCAAACAACGTCATATTAGATTTAAAACCGAGAGCTTGATATTCCCGTTTGATAATATCAAAACCTAGGGTATGGAAAGTCGAAACAATCAATCCTTTGGATTTATCTTTACCAATCGAATGAGCTACCCGTTCTTTCATTTCACGGGCAGCTTTGTTGGTAAAAGTCACGGCTGCTATCTGTTTTGGTAAATAGCCACAGTGTTCAATCAAATGAGCAATTTTATTAATAATGACACGGGTTTTACCGGAACCGGCACCGGCTAGCACGAGACAAGGACCGCTGACATATTCAACGGCTTGCTGTTGTTGAGAATTGAGTTTCATATCTTAAGGTCGATTAATTTGACCACGCATAGGGCAATAATGCGGTATCTAATAAAAATGAAAGGGGTAAATCTAAAATGGGCAGGCCCCATTGCTGAGCCATTTGCCAATCGTAAGCCGTGCCGGCATAAGCCGTATAGCGCTCCGTCGGATCGATGAGCCTCACTAGCGTACCGCAACCACTTAAGGTCGCCAGCACCACTAATACAAGACTATGTCTTAACATGATTTTGCCTGTAGTGCCATATATATGGCTTCCGGCACTAACTCACGCACATCGCCTTGATGTAGATAAATTTCCCGTACAATAGTAGAAGAAACAAATGCCCATTTCTCCGTAGGCGGCAAAAAGAGACTATCCACACCATCGGTTAATAAACGATTTAAAGCAGCTAGTTGCAATTCGTATTCAAAATCTGTCGTCGTACGTACGCCACGAATAATTGCAGTGACCTGACGCGTCTTAATAACATTTGCCAATAAATCACTAAAACCGATGACTTCAACATTAGTAAGGTGACGACAAGCTTGTTGCGCCAAACAAACGCGCTCCTCAAGAGAAAATAAGGTTTTTTTACTCGGACTATTAGCCACCGCCACCAAAACCTGTGGAAAAATCGCTGCACTACGTTCAATGATATCCAAATGGCCATTTGTTAATGGATCAAAGGTACCGGGGTAAATCACCGTTGTCATTATTTGCGCTCCAAGTAAGGATAAAGTAAATCAAGCAGACGCTGTAAAGCCCCTCGGTTTTCCATTAAAACCTCATAACCGGCACGTCCAAAACATTGCCTGGCTTGTGGTGAATTCAATAAGCCATCCACTGCATGTACTAAGGCCTTCACGTTAGAATTGACCGAAAGAACGCCTTGCACTTCCAGTAAGGTTCGAAATATCTCTGGAAAATTAAAGGTATATTTGCCGCTAATAACCGGTAATCTGAATGCTAATGGTTCTAATGGATTATGCCCACCATGTTTCACCAAACTGCCACCGACAAAGGCAATATCACTAATGCCATACATTAACATTAATTCTCCCATGCTATCCCCGAGAATGACTTGAGTATGCGCATCGGGCAATGAGCCTTCAGAGCGACGAATAAAATTCAGTTGGGCTTTTTCAATTAATTCGGCAACGGCATTAAATCGTTCTGGGTGGCGTGGCACCAATAACAACAACAGATCTGGGTGCATCTTGAGTAATTGACGATGCGCATCCAGGATTAAAGTTTCTTCTCCCTCGTGGGTGCTAGCTGCAATCCAAATCGGACGATTTCGTACCCATAAAGCCCGTAAAGCCTCAATTTTTTCTAGCAGTTCATCGGTAATTTGCAAATCATATTTGATATTCCCCGTCAGTTTCAGCTTCCGTTCATCATAGCCTAAGCCTAAATAGCGTTTTCCACTAATACTATCCTGTGGTGCGATCAAACTAATTTCCGATAGCATCCCTTGCAAACGCTCTTTCACTAAGCCATAACGACGCGCTGAACGTTCAGATAAACGGGCATTAGCAACAACAAAGGGAATATCTCGACGCCATAATTGACGAATTAAATTCGGCCAAAGCTCTGTTTCAATCACAATACACAGCTTCGGTTGAATGAAATCTAGAAAACGATTGAGTACACAGGGCAAATCATAAGGCAGATAACAATGGGTAACAGTTTCACCAAAGGCTGCTCTCACCCTATCAGAGCCGGTTGGCGTTACCGTGGTAAAGGTTATCGGTAGCTGCGGATATTCCTGTTGAATACGACGAACTAACGGAGTTGCAGCAATAACCTCACCAACAGAGGCGGCGTGAATAATAATCCCATTCGGCAAAGGCGCCGTCAGGTTACCGTAAAAACCATAACGCTCGCCAAGGCGTTTACGATAATTCGGAGCTTTCAGGCTGCGAATCCACATAAACGACAGCACAAAAGGCTGGGTAAGATACATCAGACTGGTATAGAAAAAACGCCACATATATTCGCTTAAATTCAGGTATACTTTGCAAAATTTTGGCTAGTATAGCAAAAAAGCAAATAAAAAAAGGATCAAAATATGCCAACGATTAGTGTTGCAATGATTGTAAAAAACGAAGCGGCAGATCTTGCCGATTGTTTAGAAACCGTCAAGGATTGGGTTGATGAAATTGTTATTCTGGATTCCGGCAGTACCGATAACACTCAACAAATAGCCGAGCAATACGGTGCTAAATTTTATCAAAATGTCGATTGGCCCGGATTTGGTAAACAACGTCAACTAGCCCAACAATATGTTACTTCTGACTATGTACTATGGCTGGATGCGGATGAACGAGTCAGTTCCTTGTTACGCCAGTCTATTGAGCAAGCAGTGCAACAAAACTTACCCTCAACAGCCTACCAACTCCCCCGTTTAAGTAGCGTATTCGGACGAGAAATCCGCCATTCCGGTTGGTATCCTGATTATGTCGTACGTCTATATCGTTGCCAAGATGGTCAATATGGCGATGAATTGGTCCATGAAAAAGTCCATCTTGCTAAAGGCACGCAAATCAAGAAACTACAGGGTGATTTATTACATTTTACCTATAAAAGCATTCACCATTATTTGCTGAAATCCGCCGGCTATGCCCGCGCCTGGGCTGAACAACGCGCTGCCAAAGGAAAAAAAGCAACCCTATGGCAAGGCATTAGTCACGCCTTGGGCTGTTTTATTAAAATGTATTTTATCCGTGCAGGTTTTCTTGATGGTAAACAAGGGCTGTTATTAGCCATTCTCTCTGCGCATTCCACCTTTGTAAAATATGCAGATTTATGGGAACGTGGGCAAAAGAAATAATAAATTGCCTTCAAAATAAAAGAGCGGCCGCAAGGACCGCTCTTTTTTATCGTTGTTAAAACTAAAACTTAGTTTTTCGCTGCTGCCGCTGCTTTCACGATTACCGCAAACGCAGGCGCTTTAAGTGACGCACCACCAACTAATGCACCATCAATATCCGGTTGGGTGAATAATTCTGCTGCGTTAGCATCATTTACTGAACCGCCGTATTGAATGATTACTTGATCAGCCACTGCCTGCGATTTTGCTGCGATATGACCACGGATGAATGCATGAACTGCTTGAGCCTGTGCCGGAGTCGCTGATTTACCGGTACCGATAGCCCAAATTGGTTCATACGCGATAACTGCGCCATTGAATGCTTCTACGCCTAATGCATTGATAACGGCATCAATTTGACGGGCACACACCTCTTCGGTTTTACCTGCTTCATTTTCTGCTTCGGTTTCACCGATACATAATACCGGTACTAAACCAGCTTCTTTTAATGCACCGAATTTTTTCGCCACGAATTCATCGCTTTCTTTGTGGTAAGTACGACGCTCGGAGTGACCGATAATGATATATTTTGCACCAAAATCTTTTAACATTTCGCTGGAGATATCACCGGTAAATGCGCCTTTCACATTGATATCCACGTTTTGTGCACCCAATTGAATCACATTTTTACCACCACAGCTGCAACCACAACCTGAAAGCGCTGCTTCAGCCGTACCTAAATACATTACCGGTGGGGCAATTGCCACATCACAACCGGTAACGCCGTGTAATTCTGCTTTTAATCCTTCGATTAATTCTTTGGTGAAGGCTTTAGAACCGTTTAATTTCCAGTTACCCATAACTAAAGGACGACGTGCCATAATGTTTTCTCCATATTTTTGAAAGTTAAAATAAAGCGCGCCTACTATACCAAATTTTTATTAGATTTTTTTGACCCAGCTCGGAATTTTAAAATTTTTTTGGCAAACCCGATGCAAAAAGCTACAATTTGCCCGAACCAATTGACAACAATGAATAAAACCCCGGGGAAGCAATGAAAATTTTCAAGGCCGAACAATGGAATATCGATCTTCTTTCTCCGCTATTTGAGGCCTATCGCCTCGCTAATGGCATGACAGAAAATCCACAACGGGTATATACCTTTCTCAGCAATCGGATACGTTTTAACGAAAGCATGTTTTTTATTGCTTTAGACGATCGCCAACAGGCCGTTGGTTTTGTGCAACTGTATCCGCGCCTTTCTTCTCTTCAACTACAACGTTACTGGCAACTCACTGATATTTTCGTTAGCGCTAATTCCAACCAAGCAGAAATTACCGCAGCATTAATTGCCAAAGCTAAAGAATTCGTTCGTTATACCCAAGCTACTCGCTTGGTTGCCGAAGTATCACAACCACAGCGGGAAATCTTAGAAAGCGAAGGATTCAAGCTAAATCCACGTAAAAGCCTGTTTGAGATGGCCCTCTAATGCAACAACAACTCGACCGCTACTGGGATTACCTACGCATCGAACGCCAAGTCAGTCCCCATACCCTGAATAATTATCAACGCCAATTGCGGGCGGTGGTCGAAATCTTACAAGAAAAGCAACTGAATACCTGGCAGCAGGTCACTCCGAGTGTAGTTCGTTTGATCTTGGCGGAAAGTAAACGCCATGGACTACAGGAAAAAAGTCTGGCATTGCGACTGTCTGCGATGCGACAATTTTTTAGTTTTCTCATTCGACACGGTGAATTGAAAGTCAATCCGGCCACCGGAATCTCTGCACCGAAACAGGGCAAGCGGTTACCCAAAAACATCAGCACCGAACAAGTCCAGTTACTGCTCGATAACGACAGCAAAGATCCCATCGATCTGCGAGATCGGGCAATGCTCGAATTAATGTACAGTTCGGGGCTACGCTTAGCGGAATTGCAAGGACTAAATCTACAAAGCATTAACACCCGCAGCCGTGAGGTACGGGTACTCGGGAAAGGGAATAAAGAACGGGTTGTGCCCTTCGGTCGTTTCGCATCACACGCACTACAACAATGGCTCAAGGTGCGTCCACAGTTTAATCCAAAGGATGAAGCCTTGTTCGTCAGCCAGCAAGGCAATCGCATCAGTACGCGAAATATTCAAAAGCGCTTTGAAACCTGGGGAATTCGCCAAGGCTTAAACAGCCATTTGAATCCCCATAAACTGCGCCACTCCTTTGCCACTCATATGTTAGAAGCTAGCGCTGATTTGCGCGCGGTGCAGGAATTACTTGGCCACAGTAATTTGTCCACGACACAAATCTACACCCATCTCAATTTTCAACATTTAGCCAGTGTGTATGATCAAGCCCACCCACGCGCTAAACGTAAAAAATAGCTTGTATCATCAATCACTTATCCATTTTTAATGCAATCCTAATAAAATCAATGAGTTACATGCTATTTTAGAGAAAACTTTGGTTTTCATAGGGGCGTTTTTAACGCAAAAAAAAACCGCACTACAGTGCGGTTTTTTAATCTTGAAAAATTACGCTAATTTTTTGATTTGCGCAGCTAATTTAGATTTGTGGTTTGCTGCTTTGTTAGCGTGAATTAAGCCTTTAGAAGCCATACGGTCAACAACTTTTTGCATTTCAACGAATGCTGCTTCAGCTGCTGCTTTTTCACCTGCTGCTACTTGAGCATATACTTTTTTGATGTAAGTACGCATCATAGAGCGTTGGCTTGCGTTGTGTTGGCGGCGTTTTTCAGATTGAACCGCGCGTTTTTTTGCTGACTTGATATTAGCCAAGGTCAAACTCCTAAAATTTCTGTTAATTAACGGTGACAAAATAAGGCGTGCGAATATGCCGATTTCTTATCCTTTTGTCAATAAATTATTTGTGTTGATTTCGGTGAGACACAACCGAAAGTTGGCATCGTTATTTAAAAAAAGCACTTTCAATAGGCCCACACAAACGATGTGGGCGCGATTCTAGCAGTTTTTTTGGCGGGAATATAGCGTAAAAGCAAAATTTCTATACAATTAGGACGTTTTTTTCCACTGGGATCCTTATTTTGAGTAAACGACTTTTGAAATCCGGCATCATCGTCAGCGGTATGACCTTGATCTCCCGCGTACTTGGTTTGGTGCGTGATGTAGTGATCGCCCATTTGATCGGTGCCGGTGCGGCGGCCGACGTTTTTTTATTTGCCAACCGTATCCCCAATTTTCTTCGTCGATTATTTGCCGAAGGGGCATTTTCCCAAGCGTTCGTGCCTGTTTTAGCGGAATATCAAAAATCCGGCGATCTATCTAAAACCCGCGAATTTATCGGCAAAGTTTCCGGTACGCTAGGCGGTTTAGTGAGTGTTGTAACCCTTTTAGCGATGGTTGGCTCCCCTGTCGTGGCGGCTATTTTCGGGATGGGCTGGTTTACCGATTGGCTCAATGATGGCCCGAATGCCGGCAAGTTCGAACAGGCCTCTCTCTTACTCAAAATCACGTTCCCTTATCTTTGGTTTGTCACCTTCGTGGCCCTATCGGGTGCCATTCTAAATACCATCGGTAAATTTGGCGTGATGTCTTTTTCGCCGGTACTACTGAATATTGCGATGATTGCTACCGCACTATTTTTAGCCCCACAAATGGATAACCCCGATTTAGCCTTAGCCATCGGGATCTTCCTCGGTGGATTGTTGCAATTTTTATTCCAATTGCCTTTCCTTAAAAAGGCCGGTTTATTGGTGAGGCCGCGCTGGGCTTGGCATGATGAAGGTGTCACTAAAATTCGTAAGCTCATGATTCCCGCGCTATTCGGGGTTTCCGTCAGCCAAATCAATTTATTACTTGATACGGTAATCGCCAGTTTCTTAATGACCGGTTCCATTAGTTGGCTTTATTATTCTGACCGCTTATTGGAATTTCCGCTCGGACTCTTTGGAATCGCGATCTCTACGGTCATTTTACCAACCCTCGCCCGCCATCATGTCAACCGAACCGATGATGCGGAGCAAAGCGGGCAGGATTTTCATCAGACGATGGACTGGGGCGTGCGCATGATTTTGTTGCTTGGGGTTCCTGCAGCCTTAGGAATTGCCGTATTAGCACAACCGATGATCTTAGTCCTATTTATGCGCGGCAGTTTCACTTTGCAGGACGTTACGGCTACTGCCTATTCCCTATGGGCATTGAGTGCAGGACTACTAAGCTTTATGTTAATCAAAATCCTGGCCAATGGTTATTACGCCCGCCAAGATACCAAAACTCCGGTGAAAATCGGTATTATCGCAATGGTCAGCAACATGCTATTCAACTTACTGGCGATTCCTTTCAGCTATGTAGGCCTAGCAATGGCTTCAACCATGTCGGCCAGCTTAAATGCCTATTTACTTTATCGCGGTTTAGCCAAAGCCGAGGTCTACCATTTCAGCCGTACCAGCGCACTATTTTTCGTCAAAGTATTTGTTGCAGCACTCGCTATGGCGGGATTGCTTTGGTACAACAGCCCGGAATTACATGAATGGGCGGCGATGCCTCTATTAAACCGCATTCATTGGTTGCTCTGGTTAATCGGATTGGCCGCTGCAGTTTATGGCGGTGTATTGGTTTTATTCGGGATTCGTAAACGCCATTTACTGACAAGACAATAAGTTACCGCTATAATGCAGCGTTCTTTTTTGACTAGTTTGTGGTTTATTTAATGCAATTAATTCGTGGGTTTAATAATGCATCGTTTCAGTTGTCCGGTTGTGCTTTGACCATCGGCAACTTCGATGGCGTGCATTTGGGCCACCAAGCGATTTTGCGTCATCTTCGCCAAAAAGCGGATGAATTAGGACTACCAATGGTAGTCATGCTATTTGAACCACAACCGCGTGAATATTTTATGGGGAAAAGTGCACCCGCCCGTTTAATGCGATTACGCGATAAGCTGTATTATCTTAAGCAAGCCGGTGTTGATGCGGTGCTTGTTGTTCGTTTCAATCAGCAATTTGCTGCTCTAACAGCCGAACAATTTATTGAAGATTGGTTGGTCAATAAACTTAATGTCAAATTCTTAAGTATCGGTGATGATTTTAAATTCGGGGCAAACCGCCAAGGTAATTTTGCAATGTTGCAAGCGGCAGGAAAACAATTTGGTTTTGCCGTAGAAGACAATTACAGTCTTTGTCTCGAGCAATGTCGCATTAGCAGTACTGCCATCCGTCAAGCATTAGCTGAAAATCAGCTCTCCTTGGCAGAAAATTTGTTAGGCAAGCCTTATCGAATTTTTGGTCGTGTTATTCATGGAAATAAATTGGGCAGAACTATTGGTTTTCCTACCGCGAATGTTCGTTTACATCGCCAAGTGAACCCAGTAAAAGGGGTTTACGCCGTGAAAGTGCGGTTGAAATCAGGCGAGATTTTTGACGGTGTAGCTAACATGGGGAAACGCCCAACTATTAACGGTACGATACAATTATTAGAAGTCCATTTATTTGATTTTTCTCAGAATATTTATGGGCAAATGGTCGAAGTGGAATTCTGCCATAAGATTCGAGATGAGATAAAATTTCCTTCTTTTGAGGCGTTGAAAGCTCAAATTGAACAAGACGTAAAAACGGCGAAAGCATTTTTTGCAAAATAGAATTATATTGAAATATAAAATTGGAAAATAACATGACAGTTGATTACAAAAACACGTTAAATTTACCTGAAACAGGTTTCCCTATGCGTGGCGATTTAGCCAAACGCGAACCTGTAATGTTAAAAAATTGGTATGACAAACAGTTGTATCAAAAAATCCGCCAAGCAACGAAAGGTAAAAAATCCTTTATTTTGCACGATGGCCCTCCGTATGCGAACGGTAATATTCATATCGGTCACGCCGTTAATAAAATTCTGAAAGATATTATTGTTAAATCCAAAACCGCATTAGGTTTTGACTCGCCTTATATCCCAGGTTGGGACTGTCATGGCTTGCCAATTGAATTAAAAGTAGAAGGTTTAGTGGGCAAACCAAACGAGAAGATTACAGCAGCTGAATTCCGTCAAAAATGTCGTGAATATGCCGCGGAACAAGTAGAAGGACAGAAAAAAGATTTTATCCGTTTAGGTGTATTGGGCGATTGGGATAATCCTTATTTAACGATGAACTTCGACACCGAAGCAAACATCATCCGTACACTCGGTAAAGTGATTGCTAATGGCCATTTATACAAAGGTTCAAAACCGGTGCACTGGTGTTTGGATTGTGGCTCTTCTTTAGCGGAAGCAGAAGTGGAATATGAAGACAAAGTTTCTCCATCTATCTACGTGCGTTTCCCTGCTGTAAGTGCGGTTGAAATTGAAGAGAAATTTAACGCAGTAGGCAAAGGCCATGGCAAATTATCTGCGGTGATTTGGACCACCACACCTTGGACAATGCCATCTAACCGTGCGATTGCAGTAAATGCAGACTTAGAATACAACTTAGTACAACTTGGCGATGAGCGTGTGATTTTAGCTGCTGAATTAGTTGAGTCTGTTGCGAAAGCGGTGGGTGTAGAACAAGTTGAAGTATTAGGTTCAGTAAAAGGTCAAGCGCTTGAGTTAGTACGCTTTAACCATCCGTTCTATGATTTCACTGTACCAGTAATTTTAGGTGATCACGTTACTACTGATGGTGGTACTGGTTTAGTACATACTGCGCCAGATCATGGTTTGGACGACTTTATTGTCGGACAAAAATATAATTTACCAATGGCGGGTCTTGTATCGAATGACGGTAAATTTATTTCAACGACTGAATTCTTTGCAGGCAAAGGCGTATTTGAAGCCAATCCATTGGTTGTTGAAAAATTACAAGAAGTGGGCAACTTATTAAAAGTTGAGAAAATCAAACACAGCTACCCACACTGCTGGCGTCACAAAACCCCGATTATTTTCCGTGCGACTCCGCAATGGTTTATTGGCATGGAAACACAGGGTTTACGCCAACAAGCATTAGGCGAAATCAAACGAGTTCGCTGGATTCCAGATTGGGGTCAAGCGCGTATCGAGAAAATGGTTGAAAACCGCCCTGACTGGTGTATTTCCCGTCAACGTACTTGGGGAGTGCCGATGACCTTATTCGTGCACAAAGAAACCGAAGAACTTCATCCGCGCACCTTAGAGTTACTTGAAGAAGTGGCGAAACGCGTAGAAAAAGCTGGTATTCAAGCATGGTGGGATTTAGACGAAAAAGAATTATTAGGGGCTGATGCCGAAACCTATCGCAAAGTACCTGATACCCTTGACGTATGGTTTGACTCAGGATCAACCTATTCTTCTGTTGTCGCAAATCGTCCAGAATTTAACGGCCAAGATATCGATATGTATTTAGAAGGTTCTGACCAACACCGTGGTTGGTTTATGTCTTCTTTAATGCTTTCTACCGCAACAGACAGCAAAGCACCATACAAACAAGTATTAACGCATGGTTTCACCGTGGATGGTCAAGGTCGTAAGATGTCAAAATCTATCGGTAACATCGTGACACCACAAGAAGTCATGGATAAATTCGGTGGTGACATTTTACGTTTATGGGTCGCTTCTACCGACTATACCGGTGAAATGACCGTTTCTGATGAGATCTTAAAACGTGCAGCGGATAGCTATCGTCGTATTCGTAACACTGCGCGTTTCTTACTAGCTAACTTGAATGGTTTTGATCCGCAACGTGACGCCGTTAAACCAGAAGAAATGATTAGCTTAGATCGTTGGGCGGTAGCTTGTGCGTTAGATGCACAAAAAGAAATTAAAGAGGCGTACGATAACTATCAATTCCACACAGTAGTACAACGTTTAATGCGTTTCTGTTCTGTGGAAATGGGCTCGTTCTACCTTGATATTATCAAAGACCGTCAATATACCACCAAAGCAGACAGCCTTGCGCGTCGTAGCTGCCAAACAGCGTTATGGCACATTGCAGAAGCATTGGTTCGTTGGATGGCACCAATCCTGTCATTCACGGCGGATGAAATTTGGGGCCACTTGCCACAAACAGCAACGCCACGTGCTGAATTCGTCTTTACTGAAGAATTCTACGAAGGCTTATTTGGTTTAGGCGAGAATGAAAAATTAGATGATGCTTACTGGCAACAGCTGATTAAAGTTCGTTCTGAAGTGAACCGTGTATTAGAAATCGCACGTAACGACAAAGTGATCGGTAGTGGTTTAGAAGCTGAAGTAACCGTTTATGCTAACGATGAATATCGTGCATTGTTAGAACAATTAAGCAATGAATTACGTTTCGTATTAATTACCTCAAAAGCGGAAGTCAAACCATTAGCGGACAAACCTGCGGATGTGGTTGCAGGTGAGTTAGAGGGAATTGCGGTAAGCGTAGCACGTTCCAACGGTGAAAAATGCCCACGTTGCTGGCATTATTCTGACAAAATCGGCGTAAACCCTGAACATCCGACTCTTTGTCCGCGTTGTGTGGAAAACGTAGCGGGTAATGGTGAAATCCGTCGTTTTGCGTAAAACCTATGAAAATCAGGGCGTATCGCATACGCCCTTTAATCTATTATTTGGGGCGTATGCGGTACGCCCCTACATTTTGTTAGGAATGTAGTAATGGCGAAAACCAAATCCGGTCTGTCTTTTCTCTGGCTCAGTGTGGCTGCTTTCGTACTTGATTTATTAACCAAATATATTGTGTTACAAAAATTCGACTTGTATGAAAGTTTAAATGTGCTGCCAATGTTTAATCTCACCTACGTGCGTAACTATGGTGCGGCCTTTAGTTTTTTAGCCGATCATAATGGTTGGCAACAATATTTCTTTGTTCTACTGGCTGTAATAATTTCATTGATGCTGGTGTATTTCCTGAAAAAGAACAGCATTGCTCAGCGACTACAAAATAGCGCCTATGCCCTGATTATCGGAGGTGCATTAGCCAATATGGTGGATCGTCTCTATCATGGTTTCGTAGTGGATTTTTTAGATTTTTATTGGCGCGATTGGCATTATCCGGTATTCAATGTGGCCGATATCGCCATCTGTATCGGTGCCGGTTTATTAGCCATTGATGCATTTAAAAGCGACAAAGCAAAAACACAAGGCGAACAAGCATGAAAATAATCCTAGCCAACCCGCGTGGTTTTTGTGCCGGAGTGGATCGAGCCATCAGTATCGTAGAACTAGCATTGGAAATTCATGGCGCTCCGATTTATGTACGGCATGAAGTCGTACATAACCGTTTTGTAGTGAACGGCTTGCGTGAGCGTGGTGCAATTTTTGTGGAAGAATTAAGCGAAGTACCGGATGGCGCTATTGTCATATTCTCCGCTCACGGTGTATCCCAAGCTGTACGCCAAGAAGCCAAAGAACGCAATTTGAAAGTCTTTGATGCGACCTGCCCGCTAGTAACTAAAGTCCACATGCAGGTTGCCCGCGCTAGTCGTAAAGGCACCAAAGCAATTTTAATCGGTCACAAAGGTCATCCCGAAGTGGAAGGAACCATGGGACAATACAGCAACCAAGATGGTGGTATCTATCTGATTGAAAGCGTGGAAGATATCGCCCGCCTTCCGCTACGGGAAAATGATGACCTCACCTTTATGACCCAAACTACCCTATCCTTGGATGATACCGCTGAGACGATCAGCGCACTGAAGGAAAAATATCCGACAATTCAAGGTCCACACAAAAATGACATTTGTTATGCTACCACTAACCGTCAAGAAGCAGTGCGTGAATTAGCCAAGCAATGTGATTTAGTGATTGTGGTGGGCTCCAAAAATTCCTCCAACTCCAACCGTTTAGCGGAATTGGCCTCGCGTATGGGGGTTAAATCTAAACTGATCGATGATCCTAACGATATCCATGCCGATTGGTTTGATGATGTTCAAACTATTGGTGTCACCGCCGGTGCCTCGGCTCCAGAAGAATTAGTCCAATCGGTGATTAACCGTATTGGTGATTTTGGTGCAACCACCATTGAAGAATTACAGGGCTTAGAAGAAAATATGTTCTTCGAAGTCCCAAAAGAACTCCGTATTAAAGCAGTAAATTAATCCCGAGGGCGTATCATCAGACGCCCTTTTTTAAAGGAGATACTATGAAACAGAAAATCGTACTAGCAACCGGTAATCCCGGTAAAGTAAAAGAAATGGCTGATGTATTAGCCGAATTTGGTTTTGATGTAATCGCACAAACAGAACTTGGTATCGATAGTCCTGAGGAAACTGGTCTCACCTTTGTAGAAAATGCCATTTTAAAAGCCCGCTATGCCGCTGAAAAATCCGGGTTACCGGCCATTTCCGATGACTCAGGTTTAGTCGTTGAGGCCCTAAATGGCGCACCGGGACTTTACTCTGCACGCTATGCTGGAGTTGATGGCGAACAAGCTGATGCTGCCAATCGAGCTAAATTATTAGCTGAATTAGGCTCTCTGCCATCGGCTCAACGTGGTGCTAAATTTGTCAGCACCATTGTCTTACTACGCCACCCAACGGATCCTTCACCAATTATTGCGCAAGGTGAATGCCAAGGCGAGATTCTCTTTACCGAAAAGGGGGAAAATGGCTTTGGTTATGATTCACTCTTTTTTAGCCCGGAATGCGGCTTAAGCTTTGCGGAACTCGCAACCGCTGAGAAGAAAAAAATTTCCCACCGCGCCCGCGCATTAGCCCAACTCAAACGTCAATTAGGTGCATAAGGAAAATAGATGATCATTACTACAACTCAACAAATTGAAGGCAAACAGATTGTTGAATATAAACAAATCGTATTCGGTGAAGTTGTTGCCGGCGCGAATTTTATCCGTGATTTCTTTGCCTCTATCACCGATGTTATCGGTGGCCGTTCGACAGTGTACGAGCGGCGTTTAGCCCGAGCTAGAGAAGATGCTTTGGAAGAAATTCAAAAAAAAGCAAAAGCCCTAGGTGCCAATGCAGTGGTTGGAGTGGAAATCAATTACACGACCGTTGGTGTCAAAAGTATGTTTATGGTCATCGCCAGCGGAACCGCAGTCGTTGTGCGTTAACCCATAGTTTTCCGGCTTAATTCAACTCATTTTGTGATTCGTATTCCAAACTGTGGGCGAGAAGTTGGAGCGAATATAGCATTTCCGTAAAAATAGACACCGTTGAATGATTCAACAAGACTTTTTGCTTAATTGAAGGAAATGTTTGTATGAAACTATTAAAAACTCTCTTTGGAGCCTGCATCGTGGCTAGTGCAATGCTATCCAATAACGCCTTAGCTGAAGATAAAGTGGCGGAAAGCACAGCACAAACCATGCAGCAAAGCCAAGCCGATGTAGCGGGTAAACTTAATATTAACACCGCTGGTGCTGCTGAAATTCAACGAGCAATGATCGGCATCGGAGCAAAAAAAGCCGAAGCGATTATTCAGTACCGTGAAAAACATGGTAATTTCACAGCAGTAGAACAACTGCTGGAAGTCCAAGGTATCGGTAAAGCCACCTTGGAAAAAAATCGGGACAGAATCACATTATAATCCTTGGAGTCACATCCTTGTTAATGCAAAGGGCCAATCGTCAGATTGGCTCTTTTTTTATCCCAAATGCCCTATCAGTTTCTTGAGTTTTTCCAAAAACAACATATAACCCATTGATTTTATTGACATTAGATTAAAAACCAGGATTATTCCGCAACGCCATCAAACGGGCTACGTTTTCTGCGGCTGAAATTAAATTCTGCTCACCCTGTTTGAGAATAGTTGGTAAATCACCAAGGCTACGGATAATCGGGAATACAGCATCAATACCATGTTCATACACCACATCATAATCCTCACGTAAACAGCCCACAATAGCCACCACCGGCTTATTAAACTGTTTGGCTGTCCGCGCGACGCCCACCGGGGTTTTACCCAGGATGCTTTGCGCATCCATGCGGCCCTCACCGGTAATCACCAAATCGGCATCTTTGACTTGCTCAGCCAATTTCAGATTATCCAATACGATTTGTACTCCAGCTTTCAGTTGCACATGTGGCAAGAGCAATAAACCACCACCCATACCACCTGCTGCACCGGCGCCTGCTTGCTCTCTAATCTGTTTGCCACAATCCCGTTCGGTAATCGCGGCGAAATGCGCTAACGCGGCATCAAGTTGTTTTACCATTTCGGCTGTGGCACCTTTCTGTGGTCCAAAAATCGCAGAAGCACCACGCTCACCACAAAGCGGATTATTCACATCACAGGCCACTTCAATTTGTACCTGCTGTAATCTTGGATCTAAGCCGTCCGTTTGGATTTCTGTAATATTCGCCAATTCCGCGCCGCCAAAGCCGATAGATTGGCCGTCTTTATCCAACAAACGTAGACCTAATGCCTGCAGCATGCCGACGCCGCCATCGTTTGTTGCACTTCCACCAATCCCTAAAATAATATGTCGCACATTGAGATCAAGAGCTTGTTTAATCAACTCCCCGGTACCAAAACTGGTGGTTAGACAAGGGTTTCGTTTCTCCATTGGCACCAGGTGCAACCCGGAGGCCGCTGCCATTTCAATAATGGCGGTGTGTCCATCACCGGATAAACCGAAAAAGCTTTGTACCCGATTGCCTAGCGGGGCTGTTACTACTGTTTCAACTAAACGCCCTTGAGTCGCATCGACCAAGGATTGCACGGTACCTTCACCACCATCCGCCATCGGTAATTTCACATATTCGGCATTTGGGAAAATGCGTTTAAAACCGATTTCAATCGCGCTTGCGACTTCTAGCGCGGTTAAGCTTTCTTTAAATGAATCGGGAGCAATAACAATTTTCATACATCCTCCTAGAACCAATGAAATACACCGAAAATTAACGTAGAGACGATAGTCATAAGTAAACCGATCGCACTTTCATAAGGAATGAGTTTTAAACGTTCTTTCATATCCATATTCACACTACCGCCTGTTGCATGGAAGAAAGAACCGTGCGGCATATGATCAAATACGGTCGCCCCTGCATGAATCATTGCTGCGCCGGCCAGGCTACTCACACCAAGTTCTAATAAAGTGGAACTAAACACATTGGAGGCCACTGCGGTACCTGCTGTAGTCGATGCAGTTGCCAAGGACATTAAAGCACCGGAAATTGGAGCAAGAATGTAAGAAGGTAAACCAGAATGTTTTAATCCTTCGATCAACACATCTTTCATGCCCGAATTCGCAATAATACCGGCTAATGCCCCCGTACCAAGTAACATAATCGCTACCGGAGCCATTTTGCCTAAACCGCTTATTGCATAACTATTAGCATGGCGCAATTTCCCCATACATAATGCACCGATTAAACCGCCAAGCGGTAAGGCAATTAAAGGATCAATTTTAATATCCGCTAATGGTCGAAGCGCAAGCAATAGAATCGCGACTAATGGTGCAATCAGGGCAGTTCCAAAGGATGGTAAATGTTGCGTTTCAACGCTAACCACTTCTTCTACCAATACTCGAGAACCTTTATTTCTTAAACGTTTAGCCAAGAAATACGTCAGGATCAAACCAAAAATTGCCGGAATAATGCCCGCCATCATGACCGATGTTAACGGCAGGTGGAAGGTATCCGCTGCCGCAATCGCATTAGGATTCGGAGACATTAGATTACCGGCTTTACCACCACCTACCATCGCTAAGAGGATTGCTGGTTTGGATAAATCTGTGCGGCGGGCGAGCGCCAATGCAATTGGGGATACGGTAATTACGGACACATCCACAAATACACCAACTGCAGTCAAAATCATAGTCGCTAAAATTAATGCCAATAATGCTCGGGTTTCCCCTAAAATTCGCACAATTGTTTCGGCTATGGTATTCGCTGCACCGGATTCAATCAGCACTCCGGCTAATACCCCGGCCGCTAAAATACGCATGACCGCGGTGGTAATTCCTTGTGCACCACCAATCATCAAACTGACGGTCTGTGATAGATCGGCACCACCGATAAGACCACCAACTAATGCCCCAACTAACATGCCGTAAGCGGGTGAAACTTTTTTCAAAATTAAGAAAATTGCCACAATCAGCGCTGCTAATGCACCTAGGGCAGATACGGTCGTCATAGAAACCTCCGATAATCAACTAAGATATTCGGAGTATGCAAAATGAAGAGATAAATTGCGCTGTTATAAAGTACAAAATAACCACTTAAAACAATGCAAATTTAGTTAAATAATACAAATTAAATGCCCAGAACAATCGCTAAATAGAAACTCAACTTATCATCTATGTTATTGAAAGATAAGCCGGTTACCTGCTCAATTTTAGTGAGACGATAACGTAATGTATTAGGATGAATATACAGTTTCTGCGCACTGAGAAGTGGATCACAATTTGCTAAAAAATATTGTTGCAGGGTTTTCAACAGAACTTTATTTTCCGGCATTCGAAGCGGAGCCAAGGGTTTTAATAATTCCTCCGCCTGCCAAGAATCGGTCAAACCGGCCAACAGCACCGGCAAACGATAATCTTCAAATAAGTAATACTGTTTGCGAGGATGGTGTTTGAGACCATAATCGAGAGTGGTTAAGGCCGTACGATAAGACAGGCTCAAGGCATCGCCGCCGGCCTCCGCCAAACGGACACCAACCGCTACCTTATAACCACAATCCAAATATTCCGACGGTAGTAAGGTGTTATCTAAATTAAATAATTTTAATGGTTGCAACACCACAATTTGATCCAAGGATAATATTGCCACCTCCTGTGAAGGTTCGGATTGCTCCAAATAATTGACTAAATGTTGCAG
Source organism: Haemophilus pittmaniae (assembly GCF_900186995.1). Classification (NCBI taxonomy): domain Bacteria; kingdom Pseudomonadati; phylum Pseudomonadota; class Gammaproteobacteria; order Pasteurellales; family Pasteurellaceae; genus Parahaemophilus; species Parahaemophilus pittmaniae. The sequence goes on from NZ_LT906463.1 coordinate 353,465, forward strand.
GTTTTCCACATTCGGATTAAGCAATTTAATAAGCAGCACAACCCGTGGCAAATCTAGAGAGAAGGCAAAAAATGCAGCTTGACGAACCATTTCTTGCTGGGAAAGGTTGCCTTTGATCAGCTGTAAAATAAATTCCTCCTTATAACGACGCTCCCAACTTTGCCGTTCGACTAAAGCATCTTGCTCAACAATCAGTTCAGCCGTCATTCTCACTAGCTCAGCATAATCTTTAAGCTTATCGGGATTGCCTGAAATACCAACTACGCCAATATTTTTTCCCATATAACGAATAGGCAAGTTAATGCCGGGTTGAGCTTCAAAATTCCATTTTTGAGCTAGTGCATCATCAATTTCCACTATCCGATTTTCACGTAATGCCAGCACAGCACCGGTGTGCAACTGACGTAATCGGCGGATATCACCGGAAGCAATAATAATACCTTGCTCATCCATTACATTGACCGAATGGCCAATAATTTTCATCGCCCGTTTCACTATTTTCTCTGCCAAAATTCCGTCAAGCCGCATATCAAACCGCTCCTATTACGATGCTCAATTGCGCTCTACTTTACTGTGTTTAAAGCAACTCCGCCACTTGTCACAAAAAGCGCAAAAATATCATTTAGTTATAAAATAGATCGAATAACTATTTTTTTTATCTGAAAGCAGGTGATATAAATTCCCACATTCAAATACATTCGAATCACACTCGAGGAAGAGACAATGACAATTTATGCAGACAACTCATATTCAATTGGCCACACACCGTTAGTACGTTTACACCATTTTGGCCATAACGGTAATGTCGTAGTAAAAATCGAAGGACGTAACCCTAGTTTTAGCGTGAAATGCCGTATTGGTGCCAACATGGTATGGCAAGCAGAAAAAGATGGCATCCTCACCAAAGATAAAGAAATCGTCGATGCAACTAGCGGCAATACCGGGATTGCATTAGCCTATGTCGCTGCAGCTCGCGGTTACAAAATTACCCTTACCATGCCGGAAACCATGAGCTTAGAGCGTAAACGTTTACTCCGTGGTTTAGGCGTGAATTTGGTGCTTACCGAAGGCGCAAAAGGAATGAAAGGGGCGATTGCCAAGGCAGAAGAAATTGTAGCAAGCGATCCGAACCGCTATGTAATGCTAAAACAATTTGAAAATCCGGCTAATCCGGAGATCCATCGTAAAACCACCGGAGAAGAAATCTGGGTTGATTCCGAAGGGCAAGTGGATGTGATCGTGGCCGGCGTCGGTACCGGTGGTACCATTACCGGTATCTCCCGGGCGATTAAACTGGATCATGGCAAAGCCATCACATCCGTTGCTGTAGAACCGACCGAATCCCCGGTTATTACACAAACCTTGGCCGGTCAGGAAGTTAAACCGGGCCCACACAAAATCCAAGGTATCGGGGCTGGTTTCATTCCGAAAAATTTAGATTTAAGCCTTATCGATCGCGTAGAAACCGTGGACAGTGAAACAGCCTTAGCAACATCCCGTCGCTTAATGGCTGAAGAAGGTATTCTAGCCGGTATTTCTTCCGGTGCAGCAGTAGCCGTAGCCGATCGCTTGGCTAAATTACCGGAATTCCAGGACAAACTGATTGTTGCGATTTTACCTTCTGCAGCTGAACGCTATTTAAGTACGGCGCTTTTTGAAGGTATCGAAGGCTAACTATTCTATACCCTCCAGATAAATAGAGAAGTTGTGCGGTGTGAGCTTAACGGCCTACACCGCTTTTTTATAACTGATTATTTTTTCTACGAAATTTATAACCAATTGCAATAAGTCATAAATAAAAGCGCTTTTGTATTTAGTCACTTTGCTTTTACAATCCTGCCTAACTTATCCATAAATAAAAGGAACAATTGATGAAAAAATCTATTCTTAGCAGCCTATTGATCGCTGCCGGTCTTATTTTTAGCTCCGTAGCCAATGCCGGAGAAATTTCTGATCGGGTAAATCAAAGCAAAACCATTTTAGTCGGTACCGAAGGCACCTACGCTCCTTTCACTTTCCATGACAAAACTGGCAAATTAACTGGATTTGACATCGAAGTATTACGTAAAGTGGCCGAACGTCTAAAACTACAACCAGAATTTAAAGAAACCGCATGGGATGCCATGTATGCGGGCCTTAATGCCAAACGTTTTGATGTGATTGCCAACCAGACCAATCCGAGTCCGGAACGTTTAAAAAAATATATCTATTCCGCACCTTATAACTATTCAGCCGGTGTGGTGGTGACTCGTGCCGATAACGATAGCATTAAATCCTTCGCCGATCTAAAAGGCAAAAAATCCGCTCAATCGGCGACCAGTAACTGGAGCAAAGATGCGCGCGATAATGGAGCGATTATCGTCACCGTGGATAGCTTGGCGCAAAATTTAGAATTGGTAAAACAAGGCCGAGTGGATGCGACCGTTAACGATAAAATCGCGGTACTCGATTATTTTAAACAACACCCGGAAGCCGGCCTAAAAATTGCCGTTGAAAGTCCAAATAAAATCCCGACCGGATTTGCCTTCCTTAAGGGCGAAGAACCATTGGTAGAACAGTTTAATCAAGCACTTGACGAACTGCGCAAAGACGGCACCTTGAAACAGCTTTCAATTGAATGGTTCGGTGATGACATTACTCAATAATTTACTGGCCTCATTACCATTTATGAATGCCGAACGAGCCGATTATCTAATCGACTCGTTTTGGCCTATGTTGGAAGCCGGATTGCTCTACACCATTCCACTAGCCATCGTATCTTTTATCTATGGCGTACTGATTGCCCTTGGTGTGGCAATTATTCGTACCATTCCGGATGGTGGCCGTCTGATTCGATTTCTACAGTTACTATGCCGAATATATATTTCAATTATCCGTGGGACACCAATGTTGGTGCAGATTTTTATTATCTTCTACGGATTACCGGAAGTCGGCATCACCTTAGAACCATTTCCGACAGCAATCATTGCCTTTTCCATTAATATCAGCGCCTACGCAGCCGAATCTATTCGAGCAGCGATTTTAGCGGTACCCAAAGGGCAATGGGAGGCGTCCTACGCCATTGGTATGAACTATCGGCAAGCATTTTTCCGCACAATCATGCCACAGGCCTTAAGAATTTCCGTTCCTTCACTATCTAATACCTTTATCAGCACGGTGAAGGATACCTCCTTGGCATCCTTGGTACTGGTCGCAGAATTGTTTCGGGTGGCGCAGAATATCACAGCGGTTAACTACGAATTTATTTTAATTTATAGCGAAGCCGCGCTGATTTATTGGATCTTCTGTTTTATTTTATCCCTGCTGCAAAACCGTTTGGAAATGCGGCTTTCCCGTCATTTGTAAGGATTGCACATGTTACAGGTAAAAAATATCAACAAAACGTTCCACGCCAATTCGGTTCTAAAAGGGATTGATTTTTCTATTGAGAAAGGTGAAGTCGTCACCTTAATCGGCCCTTCCGGTTCCGGTAAAACTACCTTTTTACGTTGTCTAAATCTGCTTGAGCGGCCGGAACAGGGACAATTGGATTTTGCTGACCTGCACATTGATTTTGCACATAAAATCAATAAAGCTGATGAGCTGGCGCTACGTCGTCGCACTTCCATGGTATTCCAACAATACAATTTGTTTCCCCATCGCACCGCCTTAGAAAATGTGATGGAGGGCATGGTCACGGTACAGAAAATAGCCAAGGATAAAGCAAGAGACAAGGCGCTAGCGCTGTTGAAAAAAGTCGGACTGTCCGATAAAGCCGAATTATACCCATCGCAGCTGTCCGGAGGTCAACAACAGCGGGTAGGCATTGCCCGCGCTTTAGCCGTCGAGCCACAATTAATTTTATTGGATGAACCCACTTCTGCATTGGATCCTGAGCTGGTGGGAGAGGTGCTACAAACGCTCAAATTATTGGCACAAGAAGGCTGGACTATGATTATTGTGACCCACGAACTCAACTTTGCCAAAGAGGTCGCTGATCGAGTAATCCTGATGGAACAAGGGCAAATTGTAGAGCAAAATCGTGCTAGCGAATTTTTCAATAATCCGCAGCAGGAACGTACCCGTCAATTTTTATTACAGGCCAAAATGCCGATGTGGGATTATTGTATTTAGATGCTGCCATTCTATTCATTGATATTCATTAAACGCCCTATTTTTCCTCTTTTCGTCGTGCGGCATTTCCATTAAAATGCCGCCTTTTATTTTCCCTAGGTATTTTTTTATGGAAGAAAATCAACAAGAACGCCTGCCACAAATTGTGACCGGTGTATTAAAAATCGTCCTCTCCTTTGCCTTGATCGCATTGGGCGTGGTGCTTATCGTCGCCTTAGCTAAAGTAACCTACCAGCTGGCCACTATTGTCTTGAGCAGCTCAACTGTAGTGCCCTATGATGTGGCAGAACAGGCCGTAATGTTTTTCCTCTATTTCGGTTTTATTGGCCTTATCGTGCAATATTTTAAAAGCGGCTATCATTTTCCATTACGCTATTTTATCTATTCGGGGATTACCGCCATGCTGCGCCTAATCATCGTAAACCATGATAGTGCCACCGATACGATTCTCTTTGCCGGCGCTATTTTGATTATGGTCATTGCGCTTTGCTTAGTGCTCTATTCCGATAAATTGAAAAACATTTAAGCATGAACCTTGCAGAAATATCTCTACCGTTGCACCGCATCATTCCCTTTTCTAATGTGGAGGGTCGGGGCAATCGTTGTGCAGTATTTCTGCAAGGCTGCAAACTCAATTGCCTGTATTGCCACAATCCGGAAACCATTCCGCGTTATACCGCAGAAGCCAAATTGGTCAGCCTACAATACCTATTTGAACAAATCATGGAGGCCCGCCCATTTATCCGCGGTGTGACCTTCTCCGGCGGCGAACCCACATTGCATCATCAAAAACTACTGCCTCTTTGCCAAGCCTTACGCGCCCAAGGTTTATCGATTTACTTGGATTCTTCGGGCTTTTTTGAATTCGATAAAATCAGCCCTTTAATTGAAGTATGCGATAAATTTTTATTCGATCTTAAAGGTGATGGGGAAGGCCTTGGCGCCCTCTGTTTTGATCGGCAAAATCGTACCGGACGGGTTTTACCAAACTTGCCACAGCGCCCATTACGCCCGCAAAATCTCACCCGTAATCTCCACAATCTGCAGCAGTTACTTACCTTAAATAAGGTAGAAGAAGTCCGATTAGTACTGATTAATGGTTTTTTCGATGCTGAAGAGTTGGTTAAAAAAACCGCTCAATTACTCCGTCCTTATCCAGATGTGTTATTTAAATTAATTCGCGTCCATAACCAAGGAACGCGCGATGCAGTCGGCCTCAGCCCGCTGATTCCAAGTATCGAACAAACCCAAGCCTTAGGCGAATTCGCCCGTACGCAAGGGCTCAACAATCTCAGCATCATTTTATAAACGCCCCCTCAAAAATCCGATTTTTTGCCAAAAATACGCATAACCCATTGATTTTATTATGGTTGTTAAAAAAACTTAGTTTTATCGACATTTCTCCTAAAAAACCATAGAATAAACGGCGATTTTAACCGCCGATCTTCTCGGCAAATCATATCAATTTAGGGGAATCCAATGGGTATTTTAGGTAGCATCTTGGGCATGGTCGTCTTGCTGGCCATTGCCGTGTTATTTTCCAATAATCGCAGAGCGATCAGTCTGCGAACTGTTTTAGGGGCCTTGGCAATCCAAGTTGGATTTGCGGCCCTTATTTTATATGTGCCGGCCGGTAAAAACGCGTTGAATGCGACTGCTGATGCCGTATCCAAAGTTATCGGCTACGGTAATGACGGGATTAACTTCGTATTTGGCGGTTTGGCCGATCCATCCAACGCCGGCTTTATTTTTGCCGTCAAGGTGTTGCCAATCATCGTCTTCTTCTCCGGTCTGATTTCCGTGCTTTACTATATAGGCGTTATGCAAGTGGTGATCAAAATCATCGGCGGAGCCTTACAAAAAGCCTTAGGTACTTCTAAAGCGGAATCCATGTCCGCAGCTGCGAATATTTTCGTAGGTCAAACCGAAGCGCCTTTAGTCATTCGTCCTTATATTAAAAGCATGACTCAGTCTGAATTATTCGCCATCATGGCGGGTGGTACAGCGTCTATCGCCGGTTCCGTAATGGCGGGTTATGCGGGAATGGGCGTCCCATTGACCTACTTAATCGCAGCCTCATTCATGGCTGCACCGGCAGGTTTGTTATTTGCTAAAATTCTTTTCCCACAAACCGAACAATTTACAGATGAACAACCAGAAGGCGATGACACCGAAAAACCGACTAATGTGCTTGAAGCGATGGCCGGTGGCGCTAGCTCTGGTATGCAATTAGCCTTAAACGTAGGTGCTATGTTAATCGCCTTCGTTGGTTTAATTGCCCTCATCAATGGTTTGCTTGGCGGTATCGGCGGCTGGTTTGGTTATGGCGACTTAACCCTACAAGCCATCTTCGGTTGGGTATTCAAACCATTAGCTTATTTAATCGGTGTTTCTTGGGATGAGTCTGCCGTTGCCGGTCAAATGATCGGGATGAAATTAGCGGTAAACGAATTCGTAGGTTACTTAGAATTTGCTAAATACTTAGGCCCTGAAGCGCCGATGGTATTAACCGAAAAAACAAAAGCAATCATCACCTTCGCCTTGTGCGGTTTCGCGAACTTCAGCTCAATCGCGATTCTTATTGGTGGACTTGGTGGTATGGCCCCAAATCGTCGTGGCGATGTGGCCCGCCTCGGTATCAAAGCAGTGGTTGCCGGTACCTTAGCCAACTTAATGAGCGCAACCATCGCTGGTTTGTTTATCGAATTAGGCGGCGCGGTCTTAGGTTAATCCGCTGCATGAACCACCACAACACCACGGCCCGTTCGTGGTGTTGTACTTTCGGGCAAACGAAAACGTTTGCGAAACTCAGTTGACCATCAACTAAAAGAGGAAAACATCATGACTCCACATATCAATGCACCTGCCGGCGCGTTCGCCGATGCCGTATTAATGCCGGGCGATCCACTACGCGCAAAATACATTGCCGAAACGTTTCTCGAAAATCCGCAAGAAGTGACAAATGTGCGTAACATGCTAGGTTACACCGGTACCTACAAAGGCCGTCGCATCTCCGTTATGGGACACGGTATGGGTATCCCTTCATGCTCTATCTACGCAAAAGAATTAATCACCGAATACAGCGTGAAGAAAATTATTCGTGTCGGTTCCTGTGGCGCAGTACGCATGGATGTGAAATTGCGCGATGTAATTATCGGATTAGGTGCTTGTACCGATTCCAAAGTAAACCGTATCCGCTTCAAAGATAATGACTTTGCAGCGATTGCCGATTTTGATATGGCACAAGCCGCGGTAGCTGCAGCAAAACAAAAAGGCATTAAGGTACGCGTTGGTAACTTATTCTCCGCTGATTTATTCTACACACCGGATGCCAGCATGTTTGATGTTATGGAAAAATACGGCATCTTAGGGGTAGAAATGGAAGCTGCAGGGATTTACGGTGTGGCTGCCGAATACGGTGCTAAAGCATTAACCATTTGTACCGTTTCCGATCATATTCGTACCCATGAGCTTACCACTGCCGAAGAACGTCAATTGACCTTCAACGATATGATTGAAATCGCCTTGGAATCCATCCTTATCGGTGATCAACAATAAAAATAAAAAGCCACCGTGCCGGAAAACGCGGTGGCTTTTTTCAGAGTTTTGCCGAAAACAGCATCTAACACATTGATTTTATTTGAGTTGTTCTAAAAATCGATAATTTATTGATTTCCTTTCTTATTTTTGTCTTTACCGTTAACGTCTTCCACCGCCTTTTGGGTTTGTTCATCCATTTTCACACTAATATTATGATCCACAACGACATTCATATTAATGGTAATGCCCTGTTTTGGCGTATCCAATTGAATGGTTGGTGTGCAGGCAACCGCCAGTAACGCGGCGGATAAAATTAAGCTGTTACGAAAAGTCATCATTTTTCTAAATTGCGATAAAGTCGATACTGTAGATTTTGTTCAAACTGCGAGCCGTAGTCAATCATATCCCACAACTCAAACATATTTTCCCGATGGCGATAATTTAAGGTTATCGGGTGATGGGTCGGATTCTGCGGATTATATCCTTGAATATGCGCATTTAAGAGCATTTCACCATTTGGCTGTAAATCAAAGACAGCACGGGAAGTTTGCAAATTCAATTCCTTGAGCAAATCAACCAAGGTTGTTTCCGTCCAACCGCCGGTTTTCAATCCGGCCGTCACTTGCTCGTTTAATCGCAGATGAAGCGGTGTTGCCTGTTCAATTTCACCTTGGCAAATCAAGCACTGACGATTGCCCAGCCAGAAAGGTAAACGGGCATTCACTCGCCCAGTCAGCGATAATTGCTGATATTGGGCCAGCGCCAATACCTGTGCAATATCAATATTATTCAGTGTTAATAACGCTTGCTGACGTTGTGGAAAATCCAAGCGTGGGACCGTTAATTGGCCATCAAACAAGCCTAAACGCACCTTCGACAAGGTTAACGGTTTGCTCGCTGAATTCGGATAATGCCCACTCACATCCAATGCCGCCTGCTCGACTTGCAATGCCCCCCAGCGTAAACTCTGCGCACTAACTCGAATAGGTTGCCGTGCCTCCGCATGCAAATCGAAATTGCGATAGTGTAGCGGGAAATGAATATTCAGCCCATCAATGGTGCCATCAGGTAATTCAATTTGTCCTCGTTGCAAATGCAATTCGCCGTCTAAGGAAACGCCTTCGCTATCGATGGAAAATTTGCCATTTCCCTTAATTTGGCCATCGCGAATCAGCCATTCCCAATGTTGCGGAAATAGGGTTTGCAACACCTTAGCTGATTGCTGCGGCCAGCCGATATTGCCGCTGAGACGATTTTTCTGATAATACGCCTGTACCTGTAGTGGCCCCAACCGATCGGCATGCAGATCACCTGCCAGGCTAAAATCGTCAATATTCAGACCATCTACTCCCAAGCCGAAAATTGGCTTAACAAAACGCCCTCCGTAGGCAAACTCGATCCAATCGGTTTTCGCCTGCAATAAGCCGCGTAGATGCTCCTCTTGATAATCCCACCGCAGCCTGTCACGCAATTGTAAGGACAGCGGTGCCATTTTTACGCCATCAATCTCAACCTTACCGGATTGTGCAGTCAACTTATTGAGTTCAATATGATCCCCTTCCCAAAAACCTTTTCCTTGCATGGTAAGCGGTGTATCCAAGGCCTGCCAATGGGCTTTGCCGTTAATTTGCCAGTCCCAACGATTGGCTGCCTGCATTTCAGCATCGCGCAGTTTATGGCGTTCATCACGCAACTCAAAAATCGTTTTGATCCCGGCGATAAACTCATGGGCTTGCCCATCTAATTGCAAATCCAAATCACGAAATTGTGGAGTAAATCCCTGCAATGAGGCTTGCAGACGGCCTTCCAAGCCATAACGGCCGACTAATACATCATCTAGCGGTAAACGCACATGAATTTTAGAATCATCGGACAAATGATCCATTTTAAAAATAGAACCGGGAAGAAAATGTAGCAGCGGATCGGCAAAATGTCCCACAATGCGGTAGTGTAAATTGGTGAATGCAACATTATTGTTATAGCGTAAGTCACCACGCGTATTCAGGTCAAAATCCAGTTCATCTAATGCTTTACCGCCGCCAATCTCGCCATTTTGACTACTAATCACAATTTCGCCTTTTCCTTGCTCACCAAAGGTTTGCAAAATGACATTGAGATCGCTTCTTAAAGGCCAAAAACCTTCTGCCGGCTTACGTAATGCAATTCCCAAGAAACCCTTAAGGGGTTGATAACCGTCAAATGTCCAATAGAATTTTCCCCAGGTAATTTCCAAGCCCTGCGGATTAAAGGTCATCGGAACATCCAGTAAAGGCTGATTGCGTAGCACATCTTGCGCATTGAGTTGGCCTTTTTCCCCATCCCAATGAAAATTCAAGTGCCCTTGCGTCACCGTCCAATCAGGGTTATCCCAGGTTAACTCAAATTCCCCCACATCCGGCCAGGCCGCTAATTGATTGGGAATATGACTTACTAAAGAAAAATGATAGGTATGGCCATCTAGCGGCTGGTAATCAGTCTGCGATTGCCAATTAAAATGGCCTTTTTGCCTGACCAGTTGAGCATGTTGCCGCAAAATCACACGTTCATTATCCTGTGCCTGATGGGTTAACTGTAGGCGTTCTCCATCGTAGTCCGCATGAATAGTCGAATCGCTTTGCAATAATTGGGCTAGCAAGGGGTTATTGGGCGTTTTAAGGGAATCCAAACGGAAATGTGCCAAATGGATAGCCATCTTCGGCACAAGGGCAAAAATAGTCGCTAAATCGGCATAGGATGAATCCCCGCTGTGCGTTAATAGCGGCTGTAAACAGGCATAATCCAAATTGCTTTGTTGGATATCAAGTTGCAAACTGGGCCACCAATGCAGGTGAATGTCTTGCAACTTTGCCATCGAGCAATCGGGGCTTTGAATGGTTAATGCGGGCAGACTCAAGCCACGTAGGCCAAGTACCCAATGGCTGGAAGGCTGTAATCGATAGCCCTGTGGTAAAAAATGATTGGCAATACGTGCGGTTACACTTGGGCTAAGCCAATAGGGAGCGCTGAGCATTGTCGCTCCCGCCAGCCCGAACAAGCCGAAAATTCCCCAAGCAATTTTACGCATCACAACTCCGCTAAAAATAACGCTTATCAGACTCAGATTCGAGCCAAAAATTCGGTTTATTGTAACGAAATATTGCTATTCGGGATATGAAATTTCATCAATGTCTTAGCACTATGATGGCAAACTGAGGTTTTTAGAGCTCCACTAATAAAATCAATGACTTAGCATAGTTTTTATGGAAAACGTTCAAAATCAAAGGGGCGTTTTACAACGCCCCTTATGATTAGATAATGCGAGAAAATTGCTGGCGCTTGGCCGCCGCACGGGAATAAGTATCAAAACACAGGCAAATATTGCGGATCAGCAATCGGCCTTTAGGTGACACCTGTAATCCTTGTTCAGTTTGACTGATCAACTCATCATCGAGCAACGGCTGTAACAGTGCCAAATCTTCGGCAAAGTGCGTTTTAAAATCGATTCCATATTGTTGCTCAATTGGTGCAAAATCTAATTTGAAATTGCAGATTAGTTGTTTAATCACATCACGACGCAGGCAGTCCTCTTGGCTCATCACCAAACCTTTATGTAAGGCGATGCCGGTATTATCAACATCGGCATAGTAACGCTTCAGCTCTTTTTGATTTTGTGCGTAAGTATCTCCAAGTAGACTAATCGCCGAAACGCCCAAGCCTAACAAGTCGCATTCTTCCTGAGTAGTATAACCTTGGAAATTACGGTGCAACACTCCGTTCTGTTGAGCGATCGCCAACTCATCATCAGGTTTGGCAAAATGATCCATACCAATAAATTTATAGCCGGCATTGCCCAAGGTTTCGATGGTTTTTTGTAGAATTTCCAGTTTGCTTTGCGGTGGTGGCAATTGCGCCTCTTTGATCTTCGCCTGGCCGGCAAAACGGCTCGGTAAATGGGCGTAGTTGAACACGCTTAAGCGATCGGGATTAAGTTCAATCACTTTATCTAAGGTGAACATAAAACTTTCTACGGTTTGCAATGGTAAGCCGTAAATTAAGTCCAAGTTGGTAGATTGGAAACCCAATTCGCGGGCACGTTTTAAAAGTGCATTCACGAATTCTTCATCCTGTTCACGATTTACCGCTTTTTGCACATCCTTATTAAAATCCTGCACTCCCATACTGATACGGTTAAAACCGATGTTACGAAGATGATCAAGCATCGATAATTCGATTTCACGTGGATCCATTTCAATACTGATCTCAGCCTCTTCAGCGATAGTGAAATGATCCTTGAGCATTTGCATCAAGCGAGCCGATTGCGCTTCGGTTAAATAGGTTGGCGTACCGCCGCCCCAATGCACTTGAGTGGCAATGCGGTTAGCAAATAATGGCGCACGTGCTTTGATTTCCTGCTCCAAATAATCGAGATAAATATCCGCTTTGTGTGAATGACGAGTAATCACCTTGTTACAACCACAGAAATAGCACAACTTATGACAAAACGGGATGTGTACATAAAGCGATAATGGGCGATTTGGATAGCGGTTAGCGGCTGCGATAAAATCTTGATCGGTATAATTTTCGTTAAATTCCAACGCGGTCGGATAAGAGGTATAGCGGGGACCTGATTGGTTATACTTTTGAATCAAGTCAAGATCCCAAATAATTTCAGACATTAAACTTCCCCAAGTTTTTCGACCTCGCTTAAAAAGCGGGGTAACTCCAACATAATTTCCTGTGCAAATTGAGCTTCTGCACTTTCACGTGTTAAATCTATTTTCATCCGTTGCTGTTTCGCTAAAGCACGATAATCATCGTGGGTTGGCATATCATGCACCGCCTGATAAAGCGCAAACATGGCCGGATACTGTTGTAATGAAAGGCCAAAGGGCACAAGCAACATCGTTAACCGAAGCACGCCTTCGGCTAAGCTACAATCGCCATTTTGCATAGCTTTGGCAATAATTACCATACTCTCTTTTAGGCGTTTTATACGTTCCTGCTTAGCTTGTGCAATCAATTTATTCTGCACATTCAAGCGCTGCACAAGACGAAAAGCATACAGCGCCAACAAACCGATAATAACTAAGCCACAAATAGCCAATAAATAAAGCAACATATCTATCTGAATTGGTTAATGTCGATGGTCTCAAAGGTGCGATATAAATCGTCTTCGCTTTCGTCTTCGTCCTCAATGCCCAGCTCTTCCATCAATTCAGCAATTCGATCTAAGCATTCATCCACAAATTGCTGATCCGCTTTGCTAATCGATTTACCTTCATCTAAGGCATCCAGTAATTCATTCAGGATTTCATTATTTTCCAGACGTTCCAACTCCACGGCAGGATCTAGTTTCTTCACAACCGGCGCTACCGGAATCGCTTGGCCTTTTTCCGGTTTATTGACAAACTCCACAATTAGAGGGACTTTTTTGCGGCTGCCAATACGCGGATCCTGACAATTTTCGATATGCGAACCCTGTTCATTTTGCAATGCGCTATGTCGGGAACCGGAAGCTAAGCCTTTATGTTTACGTTTCTTTTTCTCTTCACGAGCTTTAGCATCCAATTCATAACGGGTCAATTTTTTCCCTTTGGGTGCTAGCGCCGGCTTTTTATCAGTCTTACGAATCGGCATCACGTCGGTAATACGACGGGTTTTCTTTTGACGTGCCATAAGTGATTCCTTCTCATTTAAAATGGTCGCGCATTGTAACATGATGCGCTATTTTTCTCACGGAGATTCCATTTTTCAATCAATATCAATAAAATCAATGAGTTACATGATATTTTAGGCAAAACTCGGATTACCAAGGGGGCATTGGGATATTAAGGTTTTGCTCTGTTCTTCAGCTATTCGGCTGTTCCACCGCATCACTTCCCCCAAAAGCAAAAACCCCAAGCTATTCAGCTCGGGGTTAGTAGTAGAACCGGCGGTGACCTACTCTCACATTGGGAAGCCCAACACTACCATCGGCATGATGACGTTTCACTTCTGAGTTCGGGATGGGATCAGGTGGGTCCATCACATTATGGCCGCCGGAATATTCCGTTGATAACTTTCTATCATCTATTCATTCTTCAAAATTAGTCACAAGCTAAAAACTCTCAACTTTCTCTCGTCTTCGTTTCGTCTATCACTCAAAAACTCTTGAGCGTTGTATAGTTAAGCCTCTCGGGCAATTAGTATCTGTTAGCTCAACGGCTCGCACCGCTTACACATCAGACCTATCTACGTCTTAGTCTTAAACAACCCTTACAGATTTTAAATCTGGGAGAACTCATCTCAAGGCAAGTTTCGTGCTTAGATGCTTTCAGCACTTATCTCTTCCGCACTTAGCTACCCGGCAATGCGTCTGGCGACACAACCGGAACACCAGTGGTGCGTCCACTCCGGTCCTCTCGTACTAGGAGCAGCCCCTTTCAATTCTCCAACGCCCACGGCAGATAGGGACCGAACTGTCTCACGACGTTCTAAACCCAGCTCGCGTACCACTTTAAATGGCGAACAGCCATACCCTTGGGACCTACTTCAGCCCCAGGATGTGATGAGCCGACATCGAGGTGCCAAACACCGCCGTCGATATGAACTCTTGGGCGGTATCAGCCTGTTATCCCCGGAGTACCTTTTATCCGTTGAGCGATGGCCCTTCCATGCAGAACCACCGGATCACTATGACCTACTTTCGTACCTGCTCGACTTGTCTGTCTCGCAGTTAAGCTTGCTTATACCATTGCACTAACCTGACGATGTCCGACCGTCATTAGCAAACCTTCGTGCTCCTCCGTTACTCTTTGGGAGGAGACCGCCCCAGTCAAACTACCCACCAGACACTGTCCGAGACCACGTTTCGTAATCTTCGTTAGAACATCAAACGTTAAAGGGTGGTATTTCAAGGATGACTCCACAATCACTGGCGTGACTGCTTCATAGTCTCCCACCTATCCTACACATCAAAATTCAATGTTCAGTGTCAAGCTATAGTAAAGGTTCACGGGGTCTTTCCGTCTAGCCGCGGGTACACCGCATCTTCACGGCGATTTCAATTTCACTGAGTCTCGGGTGGAGACAGCCTGGCCATCATTATGCCATTCGTGCAGGTCGGAACTTACCCGACAAGGAATTTCGCTACCTTAGGACCGTTATAGTTACGGCCGCCGTTTACTGGGGCTTCGATCAGGAGCTTCTCTTTCGATTACACCATCAATTAACCTTCCAGCACCGGGCAGGCATCACACCCTATACGTCCACTTTCGTGTTTGCAGAGTGCTGTGTTTTTAATAAACAGTTGCAGCCAGCTGGTATCTTCGACCGGTTCAACCTTCGCCCGCTAGGGACTACAATCTACGCCGGCGCACCTTCTCCCGAAGTTACGGTGCTATTTTGCCTAGTTCCTTCACCCGAGTTCTCTCAAGCGCCTGAGTATTCTCTACCTGACCACCTGTGTCGGTTTTCAGTACGGTTTAGATAAACCTGAAGCTTAGTGGCTTTTCCTGGAAGTGTGGTATCGGTTACTTCAGCTCCGTAGAGCCTCGTCATCATCTCTCAGTGTTAAAGAAGTCCGGATTTGCCTAAACTTCTCACCTACCAACTTAAACGCACATATCCAACAGTGCGCTAACCTAACCTGCTCCGTCCCCACATCGCAGTTTATCCAAGTACGGGAATATTAACCCGTTTCCCATCGACTACGCTTTTCAGCCTCGCCTTAGGGGCCGACTCACCCTGCCCCGATTAACGTTGGACAGGAACCCTTGGTCTTCCGGCGAACGGGTTTTTCACCCGTTTTATCGTTACTTATGTCAGCATTCGCACTTCTGATACGTCCAGCAGCCCTCTCGAGCTACCTTCATCCGCTTACAGAACGCTCCCCTACCCAACAGTGTTGCCACTGATGCCGCAGCTTCGGTGCTATATTTGAGCCCCGTTACATCTTCCGCGCAGGCCGACTCGACTAGTGAGCTATTACGCTTTCTTTAAATGATGGCTGCTTCTAAGCCAACATCCTAGCTGTCTAAGCCTTCCCACTTCGTTTCCCACTTAATATAGACTTTGGGACCTTAGCTGGCGGTCTGGGTTGTTTCCCTCTCCACGACGGACGTTAGCACCCGCCGTGTGTCTCCTGAGTATCACTCTTCGGTATTCGTAGTTTGCATCGGGTTGGTAATCCGGGATGGACCCCTAGCCGAAACAGTGCTCTACCCCCGAAGGTGTCCGCTCAAGGCTCTACCTAAATAGATTTCGGGGAGAACCAGCTATCTCCCGGTTTGATTGGCCTTTCACCCCCAGCCACAAGTCATCCGCTAATTTTTCAACATTAGTCGGTTCGGTCCTCCAGTTAGTGTTACCCAACCTTCAACCTGCCCATGGCTAGATCACCGGGTTTCGGGTCTATACCTTGCAACTATTCGCCCAGTTAAGACTCGGTTTCCCTTCGGCTCCCCTATTCGGTTAACCTCGCTACAAAATATAAGTCGCTGACCCATTATACAAAAGGTACGCAGTCACCCTTAAAGGGCTCCCACTGCTTGTACGTACAAGGTTTCAGGTTCTATTTCACTCCCCTCACCGGGGTTCTTTTCGCCTTTCCTTCACAGTACTGGTTCACTATCGGTCAATCAGGAGTATTTAGCCTTGGAGGATGGTCCCCCCATCTTCAAACAGGATATCACGTGTCCCGCCCTACTTATCGTTAGCTTAGTACCACGACCTGGACTTCGAGTACGGGGCTATCACCCGGTATCGCCAAGCTTCCCAGCTTGTTCCTCTGTCTCTGTCGCTATCACTAACAGGCTCCTTCGCGTTCGCTCGCCGCTACTAACGAAATCTCGGTTGATTTCTTTTCCTCGGGGTACTTAGATGTTTCAGTTCTCCCGGTTTGCCTCAACAAGCTATGTATTCACTTGTTGATAGTAGATTCTTCATCTACTGGGTTTCCCCATTCGGACATCTTGGATTAAACGCCTCTTATCGACTCATCCAAGCTTTTCGCAGATTAGCACGTCCTTCATCGCCTCTGATTGCCAAGGCATCCACCTTGTACGCTTAGTCACTTAACTATACAACCTCAAAAATTCTTGAGACTGTGTTATCAACTAATCACTTGATTGCTTTTGCTCAATCAAGATTTTTTCTACTCAGACTTTTTCTATCCCTTTCAGGACTTGAAAGTCTCTTCGTTTTCAGCTTGTTTCCTAATTTTTAAAGAACAAAGATACATAAAGTTATCTTTAATTGGCGTCCCCACGGGGATTCGAACCCCGGTTACCGCCGTGAAAGGGCGATGTCCTAGGCCTCTAGACGATGGGGACAACAAGTAAAGATACTCTATCTTACACAATGCTTACGCACTTTCTTCCTCTATTTTTTCTACAATACATCAGCCAATCTGTGTGGACACTTATCGTCACTCAATTTTAGGTAAGGAGGTGATCCAACCGCAGGTTCCCCTACGGTTACCTTGTTACGACTTCACCCCAGTCATGAATCATACCGTGGTAAACGCCCCCCCGAAGGTTAAGCTATCTACTTCTGGTACAACCCACTCCCATGGTGTGACGGGCGGTGTGTACAAGGCCCGGGAACGTATTCACCGCGACATTCTGATTCGCGATTACTAGCGATTCCGACTTCATGGAGTCGAGTTGCAGACTCCAATCCGGACTTAGACGCACTTTCTGGGATTCGCTCCACATCGCTGCTTCGCCTCCCTCTGTATACGCCATTGTAGCACGTGTGTAGCCCTACTCGTAAGGGCCATGATGACTTGACGTCATCCCCACCTTCCTCCGGTTTATCACCGGCAGTCTCCTTTGAGTTCCCGACCAAATCGCTGGCAACAAAGGATAAGGGTTGCGCTCGTTGCGGGACTTAACCCAACATTTCACAACACGAGCTGACGACAGCCATGCAGCACCTGTCTCAGAGCTCCCGAAGGCACCAATTCATCTCTGAAAAGTTCTCTGGATGTCAAGAGTAGGTAAGGTTCTTCGCGTTGCATCGAATTAAACCACATGCTCCACCGCTTGTGCGGGCCCCCGTCAATTCATTTGAGTTTTAACCTTGCGGCCGTACTCCCCAGGCGGTCGATTTATCACGTTAGCTACGGGCACCAAGCATTAAGCCCAATCCCCAAATCGACAGCGTTTACAGCGTGGACTACCAGGGTATCTAATCCTGTTTGCTCCCCACGCTTTCGCACATGAGCGTCAGTACATTCCCAAGGGGCTGCCTTCGCCTTCGGTATTCCTCCACATCTCTACGCATTTCACCGCTACACGTGGAATTCTACCCCTCCCTAAAGTACTCTAGACTCCCAGTCTGAAATGCAATTCCCAGGTTAAGCCCGGGGCTTTCACACCTCACTTAAAAGTCCGCCTGCGTGCCCTTTACGCCCAGTTATTCCGATTAACGCTCGCACCCTCCGTATTACCGCGGCTGCTGGCACGGAGTTAGCCGGTGCTTCTTCTGTAGTTAACGTCAATCATCTAGTCTATTAAACTAAATGCCTTCCTCGCTACCGAAAGAACTTTACAACCCGAAGGCCTTCTTCATTCACGCGGCATGGCTGCGTCAGGGTTGCCCCCATTGCGCAATATTCCCCACTGCTGCCTCCCGTAGGAGTCCGGGCCGTGTCTCAGTCCCGGTGTGGCTGGTCATCCTCTCAGACCAGCTAGAGATCGTCGGCTTGGTGAGCCATTACCTCACCAACTACCTAATCCCACTTGGGCTCATCCTATGGCATGTGGCCTTACGGTCCCACACTTTCATCTTCCGATACTACGCGGTATTAGCTACAGTTTCCCGTAGTTATCCCCCTCCATAAGCCAGATACCCAAGCATTACTCACCCGTCCGCCACTCGTCAGCAAAGAAAGCAAGCTTTCTTCCTGTTACCGTTCGACTTGCATGTGTTAAGCCTGCCGCCAGCGTTCAATCTGAGCCATGATCAAACTCTTCAATTCAAGTTCAATCGCTCAATAAACTGCTTAGCTAAAGTCACTTTACATTAAGTAAATGAATTTCTAGTTTAAGCACCTATTAAGACTTCAAAATTAAAAAATATTTTTAAATCAAGTCAATCAACAAGTGCCCACACAGATTGTCTGATACATTGTTAAAGAGCAAAAAATAACGACGCACTTCTTGATGTTTCACAACAGTGCGTCGTTGTGTGGGGCGCATTATAGGGATTTCAGAATCCTTTGCAAGATCTTTTTGTAAAAAAATGTAAATTTTTTATTGATTGAAGAAATTTTCATCAAATCGTCTAAAAAACACAAATTTTATGGTGTTTTATTCTACGGATTCAGACTTTCTGCAAATGCCTTTACTTTTTCCCAGTTGGTATATTCAATTTCTTTAGTCGCATCAGTTTCGCCACCTGTAATTTTCATAATCAATTGGATCATGACACGATCAAACCATTTATAACGAGGATAACATAGTGCGCCAGCAAAGATCGCAATTTTACTTGGCTGCCAGCTAATACGTTGCAAAAATTTCCGAATGTATGGGTTAGTTTCCGGATTATCTTTGCCGGGTTTACGGGCTGTAAGATTGACACCGAAAAAAATCGCTTTTCTATCATTTAAAAGAGAACTATTTTTTTCCACAAAACGGTATAGCAACCGATTGAAGTGCCCATAACGAATTGCTGCACCAATGATAACTCGCTCAAAGGGACGAATATCAAAATCTTCCCGCAATGGCTCAATCACAACCTCATCATCAATAAATGATTGAATAAACTCAGCAATTTTTTTTGTTTGCCCATCATGGCTTAAATATAAAATTAAGGTTTTCATTATGCTTTCCAAAATGCTGGCGTAAAGAGCGCCAACAACGTAAAAATTTCCAGACGCCCACAAACCATGGCAAAAGTTAATACCCACTTGGCGCTATCGGGAATCGCAGTCATATTACTACTCACTGAACCCAATCCCGGGCCTAAATTATTAATGCAGGCTAGCACTGCATTAAATGCGTTAAATGGCTCTACTCCACAGGCAATGACAGCTAATAAACACAAAGTAAAAACTAATAAATATGCTGAAAAGAACGCCCAAATACTACCAATCACCCGTTCATCCAACACGTTTTTCCCCCATTTGATCGGATAAACTAAATTCGGATGTACAAATCGTTTTAATTCCCGTAGCCCTTGTAAATACAACACCAGCACCCGTGCCACCCGCAAACCGCCGCCTACTGAGCCAGCGCAACCACCAATAAACGCAGCAATAATTAACAACATTGGAACAAAAGAAGGCCAGGCAGAAAAATCGGAAGTGGTATATCCGGTAGTCGTTGAAATTGATACCGCCTGAAACGCTACCTGTTCAAAATCTTTCCACGACGATGTGAAATAGTTATGTCCAATCATAACTAAGCTACAAACCGTCACAATAATAATTTGAATACTGACGAAAAAACGAAACTCGGGATCCCGGCTATAAATTCGCCAGATATTCTCACGCCCAAAGGTAGAAAAAGCTCTAAAGTGCAACGCAAAATTACAGGCAGAAATCAAAATAAAACCTATCGTAATCCAGTTAATCGCCGAACTATGGAAATAGCCTATACTGGCATCATGCGTAGAGAAACCACCAATAGACACCGTCGAAAAACTATGGGTAATCGCATCGAAAGGCGTCATGCCTGCAAACCAATAGGCCGTTGCACAGCTTAATGTTAAGAAGAAATAGATGAACCATAGGGCTTTCGCTGTTTCCGAAATCCTTGGGCGCATTTTTTGATCCTTCATTGGCCCAGACATTTCTGCGCGATAAAGCTGCATTCCACCAATGCCAAGTAATGGAATAATCGCAATAGCCAACACGATAATCCCCATTCCCCCTAACCACTGCAAGAATTGGCGATAAAACAAAATTGCTTTCGGTAGATTATCCAAACCTGTCAACACGGTGGCGCCTGTCGTTGTTAATCCCGAAAAGGCTTCAAACACAGCGGCCGCCAAAGTGATATGTGGTGCATCAAAAAGCAACAATGGCAAAGTCGCTAATCCGCCCAAAACAAACCAAAAAGCCACCACAATTAAAAATCCTTCACGGGAACGCAATTCTTGTTTGTGATGATGACAAGGCCACCACAACAACACGCCCACCATAAAGCTTAACGCGAAGGCCTGCATAAATGCCTTACCGCCACCATCGCCATAAATCAATGCAACAAAAGCCGGCACCAACATGGTGCCGGAAAAGCACATAATGAGAATACCGATAATTCGAATAATAGATAAAAGATGCACAGCAACCTGCTTACTTGAGCGCTATCAATTGCAAGCGTCCGGCAGAACGCTCCGCCAAAGCTTGCCCGAAAGGCACTATTTGATCTTCGCTTAATGCCAAAGTTAAACGAATTTGTTGTTGAAAATCCTGAGCTTCAATCAGAACCTGAAACTGTCCGCATAGCTGCTGAACATCCTTCAGTTGGGCGTAATCGCAAATCAATTCAAAGTATTGACGTTCGATCTTCAGCTCTGTTTGTAATTGCGCTAATGCCTGTTGTACTCCGTTACCATAAGCCCGCACCAAGCCACCAGTACCAAGCAAAATACCACCATAATAACGCACCACAACAGCACTAATTTCACCAATATTGCTGCCCTGTAAGGCTGCCAGCATCGGTTTTCCAGCGGTACCGGCCGGTTCACCATCATCGGAAAAACCCAGCTGTTGTGAATCATTTGGAGCGCCTGCAACCGCAGCCCAGCAATGATGACGCGCATCGGGATGCAAGGCCTTAATCTCTGCCCAAAAATCCCGTGCGGCCGCTAAGCCGGTAGTCGGTGCTAAGTAGGTGATAAATTTGCTTTTTTTGATTTCTTCTTGAAACACCGTTGATGCTTTGGGAATCAAAAACTCCGCCATAATTTCCCCATCAATTATTTGCGTCCAAGTCTATCACCGTTCAAAAAAACCAACAATTATTGTATGATGGACGCCTTTTTTCTTGTGGGGAAAACAATGAACTCAATATCTGTCACGCAAACGCTAGACACTCAAGGCTTACGCTGTCCCGAACCGGTCATGCTAGTACGTAAAACTATCCGTAATTTAACCGATGGCGATGTGTTGTTAATTATCGCTGATGATCCCGCGACCACCCGTGATATTCCCGGCTTTTGCCAATTTATGGAACATCGCCTATTGGCTAGTGAAACCGCACACCCCCCTTATCGCTATTGGGTAAAAAAGGGGCTGTAATTTAGTTCTCAAATCAATGTCAATAAAATCAATAACTTAGATGCCGTTTTGAAGAAAACTCTAAGAATCGATAGGGCGTTTCAAAGCATGGCATTATTGTTTTGTAACAAAGTACCCTGCCGCTTTGAAATCCTCGGTCAGCCAATCTTGTAATTGCGACCAACCAATCACCAATTCTTGCTCTCCTTCTGCAAAGGAAGCGATCTCATATAATTCATAAACAAAATGCACGCCATCAATGGCTAAATAGAAATTATCGGGAACATTGAAATCCTGTTTATTGGTGAAGACTTCATCCTCATGAATGGCGCCGTATTGCGTATAAATATCCCATAATGCTGCTTTTAGCGATGCCCGGCTATCCGCTTTAAAAACATCGTCGAAGGTCAATAGCCGTTGGCGGGCTAAATCGATATTAAGATATTGCGTGCGATACATACCATGTGCACCGCCACTGTAGCTATAGGTCCTCAAACTAAACAACGCCAACTTGCCGCGCTGACTCAAAAAATTCAAGGTTTTGGATAATTCCTGATTAAATGCATCCTCTGTTTTATCCAGATTGAATTCCTGTTGATAAAATGTAGCCAATTGCTCGCGATTAGTCAGATTGGTCTGTTGTGGTTCAAATTGACGCAACAACAATTGATCCAACCAATCCTGACCACTATCACTTAAACCGGTAATGGTGAACGTCGTACTTACCGTTCTTTTATCCTCGGTAGTTGTTTCTTCCGTCTGACTAAAAATTACCTTCGGTTGTAGTACCAATGCAGGAATTAGACCTTTTTGCCGCTCCTCCGCTTGAGCTAACTGTGCCTTCAGCTCTGCAACCTGTGCAGTTAATTGGGCTATTTGTTCATTGTGTTGATTCGCGGCCGGATTTTCCTCTTTACAACCACCTAATAAGAGTCCCGCCAGCAATAGGCTAATAATTGTTTTTTTCATAATTATCCTTGTTAATTCGATATGCGTGTTTTCATTACTCTACGATAGGTGCCGGAGTTAAATCATAATATTGCTGCTGTATAAATTCCGGTTTTAATAAATTTCCTTCTAGAAACCAATCCCAAGAAACCGTCAGCTCTTGCTCTCCTGCTACATAAGGGGCGATCTCATAAACATGGTAAATAAAATGGATCCCATCGTGCGCTAAATAAAAATTTTTAGAAACCTCAAAATCTGCTTTTGGGGTAAAAACCTGTTCCTCATTAACATTGCCAAAATCAGTATAAATACGCCACAACAACTCCTTTATCTCCGGTAATTTTTTCTCATCAAATACATCCGAAAAATTAACCACCTGATGCCGATTCATATCTACCGTTAAATATTGCTTGCCACCTACGCCATGGGCTCCACCTTCATAACTATAGTATCCAATGAAAAAAGTCGATAATTTCTCTTTTTGACCAATAAACCCCAACCAAGCATTACGGGAAAATCCGATTTCCGGCTGTGCCTGCATATCACTTTTTATCTGATTAAACAGTGTTTCATAGCGAGCAACCGCTTGCTCACGGGTTTTCGGTGTATTCTCACTAAATTCGGACTGCATCAGCTCCGTCCATAACAACTCATTTAACCACGTGATATTGGTTTTTAAGCCCCAAATATTCAAACTGATCGGGGCACTATGTCCATCAAACCAATGTTCTTGTGATGTTGGATAATTAATTTTTTCCAATTTTTCGAAAATCACCTCTTTATTAACCAAAATAGCCGGAATGAGGTTTTCATTCTTTTCTTTTAATTGCGTATTTTCAGTAGTAAGTTGATTAATAATCTGAGCTTGGCGCTCAATCGTCGCCTTTACTTCCTTATCTTCACAACCAGCTGTACTAAGCAATGTAGTAAAAATACAAATGGAAAGAAGTGCTTTCTTGATTAACATTAATTTTCCTTTATAGGTCAAAAATATCTTTATCACGCAATATATGTTCGTTACCACGACGACGTAGGAAACCGCTACGGTCAAAGTATTCCATCAATTGTACGGTCAGCTTACGACCAAAATTGAGCTGATCACGTAATTCATTGACTGAAATACGTCCCGACTCAGCGGCCATTTGTTTAATTAAGCGAGCATAGCCATAAAGGGTTTCCGCCAAAAAGAAACGATCCTTCACAATTGGGATTAAAAAACCTAATTTACCGGCCTTATACATAAAATTTCGCATGGCGCTCTCTTCCAGCCCGAGGGCATTGGCCATATCGCGTACCCAAATAGGCTGTCCGGAGGCTTTTTCAAACTCCTCTAACACGCTATGCCATAAAGCTTGTTCAGATTCAGAAAAACCGAGTTTATGTTGCGGAAGATGTAACCAACCACGACTTTGTGCCAACCGGCCGTCATCCAACAAACGTTCAATTAAGTGATAAATCAATTTTTCTGGCTGATTAAGCGCGGCAATTCGATATAGACGCGCCTTAGCTAAACCCAATTGATCATCGTGCTGTTCATGATAGTTACTTAATACCTCAACTAATGAGGCTTCTTTGGCAGCCTGATAATCCGCATTAAAGCACCAATCTTGATAGCGTTCAGCACCGATTAAAGCAAGTTGTTCGTCTAATTGGGACTCACTTAATTGTTCAAGCCAACGTAGGTATTGTGCCGTTTGTGGCCCCTGCTGCAAAATCAATACCAATCGTTCTTGTGTTGAGGATGCCTGACGTAAAGCCTGTAAATAAGCTAAGCGAGAAGCGGTTCGTTTATGACGTTTCGGTGAATTAATTTCCACAACCCGAGCCCCACCAAGCAAACTTTTTGCATCCCCTGAACGGATAATCAATTTATCACCAAAGGTTAAAAATAATGGCTGAGTCAAAACAATTTCGGCCAATATTGTGTCATTCGGTCGAGCATTTTTTCTTTCCAATAAAGCCAATTTACCGGTCGTACGACTGGCTGCATGATAAACGTGTACGGACTGCATTTCAGACAATGCCACATCCGTCGTTAAACTCACGGTAATACGCTCAGTTGGTAGCGGAATAATATCGGAAAATAGCCAATCACCACGAGCTAATGGTTGTTTATTTAAATCAACGTTTAAATTTAATGCCAATCGCTGATCTGCCAATCCTTGTGCGGATTCCGTATTTTGTGCATGAATATTTTTTACCCGAACCCGCTCACCGTTGGATAAATAAAGTTCATCTTCAATAAGAACTTTTCCTGCAAAGGCTGTTCCTGTCACGACAGTTCCAGCCCCTTTCACACTAAACACGCGATCGATGGCATAACGAAATAGTTTATTGATTTCACCTAATTCTGGCAACGTTGCCAAATAATCACGCAATTCAGCAATACCTTGCCCACTATGAGCTGAGGTGACAAAAAAAGCCGCATTCGTTAAAAATGGATAATGAGCTTTCAGTTGTTGTGCCAAACTTTCAATTTGTGAAACCTCTGCACGATCCGCTTTAGTTAATACCACAATAATTTCGTCAAACTGTAATTGACGTAAAATAGCTAAATGTTCACGAGTCTGAGCACTAATACCTTCATCAGCAGCTACGACTAACATGGCATAATGCACGCCTCCTAACCCTGCCAACATATTAGCTAAGAATTTCTCATGGCCAGGTACATCAATAAACCCTAACACCCGTTCCTCTAACGGAAGATAGGCATAGCCTAAATCGATCGTCATGCCACGTTTTTTTTCCTCCGGCAAATGAGCTGTATTGGTACCGGTTAGCGCCTGCAAAAGTGCAGTTTTCCCATGATCCACATGGCCTGCTGTAACAATAATCATAGTTCGTCCACCGTTTTAAGTAATTCTGATAAATTCGCTACACTGCGTAAATCCAAACAAATCCGTCCCTTTTCAATTCGACCGACAATCGGCTGTGACAGTTGCTTCAAGCGACTCATTAAAGCCAACGGCTCAGGGGCTGTAATTGCAACTGCTTTGGATGGCAACATTGCCATCGGTTGAGAACCACTACCAATCTGTGCCTCACTATCAATAATTTCGATATGATAATTTGAATTGAGACGTTGACATAAACGTTCTGCCAATTGCTGAGCCTGCTCTGCCAATAATTCTACGGGCTGCGTGAGTAACTGAAGAGTCGGAATACTTGAAGTGAGTTTTTCTGGTTGTAAATAAAGTCTCAATGTCGCTTCCAATCCGGCTAAAGTTACTTTATCGCAACGTAATACTCGCTTTAATGGATGAGCTTGTAGTTGCTGGATCCAGTCCCGTTTACCGACAATAATCCCAGCCTGTACTCCACCTAATAATTTATCTCCGGAAAAAGACACCAAATCCACGCCTTGTGCAACCTTTTCCTGTACCGTTGGTTCTGTAGGTAAACCGTACTGGCTTAAATCAATTAGAGCTCCACTACCCAAATCAGTAATCACCGGAATATTAAACTCATCTCCCAACGCAACCAATTGCTGCTCACTAACCGATGCAGTAAAACCACAAATTTGGTAATTGCTACAATGCACTTTCATTAAAAAGGCCGTATTTTCATTGATCGCCTGGCGATAATCTTTAAGGTGAGTTCGATTGGTTGTTCCGACTTCAATGAGCTTACATCTCGCTTGCTGCATGATATCTGGGATCCGAAAAGCCCCACCAATTTCAATTAACTCACCACGGGAAATAATCACCTCTCGGTCCTTGGCAAAAGTAGCCAACATCAACAATACCGCAGCAGCATTGTTATTTACGATACAAGCAGCCTCGGCACCAGTCAGTTCAGCCAATAATGCACTGACATAATTATCGCGATGGCTACGAGCACCTTCGGTCAAATCATATTCTAATGCCACATTATGCCCCATTGCATTGAGCGCCGCCTGTTGAGCACTTTGTGGCCACAGCGCACGACCTAAGTTAGTATGTAGGATCGTACCGGTAAGATTATGCACGCTTTGAATTTGAACCCGTTGCTGCTCGGCCAAGCGCTCAGCCAAATAGGATAAAGTGCGATCAATGTCTTGTAAGAAATCCGGGCTATGTTGTTCACGTTTAATAAATTCACGGGCTTCAATCAATAATTGACGGCCGCTTGTAACGACAGCCTGATGGCCAAATTGATTAACCAATTCAACCCCCTGAGGGGTTTTCAATAATTTATCCAGAGCGGGAACGGAGCGAAAAAGTTCGGTCATAATATATCCTGTTATCCACAATAATTAAGCGGCATTATACGCTAAAATCAATGAGATTTGACCGCCCGACAATTATCGGTTAGAGTAAAGCCACTCTTTGGAGGGGCGTCGTTTCCGGTGAAGCGGCAGGACTTCAAATCCTGTTAAGGACGCCAGCGTTCTTGGGTGGGTTCAACTCCCATTCCCCTCCGCCAAATAAATTAAAAAAAGCAGGTTTTAAAGCCTGCTTTTTACGTATCAATAGATTATTTTACAATATCGCCTTTCAACGCTACCCCGCCGATAATATTTCCAGTATGGCATTCATATTGACTCGGACTACTATAGGCTTTCTTCTTGTAATAAGAAACGATATTACCAACCTTAGTTGCACCTTTAGATTGTGCTTTCTCCTGTAACTGTTTTACTGCAGATAAAAAAGCCCAACGACAGGCTTCTTGTGGAGTTTTATTAGATGCATTAGTTTTCTTATTAGTTACGGCATCAGCAACAATGACTCTACCTGGGGCAGGTCGGCCGAAATATAATTTAACTCCCGGATTTAACACGCTCGCAGCTTCTGGTGATTTCAATGCTTCATCGATAGAAAAATGATGTGTAGAATCTACCGGCGCACAAGCGCTAGCTGCTAAAATAGCTAATGCACAAGGAATCATACGGAATAATTTCATAGTTGCTCCTTTAATTTTCAACTGAATTTCCAACAGAAGTATAGCATTCTTTATACAAAAACCACTATTCCTATGATTGCTTTAATCTGATGCTATGGGTAGAATTGGGCAATTTTTTTACTCTCTATATTTTAGATTTAATAAGGAATTCCAATGAAAAAGCTCGTTTTATCTCTTTGCGGCGCTTTATTTTTGCTTTCAGGTTGTTCAAACGGCGGCGTTGATGAGGATGCATTAACGGCGGTCGATAAAAATCAAAATATCCGTCAAGTTTGTATTAAAGGTAGCACAAGAGGTGCTCCCGATGACTTTATGGATAGCTTAATTGCTAGCTTAAAAAAGAAAAATATCATCGGAGAACGGGTGAAAGACAACCGTACAGTCTGTAACCATATTTTATCTTTTAGTGCTAAAGGTAACCGTAACATCATTGCACGGGCCCGCTTACGTATATTAAGCGGTATCAACAATCAGCCGCTAGGTTCTGTATCCTATAAATTAAAAGGTGAGGAAAAAGACCGTGTTGCACAAGTCGGCTTACAAGGACAAACCGATTTAATGGTTAATCAACTTTTTAAAAATTACTAATGAACCAAACGATTTGCCAATTTTCTTTCAGCCTCTCCGCTTGGAATATTGTCTGCGATAAAGTCCTAAGCAAAGAAGATTGGCTACGAGAACCAGAGGATTGGTGGCAACATGAATTTACTGATTTTGCTCCCAAATTAGCATTTCTGCCGCCATTAAAACGACGCAGATTAAACCTCTCTGCCCGTTTATTTTTTGAGGCTGCGTGGAATTTATTAGAAGAAGATGCCAATATCCCAGTGATTTATGCTTCCCTAAACGGAGAGGTAAACCGTAATTTTCAATTGTGGCATTCACTATTAACCGAAAACGAGCTATCTCCAACCTCCTTCAGTCTATCTGTGCACAATGCACTAGTAGGGCAATGGTCTGAATTTCGAGGGGTAACGGCTGAGACTGAAGCAATTACCGCTAATGGCGATAATTTAGAAATAGCGCTATTAGAAGCTTACCTACTACTAAATGAGGGGCATCGTAAAGTTTTGGTCATTTGCGGAGAGTCACCTTTAGAACAACAATATAACGCTACGCCGGTAGAGCGTTTTCCCTTTAATTACAG
Source organism: Haemophilus pittmaniae (assembly GCF_900186995.1). Lineage (NCBI taxonomy): Bacteria > Pseudomonadati > Pseudomonadota > Gammaproteobacteria > Pasteurellales > Pasteurellaceae > Parahaemophilus > Parahaemophilus pittmaniae. The sequence continues at coordinate 382,279 of NZ_LT906463.1, forward strand.
TCTAGCGTTACTAATTGAACAAGGTCACGACTATCAATTAACTCTATCAACCCAACCTCATACGAAAACGAAGATAAATTCATCTTTGGAATGGGTAAGAATGCATTATAGCGATAGCCATCAATGGACAACCCGTAGTAGTAACGGAGAAACATGGAAATGGTGCAAAAAATAGACTGGCTACGACGTTTTTTAGCAACCACATTAGGTTTTATTTTTTGGGGGGGTGCCGGCATCCTGCTACAACTTTATCTTCTAAGATACGCAAAAAAAACTCACTCTCTGAATGAACAACTAAAAGCCCGTAAAAAAATAGGAAAAATATGGAGCTATTTCGTTCGTTATTTAAGTTGGAGCGGGGTTTTAAAAGTTGAGTACCTGGGATTTGAGAAATTAGGCCGTCCTGGACAACTAGTGATAGCAAACCACCCATCTTTATTAGACGTTGTATTAATTCTAAGCAGACAATCGGACTTGAATTGTATCGTAAAGAAGGATCTACTAAACAATCCGACAATGCGAAATCAAATATTAGCCTGTGGTTTTATTCCCAATACCGAGTCAGAAGAACTGCTAGAAACCTGTGATCATGTATTGAAAGAACAGGCTTTATTGCTTTTTCCGGAAGGAACCCGAACCGGATGGGATGGTGAGGTTAAATTAAATAGAGGTGCTGTATCATTAGGATTACGCAGTGCTCAAGTAATAACACCGATCATTATAAAAATGAATCCGCTAAATTTTAAAAAAGGGCAACCTTGGTATCGTATTCCAAAACAAAGAATTCACTATCAGTTAATTGTCGGTGATGATATATATCCTCAATCTTGGCTTACTGAAAAGCCTTTGCCAATAGCCTCTCGACGTTTAACTGTTTACTTACAAGATTATTTTAATTCTCATACAAAGGATAACCAAAATGGAACTCGAACAACAAATTAAAGCATTAATTATTGAAAGCTTGGCATTAGAGGATATCTCTGTTGATGATATTGAAACTGATATGCCATTATTCTCTGAGGAAGGATTAGGATTGGATTCTGTTGATGCACTAGAGCTCGGTCTAGCGTTACAAAAAACTTATGGTATTCAACTCAGCGGAGAAAATAATCAATCTCGCGAATACTTTACCAGTGTTGCGACTCTCGCTGATTTCGTCCGCTCTCAAACCCAATAAGGATACCCCATGACCGAACAAGAAATTCAAACAATTCTTAGCGAAGCCTTGCAGTCTCTCTTTGAAATCGAGCCGGAAAGAATCAAACCGGAAACCAATCTATATCAAGACCTAGAAATTGATAGTATTGATGCTATCGATCTTATCGACTACATCAAACGAAAAACCGGCCATAAATTACAGGCTGAGGATTTCCGTAATGTGCGCACGGTAGATGATGTTGTTCAAGCTGTACTTAAGCTTAGCCAAAAAAGTGAGTAATCCGCACAATGCTCTCCTACACCGATAATGCGCTAATTTCCTGCAATCCAGACTGGACTTACCGAGACTTTTGTCAACGGGTTGCACAAATTGCTGCTGAATTTCAGCGACGAAAAATTAATGCCGTTAGTATTTGGTTTAATGATAGCGCATCACTTACCTGTGTATTATTAGCAGCCTGGGAGGCTAACGTAACAGTGTTATTCCCTCCCAATCTAACAACTGAAAGTTTGCTATGGGCAAAAGCTAATAGCCAGCTTTGGTTAACTGATAATGAGGTTGTAGCTGAAAATGTCGAACAATTTTCATCCTTTGGCACCCTAAATCAAATATCAACAAAAAGACCTCAATTTTCCCCCACCAATCAAACCGAACTGTGGCTAAAAACCTCAGGTAGCACTGGTGAAGCAAAGACAATCGTAAAAACAGCGGAACAAATGTGGCGCGGCGGGAATGTTTTAGCCAAAACGGTACCTTTTGAAGATGGAAATCATATCACTAGTCTGGCTACAGTGAGTTCACAACATATTTATGGTCTTACTGTACACATAATGATGTCTCTACAAAAAGGTTGGTGTATTGGAAGACATCAATTGTTTTCACCACAATGCCTCATTGAAAACACTCAAAAAAATAATACTGTTATCGTGAGCAGCCCGGCGATGTTAGGAAATATAGATTGGACACAAACCATTCTACCGACAAACGTTTCTGGTTTTATTTCCTCTGGTGGTGTACTTCCGGAAAGTATTGCCGAGGAAATACGCCAACAGTCCGTAGTGTCAGAAATTTATGGCAGCACCGAAACTGGTCCAATTGCTATTCGTAGTGACAACAGCCTTTGGCAAAAACTTCCCGACAGTCTATTAGGTTGCAACAAAAATGATGAATTATGGATAGAAGCTGGTTGGTTATCTCAACGAGAACAAACGGCCGATGTCGTCGAATTCTCATCCGCAGGTTTTCGTTTATTAGGACGGGCCGATCGTATCGTAAAATTGGCCGACAAACGTATCTCCCTTGCTGCAATTGAAAATATCTTGTTACAAACCGAGTGGGTTGAAGATTGCTATCTTGCCTGCCATCATGAAAAAAGCAGACTAGCAGCCTGGATTGGTTTAACTGAAAAAGGTATCGAACTTTTCCGTGAACAAGGGCGTCGAGCATTAATTAGTCAATTGCGTCGTCACTTAATTAATAATGTGGAACTGCCTGCTATTCCTCGCTTTTGGCGTTTTACCGATAAATTGCCACGGAATAGCCAATCCAAAATCAGTAAAGTGGAATTCCATCAAATTTTTAGTGATAGTTGTAAAGATGCTAAATGGGCTAATCCGCAGCAAACGGATAATGAATATTCTGTTACAGGTAAAGTGCCACTGGACTTGGTCTACCTTGCAGATCATTTTGATCGTTTCCCCTTAGTTCCAGGCGTTATTGAACTTCAATGGATCTGCGAACAAGCAAGCCAATTCCTGCAAACAAATATTGACTGCCGATATTTTGAAAAATTAAAGTTTCAGAAATTCCTTCGCCCTAACGATGAATTCCTACTGCAATTAAAATGGAATGAAAAACTCCATAAACTACATTTTTCCTTGAAAACAGCCAGTGAACCATGCTGTAGTGGTATAGCCGTACTCAATCTAAAATCAAGCAATGTTGAAGATCATCATTAATCTTTTAGTTAGTCTGGCAAGTATCGCCTATCCATTACTTTGGTTATGGAATGATCAAAGTAATGGGTTATTTGCTCTGCTCTGTCTTCTTATTCCACTATGGTTTATTAAAGGTCTTTATCAACATTCCACTGCTCGTTACCTCTCATGGTTTACCGGTACTTTGTTAAGCATTATAGCTATACGTGGCTCTGTTGAGGGGATGTATTGGTATCCACTAGTCATCAATGGGATTTTGTTATTGCTATTTGGTAGCAGCTTGTGGCAATCACAAACAGTAGTTGAACGACTTGCAAGGATCCAAGAACCAAATCTTAGCTCAGCAGGCATTCGCTATACCAGAAAAGTTACCATTTTATGGTGTAGCTTCTTCATTTTTAATATGTTTGTGGTCGCAGTAGCATTACTGTTAGGTCAATATCGTTTTTGGGCGCTTTATAGCGGGGTTATTTCCTATATTCTATTAGGCATTCTAATGAGTGGTGAGTGGTTAGTCCGACAACGTGTTAAAAGAAAAATAATTAATGAATAACTTTATCGATAACTTTTTAATTGCACGAAATCCAGAATGGTATTGGACGGATTTTCGTTATCGCAGCCAACAAATAGCACAACAGTTGCATCAGGATAACATTAGTACTCTTGCTTTCTGGTTTGAGGACTCTGCATCTTTTGCCTGTGCACTATTAGCTGCCTGGCAGGTAGGAGCTCGTGTTTTGCTACCACCTAATCTACTCGATGAGAACACCCTGTGGGTCAAGCAAAACGCTCAATTTTTAATGGATGATGCAATATTTTCCACGTATGGTAAATCTCAACAGGTTGCAGATACACCTTTTGAATGGCCAAATCAAGGCGAAATTTGGTTAAAAACCTCCGGTTCAAGCGGAGAACCCAAAATCATCCGTAAAACGGCCGAGCAAATGTGGATTGAATCCCAAGCAATTATACAAAGTCTGCAATTACCTAAGGGCGATATTCAGGTTGTATCTAACGTATCGCCGCAACATCATTACGGTCTATCTTATCGAGTCATTTTACCGCTGACCCAGCAATGGAGCATTGCTCGTAAACAAGCACTGTACCCTGAAATTTTAATTGCTGAAAGTAATTTATCAAATAATAACCTATGGATTACCTCACCGGTTTTTCTAAATCATTTTGAACCACAATTAAAACACGAGCTACACAGTCAATTATGCGGTATTGTTTGTTCAGGTGGCGTATTACCAGAAACTACAGCACAAAAAATTCGTGATAATTTTAATGCTCCGTTAATCGAATGCTATGGTAGTAGTGAAACCGGCGCCATAGCATTCCGAGCTGACAATGGGTTATGGCAACCTACTCCACTAACCCGAGTAGGTTTAAATGAGCAAGGTGCATTATGGGTTGAATCCAAATGGTTATTAGAGCGGGAACAAACTGCTGATGCGGCTATTTTAGATAAAGAAAAATTTAAGCTATTAGGACGCTTAGATCGCATTATCAAATTTGCAGATAAACGCATTTCCCTCAATCAAATTGAGCATGACCTATTAAAGCATCCTTGGATTAATGACTGCTATATTGCACAACATAGTAAAAGGCAACGTCCAGCAGCTTGGATTGCTTTCAACAAGCAAGGCATTGACACATACCAAGTTCAAGGCCGACAAGCAGTGATTAATGAGTTACGCCAATATCTAGCGCTTACCCAAGATAAAATTGCTATTCCACGTTATTGGCGGTTTAGTAACAAACTGCCACGTAATGCACAATCTAAAATTAGCCGGCAAGACTTCGATAATATTCTACAACGTCCACAAGGAATGCTTAATGAGTAAGGTTATAGCGATAATTCCACACTACAATCACTCTGCAACTGTTGGTTATGTAGCCCAGACTCTCATAAACCAGGGACTGGAAGTATTAATTGTGGATGACGGCTCCACCGCTGAACACCGTCAAGCGTTATCCAACTTAAACTCAATCAAGGGCTTACATATCCACTACCGTAGCCAAAATGGTGGTAAGGGTGCAGCAATGAAATCTGGCTTTCAATTCGCCCTGCGACTAGGGTATACGCATGCATTACAAGTTGATGCCGATGCCCAACATAATCTTGCTGATGTTCCATTAATGCTGCAACAAGTGGAAAAAATGCCAGAAGCAATTGTATGTGGCCGACCAATTTATGGAGATGATGCACCCAAAGCCCGGCTATACGGACGCAAGATCACTAATTTTTGGAATGCTATACACACTTGGTCATTTGATATCAAAGATGGCATGTGTGGTTTTCGTATCTATCCTCTTGCACCAGTAGATAGATTATTGCGACAACAATCCCTTGGGGATGGTATGGATTTTGATATTGACATAATCATTCGAGCTCATTGGCAACAAATCCCACTTAAGTGGATAGATACCCCAGTTAAATACGATAAAAACGGTACATCGCATTTCAAAGTAGGAAGGGATAACCTACGAATAAGTCTACTACATACCCGCTTATTTTTTACCATGCTAGTCCGCTTACTACAGGGTAAACCACTATGAAATCAAAGCATTGGGCAAAACAAAAAGAGCGCGGTAATGCCCTAGGGCTGAATATCACTCGACTTGCTGTACAATATTTCCCGCTATGGGGTATCCGAATTTTTAACATTCTTGTGGTAAGTTATTTTTACCTCACAGCAAGACAGGCTAGACATAACATTCACCGCTATTACTATCACTTAACATCGCACTATCCAGAATTACAACTGCCGTCCAACAAAATTTTTCGACATTTTCTAGCCTTTGGCGAAGCCATTACCGATCGTTTTGCTGTTTGGCAACGTAAAATTCGCTATAACGATCTGTGGATTGATGATGCTGATAATTTATATGCAGATATGAATAGTGGTAACCGTGGGCAATTATTGGTCTGCTCCCACTTTGGCAATATTGAAATCTGCAGAGCATTAGTTGATGAAAGTCCGTTGCCGAATTTTAAATTAACCGTATTAGTGCATAATAAGCATGCAGAAGCATTTAATCAGGCATTAGTTAAAGCTGGAGCCTCCGAACTAGAAGTCCTCCAGGTAGAGGATTTGGATACCCCAACCATGTTGGGATTAGTTTCTCGTATTGAACGGGGCGAGTGGATCGCTATCGCTGCAGATAGAATTCCTGTCCGAGGTGAAAAAACCGCTGCTGTTTCTTTTTTAGGTCAACCCGCACAATTTCCTCAAGGAGCATGGTTATTAGCCTCATTGTTAAAAACCCCACTAAATACACTTTTTTGTATTAAAGAAAACGGCCGATATCATTTCAAACTACGCCGTTTTTCTCCGACTATTCTCGGCCGCGGTAAGGAGCGTAGTATAAACATCCAACAAGCCATGCAACGCTATGCGGAACTCTTGGAACAAGAATGTCGGGAAAACCCGCAATACTGGTTTAACTTTTATGATTTTTGGAATGATCAACAATGAAAAAACATATCTATTGCCATAGTAGCAGCGAATACGAAATTCCTTTTTTTGATGTAGATTCAATGGATATTATGTGGCACGGACACTATGTTAAATATCTGGAAATGGCACGCTGTGCTTTTCTAGAGGAAATTCATTATACCTACGATGTTATGCGGGCACAGGGATACGCCTGGCCAATCGTACAACTCAATGTGAAATATGTGAAACCAGCCCGTTTCCGCCAAAAAATTAGGGTAGATGTTGCATTAGTTGAATATGAAAGTAGTATCCGTGTCGATTATGTCATTCGCGCAATTGACAGTGGTGAAAAATTAACTATCGCTTCAACAACCCAAGTAGCAGTCTCTATTAATAACCAAGAAATGCAATTTACCACCCCTCAATGTTGGCGAAATGCTGTTGAAAGCCATCCAACGTTTCAAAGAGAATCCGTATGAAAAAATATTTAATGCTTCTACTATTTTTATTTAGCACTTCTAGTTTCGCATTCTCAGAGCAGGAATTAATAAAACAGTTGCAACAACCACAAAATGTACAAGGTGATTTTGTTCAACAACGCTATCTCAAAGCACTTCCGACTCCTATTACCACAACAGGAGTCTTTACTTTAATCGCGAATAAAGGATTGTTATGGCATATGCAAACACCTTTTGAAAGCATTACCAAAGTAACCCCCCAAGGAATTATGCAATGGAATAATACCACCTGGGTAAATAGCGACAAAATTGGTCAAGGAGAACAAATTCGTCTATTCCTTGGTTTATTGTCAGGTAATATTGATGGTTTAAAAAGTCAATTTTCCATAAATGTAGACGGCTCATCCGAAAAATGGCAGCTAAAACTCGTACCCAACTCAATGTTAATGCAACAAATTTTTACCGAAATCCTAGTTAAGGGAGGTCATCTTGTTGAGGTCATAGAACTTCACGAAAAACAAGGTGATCGAACCGTCATCCAGTTATTAAATAGTAAACAAAATCAAACTCTGAGTAATTTTGTCCAACAATCACTAAACTAACGGTCTATTAATAATGAATTGCTTTAAAGCATTCTCGACAAAATACTTAAGAATGGCATGGTTATGCTGTTTAGCCTTTACCCTTTGGAGTTTCGGATATCAGCTCTATCGTGGCCAATGGCTTGAAACCGAGCTGCAATCACTGCTTCCTGGCGAATTAGAACTAACGGAAATGCAACGTCAGGCCGATATCATTCAAGAAAAGCGATTCAATAACCAATTAGTTGCGCTAATCGGTAATCCATCTGCTGAACAGGCTCAACAATTAGCATTAGAACTGGATTCAAGATGGCGGAAACATCAAGAATTATTTAGTACCGTAGACCTCAAAATCAATCCGGATCTCAATAAACTCCAAAATGAAATTAAGCAATTGCGGTTAGCGCTCTTACCTGCTCATATTCAACAAGAACTACAAACCGCTCCGCAACAATATTTTCAACAATATGCCGAGCAAATTCTGAATCCATTTTCTCGCTCCTCTCTACTTTCCATAGAACAAGACTGGTTGGGGCTAGGGCGCTTTGTCACCACTCAAACCATCGGTCAAACGGCCATGTCCTGGGATCCGCAAAGTGCTATGTTACAAATTAAACAGGCGAATATGACCTGGATATTGCTACGTGCGACTTTACAACCACAAAACCTAATGGCACCTAGCAGTGAACTGGCTCTACTGATGGAACAATCCCGGGCCTACGTTATCAAACACCAAGGTCAATTTCTGGTGACTGCCGCAGCATTATTTTCTAGCGATGCAAAACAAAAAGCAGAATCAGAAAGCACCTTGATGACAATTATCGGGCTCAGCCTAACCCTATTACTACTTTGGGTAAGCTTTCGCAATTGGCGGGTATTATGGCTATTTTTACCGATATTTGCGGGTATGCTAGGTGGTATTACCGCTACTATTTCTGCTTTCGGGCACATCCATATCCTTACACTGGTTATTGGCACCAGTTTAGTCGGTGTATTAATTGACTTTCCATTACACTGGTTAGCATCATCATTATTTACAAAACATTGGCAACCGACAGTAGCCATGCATAAACTACGCTTTACTTTTGTCATCAGTTTATTAATTACTTTACTCGGCTATGTATTACTAGCCTTCACCGTGTTACCGATTCTGACGCAAACAGCCGTATTTTCCATTGCCGCATTAATTTATGCATTATTAACCACAATGTTGGTGCTACCTCCACTGTTTCCTACAAAAAATTCTCCTCCGACAGAGCGGCTACAAAAAATTCGCCATATTCTTTATCAAATAAGTTATTGCAGTATTCCAAAACCATTATGGATATTACTCATTGCAATATGGCTTGGTGGTATTTGGCAAAGTCAGTGGCAAGATGATATCCGCCAATGGGTGTCTCTTCCCCCTAAAATGGTGGCTGAGGCCCAAAAAATTGCCGAGCTTAGCGGAATTAACTTAAGTAGCCAATATTTTTTAGTCATCGCTAACAATGAGTCCGCTCTTTTGAGCAAATTATCCTCTCTAGAAACAGTACTACAACAACAAGGAGTAGAATTTCAATCACTCGGCCAATGGTTCATACCAAAAGAACAGCAACAGCTACTACAGCAACAATTAAAACGACTCACACCGCAAGATTATGCACCTTTAATTGCGTTAGGGATTCCTTTAGAAACATTAGAAACGGCCGCAACAGAACTACAACAACAGTCGCTGATTGATTTATCTCAAGCCTTACAAACGGAATTGGGACAAAGTAAGCAACAGCTTTACCTTGGTCAACTAGATGAACAAACTATTGCAGCCATCATTCCTATCAACAATACATCAGCAAATTTGCAACAATTGGCCAATGGGCAGGATATCTTCTGGCAAAATAAACGTAATCTGTTAAATCAGGCCTTTGCCCATACTCGTGTACAAGCGGCCTGGCTAAAAGCATTTTCTTTTCTGTTAGCAGGGGCATTGCTATGGCACTTTTTTGGTATTAGAAAAAGTTTACAAATTCTAACACCGCCGTTATTAGCTATCACAATTACACTTTCGTTGCTGGGGTGGCTAAATATTCCTATCGGATTATTTAGTTTATTCGGTCTACTATTGGTTTCAGCCATAGGCATTGATTACAGCGCCTATATGCAAAGCGCTCAGGAACCTTTATCCTATAAACGTATTGCGATATTATTAGCGGCAACGACTACCATAATTTCCTTTGTTTTATTAGGCATCAGCAGCACTCCTGCGGTAGCAGCATTTGGCTTGAGCGTGAGTATTGGGGTAGCCTTTAGCGTATTTTTAACCCTACGATTATTTCGTTAATATGATTAAATTCTATTCTTCTTTGTTGCTATGCTGTTTCCTGACCGCCTGCTCAACGCTACCGCAGCCGCTTCAGCTACCACAGCAAACAACTCCCAATCGGCTTTTTAAAGTGGAGCAATTGGATCAGCAAAATCAGCTACAACAAGCCAGTCTACTCAGTTTGCAAACCACCCCAAAACAATGGCGTTGGGTACAAACTGATGCGTTGGGTACTCCTTTAGCGCGCGTACTATTGTCGAAGCAAGGTTGGCAGAATGATGGCTTTATCATGCCGAATCGTCAGGCACAATGGCTATACTCAGCACTTGCCAGTGCATTTAACCCCACACAACCGCTGTTTGCGCTGTCATCTGACATATCAGCCGAAAACACTCGCTGTTATAAACAGCACAATAACTTTCTATGGTGCACCCAATCACTACCCGGCTATTGGCTGATCCAATTAGCCGATAGTAGTCACTGGCGCATTACTGAACTTACCGAAAATTCTAATAAACCATAATATGATTGCATCCTTTATCAACCACCCGGCTATTATCAGCAGCCTGGGAGAAGGTCTCGAACAACACATTGAAAAATTACTAGCTAATCAATCCAGTCCATTACAGGAGAGCGATTGTATCCGTCAACGTCATCAAATTGATGATGACACTCGAGTATTAGGCGTCGTTGATGTTCCACTACGCCCTTTTGATACTGAGCTTGCCCTCCAGCATCGTAGTCGTAACAACCAATTGGTATGGCATGCTATGGCTCAAATTGAGGATATTCTGCAAAAAGCTATCACTCGTTTCGGAGCACATCGGATCGCCGTTATTATCGGCACATCCACGACTGGTGTTGATGAAAATATCCCAGTATTTAAATATGAGTCCGAGCATCCTAATGACTGGTCAGGCGCACCATTTAACCAACAGCAACAATATTTTTCTGCACCTGCGGATTTTCTGGCTGCGCAATATGGTTTAGGAGGCCCAACCTACGGTATTTCAACAGCCTGTACTTCCGGTGCTAAAGCCTTAATGAGCGCAGCACGATTACTCAATGCGGGCCTTTGTGATGCCGTGTTATGCGGTGGTGTCGACACCCTATCACCATTGACCGTCAAGGGATTTAACTCCCTTTCAGTTTTAAATAAACAGCGTTCCAATCCGTTTTCCGTCAATCGTAACGGCATCAATATTGGTGAGGGAGCCGCACTATTCGTGCTTAGTCGAGAACAACTTAGCGACAGCAGTATTCAACTACTCGGTTATGGCGCTAGTAGTGATGCCTACCATATGTCTTCCCCCCATCCGGAAGGTCGTGGTGCAATAGAGGCCTTTAAAACTGCACTACAAAATGCAGCAATAGATGCCTCCTCTGTCGGTTGGATTAATTTGCATGGCACAGGAACGCAGCATAACGATCAAATGGAAGCGCTAACAGTAAATCATGTTTTTGGCGCACACACCCCATGCACGTCAACCAAGCCTTACACCGGCCATACGCTTGGTGCAGCAGGCGCCATTGAAGCAGCGCTTTGTTATGGCATGATCGACCGTCGCCTCAATCCGCAAGGTAAACTGCCTGCACAATTATGGGATAAGCAAACCGATAATGAATTAGCAACAATTTCCCTAACCGATGAACAAAGTTGCTGGCCACAAGGGCGTCGCATCGCTGCCAGCAGTTCCTTTGCCTTTGGCGGTAATAACGCGGTATTAATTTTAGGAGAAGCGTATGCTTGATTTAAGTTTACCGATTCGACAAATCTCGCCGTTGTTACCACATAGCGGGAAAATGGTGCTGCTAGATAAAATCACGAATTTTGGTACAGACTTTCTAGAGGCCGAGACCACGCTCGATGAGCATTGTCTGCTAGCAAAAAAAGGAATCATCGATAGCCTCATGGGAGCAGAAATAATGGCTCAAGGTGTAGCCGCCTGGGCGGGAATCCAATGTGTGAAAGCCGGCAAACCAATTGGTCTAGGCTATTGGATTGGTTCCCGTAAACTTAGTATCCACTGTGCACAATTACCAATTGCACGACCATTGAAAATCAGTATTCATCTTTCTATTGAAGACACCAGCGGATTCGGCGTATTTGACTGTCAACTGGTCGATATACAGGAGAATCAAGTTCTCGTTGAAGGATCCCTGAATGTCTATCGTCCGCAAACAGCCTAACTACAAAAGAACCCAAGGAACATCATGCAACAAACCATTTTAATTACAGGCTCCAGCCGAGGTATCGGTAAGGCTATTGCCCTTCGTTTGGCACACAGCGGCTATGATATCGTCCTTCATTGTCGTAGTCGGATTGAAGAAGCTGAGGCCACCGCCGAAGCCATCCGTGTCCTTGGTCAGCAAGCGCGCGTCTTACAATTCGATGTATCCGATCGCGCCCAAGCTGCAGCGATATTAACTGCCGATATCGAACAACACGGTGCATACTATGGTGTGGTACTAAATGCCGGACTGACCCGAGATAATGCCTTTCCGGCACTGACCGAAGAGGATTGGGATTGTGTATTACGTACCAACCTCGATGGTTTCTATAACGTTTTACACCCGATTATGATGCCGTTAATCCGTCGTCGTAAAGCCGGTCGCATCGTTTGTATTACCTCAGTTTCCGGGATCATTGGTAATCGTGGACAAGTCAACTACAGTGCATCTAAAGCCGGACTTATCGGTGCTGCCAAAGCATTGGCCGTGGAATTGGCTAAACGTAAAATTACCGTCAATTGTGTCGCCCCCGGCTTAATTGATACCGAAATTTTAGATGAAAACCTACCCTTGGATGAAATCATGAAAATGATCCCGCTTGGTCGAATGGGAAATGCCGATGAAGTGGCACATGCAGTGGATTTTCTGATGGATGAAAAAGCCGCCTATATCACCCGTCAGGTGATTGGGGTTAATGGCGGATTGTGTTAAGGATAAAAAAATATGAAACGAGTTGTCATTACAGGTATTGGTGGCATCACCGCCTTTGGTAAGGATTGGGACAGTATTCGTCGTGCTTTTGCTGACCAACGCAATGCGGTACAAAGCTTTGCTGATTGGGCTGAACGCTATCCTGAACTGGAGGCCCGTTTAGGCGCACGCATCGATGATTACACACCACCAGCACACTGGAACCGCAAGAAGCTAAGAAGTTTAGGACGGGTTTCCCAATTTGCCGTAGAAGCAGCCGAACGCGCCTTAGCCGATGCAGGTCTGCTGGACGAAAATGGCGAAGTACTAACATACCTACAGGATGGGCGGATGGGTGTAGCTTGCGGTTCGTCAACCGGTTCCACCAACGATATTAAAGATGCTGCCGAGTTACTGATGACCGGCAAATCCGACGGTTTTAACGCCAATACCTATGTGCGCATGATGCCACACACCGCCGCGGCAAATATTGGTATTTTCTTTGGCCTACAAGGGCGCATCATTCCAACCTCTAGCGCCTGTTCCTCTGGTAGCCAAGGCATTGGTTACGCCTACGAATCAATTAAGTACGGCCTGATTCCAATGATGTTGGCCGGTGGCGCGGAAGAATTCTGTCCGTCCGAGGTCTATGTCTTCGATTCGCTCTATGCCGCTAGCCGTAACAATGCCCATCCGGAACTCACTCCACGCCCTTATGACGCTGCCCGCGATGGTTTGGTGATTGGTGAAGGTGCCGGAATTTTTGTGTTGGAAGAATTGGAGCATGCGAAAGCGCGTGGTGCGCGAATCATTGCCGAAGTAGTTGGTTACGGAGCCAATAGTGATGGCACTCATGTCACCCGCCCACAAAAAGAAACCATGCAACGCTGCATGGAGTTGGCCCTACAAGACGCTAATCTCACGCCGGAGAAAATAGGCTATGTAAACGGCCATGGTACTGCTACCGAACAGGGTGATATTGCTGAGACTCAAGCGACTGCCGCGCTCTTTGGAAAGATTCCGTTGAGCTCACAAAAAAGCTATCTCGGCCACACACTAGGGGCTTGTGGAGCATTAGAATCTTGGTTTTCCATTGAAATGATGCGGGATGGCCGTTTCGTACCGACTCTCAACTTAACTAACGTAGATGAACGTTGTGGCGCGCTAGATTATATCCAAGGAGATTTCCGCTCCATTCAAACGGATTATGTCATGAACAATAACTTTGCCTTTGGCGGAGTTAATACTTCATTAATTTTTAAACGCTGGCAAGGCGAATAGCCCGACCATCACTCAAGGGAAGCAAAACAGCTTCCCTTTTTAGTTGTTCCAGCATCGCCATAGATGGTGCTAAAAAATCCCCAGCCGGCATTTCCGATGCATCCTCCGTTATAAACTCCACTTCGGCCAGTGCCGGTATTGGTGATGTCCCTAATAACCAAAATACCGCGCCTTCGCGTTCCGTTGTATTTTCCGTGATGCTTTCTAGTCCCCAACCGACTAACGCCTGCTCACAATCGTTATCCAACAATTCCAAGATTGCCAGCGCTAACGGCTGCCAATAGCTTTGCCGATTTAGCGCTAAAAAAATCGCATTGCCATGGGTTTGTAAAGCCTGTGCCAATTGAAAGGTCGCCGCATTATTGAGATTAGCCATAAAATCCAAGGGCGATGGCAAATTATGCTGCATCAGATTTTCAAACATTTTGTCGAATTTCCGAGGCGAATTAAACGGCGAACCACAAAAAATCGCCGTTTGCCCCTGCAGTTTATCCGCCAATGGTAAAGCCCCCAGCAATATCAATTGGCTAAAGCGGGTCAAACGCCGGCCATCAATCCCCAACATCTGTAATTGCACCCGCAGGGTTTTATCGTCGGCCCCTTCAGCCATAAAGCAATGTGTCGCCTGCAAATATATCTTCATCTCAGTCTCCGCCAGCAAACGCCCCGATGATTTTAAAAGTTTTTCTTAAAAACAAACCTAACCCATTGATTTTATTAGACATGTAATAAAAAAGCCGCAATTTATCAAAAACGCGGCTTTTTATCTCCCTCGGCAACAGCAGTTACTTGCGATTTAACCAAGCCATATATTCCGCCACGCCTTCGGCAACATTTTTAAACGGTTTGTCATAACCCGTTGCACGTAATTTATCGAGGTTAGCTTGCGTAAATTCTTGATAACGGGATTTCAAGTGTTCCGGGAATGGAATGGTTTCCACTTGGCCTTTGCCGTGGAATTTAATTACTGCTTTAGCAACTTCGGCGAAGGATTCCGCATTGCCACTACCGCAGTTAAAAATCCCGGAAATACCGTGCTGCCAGCACCAAATATTGACAGCAGCAACATCGCCTACATACACAAAGTCACGGCGGAAATGTTCGCTGCCGGCAAATAATTTCGGATTTTCACCATTTAAGATCTGTTTATTCAAATGGAACGCCACGCTGGCCATTGAGCCTTTATGCCCCTCACGCGGTCCATACACGTTGAAATAACGGAATCCACATACCGGTGATTGTGCTTCCGGCAAAATATTACGAACATATTGGTCGAATTGGAATTTAGAATAGCCGTACACATTTAATGGACCTTCAAATTCACGCTCTTCGCGGAACTCGGTTTTATCGCCGTAAGTCGCAGCGCTAGATGCATAAAGGAATGGAATTTGGCGTTCTAAGCAATAATGCAACAACTCTTTAGAATATTCATAGTTGTTATGCATGATGTATTTGCCATCCCATTCAGTGGTTGCCGAGCAAGCACCTTCATGGAATACCGCATCGATTTTACCGAATTCATCGCCGGCAATAATAGAGGCAATGAAATCCTCTTTATCACAATAGTCGGCAATGTCTAAATCCACCAAATTCACGAATTTAGTACCGTCTTTTAAGTTATCCACCACTAAAATGTCTTTGCGGCCCATGTCGTTGAGCGCTTTTACGATATTGCTGCCGATAAAGCCAGCGCCGCCGGTAACGATGATCATTTGCTTGTCCTTTTAAGTTGAAAGATTCGGGTTATTGTAAAGGATTTCCACGGTAATGTGTACGCTTAAAACGCCCCTACCATTTCAAACTTTCTGCCCTAAATAACAGCTAACCCATTGATTTTATTAAGGTTGCCAATAAAAATATTTATCCTATTGATTTTACTGCACTATTTGATTGTCTTTAGGGGCAACAGCCGTACCGCGAGGCGTACCAACATCGCGTCCGCCACCTTGGCCGCTATGCGGCATTGGTTCGAAACGCCAATGGCTCCGGTAATTTTCCACCCACATGACGGTTGCGGCACATACCGCTACCGGCATCACTAAAAAGTTCACAAAAGGCACCATTGCACAACCGCTCACCAATGCACCGAATGTCAGATTTTGTGTACGTTGTTGGCCAAGCGCACTTTTCATCACCGCAAAGGACACTTTGTGGTTATCGAACGGATAATCGCAATATTGAATGGCCATCATCCAACAGGTGAATAAAAACGCCAACACCGGCACGATAGTTTGTCCAACCAGAGGAATAAATCCTAATAAAAACAATGCAATAATTTTTGGTAAACTGTACCAAAGTTTTTGCCACTCACGCTTTAACATACGCGGCACATCTTTCATCACATCCCACAGATTATCATCGTTGATCTCTTCGCCGGTCAGCATTTTTTCCACTTTCTCCGCCAATAGCCCATTAAACGGCGCAGCAATAAAATTGGATAAGGTATTAAACACAAAATAAAACAACAGCAACACCATGCCGATAGAACAAATCAGCAAAATGACACTTAAAAAGCTGAGCCAATCAGGCACAAAGCTCATCATGAAGTCAATCCAACCGGAAACCTGGTTGATGAATAGCCAAAACAAACTGCTGAGCAGCAGGATGTTCAACAAAATCGGCATAATCACAAAACGGCGCAAGCCTTTTTGACAGATCAGATGCCAACCGGTAACAAAATATTGAAAGGCATTTTTCGCCTCGTTGAGATTAAACATTCGCTTTCCTTGATTTATGATAAATGCCCGCTAAAGACCACGGCAGGCGCGACAAATTCAATTTTTCGCCCTATTTTTTCCCCCTCCAAAATATGCTAGGATTGACGCACTTTTATTGCGCGTAAGGAGCAAAAATGGACTTCAATACTATTTTGATTATTCTTGGGGTGATTGCATTAATCGCCCTTGTGGTGCACGGATTATGGTCAAATCGCCGTGAGAAATCAAAATATTTTCAAAATGCCAACACCTTCAATCGCAATACATCCGGTTTGCGCCGGGTCGGTGAAGGGGACAGTATGCCACCACCTCAAGAACAGCCGGTGTTCAACGCGGCGCGTAGCCCATCCCAAACGAGCGCACCGAAGGCAGTACAGCAAGCGCTCAATTTTGAAGAAGCAGCGCAGCCCCGTGAACGTAGCGTAGATGACATCAAAATCTCCATTCCAAATCAACCGGCTCCGCAAACTCCGGATTATCAAATGCGTCCTACCCAGGTCGCACCGCTGGCGGCTCCACAGCCAATTGAATATCCGCCAATCAACAGTAATCCAAAGGTCTGCGAAATAACCTTAGCCGAATTGGAACACCAAGCGGGCGATGAAGGAATTAATTCCTCTTCACCGGAATTGCGCGCGGAATTGGCTGAAATGTCACTCAATGGCTATGAAGAAGGGCCGGCGGTCCATTTCAATACGGTACAAGCCGAAGTATCCAAACAACAAAAACAAACCAGTGGCTTTATTCAACTTTATGTCATCGCCGCCCATAACCGCGAATTCTACGGACCTTATTTAGCGCAAGCGTTAGATAATTTGGGCTTTATTTGGGGTGATGACGGCCTTTACCACCGTCACTTAGATTTAAGTATTGCCAGTCCGATTTTATTCAGTTTGGCGAACCTCGAACAACCGGGCACCTTCGATCCTTACAATATGGCAGAATTCAATACCGAAGGTGTTGTGTTGTTTATGCAATTGCCATCACCGGGTTCCGATTTAGCCAACCTCAAAATGATGTTGCGGGCAGCCAAAACCCTAGCCGAAGACTTAGGCGGTGCGGTATTAACCGAGGAAGAAGAAATCCTCGACGAACAAACGGAAGCGGCCTACCTCGCCCGAGTCAGTTAACTCTTTTCCATCCTTGACGATTGACCGCATTTCCTGCCGAAGTGCGGTCAATTTATTTCATCAATTAGGACTTTTATGAACATTCCCCAACAACTCGACAATTTACGTCAGGCATTACGCCGTTATGAATATGAATATCATGTGTTGGATAACCCAACCATCCCCGATGCGGAATACGATAAGTTATTCCATCAACTCAAAGCATTAGAAGCCGCCCATCCTGAGTTGATCACCGCCGACTCACCGACCCAACGGGTTGGCGCCAAACCGTTATCGGCCTTTGCTCAAATTCGTCATGAAATCCCGATGCTATCCCTCGATAACGCCTTTAGCGACGAAGAATTTTTTGCTTTCGTCAAACGCATCGAAGATCGCCTAGGGCTGTTGCCGCAACCGCTAACTTTTTGTTGTGAACCCAAATTAGACGGTTTGGCGGTAAGTATTCTGTATGTAAACGGCATTCTCAGCCAAGCGGCAACCCGTGGGGATGGCACTACCGGTGAAGATATCACCGCCAATATCCGCACGATTCGTAATATCCCCTTACAACTGCTCAGCGATAACCCACCAGCCCGTTTAGAAGTACGCGGTGAAGTCTTTATGCCGCATGCAGGATTTGAACGCTTGAACGAACATGCCTTGGAACACGGAGAGAAAACCTTTGCCAATCCACGCAACGCAGCAGCCGGTTCATTACGCCAATTAGATCCTAATATCACCAGTAAGCGTCCACTCAGTTTTAATGCTTATAGCATTGGCGTGGCAGAAGGTGCAGAATTACCCCAAGGGCAATATGAACGATTACAATGGCTAAAAACCATTGGGATTCCGGTTAATGCAGAAATTCGTCTGTGCGAAGGCGTAGATGCGGTGCTCGATTTCTATCAAGATATCCAAAGCAAGCGTAGTGAACTGGGTTACGACATCGATGGTACGGTGCTGAAAATCAATGATATCGAGCTACAACAACGTCTGGGTTTTATTTCCAAAGCACCGCGCTGGGCGATTGCCTATAAATTCCCGGCTCAGGAGCAACTTACCCGCCTCAACGATGTTGAATTCCAGGTTGGCCGTACCGGTGCAGTTACACCGGTGGCAAAACTAGAACCGGTTTTTGTAGCGGGTGTTACCGTCAGTAATGCAACCTTGCATAACGGCGATGAAATCGCCCGTTTAGATTTAGCGATTGGTGATACCGTAGTGGTGCGCCGCGCCGGTGATGTCATCCCGCAAATTATCGGGGTATTGCATGAGCGACGTCCGGCCGATGCCAAACCGATTATTTTCCCAACCCATTGCCCGGTGTGTGATTCCTTAATTGTACGGATTGATGGCGAAGCGGTCGCCCGTTGCACTGGCGGCTTAATTTGCGCAGCACAGCGCAAAGAAGCGTTGAAACATTTCGTCTCTCGCAAAGCCATGGATATCGACGGCGTCGGTGCGAAATTAATTGAGCAATTAGTCGATCGCGAATTGATACATACGCCTGCCGACCTATTTAAATTGGATTTAACAACCCTATGCTGCTTAGAACGCATGGCCGAGAAATCCGCACAAAATGCCTTAGCCAGTCTGCAAAAAGCCAAACAAACCACCTTAGCGCGGTTTATTTTTGCCCTTGGCATCCGTGAAGTCGGAGAGGCCACTGCGCTGAACTTAGCAAATCACTTCAAAACCTTGGAAGCCTTGCAGGCTGCGGATTTAGACGCCTTGCAGGAAGTTCCCGATGTGGGCGAAGTGGTCGCTAACCGGATTTTTGTGTTCTGGCGCGAAGCCCATAATGTGGCGGTGGTTGAGGATTTACTCAAACAAGGAGTACATTGGCCTGCCGTTGAGGAAAAAATCGTGGGTGAGAATCCGTTCAATGGTAAAACCGTGGTATTAACCGGCACCTTAAGCCAAATGGGACGCTCTGAAGCCAAAGCCCGACTACAAGAATTAGGCGCCAAAGTCAGCGGTTCGGTATCGGCTAAGACAGATTTTGTCATTGCCGGCGATGCTGCGGGTTCCAAATTGACCAAAGCCCAGGAGCTCGGGGTCACTGTATTGAGTGAAGAACAATGGTTAGCCATGCTCTAAATGTTTTTAAGCCAATCATAATAAAATCAATGACTTAGAGTGTATTTTTAGAAAAATTCCAATTTCCTAGGGGGCGTTTGGCGTATTGGCTTTGAGACATAAAATAAGGGCGATCCCATGATCGCCCTTTTATTTGTGCTACGTTAAATCGCTTACCCCACCACAGCCGGCAGTTTGCCTGCTTGGATAAGGAATGGAATCGCCATAATTAATAAGCCAACGAGGAGCGCTAAAATTAGCGTTAGATAACCACCTGCCACTCGATAAGGTAAATTTGGATGGGTCACGCGGGTACGCCAAGCCAAGCCGATTGGTAAAATCAAACAATAAAAGGCACAAAGCAAACCGGCATATCCCAAGGCTTTAATGAAGCCTTCCGGATAAAACAAGGCAAATGCTAATGGTGGAAGGAAGGCCGCCACGCTCAACACAAGGCGATTTTTCGGTAAAGAATAGCGTTTAAATAAATCGCCTAAGCCTTCAAATACCCCCAGCATCACACCAAGGAATGAGGTGATTAATGCGAGGGAAGAGAAAATCCGCACAATCTCGCCCATGATATTGGAACCGGTGATTTCTCGGGTGGCATTCACTAGACCATTGAGCGTAGGATCTGCTTTCAGAATTTGTACAAATTCATTCTGACTTAATACGCCGTGGGTTGATAATTGCCACACTAAGTAAGCCACCAATGGAATTGAAGTACCAATTAAGATAGCCCGACGGAATTTAGCCACGCTGCCATCCAAATATTTATTCACACTCCCCATAATGATATGGAAGCCAAAGGAGGTGAAGAAAATCGGTGCTGCGGAAATAACAAAAGCGTAATCCAATGGTAGCGCCAGTAAATTATCCACCTTCACTTTCGGTAGCATCATAAACAACACAAAGGCAAAAGCGATCAATTTACCGATAAACAACATACGGGTAGCACCATCAACCCCTTTAGTTCCAATCACCACGAAGGAACCCAACACCAAGGTAAATAATAAAATTGCCGTTTTCAACTCTAATGGTTCGCCACCAAAAGCCGTCGGTAAACCGGCCAATAACGAGCCGCCACCGGTAATATAAGCTGCCGAAAGCGCATACAATAAAATCAACAAACTAAAGGTCGCTAAAGCACGGCCGAGCACACCAAAATATTTTTCTGCTAAGGTTGCCACACCATCATCCAGATATTCGGCGGTTTGGTAAACTTCCACAAATAGCAATCCGCTATAGCTTAAAATAGCCCAGAGCCCGACCAACAAGAGCACAGTATAACCAAAGCCGATACCCGCCGAGGTCAATGGCATTGCCAACATCCCTGCACCAATACTGGTGCCCGCAATAATCAATGCGCTGCCTAAGGTTTTATTTTTGAGCATAAATTGTCCTCAAGAGAAAAGTAAAAAAGGTTACAGCAAGCCGCATTTTTCTTTGTAATGATAACGACAAACCGACATATAGCGGTCATTACCGCCGATTTGAATTTGTTCGCCTTCGCGAATCACATCGCCTTGCGCATTTAAACGCAATACGAAATTAGCTTTGCGTCCGCAATAGCAAATGGTTTTAAGTTCTTCCAATTGGTCAGCCCAAGCCAGTAGGTATTTACTCCCTTCAAATAGCTCCGCCTGGAAATCGGTACGCAAACCATAACATAGGACGGGAATATTTAATTTGTCCACGACATCACTCAATTGATAAACCTGTTGCTTTGTAAGAAATTGAGCTTCATCCAACAACACACAATGCAATGGCTGTGCTGCCGCTTGTGCACTGATTTCCATCCATAGATCGGTACCTGCATGGAAAAGTCTGGCATCCTCAGAAATACCAATACGGGAAGTGACTTTACCGGCGCCAAAACGATCATCGATAGCTGCGGTATACACCAAGGTGTGCATATCCCGTTCCCGATAATTATAAGCGGACTGTAGCAAGGTTGTGGACTTACCGGCATTCATTGTGGAATAGTAAAAATACAGTTTAGCCATTATTTAATAATCCATTTCCACATGTAATAGGCAATAAATCCGGCCACCGGTGGGCAAGCTGCTAACATAAAGGTACCGTAGGTCGCACCACCGCCAACCAGTTGTCCGGCACTCGCTAAAGCGGCCACGATATCAGCACTCGGGGTCGTAAAAATCCACAGACCTATCAGTGCTAATACAGCAAAGCAAGCGATACCTGCGGCACGCATTGCTCTGACTTTAATCATATTTTCCATATCTTATCCTTCAATCGCCGGTAATTCACTCATTGGCCAGCGTGGTTTAATATCAAGAGCCAGTCCACTATGTTGACCTTTCGCCAAACGGAGCATTCCGGCATAAGCAATCATGGCACCATTGTCGGTACAAAACTGTGGTGGTGGGTAAAAAACTTCACCGCCTAATTTTTTCATCATTTGCGCCAAATTTTCCCGTAATTGCTGGTTAGCGCTTACCCCCCCGGCAATCACTAAGCGTTTATAGCCGGTTTGTTGCAACGCTCGTTTGCATTTTATCGCTAAGGTATCAACCACCGCTTCTTGAAATGCATAGGCGATATCCGCTTTACTTTGAGCAGATAACTCGCCCTCTTGCTTCACTAGTTTGTTAATCGTATTGGCGGCAAAGGTTTTTAATCCGGAAAAGCTAAAATCCAAACCTGGTCTATCAGTCATTGGGCGAGGGAAAGCAAAACGACCGGCATGCCCATCACTAGCTAAACGGGCCAATGCCGCACCACCAGGATAATCCAACCCCAATAATTTAGCGGTTTTATCAAAGGCTTCTCCAGCCGCATCATCTATCGATTCACCAATCACCTGATATTGACCAACACCTTCAACTTTAACCAATTGGGTGTGTCCGCCGGACACCAATAATGCTAAAAAAGGGAAATCGGGACGATGCTTATCCAGCATAGGTGCTAATAAATGACCTTCCATATGATGAATACCAATTGCCGGCACATTCCAAGCGTAAGCAAGCGAACGGGCAATAGTTGAACCGACCAGCAGCGCTCCAATAAGCCCCGGACCTGCAGTATAAGCTACGCCATCAATATCTGCTGCAGTCAAACCGGCTTCTTTTAAAGCCGCATCAATTAATGGCGCAGTTTTGCGGATATGATCACGGGAAGCCAACTCCGGCACTACACCGCCATAATCAGCATGCAACGCAATTTGGGTATATAGCTGGTTAGCCAACAAACCGCGTTCTTCATCATAAATTGCCACACCGGTTTCATCGCAAGATGTTTCAATACCTAAAACCCGCATGTTATCCTCTTCAAAATAGGGAAAAAATTGCGGCGAATTCTACCCTGTTTGCGGTTTTTTCTCCAGTTTAAAGGGCAAAAATCAAGAAAATCCGCATTCCACCCTTTACTTTGAAGGGTAAAGTAGATTAGAATTGCGACCTTTATTGAAACTGTCGAATCTTTCGACAAATTAAATTGCAATTAATTAAACTCATTGAGGTGATTGGCTTATGCCTGTAATTAAAGTACGTGAAAACGAATCCTTCGACGTAGCTTTACGTCGTTTCAAACGCTCTTGCGAAAAAGCAGGAATCTTAGCGGAAGTTCGCGCTCGTGAATTTTACGAAAAACCAACAACTATTCGTAAACGTGAAAAATCGACTCTTGCGAAACGTCACGCTAAACGCAATGCTCGCGAAAACGCGCGTAGCACCCGTTTATACTAATTCATAGTATTTCTTAACTCGAGTTAACATAAACCGTGAAACCTTTGGGATCACGGTTTTGTTGCTTTCAAAAAGGTCATTTTGTATCA
Source organism: Haemophilus pittmaniae (assembly GCF_900186995.1). Taxonomy (NCBI): domain Bacteria; kingdom Pseudomonadati; phylum Pseudomonadota; class Gammaproteobacteria; order Pasteurellales; family Pasteurellaceae; genus Parahaemophilus; species Parahaemophilus pittmaniae. The sequence continues at coordinate 406,063 of NZ_LT906463.1, forward strand.
CGGAGACAATCAATGAAAGGCTTAATTCCTCGCCAATTTATTGATGATTTGCTGACTAAATCCAATATTGTCGATGTGATTAATAGTCGGGTTAAACTCAAAAAAGCCGGCCGTGACTATCAGGCCTGCTGCCCTTTCCACCACGAAAAAACTCCTTCCTTTACTGTTAGCGAAAAGAAACAATTCTATTATTGCTTCGGTTGCGGAGCAAAAGGCAATGCCATCTCCTTTTTGATGGATTATGACAAGTTGGAATTTGTTGAAGCAGTTGAGGAATTGGCGGCGGCAGCCGGGTTGGAAGTGCCTTATGAAAACCGCAATAACGGCCAATCCAGCAAACCAAGGGTTGATTATCAAACCAAACGCAACCTTTATGAATTGATGCAGGAAATTGCCCAATTCTATCAGCAGCAATTAAGCTACAATATTCCCGCACAAAGTTATCTGCAACAACGGGGATTATCCGATGAAATCATCCACCGTTTTCAAATTGGTTTTGCACCAAATGCAATGGATACGGTATTGCGTCAATTTGCTAAAAATAATGCTGAACAGCAACGCTTATTTGAATTAGGCATGTTATCGCGCAATGATCGGGGTTCGGTTTACGATAAATTCCGTCATCGTATTATGTTTCCAATTCGCGACAAACGCGGGCGTACTGTTGCTTTTGGTGGGCGTGTATTAGGTGATGAAAAACCCAAATACCTTAACTCACCAGAAACCATTACCTATCACAAAGGTAATGAGCTATACGGGTTATTTGAAGCGCTACAAATAAATGACCAACCGGAAAAATTATTAGTTGTAGAAGGTTATATGGATGTGGTGGCCTTAGCTCAATTTGGTGTTGATTACGCGGTAGCCTCATTAGGAACCTCAACCACCTCCGAACAAATTCAACAACTATTCCGAGTCACCGAGCAAGTCGTATGTTGCTATGACGGCGATCGTGCCGGACGGGATGCGGCTTGGCGCGCCTTAGAAAATGCTCTCCCCTACCTCCAGGATGGACGACAAATTAAATTTATTTTCCTACCTGATGGCGAGGATCCTGATAGCTATATTCGTCAATTCGGCCAAGAGAAATTTGAAGCCTATATTAATCAAGCGCAATCCTTAACGGATTTTCTATTTGCGCATTTAAGCCCACAAGTAGATTTCTCTTCACAAGAAGGCAAGACTAAATTAATTGCGTTGGCCGCTCCTTTAATCCGGCAAATACCTGGTGACGCCTTGCGTATGGCATTACGTAATAGCCTGGCACAACGAGTAGGTATTCTAGATCAAAGCCAATTGGATGAATTGTTACCGAAGGAAACTAATGCGCCCATAACAAAACCGCGCATGGAAAATAAAATCAAAAAAACACCAATGCGGATTGTTATTTCACTACTATTACAAAATCCACATTTGGTCAGTCGAATTTCTCCTGCTGGAGTACAGGCATTACGCAATGAAGCAGGCTTTGAACTATTGCTCCAACTCAGTTCACTCTGCCGGGAACGGGAAGGTATTTCGACCGGACAAATACTGGAGCATTTTCGAGATAGCGAGTATCGCTCCCCCCTTGAAATTCTAGCCAGTTGGGAACATCTACTCGATGATGCAGAGATTATCACTGCCTTTTCACAAAATTACCGTCGCTTAAATATTCAGGCGATTGAACGGGACATTGCCATGCTAATTGCTAAAGAGCGAACCGAAGGGCTTTCCGAGGTAGAACGCGGGGCATTGATTACCCTCCTAAAATCCAAAGAAGAGCAGAAAAAACAGTTAGTTAATCCGCTATAAAAATGGTAGAATTGCGCGCTTAAAGTGCGCTTTATCTTTCTTCAGAATCAAGCAAAACGGGTATAAAAATGGAACAAAATCAACAATCTACAGCCGAACAATATTCGGAACAAATTGAACAGCTAATGGAATTGGGTCGCACGCAAGGTTATCTCACCTTTGCCGAAATCAATGATTTGCTGCCTGAAGATGTGATCGATCCCGAATATTACGACAAACTTTTGCAAACTCTGCAAAATGATGCAGGCATTCCGGTTTTAGATGAAGCACCGGAAAGCGATGAAATGATGCTCAATGACACCATTCCCGATGAAGATGCAGTAGAGGAAGCAACTCAAATTCTCTCCAACGTAGAATCGGAAATTGGCCGAACAACTGACCCTGTGCGTATGTATATGCGCGAAATGGGTACCGTTGATTTGCTTACCCGTGAAGATGAAATTAGCATCGCCAAACGCATTGAAGAGGGGATTGACGAAGTACAAGGAGCCATTGCTGCTTATCCAGAGGCCTTAAATCCATTATTGGCACATTATGCTGATGTTGAAGAAGGCAATTATCGTTTGGCTGACTTAATCACCGGCTTTGTGGATCCTAATATCATCGAAGAAGAAAATGCCGATGTTCAGTATGCTCACAGCGATGATGATGAGAATGCAGAAACTATTAATGCTGAATCCGATGAGGAAGAAGATGAAAGCGATGAGAATTCCTCTTCCGATGACAGCGAATCGGATAACAGCATTGACCCTGAATTAGCCCGTGAGAAATTCTATGAGTTAAAAGCTCAGCACAGCAAAACGCTACAAGCCATTGAAAAACATGGCCGTCATGGCAAACGAGCTAAAGAACAAATTGCGCTTTTAGGTGAAATTTTTAAACAATTCCGCTTAGTCCCAAAACAATTTGATCAGTTAGTTTTTGCCATGAAAAATATGATCAAACAGGTTCGAGCGGAAGAACGCCAATTACAAAAAGTTTTGGTTGATATCGCCGGAATGCCGAAAGACGAATTTGAAAGCCTCGTATTAAGCCACAGCAGCAATCCTACTTGGTTGGAAAAAGCGCTCAAATCCACAAAATCTTGGGCCAAACGTTTACCAAAATACGAAGAACGGTTACGTCTCTCCATTGATAATTTAGCGCTCTTGGAACAACGCAGCAATTTGAGCGTATTAGAAATTCGTGAAATCTGCGATGCCGTAGCACGTGGCGAACAAAAAGCCCGTCGCGCGAAAAAAGAAATGGTTGAGGCCAACTTACGTTTAGTGATTTCCATTGCGAAAAAATATACCAATCGCGGCCTACAATTCTTAGATTTGATTCAAGAAGGTAATATCGGCTTGATGAAAGCGGTGGATAAATTTGAATATCGTCGCGGTTATAAATTCTCTACCTATGCGACCTGGTGGATCCGGCAGGCTATTACTCGTTCAATCGCCGACCAAGCACGCACAATTCGGATTCCGGTACATATGATTGAGACCATTAATAAGCTAAACCGTATTTCTCGCCAAATGTTGCAAGAAATGGGACGTGAGGCAACTCCGGAAGAACTGGCTGAAAGAATGGGAATGCCGGAAGATAAAATCCGTAAAGTGCTAAAAATCGCTAAAGAACCGATTTCTATGGAAACTCCAATTGGTGACGACGATGATTCACACTTAGGGGATTTCATCGAAGATAGTACGCTTGAGTTACCGCTCGATAGCGCAACTGCACAGAGCCTAAAAGTTGCAACTCATGAAGTGTTAGAAGGATTAACACCACGTGAAGCGAAGGTGCTTAGAATGCGTTTCGGTATCGACATGAATACGGATCACACATTAGAAGAAGTTGGTAAACAATTTGATGTAACCCGTGAGCGGATTCGCCAAATTGAAGCGAAAGCCCTACGTAAATTACGTCATCCAAGCCGTTCAGAAACATTGCGCAGTTTCTTAGATGAATAATCTTTTAAACGACTAGATTCAAAAAGCATCACCTTCGGTGGTGCTTTTTTCTTGCCAATAGAACGCCCCTACGAAATCCGGAGTTTTACCAAAAATAACACCTAAGTCATTGATTTTATTAGCACTAATAAAAAAGCCAACGGCACAGGCCATTGGCTTTTATTTTTTACTTGTTAATTAAGCAATAACTGCTTTCTCAACAACGCGAACTAAAGTCCAAGATTTGGTTTTAGAAAGAGGACGACATTCGCGAACCTCTACTACATCACCTAATTTGGCTTCGTTGTTCTCATCGTGTACGTGTAATTTAGTTGTACGACGGATAAATTTACCGTATAACGGATGTTTTACCTTACGTTCAATAGCAACAACGAAAGATTTTTCCATTTTGTCGCTAACTACTTTACCTTGTACGCTACGAATTTTATCAGTCATTACTCACCCGCCTTCTCGGTTAAAATGGTTTTAACGCGTGCGATATCACGACGCACTTGTTTAGCCTGATGGGTTTGTTGAAGCTGACCGGTGGCTGTTTGCATACGCAACTTGAATTGTTCACCTAAAAGGTTCACTAATTCAGCATTCAGCTCTTCAACACTTTTTGTACGTAAATCTTGAGCTTTCATTACATCACCGTCTTAGTTACGAAGGTAGTCTTGATTGGCAATTTAGCAGCTGCTAATGCAAATGCTTGTCTTGCGATCTCTTCAGACACACCATCCATTTCATAAAGTACTTTACCCGGTTGGATTAAGGCTACCCAGTACTCAACGTTACCTTTACCTTTACCCATACGGACTTCTAATGGTTTTTCAGTAATTGGTTTATCTGGGAAAACACGGATCCAGATTTTACCTTGACGTTTAACTGCACGTGTCATTGCACGACGAGCCGCTTCAATTTGACGAGCGGTTAAACGACCACGACCAACTGCTTTTAACCCGAATGTACCGAAACTAACTTCAGTACCACCCGCGATACCACGGTTACGGCCTTTGTGAACTTTACGGAATTTTGTACGTTTTGGTTGCAACATTTAGCGTTTCTCCTTACTTACGACCTTTGCCACGCGGAGCCTTTTTCGGCTTGTCGGCAGGTTGTTGTTCTGATTGCGCAACTGCAGCCATTCCACCCAAAATTTCACCTTTGAAGATCCACACTTTAACGCCAATTACGCCGTATGTAGTATGAGCTTCTGCAGTGTTATAATCGATGTCCGCACGAAGAGTATGTAGAGGTACACGACCTTCACGATACCATTCAGAACGTGCGATTTCTGCACCACCTAAACGACCGCTAACCTCAACTTTGATACCTTTAGCACCTAAACGCATTGCGCTTTGTACTGCACGTTTCATAGCACGACGGAACATTACACGACGTTCTAATTGAGAAGCGATGCTGTCTGCAACTAATTTTGCATCTAATTCCGGTTTTTTCACTTCAGAAATGTTGATTTGAGCCGGAACGCCAGCGATTTTAGACACTGCGTTACGTAATTTTTCAACATCTTCACCTTTTTTACCGATAACGATACCAGGGCGAGCTGTGTGAATTGTTACACGAATACTTTTAGCTGGACGCTCAATAGTAATACGTGAAACCGAAGCGTTTGCTAATTCTTTATTTAAGAATTTGCGTACTTTGAAGTCACCGTCAAGATTGTCGGCGAAATCTTGTGTATTCGCGAACCAAGTAGAGTTCCAAGGTTTTACAATACCTAGGCGAATACCATTTGGATTTACTTTTTGACCCATTGCTATTCCTCTACTTATTAACGATCTGACACAACCACAGTGATGTGGCTAGTACGTTTTAAAATACGATCTGCACGACCTTTAGCACGTGGCATAACACGTTTCATGCTAGGACCTTCGTCAACGAAGATTTTAGCAACTTTAAGATCATCGATATCTGCACCATCATTATGCTCTGCATTAGCAATAGCAGACTCTAATACTTTTTTCACTAAAGCCGCAGCTTTTTTGTTAGTAAAAGTTAAGATTTCTAATGCTTGCGCAACTTTTTTACCACGAATTAAATCGGCAACTAAGCGAGCTTTTTGGGCAGAAGTGCGAGCGTAACGATGTTTTGCGATAGTTTCCATCTATTTACCTCTTATTTCTTAGCTTTCTTATCTGCCGCGTGACCGCGGTATGTACGAGTCGGTGCAAATTCACCTAATTTATGGCCGATCATTTCATCAGATACATAAACAGGAACGTGCTGACGACCATTATGGACTGCGATGGTCAATCCGATCATTGAAGGAATGATCATTGAACGACGGGACCAAGTTTTGATTGGCTTTTTATCCCCGCTTTCCACCGCCTTCTCTACCTTCTTCAACAAGTGTAGGTCAAGGAAAGGACCTTTCTTGAGAGAACGTGGCATGGCTTATCCTCTTATTAATTTAAATTATTTGCCACGACGACGTACGATATATTTATCAGTACGTTTGTTGTGACGAGTTTTCTTACCTTTGGTTTGAACGCCCCAAGGAGTTACTGGGTGTTTACCAAAGTTACGACCTTCACCACCACCGTGTGGGTGATCTACCGGGTTCATTGCAGTACCACGAACTGTAGGGCGAATGCCTCTCCAGCGGTTAGCACCAGCTTTACCCAATACGCGAAGCATATGTTCTGAGTTACCAACTTCACCGATTGTAGCAACACATTCAGCTAATACTTTACGCATTTCGCCTGAACGTAAACGTAAAGTTACGTAGTTGCCTTCACGAGCGATGATTTGTACATAAGCACCAGCAGAACGAGCGATTTGACCGCCTTTACCTGGTTTTAATTCAACGTTATGTACTGTTGAACCAACTGGGATATTACGCATTGGTAATGAGTTACCCACTTTGATTGGTGAGTTAACGCCAGCTTGGATTTGATCGCCAACTGACAAACCTTTAGGTGCTAAGATATAACGACGTTCACCATCTTTATAAAGCACTAAAGCAATGTTAGCTGAACGGTTTGGATCATATTCTAAACGCTCAACAACCGCTGGGATATCTAACTTGTTACGTTTGAAATCGATTAAACGGTAATGTTGTTTATGACCACCACCGATGTGGCGAGTGGTAATACGACCATAGTTGTTACGACCACCAGTTTTAGATTTAGTATCTAGAAGAGGCGCGTAAGGTTTACCCTTGTATAATTCAGGGTTCACGATTTTAACAACGTGACGACGACCAGCGGAGGTCGGCTTACATTTAACGATAGCCATTCTCTAATTTCCTCCGATTACTCTGCACTATCCACGAAGTCCAAATTCTGGCCTTCGGCTAAAGTTACATAAGCTTTTTTCCAGTCGCTGCGACGACCCATTTTGTTACCACGGCGTTTAGTTTTACCTTTAACAACCACAGTACGAACAGAGTCAACTTTTACTTCAAATAATTGAGCAACAGCAGCAGCAATTTCAGCTTTGTTCGCATCTAAAGCAACTTTAAGTACAACAGTGTTAGATTTTTCAGCATTGTTAGTTGCTTTTTCAGAGATGTGCGGTGCACGTAGCACGCTTAGCAAACGTTCTTGACTCATGCTAGGATCTCCTCAATTTGTTTGACAGCGTCAACAGTAACAATCACTTTATCGAAAGCGATTAAGCTAACTGGATCGATACCTTGAACATCACGTACATCAACTTTATATAAGTTACGCGCCGCTAAGAATAGATTTTCATCTAAACTTGCTGTGATAATTAATGCATCTTCAACTGCTAAATCTTTTAATTTTTGTACTAAAACTTTAGTTTTTGGTGCATCTAATTCGAATTTTTCAACAACAACCAAACGGTCTTGACGAACTAATTCAGAAAGAATGCTTTTGATAGCACCACGGTACATTTTCTTGTTCACTTTTTGGCTGTGATCTTGTGGTTTAGCCGCGAAGGTTGTACCACCAGAACGCCAGATTGGTGATTTGATATCACCAGAACGAGCGCGACCTGTACCTTTTTGACGCCAAGGTTTTTTACCTGAACCAGACACTTCAGCACGAGTTTTTTGTGCACGAGTACCTTGACGAGCACCTGCTGCATAAGCAACAACAACTTGGTGAATCAAAGCTTCGTTAAACTCACGTCCGAAGGTAGTTTCAGAAACAGTTAGTGCGTTTGCACCTACAACTTGTAATTCCATCTCTATCTCCTAGACTTATGCTTTAACTGCCGGCTTAACGATAACATCGCTATTGATAGCACCAGGTACAGAACCTTTTACTAATAGCAATTTACGCTCAGCATCTACACGAACAACTTCAAGTGATTGAACGGTTACACGCTCAGCACCTAAATGTCCTGCCATTTTTTTACCTTTAAACACACGACCCGGAGTTTGGTTTTGACCAATAGAACCAAGTACACGATGTGATAAAGAGTTACCATGGGTAGCATCTTGGGTACGGAAGTTCCAACGTTTAACACCACCTTGGAAACCTTTACCTTTAGAAGTACCAGTAACATCTACTTTTTTAACATCTGCAAAGATGTCAACATTGATTTCTTGACCTAAAGTGAATTCTTCACCTTCAGTACGAAATTCCCATAAACCGCGACCAGCTTCAACACCTGCTTTCACGAAATGGCCTGCTTCAGGCTTAGTTACACGATTCGCTTTTTTAGAACCAGTAGTAACTTGAACTGCAGTATAGCCATCGTTTTCAAGAGTTTTAACTTGAGTTACGCGGTTGGCTTCGATTTCGATAACGGTAACTGGCACAGAAACACCGTCTTCATTGAAGATACGGGTCATACCAACTTTACGACCGACTAAACCAATCATTGTAATAACCTCTTAATTAACCTAGGCTGATCTGCACGTCCACGCCGGCAGCCAAATCTAAACGCATTAATGCATCAACAGTTTTTTCTGTTGGCTCTACGATATCTACTAAACGTTTGTGTGTACGAATTTCGTATTGATCACGCGCGTCTTTGTTCACGTGTGGAGAAATCAACACGGTGAAACGCTCTTTACGAGTTGGTAAAGGAATTGGACCACGAACTTGTGCACCAGTACGTTTAGCTGTTTCTACGATCTCCGCAGTAGATTGATCGATCAAACGGTGATCGAAAGCTTTTAAGCGGATACGGATTCTTTGGTTCTGCATTAGACCAGAGCTCCAATAAATTTAGCTAATAAAAAAACTAACACCATCACAATTCTAACTTCAAAATAGAAAAGGAGGTGCAAGTTACCTGTTTATAGTCTCCAAATCGGAAACATTGTCAGCATTACCAATTGTAATGCCCGCTCAATAAATGATTACATCGAACGGCTTTCAATGCGAAAGCGCGCGAATATTACACAAATTGACCTGATAACGCAAGCTTTTTCTTATATTAAAATCGTAAAATTAGGTTCTCCCAGCTAATTCAATTTGACTAAGTAGACATCCAATAAATTGGACGAGTATAACAACATAACCCCTTCTAGAAATCTCATCCCCCCAATATTATGTGCTCGCAAATATAAAGAGCAGTAGATACTGCTCTTTATATATTAATAACTTACATACCTAATTTTATATTTTTCTCAAAATTATGGTCTTATCCTAAAGAATACTTATCCCCAAGGTTTAGCATCAGGTCTACTATATTTTTTACGCCATTGTACACATACAGGTCTATTCCACATTGTTCTTTCTTCGCAAATCGGTCCACCTTCTAAATACCAACCTTTTTTTTCTAAACAAAGATTAACTTCAGGATCATCACTTTCTCCTATCACATAATCCATTCCACAATCGTCCATATCTTTCTCTCTTCTATCAAGATATTTTTCCAATACTTTAGGATCTGAGTCTGGAAATAACGTATTCTCATTATGCAACTGCCAATGGTCATGCGGTGGTGCTGGTTTAAACCCGCCAAAAGAACAACCAAACAATGTTAGGGAAAATAGTACGAACAAAAATCTCATTTGTTGCCCTCCTTACTGATATTATTTAATTCAAAAATAGTCGTTTCGTTACCCATTTTAAGATCTCCTTCTTTTCTATATCCATCTGTTACACATTGCCTTTGTCCTAAACCATGACAATTATGAACTGAAGAAACGTCATCGCTAAACATATCTAACTTAACTTTTAGCCAACCATTATTCTTATGATTTTCAATCGTTGTTGCTGGATTTCCACCCAATAACACTGGCATACTACCCACAGGATCTTCTTTGTGATTTTCAATTCGAATTGCCCCATCCGAAGTTGTCCTTTCTTTACCGGTTTGCAATTTACTTAGGTAGCTATCTGCTCTCGTAACATCCGCTGCAGGACCAACCATTTTAATCGTTGTACCTGAAAGTAACCTTTTCGCTTGGTTATCTTCCGTATTTAATACTTTTAATGCATTACTGATTGTTAACGTTCCACGACTATGAGAACCAAGGTATAAACCATCTTTACCATATTGATTCATAATATTAATTGCTTGCAAACTTGAATTATCCATACCCAAGAATTTTCCAAAAGAACTTTCAAACATTTTTTCATAACCGGCAACCAATAGTTCTGAAAAACTATTATTCGCTTTAGGATGATGAACAAAATAAACATCTTTATAGATCCGTTTATTGATATCTCCCGTTTTTTCATCTTTGCTAGCAATATAGTTTTGTACTGCAAATTTTGCTGCAGCATTGCGATCATTAAAGATGCCATTAAATGCAACTACATATTTACTTTCTGTTTTTCCTGTCTTTGGATCCGTATAAGTTACTTTTTGTAATTGATTACGTTCTTGATCGGACAGCTCATGTAACAAATAAATATTGCGACCTTTATCCAATTGTTGTTTAAGATATTCTTTTCTATTTACTCCCTTAGAATCTGCTTCTTCATTTATTTTCGCCATAATTTCTGGATCCTTTACAGGTTTTCCATTTTTACCTATTTTATGCGTAAACATCCGATGTTCAGCAATAAACATTGTTCGATAAGCCTCATCCATAGAGCTACCAATATTCTTCGCAAAATTCTGAATCGTTACTACATCCTGCTCAACTGTTTTCATCATTCCTGCATAATCTACTTTTTCAAGTTTATTTGCCTGTTGCTCTGTTGATTTCTTGATTGCTTCAATATTCTTTTTGCCTTCTGCACTACCAATATTAAAATTACCGTCACTAATTACTGCATTAGTTATGCTTTGGTAGCTTTCTTTTTGGCTACTGTTGCTAGCTAAATTTGCCAAACCAATTTTGGCTGCAGCATACAAATCCGTACTATGGACATCATCTTTGCCTAAACCAAATTTTACTGGTAATTGATTAGCTTTATTCGGATTAGCCTTATCAAAGGTTTCTCCCTCTCTTCCTTTACGATACATTTCATTAAGTTTTTTGTCTTCTTCTGAAGTTTGATCACGAGCAACCGAAAATCCTCCCATTAATCCTATAGCTGAAGATTTCGCATTAGAATAATTCTGAATATTGGCATACTCAAAATCTTGTGCGGTTATTTGATTCTTCTCTTTTACCGCACTTGAAAGAATAGCCCCTCCGACAGAGGATACTTTATTCCTCACCTCCACATCATAACCATCATCCCCAGCAAAAATACCGGTTTGTTCGTTTACAGAGGCATAATCTGAATGAATTTTTGAGCGGTTGTAACTACCGCCAACAGCAACGCCATACCCGACCGTCACACTACCGCTTACATTCATTTGTTTACCATCATAAGTTGCCTTATCCTGCAGGCTTTCAATATTAAGATTTTCGGCCGAAACTTCGACACGTTTACCTATAACTTGAGCTCCAATTAAATTCGCATCACCTCCTGCCTGAATTACAGTTTTACTATTGCTATCCCCGACATGGCTGGCCACATATGAAACCTCATCGCCATTGCCATATCCCTTGCCATAGTTGTCACCAACGGTTAAGCCGGCTGAAACACCTTTACCAATAGCAATCGCTACACCGACGTTAAAACCACTAGACTTATTGGTGCTACGCTCCATATGGGTTTGCTCAGCCGCTTTAATATTCACCTGATTATCAGCAATCAAGGTTGTTCCCTGCTTACCCGATACATCGGAACCAATAATGTCAATATTGGCATCTTTCCCCACAGCAGTTGCGACAATATTCACCTTACCATCGGCATTCACTTGTGATTTTGCTGCAGTTTTACCTTCAACATGAGTTTTAGATTCACTTTGCTGTTGGCCATATGTAATCGAAATCTTAATACCTGAACTATCGCCCCCCGATTGACCCGCTCCTGCGCCCATACCGGCAAGCCCGGCTACAGCGCGACCTGCTTGAACTGAGCTATATGCGGTATTCGCCACCGCCATTGCATTCACTCGGGAACTTTTGCTTTTTCCCATAGTTTGAGCTGATTTAACTGCCCCCTGCACAGCATTAATGGCATCCAATATTGGTGAAGTCAGCGCAATAGTTAAACCTTTCTGTTCAAAAGTCTGTTTCATATTGCTTTCGTATTTATCATCTGCGGCTTGAATCTTGGCATTCTTAGCCAAAATATTCACATCACCTTTTATTGCACTTAATGCACTGGCTGTTTGGGTATAATTGTTATCTGCAATAATTGTGGTATTGCCATGTAAACTGCCTACTTGGCTACCACTAGCAGAAAGTCTGGTTTGATCAACTTCCAATGCTTGTTTCTGCTGACCGATAGTAAAACCAATCCCAGCTCCCATGAGACCTGATTTTTGCTTCATCTCAATATCCTGAGAATAAACACGATTTTCGGCCTCTTTAATCTCAATGTTCTTACCCTTAGCCCATAATCCATTTTCAGCGACTACATTGGAACCTTGCACGCTCACGTTACCATGATTAGATTGCAAAATGACTTTATCCGCATCGAATTCCGATGCTTGAGCCAGATCATAGCGATGTTCATGCTTACGAGTTGTCGTAGTTTTATTCACCAGATTCTTAGCTACACTTTTACTGCCCGCAGATAAATCCTCGTAAGAACGGCTTTCTCGAATCAAAATATCACCGTCTGATAGCACCCTCATCGTGCCATTACCGGTTATCGACACTCCTTTCATTTCCACGGACCGTCGCCCTTCCAACAGAGCATTAGCCTCGATATTTAATCGATTACCGATCTCTTGTTTTCGGTGCAACTTGTAGTAGTTATCCGCATCATTTACATAGTTTTGTTTGCTTTCCGTCTCTAAGGTCGCGAAATTAAGCCGATTTCCCGCACGAATATCCGCACCTCCTTGTACATTCACTAGCGCACCTTTCAACGTAATATCTTCGTTCGCATACAAGGCTAGTGAACCTCTTGCATGAGTATCTCCAACATTAATCATTGCCGTACGATCAATGGATTTTTGATAGTCATGCTCAGTATTTGCGGTCTCCGTCAATGTCGATAGTACGCGAATATTTTGTCCCTGCCCGACCACATGCGTACCGCGCCATTCTCCACCGAGATTCTGCAAACGTTGTTTGGCCAGTAAATACATCTGATGTCCTTGCAGTACACCACCATTATTTTCAATATTATTGGCATGCAGATAATTCAGATGACGCCCGGTAATAACCCCACTATTACTAACATTATCTAGATCTGCCACTATTTCATTGGCTGAAATCACCGCACCGGAACCATCCACATCTGTATTACGCCCCACAATATAAACTTGCGGTACTAGCACTTGAGTCGTACTACCGTCCTTGAGAATCACTTCCCGTTTAACCAACCACACCATGTCGGAAGTCAGTTCCTTCATTTGTGCTGCAGTTAATGCCACTCCAGGGATCAAATTTAACTTATCTGCATATTGCATACCATTATCCATCAGTGCTTTATATTGCTCATAATCGGATAAATAACCGTCTAGAAAACGACGACCTGTCAATTGATTAATTTGCTCATTGATTAAACGCTGTTCATAAAAGCCATCCCCTAAACGTTTCAGTATATTCTTAGGATCATTACGCAAGGCTTTCAACATATAGTCTGAACTTAACCAACGAGATTTTTGGGTAAATCGCGGATCTGTTTCAATTAAAACACTACCACCTTGCGGATTCACCTTATAAAGGCTAGCCTGTGGTATTGTGATCTGCGGTAAATGGGTTTTGATATTGTTGACCTTGCCGGAATAAAGCGCATCAGTATCACTTTCAGCCAATAGCTTCGCGCCCTGCAATGTAGGCTGAATAGCCGTTGCATGAGCATCTACTGTTGTACCGGTATTTGCCACAGACTCACCAATGGTATTCAGCACCAAACCAAATCGCACTGTTTCCGGTGGTTGCTGAGCGAGTGGTGAGCGTACTTTTTCATCTAAAAAATCACGGCGATGCTTCAGTCTTTTCCGCCCCCCACCTGGTTTACGTCGAACCTGTTCGTATCGATAAAAGGAACCGATATCCTTAGTTATTAACTGCGCCTCCAAATCTTCGTTAATCAGTTTTCCTGAACCAGCGGTAATTTCCTTGCCTGACTTTTGAATATCTTGTTGATTAAAAGTAAAGCGTCCCCCGACAAGTAAGTGGCTATATTGGTTATGAACATGATCGCTTGTTAAATTTAAGTCACCACCTATCAACAATTTTGCCGGAGCCTCATCATATTTTTCCGGCACATAGCGAATCCGAGTAAATTTCTTACGCTGCCAATAATCACCGGTACTCCCCCGCACATCCGGTTTTGTCGGGTCGAAGAAATCAAATACCGCAGTATTGCGACGCTGACCGTTATTGTGATGCATGCGCCCATCTACACCATCGCGAAACCATTCTGAAACCGTTTTAGAATGACGATCTTCAAAACCATAAAGGTCAAAATCTTCTCTCTCCTCCCGAATACGTACCTTCACATGAATATCTTTATTATTAATCTTTCCAACTTTTGCTACCGTTGGGCCCAGTAATTCCATGGTCGCACTTTCATTATTAATCACACTGGCTTTGCCCTCTGCCTGATGCAGTTCATTTAAATGACGACCAATAACCGTTTTTCCTAGCGATAACACCAGTGACTTATCACGATTAAGTAATTCATTAAAAGCAAGATCCAAACGTTCCCGTGCTGCAATAGTTGCTCCGTCAAGATTCTCAATACGCGCTGCTTCTACAGCTAAATGATTGCCATAAATTCGGCCTGAACCTAAATTTCGGACTTGCTCCCCTTGCAACTGATTCACCACACCATCAATTAAACCGAGATTAATAATACTTTTACCCTGCAGTTCCGTTTGCATTGCGGAAATTTCTGCATTTTCATTATTGTGTAACGACTGCCCACGGATTTGGGCCCGATTCCCAACCGCTAATTGCGTGTTGTTTACAAAATCGCCCTCGGTCGTAAAAGTCAGATTATTCCCCACAGCAAAGGCATGATTTAGGGTAAAGCTGTCTTTTAAAACAACATCTAAATCTCCACGAGTCTTAATTGCGCCTTCATCAATTAATCCCTTTGCCTGTAATTGCATGCCTGTAGCCGATTCAATTTTACCCAACGCATTATTTACCATTAAGGTCAATGCCGGATTGGTAATATCAATATGACCATTAGAGAGAATTTCGCCTTGCTGGTTATCAAGTCTCTGAGCCACATTTAAAGCAGCAGATTGAGCCACATAAATACCTCCGGCCTGATTATTGAGATGGGCAGTATGCAACGCCAAAGTGCCTGCCTGAATGCCTAAATGAGGCGTTTCGCCTGTAGCTTTAGTCTGCGTATTATCCAGCTCATCCACTTGCAATTGAGCCTGTGTGGCAAAAATCAATCCATGCTTATTGGTTAAACTATTCGCCGAGATATCTGCTGTGTGTGCAATGACTTGTCCTTGTTGGTTGTGTAGTTTATCCGTCTGAGCAGAAAGCACACCCTGACCAGCCCAAAGCAATCCCTGATCATTTTGCAACAATGGTACGCGAAGCGAGAATGCACCATGACTCAACATAGACCCCTGACGATTATCCAAGCCATCCGCTAAATTCAGTGACCATTGTGCTGAACCGCGCTGAAGCCAACTTCCTTGCTGGTTGTTAAGCTGTTTAGTCTCAACCGTAAAATGCCCGGCGTTTAAATTGGCTTTTTCTGTGTTAATTTGTTGAGGCGCTTTTAAGCTGGTATCACCTAAACTGAAAATACTCGCCCGCGTTAAATTCAGCGGAGAGACTTGCGATTCAAGATGATTGCTATAACTACTTGAATGACTTGCCGATAAATCGGTATTCTTAGCGATACCAAGAAAATGCCCGGAGACCAAATGGCGTCCCTGAGAAAGAAGCGTATCTTCTGCGGCCAAGGTTAGCTGAGCACCTTGTACCGATTGGCTATCTAAGTGGCGTTTTTCACCCTCTGCAGAGCTCTCCATGGTGATTCCTGCAGCAATCAGCGCATTTTTATCTGCCGTAATTTGTTTTGCCCGATAAGCCACATTGCCCTTAGCAACGGTTTCACCACTTTGCTCAATATTATGCTTGGCATTCAAGGCAACCGCATTTTGCTGAGAAATGATTGAGCCGGTATGGGCTATATTGGCTGCCTGTACATGGATCTTGCCCTGTCTGCTTGCTAACTTACCTCGGTTTTCCAGATTCTTTTCAGCGTTGGCATCAATACCGCTATGCGCACTGATAGTGCCTTCATTCACAATCCGCCCTTGGCTATCAATCTTCACATCGCCCGCTGAGGCACCGATATGGCCGGCGTTGCGTACGCCAAGGCCTTGGCCGTTATCCACTAAATGAATTTTCTCGGCATACATTCCGCCCAATTGGCTAACATCAACGCTGTAGGAGGATTGGTTTTCTGGCGTTGTCGGATTGTTGGCTGCCGGTTGTTCTCCCACATACACCACCGAATCATTGGTGCGGTCAACTTTGTTTTTGCCGGTGGTGACTTTAATCCCTTTGTTCGACCAAACACCGCCCTTGATTTCCGCTTTCTCACTGATGATGTCGGTGTAATCCGCTTGGCGGTTATCCATGCCTTTTTCACCCACGCTGACTTTACCGCCCTGTACGCGATAGCCCTTCAGGTTGCCGTTTTCCACTTCAGCCTTGCCGGTAGTCAAGGTGGCTCGGCCGGCATTAATTACCCCACAGCCATCACAATGAATTCCATTTGGGTTAGCAATCACGACATCAGCTTTTTTCCCTGCCACTTCCACATAGCCTTTTAAGCGGCTTGGATTAGCCGAGTTCACCTCGTTAAGAATGACTTTGGCTTCGCCACGCGCAAGATTCGGGTTGCCCTGCACCCAGCCGGCCATTTGGGTTTGTGCCGCCTTGCGGGCGTTGTTGAGGATGGCGCCCTGCTCGGCCACATCAAATTGTGTATATTGGTTGCGTGAGACCCCGCCTGCACTTGGCGTTTGGATATTGACCTGTGGCAGGCCGTTTGCGGTTTTCAGTACGGTTGGTTGTTGATTACCCGGCGCCGATTTATCCGCTCGAATCGCCATTTCTTGCGCCTGCGCTTGCGGCATCCAGACAAAGCCCAAGGACAACATCAATGCAAACGCCACCCTGGTAAGCGGAGTTTTTCCGAAATTAACACCTAACCCATTGATTTTATTAGAGTTGCTTGAAAAATGCGTTTCTACGCAATCCACCGCCGCTTTGCCGGCGCTTTTGGCCAGTTCGGACACCACCACCAGTTGATTTAACACGCGGCTGAAGATGACTTTGTATTGACGATTGTTCATAGAGAATCCTTTGTACTGTTTCTTTACAGAGATTGATTAAATTGAGTTATCTAAACTTTAGTCTTTTTTAATATGTTTATTACGCGCCATTAGAAGCGGTAGCTCAGGTTAAACCCGGTGACCACATGGCTGGTGCGGAAGCCTTCCGGCTTTTTCAACGGCACACCAACAAAATAGTCGTAATTGAGTCCCCACAGGTTGCCACGTAGTCCAATCGCGCCACCGGTCAGGCTATTGCCCACCTGTAATTCCTCCTGTAAGGAGCGTACCCGGCCGGTATCCACGGCCATATACAGCTCTTGTCCCCAATTGCCCACATTCCAAGCGAGTTCATTACGCCATACCCAGCCACGTTCGCCGGAAAGGGTTAATTCCCCATCAAACCCACGTACCGTATAACGTCCTCCGATACTCAGCTTGTCCTGCTGCACCAGCGGTGTGCGGTTCCATTGGGCACTCCATTCCGTATTAAAGCGCAATGGTTGGTTAAACAAGCTAAACGGGTAGCTGAAATCAATGTTGGCTGTGATGATTTGCATACGTGAAGTGCCTTCATCAAATTCCTCTTCCGGCGCACGTAAGGCACGATGACCACCGGTGCCGCGTTTGTATAAGGCAGATAGCTGCAACACACCGTCATAGATATAGTGGGTATGGCTTAATCCCGCTTCCCAACCGGCGGTACGCCGGCGTTGCACTTCGATTTCGGTATCGTTGATGTAGTTTTGTGATTGGCGAGCCCACAAGGCCGCGTTGAGATAGGTTTTCGAGCGACTATCGCGCCATAACAAACGGCTTAAATTAGCCTTCATTTGGCGGCTTTCGCCGGAATAGGTATAGGATTCAAAGGCGCCGGCGACGGTTTGATGGTAGCGATAACGCGAACCCGATAAGCTCAGCTGATAGTTTTTCCACGGAATGGAATAATACAAGCTGATGTTTTGACTGCCATAATCGCCTTCGGCCTTATCGCTGTGACGTTTGAAACTGCGGGTGCCGCTGATATAGAACATGTCATTTAAGGTCAGCACATTATCCCAAGAAAAGGTGGCTGAGCCCTGCAAACGGCCGGTGGCTTTTGAGCCGGAATCGTCCAAGCCGAGGGTGATATGGAAAGGAAAGCGTTGCTTATAACCCACAACAATATCCGTTTCGCCCACGTTTTCACTTGGTACCAATTGAAAATCCGCTTCTGCGCTAGGGACTCGCTTTAAATTTTCCAAACCTTGCTCAATATCGCGTAGATTCAGTAATTCACCTTCCCGCAATGGCATGGCAAACCACAGGGTGCCACGCGTGGCAAATGGTAGCGCGCTCTGGTCTTGTAGTTGAATACGCCCCACTTTGCCCGGAATCACCGTGAGCACTAACATTCCGGAACGCAAATCCTGCGGCTCGACCACCACTCGAGTGGTCACATAACCGTACTCAATCAGACGATTTTGAATGCGTCGCAACAACACATTAATCCCTTGCGAACCCACACAGGCCGGTAAGGCAAAATCCCGTTCGGCATAAACGGAGGATAACGCCCAGGAAAATTGGCTTGGTTGAATGAGTTTGGAACCGGCCTCAGCGTGAGAGGCCTCTGCCTGATAATCGGTGAGTACTAATTGATTAATCGTAAAACATTGCGCTTCGTGCTGCGGAAAACCGGCCTCAGCCAAGGTTTCACCTTGCAAGCGTACATCCGATGCCGTGACCTGCTGGGCAGCAATTGCCGCATTGAGCTGATTTTGTTGCTGTTGTTGACGCTGATTAATCGCATCTTGTTGGGGATCCAAACTGCTTCCCGGTGCGGCAATTACTGTCGCCATGGCGCAAACCAGTAAGGGAAACATAAACACTTTATATTGCATAGAATTTAGCTGTTAGAAAGGATGGCCGCATTCTAAATAATTTGTAAAAAATGGTTTGCGATACGATTCACAGATATCAATTTTAATCATAAATCAATCTAAAAACACAATCTAACCATTTGAATTTAATAATATTATTATTCACAACAAATAAAAATGCGGTTAAAACCATTTAAGGCTTTAACCGCATCTGTGCAATATCAAAATAACTATCTAACAAACATGATTTTTTAAACTATCATCAATAAAATCAATTAGTTATATCGTTTTTTAAGAAAAACTCTGATTTTGGAGGGGGCGTTTATTGAGGGACTCCGCGCAACAAGGGGATCGGTGCAAAAGGCGCAACGGAGGTCGGTGCGGGAATATCGTTAAAAATCAAAATAAACGGTTTGGCTGGAATAACTTTTTCGTTACGCCACAAAACGCCCATGCCCACCAATTGAATATCCTCGGGCAGATTTTTTAGACCGCTTTGCAAAACCGCAATGGTATTCTTACGCGGGTGACCGATTGCGATAGCCGTACCATGTTTGCGGGCATAACTCAGCGCAGCTTGAAACTGGCGCTGCACATCCGCCAACTCATTACTGTCATCTAAAAAGATATGTCGATCAAGCACTCGCACACCCTGTTCCTTGGCGATTTTACCGGCTACCGATTTACCGATAGTGCGACTATCTAAAAAGAATAACTGCTCCCGGCGTAAGGCACGCATCAAAGCTGCCATCAGTTGCGGATCGGCTGTTGCCGCACTGCCCATATGGTTGTTCATACCGATGGCATGAGAAATAATCTCTTTTGCATCGCTGACCCGTTGTGCCACTTGAGATTCACTTAAGCCTAAGGTAAGCCCACCGGCTTCAATTTTAATATTACTAACCGGCTGCATTGGCATATGAATCAAAATATCGCGTTTTTGTGCATGGGCCTGTTGATTGCGGGCCTTGGCATAAGGCGCAGCCGGAATAATTGCCACCGACACTTCACGCGGCATCGCCAACACGGCAGCATCTTCCGTGGGATGATAACCCACGTCATCAATCACAATGGCTAATTTAGAGGGCGCGGCAAAGGCGCTCAAGCTACCCAATAAACCAATCACCAATAAGCTAATTTGCTTGTGCGGGAAAAGACGCATTATTTTAACCATCCTGCCGGATTGACCGGAGTACCTTTGCGACTAATCCCAAAATACAGCGCCGGACGAGCAAGATCTCCGGTATTACCGACTTGGGCAATAGTTTGTCCGGCGGAAACCAATTGGCCTTGTTTCACAAACACCGCTTGGTTGAAACCATATAAACTCAAATCGCTGTCACCATGCTTGATGATTACCATATAGCCATAGCCGGTCAGACGGCCGGCCAAAATCACCCGACCACCGGCAATTGCTTTCACTGCTGTACCGATCGGTGCAGCCAATACTATTCCTTTCCAACGCACTTCACCGGCTTGAATAGAACCGAAAGAATGCAATAGGCTACCGGCAACCGGTTTGTTATATTGATGCTTAGCACTACCTAAACCGCTAGTACTATTGATTAACTGCTGTTCTTGAGCCGTTGGTTGATAAGGTTTAGCGGTACGTTTTTCCTCAGCCTGTTTTTTCTCAGCTAGAGCTTCACGCTCACGCTTTTCCTGCTCTTTGGCTGCGACTTCAGCGCGCTGAATCTCTTGGCGTAAAGCAGCTTCATTCGCCTTCAAGGATTCCAATTTATTTTGATCTTTATTCAGCGATTGATTCAACGCATTCAGGGTCGATTGGCGTTCCTGCTGTACTTTTTGCAGTTCTTGTTGCTGTTTCTTTTGAGTGGAAAGTTGCGCCTTGTGGCTGTCCTGCTGACCGCTAATCGCCTCACGTTGCTTGGCTAGCTGTTCTTGCGTAGCTTGCAATTTATCGATTAAGTCGATGCGCGCCTGATTGAGATGTTGATAATAAACCCGCATACGATCAGCCTTTTGCGGATCTTCTGAGAGCATGCGTTGCAACACGGAGGGATTCAGACCGGAACGATAAATGGCATCCATCTGGGCGGCCAGTTTGGCTTTTTGCTCCCGTTCCTGTTTCTGCAATTGTTTGATTTGCTTATCCGTTTCCGCCATTTGTTTACGGATTTCCTGCAAGCTTAATTCTGTTTCACGTAATTCACCGGCCACCGAATTAATTTTCCCCTCTTGCGCTTTGAGGGTCGATTGCAATTGAGCCTGTTTAGCCTTTTGGCTAGCGATTTTAGATTCCTGCTGTTTGATTTGTTGGCGAATTTGTTCAAGATCAGCGGCTTGTGGTTGGCCATTCAAAGCCAATCCGCACGCAAGTAATAATGCGGTAATGATGTTAAATTTTCTTGAATGATGCGCCATCTTGCCTTCCCCCGAACAACAGTGGGCGGATCTTATCATTAAATCCCTTGAGCCTAAAATTTTTCACGGGAATTTTACGAAAAATAGGTCACTATCTGATTTTTTTGATTTATCTTGTCTTTTCATTGGTTTTCGCTGCTTTTCCTTGCTTGGCGCTTTCAAATCTACCGTTTTTTTGTTATAAAGTGCCGACTATTTTTCATCAATACGTTAGGAGATCCTTATGGAATTAGTATTCATTCGTCACGGTTTCAGTGAGTGGAACGCAAAAAATTTATTCACCGGTTGGCGTGATGTAAACCTGACCGAGCGCGGCGTAGAAGAAGCGAAAGCAGCGGGTAAAAAATTATTCGAGAAAGGCTATGAATTCGATATCGCATTCACCTCTGTACTAACCCGTGCAATCAAAACCTGTAACATCGTATTGGAAGAATCTCACCAATTATGGATTCCACAAGTGAAAAACTGGCGTTTAAATGAACGTCACTACGGTGCGTTACAAGGCTTAGATAAAAAAGCCACCGCTGAACAATACGGTGACGAACAAGTCCACATTTGGCGTCGTTCTTATGACATTTCTCCACCGGATTTAGATCCACAAGATCCAAACTCTGCACACAACGACCGTCGTTATGCCAACATCCCATCCGATGTAGTGCCAAACGCAGAAAACCTAAAATTAACCTTAGAGCGTGCATTACCATTCTGGGAAGACCAAATTGCCCCTGCAATGCTTTCCGGTAAACGTGTTTTAGTGGTTGCGCACGGTAACTCTCTACGTGCTTTAGCAAAACACATCATCGGTATTTCTGATGCGGAAATCATGGATTTTGAAATCCCAACCGGTCAACCATTAGTATTAAAACTTGATGATAAATTAAACTACGTAGAACACTACTACCTTTAATTTATAAACGAATACTTAAAGTGCGGTTAATTTTGACCGCACTTTTTATTTCAGGAGCATAACGGAATGAAAAAATTACTCACTTTGATTTTTGTCTGTTTGCCTGTTTTGGCATTTGCCGCTTCACCGGGGCATACAACAAAATCAACGGCGTCCAAAACGGTCAAAACCGCGGTGAAAAAAGTCGAAGCTAAGAAAACCGCAACCCCAAAGGATGCGACGAAAGCGAGCAAAAAGAAAGTTGAAACACCAAAAGCCAATCTGAAAAAAAGTGCAAAAATTGTCGAGGCGAAAAAGCTCACCGGTAAAAAAGACAAAATGACACATAAAACCGCTAAAGCTGAATCGAGCAAGGCCAAAAACAAGCAGGCTGAGACGCATAAAAAACAGGATAAGGTGAAAACATCAGTGAAAAAGGAAAAGGTTAGTTCTCAACAAACGGAAACCGGCGCAGTCAAACAAACCGCTCCGAAAGCTACCAAGAGCGTAACCAAATCCGTGGTTGTACCGAGCTGTAACGATCAAAAAGTGTTTGCCGTATTATCCGATGCCTTCAGACAACAAGCCCAAGCGACCCACACACAAATGACCGTAAAACAAATCACCCAAGCCCGCGAAACCCAATCCTATCCCGATAAAGGTATTCGCAGCTGCCATTCCTTGGTGGAAACTAATGGGGTGAAATACGAAACCGATTACAGTGTGATCTTAAACGACCAGGGTTTCTTCGTGCAGGTTGAAAATGCCCAACCGGCACACAGCCGCTTCTAAAGCAATCGCGCTATTTCAATCCAAGCTGTTGAAATAGCGCTATTTTTTCATCTTCATTTAGCGCACGGTAAGTGCCGTTAGCAATTCCATCCAAAGTTAATCCCGCAATTTGATAACGAATTAAGCGCAACGTCGGAAAACCGATATGCGCGGTCATGCGTCGCACTTGTCGATTACGCCCTTCACTAATTTTGATTTCCAACCAGCTAGTTGGGATACTTTGTCGTTCACGAATAGGCGGATTGCGAGGCCAAAGAAAATCTGGTTCAGAAATCAACCGCACTTTTGCCGGCTGAGTTATCCCATCTTTCAATTGAACGCCTTTCCGGAGTTTATCTAAGTTAGTCTCTTCTGGAATACCTTCTACTTGCACAAAATACGTTTTTTCTGTTTTAAACTTTGGATCCGCCAAACAATGTTGCACTTCACCATTATTCGTTAAAATCAGCAACCCTTCGCTATCGCGATCCAATCGCCCTGCAGCATACACGTTGGGAATGGTAATAAAATCTTTTAACGTAGTTCTGCCATTTTCATCGGTGAATTGTGTTAGCACATCAAACGGTTTATTAAATAAAACAACTATTGTTTGTGCTAATGTAGGTAGCTTTGCTTTTGGCTTAAATGAACGAGGGGACTTTAGCGTTCGTTTGGTCGTAAATGGGCGAGAAGGGAAAGATTTCGACATATTATTTATTCAGTAAAAAGAGAAAAAGGGCGGATTTTACTCTACCCTCTCATATTAGCATTGATTATAAGAAAGCTACCAGATGAATAATCCCAAACTTCATCATAGTCATTCCAAGAACAATCTCTAAAATAGAGAGAAGAAAAATAAAGACTGAATGACGTTCTCGAATTTGTACAGAAAATTGACTGTAATCTACTGGCTTTTTGCTCATGATATCTGCAATAGCTGCTTCTGCTTTTTCTATAATATTTCCTTCATCAGTTAGTGAAAGAAGATAGTTTCCTTCTTCTGCGTGGAACCAATATAATTCCATCCGCCCTTTTGTAAATCCACTTGATGAAATTTTCAGAATGCTGATTGACAATGGAACCGTTCTTCCTGTCTGCTGATTGGTTATTTTAAAACCAATTTTTCCTATGGGGGATTTGCTAAATAATTTTCCGCTAAGCCATATTCCATACATTCCCTTCGGCAAGAAAAAAGCCCCTTCTTTGTCTACACATGGCATTTCATATAACAACTCTGTATTGATCAAACGAGGGATCGTTTTAACGCCAATAATCAGCAGTATTATTCCTACTACCATCAATAAAAAATATAAATACTGCATTTTGTTCCTTTACTTATCTCGTCGTCAGGAGGAATTATAAAAATTCAGTTCTATTCTAGAAATCTAACTTTTATGAACATCATTATTACACCGCAACAATAATGTAATAAAAATTAAACTAACATGAAAAGTACGATTAAAAATTTTTTACTCTTTTCAAAACATAAAAAAGCCAACTTATTAAATAAGTTGGCTTAGATTTTCTTAATTTAAGTTATTAACCTGCAACTGCGATACGTTTCATATCTGTCATATAGCCACGTAACTCTTGACCAATTAATTCAACCGGGTGGTTACGGATTGCATCGTTTACATCACGTAGGGTGATGTTATCGATAGCGACTGCTGGTGTAGGTTCACCTAAATCGCCTTTTTGTAAGGTTGGGATGATTTCTTTAGCAAGAATTGGGGTTGCTACGTTAGAGAATAAGTAGTTACCGTATTCTGCAGTATCAGAAATTACCACGTTCATTTCGTATAAGCGTTTACGCGCGATAGTATTAGCGATTAACGGTAATTCGTGAAGTGATTCATAGTAAGCTGATTCTTCATAGATACCGCTTGCCACCATTGCATCAAAGGCTAATTCTACGCCTGCTTTCACCATTGCTACCATTAACACGCCATTATCAAAGTATTCTTGTTCAGAAATTTTGATGCCGTCTGCTTTTGGTGCATTTTCAAAGGCAGTTTTGCCTGTTGCTTCACGCCATGCGAATAAGTCTTTATCTCCGTTCGCCCAGTCTGCCATCATGGTCGCAGAGAAGTGACCGCTGATGATGTCATCCATGTGTTTGTAATATAAGAAACCAAGGCTTTCTTTGATTTGTTCAGCAAGTTCAAATGCACGTAATTTTGCACTGTTTGATAAGCGATCCATCATTAATGTGATACCGCCTTGTTTTAATGCTTCTGTAATAGTTTCCCAACCGTATTGGATAAGTTTGCCTGCGTATGCTGGATCTTTACCATCAGCAACAAGTTTGTCGTAACATACGATAGAACCTGCTTGTAACATACCGCAAAGAATAGTTTGTTCACCCATTAAGTCAGATTTTACCTCTGCCACGAATGAAGATTCTAATACGCCCGCACGGTCACCACCGGTTGCAGCTGCCCATGCTTTCGCAATTGCCATACCTTCACCACGTGGGTCATTTGCAGGGTGAACCGCGATTAATGTTGGTACGCCGAAACCACGTTTGTATTCTTCACGTACTTCAGTACCCGGACATTTTGGTGCAGTCATGACCACAGTGATGTCTTCACGGATTTGCTCACCCACTTCAACAATGTTGAAACCATGTGAGTAACCGAATGCAGAATCTTTTTTCATTAAAGGCATTACATCAGCCACGACTTTAGAATGTTGTTTGTCTGGTGTTAAGTTAATCACTAAGTCTGCAGTTGGAATTAACTCTTGGTAAGTACCCACTTTAAAACCGTTCTCGGTTGCACGTTGGAATGAAGCGCGTTTTTCCGCAATCGCTTCTGGGCGTAATGCATAAGCAATGTCTAAGCCAGAATCACGCATATTTAAACCTTGGTTTAAACCTTGTGCGCCACAACCTACGATAACGATTTTTTTGCCTTTTAAGTAGTTGCAACCGTCAGCAAATTCGCTGCGATCCATAAAACGACAACGACCTAATTGGTCTAATTTTTCACGTAAGTTTAAGGTGTTGAAATAGTTAGCCATTTTTAATCCTTTCTATGATGTTGATTAATGTGTATATAAGGTTGTGTTTGCATATAGCTTTTTGTTGTGGAGGGATTATAAGGCTTTCAGTTATTGCGTAAAGTGATATTATTGACACTTAATGTTGCATTTTTTGCAATTACATTTTTTTACTTTTTAATACACACAAATGAATTTTCACGATTTTCAAATTTTCCTACACCTGGTAGATACTCAAAACTTTGCGAAAACCGCTACGCAAAACTATATGTCACCCTCAACACTTTCACGCCAAATTCAGCGCATGGAAGAAGAATTAGAACAACCTTTATTCATTCGTGATAATCGACAGGTGCGCTTAACCGAACAAGGAGAGAAATTTCTGCAATTTGCGAAAACAGAATGGCAAAACTGGCAACAGTTTAAGCGTCAGCTTAGGGATAATTCATCGGAATTAAGCGGAGAGTTACGCTTATTTTGTTCGGTAACGGCTTCATATAGTCACTTGCCACAGGTATTAGCCAAATTTCGTACGCGTTATCCAAAGGTTGAAATTCAACTGACCACAGGTGACCCTGCTTCTGCAGTACAATTCATTCAATCGGAGCAAGTGGATCTTGCTTTGGCGGGGAAACCGAATAATCTGCCGACGGGATTAGAGTTTTATAAGATCGATGATATTTCCCTTTCATTAATTGCGCCTCGCGTGGCTTGTTTGGCGACACAATTATTACAGGAAGAACCTATCAATTGGCAGCAAATGCCTTTTATTTTGCCATTGGATGGGATGGCACGGCATCGTATTGAACAATGGTTACGTAGCAAACACATTAAACATCCGAAAATCTATGCCACCGTAGCAGGACACGAAGGGATCGTGCCGATGGTAGCGCTCGGTTTTGGATTGGCTATGCTACCCGATGCAGTAATTGATAATAGTCCAATGGCAAAAGAAGTTTCCCGTTTAAATTTGGATAATCCGGTAGAAGCATTTGATTTGGGCGTTTGTGTGCAAAAAAGAAATTTGGCAAACCCCTTAATTCGTGCATTTTGGGAGATGTTAGACTAGAATAATAAGTAGAATTAACCTAAGGATTATTATGTTAAGAGGCGTACTCATTTCACTTTTAGCCTCATTTTTATTTGGCTATATGTATTATTTTTCCACGCTGCTGAAACCACTTAGCGGCACGGATATTTTCGGCTATCGAATGATTTTTACATTCCCTTTCGTCGCCCTTTCCGTCATCATGTTTAAGCAGAAACAGGCATTAGTGGAACATATAAAACGCATCAAAAAACAACCGCTCTTTGCCCTTTCCTATATCACTTGTGGCGCATTAATGGGTTATCAAATGTGGCTCTTTTTGTGGGCACCCAATAATGGCAGCTCCTTAAGTGTTTCTTTCGGTTATTTATTGTTGCCAATTGTGATGGTGGCCGCAGGGCGGATCATTTTTAAAGAACGAATTTCAACATTGAAATTCATTGCTGTGTTAATTGCAGCAGTGGGGGTGATTTCTAACATCATTTTAAAAGGCGAATTATCTTGGGAAGCCATTGTTATCTGTGTGGGTTACACCACCTATTTCTCCATACGAAAAGCTTTAAAAAATACCGATCTTGGTGCCTTTTGCTTAGAAATGATCGCATTATTGCCGGTTAGCGTTTACTTTGCTCTTCAAACTGATTTTGCCACCGTGCAGGAATATAATCCTAACATTTGGGGATTATTGGTATTGCTAGGGCTTATTAGTGGCTCTGCATTGATTGCTTACGTGATCGCCAGCAATATGTTGCCGATGAATTTGCTCGGTCTTCTAGGCTATGTTGAAACCATTTTGATGGTGATTATTTCATTTTTAATTGGAGAGGAAATGGATGCGGACAGCTACCCGTTATTCATTTGTTTAGTATTGGCGATGAGCCTGATTATTTTTGATGGCGTGTATAAACAGCGCGCAAAAGGAACAAACCATGTCGTTTAAAGAAATTACCCCAGAACAAGCTTGGGAGATGATGCAAAATGGCGCCATGCTTGCTGATATTCGGGATCCACAACGTTTCACCTATTCCCATGCGAAAGGGGCGTTTCATTTAACCAACCAAAGTTTTTTACAATTTGAAGAACAAGTGGATTTCGACTCCCCGATTATCGTGAGTTGTTATCATGGTGTAAGCAGCCGAAATGTGGCGACTTTCCTCGTTGAGCAAGGCTATGAAAATGTGTTTAGCGTCATTGGTGGATTTGATGGTTGGGTAAAAGCTGGTTTACCGATAGAAACGGCTTATTAATATTTTTTTGATTTAAAGTGCGGTGAAATTTACCGCACTTTTCTTTTTGTCTCACTATTGTTTATCCACAATTGCTTTCAACATCGTGTAAGATTGGGCTTGCTTTTGCTCATCAAAAATATAGCTCACTGCCATAATTTCATCAAAATGTACCCGTTCGCGTAATTGCTTGAGTTGAAATTCTACGCTTTCAGGACTACCGATAAGCGAACAAGCAGTCATTTGTTCCACTACAGCACGCTCTTGGTTGTAAATCGGGATTTCCTCAAAATCGACTGGACCAAAGTGCGGTTTCTTTTGGGCGTGCATTTGGGTTTTCCAAACATCTTCCTCTGATGCCAAAGGCGGTTGTAAATTTTGTTGCGCGTTAGTGACCACGTTTAAGAAAAATAGTGTTTGTGTCGTAGCCAGTTGTCTTGCTTCTTTATCGGTTTCGGCGACAATCGCGTTCACACCTAAGATGACATAAGGCTCAGCAAGATAGGTCGATGGTTTGAAGTTTTTGCGGTAAATCTCCACCGCCATTTCCATCATGCGTGGCGCAAAGTGTGAAGCAAAGGCATAAGGCAAGCCAAGCTCTGCCGCAAGATAGGCGCTTTCAGTGCTGGAACCCAAAATATAAAACGGTATATTCAAGCCAGCGGAAGGATAAGCTGAAACAGGATTGCTATCTTTAAAGTAACCTCGAAGTTCCGCAATTTCCGCAGGGAAATCCAGACTGTTTCGTCCACGACGAAGTGCCGCAGCCGTTTGCATATCAGTTCCTGGTGCACGGCCTAAACCGAGTTCAACACGGTTTGGATAAAGTGTCTCTAGTGTGCCATATTGCTCAGCTACCACATAAGGCGAATGATTCGGTAACATCACGCCACCTGACCCCACGCGTAAGGTCTTCGTATTGGCTAACGTATGCTGAATTAAAAGTGCGGTCGCTGAACTCACCAAATTTTTCATATTATGATGCTCAGCAATCCAATAGCGTTCAATGCCGATATTTTCAGCATGTTTTGCAAGACTTACCATAGACTCAACGGCTTGCAAATAAGTTTGTCCTTCTCGAACAGGGGCGAGATTAAGAATAGAGAGCTTCATTTTATTTCCTCATGATTGATTTGTTGAGCGTTATTATGCGCTTTTCTGGTAGAAATATCGATAAAATTGGAATAGACAGTTCCGAGAAAAGGAAAAATATTGCAAAATAGGCACAAATTCAGATGTATTCGAAAAAATGATTGTATTTAATAATATTTCCCTAAAGCGCGGGCAAACTGAATTGCTTGAGAATGCCACGGCCACAATCAATCCCAAACAAAAAGTCGGCTTGGTGGGGAAAAATGGTTGCGGAAAATCCTCGCTTTTTGCCCTATTAAAAAAAGAATTAACATCGGAGGGCGGTGAGGTTAATTATCCGGCAAACTGGCGAGTATCCTGGGTGAATCAGGAAACTCCCGCACTAGATATCCCAGCAATTGATTATGTGATTCAAGGGGATCGCGAATATTGCCGTTTGCAGCAGGAACTTAACCAAGCCAATGAACGTAATGATGGCCATGCGATTGCGCGCATTCACGGGCAATTAGAAACCTTAGATGCTTGGACAATTCAATCTCGCGCAGCATCTCTATTGCATGGTTTAGGCTTTAGCCAAGAAGAAATCGTTCAACCGGTGAAATCCTTCTCCGGTGGTTGGCGGATGCGCTTGAATTTGGCGCAGGCATTGCTTTGTCCATCAGATTTATTATTACTGGATGAGCCAACTAACCATTTGGATTTGGATGCGGTTATTTGGTTAGAACGTTGGTTAGTTCAATATCAAGGCACCTTGGTATTAATCTCCCACGACCGAGATTTTCTCGATCCGATTGTGACGAAAATCCTTCATATCGAAAATCAGAAGCTCAACGAATATACGGGCGATTATTCCTCCTTTGAAGTGCAACGGGCAACCAAACTGGCACAACAAACGGCGATGTATCGTCAGCAACAACAAAAAATTTCCCATTTACAGAAGTATATCGACCGCTTTAAAGCCAAAGCGACCAAAGCCAAACAAGCACAAAGCCGTATGAAAGCCTTAGAGCGCATGGAGCTAATTGCACCGGCTTATGTGGATAATCCTTTTACCTTTGAATTTCGTCCACCACAATCCTTGCCAAACCCCTTGGTGATGATTGAACAGGCGAGCGCAGGTTATGGTAACGGTGAAAGTACGGTAGAAATTTTAACTAAAATTAAGCTGAATTTAGTACCGGGTTCGCGCATCGGTTTGCTCGGGAAAAATGGTGCAGGTAAATCAACTTTAATTAAATTGTTAGCCGGCGAGCTCACAGCCCTTTCTGGTACAGTGCAATTAGCTAAAGGCGTACAACTCGGTTATTTTGCTCAACATCAGCTTGATACGCTACGTGCAGATGAATCCGCTCTCTGGCATATGCAGAAACTCGCACCAGAGCAAACGGAGCAACAGGTACGGGATTATCTTGGGAGTTTTGCGTTCCATGGTGATAAAGTTAATCAAGCAGTGAAAGCCTTTTCCGGTGGAGAAAAAGCCCGTTTGGTGCTTGCACTGATTGTTTGGCAACGTCCAAACTTATTACTGCTCGACGAACCAACTAACCATTTGGATTTAGATATGCGTCAGGCATTAACTGAAGCGCTAGTGGATTACGAAGGCTCTTTGGTGGTGGTTTCCCATGATCGTCACCTACTACGTAATACCGTGGAAGAATTCTATTTGGTACACGATAAAAAAGTGGAAGAATTCAAAGGCGATTTAGAGGATTATCAAAAATGGCTTAATGAACAAAATAGTGCGCCAGAAAATAAATTCTCGGAGAAAAATGACGACAATGAAAATTCCATGCAAAACCACAAGGAACAAAAACGTCGTGAGGCTGAATTGCGCCAACAAACTGCGCCTCTTCGTAAACAAATCACTCAATTGGAGGAAAAAATGAATAAACATGCCTCCAAACTTGCGGAGATTGAAAATCAATTGGCTGATTCCGAACTCTACAGCGCAGAAAATAAAGAAAAATTGACCGCACTTTGGGCACAGCAAGTAGAGGTGAAGAAAGCGTTGGAAGAAGTCGAAATGGATTGGTTAGCGGCCCAGGAAGAATTGGAAGCAATGCTACAAGCATAGGGAGAGCGTATGAGTCAAAGTCTTTTCCAACACACAAAACACGAAGAATATTGCCCACAATGCGGCGCGCCTTTGCAAATGAAACAGGGTAAAAAAGGTCTGTTTTTAGGTTGTACCGCATATCCCGCCTGTGATTATTTGCGTCCACTAAATAGGGTGGAACATAAGGTGTTGAAAGAGCTTGATGAAACCTGCCCGCAATGTGGCAACCCACTCCAACTCAAACAAGGCGCTTTTGGGATGTTTATTGGTTGCAGTCATTATCCCGATTGTGATTTTGTGGTGCATGAACAACAGGATGATGAACAATCTATTGACTGTCCGGAATGCCATAAAGGACATTTGGTTGCCCGCCGAGGAAGACAAGGGAAAATCTTTTATGGTTGCGATAACTTTCCCCATTGCAAATTTTCCTTACCTGCAAAACCCTATGCCATGCCCTGTCCACAATGCCATTTTCCACTAGCAATGTTAAAAAGTGAAAATGCCGAACAGCAAGTGTGGCAATGTGCGAATAAAGGCTGTCGACATATTTTTGAGAACGAAAAATGAATGTACAACAAATTGCCGCCCGTTTAATGCAAGACGAAGTCGTTGCCTATCCTACTGAAGCGGTATTCGGTCTAGGCTGTAATCCGCTAAGTGAACGTGCGGTCAAAAAATTGCTCGATTTAAAACAGCGTCCGATTGAAAAAGGCCTTATTTTAGTCGCGCCGAGCTTGCATTTTTTGCAGCCTTTTGTTGATTTTTCCCATTTGTCTGACGAACAGCTTGCACGCTTACAGGCACAATATGAACATCCAATCACCTGGGTGGTGCCGGCAAAGGCAGAAGTCCCACATTTTCTGAAGGGGCAATTTAATAGTATTGCGGTGCGTTTATGTACTCATCCTGTCGTCAAAGCCCTATGCGAAGAAACAGGCTTTGCCCTCACCTCGACCAGCGCGAACTTAACTGGTTTATCACCTTGCCGCAGCGCAGATGCTGTGCGTTCCCAATTTGGGGCAGATTTCCCTGTGCTTGATGAAGCTGTCGGCCAAGCACAAAATCCATCGGAAATCCGCGATTTGCTCACAAACCAACTATTCAGACAAGGATAAGATATGCAGCACTATGCCGTTTGGGGCAACCCTATTGCCCAAAGTAAATCCCCGTTGATTCATCGCTTATTTGCCAAGCAAACCCAGCAAACGATGGAATATGTTGCCAAATTAGGTGACCTTGAGAATTTTGAGCAGCAATTACAGGCCTTTTTTGCTGAAGGAGCACAAGGTTGCAATATCACTGCACCATTTAAAGAACGCGCCTATGCACTCGCTGAAGAGCATAGCAAACGGGCGAAACTGGCAGAAGCCTGTAACACACTAAAAAAATTATCTAACGGCAAACTTTATGCGGACAATACCGATGGCATTGGTTTAGTGACGGATTTACAACGCTTAGGTTGGATTCAGCCACAACAACGCATTTTAATTTTAGGTGCCGGCGGAGCAACCAAAGGGGTATTACTGCCTTTATTGGAAGCACAACAGCAGATTGTCTTGGCTAACCGCACCCTAGAAAAAGCGCAACAACTGGCAGATAAGTTCAAGCCCTACGGCACAATTGAAGCTGTAGCAATGGATGCGATTCCCGCGCAAACCTACGATTTAGTGATCAATGCAACTTCGGCCGGATTAAGCGGACATACCGCTGCCGTTGATGGCTCTATCTTATCATTGGCCCGCGCTTGTTATGACATGCAATATGCCAAAGGCAGCGACACGCCTTTTATTGCCTACTGTAAGTCCTTAGGTCTGAATAATGTCAGCGATGGTTTTGGTATGTTGGTGGCGCAAGCCGCCCATTCATTCCATTTGTGGCGCGGGGTAATGCCCGATTTTGTTGCTATCTATGAACAACTCAAAAAGGATATGGCATGAGTACAAGATGCCCTTGGGTGGGCGAACTTCCGATTTATATCGACTATCACGATAAGGAATGGGGCAAGCCACAATTTGACAGCCAAAAGCTATTTGAAAAAATTTGCTTAGAAGGGCAACAAGCGGGGCTTTCCTGGATTACTGTATTGAAAAAACGTGCAGCCTATCGAGCAGCATTCCATCAATTTGCCCCAGCCAAAATCGCGCAAATGACCGCACAGGATATTGATCGTTGTATGGAAAATACCGGGCTTATTCGTCATCGAGCAAAACTGGAAGCCATAGTGAAAAATGCCAAAGCCTATTTAGCCATGGAAAAGTGCGGTGAAAATTTCAGTAATTTTGTGTGGTCGTTTGTGAATCATCAGCCGATTATCAATGATGTACCCAATATGGCCGTAGTGCCTGCACAAACTGCCGCTTCGCAAGCTTTATCGCGTGCATTAAAAAAACGTGGGTTCGTATTTGTCGGCCCAACGACCTGTTACGCCTTTATGCAATCCATGGGGTTGGTAGACGACCATCTGAACGATTGCCCTTGTAAAAACGCCCCCTCGAAATAAAAAGTTTCTGTCAAAACAATACGTAACCATTTGATTTTATTATGGTTACTATAAAAATGTTATTTTCACGGCCAATCCTCCGCCCCAATAAAAAACGGCCACCCGAAGGTGGCCGTTTATGTTGTTTAAAATTTATTTGCCATCCACACTAACACCATAGAAGGCATCATAGCCGAATGGACTTTGCACATACCCTTTGACACGTGGACTTAACGGTGCAAAACCAACGGAATGGGCGACCGGAATCCAAGGTGCCTGCTCATGCACAATTACTTGCGCTTGTTTATATAAAGCGCTACGTTGTTCTTTATCGGTAAGGCCAATAGCTTTGTCTAACAAGGCATCAAATTCTGCATTGTTAAAACGCGCCATATTGCTGTTACCGGCATTAGAGGATGCCAACAACGGAGAAAGGAAGTTATCTGGATCACCGTTATCGCCCGACCAACCGAAAATCCCGGCTGTGAGTTCGCCTGCTTTTGCGCGTTTTTGATAATCCGCCCATTCAAAGGTGACCGGATTAGCTTTCACACCCACCTTAGCCCAGTCGGCCATTACCAATTCCGCCATCCGTTTTGGATTCGGGTTGGAGGCACGTACCACCGGTTGGATCCAGAAATCGGTTTCAAAACCATTCGGGAAACCGGCTTCCGCTAATAACTGTTTGGCTTTTTCCGGATCATATGGATAATCCTGAATCTCATCGTTATAGCTCCAAATTGTCGGCGGTAACGGGTTTTTAGCCGGTGTGCCGGCACCTTGGTAAACCGCTTCGATAATGGCTTTTTTGTCCACCGCATAGTTCAACGCTTGACGCACTTTCGGATTATCAAACGGAGCTTTTTCCGTATTGAACGCAATATAGGCCACATTTAAGCCTTTTTGCTCCAATAATTGTACTTTTGGATCGGTCTTCATTTTGGCCAAATCCGCCACGTTCGGGAATAAAATCAAGTCACAAGAACCAGCCTGCAATTTCGCGTAACGGGTGGTTGCATCCGGTACAATGCTGATCACTAAGCGATCGAGCGGTGTACGGCCTTTCCAATAACTTTCATTCGCCACATATTGTGCCGCTTGGTCGGTTTTGTAATCGACGAAAATAAATGGTCCGGTACCAACCGGTTTATTATCGATGGTTTCCGGTGTACCTGCTTTCTGCATTGCATCGGCATATTCAGCGGAATAAATCGACATAAAGTCCATCGCAATGCTGGCCAAGAAGGTCGCATCCTTACGGGTTAGAGTTACTTTAACTGTGTTATCGTCAACCTTTTCCACGGATTTAATCAGCTGCGGGAATTTCATCGCTTTGAAATACGGATAAGTCCCTTTGGAAACATTATGATATGGGTGATTCGGATCAAGTTGGCGCAAGAACGAGAACAACACATCGTCCGCGTTGAAATCGCGGCTTGGGGTAAATTCTTTCGTTTTATGGAATTGCACGCCCTTACGCAAATGGAAAGTGTAAGTCAGACCATCTTCGCTAATATCCCAACTTTCCGCCAAGCCTGGTTCTAAGTCTGTAGAACCTTTCTTGAACTCGATTAAACGGTTATACACCTGCTGCGAGCTGGCATTATAGGAAGTACCTTCCATAACCAATGCCGGGCTGAAGCCCAACGGAGCTTTAGCGGTACAGTACACGAAGGTGTTATTGGATGCTTTGTCGGTAGCGGCGGCTTTATCTCCGCCGGCTTGATCACAAGCCGCCAGCAATAAGGATGCGGCAGCTAGAGTTAAGGTGGCTTTTAGTTTCATAGCAGTTCCTCAATCAATAAAATCTTTCTAAAGATAACGGCAATTTGGCGAAAAGCAAAGACAAAAATCTTCTTAGTTATAACCAATTGTATTATGACGTCCACAAACGCCCCCTCGGAAATCCAAGTTTTCCAAAAAACAACATGTAACCCATTGATTTTATTGACATTGATTTAAAAACAAAAAATACCGCGTATCACACGCGGTATGGCAGGAAATCAAGATACAGCACAGTTTGTTAAGCCTGTGCTGTTAATACAATTACTCGATATTTAGTTTTTTGCCATCGTATTCAAGGCTTTGTACCTTCGTTGAGGCTTGACCACCAGCGCTTTCACCACCAATCAATAGCACCTTATCACCGTAAGAAACGGCTACCCCGTAGGCAATCCCTTGTGGCAATTTACCGATGTGCTTCCACTGACCTTTTTGCAGTGTGAAAATATCGCTCTGCCAAGCTTTGCTCAAACCTTCATGGGCATATAACCGGCCGGCTTTAAATTGCGCTTGGGAACCCGGGAAATTGGCGCCACCAACAACCAAATAGTTGCCATGGCTAAACCCGGCAAATGCGCCAGCCAAGCCCTCTTGAGGCACGCCGTTTACTGCCGGAAGATCCGGTAGGTTTTGCCACTTCACGCCATTTTTCGTGAATTCGCCACGATGTGCTTCTGCGGTACGTAGTCCCGGTTTAATTTCCCCATTAACAACCAACAGACTGTTGTCATGAATGGTAAAGGCCGCGCCGGCACGTCCGGAAAACGGCAATAACCCTTCATTACGCCATTGATTGGAGGCAGGTTGGTAACTGAATAATTCGCTGTTAAAGAAATAATCCTGTGGACGTTGGTTGAAATAAGCCCGGCTGATTTCCGCTTTTTTAGCAGCATCTTCACCGGCAGCAACCGTGTCTTGGAAGAAACCATTAAAGATAGAAAGGTTAGATCCACCAAATAAATAAATCTTGTCTTGGTGTACGGCAGCTACCGTACCCACCAAACCACGTGGTGAGCGGGTTGATAATTTTTCCCAAGTGTTACTTTCCGGCACATAACGATAGGCATCATTCACCAGTTGTAATTCACCTTGGGCATTTTTTTGTAAGCCGCCAAAAACGTACAGTTTGCCATCCACTGCAGCCACTACCGGTTGATTACGCTCTCCACCAGGGAATGCTGCAATTTCCTGCCATTGAGCATCCGCAGCATTGAGTTTGAGAGCAAAAAATTTGCTATTACCGGCGCCTAAACCCACATACACCGTATCATTAATCAATGCTCCCCCACCGTTTTTAATACCTACCGGTAAATCAGGATAAGCGGCTTGCGCAATCCCTGCCGCGGCGAAAAGAAGGCTGCAAAATGCGGCTTTGTAAAATTTCATTATAAACCTCCAATTAAGTTTTTAAGGTAGCAGCAAATTCGGCACAAAGGTGATAATTTGCGGGAATATAGTGATTACAACTAAAGTTAGGAAAATCGGTACAAGGAACGGCAATACGCCTTTGGTCACCGTGGACACCGACATATTACCCACGCGGGCGACCACAAAGAGTGCCATTCCCATTGGTGGAGTTAAGATACCGATCATCATGTTAAGAGTGGTCATTACACCAAAGAACACTAGGTCAATACCGAATTGCATTGCGATTGGAATAAGCATTGGTAAGACCAAGAATTGCAAGGCCAAAGCATCGATAAACATACCTAAGAAGAGCAACAAGGCATTAATCATGACCAACACCATTAATTGCGAATCGGCCATTGCTACAAAAATATCGGCAATGCGCATCGCTACTTGTTCACGGGCGATCATATCGCCGAAGAAGGTCACAGTCATGATCATCAGAGCCACTACACCGGTGATTGACATGGCTTCAACGCAGCTTTCAAAAAGCATTCTTAGGTTCAGTTCTTTATACACGAATTTACCGACAATCACGGAATAAAGTGCTGCCACTACCGCTGATTCAGTTGGACTGAATAAACCGGAGAAAATCCCACCGATAATTAAAATCGGAGTCATAATCGCCCAAAAAGCATCTTTAAAGGATTTGCAAAGCTGTTCCATGGTTGCTTTCGGTGTTCTCGGATAACCGCGTTTTTTTGCCACATAATAGTTCATGACCATTAATGCGATAGTAACAATTACCCCCGGCACAAAACCTGCGACAAATAATTTAGCAATGGATTCGTTGGCAATTACCCCATAAATAATCATCGCAATACTTGGCGGTACAAGTGGGCCG
Source organism: Haemophilus pittmaniae (assembly GCF_900186995.1). NCBI lineage: Bacteria > Pseudomonadati > Pseudomonadota > Gammaproteobacteria > Pasteurellales > Pasteurellaceae > Parahaemophilus > Parahaemophilus pittmaniae. The sequence goes on from NZ_LT906463.1 coordinate 444,303, forward strand.
ATAATACAGGATGCAGCCGTCACACCGCCGCAAATATCATCATCATAGCCGGCATCGCGCATGGCTTTAATTTCCAGTTGACCTAAGCCACCGGCGTCAGCCAATGCCGAACCGGACATACCGGAAAACAGTAAACTGGCACCGATATTCACATGTCCCATACCGCCCGTATAGTGACCTAGCAAGGCTTTTGCAAAATTAAAGATACGGGTGGTGATACCGCCGGTATTCATTAAAATACCGGTGAGAATATAAAAAGGCACAGCTAATAATGGGAAACTATTTAAACTCATGACCAATTTGTCGGAGGCTGCATTAACAACGTTCCAACGGGTCATTGAGAAATAAAGTAAGGTCGCAATCAATAATGACCAACCCACCGGCACCCCTAAGAACATGATCACAAGCCATACACCAAGGGCAACATAAACCGCATTTGGGCCAAATTGGATGTACTGGCTAATCCGTAGGACTTTAAACCAATCTGGGAAACAGAACAGAATCGCCAGTAACACTACTGCTACAATGATAAAGAAAGTGGCAGGTAAGAAGCTTTTATCCTGTTTGAAATTGTCATCCTGAGCCTGGCAAAAACGAATCAGCATTAATGCGGAAATTATCGGCAACGAAGCATAAATCCATTTTTCAGAGATTCCGCCCAAGGCATCGATAGGAAAGTTAGCACCAAGAAAATTTTTGATACCGAAGTGAATGAAGAAAATAACACCAAGGAACACAATCAGTTGCACAAAGGTATTGGCAATTTTTCTTATTGTTGGTGGCATTAAATTGGTAAGGAAGTCGATATAAACATGTTCCTGTTTGCGAATCGCAACGCTGATCCCCAACATGCCGACATAAACAAAGAGTAACTTAGCCAGTTCTTCACTCCAAATGAGTGGGCTTTGTAATACTTGGCGGAAGAAGATTTGGGTAACTAGGATAAGAAAGATAATTAAAAAGAGCCCGCCGCCAATCCACTCTTCCAATTTATTGAATATTTTCATCATCAACTCCTATGAATTCAGAAAGAAAAACGTGCCGAACGAGAAGATCGGCACGTAACTTTTTATTTATTAAGGGATTGAATTTGTTTTAAAGCTTCAGCTCCTTTTTCACCAGTTTGTTTAACAAATTCACCGTAATACGGTTCCATCGCAGCTTTAAATGGAGCGAGATCCGGATGAGTTACGGTCATACCTTGTTTTTCGAAAAAGGCGGTTAACTCTTTTTCACCGTCAAAGAACAGTTTGCTGTGATAAGCAGCGGCTTTTTCAGCTGCATCCTTAATCACTTTTTGTAGATCCTCCGGCAGATCCGCGAAGGTTTCGTTACTCACCAAATAAAGTTGGTCGTTCAAGATATGGTTGGTGATAGCGAGATATTTTTGCACTTCATAGAATTTTTGTGCTTGCACGGTAGCAAGTGGGTTTTCCTGACCATCTACGGAGTTGGTTTGCAACGCAAGATATACTTCAGCGAAAGCCATTGGAGTTGGAGAAGCACCTACATATTTCGCATACGCTAGATTGGTTGCCGCATTCGGCACACGCAATTTCAAACCTTTCATATCAGCGATGCTGTTAATTGCACGGTTAGAAGTCGTTTGGCGGGTTCCGTTATAAGCCTGGGAAAGTAAAGTTACGCCTAACTCATCATGCATCTTTTGCACAAGATTTTTACCAAACTCGGTATTAAATAAGGCTTTTTGCGCAGTCGGATAATCGCTAATAACATAAGGTAGCGCAAATACGGCTGCTTCCGGATAGAACAATTGGAAACGCGCTGATTCGGCGAAAGTAAAATCTAAGGCACCATCTTTTAACTGTTTCAACATGGCACGGTCATCGCCAAGTTGAGAGCTTGGATAAAGGGAAATATCAATTTTGCCATTGGATTTCTCCTTCACTTCTTTGGCAAACATTTCCGCCGCTTTATATTCGTTGGAAGAAGTACCTGCATTCATACCAAACTTCAAATCATAATCGGCGGCTAAAGCTGCGGTTGCACTGCCTAAGGCAATGGCTGTAGCAAGGAATAATTTGGCTAATTTCATTGTGACACTCCTATAGTGAAAAGGTTAAATGAATCAGAGAAGAGATAAACGCCACAAATTCTAAAGTAAAAAATCAACTTTAGAATATAGTAATGGAGTTTTATTTCAAAAATGAGAAGTAGATCACTTATTTGGAAATTTACTTTAAATAAATATTTAATTTTGGAGCAAACAAGTCATATAATGCACGACATTTATTGATAAGCCCCTCTGAGAGCAACCCCAAATAAGGAGGAACTATGTCGTCCATATTTCATAAACTATCCCATGATGAAGTATTTTCCCGTCTACAAAATGGCCTTATTGCCTCATGCCAACCGGTTGATGATGGCCCAATGGATGATCCACAAATCGTTGCTGCAATGGCAAAAGCCTGTGTCATCGGCGGTGCTGCCGGATTACGTATTGAAGGCGTAGAGAATTTAAAAGCAGTTCGTCCACAGGTGAATGTGCCTATTATTGCCATCTTAAAACGGGATCTCCCTGATAGCCCAATTCGTATCACCCCATTTTTGGCGGATATCGAGGCCTTGGCAGAAAATGGCGCAGATATTATCGCCGTCGATGGAACACAGCGTGTGCGACCGGTAAGCATCGCAGATGCATTAGCTAAAATTCATCAATTAGGCTGCCTAGCGATGGCCGATTGTTCTAATTTGCAGGAAGGGCTTTATTGTCAACAATTAGGTTTTGATATCGTGGGTAGTACCATGTCCGGCTATACGGGTGGCCCAATTCCACAGGCGCCGGATTTTCAACTAGTCAAAGATTTTAAAGCAGCCGGTATGCGCGTTATGGCAGAGGGACGTTACAACACTCCTGAATTGGCTGCTCAAGCCATCGCCTGTGGTGCAGACTTTGTGACTGTTGGTTCGGCATTAACCCGTTTGGAACATTTAACTTCTTGGTTTACGGAAGCAATCTCTGCGGCTAAACCAATTTAAGGCGGAGGATAAAATGCGAGTTCTTGCATTAGATATTGGCGGTACCAAAATCGCGGCCGCATTGGTGACAGGCAATCAGCTGACTCAACGCACCCAATTGGCAACACCACAACACGATGTGGCAAGCGCAATGGAACAAACCCTGGCGCAGTTGCTATCCGATTATGCCGGCAGTTTTGACTGCATTGCCGTCGCCAGTACCGGCATTATCAATCAAGGCATATTAACCGCATTAAATCCTAAAAATTTAGGAGGGCTGGCTGCCTTCCCGTTGGCTAACACCTTTGCCAAATATAGCGATAAACCCTGTTTTCTACTCAATGATGCTCAAGCGGCCACCTTTGCGGAATATCAATTGCAACCAGCCGAGCAATGCCAAAACTTTGCCTTTATTACGGTTTCAACTGGGGTCGGCGGTGGTTTAATTCTTGATCATCAGCTACTCACCGAGCCACATGGTATCGCCGGCCATATTGGCCATACTTTGGCCGATCCGCAAGGCCCTGTGTGCGGTTGCGGACGTGTTGGCTGTGTGGAAGCTATTGCCTCCGGACGCGCAATTGAAGCTATCGCCTCAACTTGGACACCACCCTGCACACCTAAAGAGGTGTTTGCCCTATTCCATCAAGGCAATGTTGCCGCGCAGGAACTTATTTCCCGTTCAGCAAAAGCGATTGCCAACTTAGCGGCGGATTTAGTCATTGGTATGGACATACAAAAGATCGTTATCGGCGGCAGTATCGGTTTAGCAGGGGGGTATTTGCCGTTAGTGCGACATTTCCTGCAACAGCTGCCAACAATTTATCAATGTCCATTAGAAAATGCCCGCCTTGGCCAAGATGCGGGATTAATTGGCGCAGCGGCCTGGGCAGAAAGTCGGCTCAATTAATGCGGGAGATACTATGGCGCCTAATAGTAAGGTATTAGATACAATTAGCGCACTCTATAAAAGCCTAACCAAAACCGAAAAGAAAATCGCTGATGCTTTAATGGCCTACCCGGATGCGGTATCGAATTCGTCTCTTTCTGAATTGGCCGCACAATTTGCCGTAGGTGAAGCAACCTTTGTACGTTTTTGTCGTACCTTGGGATTTAAAGGTTTTAGTGATTTCAAATTGGCCTATTCCATTGATATGGCCACTGGTAATGCGCATCGTGATGACATTGTATTAGAAGCGGAAATTATGCCCGATGACAATTCGTTACTGATCGCTCAAAAGCTTCAAACCACAATTAATAATGTGATGGGCGAAACTATTGGATTATTAGATTTTCAGCAACTGGAAGCGGTGGTTAAGGCTATCTTAAACGCCAAACGCGTCTTTTTATTTGGTGTTGGCTCCTCGGGGATTACTGCCGAAGAGGCCAAAAATAAATTTATGCGAATTGGGGTATCGGTGGATGCTACCGGCAACAATCATTTTATGTATATGCAGGCGGCATTATTAGATAAACATTGCGTAGCGATCGGTATCAGCCATTCGGGCTATTCGCAAGAAACGGCACATGCTTTAAAAATAGCTAAACAAAGCGGTGCATTAACGGTTGCTATTACCCACAGCATGCGTTCACCGATTACCGAACATGCTGATTTTGTGTTGGTTAATGGTAATAAGCAGGGAAAATTGCAAGGGGATTCGATTGGCACGAAAATTGCCCAATTGTTTATCTTGGATTTAATTTATGCCCTGTTAGTGCAACTTGGTAAGGATAATGCGGTTAAAACCAAACAAAAAACCGTAGATGTAATTTTAGAACAGCGTATTCAATAGGAGAACAATATGCGTGATTTAAAAGGTATTTTTAGTGCGTTATTAGTGGCATTTAACGAAGACGGCTCAATTAACGAGCAAGGTTTACGACAAATTATTCGTCACAATATCGATAAAATGAAGGTAGACGGCCTTTATGTAGGCGGTTCAACCGGTGAAAACTTTATGCTTTCCACCGAAGAGAAAAAACAAATCTTCCGTATCGCCAAAGATGAAGCCAAGGATCAAGTCGCGTTAATCGCTCAAGTGGGTAGTGTGAATCTGCACGAAGCTGTGGAATTGGGTAAATATGCTACCGAATTAGGCTATGATTGCCTTTCTGCGGTTACTCCGTTCTACTACAAATTTAGCTTTGCTGAAATCAAACATTATTACGAAACCATTATTGCAGAAACCGGCAATAATATGATCGTATATTCCATTCCGTTTTTAACCGGTGTGAATATGGGTATCGAGCAATTCGGCGAGCTCTATAAAAACCCTAAAGTGTTAGGCGTAAAATTTACCGCAGGTGATTTCTATCTATTAGAACGCTTGAAAAAAGCCTATCCAAACCACCTCATTTGGGCAGGTTTTGATGAAATGATGTTACCAGCAGTTTCCCTCGGAGTCGATGGTGCGATTGGTAGTACGTTCAACGTAAATGGTGTGCGCGCCAGACAAATTTTCGAATTGGGTAAACAAGGCAAATGGCAAGAAGCGCTCGAAATTCAACACGTTACCAATGACTTGATTGAAGGTATCTTGGCAAACGGCCTGTATTTAACCATCAAAGAATTGTTAAAACTGGAAGGTGTCGATGCCGGCTTCTGTCGCGAACCGATGACCGCCAAAGCCAGCGCCGAACAATTAGCCAAAGCAAAAGCGCTCAAACAACAATACTTATAATCGAACAAAGCGGGAATGGATTTCCCGCTTTATGTTAGCGGAGGAACATTATGCGCCTTATTCCATTATCCACCGAAGAACAGGTTAGCCGTTGGGCAGCGCGCCATATTGCCGAGCGGATCAATCATTTTCAACCGACCGCCGAACGCCCTTTTGTGCTTGGTCTACCCACCGGTAGTACGCCATTAAAAACCTATCGGGAATTGATTGCGTTATATCAGGCAGGGCAAGTCAGTTTTAAACATGTGGTCACTTTCAATATGGATGAATATGTCGGTCTACCGCAAGAACATCCGGAAAGTTACCATAGCTTTATGTACAACAATTTCTTCAACCATATTGATATCCAACCGCAAAATATCAATATTCTCAACGGTAATACCGATGATCACGATGAAGAATGCCGTCGTTATGAAGCAAAAATTAAAAGCTACGGTAAAATTCACCTATTTATGGGTGGCGTTGGTAAAGACGGTCATATCGCATTTAATGAACCGGCTTCCTCGCTGAATTCCCGTACCCGTATCAAAACCCTAACGCCGGATACCTTAATCGCCAACTCACGTTTTTTTAATAACGACATCAACCAAGTGCCACATTACGCTTTAACTATCGGGGTTGCCACCCTATTGGATGCGGAAGAGGTGATGATCTTAGCCACCGGCCACCAAAAGGCTCTCGCAGTCCAGGCGGCGGTAGAAGGTCCAATCAACCATTTATGGACGGTCAGCGCGCTACAAATGCATCGGCATTTCATGCTGGTTTGTGACGAGGCGGCATTACAGGAACTCAAAGTCAAAACCGTCAACTACTTTACGAACCTAGAAAAGCACGCCATTCACAGCGTACTATAAGCGCCTTTTTTAGGCTGCGAATTTAACGAGGAAGAATAAATGAAATATGCCCTAATCAACGGCGTAATTTATACGGAAAACGAAGTATTGCGCGATTATGCGGTGCTGATTGACGGTGAGCAAATTGCCGCCCTCATCCCGCAAAATGAGTTACCGGCAGGAATTGAAGTCATCGATCTGCAAGGGAAAAACCTCACTGCCGGCTTTATTGACCTGCAACTGAACGGTTGCGGCGGTGTGATGTTTAATGATCAAACCTCAGTAGAAACCTTGGAGATTATGCAGGCGACCAACTTAAAATCAGGCTGCACTTCTTTCCTACCGACCTTTATCACCGCGCCCGATGAAGATATTAAAAAAGCCATTGCAGTGATGCGTGATTATCTTGCCAAACATCACAATCAAGCCCTTGGCTTGCATTTGGAAGGTCCTTATTTAAGCCGAGAGAAAAAAGGTGTGCATCGCGAAGAATACATCCGCGAAATTACGCCGGAAATGAAGGATTTTTTATGTGAAAACGCAGATGTAATTTGCAAACTCACCGTTGCCGCGGAAAATCCGACCATTAATTATTTAGCCGATTTTATAGATGCCGGTATTTTGGTGTCCATCGGCCATTCCAATGCCGATTATGCCACGGCTAAACGGGCTTTCCGCCAAGGCGCCGGATTTGCTACCCATTTGCACAACGCCATGTCACCAATCAGTTCAGGACGAGCTATGGGCGTGGTAGGTGCGGTGCTAGATAGCGATGTCTATACGGGGGTTATCGTTGATGGCGTACACGTGGATTTTGCTAATGTTCGCTTAGATAAACAAATTAAAGGCGATAAATTATGCATCATTACCGACTCCTTAGCCGCCGCAGGCGCCGATGCCTCGCTGCAAAGTTTTACCTTTGTCGGTAAACCAATTTACGTGAAAGACGGCCGTTGCTTTGATGCCAACGGCACCATTGCCGGTGCATCCATCACCATGATGGAATCGGTCAAAAATGCGGTGGAATTCGTTGGTATCCCACTGGCTGAAGCCTTGCGCATGGCCAATCTATATCCGGCTCGCGCCATTGGTATGGCGGATAAGTTCGGTTCAATTAAGGCCGGTAAAGTTGCCAATTTGGCAATATTCGATGGTAATTATCAGGTGCATGCCACTGTGTTAAATGGCCATTGGCAAGCGCATTCCGTCGCTTAGATCCTCACAAGGCACACCAGCTCCGGTGTGCCTTTGTACCTTTCATCAGCTCCCCCGCCAATAACAGAAATGTCACATTTAAAATTAATTTTTAAAACATACTCAATAAAATCAATGAGTTATACTTGATTTTAGCAAAAACTTTGATTTCCGAGGGGGCGTTTTGATGTCACAAACCTGAATAATAGAATGGGCAAGTGATGTTGCTCACTTGCCATATTAGGATTTTTTATGTTTTTTGCGTAGGCCGTCACCATCGCTACGACGTAAATAGCACAGCACCCAAATCAACAACAAGGCAAACACACTAGAAGTCAAAAACGTGTAGCTGAAGGCCTGTTGTAACGCTTCGCCTTGATTGCCGATGACATTGCGATAGAGCAATAAAATAATTGAGGAAACCGCAATCCCGAAACCGATCCCCACTTGCTGTACAATACTCAACAATGTAGAGCCTGCGCCCGACTGCTCAGCGCTTAAATCCCCCACCGTGAGCGTATTTATGGATGTAAAAATCATCGACATGCAGGCGCCATAGGCCATTAAATTAACCACAATCCACACCAAGGGCGTACTATCATCTAACAAGGCCATGCCAATAATCGATACAGTCATCCCTGCAGAGGCCGCAATCAGCGTAGTTTTATAACCAAAACGATTGAGAATGCCGCCAATAATAGTTTTGAAAATCACCGACATAAACGCAATCGGTGCCAATAGCCAACCGGACATTTCTGCGTTGTAACCAAAGGATAGCTGGAACATCAAGGGTAATAAGAAGGGTACGGAAGAACCCGATAAACGAATCAGCATATTGGCAGAAATGCCAAGCCGAAAAGTGCGTACATCAAATAACGACAGCGGTAAAATTGCCTGAGGGCTCCCTTTGGCGTACAGGCCATAAGCGACTAGCAGCGCGATACCACTGAATAATGCCCCGTAGGTCAGCCTAGGTGAAGCCCGGCTTTCGCCCATTAAATCAAGTCCGAAGGTTAGCCCCGTCAGGCCGCAGGCAAATAGTAAAAAGCCATACCAATCCAGCCTCACATCCTGCTGTTTGCTGTCGCTCATCACCAATCCGGCCGCCCATAACCCCACCAGACTAATTGGAATATTGATCAGGAAAATCCAATGCCAACCGGTGTGGGTGACTAACCAACCGCCTAAAATCGGCCCAAGAATCGGCCCAATCAGGCCGGCTGTAGCCATTAGGTTCCAAGCATTAATCAGCTGTTTCTTAGGCACATTTTGTAAGATCGCCAAACGCGCCACCGGCATCATAAAAGCGCCGCCTAAGCCTTGCAGTACACGGGCTAAGACGAGTTGATTAAGGGTTTGAGAAAAGGCACAACACAGGGAACCCAGGGCGAAAGTAAAAACAGCGGCACGAAATACCCGCAATGTGCCGAATCTATCCGCGGCCCATGCGGTTAATGGAATAAACAAAGCTACGGCAAGGGAATAGGCAATTACCGCCATTTGCATTTCTACAGCGGGTTCATGCAAATCAAGCGCGATGGTTGGCAACGCAGTATTTAAAATGGTGGCATCTAAACTTTGCATAAAAAGCGCCATTGCCGCCACCCAAGCCAATCCGCGATAGTCTTTGGCCTCACCCATTAAATTGGTTTCTCCAGTGCAAAATAAAATCGGCAATTTGCGCAATTTGATTGATATCCAATACTGGAACCGAGCTTTCTAATGGATAATCGGTAGCCAGCGCAATCACATTCTCATCAATCTCCGGCAAGGGTTTAGTCATTCCCTGGCGATGCAACAAAATCTTAGCAATCGGCTCTTGTTTAAAGCCTTCCACTAAAATTAAATCGGTTAATCGCGGATCGAATTGGGCGCTTAAATAGGCCAGCGAAACCGGTTGTGGTGTTTCCGTCATCAATGCCCAACGCTGATCACAAGCCATAATCACTTGCGCGGCGCCGGCCTCCTTCATTCGCCAGCTATCTTTGCCCGGTTTATCAACTTGGGCGTTATGGTGGCTATGTTTGATCACCGATACCCGCAATCCTTTTGCGGTTAATTGGGGAATCAGCTGTTCCAATAAGGTTGTCTTACCGCTGCCACTATAGCCGGTAATGCCGAGGAAAGGAGGATGGATTGTCATAATAAAGCGCCCTAAATATAAAACAAAACCCCGAAGGTTCGGGGTTTTATATTAAGGGATTTTTGGTAACACAAAAACCATAAATCGGTTTTATTTTTCTGTAACTATGATATTCGCAATATTTGCCCTTTAAATGACAATAAACACCGAGCTGATGCTTATGACAATACCCGTAATAATGTTGGTTGGAATTCGCTTTGTTGGCCTAGCTTGCGGGTATATTTCCTGATAGCCCCAAATGCTAATGCAGTGACAAACACAATCACGGTGGCACGAATTAATTCACTTTCCGTCAAGTATGTAGAAAGCAAGGTCGCGGCCAGCAGGGTAAAAAGCGGTACGATATACATTAAGAGTGCAGAGAACAGCATAGATTTTTCTTCCAACCCAATTTCCACTCGTTGTCCTATGCGCAATGGAGTAATGGTTTCTAAGATAAAAACATGTTCTCCCCGTTTGCCGTTTAGTTCGCTAAGGGAGGCTGTGCCACAGGCATTTCTGGCGGAACAAGCGCCACAGGCGCTTTGTGACTGACATTTCACCCGGGCAAGACCGGTTTCCGCATCATAGCTCACAACAACCGCACTTTCTTTTAGCATTGCGCTTCTCCCATATAAATATCAAAGCGGTGATTTTTAGTTTCCCGACTGACATGGGGTGCTTTTTGCGCTAAAAATTCCGCATAATCGGGGCGTTTCACCACTACCCGTTTACGGGCTAATTGTAGCGCAGGTGTCAAGAGTTCATCGGCATCCAAATCTGCACCGACCAAATGTTGGAATACCCGCATTTCTTTTTTGACTAGGGCGGATTTTTGCTTGTGCGGATACATTGGATCCAAATACACCACATCGGCACTATCGACTTGTGGATTGAGTTCAGCAATATGATGAATATCCAGCAGGCGCATATTTTGTTGCATCATTTCACCTATTTCCGCATCCTGATAAGCGCGTTTCAGACCATCCTGTAATAGCAAATACACCACCGGATGACGTTCTACCAAACGTACTTGGCAGCCAATAGAGGCCAAGACAAAAGCATCTCGACCAAGTCCTGCTGTAGCGTCAATTATACTAGGCAATTCTGCACCCTTAATGCCTACGGCTTTAGCAACAGCTTCGCCACGCCCACCGCCAAATTTACGACGATGAGCCATTGCACCGGCAACAAAATCCACAAACACATCGCCCAATTTAGGCTCATCCAGTTTACGCAAGGCTAGGTGGGTTTCGGTTTGTACTAGGGCAAGAGAGCTTTCGCTGCAATGCTCGATCCCCAAAAGAGCGCAGAGTGCTGCCAATTCCGACAAAATTCCCGCTTCGGTAAGCAATTGGATTTTTATTTTCTCACCAGCCATACGCCGCTTTCCATATGCTCCGTATAAGGGAATTGATCAAACAGCGCCGCCTTTTCAATGCGGTGGGTTTGGCTTAGGGTTTGTAAATTTTCACAAAGGGTATGTGGATTGCAGGAAATATACAAAATACGCTCGTAATTTTGCACCAGTTTCACTGTTTCCGGATCAAGTCCGGCACGTGGCGGATCGACAAAAATCGTATTGCATTGATAGGCTTTCAAATTAATACCCTTTAAGCGATTAAACTCACGTACGCCGTTCATTGCTTGGGTAAATTCTTCCGCCGACATGCGGATAATTTGCAGATTATCTACAGCATTTTCTGCAATATTAAATTGTGCGGCGGCAACCGATGGCTTGGCAATTTCGGTAGCAAGCACTTTGCGGAAATTTTGCGCAAGGGCGATAGAAAAATTGCCATTACCGCAATACAGCTCCAATAAATCGCCTTGCGAACCTTGGGTGCAATCAATCGCCCACTCCAACATTTTGCAATTCACCGCGGCATTTGGCTGGGTAAAACTGTTTTCCACTTGACGATACACATAATTACGCCCTTTCACCGGTAACACTTCATCGACAAAATCCTGTTCTAAACAGATTTTTTGTTTACTCGCGCGCCCAATCAGCTGCACATCAAAACCAAGTTGTTGTAATTCACCTTTCAGGCCTGCAGCAGCGCTTTGCCATTCTTCGGTTAATGGCTTGTGATAAAGCAAACTGACAATAATTTTATTGCTAAGCGTGCTTAAATAATCGATTTGAAAGAGTTTTTTATGTAGCACGTCCTGCGTTTTTAACAACGGCAGTAAGGTTTGCATCATGCGATTGATCAATTTGCTGGCAATTGGGAATTCATCCACCCGATAGCGTTGCAATGTACTTTGATCAAACATGATGTGGTAAAAATCGCCCTGATCATGCCAAATACGAAATTCCGCACGCATCCGATAATGGCTGGTTGGTGAATCAAACACAGCGATTGCTGGGGCGTTAAAAGGCTGCAATAGAGCGGTTAGTTTTTCAGCTTTTTTGTGCAGCTGTTCGCGATATTGGGAAATTGGGAGTTGCATGTTTTTTTGAGAATAAGAAAAGGCAGGCTTCCGCCTGCCTTAATGAAATGAATTAGTCGCCGGAATAATCTTCGTTACCGGAAGCATCGGCAGTCACATCGCCGGATAAGGTATAAACCCGTTTAGCGGTGTTAATACGGGTACGGTATTTATTCCAGGTTTTTTCGAAGAAGGTTTCCGGAGCGCGTTCACCGCGGCAAAACGCCACGAAAGCTTTCTCTTCTTTGGTTGCCGGTTCGCGCAAAGCTAAATCCAATGCGTGAAATGCCTGTCCGTATTGCTCTAATACTTGGGATTCTTTAATTGTGTAATCACCGTGACGGGAAAATCCGCGCGGATAATTTTTGTCGTCAAAAAAACGACGGGTTACGCTAAAACTTGCAGCAGCCATAGTCTCTCTCTTCTTCGTGGTCATTTTTTGGGGTGGGCATTAAACCAATTTTTACTTATTTTTGCAATAAGCCGGTAACGGTTTCCACGTAATCTTTCACGAAATCATCGTAATTTAATCCTTCCGGATTCACACGATATTTTCCATTCACATAAAAATCCGGTACGCCGCGAATATTAAATTGGGTTGCCGCATTTTCTTGTTTTTTCACTAAACCGTTCACCGCAAAGCTATTGATGTTGCTATCAAATTGTTCCGCTGTGATCCCCTGTTGTAAGAAAATATCGCGAATATCCGCCATGGATCTTAAACTATCTTTTTGTGCCGCTTCGAATAGTGGAGCTTTCACTTTAGCTTCAACCCCTAACAATGTTGCCAACGCCCACGCACGGGTTAAGTTTTCCGATTCGCGGCCTAAGAAGTTAACGTGATATTGTTTAAATACGGCATCTTTTGGCAATGCCTGTGCTACTTGCTGCGGAATATGGTATTCCATTTCAAAGGCATAGCAGTGTGGGCAATAGAAGGAGAAAAATTCAATCACTTCTTTTTGTTCAGTAGCTTGTTTGCTTACCTGAACATATTGTTTGCCTTCCTGTAAATCAGCAGCGAAAGCATTAACGGAAAAAAGAACAGCTGCAATAGCAAAGAGTTTTTTCATATTATTTCCTTATTTGATAATACCGCGGGCTTTTAACAATGCGGTTTTAAAGTCTTCTTCATAATCTTTTTTGATGCCGGGAATCGGCTCAAATTTATCGGTACCGTGCATTTTTAACTGATAAATAATCACTTCATCGGATAATTCAGCTACGGGTTTATCAAAGCCTGCTTCATCAGCAATTTTTTGCAGAATCTGCAAGAGGCTTAAATCGGGGTCTTTAGACCAGTAAGGTTGTAAAAGTTCCAGTACTTCATTTAGGCGTTTACATTTCATTGCCATTTCCTTTTAAATAGACAAAAATAAGGCCCGCATCATACTGCAGAGAATTCATTATGACAACGACAATCAGCGCGGTAATCTTGGCAGGCGGATTGGCCCGCCGCATGGATGGGCGCGACAAAGGTCTGCAATCACTCGCCGACCAACCACTTATTAGCCATGTAATTGCACGTTTAGCCCCGCAAATCAAAGCCATTGCGATTAATGCCAACCGACATCATGACGAATACGGCCGTTTCGGCTATCCGGTATTTAGCGATGAACTGCCCGATTTCCAAGGCCCCTTAAGCGGCATGCTAAGTGGGCTTAAGCGAGCCACAACCGATTGGGTCTTGTTCGTGCCTTGCGATAGCCCTTATTTCCCCATCAATCTGGCGGACAAACTGCAAGCGGCGGTTGCCACTCATAATGCCCCTTTGGCCTATGCACAGGATGAGGAACGCGAACATCCCACCTTTTGTTTAATGTCGGTTCAATTACAAGCGGCCTTGCGGACTTATTTGGCGGGCGGGGGGCGCCGTTTGCTGGAGTTTATGCGGGAACATGGCGGAATCGCAGTCTCTTTCAGTACAGAGGAAGGGCGTTTTGTGAATTTCAATACCCTAGCAGACCTGCAAACCGCTAGCGAAACGCCTCAATGAAAATCAAAGTTTTTGCAAAAATGACATGTAACCCATTGATTTTATTAGAGTTGCAATAAAAAAGGCCTATTCGGCCTTTTTTCTATTGAATTATTTGTGTCGTAACATCTTTTCCTTGTGTGCAGCAAAATCGCCGCCCTTAGTTAGCATACGCAATTGCAGAATTAAACGCTCTTTCAGCCGTTCCCGTTCGCTTTTCCCCATATCCAAAGCATTTGCTCCGGCGGTGAAAACGATGGTAACAATGCCCTCCGCCTGCACGTAAGCAAGATATTGGGAATAGTCATTTTTCTTAGCAATATATTCCGCCAATTCATCGACAAAATGTTTAATTTCCCGCGCTGCCGCCGTGCGGAATGCCTGAGAGGTACCGGAACTTTCACGCAATAACAAGCGAAAAACGTTGGTGTTGTGGGTGATAAATTCAAAGAAGGTATCGATCGATACGATAATCACGCTACCGCCCGCATCAATCCGTTTGCGCGCCTGACGCATCAATTGACGCAACATTAATCCTGCTTCGTCCACCATTTCCAAGCCCAATTCATCCATATCGCTGAAATGACGATAGAAAGAGGTCGGGGCAATGCCGGCTTCGCGAGCCACTTCGCGCAGGCTTAGGTTGGAAAAACTTTTTTCCGCACTTAGCTGGTTAAATGCCGCATCAATTAAGGCGCGGCGGGTTTTTTCTTTTTGAATTGCGCGAATCCCGGCCATAGCTTACTCCGACAGTTGATTTGCAAGAATACGTTTTACTGCATTCCCGACAACTTGGCCAACGCGCTCATAACGATTGCGTAACGGCGAACCCGGACGATAAACCAAGGCAATTTGACGTGCCGGTGCCGGGCTGTGACAAGGAATATAGTTTACGCCTTTGCGCGAACCTTCGTTGAGTACCGCCAATTCCGGCATTAAGGTAATCCCCGCATTGGCTGCCACCATGTTGCGCAGGGTTTCCAGGCTGGTGGCTTGGAAATGCGCATTTTCTTTGGCTCCGGCGGTAAAACAATAATCCATCGTTTGATTACGCAGACAATGGCCGTCATCCAACATTAACAATTCATGTCCTTTTAATTCGCCCATGGCAACGGTTTTTTCATTTGCCCAAGGGTGTTTTTCAGAAACGGCCAAGAGCATTTTTTCTTCAAAGATCGGCACTTCGATAAAAGGCTCGGTTTCCGGTACACGAGCCAAAATGGCGCAATCCAAACGACCGGTTTCTAATTGTTCCAATAATTGATGGGTTTGAGCCTCATAAAGGAACACCTCCAATTCCGGGAATGCCTCTTTTAAGGTTGGTACAATATAAGGCAATAAATACGGCCCCACGGTCGGAATCAAACCAATATGCAATGGGCCGGTCATTTCTTTACCTTGATTGCTGGCCATTTCTTTTAATAATTTGACCTCACGCAGGATAGTCCGCGCCTGTTCAACCAATAGCATCCCCGATTGGGTAAATAACACTTTACGACTGGTACGTTCCAGTAAAATAATGCCTAATTCGTCTTCCAATTTACGGATTTGACCGCTTAGGGTTGGTTGGCTGACATTACAGGAATCAGCCGCACGACGGAAATGTTTGAATTCGGAAAGGGCAACGAGATATTCAAGATCACGGATATTCATTTGCTTCTCTTCTTTATAGAATGTAACAATTAAAAGGATAGAATTAATTGATTGTGACTATACCACAAAAATCCTTATAATCCACCACAGATTTACAGGCAATTAAACCTCAAACAAAAGGAGTATTCGATTATGTCTAATATGGAAGGTAAAAAAGTCCCTCAAGTGACATTCCGTACCCGTCAAGGGGATAGCTGGGTCGATGTAACCAGTGCCGATTTATTTGATAACAAAACCGTTGTGGTATTCTCCCTTCCTGGTGCGTTTACCCCAACTTGCTCTTCTTCCCATTTACCGCGTTACAACGAATTAGCGCCGGTATTCAAACAATATGGTGTTGACGATATTTTAGTGATTTCCGTTAACGATACCTTTGTAATGAATGCGTGGAAAGAAGATGAAAACGCCGAAAACATCACCTTCGTACCGGATGGTAATGGTACCTTCACTGAAGGTATGGGCATGTTAGTCGACAAAGACGACTTAGGCTTCGGTAAACGCTCTTGGCGTTATTCCATGCTAGTAAAAAACGGCGTGGTAGAAAAAATGTTCATCGAGCCAAATGAGCCAGGCGATCCGTTTAAAGTTTCCGATGCTGACACCATGTTGCGTTACATCGCACCGGATTACAAAGTGCAAGAATCCATTGCCATCTTTACCAAACCGGGTTGTCCTTTCTGTGCAAAAGCAAAACAACTTTTACATGAAAAAGGCTTAAGCTTCGAAGAAATCGTACTTGGTCATGATGCGACAATCGTCAGCGTACGTGCTGTTTCCGGTCGCGCCACCGTACCACAAGTATTTATCGGTGGTAAACATATCGGCGGTAGTGACGATTTGGAAAAATATTTCGCGTAGGAAAGTTTTTTGATTATTTAAATTTTAGGAACATTAAGCAAAATGCGGGTTTTTACCCGCATTTTTTATTGCTGAACATTATAGCCCGAAGCCTATCGTACAAATACCAATCAGCGCTGCCCAAAATAACAGGATAGCCCCCACCAATAACTGCACCGCCAACGCATGCTTATGCTGTTCCAATTTATACAGCAGACGCGCAATAATCGCCAAAAGAAAAGGATAAAGCCAAAAAAACAACGAAAATGTATTTACCTGCCAATCACTCAAACTCGGATTTTTGGCAAAGTTGGTAGAAAGCAGAATGCCTAAGGGAGAAAGTAAAACCGGCAAACACAGCACGGCAATCCCCCACACAAAGGGGCGAAACCCGTCGATCGGTTGTTTTTTCATGGTAATCCTTTATGATAAAAGCCTATTTTTAAGGCCGTGGAATATAACAAATGCAGTTTTTATTTGGTAGTGAATTTGAAGCACCGCTGCTGACTTTTCGCGATTATATTAAATTGAAATATGCAGAACCACTGCACCTGGAAAAACAGCTTTCCCAACAAGGCATTCCGATCTATTCCCTCTTTCTGCAAAGCGACAGCCCGCATTTCTCTGCGATTATGCAAGAATCTAAACAATTTATGCAAAACCCTACGGCCACCCAATATAGCGAAGCTAGCTGGCAAAATGGCGATTTGTCTGCACATCCTCAAAATCCATCGCACAATTATGAATGGCTTAAAAACGGGCCCGTCACATGCTGTATTACTGCGCTGTGCCTGATTGTTTACATATTGCAATCGCTCGGCTTTGAAGAACCCATCATGGATTTATTCCATTATCCGGCCGGTCCTTATGAAGATAGCGAATTATGGCGCTATCTTAGCCATACATTAGTCCACCTCTCACTACCGCATATTCTTTTTAACCTAGCCTATTTTTGGCTATTTGGTGGGGCGATTGAACAACGTTTCGGTAGCCTCAAGTTGCTCTTGTTAAGTCTCACAGCAGCCATTATCAGCGGCATTTGCCAAAATTATGCAACCGGCCCGGATTTCTTTGGCCTGTCCGGCGTGGTCTGTGCGGTATTGGGATATGTCTTATTGATTGCCCGTTTAAAACCCCACACCTTCGAACTACCAAGCGGTTTCTTTTCGATGCTATTAGTCGGTTTAGCTATTGGGTTTATTAGCCCATTATTTGGAATTTATCTTGGTAACAGCGCCCACATTTCAGGCGTAATATTAGGAGTAGCTTGGGGATATTGGGATGCCAAAGTGCATTTAAAAATATAAGGAGCCCTGATGAAACAGTCTCTGCGACATCATAAAATTATCGAACTAGTGCGCCAAAAAGGCTATTTAAGCACCGAAGATCTGGTAGCGACCTTAGCCGTTAGCCCACAAACTATTCGCCGTGATCTTAATGTATTGGCCGAGTTGGATCTGATCCGCCGTCATCATGGCGGTGCTGCCAGCCCTTCTTCGGGAGAAAATGCCGATTATGGTGAACGTAAGCAATTCTTTTCCCGCCAAAAAAATGCCATTGCCCAAGAGGCGGTAAAGCTTATTCCTAACGGCTCTTCACTATTTATTGATATCGGCACCACACCAGAAGCGGTCGCTCACGCACTCTTAGCACACGAGCGACTGCGCATCGTCACCAACAATCTCAATGCCGCCCACTTATTACGCCAAAATAAGACCTTCGATATCACCATGGCCGGCGGTTCATTACGTAGTGATGGCGGAATTATCGGTGAAGCAACAGTAAATTTTATTTCCCAGTTCCGCTTAGATTTCGGCATTTTAGGGATTAGCGCCATTGATGTGGACGGTTCATTATTGGATTACGATTATCACGAAGTGCAGGTAAAACGAGCGATTATCGACAGCTCACGACAAACGCTATTGGTAGTCGATCACTCCAAATTTACCCGTCAGGCAATGGTACGTTTGGGGCATTTAGAGGATGTGGATTATTTGCTCACCGACGAATTACCCAATGCAATTGCAAAAAATCTGCAAGACTCTTCCACTAAAGTCATTTTGTGTCGCTAAATTAAGATGCGGTCATAGGACTTGCATCCTATGACCGCGGTGAGGGCATCCCTGCCAATCCTTGCTGTATTTCAAGACCACTCTGCTGAAATGGTGTTGGTGAGACCAAATATTGAGATTCCTTTGAATCGGTTATTATAAAGAAGCGATAAGTAAAGCAAGGGGAGCTTGACTTGAAGAGTGAAGATAACTGCGCTTAACAGTTCAAGAGGAGTACGACGGAACCCTTCCTAATCGTTGATTATGTTATACGCCTGATAGTCTAGCGGTAAAAGTAATTGAGGGATAAAATGTGACAACAATCACATTTTAATTATCATTTTGCTTAAAAAATAAACACATTTCATTATTAAATAGGAGCTAAAAATGGCCTATTCCATTGAGGATTTTGTGCAACTAATCGCCCGTTTACGCGATCCAAACGGCGGCTGCCCTTGGGATTTAAAACAAAATTACCAATCCATGATCCCTTGCCTAACGGAAGAAACCTACGAAGTCATCGAAGCGATTGAACGTAACGACATGGCCAACCTACGCGAAGAACTGGGAGATTTATTGCTACAAAGCGTCTTTTTCAGCCAATTAGCCACAGAAGACGGCCATTTCACCTTTGCCGATGTGCTTAATGATGTCGCCGAAAAAATCGTGCGCCGCCATCCGCATGTCTTTGGCGATGCCTCTGCGGGCAATGAAGAAGAAGCACTAGCACGTTGGAATAGTATTAAAGCCACGGAAAAAACCGCTCAAACCGCCAATGAATCCATTTTAGACAGCGTCCCGCGCGCATTTCCGGCGTTGCTGCGGGCACAAAAATTGCAGAAAAAATGCGCCAAATTTGGCTTTGACTGGAAGGATGTGCCATTGGTATTGGAGAAAGTGGAAGAGGAATTAGCGGAAGTGAAAGCCGAAATGACTCGTACGCCACAGGATCCGGCATTATTGGAAGAGGAATTGGGCGACTTACTATTTGCCACGGTGAATTTGGTGCGCCACATGAAATTCGATGCCGAAGATACTTTGCGCAAAGCCAACAACAAATTTGAACGTCGTTTCCGAGCGTTAGAAAAAATGGTTCATGCCCAAGGTAAAACGCTTGAAATGCTTTCCCTATGCGAAATGGATATTCTCTGGGACGAAGTCAAACGCCAAGAAAAAGATCTTTAAAGCAATGCTAATAAAATCAATGACTTACACATCATTTTAGCAAAAGCTTTAAATTCCGAGGGAGCGTTTTTAATGCATTTCCAGACAAAGTATTCGCTTAAATAGCAAACGGCCGTCATACGACGGCCGTTTTTATCGCTGAATTATTCAGCCAATCCTTCCACAATAGCAATCCCGGCACTCGCGCCAATACGGGTGGCCCCCGCCTCAATCATCGCTAACGCGGTTGCTGTATCACGAACACCGCCGGAGGCTTTCACGCCCAAATCGCCGACCGTCGCCCGCATTAAACGAATATGCTCTACGGTGGCACCGGCGCGGTTAAAGCCGGTGGAAGTTTTCACAAAATCCACACCAAGTGCTTTACAAATTTCGCAGACCTTCACAATTTCCTCATCGGAAAGCAAGCAGGTTTCCAAAATCACTTTCAATAACACGCCTTGGCAAGCCTCTAAAACCGCTTGAATATCAGCTTTCACTGCGTCCCAATCGCCCGCCTTAGCAAGCCCGACATTAATCACCATATCGATTTCGCGTGCACCGGCTTCAATCGAGGCACGAGTTTCAAACGCCTTCACCGAACTCAAATTAGCTCCCAACGGAAAACCCACCACCGTGCAAATCTTCACATCCGAGCCGGCCAATTGCTGCTTGGCCAACGGAATATAAGCCGAATTCAAACAAACCGAATAAAAACCATATTGCTTGGCTTCATTGCACAGCTGAATAATATCCGCAGGTGTCTTATCCGCACTTAACGCAGTGTGGTCGATATATTGGGCTAATTGATGACGATTCATAACAAACTCCTTTTAAAATATAAAAAAGCGCATAGCCAATGCCATACGCTTATTATTTTAGGGGATTTTTCATCAAGCTGCTTGGGATTTATAAGGTTTCAGCTGAAGAATTCAGATTAAACCATTGCCGCATATCAATTCCCGATACAATGAATGTCATCAAATCTGAGAGCAAGCTCCCAAACGCTCCCTTAAAAAACAGAGTTCTTTCCAAGATAACACCTAACTCATTGATTTTATTACCATTCATTTAAAAACCTTTTTCAAGACAATAAAAAAGCATCCCGAGGGATGCTTTGTTGTTTGAAATGATATTAATCGGCTAATGTGGCAGTAAAATTTGGGAGCCAGTCGGCGGCGTATTGTTCGTGATCATCGACGTTAATTACATCGATTTTTAGGCTGTCGCATAAACGTTGTGCGCCTTTTTCAGCCAAGAGGTTTTCTAAATGGCGGACGGCGTAGCAGAAGGTGTCGTAATCGGAATTGCCAAGGCCGACAATTGCGTAGCGCAGTTGGCTGAAATCGGCATCGGATGCGGCAACTTGCTGGTAAAAGGGCTTAAGATTATCGGGTAATTCTCCGGCGCCATGGGTAGAGGTAACAATCAACCAAACCGCTGCATTCACCTCGCTTAATTGTGGGCCGGCTAGTAGATCGCAGGAAAATCCTTGTTCGCCCAATTCATCGGCCAAGCGCTCGGCCACATATTCCGCACCGCCTAGGGTGCTGCCGCTAATAATGGCAATTTGCATGTCTGCTCCTAAAAGAAAAGGCTTAGATTTTCTAAGCCTTTATGTGTGAAACGATTAAACGTTATCAAATTTACCCAACAAGGAACGAATGTGTTCTTGCCAGTTGCGGTGTTCATTTTTCAGTTGTTCGTTTTCATTTCTTAACGCTTCTACCGCTTGTTGAGATTGGCCGTTTTGCTCTTTTAATTCTTCCACTTCAAGTTGTAATAACTGAATGGTTTCTACCGCTTGTTTAATTTTATCTTCAAGCTGATCTAAGATTTCTAAAGACATAGTGATTTCCTTTTAAATAAGTCCGAAACGGCGCTCATTCTACCGATTTCACCATCTTTTTTAAAGGGCAATGACAAAATTTATTAAGCAATCGTTTTCGTGGTGTTAGAATAGGCCGATTTTTTGACAGGAGAACCATTATGAATCGTGCATTAGCCATTGAATTTTCAAGAGTTACCGAAGTTGCTGCGTTGGCCGCCTATAGCTGGTTGGGCCGCGGTGATAAAAATGCGGCCGATGGGGCGGCAGTGAAAGCAATGCGTTATATGCTGAATCTCATCCATATGGATGGTGAAATTGTGATCGGCGAAGGGGAAATTGATAATGCTCCGATGCTGTATTGTGGCGAAAAAGTCGGCTCTGGCAACGGCGAGTTGATTTCCATTGCGGTGGATCCAATTGATGGCACCCGCATGACCGCCATGGGTCAAGCAAATGCTATTTCCGTATTGGCCGCAGGAGGCAAACGCACGTTCCTACAAGCACCGGATATGTACATGGAAAAATTAGTGGTTGGGCCGGAAGTAAAAGGGATGATTGATTTATCCCTGCCGATTGAACAAAACCTGCGCCGTACCGCTTCCCGCTTAGGGAAATCCCTTTCGGATCTCACTGTGATGGTACTTGCCAAACCGCGTCATGATGCCGTCATCGCACAAATGCACGATCTCGGTGTACGTGTCTTGGCTATTCCGGATGGTGATGTGGCAGCCTCTGTGCTGTGCTGTTTGCCGGATGCCGAAGTGGATATGGTGTATGGGATTGGCGGTGCACCGGAAGGTGTGGCTGCTGCCGCTGCAATTCGGGCGTTGGGCGGTGATATGCAGGCACGCTTGTTAGCACGCGATCAGGTGAAGGGCGATAGCGAAGAAAACCGTCGTTTGGCCGCGGAAGAAACTGCTCGTTGTGAAAAACTGGGGGTTGCGATTAATCAGGTATTGAAACTGGAAGACTTGGTACGCGACGATAATTTAGTGTTCACCGCGACCGGTATCACCCATGGTGAATTGCTCAAGGGAATTTCTCGTAAAGGCAACCTTGCTACAACCGAAACCCTGCTAATCCGAGGTAAATCCCGCACCATTCGGAAAATCCAGTCGATTCACTACTTAGATCGCAAAGATTCGGAAATTTACAAAATTCTGAATCAGTAGTTCTCAGCCATTTGGTCAAGGGCGCCCTAACTGCTACAATGGCGCCCTTTTTAATTTCGGAATACATGTATGGCAACACGTCCTTATTTCAAAACCTTATTGGTCTTTCCTTTGCTGACCCAATTGCTGGTAACAATCGTGCTCTTTTTTACTACAGAGTTTGATGCCACAGACGGTATGTTAAGCAAACTGGCAATGGCAGCGTTAATGGCCTTGGCAGTAGCAACATTACCGGCCTTACTTATCGCCTTATGGGTTCGCACCCACCGCTACGCCCGTTATGCTTTAAAAGGTATTGTATTGATCGCCTTTTTAATTGGTTTTTTCTACACCAATATCAGCGCGGTAGTCTATTTAACGTTCACCGATGAAGAGATGGGATTTGCTGCTTGGCTAGCTGCGGGCGGTGTGGAATTGACTCTGATGATTGCCGTGGGATTTTCGCTCTATTCCGTATTGGTGCTGCCGTTATTGCTCCCGAAAACCCGACCGGCAGCCTAAGTATCATAGGGCGATTTGCGGAAAATAGGTTTCGCTGACGGAAACAAGCGCCGGATAGTCGATCACCTCAATGGCCAATTCGGTATAACGCTCCAACAAGCCTCGGGCACGCACATCGGGCTCTAAGGCAAATAATTTAATGCCGGATAGTGGTAGTAAAGTGGGATGATGCAAGGGTAAATACACGCCATCCTGCCATAGCACCACTGCATCATCGGCCGTGAGTCCGGCAAACCAATGATTTAATTCTGCGACTGAATAATGGGCTTGGGAAAAGGTGTATAGCATCGTGTTTCTCAGAAAGTAAATATCTTTTCGGCTTGTTGCAATTGCGCCATCCACTCCGACCGAGGCAAGACTTGGCAAGCTAAAACCAATTCATCTGCACGCAATGAGAATTGCGCCAAAGAATCAGCGCAAATAAAGCGCTGTTCAATATCGTATAAATCCAACAACTTAAACATTTTAGCCACATCCTTTTGCAAAATGGCTGTGGGTTCTTGGTTGCTGAGCAAATTCAGAATACCGTCTTCAACGAAAAATACCCCAATATCCGTTTCATCACAAAATGCGGTGGCGGCTAACAGGGCATCCAGTCCTTCCCGACTAATACTGCGACCGTGGGGGGCGGTGCGAAAAATAAAAGCCAATTTCATAGCGTAATCACCCGATCAACCGCAAGAGACGCCATCATAAACTCTCCTAGCCCGACAATGGCAAAACCTTCAGCTAAATTCGTGGACGAATCCGCACGAGCCGTTTGCGCATCCACAACACCACGTCGTTGCGCGGCGGCGACACACAAACCGAGCGGAATTTGCCATTCGCGACTTAATTGCTGCCAAGCTTTCACCATATCGAATTCATCATTGGCGGGATAAACCAAGCCGTTGCCGTTAGAAACTCCCTCTTGGAAAAAGAAAATCTGCCGAATACGATGTCCTGCCTGCAATAATGCCTGCGCAAATTGATAGGCGCTATAAGCACCTTGGCTTCCGTAGGCCGGACTTTTCACGGAAATCAAATAATCCATTATTCAAGCTCTTGGCGAATTTGACGAATATATAAATACACGGTGTGGCGGGAAATGTTTAAGCGTTCAGCAACCAAATTGATGGCATCTTTAATATCAAAAATACCTTTCTCATAAAGGGATACGACAATTTGGCGGTTTTTATTGTTGTTGGCTACCAAGCGATCCGCATTGACTTCTTCGATGGTTTTTTCCATGGTTTGCGCCACCAAATCTTCCACCGAACTGGCAAAATTCACCGGGGAGGTTTCGCCATGGCTTTCCTTTGGCAAAAAGGCCTGCATAAACTGTGAAACCGGCACATCCAAATTAATGTTAATGCACAATAAACCGATAATCCGCTGACGGCTATTACGAATGGCGATAGTCACCGACTTCATTAGCACATTGCCCTTGGCGCGGGTGAAATAAGGCTGAGAGACATTGTCGCTCTGCATATTGCGCAATGATTTCAGCGCCAAATCGGTAATCGGCGAACCAACCCGTCGATTTGTATTATGGCCATTGGCAATGCAAATTGCGGAATGCTCGATATCTTCCAAGGAGTGCAACACGATTTCACAATGCTCTCCAATCAGCGCACTGACTCCATCAACCACCGCTTTATAAGAAATAAGAATAGCGCGGTCTTCGTCCGTAAAAGGTTGTTTATCGGTTAATAACATAACGATTTCTCAAACATAACGATAAAAAAACCGCACTGGTTAAAGTGCGGTCAATTTTAATTACTACTTAGTGGCCTTTGGATTGACATCAAGCACTTCAACTTCGAAGAAAAGCGTTGAGTTAGGTGGGATAACCGCCCCCGCGCCTTGTTCGCCGTAGGCTAATTCAGGCGGAAGCACAAGCTCAATTTTGCCGCCTTTTTTGACTAATTGCAGACCTTCGGTCCAGCCTTTCACTACTTGGTTAAGTTTAAACTCAGCAGGAGAACCACGCTCAACGGAGCTGTCGAATACTTTGCCATCGGCCAATTTACCTGTGTAGTGCACTTTCACTACATCGGTTGGTTTGATCGCAGCACCTTTACCTTCATTGATAATTTTGTACATCAAACCATCTTTAGTGGTTTTTACGCCCTCTTGTTTAGCGAATTCTTGACGGAATTTATCGCCTTCTTCTTTTGCTGCTTTAGCCTGTTCTTCAGATTTGGCTTTCGCTGCCGCAACTAATTTTTCTTCGATGGAATTAAGGGTTTGTTGGATTTTTTCATCCTTACGCACATCCACTTTGCCCTCGATTGCATCTTTTAAGCCGGCAAGAATTTGCGCGTTATCATATTTGATGACCTCTTTTTGGGCATCCATCAAATCCTTAACTTGGCCACCCATTAATGCGCCAACGGCATAGGATGCAGCAGATTCGTCAAATGCAGCTTGTTCGGCAAACACGCTGGTGGAAAATACGCCGGCAAGCATCAATGCCGCACAGGAAAGTTTTTGAATTTTTAACATTTTCGGGATTCCTTTATAATGAAAATAAGATGGCGGATAGGTTAAATCCTCTTGGCCAATTTCACAACTTTTTTTTAACCACCGAGACAGAATTTATGGCGATAAACAGCGAGTTGGCAGCACGTATTACCGAATTGGAAGCAAAAGCCGCTTTTCAGGAACAACTGTTGGAAGATCTCAATCAGGCGCTGATTACCCAACAATTCACCTTAGATAAAATGCAAATTCAATTACGTTATTTGGCAGCCAAATTAAAGGAAAGCCAAGGGAGCCAAATCGCTTCACGTGCGGAAGAAACACCTCCACCGCACTATTAATTTCATTTTTAGACCAACCCTAATAAAATCAATTACTTACGTGCTATTTTAGGAAAAACGTTAGTTTTTGAGGGGGCGTTTGGATTGTTCGAACCATGGCTTTTGCGTAAACTTAACGCGCAAATCATAACAGCGGAGGGGAAATGCCGATTGATGAGCAACTGGCGCGCTGGCATGCGTACGGGCAGATTAATCAACAGGCGATTGAAACGGTTGGGCGGGTACAGCAGCGTTTAGCCGTTTATTGGGGCGCCGATACCAGCACCCCACAGGTGGATGTGTTATTGCTGCATATTGCCGCCAGTTTGGGACGGATTGGCCGGGGAGGTTGTGTATCGCCGTTGTATCAGCCAATGCAGGAAGAAATGCGCCAAGCACCGATGTTTCCGCAAGTGATGGCGATGCATTTGGATTTGTTAGAGCTGATTCCGCTGAGCATTCCTGAAGCAGAGCAAAGTTATTTTCTGGCAAACCTGTATGCCTTGGTTAGGGAGCAACATCAACGGCTCCTGCCCGCTAAAAATGCCGTTAATTAAAAATCAATCCTAAGGATAAATCCTTGAGTTGATTGCTTTCCTGACGCAATTCATTCCAAATCAAAGGATTATTATTCAAATAATCCTTTGCAAAATCTAACCGCCAATCCGCACTATTACGCAACGCAGTCAAGCTAATGGCCTGAGTTGATTCCGTAGCCTGGCGGGATTTATTTAAAATCACGGCTAAGCGCAACAAGCGTAATAACGCAAGTACATCAGCCTTGTGGTAGCGTGCAAAAGCAAATAAATCATCCAATCGAAAACCACCGATATGTAAGCGTACAAGCAATGCTAATAGCCGTTGCTGTTCCCGATCAAACCCCGGTAATTCAATATTTTGCAAAATGTAGGCCGAATGCTTTTGCAATCCCCGATGGTTAATCACAATCCCCACTTCATGCAAACGCGCTGCCCACAATAGGATATTGCGCATTTCGTCCTGTAGTTGTGGATTTTGCCACCCCTCGTATTGCTCAGCCAACAAACTGGCACTAGCCGCCACGCGATCCGCCTGTGCTAAGTCGAGGTTAAACTGCTCCGCTAAACCTAATGCTGTGCGAGTGCGAATATCCGCAACCTGAAAGTTTTTTTCCAAGCTATAAATCACACCTTCACGCAACGCCCCATCGGAATAACGCATTTGCGTCAATCCGAATACCTCAAAGACTGCGCTAAG
This sequence comes from Haemophilus pittmaniae, assembly GCF_900186995.1. Lineage (NCBI taxonomy): Bacteria > Pseudomonadati > Pseudomonadota > Gammaproteobacteria > Pasteurellales > Pasteurellaceae > Parahaemophilus > Parahaemophilus pittmaniae. The sequence goes on from NZ_LT906463.1 coordinate 471,748, forward strand.
AATCGCTAATCCCGGCACAAAAACATCAACCCGCTCGGAATTAAGACCGGTGATATTCAATTTATCAAAATGATCGACCTTTAACGTACGCTCAATCAAATCATTTAAATGTTCCGGTGTGATAATGCCGTTTGGCTCGATAGTTGCAGCAATCACTTGATGCACAGTTTTGATCGTACCGGATGACCCCAGCACCGATTGCCAACCCAGATTGCGATATTCCCAAGCCAAATCCTCAATTTTATCAATGGCATTTTGACGGGCTTTGGCAAAGGCTTCAGGGCTAATTATTCCTTGTGGAAAAAACTTTTTAGCAAAACTCACACAGCCCATGTGGCGGCTTTCTGCGGCAAGCGGGGTGAAATCATCACCAATGATCATCTCCGTTGAGCCACCGCCAATATCCACGACCAACTTACGACCTTTTTCGGGCTGGGTATGGCAAACGCCGGCATAAATCGTCTTGGCTTCGGTTTGGCCACTAATAATATTGATCGGATAGGGAAAAACCTTTTGTGCCTGACGTAAGAATTCATCATTGTTGACCGCGCGGCGCAAAGTATAGGTACCCACAACCTGTACATCCTCTGGGGAAAAGCCTTGTAAACGTTCGGCAAATAGGGCAAGACAAGCGACCCCTCGTGAAATCGCCTCTTGGCTTAAGACATGATGTTCATCCAACCCTTCCGCCAATTTTACTTTTTGTTTTAAGCGTGATAACACCTGAATTGAGCCGTTGATAATACGGGCCACGATCATATGAAAACTATTTGAACCTAAATCTATTGCTGCGATTTCACGCGCCTCGCCACGCGGTGCCAGCGCTTCTGCCGCAGCTAAGAGATATTCATTATTCATAAATAAAATTCCTAAAATTCAAATTGATAAAGTAAATCAAATACCTGATTGGTACTGGAAACGGTTTGGAAATATAAACGCGGCATTAAACGGTAACGCAATGTGACCTCGGCCAAGCCATCAAATAAGCCGACACCGTATTTTATTTGTAAGCGATTGGTAATATTTCCACTTACGACTACCTTCGAACTGTCCCCCACACCGGAAGTCCCTAGATTTAAATCGGAAATACCAAAGGTTTCACCAATACTACCGACCAATTTTCCGCTTTTTGCTAAGCCCATGCCTAATAGCGCGGCTCCCACCGAGCCACCAGAACCGGCCTCACCACTGTTTTCTAGTGAACGCCCAGTCAACAGATAAGAAAGCGCCTGATCCTGTGAAGTACTCGGTTCGGAAAAGACGGTAACCTGTGGGCTAGTTGCCACACCAATCACTTTTACACCGGCCGTAACCTTACTGTCTTCCATTGCCTCTGGGTTACGAATTGCTTCGATATTTAGCATCGGTTGGGAAGGAAGACCGGAAAAATTGATTTGCCCCTTGCGAATCAATAAATCCTGACCGAAAGAAGCATAACGCCCATGTTGTAAGTCGATTTGACCGAATAATCCCAGGCGACCTTTATCCTGTTTCACCGACAACAACCCCTGCAATTTTGTTTTTAAGCCATAGGCCTTCAGTTCTACGTCCTCACCGATATTAATTCTCAAATCACTACGAATCTGCATGCCAGATTGAGTAGTTGAAGCAAATTGGCGATTGATTAATTCTTCCTTACTTTTATTCGGGCCATTTAAAATCACTTCATCTTCACTAACCGGTTCAGCACTGTCCGGTAGATTTTCCACCGCAATGCGAGCCCAAGGGATATCGATATTTCCAGTTAATTCCAATAGTTTCGGTGTTGCTTTAATCTGCACATCTTCGGTTAATTGCAATTTGGCCATGGATGGAATATCCAACTTAAATTTTTCCGTCTGCGCCCGTAATTCTGCCGTCCAATTATCCAAGGTTGGCCAGGCTGCACTACCGGTTAAATTAAGATGACCATCCGGTGTTTCAATTTTACCGTTTAAGGTGGAATTGGTACCGTTAAAATGCATCGCGATATTGCCTTCACTAATATTAAACGGTAATGCCCGTAATTTAGTTTTAACTCCGCTAATATCCAGATTACCGTTTAGCAAAGGCTTTTGTAAATTGCCGGCAAAACCTAATTTAGCTGTAATATGTCCACTGACTTTTTCATCGGAGTTTAATAACTGATTCGCCAATTCTAAACGTATACCTTCGATGGTTAAATCACCGCCTAATTGGCGATTCTTCAACAAGTCAGAAATTTTCACATTGGTTTTAATCAATCCTTGATCTTGAATTTGAATTGCCGACTGTAATGCTAAATTATTATTTTCCATTACTGCATTCAGGCTCAGTTTCGGCACATTGAGTCTAAAGGTGCGATAATCCAATGGCTGTGCCAAAGCCAGATTATTCCCTTCCACATCAATATTTAACTGCAATGGCTTATCAGCAAACCAAGCAACTTTGCCATGGCTTTGTAACTGCCCTTTCAAACTATCTTGTTTCAGTAGTTCATTCACTAATTGCAAGTTTATGCGTTTAATATCAAAAGCTAATGCTCCATTTTTACCAACATTAAATGCTTGTGGAAAACAAAGCTCAATATCCTTATTGAGCCAACAATGAGCAGCGATTTGGGCTTCAACCTTAGCATTATCATAATTGACCAATACAGGCTGATTGACTCGAAAATCACCTAATGGCGAGTCAATATCAATGTTATTTAAATGCCCTTGCCATTGGGCTGTTTGACGATTAAACCCACCCGCCAGATTCAAATTAGCTGAAACTGGAGAACCTTTAGACTGCAAGGACAATTGATGGGATTTTTCATCTCCTGAAGCCACTAATTTGATTGCGTTTAATTTCAATTGCTCGCCGTAATTCAAACTATTTAGGCTGACGACCAACTCACCTCTAATAATCGGCTCACTACTAATTTGACCTTTAATCAGCCCATTAGAAATATTAAGCGATTGAAAATGTAGCTTCGGCACAGCCAAATCAGCATCAATATGCGGACTGTTCAATTTACCGGTTAACCGCAGTTCACCACGAATTGCGCCGCTGAGATCCTGCCATAAACCACTGAGATTTGGCGCTTGGATATTTAAATTAAAATCGGAGTTATCGCTCACCACTCCGGACATAGCGATTTTATTATCCCCATAAGTGAGCAATAAAGACGGTACATTGAGTAGTGTTTGCTGGGTTAAGGTTAAATTTCCCTGCAAGTTAAGAGGGCGATTACTTAAGCTTCCTTGTAAATTGAGTTTAGGAACATCAACCTGCCAATTTTTCTCACTTACCGCTCCCTGACTGGCTAGTTCTCCTGAAATAATTGCCGGCATTGCCGGTAGATAAGGGCGCAAATTCATCTTGTTTAATTTTAAATTGCTATCCCAAGTCACTCCATCCTGCCAGTTAACTAACCCGCTTAATTGAGCATCGCCATCCAGCACAGAGAGCGTTAACTGTTTAATATTGATTTGATAAAGCTTACCCTGTGCATCTAGTGCGATTTGCGTCTTAGGAAGAGTATCCATACCAGATACTCGACCATTAAGTGTCGTCTGATAATCCAGTAAATTACCACTTACTTTGAAAATAATATCATCCAACAGCAACGGAGCCCCAGCCGTAAAAGCATAAGCACCATGCTTAATATTAAGAGCAATATTAAGCGGTAACTTCTCTTGGGCAAGTTGCAGTTCTCCATGTAATTCTGCATCGGCAACACCATTTGCCGTTAAATTTAATGAGGTAATTTGCTTTAATTTGCCATCAACTTGTAAATTCAGCATTGTTTTTGGCAAAAGCTGTGTATTTTTTTCCTTAATTTCATTTAAGTTGGCTTGCAAGTTGAGATTCACAGGAAAATCACCAAACAACTGTGCCTGCCCTCGCCCTTCTAGGGAACCTAACGAACTCTGTAAGTCCAATCGGGTTAGTTGTAACTCACCATTCGTACTATCTAGCAAAAGCTCTAGAGATGACAATGTGGTTGTCTCAATATTTCCTTTGATATCGGCTTGTCGCAATAACCAGTCTTTAGCTGAAAGTTGTTGAATATGCAGGTCAAAAGGTAAGTCAATCCGTTGCAAATTTCCTAACAGGCTTGGTGTAAGGGTTTGTTCTAAATGCGTCCAATCAATTGGTTCTGAAGGCTGTTGTGTATACACTTCTGCCGTTTGTTGCTCTACGGGGAAAAAAATATCTACGCCATTAATATCTGTTGGTAACAGCGTCAGTCCCTGCTCGTTATTTAATGTCGCCGCAGTATGAAAATGCGCTAGATTGATTTGTTTTTGATCGATAAGGAGATTGAGGTTATCCAGGGAAATATTTTCCACATCAACACTAACCGGCAACCAAACTTTTGTTAATGATACACTTTCTTGTTGTGGTTCCTCTGGAGTAGTCGGTAAGTTGGCAGTATCAATCCGAATTTGCGGGGTTTCAATGCTAAGATCACGTAAACAAATCTCTGTCCGCCATAAGCAACCTAAATCAAGCTGAAGCCTAATTTTATTAATGTCGACATCAATCCCAGCACTTTGATATTGAACGTGATTAAGAACTAAACCATCCCCTAATGATCCGTTAATGTCACCGATATTAAGCGAGTCCATCAGGCGATCCGTTAGCTTAATCAGTCCCCGCTGACCATAACCATTAGTCAAAGCACCGCCCAACAGAGCAATAATCAGAAACAATAAAAAAGCAATGCCGCAAAAAAAACGGCGGCATCGTTTTTTATTCGATTTTTGAGGCGAATCCTTAGCTTCATTTACTTGTTGTTCAGTCATGATTTCACCTTAAATTTCAGTGCCGAGCCCAATATAAAATTGAATATTTTTACTGTTGTCTTTATCTCGTATCGGCGTTGCAATATCAAACTTAATAGCCCCTACTGGTGATGCCCAACGCACTCCAACACCGGTACCATAACGTAGCTCTTGGGTCGAAAAGGAATTAGCTGCTAATCCACTATCGGCAAAAACGGCTCCCCACCAATTTGGATACACTTGATATTGATATTCCAGTGATGCCGTAGCCAAACGGGAACCACCTAACAGCTTACCATCCCGATCCTTAGGAGCGATTTTTTTGTAACCATAGCCTCGGACACTTCGATCTCCACCGGCAAAAAAACGTAAACTTGGCGGAATTTTATTAATATCCTGCGTATTTAAATAACCGATTTCTGCGCGAGTCACAAAACGATGATTGGAGGAATAGGTTCTAACCCAACCGGTTGAAGCTACCACCTTAAAAAAATCCACTTCCGACATCCACCATTTTCGGCCGATATCAACTGCTACTTTCTGAGTATCACCCCAGGTTGGAAATTGCCCACCACGGAAACGGCTACGATTAAAACCAACCGTTGGATAAACTAACAAGGTTTTATTACTGAAATCCGCTTGTGTATATTCATCATAACGCATCCGTAAACCGGCAAAATATTGCCAACCTTCACGATTGTTCCAGTAACGAATCCCCGCAAGAGTTAACGCCTTAGTCAAAGTGTCGTTTTTATCTTCTTTCTCATAACCGGTAGAAAATTCGTAATAGTAAAGCAGTGGATTTTTTAGCAACGGAATTTTATATGTGGCTTCTATTGTTTGTTTCGGTGCAGAAAGATACATATTGGTGCGGAAACTATGTCCACGGTTATTAATCCAAGGTTTTGTCCAGCCAATACTTGTATGCACTCCAGTATCGGTTGAAAAACCAATACCAAGCTCCATAGAATTCTTTTTACGCGGATACAGCAAAACTTCCAAGTCCACTAGCTTGTTTGTTTCATCGATATGAGGCTGCAACAATACAGAAGAAAACCAACCAGTAGATGAATAATCATTGCTGAGCTCAGAAAGATCACTCACTAGATAAGGTTCACCCGATTGAATATTTAGCATATTCTGTAAATAGTCTTCACGAATTTGAGAATGGCTAAAACGAATATTTCCATAATGGTAACGAACCCCACTATCAAACAGCATACGCCACCAGGCCTGATGGGTTTCAGGGCTAATTTCTAAACGGGAAATCGTAAAATCACCATCAAAATAGCCTCTAGCCAAGGCTAATTTAGAAATACTACTCTTAAAATCATCGTATTTTTTGTGCTCGACCAATTCTCCATCTTTAGGAAGATCTTTAAATAGCTCAGTAAATTGCACATCATCTGCAGCAGGTCCATCAATTTTTACATCAGTCCCTGCAATTTTAGTCGATTCACCAACATTCACGTTTGCAATTAATAGATCACGTTTTCCTGTTCGTGTTTTTAATTTGAAAGCGACTTTAGAATCGTAATAACCAAATACCCGTAAACCACGATCAATGGCTTGGCTTACTAACATTTTATAACGATCGGAACCATCCATTTCCTCTTTAGCAATTAGATTAACATTCAAATTAGTATTCTCGATTGCCCGCTCACCTTTAATCCCACGAACCTCAATATCTACTGTTTGTTCAGCAAGGGCCAAGTTTGTGCCTAAAAATCCAATTGATAAAAGTAAGATTTTTTTTGTTAATTTTTTCATAATCTAATTGCTAAACCAAAGTCCTTCAAAGAAGCCTAGTTTACTTAGAATAAATCGCGATTACCAATATAAACTGTATTCCTACAAGCATAAAAAATGCGGTCAAAATTATTATTTTAACCGCACTTTTTATTGCAAATTATTCAGCAAACTTTATATCCTGCACAATACGTTTAGCGGTTGCTATCGGTAATTGACCTATAAAGGTAATTTCTTTATTGCCTGAAACTTCGCTATAAATTGTATAAGGTCCCTGTTTCCAAGTATTTTCCAGTGCATCTTGTGTTGTTCCGATATTGGTAACATTAATCGTAAAAGTAAACAAACCATCACTAAAAAGTTTACTCTCAACTATCTCTTCACTTAATTGTTCCTGAGCTTGTTTAACCAATTCAAAACCTTGAGGAACCCAACCCGCTTTCCATTTTAATTCATTAGTCGGCAATGTTTGATTGCCTTCCTGTAATAACGGCGGCATGGATACCTTATTCAGGTAATTAATTAAACCGCGTAAACGATCATCAATATAAAGTGTTACTACACGATATTGATCCAATAAATTACCTTCTCGATCCAACATATCACTACGCAACAATAGACCATTCTCTTCATCAACAAAAATCAAATATTGGTAACGAAAATCATCCTTCGGCAAGATTCTGATAGTATCAACAAATCGTCCGGCTACACGATTTTTCCCTAATTTAATAAAATCATAATGTTTGCTAAGTTTATCAAAATCACTGCGAATTACTGGAGGCAACCCATCAATAATATGGCTACTATTGATAGTGAATGCTTTCGAGTTTGGTTGAAAATAACTAACTAAATTATCTCGTTGAATGATTTCTTGTTGGGTACCATCAAGTGTGACAAGCTGTGCATAAGTCTTGTTATCCTGTTTAATGTGACGATAGCGGAAGGAATCCATATTAGTTGGCGAGGTTTGAACAAAGGCGACTTCGTAATTTAGATCCCGCATTGCCTTTGACATTTTATTTAATAATGGCAAAAGATTGCCTTCCTCAGCGTAGGAAGGCATAACTAATAATGCTAAACAGGAAAAACTCCAAAATAAAAATTTTTTCATAACACTTTAAAATTGATTTCCCAATAAAAAAATTCACCACACAATGGTGGTGAATCAATGTCATTCGATAGTTTATTTTGCTTGATTACTACCAACGCTCAACGGCTCTGCTTGCATACGACGTTGCAATTCGTAGTTTTGCAGCATGGCACCAATACGACGATTTTTCTGTTCTACTTGCTCTGAAGTCACAACATCCTTCGTCGGAGCATTATAACTCACTTCCTGTACGGAATTATTAAATGGTAAGGTTTGCAATACTGGAGTATCCGAGGCTTGGGTTGCATCTGTCTTTGCGTTATAACTTTGAACACCAATTACAGCAACTAAACACACCCCTGCAGCCACTGCAAATTGAGTCATTGGCACAAAAAGGGATTTCATTTTTTGCATAAATGGCTGTTTTACAACCTCTTCTGGCATAGGCTGCGATACTGTTAATTCGATATACTCAATTTCTTCTTGCTCGATTAACTTAGCCATTTTAGCGGTAAAATCATCACCTAAAATTACCGGGGTCTCTTTCCGCATAACTGCACGTACAGTATGAAAAGCCTTCCACGATTGCTGTAATGAAGGATCATTACAAATCGCATCCGTAAGTTCACTATTCACTTGTTCGCCATCCATATAGGCTGAAAGTAATTCTTTTTGCATCTTTTTAACTCCGATTTTCATCTTTATCGTTGCATTAGCGGTTGTATTTTATTCTCTATCACTTCCCTTGCTCGGAAAATGCGTGAACGAACGGTACCTACCGGACAATCCATAATAGTTGCAATCTCTTCATAACTTAAGCCTTCTAACTCTCGTAACGTGATTGCAGTCTTTAAATCCTCCGGCAAGTTATGAATTGTATCAAAAACAATTTTCTCCAACTCTCCGGATAACATCTCATTCTCAGGTGTTGCAACATCTCTTAAATGAGTTCCTACCTCATAACTTTCAGCATCTTCTGCCAAAATATCTTCGCTAGGCGGGCGACGGCCTTGAGCCGTTAAATAATTCTTTGCCGTATTAACGGCGATTCGATATAGCCAAGTGTAGAATGCACTATCGCCCCGAAAGGATTCAATGGAGCGATAGGCCTTAATAAAGGATTCCTGTACAACATCAGGGATATCGTTATACGAAACATATCGAGTTAAAAGTCCCGATACTTTATTTTGATAACGCGCAACCAATAAGTTAAAGGCTTTTTTATCACCCTGCTGTACTCTTTCTACCAAAGCCTGATCTGTTAGCTGTTCAGCCATATTTCTCCTATGCTAAGTCTAACAATTCCTTAGTAAATAAAGGACAGCAAGCTTGTGTTGCCCTTTCAGACATAGCTAATATTAAAAAGTTCCTAATGGATTAAATTTATTTCAAAATTACTTGATCATCATTTGCTGGCATCGTTGAATTTCTTCCACCATGGTTTGAACTTCCGAATCCTCAGAACGACTTCCATTAAAAAACCAGGAAAAAAGCTGTAAATCCGTTGCGCTAAGCAAACGAATAAAAATATCTTTTTGCTGTTCGGTTAAACCATCAAAATGCTCTTTATAAAAGGGCATAATGATCTTATCCAATTCAAGCATGCCCCGTCGACAATCCCACTCAATACGTAAACGATTATATTTATCCACCATCAAAAGTCCTTTAAACCATCGAATATTCCAATAAAAAAGTGCGGCTAAGCCGCACTTATGGCCTACTGATAAATTATTCTGCTCTCACTCTAGGTTTAATTAATGCATAAACTACACCAGTTAATAATGCACCAATCGCAATGGCTCCTAAATAAAGCAATGGTTCGGACACAAACGGAATTACAAATAAACCGCCGTGTGGAGCTTGCAAAGAAATATTCAATGCCATTGAAATCGCCCCTGCGGTTGCACCACCGATAACCGAGCTAATAATCACACGCAATGGATCTGCGGCAACAAACGGCAACGCCCCTTCAGAAATAAAGCATAATCCCAAGACAAAGGATGCTTTACCTGCATCACGTTGATTACTGGTAAATTTACTGCGAGCAATCCAAGTAGCAATCGCCATACCAATTGGCGGCACCATACCTGCGGCCATTGCTGCAGCCATTGGTGTGTGAACTTGAGAGGCTAACATTCCTACGGAGAATGTATAAGCTGCTTTGTTCACTGGCCCGCCCATATCAATACACATCATGGCACCGATAATCGCACCTAACACCATCGCATTGACTTCACCCATGGATTTTAACCAATCACTTAAGGTCGTCATAATTTGTGAAACCGGTGGGTTGATCACATAAATCATCGCAAGGCCGACAATCAAGGTACCAAAGAGCGGGAGGATTAAAATCGGTTTTAAGGAAGTTAAACTTGCCGGCAATTTAATGGCTGCATTTAATCCTTTCACCACATAACCCGCTAAGAAACCAGCGATAATCCCACCTAAAATTCCTGCGCCCGCCGTGGTGGCTAACATACCGCCAATAAGACCTACTGCAAGCCCCGGACGGTCTGCAATAGAAAAGGCAACATAGCCGGCAAATACTGCAATCATCAAGTGGAATGCTGCACCGCCACCGATACCCATTAAGGCTTTTGGAATACCATAGAAAATTGTTTCATCTTTGAAGGCTTCGATACCAAACATAAAGGAAATCGCGATTAACAAACCACCGGCAACCACCAATGGCAACATGTGCGATACACCGGTCATCAAATGTTTATAAACACCTTTTTTCTCGCCGCTTTCTTCTGATTTTGCAGAGGATTTTGCCGCACCACCTTCGTAGATTTTTGCTTCCTTAAATGCCTTATCGAATTCCTGTGCAGTTTTCTTTAAAGCTAAACCTGTGGATGTACGATACATCGGTTTACCTTGGAATTTATCTAACGGTACATCAATATCTGCGGCAACAAAGACTAAATCTGCCGCAGCGACTTCCTCTGGAGTAATCTCATTACCTGCACCCACCTGGCCACGCGTTTCCACTTTCACCTGCCAACCTTGCTTTTTCGCGTAAGTTTCAATCGCTTCTGCAGACATAAAGGTGTGCGCAACGCCAGTCGGGCAAGCCGTAACTGCTACGATATTTTTCACTCCAGAAAGACTACTAGCCCCAGCAACACTAGAGCTTGGTTGAACGTAATCTACCGCTTGCTCCAGAGCATTCGTAAGCGTCATTTCAGGTGAGGCAAAAGCTGCATCTTCGTTAATTAAAAAAACTTTTTTACCTACCAGATCGGTACTATTTGGCAAAGTCGGGCCAACTACTATGACCAAATCAGCCTCTTTAGCTTGTTCAACCAAAGTATGATTGGATTTTTTCGCTGCCACGCTCAATGCTTGACGAAGTAAATAGGCTTTTGCCGCACCAATTTGCGGAGATTGAGTTAAAAACAAATTCATTACATTATCCTTCAATCACAGAAATTTTGACATTTGCCAGAATTGGCTCAAGTAAAGAGGTATCGCTCACGCCCACATTACTTTGTGAAACTGCAAAGGCTGAAACAGCACTGGCAAAAGCCAAGGTTTCCGCTTGAGGTAAACCTTTCTCAATACCATAAATCAACCCTGCCACCATAGAATCGCCAGCCCCCACAGTACTCACCACATTTTCGCATTTAGGTGGTTGAGCCTGAATAACCGCATGATCATTTAGCCACAAGGAACCATTTGCCCCCATAGAAATAATCACATTCGCAATGCCTTCTGCTTTTAGTTTTTTAGCAGCGACAATTATTTTCTCAAGGGAATTTAACGGATGGCCGATCCATGCTTCCAATTCACGATGATTTGGTTTCACTAACCAAGGATGTGCTTTCAAACCTGCGGTAAGTGCGGCATTGCTACTATCTAATACCACTTTTACACCGGCTTGATGTAATCGGTTAAGCCAATCGGCGAATAATTCAGGAGTAACACCACGCGGTAGGCTGCCACATACCGCAACAATGTCAAAGTTTTGACAATAAGCTAAGGAATCAGCAGTAAATTGCTGCCAAGCCTCAGAGGTGATTTGATAACCTAAGAAATTTAAATCTGTTACATCGGCTTCGGTTTCCGTAATTTTTACATTAATGCGGGTTTTACCTGCTACGCGATGAAATTTGTCTTCTAATCCCTGTTTTTTAAATAGAGTTTCAAAATCACCGACGTTGTCTTCCCCTAAGAATCCACCAACAGCGACATCTACACCTAAATCTTTCAACACCTTGGCAACATTAATGCCCTTCCCGGCAGGAAAAATACCAAGCGTTTCAACTGTATTCACTTCACCGATTTCAATACGGGGTAAACGTCCCACCAAATCGTAAGCAGCATTTAAGGTAATCGTTGCTACTCTTGCCATCATTTACTCCTTACCTTCGCCTAAACCGCTTTCAATGACTGCGCCAATACCGTCAATGGCTTGTTGAGCTTCTTCACCGCTCGCCACAAAACGTAAGCGGTGGCCTTTCACCACACCTAGCGCCACAATTTTCATTAGACTTTTGGCGCTAACTAATTGACTGTCACGATCTAAGTTTTGTACCGCAACGGATGCATTATATTTTTTCACTTCATTAACTAATACTGCACTTGGACGGGCGTGTAAGCCATGTTCATTTTTAATCACGAAAACAGCCTCAATCGCCTCAGGAACGTGCTCCTCTGGTTTTTCTACCTGATTGGTCTGCAAATCTGCACCGACCTCAATGGTATCCGGTTCGCTTGGCGGCACAGCTGAAACAGTTTCACCCAACCCACTAGCAATAATTTTAGCCAAAGCTTCAATGGCTTGTTTGGCATCATCCCCTTCGGCAACAAAACGTAAACGATGTCCCTGAGTTACCCCTAATGCAACAATCTTCATTAGGCTCTTAGCATTAACCGCTTCACCACCTCGCGTAATGTTTTGAACCGTAATTCTCGAATTAAATTTTTTCACCTCATTAACTAACATGGCGCTTGGTCTTGCATGTAAGCCATGTTCGTTACGAATAGTAAAGGTACCAATCACAGATGAAGCACAAGTATCAGCTTTCAATGCCACTTGTTGGCCACTTAATGCCGCCACAATTTGTTCGCATTGACCGTTTAGTAACACATCCTGTACATCATCGGATAACAAGCGAGCTAAGTTTTCCTCGATTTGCTGATCAACTGCAGCAATGGTTAATACCCCTTTTACCGCTTTGCCATTATGATTGAAGATTGTTCTCGCACGAGAAAACGCGATGGCATTTTGTAAATTGCCAACCCCTGCATCCGTCACCCACAAACCTTTGCCTAAAGGCAATGCCGCACTGGCCACCAATTCGGCAATAAAAGCATTATCTACCGCATTTTGTTGTTGTAACTGACCACCATTAATCGCTGTTAAGGTCAATAAACTAGAAGTATCAACATCAAGGGTGACTGTCTCTTTACTAACTAATACAGATTTCTTATCTTGCTCGCCCAATAAGATGGCACGGAACAGCGCCACATCATCGAGAGTCGCCAGTTTCGCAGCAGTTTCTTCATCACCTAAGACATGGGTCAGTTGGCGTAATAAAGCCAGATGTTCATCGGAACGCGCTGCAATACCAATCACCACATAGGCAATGTTACCTTCGCTCCATTCAATTCCCTGTGGAAATTGAAAAACCTGCACGCCGGTTTTTTTCACCATTGCGCGGGTATCTAACGTACCATGGGGAATAGCTATTCCGTTACCTAAGAAGGTGGAAGTCTGGCCTTCTCGCGCTAGCATCCCGGCTAAATAGCCGCTCTCCACATACCCGGCCTGCTCCAATGCAGCCGCAGCCATTTCAATCGCTTGTTGCTTATCCGACGCCTTCGCATTCAGATGAATGTTGTTTTCCGAGAGTTCTAACATTCCTGCTCCTTATCCTAAATTAAAAAAAAAGAAACTGCTGCCGGTAAACCGACAACAGTTTTAAAATTATTTACCTGAACAGGTTTTCAGTAATTCATCGCTTCCCTTAGCAATGTAAGGGTCATTTTCACTGAGTACTTTTCCATTACGGAGATCACGCATTGCATCGTAAATGCCTTGTGTCACACTATCCGCATCCAACTTCGCCCAACAACCACTTTGCAGACGATTAAAGTTGTTCTGAAGCGCCTCCGCGTGTAATACCCCGCTGTAATAAGCGTAAACATCGGAATCATGGCCGCTACCACTGTCATACAATTTTTCCTGAATTTGCTTAACCGGTAACAAAATACGACCGGCATACCAATCTTTGGCACCCTGAGCAAAATTATCTACATAGTTATAATCTTTGGTTACCCGCCCGGTATAGGTCGCAATGGTAGCTTCATAAGCGGAAGCATAGGATTTTTGATCAATCTTATCTTTATCTAAATCAATCACTTTTTTATCCTTGCCCATAAATGGAACATAGGATTTCAAATCGGAAATAGATGAACAAGCCGCAAGTGTTCCGGCCAACAAAAGAACCGCAATTTTTTTCAACATAAATGCTCCGAGGATAAATTAAAAGCGCGCCCATTATACTGACAATGTAGCGGCAAAGAAAGCCAGCTTTACAAGAGAGCATCTAGGGTTTGAAAGCCTCTGAGTCGAGAATTTTCAATCATTATAAAATACCTCGCTGGATTAAGCATAAAAAAATGGCAACCTTTCAATGGTTGCCATTACTATGCTATCAGTATGCTTATGCTGACTCTTTCATCCCAGCATTCTCCTTCACTAACGAAACCAAGATTTGGTCAATTTTAAAATTCTCCGTATCAATCACTTCAAATTTGTATTTATCAAATACCACAAAATCCGTTTTCTTCGGAATTTTACGCAACATATACATCATAAATCCGCTGATAGTTTCATAATTTTCCTCATCGGGGAATGCTTCAATATTCAAAGCCCGCATCACATCCTCGAGTGGAGTTGCACCATCAATTAACCAAGAGTTTTCATCGCGGCTCACGATTTGCTCTTCCTCATTGGAAACCAATTCACCCATCACAATACTCATCACATCATTTAAGGTAATCAATCCCACTACCAACGCATATTCATTAACGATAATGGCAAAGTCTTCACCGGTGGATTTAAACAGCTCCAATACCTCATACAAGGATAATGTATCCGGCACAAATAACGCCTTACGTAATAATTTGCTATCGGTTAAATTCACGTGCTCCTGCTGTAGATAAAGCGTAAGCAGCGTATGGGATTCCACATAACCCAAAATATGATCGATATCGTTATCGACAATTACTAGCTTCGAATGCGAATCTTCCGACAATTGTTCCAACACTTGCTGACGGGAAAAATGCCGTTCTAAAAAAACGATATTTTCACGGATAGTCATGGTGGACGTTACCGTGCGTTCCTGCATATCGAAAATATTCTCAATCAAATAATGCTCTTGGGTTTTCAATACTCCGGCCTCAGCACCCGCCTCAACTACCGCGACAATATCAGCAGAAGTCATATTTTCTTCGCGCACGGTGGAAATCCGTAATAATCTGAAAATGCAGTTAGCCGCTGTATCGAATATCCATACTAAAGGTTTGAATAAAATCATGCTGAAACTCATGATGCGCACGGTAGCCAATGCGATCTTTTCCGGATAGGTAATCGCCAAGCGTTTCGGAATCAGATCGGCAAACAACACAAATGAAAACGTTACCAATAAAAAGGCAATTAATGAAGATGCAGGCTCAACCCAAGGTGCTTGGGTGTAGGATGATAACCATCGTTGCAAATAGGGGCTAATAGCACTTTCGCCAATTCCCCCACCTAAAATCGCCACCATATTCAAACCGATTTGTACAACGGTAATAAAACGGCCGGGATGCTCCTGTAGTTTCAATACCTGCATTGCCCGTTTATCGCCCTCATTGGCCAATGCCTGCAATTTTAAGCGACGTGAGCCAGCCAGTGAAATTTCTGAAGAGGAAACAATGGCACTGACAATAATCAACAACAATAAAATAAGGAAAGTTTCTAATAATTCCATGATAATCCTAGGAAAATATCGATTTTTTAGACAACCCTAATAAAATCAATAACTTACGTTTAATTTTCAAGAAAACTTCGTTTTTCGAAGGGGCGTTGGACAGTCCTGCCAACGCAATAAAAAATGGCCGCTGTTGTGCGGCCGTTAGAAAATCAATCGTTTTCGCTATCAAACCATCCGCGCACAAATTGGATGGACAAGAACAACGTAAAGAGTAAAAAGGCGTACAACACCCACGCGAAAATTGGATAGCCCGCGCTGGCATCTGCAGTCACTTCCTTCACCGAAAGCGCATTGCGATATTCATCAAACATCGTAATCCGCCAACCGTAATATTTGATTTGTACGGTTTTGTCTTCATTTCCAAGTGCTTGTGCCTCAGCCTGTAGATTCGCGGAGCCGAATTTGAAATAGAACGGAAAACTCCAGCGGGTATCTTCGTTACGATAAACCATAATTTTGCCGTCACCATTTTGGGTATTAATAAAATACACGTCACGAGTCGGACCATCCGCCGGGTTAGATTTCGTGATAGGGCCGTCCTTATCTACCCGTTTGACTTCCACGCCAGTGACTTTGGTCACATCATAATGGGGAAACACATAATTCACCACGGAAAACATAAAACCGTGGAAGACAAATAAGACTAAAAATAAAAAATATTTAACAATTTTACGCATATTGGTTCTCTCATTAATTTCGGCGATTTATTGTACATTAATTTTAAATAAACGCTCAAAGTTTTGCGTACTGATTTCAGCAAACGCTTCCATCGATAAGCCCTTTAGCGCCGCCACATATTCACACACCTCACGCGTATATGCCGGCTGATTCTCTTTGCCTCGATAAGGCACCGGAGCCAAATAAGGTGAATCGGTTTCCACCAACAAACGATCGGCCGGCACATAACGAATGGCTTCACGAATACTTTCAGCATTTTTGAAGGTAATAATCCCCGAACAGGAAATATAGAAACCTAAATCAAGCGCCTTTTTCGCAAACTCCAGGCTTTCCGTAAAACAATGAATCAATCCGCCACACTTTTCTGCATGATGCTCACGCAATATGGTTATGGTATCTTCTGGCGCTGAACGGGTATGAATAATCACCGGTTTATCCACTTGATTAGCAATTCTGATCTGGTCAGCAAAGACAGTTTGCTGCAAGGTTTTATTATCGGCACTGTAATAATAATCCAGACCAATTTCGCCAATTGCGATAACTTTTTCATCCTGCGCTAAACGCAATAAACGCTCGGCATCGTAAGGTTCTTCATCAAGATCTAAGGGATGCACTCCGCAAGCTAAAGACACATTAGAAAATTGCGCCAAGGCCGGATAAGCTTTTTCAAAACGACTTAACGTCACCCCAATCGCCAGCAAATGCTTTACATCACGAGCATGTGCTTTGGCCACCACATCCGCAATATCTTTGTGTAAATTTTCATAATCCAATGCATCTAAATGGCAATGGGAATCTACGATAAACATAATTTCTTTAGTCCTTAAACACGTCGGTAATTAACTTCGTTAAACCATCCAATAGGATTATTTCGGTATTAACACCATTAATGGTAAGTAAATCCGAACGCACTTTTTGCATAATTTTATTGGCACTTAATAGCCCAAGCACAGTTTGTTCATCAGCAAATTGCATTACTCCGTTTTTAAGATCAAGAATTTGCCAACCACTTTGAATTTCTAATTTATATTTAATGGCATCACCTAAAAAAGCCAAGATCCAATCCATCTGTTGTACTGCACACTCTTTTTCAAAGAAAGGCAAAATTTCCAAAGGCGAACGACGACGATAAAACAGCCAAAATTGACGTAGGAAATTTTTGCGTTGTTCAATAAATCCTTGTTGGAGTGTTTCTAATGCTAACAGCGGACGCCCCAAATTCATCGCAAGTGCAGTCAATAATTCTGATGTTTCTGCCTGAAATTGAGAAGAAAGCCAAGTTAAGGCTTCAGATTCTGTCGGCACAGGAACATTCCATACTTGGCAACGACTGTAAATGGTTGCCAACAATGAAGAGGAGGGTTCCGTTTGTAATAAGAAATACGTGTTCGGACGCGGCTCTTCCAAGGTTTTTAATAACGCATTAGCCGCCGCTTCAGTGAGGCGTTCTGCGCCTTGGATATATACCAACTTATTGCCGTTTTGCTGTGCATGCTGAGCTACAATTTCATTAATCGCCCGCACCTGATCCACCCCGATATCCTTGCCTTCTTGAGAGGCTAAGAGATGAAAATCAGGATGACTATGGGCACTCATTAAATGGCAGGAATGACAATGGCCACAGGGGGCATTCTCTGGCGTTTGACACATAATACGTTTTGCCAAAGAATCAAATAAGCTTTCTGCGCCCAGCCCTTGATCGGTTTTAATTAACAAAGCATGGTGTCCCAAACTTTCTGTAAAGGTTTGGCTGATTTTGTCATAAGTGGCCGCTAACCAAGGATAAAGCTCGCTCATTTTGCTTGTGACATCCACCAATTTTTAACTGCAATTTGAATATCGGCTTGTACTTGTGCCAATGGCTGACCCGCATTAATAATTGCAGCTTTTGGATTGTTCTGCACCAATTCCAAATAACGTTGACGGGTACGATGGAAAAAATCCAGCCCTTGTTGTTCAATACGATCCAATTCTCCGCGCCCTCTAGCACGAGCAAGTCCCTCAGCCGGATCAATATCCAAATAGAGTACAAAGTCCGGCTCAAAATCGCCTAATACCATATTTTTTAAATTCGCCATGAGCGTTTGGTCAAACTGACGCCCACCGCCTTGATAGGCCTGTGAAGACATATCATGACGATCACCTAGCACGATCTTACCGGCAGCCAAAGCTGGCTTAATTACATTTTCTACCAATTGAATTCGTGCCGCATAAAGCATTAATAACTCCGCTTTATCGGTAACAGGTTCTTCTGTTTCATGCTTGATTAAATGGCGTAATTTCTCCGCTAATGGCGTACCACCTGGCTCACGAGTAAATACGATATCGCTTACCCCAAGGGATTTTAATGTATCCACCACCGTTTGCATGGCGGTACTTTTACCTGCGCCTTCCAAACCTTCAATGACGATAAATTTGCCTTGC
Organism: Haemophilus pittmaniae; assembly: GCF_900186995.1. Lineage (NCBI taxonomy): Bacteria > Pseudomonadati > Pseudomonadota > Gammaproteobacteria > Pasteurellales > Pasteurellaceae > Parahaemophilus > Parahaemophilus pittmaniae. The sequence goes on from NZ_LT906463.1 coordinate 490,404, forward strand.
ATTAATTGGCTCCTTTTTGTTGGCTACGATACCAACGTAAATATTCTTGCACCGCTTTATTATGCTCGTTCAGATTGCGGGTAAATTTATGACCACCACTGCCATCAGCAACAAAATAATAAAAATCCGTTTTCTCTGGATGCGCCACAGCCTGCAAAGCACTCTCACTCACCATGGCAATTGGTGTTGGTGGTAAACCCTCAATCATATAGGTATTGTACGGGTTTATCGTTTCCAAATCTTTCTTACTAATATTACCGGTATAACTCTCACCCATTCCATAAATCACGGTTGGGTCAGTTTGTAGTTTCATTTTGGCTTTTAAACGATTAATAAAGACCGAAGCCACTAAGGGACGCTCAGATGCAATTCCCGTTTCTTTTTCCACAATAGAAGCCAAAATCAACATTTGATAAGCATCAGCTAGTGGCAGATCCTTATCCCGTTCATTCCACGCTTTATCTAAGGCCTTTTGTAAACGAGCAGTTGAGCGCTGCAACAACTCAAGATCCGTGGAGTTTGGCGTGTAATTATAAGTATCTGGATACAGCCAACCGTCCATACTACTCCAATCGTAAACTGCTTTTGCAATCGCCGGAACATGTAATAATCGTATAATCTCCCACTCTGTTTTGCCTTCTAAGGTTTGTTTTAAGTGCGGTGCCCGTTCAAGATTTTTACGCCATTCACTGAAAGTTTTACCTTCAATAAACTGCACGCTAAATTGTGCTTCCTTGCCTGAATTTAATAATTTAAGCAACTCTTCAACGGTATTAATGCCATTTAACGAATATGTCCCGGCCTTAATTTTATTAAGTTCCGGTTGTAATTTGAGAAGCCAAGGCAAATAAGCCGGATGATCCACTAATTTTTCACGAGCCAATAAATCAGCCAACTTATTTCCTGTAACACCCCGTTCAATAGTCAGCAATTGATCAGCTGTCGCATGAATTGGAGCCTGTAAGTAGGCATTCATTTGTTGGTAGCCCCAATAGCCACCACCACTTCCCAGCAATACGAATACAAGTAAAAAAATGAGAAATTTCTTCATCATAAGCCTCAACTATGATTTAAATGCAAAAGGGGCTAACCAGCCCCTTTATTTAGATGTTTTCGTTACTTATTGAAATATTGAATATCGGCAGTTTTACGCAACGCTTTCACCCAGTCCTTTGCGGAATCCTGCAATTGACTATTAACCAATTGTTCATAAGCTTTTTGACGATAAGCATCTTCTGTTCTGTCGCCATCACGCTCACCGGTGACTTCTAAGATATGCCAACCGAATTCAGATTTAAACGGCGCAGAAATCGTGCCTTTTGGCGTAGTTTGTACGGCTTTTGCAAACGGACCGACATAGGCTTCCGGGAAGGCATAACCTAAACTACCACCATTAGCACCGGAGAGATAATCTTTAGAATAATTCAATGCGGCATCAGCAAAGCTGGTTTTTCCGCTGAGAATATCACTTCTGATTTTTTCCAATTGTGCTTTAGCCTGATCATCGTTCAATAATGGATTCAATTTCAGCAAAATATGGCGAACTTCATACTGCTTACCGATAACCTTTTGCTCGGTACCGTTAGCTTTTGCTTCATCCATCATTTTTTTGCCTAATGACTCAACCTGTTCACGGGTCACATCTACGCTGTTTTGAATCGCTTGATTACGTACACCGGCCATTTTCATTTGGTTGGCAATTTGTTGTTTGAAAGCAGCTAAAGAAATACCCTGATAATCCAATGCATCTAAAAACTGACCGTAAGTCAAACCATTACGTGCTGCAATATCTTCCACAATACGGTTAACTTCCGCCTGATTCACCTGAACTTTGGATTCTTTAATCGCTTTATCCACCAAAATATCATCAATGACTTTATCCAACGCCGCATTAAAATCGCCGCGTTTACCCATTGCCGCATTTACCTGGCTTTGTAGAATAGGTTGCCCGTTGACTGTCGCCACTACACGTTCTTCAGCAATAGCGTTACTCACTACAAAAGCGCCTAAAAATGCGCACAATAAAGATTTAAAAATTGTCTGTTTCATTGTCTGTCATTCCAAAGTCAATAACGGCCGTTAGAGTATCAATTTTGCTAAAGGTTCACAATTGATTTTAAAGATTATTTCGGCAGTAATACGACTTCATAACAACCGTCAAATCCGACGGTACGCACCTGCACTTTTTCATTACGCCCGGTTGGCACGTTTTTACCCACATAATCGGCTCGTATTGGCAATTCGCGGTGTCCACGATCAACCAAAATCACCAATTCGATTTTTGCTGCACGCCCAAAATCCGTCAGGGCATCCATTGCCGCACGAATAGTACGACCGGTGAAAAGCACATCATCGACTAAGATCACCTCTTTATCTTGAATGCTTAAATATTGCGATGCCCCGCGATATACCGGCCCCGGATTGGCCGCATCCAAAGGCGATAAATCATCGCGGTAAAACGTGATATCCAATTCGGTAAACGGCAATTCGGTGCCGGTTAATTCGCAGATTCTCTTCGCAATCAGCTCAGCAATTTCTGCACCGCGCCGTTTAATGCCGACCATCACGATATTGTCCAAGGTTTTATGTTTTTCAATAATTTCATGGGCAATACGGGAAATCGTGCGCAAAAAACGCTCTTCATCAATAATCACTTTTTGCATAATTTCTGCTCTCTCATGTATAAAAACCGCCATAAACTAACACAAAAGGCGGAGCGGGAAAAGCATTCCCGTCGAATTATCATTTTTAAAACATATTTAATAAAATCAATAACTTAACATTGATTTTAAAGAAAACTCTGGAAATCCTAGGGGCGTTTTAAGCAAACTCTAACTCCACCGCATTTTCACCGAGCATTTCGGTTAAACGATAAAGCACTTCATCGGTCGGTGTAATCGACCACTGTACCCCCATTTTCAAAAGTGCCCGCCCTTGGCTACCGAGATAATAAATGTTAATCGGCAGACTGCCACCAATTGCGGGTTCTAATATGCCCTTAAGCTGTTTGATAAAACTTGGGGTAATTTGCTTTTCTTCCAAACTAATAGCCAAACTCTTGGCATAACGAGAACGTGCGTCATCAAGGGTCATCAAATCCCGCACCGACATCCGTAGTCCTTGTGAGAAATCATCAAAACTCACCTGGCCGGTAACAATAATAACGCTATCGCGCTGTAATTTATCAGCAAATTGCTCCAGAGCCTCTCCAAATAAGGTCAAATCCAAACGTCCCGAGCGATCATCAATGGTCGCAATGCCCAAGCGGTTACCTTTTTTCGTCACGGCAATACGCGAGGCTACCACCAACCCGGCCACCGTGCTCATTTGACCACGACGATTCGGCACTAATTCTTTCAAACGGGTTGAGGTGTAGTGGGACAATTCCTTCAAATAACGGCTAACTGGATGACTGCTCAAATACAGGCCGAGGGTTTCCCATTCGCCTTCCAAAATTTGTTTTTCACTATAAGGCGGCGTATGTGCATAGGCGTTTTCCACCTCTTCATGGGTTTCCGTAAGAACACCGAACATATCCGCCTGGCCAATGGCTTCATCCTTCGCATGCTGATCGGAGGCTTTTAACGCATCTTCCAAATTTTTGGCCAGCGCTGCTCGATGTGGTCCTAGCTTATCAAAAGCGCCCGACATAATCAGACTTTCAAAGGTGCGTCGGTTGATTTTCTTTAAATCCACGCGGGCACATAAATCAAATAAATCCTTAAAGATACCGCCTTCATTGCGGGCATTAATTAAGGCTTCAATCGGCCCTTCACCAACCCCTTTAATCGCACCAATACCATACACAATTTCACCGTTTTCATTGACACTAAAATGATGCTTACCCACATTAATATCCGGTGGCGTAACGGTTAGTCCCATGCGTAAACATTCATCATATAGCCCAACAATTTTGTCCGTATTGGTCATTTCCGAGGTCATTACCGCGGCCATGAACTCCGCCGGATAATGGGTTTTCAGCCACAGCGTTTGATACGAAACCAAGGCATAGGCCGCGGAGTGGGATTTATTAAAACCATAACCGGCGAATTTTTCTACCAAATCGAAAATCTTCATCGCCAATTCGCCGTTCACACCATTTTTAATCGCTCCCTCTTCAAATACCGAGCGCTGTTTAGCCATTTCTTCGGGTTTTTTCTTACCCATCGCACGACGTAATAAATCTGCACCACCTAAGGTATAGCCGGCCAAGACCTGGGCAATTTGCATGACCTGTTCCTGATACAAAATTACCCCGTAGGTCGGTTCCAAAATCGGCTTCAGGCTCTCGTGCTGATATTCAGCATCAGGGTAGGACACTTCCTCACGGCCGTGTTTACGGTCGATAAAGTTATCTACCATCCCCGATTGCAACGGCCCCGGACGGAACAATGCTACCAACGCGATAATATCTTCAAAGCAGTCCGGTTGTAGGCGCTTAATCAAATCCTTCATGCCACGTGATTCCAGCTGGAACACCGCGGTAGTTTCAGAACGTTTTAATAGTTCGAAGGATTCAGGATCATCCAAAGGAATAGCTGCAATATCAACTAACGGTTTACCTTCACGTAGCATGCGCGCATTAATCATATCGAGCGCCCATTTGATAATAGTGAGGGTACGTAAACCTAAGAAGTCAAATTTCACCAGGCCCGCATATTCCACATCGCTTTTATCAAAGTGGGTAACAGGATGTTTACCTTCGCTATCGCAATAAAGTGGGGCAAAATCGGTTATTAGGGTCGGAGAGATCACCACGCCGCCGGCATGTTTCCCCGCATTACGGGTCACCCCTTCCAATTTGCGCGCCATATTAATCAAATCCTGCACTTCCTCATCGCTATCATAGGCGACTTGTAATTGCGGCTCTGCCTCAAAGGCTTTCGCTAAGGTCATGCCCGGATCGGGAGGAATTAACTTAGATATACGATCAACAAAACCATAAGGATGCCCCAGCACGCGCCCAACATCACGAATCACCGCTTTTGCCGCCATAGTACCGAAGGTAATAATTTGCGATACCGCACCACGTCCATAGGTTTCTGCCACATGTTCGATTACTCTATCGCGGCCATCCATACAGAAATCCACATCAAAATCGGGCATGGAAACCCGTTCCGGATTTAAGAAACGTTCGAATAGCAAATCAAACTCAAGGGGATCTAAATCAGTAATTTTTAAGGCGTAAGCCACGAGTGAGCCCGCACCGGAGCCCCGTCCCGGTCCCACCGGGATATCGTTATCCTTTGACCATTGAATAAACTCCATCACGATCAAGAAATAGCCTGGAAATCCCATTTGGTTAATCACATCGAGTTCGACCTGCAAACGTTCATCATATTCCGGACGTCTTTCTGCGCGGACTTTTTCATCGGGAAATAAAAAAGCTAAACGTTCTTCCAGCCCCTCACGGGATTTTTTAACCAAGAAATCTTCCGTGGATAATTCACCGGTTGGAAATTGTGGAAGGAAATATTCGCCCAAACGTAAAGTCACGCTACAACGTTGTGCGATTAATAGGGTATTTTCTAATGCGGAAGGAATATCGGCGAACAATGCACACATTTCCTCTTCACTGCGGAAATATTGCTGTTCGGTATAGCGTTTTGGTCGTTTGGGATCATCCAAAGTATAGCCGTCATGAATAGCTACACGAATTTCATGAGCTTCAAAATCATCAGCCTTTAAAAACATCACATCATTAGTCGCGACCAACGGTAAATTGTGCCGTTCGGCTAAGGTCAGAGCACTTTGAATATAACGCTCTTCATCCGGACGGCCAGTGCGCGACAAACTCAAATAAAAATGTTCAGCGAAATACTGTTGATAGAATGCCAGGGCTTTTTCCGTTTCCTGTTGATTGTCACGCAACAGAGCCTTGCCCACATCACCTTGAGTGCCACCGGAAAGAATGATCACCCCCTCACGGTGTTCAATCAGCCATTCCTTATCCAAATACGGTAAATCTGTATAACCGCGTTGATAGGCCTTGGAAAGTAATAAGGTAATATTTTTATAACCGGCATTATTTTTAGCTAACAGAGTCAATTCAAAAAAACTTTCGCCATCAGCAGCAATTACCCGTACATCCGCGCCAATAATCGGCTTAATACCGGCACTTAAGGTTTCACCGTAAAATTTGACAACACCACAAAAATTACAGAAGTCAGTCAGTGCCAAAGCTACCATTTGTTTTTCAGCACAGGCTTTCACCAACGGTTTCACCTTCACGATACTGTCGATCATGGAAAAATCGGTGTGGGTGCGAAGATGAACAAAGCGGGGTTGGCTTGACATGCAATTTCCTTGTTGATTGATCAGACTAAAACGCCATGATGTTTTTTGGCGTTTTCTCAAAAATAAGGTCTAAGTATTTGATTTTATTAGAGTTGATTTAAAAACCTATTGTAAGGCAATTATTGCCCGACGAAGGCGGCTATTATAACGAAAAAGGACCGTAAGCACAGACCATAAAAAATAAATGCCGCTCAAGGCGGCATTGATGAAATTATTTACGCGCGAGTGGCGGAACAAAGGATAAGCCCAAATCCCAAGGCTGTTCAATCCAAGTATTTTGTGGAATATCAATCACATACTCATCCACCAATTCAGCACCGGCCGGTTTGGCAAATACTGTCACGAACTTAGCTTTTGGATACATTTCACGGATTGCGCGGGCAGTATTACCGGTATCCACTAAATCGTCTACCACAATCATGCCTTCGCCATCACCTTCGGCGCGATGCAACACTTTTAATGCGCCTTGCTGATCATGATCATAACTGGCAATACACACGGTTTCCACTAAGCGGATATTGAGTTCGCGCGCCAATACGGCTGCTGGAAATAAGCCGCCGCGGCTCACCGCGATAATGCCTTTCCATTGGGAGGCCGGCAGTAATTTCTCCGCTAATTTACGGGCGTGCATTTGGAACATGTCCCAAGTCACAACATATTTTTCGCTCATAGAAAATCCTTCAGTTTAGAGAATAAAAAAATTGCGTAAGGATAACCCGAAATAGCCTTTTATGCTATTATTTCACACCACTTTTTTATGAAAAAAGGAGCAAATATGTCCGAAATTTCAACCTTGCAACCGGCGCTATTATGGCAATGGTTTGCACAAATCTGTGCGATACCTCATCCCTCCCATCACGAAGATAAATTAGCTGAATTTATTGTCGATTGGGCAAAAAAACGCGGTTTTTTTGTGGAGCGCGATGAAGTGGGTAACCTGTTAATTCGCAAAGCTGCCAGTGCGGGTATGGAACATTGTATTCCGGTAGCATTACAGGCGCATTTGGATATGGTGCCACAAGCCAATGAAGGTAGCAGCCATAATTTTGAGCAAGATCCGATTCGTCCACATATTGTTGGTGACTGGGTAAAAGCGCAAGGTACAACTCTAGGTGCCGATAATGGTATTGGTTTAGCTTCAGCATTAGCCATATTGGAAAGCGATAATTTAGTTCATCCGCCATTAGAAGTCCTACTCACCATGAGCGAAGAAACCGGCATGGATGGCGCAATTCACTTACGTAATGGTTGGTTGCAATCCGAATGGTTAATCAATACTGATACAGAAGAAATTGGTGAGATTTATATTGGCTGTGCCGGTGGAATTAATGCCAACTTGGAATTCCCAATTGAATGGCAGGCCAATGGCGCCTCACAAGCCTTGCAAATCAATCTAAAAGGCTTGCGTGGTGGACATTCCGGCTGCGATATTCATACCGGCCGAGCGAATGCAATTAAATTACTGGCACGTTTATTTAAGCATCTTCAATTAGCCGATCTGCAATTTAATTTAGCAGAAATTCACGGTGGTTCCATTCGCAATGCTATTCCGCGTGAAGCTGGTGCGATTATTACTTTTTGTGGTAATTCCTCGACATTCGAACAAGCTATCTGCGAATTCAATCACGTCATCAAAGAAGAATTGGCGCTCATCGAACCGAATGTGGAATTTAGCGTAAATAGTATTGCACTCCCACAACAAGTATTTACTACAGAAAGCCAACGTAATTTAATCAATGCATTGAACCTATTACCAAATGGTGTCATTCGTAATAGTGATGTAATTACCGGCGTAGTAGAAAGTAGCTTGAGTGTCGGCGTGCTAAAAATGCAAGACAATACCGTTAAAGCTACAATTCTTGTGCGTTCATTAATTGAAAGCGGTAAACAATACATTACCGAGTTACTCAGTTCATTGGCCGATTTAAGTGGTGCCAAAGCAGTCTTCTCAGCACCTTATCCGGGCTGGCAACCGGTGAATGATTCAGCCTTGGTGCAACTGACGGAGCAACATTATCAACAAGTATTAGGTAAAGCACCGCTCATTAAGGTGATCCACGCCGGTTTAGAATGTGGCTTATTGAAACAACATTACCCGCATATTGAGATGGTTTCCATCGGGCCAACCATTCGTAACGCCCATTCGCCCGATGAACAGGTGAATATTGCTGATGTGCAAACCTATTGGACGGTATTAACACAAGTATTGGCAAACATTCCACATAAAGCGTAAGTATTAATCATTGCAAAACGGTTTATCTCCAAAAGGAAATAAGCCGTTTTATTTTACCAATCGTATTTGTAGAAATAAAAAATCCCCGCAAATGCGAGGATTATCTATTTAAGATGGCAGGGGCGGAGAGGCTCGAACTCCCAACACCCGGTTTTGGAGTTATACAAACTGTGAATAGTTGGTAGCCATTAGAAAATAAATAACAAATAATTCAATCAGTTATCCAATCAATCAAAATTTAATCACTTCCTAAATATTGGCACAAAGTTTATAGTCTTTGTCACAGCTAAGACACAATTTGGCACATCATTTTAATTAATATTTAAAGACCCAATTTCGCGTTTTCCCGCGTTGTTTTGCGTTGAAAGATCTGATTGAAAGGATTTGAAAGGCGTTAGATCTGAAAAGGCTTTATAAAGGATCTGAATTTGCGTTAAAACACATACATTTATTGCGCAGGCGTGGCGAGGGTTTGACTGCGATTTTTCATAAGCGTTTTAGGAGGGAAATCGGCTAAAATCAATAGGTTTTTCTTTCTGGGGTATTGTCATTTGATATAATAGCATTGGGCAGTATTAGCACCACACAGCAAAAAACACATCTTTTAGGCAACAAAAAGCCCGTGCAATAACACGGGCAATTTTTATCTGAAAGGATCTCTATTTTTCTTCTAGCAATTTGTATTCGTTAAAAGTGATCACTTCCATGCCTAAACGTTCATTAATTTCTTTTAGACGTTCTTGAAGTGGAATGATTTCATTCACAAAGAAAACTTTAGTGGCTTTTTCCACATCACCAAATCCACCGGTATTGTTCGGCACGATACCCATTAACTGAGGCGGAACCCTATGTGCTGCCAAAACATCATCACGGCTTGCATTTTTAATATTCAGGAAATCATCTTTTGACACGGCATCCGAAAGCGGAATCACTTGAAAGCCGTCTTTCTTACCGTTCGGGATATAGACGAAAAGATTCTTAAAGTTGCCGGTGCCTTTGGTTTGTTTGATTTGGTCCTTGATGGATTGAATATCATCCTTATTCTGCGTTGGATCAGTCATATAAATAATAGAACCGGCATGCGCACCATTCAGATAATATTTACGACGGAACAGAGTTGCACTCTCGTTTAGAAATGCAGATTGTAAGGCGGCTAAATATTCCGGCACACCATAAATTTCTTGGTTAATGTCAGGATTGATAAGTTGCAGCACGGAATCTTTTTTAAATTCATATTCTTCATAGCCCGTTACGATTTGGAAGAATTGACCTTCATCAACACCCACGCGCATATATTTTGCCAAAGGTGCTCTAAGTGAAATGATATCGCCGAACGCATTTTTTACGATTTCAATGAACGCATTGCCAAAAACCAAATAATCCTGAACCAGTTTTTCAAGTTGTGTTCTTGGTAAAAGCGCGGTCGTTTTACAGGTTGAAAGTAAAATATTCTTTTTCACTGTGATGGCACTTTGATGGTGTGGGGAAGCGCCAAGGGCTTTGGCTAAATAGCCCAAATTAATCGGCGGATTATAATATTTCTCATAAACCAGTACAGATTCAAAATAATTCAGAATTTCGGCACGGTCTAACACTGGAATCGGATCACCAAAACTAAAGGCTTGTGCTATTGCGTTACCGGAAAGTGCGGTGTTTTTTTTCTTTGATTTGCTCATTGATTCATCCTATTCAAAGGTAAAAATGGTCGATTGGCTTTGTGTTGCAACATCACCGCCCAAGCCGTAAGGAACGTTAAGAATGCAGTTCATGATAGCCCACGACAAATCGCCATGTGAGGCATCTTCCGAACGGTCAGAAACATAAGTAATTTTCCCGGTTCCCGTAATGCGTTTTTTCACAGTCATGAAACTGGTCACAATATCATTGTCGCCACTGTCGAATTTCAAGCGACGTTTTTGAATTAGGTTTTGAGTTTTGAGAACCATCTCATTTTTCAGATCGGCGTTATAGTCCAAACCCTGAACAGTCGGATAAAACTTCTTAACTTCTTGGAACACCCCAGAACCCATCCCTGTTTTATCAATCACAATGCGCGACACATTGTAATCGTCACAAAACTGTTTGATTCGGCTTGCCTGCGTTTCATAATCCATGCCGTGAAAAGTTTGTTTATGCAACACACGATAATCCCCGCCTTCAACTCGTGGTGGGGCAACAATAGCAAGGGCTGCACGGTCGCCGGTAAAAGCTGGGTCATAACCCAACCAAATTTCTCGATTGCCAAAAGGTCGTTGATAAAATGGCTTAAAGTCGTGCCATTCTTCTAAGCTGTCCACTTGGCAAAGTTGCAAGTCGGCAAATTTAAAGGCGGAACTGTTATCATCAGCAAACTGGCAGAGAAAAAGTTGTTCAAATTCTTCTTTGCTGTTTTCGGCTAACAAATCTTCAATGTCGAACAAATTGCACCCGCCTTCCAGTGCGTCATAAATCGTCACAATCTGTTTCCACTGACGGTCGCCGCAAAGTTTCCCCATACGCAAATTTTCGTGTGAAATATCAATTTCTACTTTTTCCGATTTCGCCCGTCCACGATTGAACGCTTTTCCGGAAAAGAACGCATAGGCAGGATGGGCGATTGTCGTAGGTGTAGAAAAGTAGGTTTGCCGATACATCTTTTGGGCCGCCATACCACTGGCGACTTTCCGCATTACATCGAATTTCGGTACCCAAAACACTTCATCAAAATACAAATTGCCGTGGTAGGATTGTGCAGTTGCCGAGTTGGTACCAAGGAAAATCAATTCTGCGCCATTGGGCAGTTTGATGGTCTCGCCTTTCAAATCTACATCGGCTGTTTGTTTGGCATAGCTCACAATATATGATCGGAACTGTAAGGCTTGTTTCTTACTGGCAGAAATAAAGATTTGGTTGTGGCCCGTTGTCAACGCATCCACGAAGGCTTCATGCCCAAAATAATAAGTCGCCCCAATTTGACGACTTTTAAGAATATTGCGAATGCGATGTTGCTTAGCATCATGCCAAATACGTTGATATTGAAACATCCCGCCTAAAAAACCATTAATCAACAATTCTTCTTGTTCCTGACTAATGGCGTTTTGTTCAGGTTTTCTGCGCTCACCGGTATTGCGGTTTTTCAATTTCGGATTCAGGTCCGTTTCATTGCCATCACCAAAAGAATATTTTTTCACCCTCGCCATACGTTCCATTTGGCGGCTAAGTAAATCAATTTCTTTGTAATCTGAACCGCTCTTTTCTTCTTTTACAATCAGCAAATTCAATCTTGTCTCTAATGCCAATTCAACCCGACCGACAGGTGCAATATCGTCCCACTTTTCTCTGTCTTTCCAACTGGCAATCGTTGATGCAGGAATATTTAACTGGCGTGAAATTTCCGCGATTTTATAGCCGCTAAAATACATTACCTGCGCCTGTCGCTTACTGTCTGCTGACACATCAGGCAAAGTCTGTTCAATTATTTGTTCTTCCATTCACTATCCTTTCTATTTACCAACGCATAATAGAAAGGCTAAGTGCGGTCGTCTTTCGCCCTGCTTTGTGAGAACTAAAGCAACAACCGCAAGCAATAGACCGGCTAAAAAAAGCCTTTCAGAATAATGGCAATCATTGAACCCACTCACTGAAAGGAATAGCCAATGGCAAAACAATCAAAATGGTTTGTGGTTGCAACAGAAGGAGCAACAACAGACGGTCGCACAATCAATCGCACTTGGATTGAGCAAATGGCGGCAAATTACGACCCGAAAAAATATGGTGCACGCATTAATCTTGAACACATTAAATGGCGTTATATGTGGAATGATGATCCGCACTCAAAATGCTATGGCGATGTAATTGGTTTAAAAACGGAAGAAAATGCTGAAGGTAAATTGCAGTTACTGGCTCAAATCGACCCAACGGACGATTTAATCAAACTCAATAAAGACCGCCAAAAAATCTACACCTCTATTGAGTGCGACCCGAATTTTGCCGACACCGGTGAAGCCTACTTAGTGGGTTTAGCGGTAACGGACAATCCGGCAAGTCTTGGCACGGAAATGTTAGCATTTTCTGCCGGCGCAAGTGCAAATCCACTCAACAACCGCAAAGAAAAAGCTGAAAACCTTTTCACAGCCGCAGTTGAAACCGAATTAGAGTTTGAAGAAGTGAAAGAAAAAGGTTTATCTGTCTTTGCCAAAATCCGCGCATTATTTGCCGACAAAGAAAAAACCGACGATGAACGCTTTGCCGACCATCAAAAATCTATTGAGCTTTTAGCGGAACAAACCCAAAAAACATTGGAAAAATTGACCGCACTTTCCGCCGATTTAGCAAAACAACAAGCCGAATTAGCAGAAATGAAAGCCACCAATGAAAGCATTCAAGCCAAATTCACCACGCTTGAAAAAACACCTTCTGCTGACTTCGGCAAACGTCCAATCATTGCCGGTGAAGGTAAATCCGAATTTTTAACCGATTGCTAAAGGAACAACCATGCGCAACGAAACTAAACAGAAATTTAATGCTTATGTGGCCCGTGTTGCCGAATTAAACGGCGTAACAAGCAATGATGTGGCAGAAACCTTTTCTGTTACGCCAAGTGTATCCAACCACTTAATATGAGAAATAAACAAAGAAGTAGGGATTTGGTTGTAATAAGCGGGAATAAGTGGTTCAAAACCTTATGAAACGGGGCTTTACGTGATGTAGAGCCCTTTTTTATTAGGGGAGGAAAAAGAAGAATAATGAAATGGGAAAAAATTTTGGGTTTTGTTTGAAATGTCAAAATAGCCACTTGAAATGAGAAATTTAAAAGTGGCTTTAAATTTTGTTTAAATGGCGTTTAAAAATCCCGATAGCCACGCACTACCTGCCCAATCACAATCAAGTTGTTGGCTTGTTCTGTGTTGAGTTCTATTGGTGCGTATTCGGTATTTTGACTGATTAGTGTGATGCCGTTGTAGGTGATTTGCACTTTCTTCACTAGCATTGCGCCTTCATTGTTTAACACAAAGATTTTGCCGTCTTTTAAATCCGTTTTAGAACGATCTACAATAATCTCTTCACCATCTTTTAAGGTGGGCTGCATGCTGTCGCCACTTACTAAGAACATGGCGCAATCTTCCGCTTTTAAGCGGCGTGAATCAAGCCAAGCCTTTTCTACCTTGGTGGTTTGATAAGGTTTATATTCATCATTAAAACCACCGCCACCGGCTGAAATGCGCACTTCTCGGCAATCTTCAATCTCTGCAAAGGTTTCATCATTGCTTGCAGATAAATTTAAGCCATCCTGCTCCTCTGAGCTTTCTCCTGTTGCTAGCCACTGCACGCTTACATTGGCATAGGTTGCTAATGCAATTAGGTTGTCCAGTGTTGGCAAGCTAGTGTTTGTTAAATAGTTATGCAAAGTGCTATATGAAATTCCTGCTTCTTTAGCAAATGCTCTTCCGCTCTTATTTCCGATCAATTCTTTTAATCTTTCGCTAAAAGAAGATCCTTTTCCTAATGTTTGAAAAGGAACTTGTACCTTTTCCGATTTATCTTGTTCCTTTTTAGGATTTGAAAGGGTTTCCATTGATTTTTACCTTTTGAGATTTAATTTATAAAAAGGAACAAAAAATACTTGCGCTGTTCCTTTTTTAGATCAATAATATTATTACATTGAATAACACGGCAGTATTATTCAATGTAATAACCTTTTAGATTATCAGAAAAAGGAACAAAAGCAATGATTAATGATTGGGAAAGGGTAGATATCATCTATGCCTTAAAGAAAAAAGGAACAACCCTTGCAGCGTTATCTCGCCAATCAGGGCTCAATTCTAGGACATTAAATAATGCTTTAGATCGTCGTTATCCAAAAGGTGAGCGAATTATCGCGGAAGCATTAGGCGTTACACCTGAAATTATTTGGCCTTCGCGTTATGCCAATCGGTAGTTGGAGGGGATATGAAAACATGGGTAACAGTTGCAGAAGTCGTTGAATGTCAAAGTACCCCTAACACTGAGCGTGGTTGTAGAAAATTTTTAGACAAATTATTTCTTCAATATCCTCAAGCGCGACGCAAAAGACAAGGAACAAAAGCCTTTGAATATGATGTGAATTATCTACCTGAAAACATTCAGGCAGAACTTGTTGTTATTGAAGGTAAAAGAACAGTCAATTCCCTCCCCGTCCTCGCCGAGCCTGCTAAACCAGTAGAACCTTCGGCTGAAGCTCAGATGTTGTGGGCTGCTTATGAGCAAGGCACGACAAAAGCGCAAAACGAGGCAAAGTGGAAACTGGGTACGATGTTCGCGGTAGCGGAATTAACGAATACCGGCATGAACATTATGACCGCATTGGAATTGGTGTGTGGCAAATATAACCGCGAATGCGAGGCAAAAGGCGAAAAGCCGGTCTCAGTTGGCTCGCTTAAACGGTGGTGGTATGCCATTAAAGATGAAGATCGCAGTCTTTGGTTGCCGCTTTTAATGAGTGAGCGTGGCAAAAACGGCAAAAGCCGTGAGGCGGAATTTAGCGAGGAAGCCTGGGCATTTTTCAAAGCGGACTATTTCCGTAATGAGCGCCCGCAGTTGGGCTCTTGCTATGAACGCTTAAAACGCGCGGCACAGGTGAACGGTTGGGTGATTCCGAGCCTTTCAAGCATTAAACGCAAGATTGAGCGCGAGATTCCGAAAACCCACCAAGTGTATTTGCGCGAAGGGGAATATGCGGTGAGCCGTTACTTCCCGTCACTTATCCGAACCATTGCGGATGTGGATGCGATGGAATGGGTGAACGGCGACGGTTACAAACACAACGTGTGGGTGGAATGGCACAACGGTCACATTATCCGTCCGAAAACCTGGCTTTGGCAGGATGTGCGTACGCGCAAAATCTTAGCCTATCGCTGTGATGAATCGGAAAACACCAACATGATACGTCTTGCGTTGTTGGATGTGGTGAGCAAGTACGGCATACCGAAACACTTAACCATAGACAATACCAAAGCCGCAGCGAACAAGAAAATGACTGGTGGGGTGAAAAATCGTTACCGCTTTAAAGTGAGTCCAGACGAAGTGCAAGGGATTATTCCAGCGCTCGGCATCCAACTGCACTGGACAACGGTGCGCTACGGTCGCGGACGTGGGCAAGCTAAGCCGATTGAGCGTGCATTTTCACACGGTGGCTTAGGTGAATTAGTGGATAAACACCCACTACTTGCCGGATACCACGCGGGGGATAACGCGCTGGATAAGCCCGACAACTACCAAGGCAATAAAGCCGGGGTGGATTATGAAAGTTTTATCTTAGCCCTTGAAGAAGGCATTCAGATGTTTAACGAACGCCTGAATCGTGAAACGGAAATTTGCCGAGGTGAGTTGAGTTTTGAACAAGCCTTTGAGCGCGATTTTGCCTTAGTGGAAAAACGCCTGGCAACACCGGAGCAGTTGCGTTATCTGCTCACATTACACGAAGAAGTAACCTTGAAAGCCAACGGCACCTTTGAATTGAAATGCGGTGGTGAAAGACAAGGCCTACGCAACCGGTATGAGGCTTATGACTTGATTGGCACGAAACACAAACGTGTGGTGGTGCGATACGACCCGAACCGCTTACACGACAAAGTGTGGGTGTATAGCCAAGAAGGAGTGTATTTAGCAGAAGCAAGTTGTACACGCCCTGCCGCCTTTGGTGATACGCAATCCGCACAAGACCATTCTCGTAAAGAACGCGAATTTGTGCGCCATACCAAGAAAGCAGCACAAGCTGCGCAGGAAATGGAAGTGCAAGAAGTAGCGGAATGCATGCCAGAGGTGGAATTTGATGATACCCCAAGCGTGCCGCAAGTGTGGGAAGTGGTACACCAAGAAGGCAATGCGATGCGTAAGCAAGAAGTGTTGTTGGAAGATGAAAAAGTCAGCACCTTCCGCCGAGGTTTAGACAATTACTTAGCCATGGCTAAGAAAGCAAAAGGGCTTTAAAACAAGTTTAAAGCCGATTTATAGGAGATGAAAAATGAAAACTAATCTTAATCATCAGGATACCACATTTCTTCACCAGCTTCGTTTAGAAACGGGGAAGCTTCGCCAAGTTGCGAAATCCAGACGGGTGAAAATGTATAAAAGAGATCTAAATCAGACAGAAAGTTCAGCGAAGTCTCAACGGTTTTCTTGGCTGATGCAGTCCGAACGATTTGTAGCTCTAACAACCTATTTTGAATCATTAGAGAAATTGTTGCCATCCGCCAATGAGCATAAGACAACTCAAGACGATACCGCTCAGAAAAGCGCTTTTCTTGCAGCTTGCGCTCTTTGGTGGGAAGCGCAAGGTGCGCGAGAAGATAAGGACGAAGATTTTCCTCTTCAAATTCAAGATATTTTTGAAGGTTTGGATAGTGCTTTAACGAAGCAAAGAGCGCGTCAAAATCCTTGGTATCCCACTTGGCGAAAATAACCTGAAAAGCATATTCAGCACAGTAGTTCAGCTCTTTGTATTCAACATCCATGGGCAAGCGACAAAGATTAAACATAGATACTCCTACCAAACAAACAGGGCAATTATTATGACACTAATTAACCAAATCAAACAACTCTTAGACAACCAAACCTACACCCAGCGCGAGATTGCTGCGCAATCAGGCGTGAATCCAGGGGCATTAAGCGCGTATTTAAAAGGCACTTATGCCGGCAATGTAGAAAAAGTTGAATACGCATTAAACAACTGGCTCGCTACGCGTGAGAAGAAAGAAAAAGTGTTTGTAGAAGCACCGCACTTTATTGAGATTCCGACCGCCAAGAAAGTGTTCAGCGCCTTAGATATGGCCAAAATTTTACCAACCATGGTGACCGTTTACGGCGCAAGCGGCGTAGGCAAAACCAAAGCCTGCCAAGAGTACGCGAAAAGCAACCAAAACGTATGGATGATCACCGCAAGCCCAGCACGCGCCACATTAAGCAGTATTTTGTATGAGTTAGCCCTTGAGTTAGGCATTAACGATGCGCCACGCCGTAAAGATCGCCTATCACGCCTAATTACTAAAAAACTCAAAGGCACACAAGGTTTAGTGATTATCGACGAAAGCGACCACCTGCCTTATGACGCGTTAGAAGAGATCCGCATTATCCAAGAAGAAGCCGAAGTGGGCTTTGCGCTCATTGGTAACGATAAAGTTTACACCCGCATCCAGGGCGGTGTGAATCAGGCGCATGAATATGCCCGTTTATGGTCACGAATTGGTAACAACTGCGGCGTTAAAGCCAGTACAAAAGGCGATATTAAAGCTATCGCGCAAGCCTGGGGGCTTGATATAGCCGACAAAGATTTAATGACCGTGCTTTACGACATCGGCGGCAAGGCAGGCGGCTTACGCGCTTTAACGCAATATTTACGCCTAGCCGGCATGACAGCAAAAGGCCAAGGCACTGTCATCACACTAGACCTCATTTTAACCGCCCAAGCACAAATGATAGGAGCGAACTAATGACAAGCATTACAAAAAACGACACCTTGCGTGAGCAAACTAAACCCCACCCTGTGTTTGGTGGGTGCAACAAAATCGCCCTAGGTTACTTATCGCAAACGCAAAAATGCGTGTTTGAGTTAAACAAAATGGGGTTGCATGTATTAAGCATTGAGTTTGACAAAATCAAACCGCGCGTGCGCATTGAACCGAACGCATTAACGAAGAAATTTGAGAAAACTGGTCAAGCCTTTGCCTACATTCAAGGCAACGACGGCGCACATTGGGCGGAATATCAAATGATGGTGGAAGGCATCAAGGTAATTTGGCGCAGTTATTTACATTAACCAACAGGAGAAAAGAAATGGCTAAAAAAGCAACCCGCATTAAAACCGACACCTTTTCAGTGCGTTATCAAACGCGCGATGAAGTGGAAGTTGCAATTAAAGAAATCGGCGATTTAAACCGCGAATTAGAACGCCTAGCGATTGAACAAAACGACAAGCTGGCAGCAATCACCGAAGAATACGCGCCACGCATGAACGAAGTGAAAGAAAAGCTCGCACCAAAACAAGATGCGGTGCAAGCGTGGTGTGAAAGCCGACGTGATGAACTCACGCAAAACGGCAAAACTAAAACAGGTTCATTTAATACAGGCGAAGTGCAATGGCGCCAACGTCCGCCAAGTGTGGGGATTCGCGGCGTAGACAGCGTGTTAGATATCTTAAAAATGCGGGGGTTAGCCCGGTTTATCCGCATCAAAGAAGAAATCAATAAAGAAGCCATGCTTAATGAACCGGGCACTGCGGCCAGCGTGCCAGGCGTAACAATCAAAACAGGCGTGGAAGACTTTGTAATTACGCCGTTTGAGCAAGAGGTGGCGTGATGGATTGGGTGTTTTTTATCGCAGTATTAATCGGAATTTGGATAACCACCGAATGAATCCTACTTACCACAGGAGAACCTTATGAACAAAAACATCAACAAGTTTGATCGCTTTAAATATTACAGTGAACAAGCTGCAAACAGTGAACGTAGAGGCGATCTGCAAGACGCTAAAGAACAATGGGCCATAGCCGAACTTAACGCGCCAAATGCCCAAAATAAAGAATGGTGCAAACGTCGCGCCACGTTTTGTGAACGAGTATTAAGAAAACCTTTTTAGGAGGATTTATGGCTGATTATATCGTGCGCCTTTATGGCGTAATTGAAGTGAAAATGAAAGCGGAAACACTAGAACAAGCTATTGAGTTGTGTGATTTAAACACCGCTCCGCCATTAACCGGTTTAGTTGTAGAAATTGATTCAGTGATTGAAGGGGAAGAAGTATGACTGAGCAAGAAAAAGTGCGGTTGGATGAGCAATTAAAACAAGCGGCAAAACAGCTCACACACGCGCTTCACGCGTTACGTACCGGGCAAAATCAACACGCAGCGGTTTATGTTGGCAACGTACAAAACTTACTGCCGGGTTTAAGAATGAGATTGGGGAGATGAATGAAATGGAAGAAAAAAAATATTCAGTAACGTTTGAGTTTAAAGTGGGAGTCGGTGATGACGATTTAACCTTTAATGTAAACACAAAATACCATCAAGCCCCAGCTTTATATGTGAAGGACGCGATGACTTGTTTGATGTTTAAGTTGCCTGAAATTGTGAGAGCTGGTTGGATTGTGATTGAGGGTATGGACGATAACGCCAAAAGTGGTTTCGAACACAAAATAAAATTAGATTTTTGCACCCAAGATAATGACGAATGGGAAGTTAGTGCGAAAGTCGAAAATCCCAATGAAACTGGTCGTATGTTGATTGGCTTTATTGAGAAAATTCTTTTGAAGGATCCAGTTATTGACGAAATTCTTCAGCTAGAAAAATAAGGGGGATAAAAATGTGTGAAAACAATGGATGGATTAAGTGTTCGGAGCGGTTGCCGGATACATTTACAGGTTTTGATTTGTTAGTTCGTTCGTCGCCTGTTTTGGTTTATGGCAAATATACCTCTGGCGAAAAAAACAAAATTTTCGGCGCGCAAATATTTGGTAATAAGTGGTATAGCGCAGACGGCGAATGTGGGGAAATTACTCATTGGCAACCATTTCCACAACCACCGGAGGAATAGATTATGGTTTGTGAATATCAATATCACGCGTTTTTACCTGGTGCTGAGCCAACAAGAGAAAGTGTTCTGCACGTAATAATTCGGGAGCTTTTTGTAAAATATAAACACTCCGAAGAATTATCTCTATCAAATGCGGCCGAAATTATTGTAGGTAAAAACGCCTTAAAATGGGGTTTAGATGATGGAGAAGAGGTTTGTATTTTAATCAGAAAAAAAGAGAATCCTGAAGTGCTTGAATTGTTTAAGGTTTCTGTTGAGATATGTACAGAAACTACAGCGCACCGTATGGATTACTAAAACCCATTTACAGTCCATTCAAATCTCCCCTAACCCCTCTTTACAAAAGAGGGGGATTTAAGTGGGCTGAATAATGTGTTTTACAGGAGAAAAAGAATGCGATTAACCAAAGAAAAGGCGATTCAGCTGATTCACATTGCCAAGCAACAGCTATGCATGGACGAACTAAGTTATCGGATGTTGCTGAATGAGTTAACCGGCAAAAACAGCACCAAACAAATGACTATAATACAATTGATTAAAGTTTTAGAAGCCATGGAAAATAAAGGCTTTAAAAAGACCACGAAACGCCATCATTCGCCGACTACCGAAAACGCCAAAGTGAATAGCTTGATTGCCCACAAAATCCGCGCCATTTGGATTGATATGCACAAGCAAGGGCTTGTACGAGACGGCTCGGAAAACGCGCTCAATGCGTTTGTGCGCGGCGTAGTGAACCCAATTTACGCTAAGCGCGGGATGAATATTCAAGTGCTTAACGTGGGCGCTTTGCGCGACGACATGGCCAGTTTAGTGCTTGAGCGATTGAAAAAATGGCAAGCAAGAGGTGGACTATGAAATTGTGCCGTTGTCCTGTATGCCACTCCGATATTCATTTAGACCAACTTTTAGAAGATGACGCTGGGCGAGAAATTTTAGGGCTGCTCACTGAGTTAAAATATGGCGTGGCGCGCCCTTTAGTTTCATACATTGCACTATTTCGCCCGGATAAATCAGCGCTAAGCAATTCAAGAGCGGTCAAATTAATGCGTGAAGTGTTGGATTTGTTCCCGCCTTCTCAATTATTAGCCCACTGTTTGAGTGAAACGGTGAACGCAGTGCAGAAAAAACGCCGAGAAAGCCGAAATCTCGCCCCGCTTAACAATCACCGCTACTTAATGCAAGTAATGGAAACGAACCGACCACTCTTTTCCGGAACAGGCTCGGCTGCCGTAAACAACGCAGAACGCGCCACTCAAGGCAGTGATGAAGTTGAAAACACCATTTTATATATCGAGCGGTTTTATCAGTTAGGCCAACCGGTGGAACACTTGCCAGGCTATGACGTGTGGCGAAAATGGAAAGATAAACAGCAAAAATGAACTTTTTTTACCGCTCGAAAGGGCGGTTTTTATTTTTAAAATCAATAATTTGTTCTTGTGTGTGATTTGCCGGGCTTGAAACATTTTCCAATTTCAGAAACATAATTTGTATAATCAAGCCATTTTAAGGCAAATCCGGAGGCTAGATGAACGCGCAACTCAAAGTACAAGAGGACTTATTTGATACCGAGCATGCCACGGTGGGAGATTTATTCGACCATTTAGATAATATCCCAGCAAATGAAATTTATCATAAATGGCCAAGTACGCTTTCGGATATCATTGAAGTCCTTAAATGCGAACTTATCCGTCAAGGGGAAGAGCCAGATAAAGCGCAAGGCAGTGCCGCCAAATTAGTTGGCGTGATGGCGCATTATTTCGGGGGAAAATCGGTATATCTACCTACTGGTGAGGTATTAAAAGATGCGTTACGTAATGTGAAAATCTATCAGGAGTTTGATGGGAAGAATGTCCCAGAATTAGTGATCAAATATCGATTGAGCGAGTCGCATATTTATGCGATTTTGCGTGAACAGCGGGCGTTGTTGCGTAAACGTTATCAGCGTGATTTGTTTGATAGCTAAATAGGCTGAACTACCACAAATTCAAATTTTACCCTCATTCTTTAAACTTCCTTTAAAGTTATTTTAAAGGAAGTTTTTTTATGTCTTTATCCTTGCCTATCACAAAAATTGTGATCCATTGCTCCGCTACTCGTAACGGCAAGCAACTCCGAACAGTCAATCAAACCGCCGCTCAACGTATTAATGACTGGCACGCCCAACGCGGCTTTAAACGCGACCCAATTTTAGTCAAAAAATTTAACCCACACCTGCAAAATATCGGCTATCACTTTGTGATTGACACAGACGGCACCGTCGAAACAGGCCGAATGGTTGGCGAAATTGGCGCGCACGTGAAAGGGCACAATCAACACTCGCTAGGCATTTGTCTTGTTGGGGGGATTACTCAGACAGGTAAAAGCCATGGCGAATATACCGAAAAACAATGGCTCGCCTTGCACAAATTATTGCAAAAACTAGAGAGCGAGCACCCTAGTGCACGCATTTGTGGACATCGTGATTTAAGCCCAGACATCAACGGCGACGGCACAATCTCGCCGAGTGAGTGGATTAAAGACTGCCCTTGTTTTGATGTTTGGTCTTGGCTTGATTCCGAGCAAATTATCAATACAGAACACTTGTTTGAGGGGGAATAAATGAGTGCATCATCCTATTCAATCTCCAAGAAAGGATTTTTTCGCGGTTGGGGATTAAGCAATAACGCAAAACGTAACCGTGCAATCAATGGCGGGTTTACTGCCGCACAATATCTCTACCTGTTATGGAGCTACTGATGATCTCACAACTCATTACTAACGCCGATGGTCGCCTTTCGACTACGGCATTTATCCAGTTCTTTGGGGCGATCCTCATGGCTTGTATTTTGATTTATGCGGTATGGTTGGATCGTAGCTATGTTAGCGAATTATTTACAACATTCGCGCTCTTTTGTGGCGGTGGAGCTGCGACAAAAGGGTTCGCGAATGCAATAAACCGTAGGGGGAATGAATGACTCATTATTTTGTGCTTGGTGTGCTTGGTGCGATTTTGGTAATCGGCGTTTATGTCACGGCAAAATTAAAAGCGGCAAATCGTAAAATTAACAATTTACTCAAAAAAAACGAAGCCTTACAAGCCGAAAAAGCCGTAGCAGAAACGAAAGTGAAACATTTTGAAGTGAGAAAGAAAAATGAAGAAGACAATCGTAGCACTAGCCGTGATGATGTCATTAACCGCCTGCAGCAATCGGGCGATCTCCGTGATTAATGCATCCTGTTCAGGGTTTTCAGTTATTACTGCAAGTCGCCAAGATACCACGGAAACATTGCGTCAAATTGCGGTGCACAATGCAACGTATCGCGATATATGCGAAAAGGAATCAAAAAAGAATGAATGACATTGTTGATACGACCCAGCGAAGAGAAGAAATCATGTGGGAAAACTGGCAAAAACAACGTCAGGTCGTGCAAGAACACCATGTCCAACAGATAGAGGACAGATATTGTATTGATTGTGGAGAACGTATCCCGGCTGCACGTATAAAAGCCCAGCCAGACTGTGTGCGTTGTGTAGACTGCCAAATAGAAAAAGAGAAGGGACGTTGATGTTAGAAATCATTGAGTTTTTACAAAAGCATTGGTCGATTGTAATGGCGGTCGGCGGCATTGTGTGGACGTATTTCTGGTTGACAATGGACAGCAAGTACGCACGCAAAGCCGATGTAGCGGACTTGCGCAAGGCCATTGATAACAACGAAAAAAGCCTATCTGAAATGAAAGGAGAATTACGCCATTTACCTACGTCGCAAGATGTGTCGGAATTGCGGATTTTGATTACAGAGATGAAAGGCAAAAGCGATGTGTTAAGCACGAATATAAAAACCTTAAATCATCAAGTGGCTTTATTAATTGAAAAGGAAGTGAGTAAAGAATGAGTAAAGATATTTTTACCAAAGACCAACGCCTTGTGATTTTGCGATCCCTTGTGGAAGCCGGTTATGACGCGAACGAATCAATTTTAGATGATTGTTTGGCGTTATACGGACATAAAATCAGCCGTGATTTGGTGCGCACCCATTTAAATTGGCTGGAAGAACAAGGCTTGGTGAAAATTGAGCGTTTAGGCAATGGCTTTATGATTGCGACTATTACTCAACGCGGTGTTGATGTGGCAAATGGCGAAGCCGTTGTGGACGGTGTGAAACGCCCTTCTCCGAAACTTTAAAGCACGTTTAAAGGCGGTTTAAATGACAGAGAAAAATACGCGTGGGCGCGCCAGTAAAGTGGATTTATTGCCCCCGAACATTAAAACCCAGCTGGCGATGATGTTGCGCGATAAGCAGTTTTCACAGGCGGAAATATTAGAAGAAATCAATGATTTAATTCGTGATTGTGGACTGCCTGAAAGTGCCCTATTAAGTAAAACCGGATTAAATCGTTATGCCAGCCGAATGGAAAAGGTGGGGGCAAAAATACGACAGGCACGCGAAGTGGCAGAAGTATGGACGAAGCAATTTGGTGAAATGCCTCAAACAGATATTGGGAAAACAGTGATCGAGCTGGTGAAACACCTGGCCTTTGAAATGTCATCCCAATATGCAGAAAACGGCATTGCAGAACCAAAAGAATTAGCCATGTTGGCAGTAACTGTTCAGCGATTGGAATCGGCCGCTAATTTAAGCTATGAGCGTGAACATAAAATCCGTAAAGAAGTCGCCCAATTGGCGGCAGAAACAGCAGAAAAAGTAGCGGTGAAAGCGGGTTTATCGGCTGATGCAGTCGATGTGTTAAAGGCGAAAATTCTGGGAGTGGCTTAATGGATACTGTAAATAGCTCGGTGAAAAATCTGCCTGGTTTTATACCTTTCGATAAAAACGAAGTGCTGTTGGGCTATCAGAAACGCTGGATTGCCGATGATAGTCCTTTAAAAATTGCGGAAAAATCGCGTCGAACTGGTTTGACTTGGGCGGAAGCAGCTGACGACGTGTTGATTGCAGGTAGAGCAAAGTCAGACGGTGGGTCTGACGTTTTTTATATCGGCTCTAACAAAGAAATGGCGCGCGAGTTTATTGATGCGTGCTCGATGTGGGCGGGTGTGTTTAACCAAGCAGCAGGCGAAATCAGCGAAGAAGTATTGAAGGACGAAGATAAAGATATTCTCACCTATGTGATTTATTTTGCTTCCGGTTTCAAAATTAAGGCCCTGTCCTCTAATCCGAAAAACTTGCGCGGTATGCAAGGGGTTGTGTGTATCGATGAAGCCGCATTCCATGAAAAGTTGGCCGAAGTATTAAAGGCTGCACTCGCGCTTACCATGTGGGGAGCAAAAGTGCGGTTGATTTCCACCCATAATGGCGTGGATAACCTGTTTAATCAGTTGATTCAAGACAGCCGTGCGGGGCGTAAAAGCTATTCAATTCATACGATCACCCTTGATGATGCCTGTTCGGAAGGCTTATATCGGCGAATTTGTCAGGTGAGTAAGCAGGAATGGAGCCAAGAGAAAGAAGCCGCCTGGAAAGCTGGGTTATTACGAGAAACAGCGACAGAAGATGATGCACTAGAAGAATACTACTGTGTACCAAAGAAAAGCTCGGGCGGTTATATTCCGCGCCCGCTTGTTGATCGTGCAGCCGACTCAACAAAAGTCGTCCTAAAATTTGAGTGTGACGACAAGTTTATCACCTACTCGGAAGAAGAACGGCAAGTCTTGACCTTGGAATGGCTACTTAAAGACGTGTTGCCTCATTTGAATGCCTTAAATCCAGATTTGCGCCATAGTTTTGGCGTGGACTTTGCGCGCAGCGGCGACTTGAGCGTGTTTGCGGTGTGTGCATGTCAGCCTAGCACGGCGCGGGAAATTGAACTCACGCTGGAAATTCGCAATTGTCCTTACGACCAACAAAAACAAATTATGTTTTTTTTGTTACCCAAATTACCACGTTTTATTGGGTCGTCATTCGATGCGACGGGTAACGGGGGCTATTTGGCAGAAAGTGCCTTGTTACGATATGGCGCAAGCATGGTGGAAACGGTGCAACTCAATGATAAATGGTATCGAGAATGGATGCCGAAATACAGGGCATTGTATGAAAGCGAGCTGATTAAAAT
The DNA here is from genome assembly GCF_900186995.1 of Haemophilus pittmaniae. Taxonomy (NCBI): domain Bacteria; kingdom Pseudomonadati; phylum Pseudomonadota; class Gammaproteobacteria; order Pasteurellales; family Pasteurellaceae; genus Parahaemophilus; species Parahaemophilus pittmaniae. Next base: position 516,528 of record NZ_LT906463.1, read on the forward strand.
CCCTCGCGATGAAGACATTATTTTAGACCAAGGACATATTGTGGTGATTAATGGCGTGCCGAAAATCGACAAAGCACGCAGCAACGGCAAGTCTGGCAAACGCCATGGCGATAGCGCGGTGGCGTATTGTATGGCGGTACGCGCGAGTTTTATGACGGGGGGCGAGATTGAATTTACGCCCCTACCGAGCAAACACCCGGAAGCGGACGACGAATTCGATGACTTTATTACGCACGACTGGGATTTTTGAGGATTAGATAATGCAAAGCAGAATTTTAGATATCCACGGCAAGCCGTTTGTATTTGACGATGCGTTACAAACGGAAAATGACAGCCGTTTGGCGTGGCTTACGCGTACCTATAGCGAGCATCCGACCAGCGGACTGACACCTGCAAAAGCGGCACGCATTTTACGCGCCGCCGAGGTTGGCGATTTGGTCGCACAGGCGGAACTCGCGGAAGATATGGAAGAAAAAGACGCGCATTTGCAATCAGAACTGGGCAAACGCCGTAGTGCGCTGTTGACTGTAGATTGGAAGATTGTGCCACCGCGCAATGCGACACCGGAAGAACAGCGTGATGCGGATTGGTTGACGGATATGTTGCTGGATGCCACTTGGTTGGACGATTGTATTTTTGATGCTACCGATGCAATTTTAAAAGGCTATTCTTGCCAAGAAATCCTGTGGGAGCCGGAACTAATTGGCGGCTTGAAGCTGATTAAATCTGTGCAATGGCGCGATCCCTCTTGGTTTATGACCCCGACCTTTGAGCGTAATACCCTACGGCTACGCGATGGTTCGGTGGACGGTGTGCCATTGCAGCAATTCGGCTGGATTACGCATATTGCGAAAGCTAAGACCGGTTATTTGTCGCGCATCGGCTTAATACGGACATTGATTTGGCCGTTTATTTATAAAAACTATTCGGCGCGGGACTTCGCCGAGTTTTTAGAGATTTATGGTTTACCAATGCGCTTGGGTAAATACCCTGAAGGGGCAACGAAAGCGGAAAAAGATACGTTACTGCGCGCCGTGATGAGCATTGGGCATAACGCTGGCGGGATTATTCCGCGGGGGATGGAAATTGATTTTGAGCGCGCCGCAGAAGGCAATGCGACAGAATTTATGGCAATGATTGAGTGGGCAGAGAAATCCATGAGTAAAGCCATTTTAGGCGGCACGCTCACTAGTCAAGCGGACGGTGCAACCAGCACAAATGCACTAGGCAATGTGCATAATGATGTGCGTCTTGAGTTACGCAATAGCGATTTAAAACGCCTTGCAGCGACTTTAACACGCGATTTAATCTATCCGCTCTATGTGCTCAATACGCATGGATTACGCGATGTTAGACGCATCCCGCGTTTGGAATTTGATGTGTCGGAATCGGAAGATATTAATCAATTTTCTGACGGCATTAATAAGCTGGTTGATATTGGCTTCCGTATTCCGACCCAATGGGCGCACGATAAGTTACAAATTCCGATGGCGGGCGAAAATGAAGCGGTACTGGAACGCAAAACGCAACCAAATTTTACCGCACTATCCGCACAAAATAAGCCAGGAATGGCGGTATTGTCGGTAAAACGCGATCACGAAGCTCTAGTCGATGAAATGGAACCGACTGCCGAGCAATATGAAGCGATTATGGATCCGTTATTGAAACCGGTGGTAGAAGCTTTGCAGCAAGGCGGTTATGAGTTTGCGCAAGAAAAAATAGCAACCCTATATGCGCAATTAAACGATAGTGAATTGGAGTCTATGATGACGAAAGCTATTTTTATTAGTGATTTATTGGGACGTTGCGATGCCAAATAATAGCGATTTGGATATGGGCTATTTGTTGCGCCTTGAGCCGAAAATGGCGGTGGATTATTTAAAATCGAAAGGCTACAAGATTACGTGGAACTGGCAAGAACAGCTCGACGCCGCGCACGCGAAGGCCTTTACAGTAGCGAAAGCGACTAAAATGGACGTGTTGGAAACCTTGCGCCAAGCCACGGAAAACGCGGTGCAAAGCGGGATGTCTGAGCGTGATTTTATTAAACAGCTTGAACCTCAATTACGCGCTTTAGGTTGGTGGGGTAAGCAGGAAGTGACCGACGAACTCGGACGAAAAACCGTGGTGCAATTAGGCAGTCCGCGCCGTTTGCGCACCATTTTACGCACCAATAAAATCACCGCTTACCACGCCGGACGCTATGCCGAGCAAATTGCCAACAGCGACGAACAACCCTATTGGCAGTATGTGGCGGTGCAAGATAGCCGCACGCGCCCAAGCCATATGGCATTACACGGCAAAGTGTATCGTTTTGATGATCCGATTTGGGATACCCTTTACCCGCCTAATGGCTGGGGCTGTCGCTGTCGTGTACGGGCATTGAGTTATTTTCAACTGAATAATTTAGGGCTTTCGGTGGATGAAAGTAGCGGGCGCTTGCAAGAAGAATGGGCATTAGCCGGCACAGATCCGCTAAGTGGTGAAGAAACGCATAGCAAAATTACGGTATTTAAAACCAATCAAGGCACAATTAAAACAGAGCCGGGTTGGAATTATAACGTGGGGCAAGCGGCGTTAGGCACAGATCGCGCGGTGATTCGTAAGTTGTTGCAGGTGCAAAACCGTGATTTGCGCCAACAGACTATTCAAGCCATTAACAATAGCGAAGCTCGGCATAAGGCGTTTGCGGATTGGGTGAAAGCGATGTTGTCGAAGGATAAGCACGACAATAAATATATGACGGTTGGAATAATTGGTTCAGATATTGCTGAAAAGGTGACTGAAATATCCAATGGAAATAAAACAACCGAGCAATTATTGGTGATGACTGAGCGGAATTTTACTCACGCTAATAGCCCTAAACATAGAGAAAAAGGAGTTGCATTATCCGAGGAGGATTTTGCGTCGCTGCCTCAAATCATTGCGCAACCTTTAGTGATTGTATGGGATAAAAAACACAATAACTTAATTTATGTGAATCAAGCTAAAACCATTAAAGTGGTTGCGGAGCTTTCACCACGCGACAAAAAGGTTAGATTTGAGCCCAAAGAAAAACTTGACGCCGTAATTAATACTTACAAGTTAGATTATGGTGATTTTGTTGGGAAAGTGAAAAAAGGCGATTATGTCATCATCAAAGGAAGTCTATAAATGGCGGCGGAAAGGAATCGAACCTATATACTCAGCACTTTTGTGCCTGATGCTTACCCTTAGCAAACGCACCGCCATTTATGAGATTGGTTCAATCTACGCCCGATGTGTGTAAAAGTCAAATTTTAAACGGAAAAAGATTATGCACCTTGATTTTAAATTCGATGCGAAAGCCATTCAGAATAAATTTCGTAAGTTGCAAGAAGCGGCGAAATCGGAGGGCTTAACTCGTAAGGTTGCCAATGTGTTATGGCAAGAAAGTGAACAGGCCTTTGATGAAGAGCGCACACCGGAAGGCGAGAAATGGGCAGCATTGCACCCGAAAACCAAGCAATCGAGAGAAAATCGCGGTTATGATGGCAAAATCTTACAGGTGCGCGGGGATTTGGTGGCGAGTTTAAACTTAGATTATGGCGACAGTTTCGCAATGATTGGCGCAGCAGAGCCTTATGGTCAATACCACCAAAGCGGCACAAAATCTATGCCTGCACGACCTTTCTTAGGATTGGGTCAGAGCGGTCAAAAAGAAATTCAACAAATTATTGCCGACCGCTTTAAAGATGTATTTTCTGATACATAGCAAAAAGCGCCATAAAATCGCCATAGACGCATTTTAAAAATTTATGGTAAAGTTTATCGAGTTAAAAAATTTAAACGCCCTTAAACGTATTTAAACGCCCCTTAAACGATTTTATAAAATCCTTTCTTGCTCAGGTGTATTTCTTTTTCAGAAATGCGCCTTTTTTATTCCTGATCTACCACAAACCCACAAAATCCCCTCCTTACATCATTATAGCGCCATGAACGCGAAGATGACCCCATTGGCGGTTTTGACCGCCCAACTTACCCCTACCCCAGACGGCTGGCAGCAACTGTTACCTAAAGGCGAGTTTCGCTCACGGGATGGTTCGCCTACCGATGTGGCGCATTGGTTTTTAGATGAAGCCATTGCGAGCCGCTTAATTGACTTGGTGCGCAATTTAAAACAAGACGTGCTCGTGGACTACGAACATGAGTCTTGGTTTAAGGCGAAACAGGGCAAGGAGGCGGGCGCTGTGTTGGCGGCAGGTTGGTTTAATGCTGATGAAATGCGTTGGTTTGATGATGAACAACGTCAAGGCTTATTTATTAAGCCGCGCTGGACACCGAAAGCCTACGAACACATTAAAAATGGGGAGTTCGCGTTTTTGAGTGCGGTGTTCCCTTACGATGAACAAGGCATACCGCTGGAAATCCGAATGGCGGCGTTGACCAATGATCCTGGTGTGACAGGCATGCAGCGGTTGGCGGTGCTTTCGGCAAATTTACCCACACAGGAGAACGGACGAATGGATCTGTTGAAACAGTTGTTGGCGAAACTCGGTATTGAGATTGCCGAAGGCGCGGAGCCGACAGATGAACAAACGCAACAAGCCAAAGATGCATTAGATGCCCTAATCAATGGCAAGAAAGACGCGGAAGAACAAGTGGCAACTTTGAGTGCGAAAGCCACTCAAGTGGATTTAAGTCAATATGTACCGAAAGCGACCTATGACGCAATGGCAAGTCAAGTGGCAGTGCTATCCGCGCAAAGTACGGAAACACAAATCGAACAGATGGTGACACAGGCGCGCAATGACGGTCGTGCGATGAAGGCGGAAGAAGATTACTTGAAAGCCTTCGGGAAACAACAAGGTTTAGCGGCGTTGTCGGCAATGTTAGATAGCCGTCCGAAAATTGCGGCGTTAAGTGCACAGCAAACCACACAGGTTACCGCGACAAAAGCAGAAAAAGGCACTGCCGTGTTAAGTGCTGCCGATAAAGAAGCAGCGAAATTATTGGGTATTTCTGAACAAGATTACGCAAAAGAACTGGAGGCGAAATAATGGCAAACGTAACCCCTGATTTAGTCAAAGCCCTGTTTGTCGGTTTTGGCAAAAACTTTAAAGACGGCTTGGCGAAAGCTCCAAGCCAATATACCGAAATCGCCACCGTGGTGAAATCAACCACTGCAAGCAACACTTATGCCTGGCTCGGTCAAATGCCTGGGCTAACCGAATGGATTGGTGATCGTACTCTCACCGCTATTCAAAGCCACGGCTATTCTATCGTCAATAAAAAATGGGCAAGCGGTGTAGAAATCCAACGCACCGACATTGAAGACGACAACGTTGGCGTGTATAGCCCGCTCATCGAAGAGCTTGGGCGTGCAGCAGGTGAAAAACCTGATGAGTTGGTCTTTGGTGCTTTAACCGCCGGCTTTAAAACCGCTTGCTACGACGGGCAATACTTCTTCGATACCGACCACCCTGTGGGGGCAAACGTGGACGGCACTAGCCCGAAATCGGTGAGCAACATTACCGATGACAGTACAGGCGTAACAGAAGCTAATGCGTGGTATCTCTTAGACTGTTCTCGCAGTTTAAAACCGATTCTCTACCAAGAACGCAAAGCCCCAACACCGGCACAGATTACCGATTCCACTGACGAAAAAGTCTTTATGAAAGACGTGTTCACTTACGGCGTGGATTCTCGCTCAAACGTAGGCTACGGTATGTGGCAAATGGCGCACGCCGTGAAAGGCAAGCTGACTGCGGAAAATCTTTGGAAAGCGATTGAAGCGATGCGTGCGGTGCGTGGTGATGGCGATAAACGCTTGGCAATTCGTCCAACGCACATTGTTGTTCCACCTTCTCTTGAGCAAGCAGCAACCAAGTTGCTTGAACGCGAATTGCGTGCCGAAGATGGCGCAGCAGTCGATAACGAGTTCAAACGCATGAACTTGAAATTGATTGTAGGCGACTACCTCTAAACTCACCGGTAAGCGGTCGATTTTAGCAAAACTTTTGCAAAACCGACCGCACTTTAAACCTAATTTAAAGAGGATTTAAATGCTATGGATAAGACATCTTGCGTGGTGGTTCAAAACCGCCTTAAAGACGGCTATCGCCGAGCTGGGCTTAGTTTGCACAAAGGTGACAATGTTTTTGAAAACCTTAGTGCGACGCAAATCGCGGCCCTTAAAGGCGATGCGCGTTTGGTGGTTAAAGAAATTACTGCGAACGACGCTGAAAAATCTGGCGAAGGGTTATCGGAAGACAATGCGAATCGTGACGAAGAAAAATCAATTCGTGAAGATCCATTACCAACCGATTTAAATACCTTAACCGTTGAACAGCTTAAAAATGCATTACGCGAGCGTGGCAGAACTTTTGACGGTAACGCCAAGAAAGCGGATTTAATCGCATTATTGAATGGTGCTGAATAATGTCTTACGCCACATTGGATGATCTGCGTAAACGTTACGGCGAAGCTGATTTATTGGATTTGGCCCAACAATCTGACGGCTCTTGGGATACTGTGAAAATCTACGAAGCGTTAGATGATGCGGCGCAAACCATTGATAGTTATTTAGCTGGGCGTTATACCCTGCCACTTACCAGTGTGCCCGCTGTATTGTCTCGGCATTGTTGTTATTTAGCTCGCTATTATCTCGAAAAAAACCGAGCCACAGAACAAGCTCGTCAAGATTATGAAGATAGCTTGCGTTTTTTAGAAAAAGTAGCAAGCGGAGCAATATCTCTTGGTTTGTCGGATAGCGGAGAAACAGTAGAAAGCGACAATACGGTGGTAATGGAATCCGGTGGCAGTGTATGGGCGCGTGAACGTGCGAAAGGGTTTATTTGATGAGTAGCATTATTGCGGCCACCTCCAATGCGCTGATTGCGCAAATTAAGCGGCTATGTGGCAACCACCTGAAAGAGGTGGAAGAACACCCCGGACAATGGGATGACAGCAGTGTGCGCCGTTTGGTGCGTAATCCGCCCGCAGTGTATGTGGCGTGGTTGGGACAAGTGCCGAATGAACGCCGAAATTGCGTAACAGCGCGTTGGGGCGTGTTTGTGGTTGCGAAGGTGCTTAACGGACAACGGCGTGATGCGGTAGGTATTTATCAGATCGTGGAACGATTAACCGCAGGACTGGACGGTGCACATATTGCCCCTAGCGATATGTTTGAACTACAAAGCGTGCAGAATTTGTGGAGTGATACCCAAAGTGGCATGGGCGTGGCGGTGTATGGGATGTATTTTAATGCGGTGCAACCGCTACCTTGTGCTATTGATGAAAGCAGTTTAGATGACTTTGTGGAGTATCACCATCAATTTAACCAATCACGTGATGACAATGTGATTGACGATAAGACCAATTAACCGTGATTTTACCAAAACAGGGAGACAATGATGAAAATTAAACCGAAAGCCGGCTTAATTATTCGTGACCCGGAGAGCTTTGAACAGCTTTCCGCAGAAGGGGAAGACAAACCGGAAACAGCATACTGGCTGAACCATTTAAAAGCCGGGGATGTGGAGCTTGTTAGTGACAAATCAGCAAGCAAGGCGAAAACAACCAAAGAGGACGCATAATGGCGATTTCATTTAATGGCATTCCGAACGCAATTCGAGTGCCTTTAGCCTATATCGAATTTGACAATAGCCGTGCCGTATCCGGTACGCCAGCAATGTTGCATAAAGTATTAATGCTCGGTCAAAAATTGGCGACAGGTTCGGCGATTGCCGGCCAAGCAGTACGTGTGCAAAATGAAGCTCAAGCAAAGGCTTTGTTTGGTCGAGGTTCTCAACTCGCCAATATGGTGCGTGTATTTAAAAAACACAATTCAATGTTGGATTTATGGGTTTTACCACTCGATGAAAAATCTAATGGTTCAAAAGCAACCGGTAAGGTTCAAGTGTTAGGTACTGCGAGTGGTACCGGTGTTTTAAATGTAATGATTGCCGGTCGACGTTATCAACAATCTGTCGCTATTGGTGATACTGCCGCCACACTCGCTGAAAAATTAAATAAATTGATTGCCGCTGATGGCGATACCGTGGTGGAAAGTGCGGTGGAAAATGATGCCATATCTTTAACTGCACGCTTTAAAGGTGAGTGCGGCAATGAGATTGATATTCGTGCCAATTACTACAGCGGCGAAAGTTACCCGGACGGCATTAGCCTTAAAATCACGCCGATGAGCGGTGGGTCGGTAAACCCAAGTATGACTGATGCCATTACCGGCTTTGGAGCGGAATGGTGGAATTATGTAGTGAATCCATTTACCGATACCGAAAGCCTTAATGCGTTACGCACAGAATTAGTCAACCGCTGGGGGCCGATGCAACAAATCGACGGCTTATGCTTTATGGCAAAAGGCGGCAGCCACGCGCAAGCCACGACCTTTGCGGAGCAACGCAACGATTATTTATTTACAGTGATGGCAACCAATAAATCTCCAGAACCTGCTTACGAATGGGCAGCGGCCTATTGTGCAGTGGCAGCGGGTTCGCTTGCGATTGATCCGGCACGTCCTGTGCAAACGCTGGTCATGGATATGCTGCCGCCTGCCATGTCAGACCGTTGGGATTTGCCGGCACGCAATACCTTGCTTTATAGCGGCGTGAGTACTTATACCGTGAATGCCAACAGCCAGCCACAATTGGAGACGGCGATCACAATGTATCGTAAAAATAGCTTTGGCGATATGGACGAAAGTTATCTTTATATTGAAACCATTGCAACCTTGAGTTATTTGCGCTACGCCATCCGCACCCGCATTACGCAGAAATATCCGCGCCATAAACTGGCGGATGACGGCATTCGTGTGGCACCGGGGCAAGCGATTGTGACACCAAAAGTGATCCGTGCCGAGCTGCTCGCGTTGTTTACCGAGCTGGAATACAAAGGCTTGGTGGAAAACTTTGATAACTTTAGCAAAACCTTGCTGGTTGAACGTGATGCCGACAATAAATGCCGTTTAAACGTGCTTTCCGGCGAAGATTTAGTAAATCAATTCCGTGTATATGCGCACGCGATTCAATATCGTTTATAGGGGAAATGAACAATGGGCAAACAATACCAAGGTCGCGCTTTCATCCGTATTGATGGTGCAGAATATCCAACAGGTGATGATGCATCGCTAGATGTTGGCGGGTTTACTCGTGAAACGGTAAAAGGGTCGCGGGTATACGGTTATCAAGAGACCGCTACTGAAGCCACCGTAGAATGTAAAGTGTTTAACTGTGCTGATATTGATATTTTCACTTTGAAAAATATGACTGATGGCACAGTAGAATTCGAGACCGATGTCGGACAAACCTATTTGTTGGCGGGGGCTTGGACTGTCGATGCAGTAACACTTTCGGCCAAAGGTGAGATTTCGCTGAAAATTGCCGCAGTAGAATGCAAGCGTGCATAAGGAGGCGTAAATGGAATTTCGTTTAAAAGATGGCTTAATGTTTGGTGATGAACCGCAGCTTGATGTGGAAACTCGTGAGCTGACTACTCAAGATTTAATTGAGGCGGAATGTGCGGCAGAACGTTTGTTGATGGATGCACAAGGTCAGCCGGTTCTGGTTGTTAGCCAAGTGTTATTTAACTATGAGCTGATTCGTCGCCAAATTAAACGCATTGGCAAAATTAACGGTCCGATTTCCTTAAAACAGCTTGGTTCGCTTTCCACGGCGGATATGGAAATCATTAATGCGATGCTTTCCGCCCAAGAAATTGCAAAAGCGACCGCACAAGGACTCGACCAACGGGGGCGCTTGGAAGCAACAGACGCGTAATTTTGAGAAAGCCTGTCTGTTGCTGGCAAAACATTATCAATGCACCCCTTTGTGGGTGCTTTCTCAACCCATTCTTTCCTTGCCGCGTTTAATTAGTTACATCAATACATCCACTTAGAGGGCTTTATGTCAGCTTCCGGCAATTCCACATCATTTTATATTAATTTAGCAGGCAACCTGTCACAGCAAGCGTCTCGCTTTGGACGTGATATTGCCCAATTTTCCAATCAATCCGGCTCAAAGCTATCTGCATTATCAATACGAATCAAAGCAACAAATGCACATTTTAAAACATTAGGTGCGGGCATTGGTGCTATATCAAATAAAATCAACGGCATGGGCAATATGACCATCCCGATTTTAGGTGTAGGTGCAGCCGCTGGTGCGGCGACAGTAGGTAAATCAATGTTACGCACTGCCGCAGATTTTGAAATGGCAGACATTCGGATGAAACAAACCTTTGGCGACCAAGGGGACGCAGCTAATAAATGGTTGCAAAAATTCGCCACGGATACGCCGATGGCCTTTGCCGATACGCAACAAGCGATGATGCGCCTGAAAACGGCTGGTATTGATCCGATGAATGGCTCGTTGCAAGCCCTTGTGGACTATAACGCGAAAGTAGGTGGCGATGCGGAAAACTTAAACGGTTATATTTCAGCCATCAGTAAGGGCTTTATTAAAGGCAAGCTCTCAATGGAAGAAATCAATCCGTTGTTAGAGCGTAATGTGAAAGTCTTTGAGTTGCTGGCGCAAGAAACTGGGGGCAAATACACCGCCGACCAAATGCAGAAAATGCTGCAAGAAGGCAAGCTCGGACGTAAAGCCATTGCTGCGCTTTTACGCGCCATGGGGCGTGATGCCAAAGGTGCGGCAAAAGAACAGATGAAAACCTGGGACGGCTTAGTCTCTAACCTTGAAGATACTTGGACGTCAATGCAGGCGCGTTTTATGGATCATGGTGCCTTTGACTCATTAAAAAAAGAAATGGGGGTTTTCTTAGATTGGCTGAACGAAAAAATTGATGACGGTACGTTAGACGAATTTGCCAAAACCGTTAGTGATGTCTTAGTGCAGGCCCTACAGGATTTAAAATCTACCGCAACAGAAATTAAGCCAGTGTTAGACAATATCGGATCGGTAATGGGGTGGATTACTGAGAAAGCTGGGGGATATGGCAATATCGCCAAATTTGCAGCAGCCCTTTACGGGGCCAATAAGCTTGCGAGAATAGGCCTATCAGTAGGACAGAGCGGATATAGTATGGGACAAGGTGTTGCGGGCGCTGGGCGGGCAACATGGGGTGTTGGGAGAGCCTTATTAGGTCGTCGAGGACAAGGTGGGGGCGTGGCATCTGGTGTTGCTGGAGCACTCGGGGCTGCAAGTGGCGTGCAATCTGTATTTGTAGTAAACATGCCTGCCTCTTTCGGGGGGATGGATATGGGAGGTAAACGCGGTAAGAAAATCCGGGGAAGTAAAAAAATGCGTGGGTCCAAGATGTCTTCCTTGAAAGCCGTACCGCCATCCGTTATGCCGAAAGCCTCAGCTAGTGTTGGGACTAGCCTGGCATCGGGAGTTAAACAAGCGACTAATACTTTAAAAAATACGGCTACGACCGTTGCTAAAAGTACTGCTAATGTTGCGAAATCGGCTACAGCCGCGGTGACCAAAACTGCAGCCAAAGCTGTGCCGCTACTCAGTGCGGGGTTAGCTGTAGCCGAAGGCGCAGCAGTATTGATGGATGAGGACGCCACAACTCGTGAAAAAAGTGAGTCCATCGGCTCAATTGCCGGGGCTACTGCAGGGGCATTTATTGGTCAAGCCTTGATACCTATTCCGGTTGTTGGAGCGGCGATAGGAGGATTTCTTGGCGAAACGATTGGGAGTTGGCTTGGTGATAAGGTCGGCGAACAAATTGAAGATAAGCCCGCTCAGGCTGAGCCATCTGCACAACAGATCGCTACCTCAGTACAAAATGTTGGGTTATCTGTAGGGAATTTTGTGGGTAGTGAAATTGGGGAAAAATTGGCCGGAATCAATCCGGTTGATACTAAACTTAGTGGGCAAATTGAAGTGAAAGTAAAACCTACTGACGGTTTAATCGCATCTGTATCTCAGGCCAATATTAAAACTAATCAACAGCAAGATAATCTCGGATTAAAAGTATCTATGGGATATAGCGGCCAATCGTTATATGGCGGAGCGTAAATATGAGCAAAATGCGTCAAAAGACAGGCAAAGGTTCATTTCGTGGTGTACCTTTCCTTATTGCAGATGAGCAAAGTATGGATGGTGGCCGTCGCCTAGTTCGACATGAATACCCTTTACGTGATGATGGGATGACGGAAGATTTAGGCTTGCGCCTGCGCAATTATCACATCAGCTGCTTGGTGATTGGTGATGACCACGTAAAACAGGTGGAAAAACTGATTGAGGCGCTAGAGAAACCTGGTGCGGGGACATTGCGACATCCTTATATCGGCACAAAAGAGGTGTATGTAGATGATTACAAGGCGGTATTTTCAACGAATCATTTACGAGTGACTCGCTTTGATATTAGTTTTACTCCTGAAATCAATGAAATCGCGCCATTAGTACAAAAAGATACGCTACTGGGCGTGTTGAATCAATATGCAGATGCTTTAAATGCCTTAGCGGATGAATTTGCCGATATGATTGATAGCGCTTTGGATTTCATTGATGAACTCACTGCACCGATTTTTAATTTAGTGGATTCCTTTATTGGCTTAATTGAAACTGTGTTTGACGGGATTGGTGCAGTGTTAGCCGAGGGAAGCGAATTTAAAAACCGCGTAATGGGCTTTAAAAATCGTTTAAGTACACTGATTCGCACGCCGCACTTATTTGCGAAAGAATTACAGGCGTTGGTTCAATTTGGGGCGCAAGGCGTGGCAGCCGGTACATCGAACAGTTCAAGCGGTTATTACGGCGGATTACAGGTAACAATGGTAACGCCAGCTTCTCATTCGCTAAAAAGTGCGGTGGCAACGCAACGTGTTTTTGTGCAAATGACGGCACTGAATGAAGCGATGAACCAAGCCAAAACCAAATTGCAACAACGTCAGCCAGAAATGCCAAAATCCGTGTTGGAAAGTCTGCGTGACGGTAAGACAAATCAACAATCTATTCATAAGACCTTGTCGCGTAATGTGATGGCGCAATATGGTGTGATTAATGTGCTGAACGTACTGCAAGCTAAATCGCAGTTTGTGTTCTTGCGTTTAATGCAAACCACGCTTGCGGTGGAATATGGCAAAGCCATTGCGCAAGCCATTACCACACGTACAACGGGTGCTCCTTCAGCGATTGAAAGCCGTGCCGATGTGCAGCGTTATTTGCACGATATTGATGAGCAACTTGAGCAGGTGATTTTTGATTGTGCCGATCACGAGCAATGGCAAAGCTATGAAGCGTTAGAGCAATTCCGATTAGCATTATTGTTGGATTTACGCACACGCGGTGAGCAGTTGGCTGAAAGCAAAATGATTTCCTTAACAGATACGCAACCTGCATTGGTGGTGACTTTTAACGCAACAGGCAAAGTCAAAGACTGGGAACGCGTAGTGCGACGCAATCAGATTCGCCATCCGTTGTTTTGTTTAGGCGGTTCGCAAGTGGAGGTATTGGCATGAGTGAGGTTATCGAACAACCTGAGATTAAGCTTTACTTAAATGGGTTGATTTTTACTGGTTGGAAATCGCTTTCCATTACCCGTTCATTGGAAGCAATGAGCGGACGATTTGAACTAGGAATTGCAGTGCGTGCGGAAGATGACGTTTCTGTGTTGAAAGTCGGTGCTGCATTGATGTTGGAGATAAACGGCGAGAGGGCGATTACTGGCTACTTAGATGAACTCAATCAAAGTATCAGTGGTGAGGACAAATCAGTGCGTATTAGCGGACGAGATAAAACCGCCGATTTGGTGGATTGTTCGGTGATTCACAACAGCTACCACTTCAAAAATCAAAATCTGCAAGAAATTGCCCGCACTTTATGCATGCCGTTTGGCATTGATGTGGTGTGGGCAGTACAAAGCCAAGATGCAGCGGAAAAAATCCCAGTGTGGCAAGTGGAGCCGGGCGAAACGGTGTTTGATACCTTAACCAAAGCTGCTCGACACAAAGGCGTGTTGGTCACGTCTGACGTGAATGGCAATTTGGTGTTTACCGAACCAAGCACGGAGCCGGTGGGCGAATTGATTTTAGGGAAAAATCTTTTAGAACTGGAATTGACCGACAGTTGGGCAAATCGCTTTAGCCAGTATCGTGTAATTGGCGATGCCGAGCAAGGCGGCGAAAAAGGGAGCAACTCCAAAGGCAAGAAAGAAAAAGGCGGTGCGGCGGAAGATCCGGATATTTATTCTGGATCTAAAGGAGAAAAACAATGAGTGCAAGCGGTTTAAAAGTCGAAGTCACCGATTCTGATATTACGCGCTATCGCCCGATGGTGATTATCGCTGATGATAATATGACAGGGGCGAGCGGTTATCAACGGGCAATATGGGAACTTAAACGCAATAAGGCAGAAGCGCAAAAAGCCACGGTGACGGTGCAAGGCTGGCAAAAGCCGGATGGTTCCTTATGGTTGCCCAATGAAATTGTGATGCTTACCGCCCCGGAACTGGGTTTTGAACGCCAAGCACGCTTAATTGTGGAAGTGAATTTTACCCTTGATGGCAACGGCACGCGCACGCTGCTTACCTTAATGCATCGTGATGCCTTTGATGAGCCGGCAGAATCATTAGATGAAGCGCAGAAAGGCAAAAGCAAAGCGAAGAAAAAGGCGAAAAAATCCGGCAAAGATAATGCTAAAGAATTTACCGATTTCCAGGAATAGTTTATGGACGGTTTAAATAAGGTTTTAGCCCCGCTTAAACGCGGTTTAAAGTCGCTGATTTCACGTGCGGTGGTGTCGATTGTGACGGATTCTTTCAGCCGACAAAATCTACAAGTACGACTGCAAGCCGATGAAGTGGTGGATGATGTAGAGCGTTTTCAAAATTACGGGCATTCCTCCGTGCCGTTGGGCGGTGAAGCCATTGTGCTTTCCGTCGGTGGCAAGCGGTCGCATTTAGTCGCCATTGTGGTGGAAGACAAAGACGTGCGTCCGACAGGATTAAAGCCCGGCGATTCTGTGCTGTATCACGCCGAAGGGCATCAGCTGTTATTAACGGAAAGTGGCGAAGCCATTCTGACCTGTAAAAAATTCACAGTGAATGCTGATGAGATTAACTTTGACGCTCCACAAACGCAATTTAGCGGTGATGTAACTATTATGGGAACATCAACAGCAACAGATCACCTTTCAGATGGTAAGAGTGGTGCAAACCACGACCACGAAAAAGGCGTGGGTAAACCGGTGTAAAAGCAATGTCAGATTTAAGTATTGTGTGGCAAGACGGCGAAGGCGATGTGGTTTCGTTGGATTCTGCTTTCTTGATAGATGACGGCTTAACCAATGCCATTGTGATTAGCCTATTCTCCGATGCCCGTGTAGATAATCAACGCGGCTGGTGGGGCAATGATTTTGGTCAAAATCAATCCGGACAAGTGGAAATGGGCTCACGCCTGTGGACACTAGCCCGTTCTAAGCAACTTACCGATGTGCTCGATGACGCGCAAGCCTACGCAGAAACCGCGCTTCAATGGTTGATTGATGATGGTCACGCGTTGGCTATTGATGTGACGGCAAGCAATCCTGAACAGGCCGTGCTGTTGTTAAGCGTTGTGGTGACGTTGCCCAATGGGCAAACGGAACAACGTACGTTTTCAGCAGTATGGAGCCTGTAATGCCTTATCAATCCCCTACACTTTCTCAACTTGTCAATCAGGGCGAGCAGCAATTTTTAAGCCGATTTCCGGATGTGAAACGCCATTCGGTGGTGTCGGTGTTAAATCGTATCAATGCGGCATTAAGTGCCGGTGAGCATCAACATCTTGACTGGTTAGCCCGCCAAATTATCCCTACCACCGCGGACGAAGATTACTTATTGGAATATTGCGCCTATAAAGGTATTTATCGTAAAGCGGCAAGTGCGGCACAAGGCGTGATTCGTATTGAAGCCGTTAGTGTGGCTGAAATTGCCGAAGGTACCTCGTGGCGCGATGGGCGTTCCGGTCTCACCTTTGCTGCAGTGCAAACCACGTCGGTGCAAGCCGGTTCCGCCGAAATTGCAGTGCAATGCACGGAAAGCGGCAGCCAAGGCAATATTGGCGCACAAACCCAACTTGCTTTAATGAATGCTATTTTAGGCGTAAAACCCCAAGCCACCGTGTTGCAAATGAGCGGAGGCACAGAAATCGAATCCCTTTCTGCCTTATTAAGCCGTTTAATTCAACGCGTACAGTATCCGCCCGCAGGCGGTGCTCCGCATGATTATGTGCGTTGGGCGTTGGAAGTGAACGGCATTACACGTGCGTGGTGTTTTCCGCGTTATTACGGTGGCGGCACGACGGGCGTGGCGATTGTGTTAGACAATCAGACAGATATTTTACCTACCACTCAGGATTGCGAGCGAGTGAAAGCCTATATCAGTGGACACAAGAACACAGTAACGGGACTTTGGGAAGGTATGCCGGCTGGCAATGAGTTGTTTGTGTTTGCACCTAAAGTAAAAAAACTTGATTTGACAATTCGCTTGGTGCCTGCAACAGAAATAATGAAAGAGGCGGTGAAATCCGCGCTTGTGTCATTATTTCAGGCCTTGCCTCCTGGTGGTTTACTTTATTTGTCGCATCTACGAGCGACTGTATCGAATGTGATCGGCGAGATGGATAACAGTATTTTATCGTTACAAGCCGACGTCCAACTTGATAAAGATCAGATACTTGTGTTAGGGGATATTACATGGCAAGCCTAACAACCGCTATGTATCTTGATGCAGCATTAAAGCTGCTACCGGTTGGTTTAGCTTGGAATCGAGCCCCTGATGGCAATTTGGGCAAGATATTAGCAATTCGGGCCGAACAATTAAGTCGAGTGAACGATACGGCGCATCAACTCGTAAAAGAGCGCATGCTTAGCAATGCTTTTATTTTATTGGAGGACTGGGAAGCCTTTTATGGACTGCCAGAATGCACGGAAATCAACACCATTGAAGCACGCCGTGCGGCATTGATTGCCAAGGATAACGAAGTCGGCTCATTTAACAAGCACTATCTAGAAGAACAAGCTGCTCATAATGGCTATCACATTAGAGTCATAAGCCATTACCCACATCATTGTTTGCGTGATTGCATGCAACCACTCTATCCACAAGAGAATGCGTGGAAGGTCTTTATATACACAACAAGTCGCAATGTCCGAAATATGACATGTTTAGAGGACGTTACGAATGAGTTAGTGATGTTTGAGCGTTCGAAAGTGGAATGTTTTTTAAAACGGCTTTGTTATGCGCATTTGGAATTGGTTTTTATTTATGAGGAAGAACAATAATGTACGCATTAGATAATTCGTCCGGTGTTACGGTTATGCCACCGGTTAAGATTCAACAGTATCAACATGATGCTCCGCGTTGGTTTACCGAAGGTGGAAATGGCGTCGCACCGAGCTATCCAGGAGCGGACTGGTTCAATATTGTGCAGGCTGAATTGTTAGGTGTGCTTTCAGCCGCAAAAATAACCCCTGAAAAAAATGAATTAAATCAACTCGCATCTGCGATTAAGCAGATTATTTTAAACACTACTGGCGAATTAACATCACTTCGGGAAGTGTTTGTCGGCATTCCTATACCATATCCGCTATCTTCGGTGCCCGCAGGTTATCTGGCCATGAATGGACAGCGATTTGATACTCAACGTTATCCTAAATTGGCGCAAAAATATCCATCAGGACAGCTGCCTGACCTGCGCGGAGAATTTCTTCGTGGCTGGGATAATGGTCGTGGCGTTGATGCTGGCCGCGGTTTATTAAGCCAGCAATTCGGATCATTGCTAGTGCAGGAGGCGAATTATATAGTCAACAACGTTGTGTCACCATCAGGCAACACAGCCGAAAATCAAGGATGGGATAAAACTGATTCGGGTTTAAGTAATCGGATAAAAATGACGACAGCCGTCGCCGACAATCCGACGGCCAACTGGTACGCCGTGCCTGGTACTTACGCGACCGACGCACAGATACCTTATGTAGGCATGGCGCGGCCACGAAATATCACTTTTAACTATATCTGCTTGGCCGATTAAGGGGGATTTATGGCAGTAAAATTTAATGCCGAAGGCTTTGCCACCACTAGTGGTGAAATCACCGTCTATACCACGGATTATCAAGGGATTTACAGCCACGGCGCCATCGAATATGTGAGCGAAGGTGGAAGCCTTGCGGCAGGTAGCTATTTAGATGCTCCACCACCGGAAAAAGAAGGGTTTGTGGTTGTGCGAGCTGAAAATGGATGGAGTTATCAGGCCGATAACCGAGGAGTTTATTACCGCACGGATACCGGTGAAAAGGTGGAATATTTAAAACTTGGAGAGCTCCCTGAAAACTTAACCAAAATCGAACCACTTAGTTTGCCATGTAAATGGGATGGCGAAAAATGGGTTGTTGATACAACAAAACAAGCTGAGCTTTATGCTAATGCAGCAAGTCGATTGGTTGATGGTATCGACTCGAAGGCAGCAGAAATCTACAAGTATTGGACGCGTTTTGAGTCCGAATATCGCGAGCGCCAAGCGGCAGCAAACGCATTTAAATCCGCTGGCTATCAAGGCGAAGTAAGCCGTTATATTGCTGATTTTGCGCGCCATGCGGGAATCGACAATAAAACTGCAACGGACTTGATTTTAGTGCAGGCAGAAGGGCTTGAGAAGCTGCAGATGGAACTCGCGAATCAACGGATGCGTAAGTATGAAATTAAAACGCCGAATTTAACGCTGGATCAAATGCAAGCAATCTATGACGACATTATTTCAACCATGGATAAACTTTTGGAGGCATACAAAAATGGCTAACCGTATTTATCTTGCTTTTTATAAGCATAAACGCAGCTTTCTGAAAGAGCCATTAAAAGCCGTAGCTGATGCAGTAACGAGATTTTTCACAAAAGGTAAATACTCCCATTGCGAGCTAACGGTCGAGCGAATGGAATTCACTCAAGGCAATCATTACGAGAACGAAACTGTGTTTGATTGCTATTCTGCATCTGTACAAGACGGCGGTGTGCGCTGTAAGCAAATTGACGTGTCAGACCAATCTAAATGGGATTTGTTGGCCATTGATGGTGTAACCGAGGAACAAATTAAAGCGTATTTTGCAAAAACTGTCGGACATACCTATGACTGGTGGGGCGCATTGGGCGTGGTCTTAGGTATTAAACAAAAACGGAGTAAGTATTTCTGTTCGGAATGGTGCTTTAACGCAATTTATAACAGTGATGAAGGTTGGCGTTTTAGCCCAAACCAACTTGCAGCGATGGTGAAAAATGGATAAAACAACGATTAACCTTTACCGTGGTGATGACGAGGCATGCACTGTTCGACTGTTTGAAAAACTGCCGGATAAAACATTAAAGCCGCTCGATTTAAGTGATGTGGCGCGCTTTGATTTATGGGCGAAAGTCAGAGGCAAAGCCGTGCTAACGCTATCATCCACAACAGGTGAAATTGAAGTTGTAGATGCCCAAGGCGGTGTTATCAAGCTTAATATTAGCCACAACTTAACCAAGGAGGCAACATGGTCACAAGCCGGTTACGATTTGCAAACTGTATCTCATAGCGGACGAATAAAAACGCCAATCCGCAATGGGAGAATTAACTTGCAGTTTGATTATACTCCAGTGCCGGGTGACTAAGATGTGTGAAATTATAGCAATCATCGAACCACCACAAGAGATTGTTGCAGTGGTTGAGGCGACAACAGAAGTAACATCGCTAAATGAAATCGAATTATTAAAAATTTACGAACAGGGAAAGGAGGATTTTTATCATGGCAAAAACACCAACTAAAGACGACCAACCATTTATTTATCAACTAGGGAAAGATATCGCTAGACTAGGGTTTGAAATTGAAAAGCTTAAAAATAAGTCTGTGAAAGCGGTACGAATTGTCGTGCCAGCAAAACCAGAAAAATATCAACAATATTGGCTTAAAGCAGTAATTAACTTACCGCCTGAGTGTCAAAATGCAATTTGCATAAAATCAAAAAACGGCGAAGTCAGTCTCGTTAAAACTGAAGAAACTCTATCTGTTTACGCTGAGTATAACGTAAGCGAGTTTTATCTAGCTCCTATCTACAGGCTTGAGGCTGATACAATTACCGCAGTACTTGACCAGCAACAGATAAATGACATTAATGATGCACAAGAGCGCGAAGAACGTGAACGCAAAGAGCAACAAGAGCGCGATAAACACATTTATAAATATCTCGCAAAATGGCTCACGGACAATTACCTTGAAAGCGTTAGAGCTAAAGCAGGCACAACCCGCGACTATGAACTCATGGGCATCAAAGTTTATGTAAATAAAAACGGGTTAAAAGCATTGCTTGACAAACCATTTGAACGAAACAGCAATATGCCTACGCTGGCTATTGATGAGTCAACCTATGCTGACGCTAAAGAGGCTATGTTAACCGAGAAAGCTCGCATTGACCGTGGCGAGGTTGATTTGAGTATAGCGAGTGATTTCAACGTGGTGGATTACCGTTACATTGACGATATGCTTTAATAATAAAGTGCGGTCAATTTTGGCCGCATTTTGTTGCTAGTTTATAAGGTATAATAATGACAAACAAACAAACAAACAAACAAACAAACAAACAAACAAACAAACAAACAAACGGAGCGTACTATGTATAAACAAGCACCGCTACCGTTCGTCGGACAAAAGCGCCAATTTTTAAAACACTTTGAAGTCGTACTGAACGAAAACATCCCCGGGGATGGTGACGACTGGACGATTATCGATACATTTGGCGGGAGCGGTTTACTAAGCCACGCTGCTAAACAACTCAAGCCTAAAGCACGTGTAATTTATAACGACTTTGATGGGTATGCAGAGCGCATTAAACATATCGACGACATTAACCGCTTGCGTGCGCAAATTGCCGCGTTGTTAGTTGATATCCCACGTCAAAAGCGCATCACCGACAAAGCGCTCAAGGCACAGATTATTGACACAATCAAAGCGTTTGACGGTTATATTGACCTCGCTACGCTAACAAGTTGGCTGTTGTTTTCAGGACAACAGGTTGGCACATTTGAGGAGTTGTTTGCCAAGGATTTTTGGCACTGCATACGCCAGTCAGACTATCCATCTGCAGACGGTTATTTGGATGGGATAGAGGTGGTTTCTGAGTCGTTTCACACGTTACTACCACGCTTTAGTGCCGACCAACAGGCGGTATTTGTTTTAGACCCACCTTACCTATGCACCAGACAAGAGAGTTACAAACAGGCTCATTACTTTGATTTAATCGACTTCTTGCGATTAGTCAACATCACTCGGCCACCGTATATCTTCTTCTCGTCCACTAAGAGCGAGTTTGTGCGGTTTATTGAGTACATGGTCGAAGACAAGGTTGATAATTGGGAGGCTTTCTACAACTCCGAGCGCGTAGTTGTTAAGGCTTCAGCAAGTTATTCCGGGAAGTATGAAGATAACATGGTTTATAAGTTTTAAGACTTAAAATTTAAACGCCCTTTAATGATGATTTAAAGGGCGTTTTTGTATCTCAAATTTAATGATTTTTAACCGCTTAAAATGGGATATTGCTAAAAAATCAAAATTCTCACTTTTAGCGGTCACGTTTCTCAAAATTCGCGAACGGCTACACCAAGCGTAGAACAAAAACTGATTGAAAAAGTATTGTTAAGTTCAAACTTCTTGCAATGGATTAACGTGGTTCGTGATCCATTAATGGAAGCAGAATTAGTCGGTTTAGAAGTGGCTTCTGCGATTGCAAGCACCACAGACACCAACACCAAAGAGCGCGAAACAAAAGACATTTCAAAAATGACCGGTCGCAAATATAAATGCGAACAAGTCAACTTTGACACGCATATTCCATGGCCAAAACTCGACCAATGGGCAAAACACCCTGACTTCCAGAAAAAACTGGCGAATTTAACGCAAAAAACTATCGCCTTGAACCTCATTATGATGGGGCTAAACGGCACAAGTCGCAGTGAAACCTCCGATTTGTCTTCAAATCCGAAACTGCAAGACGTGAAAAAAGGTTGGTTACAACAAATGCGTGAAGATATGCCGTCTCATGTGATGAACGGTGCAAGTACACAAAACAAAATCAAAGTGGGTAAAGGTCAAGCCAAAGACCACGGCTATGAAAACATTGATGCCTTAGTGCTTGATGCCGTCAACACCTTAATTGATGAAGTTTATGCCGATGACACTGAATTAGTGGTGATCTGCGGTCGTGAAATCTTAAACGATAAATACTTCAACATCGTTAACACGGATTTAAAACCGACGGATGACCTTGCAAGCCAAGTGATCATCTCACAAAAACAAATCGGTGGCTTAAAAGCGATTCGCGTGCCGTTCTTCCCGAAAAATTCAATCCTGATCACCCGATTGGATAATTTATCCATCTACATTCAGGAAGGCTCAATGCGCCGTTTCATTAAGAACAATCCGAAACGCAACCGCGTAGAAGATTACTTGTCGCAAAACATCGACTACAAAGTCGAAGAATACGGTTGCGCGGCATTAATCGAAAACATCACTTTCGAAGATAAAGAATAATGGCTGAACGTCTCTCACCCGCACAAATCCATCTTCGCACCATTTCCGCTGCCGTGGCTCATGCAGCGAAAACCGAAGATCTAAGCGAATTCACCGAATATGAAAAAATGTGCCGTTTGCTTGCGCGTCACCGCAAAGATTTAAAACAAATCCAATCGACGGAACGCAAAGCGGCATATAAAAAACAAATTTTGGTGGATTACCTGCCATGGATTGAAGGTGCATTATCTGCCGGCACCGGCAAACAAGACAATGTCCTGATGACATGGTGCGTGTGGGCGATTGACTGTGGCGAATATCACCTTGCGTTACAAATTGCCGATTATGCCGTCTTTCATGATTTACGCTTGCCCGAGCCATTTACCCGAACTCTTGGCACTATGTTGACAGAAGAATTTGCCGACCAAGCCAAAGCGGCGGCAGCGGCAAATCAACCTTTCGAAGTGGCTTATTTGGAACAAGTGCAACGCATCACTGCCGATTGTGATATGCCGGATGAAAGCCGAGCCCGATTATTGCGTGAATTAGGCTTGCTTTTAACCGACAAAAACCCGGAACAGGCACTGGCATATTTAGAACGCGCCTTGGGCTTAAATCAGTCCATCGGTGTGAAAGGCGATATTAAAAAACTACGTAAACAATTAAACAAATCCGATGAATAAGCGGTTTTGAAACTGAGCAAATCACGCAGCCGCGGGGCGGATTAAAAGTGCGGTCGAAATTCCTAGAATTTTTAACCGCACATCATTAATCCTCACCCCGCTTTTTTTATAGGTGTTTTTTATGTCAGACGGATCTATCTCTATCAAACTCGCCCCAGATTACGAAATGGGGGCGGTACAAAAACAAGTTGAAGACTATGGGCAAGGAGAAGGCCTTGTACTGAACGACCTTTTTTTCCCGTCGCTTAAAATCTCTGATTTTCGCAATCAGGCACGTTTGGACGGCACAGTCACAACGGCTCGCTTAAAAGAAGCCTTAATTGAAGCTATCGCCGCGGTCAATGACGAATTGGAGGAATTCAAACAGCGCAGCACATCCGAAGCCTTTGCCGACATTCCTTGCCAAAAAATCAACAACGAAAGCGTGTTGGTCTATCGCTACCGCCGTGCCGTCACCTGCTTGGCATTGGCAAACCTTTATGAACGCTACACAAGCTACGACACCACCAATGACGGCGAGAAAAAGGCAGAACTGCTCAAAGATAGCATTGACCAATTGCGCCGTGATGCCCGCTTTGCCATTAGTGACATACTCAAACGCCCGAGAGTCGATGCGGAGCTAATCTAATGGAAGTTTACGCTCAACAAAACGACAACTTAGATGCAATCCTGTATCGCTATTTCGGGCATAGCGAAGGTTTGCTTGAAATCGCCTGCGAACTGAATCCGCACTTAATGGATAAAGCCATTATTCCTATTGGTACAGAAGTGATCTTGCCGGAACCTGACACCGAAAAAATCAGCGTGGCCCAAGACACTATTCAACTTTGGAGCTGATATGCACGACACGCCAACGAAAGCGTCTTACACATCAGGAATTTTAGCCTTTTTTATTGGACGCATTGCGGATATGTTTTCAAATGTAAATTGGGCGGACGTCGCCTCAATCACCGGTATTGTGATCGGTGTCGCCACATTTCTGGTGAATTGGTATTACAAGAAAAAAGATTTTGAATTAAAAGAAAAAGAACTTGAACAACGGAGCCATCACCATGATTAAACGATCAGCAAAATACGTCTGCGCCGTCACGGCTGTTGTTGGGCTTATGATTGCCACACATGGAAATGAAATTAGAACATCAGAAAAGGGCTTGCTGCTGATTGGTAATGCAGAAGGTTGCATGCAAAAGCCTTATCAATGTCCCGCTGATGTTTTAACAGTCGGCATTGGCACAACGGATGCCGTTGAAAAAATTGACCGAAATAAAATTTACACCTTGCAAGAAGTTGCCGAATTATACACGAAAGGCATTAAGCAAGCCGAAAAGTGCGTGAATACCTATGCCAACGGTCAAGCCATGCCACAAGGGGGATTTGATGCCTTATCAGCCATTACATTCAACGTTGGATGTGGTCGCCTAAAAAACAGCACGCTTTTTAAAATGGCACGGAAAGGATACAGCAAAGCCATGTGCAGTCAATTTGAACGATGGATTTATGCAAACGGCATCCCACTGAAAGGTTTAATTGAAAGACGACAAAAGGAGAAAGCATTGTGTTTGGATTCTTAACAAAAAAAGAAAAATACATTTTATTGGTTGGCCCGCTCATGCTTGTGGCAATTATTCTGTTTCAAGGGTGGCAAGCCAACCACTGGCGAGCTGAAGCAGTAAAAGAAGAACAATTAAAACAACAATGGGAAGCATCTTACGTTGCCTTAAATGAAAGCGTAGATAAATTCAATGAGCAACAAAAAGCACTCACGGAAGCCGTTAATCAATTAAAAATCTCTCAAACCAAGCAAACACAGGATTTAAAAAATGCACTTAAAAAACACCAAGATTGGGCTGACACTTTTATCCCTGATGATGTTAGCGGCGTGTTCAACCACACCAAAAATCATTAAACAGCCAATTCTATGTCCGCAAGTCGCTGAATGTGCGCCTTTCACCGTCACAATTAAAACAAACGGCGATTTGGCGAACGCCTATCTACAAAGCCAACAAAAGCTAAGTGTATGCATTGTTGAAAATCAAGCATTAAAAAAATGCATTGATGAATTTAATCAGCAGGAAAAACAATGACAGATCAATTTGACCGTGCGCAAGAACTCGAACAAATGACACGTGATATTGCGTTACAAAAACACTGCACTTTTAAAGCAGTAAGTCGCCTTTATTGTGAAGATTGTGACACTCCAATCCCTGAAAAACGCCGCCAATTAATTCAAGGCGTAACCCGTTGCGTGGATTGTCAGCAAAAATATGAAATGCAACAACGGAATTTCAGAAAATGAAAAAGCCAAACCAACTGCGCAAAATCCTTGAGCAAAGTCACCAAGACTTTGTTAAAAATCCTGACCGCTTACAGCTTTATGTTGACGGCGGTCAAGTTGTTGCGACAGGCCGCACATCACTGAGTTTTGAGTATCGTTACACGCTAAACATCATCATCACCGATTTTGCCTTTGATATTGCAAGCCTAATCGTGCCGATTAATGCGTACTTACGAAAAAACCAACCTGAACTATTCGAAAATCCGCAACGCCGTGAGAACGCCTTTAAATTCCAAATGGATTACAACAATAACAACACGGCGGATGTGTCTATTGAAATCCAACTTACCGAACGAGTTGTGGCAAAACAAGTGGGCGAAAACGTGCAGATGACTTACGCCACAGAACCAACCGCACCGGAATGGGAACAGTTAGGAAAAGTGAAAGTGTATCTAGGCGAAATTGAAGAAAATAATCTAATTTTTAAAGGTGGGAATAATGGCTAGTGTGGAAGAAATCCAAGCAAAACTGACCGCACTTATTAATAATCTCTCACCGCAATCCCGCCGCCAGTTAGCACGCAACATTGGGCAAGCTTTACGAAAAAATCAACAGGCACGCATCGCACGTCAAGAAAACCCAGACGGAACAGCATTTGAGCCGAGAAAACCAAGAAAAGAATTTGGCAAAAAGAAAGGGAGAATTAAACAAAAAGCCATGTTTGCGAAGTTGAGAACGGCAAGATATTTCAAAATTCAGAGTAATGCCAATGAAGTGTCGGTTGGGTTTAATGGGTCAAGCGCCACAATTGCAAACGTGCATCAATACGGCTTACAAGGCACGGTGAATAAAAACAAAGGTATCAAGGTGCAATATGCCCAGCGTGAATTGCTAGGCTTTTCGGAAAGTGATGTGGAATTGATTGAAAACTTAATTATTGAGCAACTAAGTCTTTAGATTTTGATTTGATGTGCTTGCGAATAATGTGCGCCCAATAGCAATAGACTACGAGTGCAGCCATGCCAAGGAAGAAGTTGATTTCGACAAGCCAAAGCACGGAGCCAAGCATCAACATATAAAGAAATAACAGAGGAGCGGCAATAATGCCGGAAACAACCCAAGGCAATGCAATAAAACCAAAACCAACAGCGAGACCCAATAAGCCCACTGCGAGAATAAATAAAGAAAGTATTGCGATCATATTCCCTCCTTTTGTTTGGTTAATTATTAAGCCAAGAAAAGAACCTTGTCAATAAAAGCGAGTAATTAAGAATGAATAATTTACAACTCACTGTTTTATTAAATGCCATTGATAAAATTTCAGCCCCCTTGCGCAATGCAAATAAGCAAGTGTCTGCGCTTTCTCAAAAGCTAAAAGAAAACAAGGCTATTCGCGCACAATTAACAAAACAAGATAAAGAAACAGAATCGGCTATCAAAAAATATGCAACAACACTCAACCCTTTAAAAAATAGATTGAGTGCGGTAAATCAAGAACTCGCGCAAGCTCAACAAAAATCTAAACATTATGCGCAACAGCTTGCTGCGGCTAAAAATCCAACAAATGAATTTCGTGCTAAGGTCTTGAATGCCCAACAAGCAGTAAAAAAACTCAAAGATGAACAAGCGCAAGCTGCACTCAAATTGCGCCAAGCACGCCAAGAATTAAACGCCTCAGGGTTGTCAGCAAAAACACTCGCCCAGCGACAAGACGCACTCAAAAGCAAATTAAAAGGCGCAAATCAACAGATTAGACAGCAAGAAGCGGCATTGACTAAACTTAATGCTAAACAAGCTGCTTACAATCGTTATCGAGGGCAAGTCGAAACATTAAAAGACATCAGTGGAAAAGCGCAAATGGTTGGGGCGCAAGCATCAGCGGCAGGTGCAACCATCACAGCGCCTCTTGCAAAATCCGTAAGTGATTTTATGAACTTCGAAGATGCCATGGTGGGAGTGGCAAGACAAGTACAAGGATTAAAAGATAATACCGGAAAATTCACGCCTGAATTTGACGAATGGAAAAATAAAATTCAAGCCCTATCCACGGAATTGCCACTAACTACCGTCGAAATCGCAAATATGATTGAATCAGCAGCTCGGATGGATGTACCAAAAGAACAGCTAGAAGAGTTCGTGCGATTAAATACACAAATGGCAACGGCCTTCGATGCGGCAAATCCTGATGAACTTACTGAAAACTTTGGTAAGGTGAGTAAAAACTGGAATTTATCTATCCAAGACTCAAAAGAATTGGCTGATTCGATTAACTATCTTGATGACAATGCTATTTCGAAAGGTGATGCCATTATTGGTTTTATGAATCGCCTAGGCGGCATTAGTGCGGTAGCAAAAATTACCGATAAAAATGTTGCCGCACTTGGTTCTACTCTTATGACGTTTGGTTCCGATGAAAGTTCAGCAGCAAATGCGGTCAGCTCCACATTTAGCCGACTTTCTCGAGCGACAACCATGAAGCCGGTAAAAAGAGGATTAAAGGCATTAGGGCTAGATTCAAGCAAAATTCAAAAAGGTATGGTAAAAGATGCTCAAGGCACACTGATGACCATCATAGAGCGCATAAAAACTATTCCGGAGCATTTACGATCTTCCGTCTTGACCGATATTGTAGGTGGAAACTATGGCGATGAAATTATAAAACTGGTGAAGAACACCGATGAATGGAAACGTCAAATTGCCTTAGCCAATGACGAATTAGCAAAAGGCTCAATGAACCGTGAATTTCAAACTCGGATGAAAGCTCTTTCATCGACATGGGGTATTTTTAAAAATCAAATTTTTAACCTGAATTCAACCATTGGGGGCACGCTTGCGCCGACACTGGATTCATTAATGAAAAAGATTGGCGGACTGATTGATAAGGGTAATAAATGGATTCAGGCACATCCAAAACTTGCTAAAAATATGTTATTAGTTGCAGGCGCAATCGGCGGATCGCTCACAGTGTTTGGCGCATTTGCTTTCGCACTAAGTTTCGTGCTTTATCCTATTGCTCGCCTATTTCTTGGGGTAAGCAAACTCAACATCCTTTTACCAAAATTCGCAGGGAAAATTAGCGGTGTAGGCGGAACGATTGCAAGGTGGCTACTTTCGCCACTTAAACTATTGCCAATGCTTCTTTCCATGACAGGCATCGCTTTTATGGCAACTGCATTGCTGATTTACAAATACTGGGATAAAGTCAAAGCCTTCTTTGGTGGTTTTTGGGAGGGATTAAAATCAGGTCTCGCCCCTGTCCTTGAAAAATTCCAACCACTAGGCACCGCATTTGGTGTGGTCGTTGGATGGATTGAAAAAGCAGTGAAATGGTTTACTGATTTCTTATCCCCAGTACAAAGTACCAAGGAAGATTTAGATGCTGCAGCCAGTGCAGGCAAAAAATTTGGCGAATGGGTAGCCTTCGGTATTGATTTAGCGTTAACACCATTACAACTGCTAATTGATGGCGTGAAGTGGTTGATTGATAATCTACCTAAAATCAACGAGCAAAATCAAAAAGCCAAAGCCTTAAGAGACGAAACTATGAAAGCCGCTTTTGGAAATGGCGTACTCGGCCAAACTATGTCAGCCATGGCAAACATACCTGAATATGCCACAGGCGGTTATACCGGCAACGGCGGTAAGTATCAGCCGATGGGGATTGTCCACGGTGGTGAATATGTCATGACCAAAGAAGCCACAAACCGTCTAGGCGTAGCAACGCTGAACGCCTTAAATTACGGCAAACAAGCCTTAATTGCGGGCGGTTTAGGTATCGGACTTGCCACAGCCGCACCAATTCAGGTGGATAACCGCCCGTCAATTTCGGCACGGCCAAGCATCAGCCAAACCATGCAACCAATGGCGGTCAATATCACCATTAATGCACAAGCAGGGCAAAATGAGCGACAAATCGCTCAACTTGTCGCCGCAGAAATTGAACGCATAAACCGACAACAACAAGCAAGAATGCGAAGTCGAATGACTGATCGGGGATAAAAACAAAAGGGTGAAAGCCCTTTTGTTGCACATGACAGAAAATAGTTTTATATTTCAGCGAAAAGTTGTAAACTTCGCAGAATTTTATTCTTTGGTGACTTATGACGAATCTATCATTAAACCCTATTTTTGAAGGCTTAGAACCTATTTTTAAGCAATTAAAAACAGCGGCGATTTCTGCATGTCTTGTGGTCCCTGCTGCATTAAACATTCAAGTAAAATCAGTAGAAACAGTGCAGATTGTTAGCGTTCAGAAACTAAGATTAAGCCCTCAAGAGAAGCAAGCATTTTATGAATTTGCAAGTAATGCAATAAATCTTGTGCAAGTTACTTCAGCATTGACGGACTTTGCTATTTCGCTAGCTCCGCAAGCTTTTAATGTGATTTCTACAAATGATATCCAATCTCTAGAAGAAAAAACGAATGAGTATGATCATCTAATTACAAATATTATTTCAGAAATGAATCAATTTGATTTGAACCATCCTACACTTGTTTCAGAATTAAATAATTTAAGTAATAAAATGCATATGTTTTGTAATATTGTGAAATCAGAAAAATACAAAAAAGAATCAGATAAAGTGGTTTTATCACGCGTTTATCGAACACCTGAAGATGCTGGATACACCTACAAATCATCAGATTCTTTTGATGATTTCAAAAAAGCAATGATGATGTAGGATACAAATGAAGATTGAGTTATCGAAACAATTCAAAGAAGGGCGTTTAAACACGCCCTTTTTTAAAGACATTCAAGCCATGTCTGATGAAGAAAAGAAGCTCATCTTTGATTTTATGCAATCCATTGAACAAGGAAAACGATTAAGAGGTAAAAATAAACCCTCTTGGATTGATGATAATCTCAATGACATTCCAAATACAGAGGTTTATCAACAAAACGAAATATGGCATTATCACTGTGGCCCTTACAATGAAGGTTCTAGCTATTCCCCTATGAGTGGGCTAAAAATGAATTTGGACGGTGAAACATCAGGACCTGTAATTCATTATCAAAAAATATCAGATGAACATATTGTGATTATCGCTTTTTCCCCACAACACGAACCATTCCCACGCGAATGGGATACTCCCAATCCAATCATTGACCGAACAGAATAAGCAAGTCGCCATCGCCAGACTTGCTTTTTTGTTACCCAGTCTTTCACACTCCCCCACACTCGCAAAATCAAACAAACTCACCAAAAATAGGGGCAATTATTACAAGTAGAAATCCGCCCATGTCAGCCGATAACAACCGCAGAATTGAAAGCATCATCCGCTTTGGCTTAATTGCCGAAGTCGATTATGCACAAGCAAAAGCACGGGTAAAGTGCGGTGAAATATTGACGGATTTCATCCCCTTCATCACCTTGCGAGCCGGCACGACAAAAACATGGTCACCGCCAACACAAGGCGAACAATGCATCATCTTGGCGGCAAGTGGTGAACTGACAACAGCGTGCATCATCACAGGGCTTTACACTCAAAACAGTCCAAGCCATTCAGCCGATGAACACGTGATCGAATTTGCAGACGGCGCCAAAATCACCTACAACCAAGCAAACGGCGATTTGGTTGTGACAGGAATAAAAACCGCCAACATTAAAGCCGATAATCAAATCCATATTGAATGCCTCACTGTCAACATTAAAGGCAATGTGAATATTGATGGGAATTTATCTACAACCGGAACAACAAAGAGCAAAGGCGAAATTAGTACGCAAAGCAACGTCTCAGCAAGTGGCGACATCAAAGGTGGCAAAATTAGCTTACAAAATCACGTCCACGTTGCACAAGGTGAAAAAGCACGAACAAGTAAGGCAACTGTATAATGAATCGATTTACAGGCGGAAAAATCACAAGCGAAACAGAACACATCAAACAGTCGATTGCGGATATTTTGTTGACACCAATCGGCTCACGTTTACAACGCCGAGATTATGGTAGCCGTATCCCTGAACTTATCGACCGACCAATGAACCCAATCTTATTATTACAACTCGCAGCAAGCGCAGTGATGGCATTAAACAAGTGGGAACCTCGAATCATCATTAGTCAATTTAAGCCCCAAATCACATCGAATGGGATTAATTGCACCATTGTATGCAGAACAAAAGATCAAAATAACATCATTAACTATGATGATGTGTGGTTAGGCGGTAAAGCATGAGTGAAATCATTGATCTAAAAAACCTCCCCGCCCCCAAAGTTGTACAAGAGCTGAACTATGAAACCTTACTTGGACAACGTAAAGAAAAATTTCTATCGCTACAAGAAAATGACGATGCACGACAGCATTGGCAGATTCGGTTGCAGTTAGAAAGTGAACCGGTTGTTAAATTACTGGAAGAAAATGCATATTTAGAATTATTGCTGCGTTCTCGTATTAACGAATCCGCCAAAGCCGTCATGCTTGCCTATGCTACAGGGGCGGATTTAGACCAATTAGGAGCCTTATTTGGAGTGGCTCGATTGTTAATTCATGCCGAAGACTTAACCACGCGGCCGCCCATCTCGGCACAATATGAAGACGATGACCGTTACCGTATACGCATACAAATGTCGCTAGAAGGTTTAACCACAGCAGGAAGCCGTGCAAGCTATGAGTTTCATGCACTTTCTACTTCGGCAAAAGTAAAAGATGTTGATGTTACAAGCCCAACGGCCGGCACGGTTAAAGTGGTAATTTTATCCACCGAAGGGCAAGGTACTGCAAATAGTGAACTTATTTCCGCCGTAGAAAAGCAACTAAATGCCGAACATATTCGGCCACTAACGGACACCGTACTAGTCGAAAGTGCAGTGATTTTACCTTATGAAATCCACGCAACACTCACGCTTTACCCCTCTGTGCTAGAAAGTGCGGTGATGACAAATATCAATCAAGCCATTACCCATTATGTGAAAAAACAACACGCACTTGGCATTGATATAACTCGTTCAGGTATTTTCGCTGCTCTACATCAAGAAGGCGTACAGAACGTGCAATTGGCTCAACCGCTTGCAGATTTAATCGTACAGCCAAACCAAGCGGCATATTGCACACAAATTCAAATTAACGTAGGTGGTCGAGATGAATAGCTATCTACTGCCTACGGGCTCAACTAAGTTAGAAAAACAATTATCAAATACGTTTTCAGCAATTTCAGAAATACCTGTTCCGATTCACCTCTTATGGAGCGCAAAGCATTGCCCTATAGACCTCTTGCCATGGCTTGCCTGGTCTCTTTCAATTGATGAATGGGATGACGAATGGAGCGAAGAAAGCAAACGACAAGCCATTTTAAATAGCATTCATGTTCACAAACACAAGGGCACAATTTCGGCGATTCGCCGTGTGATGAAATCCGTGGGTTATGGTGAGGTAGATATTATCGAAAACCAGTCTCTTAAAACATGGAATGGCGAACTGAATTTTGATGGTCTAGAAACCTTCGAACATGAAGAAATGCACTGGGCAGAATACAAAATTGTGCTACATCAGCCCATTACTATTGAAGAATCAAAACAAGTGCGGCGAATTTTAAATGAAAATGCCCCTGCACGCTGTCATTTGGTTGCATTCAATTTTACACGGGCAGGCCATCGGTGGAATGGCGAGATCAATTTCGATGGAAACTTTACTTTTGGAGAAGTATAAATGGGAAAAATTACTGAGCAACAACAATGGGAAGAGGATATTTATCTCATTGAAAAACAAGATAAGGTGCTAGGCGGAGAGCTTGGCGTAATTAACATTCAAGCAAAACAGCTCGCCAATCGAACCAAATATTTAAAAGACCAAGTAGACACCATCAACCAAAACCGCACAGGCTACGCCCCTAAAGCCAGCCCAGCGTTCACTGGCGTGCCAACCGCGCCAACAGCTGCATTAGGCACGAACAACACACAAATTGCCACAACCGAATTTGTAAAAACCGCAATTGCCGCATTGGTAGGTTCTGCGCCTGCAGCATTGGACACGTTGGAAGAATTAGCCCGTGCGTTAGCAGGCGATGCAAACTTAAAAGCGACGTTGCTTGCTGAAATCGGGAAAAAAGCCAACGCCACTGATTTTAATGCCTTACATGATTTATTTATTGGTATCCCTATTCCTTATCCGCTCTCTACCGTCCCAACAGGTTGCTTGGCTATGAACGGACAGCAATTTGATACTCGTCGTTATCCAAAATTGGCACAGAAATATCCGTCAGGGCAATTGCCGGATATGCGCGGTGAATTTATCCGTGGTTGGGATAATGGCCGTGGCGTTGACGCTGGACGGGATTTATTAAGTTGGCAATATGGCTCATTGTTAGTCCAAGAAGCGCACTACCAGGTCAACAACGTGGTATCTCCGTCTGGCAATACAGCCGAAAACCTCGGTTGGGATAAAACGGATTCCAGTTTAACTAATAGTATAAAGATGACAACGGCAGTTGCTGACAATCGGGCGGCCAACTGGTTCGCGAAGCCAGGCTCTTTTGCTATAGATAACCAGGTGCCTTATGTTGGGATGATTCGCCCGCGCAATATCACTTTTAACTATATCTGCTTGGCTGAGTAAGGAGAATTTATGGCAGTAAAATTTAATGCTGAAGGCTTTGCCGAAACCAGTGGCGAAATCACCGTCTATTCCACGGATTATCAGGGAATTTACAGCCACAGTACAACTGAATTTGTTAGCGAAGGAGGAAGTCTTTCGGCGGGAAGCTATTTAGATGCCCCACCACAACCCAAACAAGGCTTTGTGATTGTACGAGCAGATAACAGTTGGCAATATCAAGCCGACCATCGTGGTTCTTATTACAACACGGAGACTGGAGAGAAAGTGGAGCACATCACGTTGGGCGAATTGCCAGACAATTTAACCGCACTTGCACCGCTTACTGAACCCTGTAAGTGGAATGGCACGACATGGGTGAAGGATGAAACAAAAGCTGCCGAATTTTTTGCCCAACGTAAAGCATCATTACTTATCATGCTTGCCAACAAAGCTGACACATTGAAATCAGGCTTATTAGTCGGCTATCCACAAACCGAAATCGACAGTTTCTATCGCCAAGAGAAAGAAGCCTTAGCATGGCAAACCGATCATAGCGCCGATACACCAATGCTAAAACAAATTGCTAAAGTGCGTGGTGTCCCATTTGAATTATTAGTTGAAAAAGTGATTGAAAAGTCTGCTCAATTTGCCATAACAATTGGTGTCATTATCGGGCAAAGACAAGCATTTGAAGATCGCCTATTAACTTTAAAAACGCCTGATGATTTAACCGCTATTGAACAGGAAATTGACGCATGGACATTAAACTTAAACTAAAAAGATATGGTTATCATATTGTTATTGCGATTGACCAACTCTTTAATGCACTCACCGGTGGTGCGGCAGATGAAACCTTATCAAGCCGAACATACCGTGGGGCAATGTTAACACCACAACCGAAAAAGCGTTGGCGTGTGCTTTATCGAGTCATCAATGGCTTGTTCTGCGATAGCAATCACTGTCGTACAGCGTATGAAAGTGAAATCAGCGGCAAACAGCACGATGAACAATTTTCCACACAATCAACACAATAACTAAAAGTGCGGTCAAAATTGACCGCATTTTGTTGCCTCGCCTTTCACACATCCAACCGCTCGCACCGCTCCATTCTCTCGATCACAATAAAGACATTATTTAACCAATAGAAACCATAGGGCTAAAATATGTCTGATGAATATCTCCATGGGGTCAAGGTAACGGAAATTGCCGAAGCCTTGCGAACACTCACCACATCATCCACTGCTGTGATCGGTTTAGTGGCAACCGCACCTGATGCAGATGCAACTGTTTTCCCACTCAATAAACCCACTCTTTTAACCGGTATCACCGCAGAAGTCCAAGCGAAAGCCGGTAAACAAGGCACATTATCCCGTGCATTGGATGGCATTGCGGATATTGTAAATTGTAAAGTTGTGGTCATTCGTGTGGAAGAAAGCGATGACGAAAGCACAATGAAAGCAAACGTCATCGGCACAGTGGACAGCGAAGGCAATTACACTGGTTTAAAAGCGTTCTTAGTCTCTGCTGCCGTTTGTGGCGTGAAACCGCGTATTTTCTGCGCGCCGAAGTATGACAGCCAAGATGTCACCACCGAGCTTTTAAGCGTGGCGAAAAAATTGAATGGCTTTGTGTATGCATCGTGCGGTTCAGCAAAAACCAAAGAAGAAGCGGTCACTTATCGCCGCAATTTCTCACAACGCGAATTAATGCTGATTTTTGGGGACTTCTTGTCGTTTAACCCAAACACCGAGCAAACTGAAATCGATTATGCCGTGGTTCGTGCGGCAGCAATGCGTGCATATCAAGATAAAGAATACGGCTGGCACACCTCCATTTCGAACAAAGGCTTAACTGGCGTGACCGGTGTCACTAAGCCACTGTCATTCGACATTAATGACAGTGCAACCGATGTCAACTATCTAAACGAACAAGGCATCACCTGTTGCGTCAATCACAATGGCTTCAAATTATGGGGCTTACGCACCTGTTCAGCAGACAAATTATTCATCTACGAAAACTACACCCGCACCGCACAAGTGTTGAAAGACACCATCGCACAATCTTTTGATTGGGCTGTAGATAAAAACATCAGCGTAATGTTGGTGAAAGAAATCGTGGAAGCGATCAACGCGAAATGGCGCGAATATGTGGCGAAAGGTTACTTAATCGGCGGTAAAGCATTTATCAATTCATCACTGAACACTGCCGCCACATTAAAAGATGCAAAATTGCTTGTGTCTTATGATTACTGCCCTGTTCCGCCATTAGAACAATTAGGCTTTAACCAATACATCAGCGATGAATACCTTGTGGAATTCGCCGCAGAGATTGCCAAAGTAGGAGCATAACAAATGGCTTTACCACGTAAATTAAAACTCATGAACTTCTTGGCAGACGGTAATTCTTACCGTGGTCAAGTCACCGAAATCACCCAACCTAAATTGGCAATGAAACTGGAAGAATACCGTGCAGGCGGCATGATTGGTCCAGTGAAAGTGAATTTAGGCGTGGAAGGCTTGGAAGCGCAATTCAAAATGGGCGGTTACATGACCGAACTCATTAAAGAATTTGGCGGCAAAATTGACGGTTCGGCATTACGTTTTGCGGGTGCATACCAACAAGACGACACAGAAGAAGTCACCGCCATTGAATTGATTATGCGTGGTCGTTTCAGTGAAATTGACAACGGCACAAGCAAATCAGGCGATGACACCGAACAAAGCTACACCGTGCCATTAACCTATTACAAAATCATCGAAAACGGCAAAGATTTGGTCGAGATTGATTTGCTCAACTCAATCTTTATTGTCGGCGGCACTGACCGTTTAGCAGAACACCGTTCAGCGATTGGCATCTAATCACCACCTAGCCCCGCAAGGGGCTTTTATTAAATCACTCCCCCACGCTTAAGCGTGGCATTTTTAAAGGTATAAAAAATGAAAAACGAAAACAGCAAAGTGATCACATTAACCAATCCACTTGTGCGTGGCGAAAACAAAATCACCGAAATCACCGTCAACAAACCCACCGTGCCGGCATTAAAAGGCTTAAAAATGTTTGACGTGTTGCAAATGGACGTGGATGCATTACAAGTGTTACTCACTCGCGTTACAAATCCTGTGTTGCATAAATCAGACTTTTCCACAATGGAAGTGGCAGACTTCACCGAGCTTGCGGCGGTGGCTGTCGGTTTTTTAGGGAAGAATTCGGAAGCGGAAGCGACCGAATAATGATTGCCGCCACGGTAGAAGATGCCATGGCGGATATTGCACTGATTTTCCATTGGCAACCACAAGCCTTTGAGCAAATGACATTTGCCGAATTAATGACATGGCGAGAAAAAGCAAGGGAACGGAATGAAACAGAAAATGATTGATTATGTATTAAATATGCCACGGCATATTGTATGGCGTGGGCTGTTAATCTCACTTGTTGTTTTTTGGTTGCTTGTGATTTTCGGCATTGCATTTCTCTTTCGCTAATTCATCAAGTGCGGTCAGAAATCACGGGATTTTTTGACCGCACTTTTCTTTAGGAATAAATCATGAGATCAATTTTAGTCTTATTTTGCTATTTTCTATCAATCGTCGCCGTCACAGGGTGCGCAACATTTCTGATGTACAACAAAATCGATGGTTGGGGCTGGATTATTTTTATTGATGTTTTATTGGTATTAAAGCCAATCGAAGTTAAGGATTAAAAATAATGTTTCAAAACTTTGCTTTAGCCGCACTTGGTATGTTCGTTTTTACACGGCAAACCGTGCCTTTCCAAAGCTTAGACCGCACATCAACGTGGCGACATCCAACTAATGCGATTGTGGGTGCTATGCCAAAATCACAATTCACCGGTAAGGAAAGCGAAACCGTGACAATCGGCGGACGACTTATCCCCGAAATCACGGGCGGAAGATTTTCCATTAAAGCGTTGGAATTAATGGCAGACAGTGGCGGTGCCTTTCCGCTAATTGATGGTGCAACCTTTGAAATTATCGGTTTTTTTGTGATCGAAAACATCCAAGAAACCCGCACAGAATTCTTTGGTGATGGTGCGCCACGTGCGATTGACTTCACCATGAACCTAAAACGCACTGACGACCCAATGTTGATTGCCATTGCTGATGCAATAATGGGGGAATTCTAATGTTTGATTTTGATACCAATCACCGCACACCTCAATTTTCAGTAGAAATTGTAACGCAGGATAAAAAAAAGAAAGACATCACAACCGTTGTTGCTGATCGGCTGATTAGCCTGTCACTTACCGACAATCGAGGACTGGAAGCTGACATGCTAGAAATTGAACTCTCCGACCATGACGGCAAACTAGCTTTGCCATCGCGCAACGTCACGATTAATCTTGCACTAGGTTGGAAAGGAGAACAATTAGTCGGAAAAGGAAGTTACATCGTAGACGAAATCCAGTTTAGCGGCGCACCGGATAGATTAGCAATTCGAGCAAGAAGCGCAGATCTAAAAAGCAGTCTATTCGAGCAAAAAGAACGCTCATTCCACCAAATTCACCTAGGCGACCTAGTACAGCAAATCGCCAAGTCACACGGTTTAAATTGCTTTGTTGCTGCAGGATTACACAATGCGCTGATAGAACATATAGACCAAACCAACGAAAGCGACATCAACCTATTAACTCGCCTTGCCGAGCAATATGACGCTATGGCGACCGTGAAAAATGGCGTCTTGCTATTTATGAATTTAGGTGCAGGGCAAAGTGTAAGTGGTAAGCCTTTACCGGCTTATCAAATTACAAAAAAACAAGGAGACAATTACAACTTTTCGATTGCCGAAAGCGAAAACTATAAATCCGTCCGAGCCTATTGGCACGACCCTGATAGCGGCAAACGCGGCGAAATAACGGTAGATACCAACACATCTATTGTGAAAAAACAACGTATGACAAAAGGTCGAACGTTGAAAAATGGTACAGTAAAAGGCAGACGGCTAAGCAAACGAAAATACAATGTAGTTGTGCAACAAGAACCCATCACAAGCGACAGCACACAAATAAAGACATTACGCCACACCTACGCGACCGAAAAAACGGCAATTATTGCCGCTAAATCCGCTTTTGATAAGTTAAAACGAGGCGTTGCCACATTTAATCTAACGCTTGCTTTTGGTGACCCCATGTTGATGCCGGAAACTATCGTTGAGCTTGCAGGGTTCAAGGCAGAAATTGACGCCACAACTTGGCTTATTACCAAAGTGACACACAATCTTTCAGATAGCGGCTTTACCAGTCAAATTGAATGTGAAATGAAAGTGGAAGATGAAGAAGTGGAAGTGAAAAAGGTGAAAAAATAAAATAGGAATCGTAAAAAGCGTAGTTTTCCACACGAATACGATTAAACTGAACATCACGCAATTATCAGAAAGTCCGACAATTTCACACGATCCAAAGGCATAATATTTGCCTAATTTTTTAGAATGGCAGTAAGGCAAAAAGTGCGGTGAGCTTTTTATGGGTTTTCCTTGTAAAAAAGCCTACGTGTTGCGTAGGCTATCTGTTACCAAGTATTCATTTGGAATAATCTTCCTGTATTATCCTCTGCATCATTTAATTCAAGAATAATTTCATCAGGTTTAACACCATTATCTGATAATGTAACAACCTCATCTGACAATAATGTAATAAAGTGCTGAATACCAAATTGTGAATATTCACGAATAATATTTAATAAATTCCTTTTAGGATTATTATCAAGCGATTCTAAGATTCCATCATGATAAATAAAAGAATGATAACCTTGCTCAGCATAATAACGAGCGATTGCCATATCAAATGCAATACATAGTAACTTTTTAAATGATGTTCCTTTATCTTTATGATTTTTTACGCCCTGATTCTCGAAATAAGCATCAAAATCAATATATCCTTTTGTATTTTGCTCGACCTTAATAATTGCCTGCTCTCCAACGACTGCCATAATAATTGAAACAAAATAATCCCGAATTTTAATAAACTGACTATTTGAATCATTTCGCACTTTACAGGTTAAGTCTTGTTCAATAGATTGAACCAAATCACTGCGTTTCTGCTTTTCTTCAGCTAAAGTAGCATTTGCATTAAAGAGATCTTCAATAACGCTTTTTTGCTGTTCTAAAAGAATGAGCTCAGCTCTATTTTTATCTAAGAACGCAGATGTTTGTTTATATTTTTCAAAAATTTCCTTTTCATTAAGAAATGATAATTTTTCACTTCTTTCTTGATTTAGTTCTATCAAGCGGGATTGAATACTTTCTATTCTAGAATCTGTTTTTCTCAAATCATTAGATAAGTATTCATTTCTCTCTTGATTAATAGCCTGATTAAACCTAATTAGTTGGTCAAAATCTTTTTTCAACTGATCAGAAAAAAGCACGCCTGCTTCCTTAAAAAGAGAGATAGCCTCTGTTGTATCAAAAAGAATCTTTGTTGGCTCTAAGGAGCTTTCAAGGCGTTGCTTTCGCCCTTCTAGTTGGTACAACTGAGCATTTAATGAAACAATATTATCATCAATATTATCGACCAATTTTCGGATACTTTCTTTATCTTCGCTTCCGAAGTCAAGTTTTGACAATGCAATTTCAGCATTAGAAATTTGTGTTTTAATAAATGCAATTTGTGCCTCGATTTCAGAAAATCCTTTATGATCTACCCGATTAATTCTTTTTCTTAATTTAATTTCTTCATCTAACGCCTTGATTTCATCTTCTTTATTATACAAACGGCTCAATAGCTCATCATCAAATCCCAACAAACGAGATAGAAAAGGTTTCCAATCCTTATCTTTTGAACGGCTATTACGGCTTAATTTGAATACATCTGTAAAATCAGACTGCGTACGAAGCAAGTAAGCAAAAAATTTACGGTAAGAATATCCTCTTAGAAATTTAAATCCTAACAGACCTTCTAAATAGCTACGAGCCTCCCTAAAACTTAGTTGATAAGCTGACCACTCATCCGGCATTAATCCCTGAAAATCTTGATTGGGGGAAGTATGCTTCTTAAAACTTATTTTTGAAGGATTACGCACAGTTCTACAAATTGTTAAATACTGGGGGATTTCTTCCGTTTTTGAATCATTTAAGTATATTTCAAGGTAAAACTCAAAGTCATTAAGCTTATCTACGGATAATAAAACATGTTTTTTATGCTCACAAATCAAACAAAAATCAATAATTTGGGCTAATGTAGATTTACCTAGATTATGGGAATGCTTTTTTCCATCATCTAAATATTTCTGTTTACTCATAACTGTTCCAACAACTGCATTGACACCGTTATTGAACATTAAGGTTTTAAAAATATTCTCTTTATTTGAGTAAAGCTTCATTAATCGCATTTTATTTTCCTATATATTCAAAGGAATCATTTGTTTGGTGATACTCAACTAAACCCAATAAATAAAGCAAATTTATTGCCGGCATAAATAAAACATAGTCGCAATCCGTTGCTTTTTTTACAACGGAAAGTAATTTATCAAAAGAGACATATCTACCCGCCTTTAATGATTTCAACATTAAAGTTGCAGCATACATAACTGATTTGTCAGGATCCGTATATTTATCAGGTTGAATTTTTATCATATCCTACTCTTTGCGACCTATATCACAATTCCAATACATATAATAAACCAATACTCGAACTCTTTTCTCAAAATCTTTGCCATGGCTCTTTTCACTTTCAACAAAATGAGAAATTAAATCTTCCAATCTTCTATTTATATAATTATCACTATAAAGGGCTTCAAGTTTGGCTTTAGTATCTAAAACAAGATCTTTATAGTCTTCTTTTAACGCACTATTCTCTGGATTGCGTAATACATCATCAATCTGTCGAATGTAAGGGTCAAAATAAGCCATCATTATTTCAGCAAAATTAGGTGACGCATTATTTTTTTCATTCTTTGTGGCTAAATCACAACGTTCTAACAAGCTGTCATTGTCTTGCGGTTGACTATTTTTTGTTGATTCAACTAATGACTTACATTTCCTTATTACACATGCAATATGACTGGCTGTCAATAACTCAGCATAAACTTCAATTAAATGCTCAAGCCCCGATTCCTTAATGATTTCGGGATAACTATCAATTAAACGGTCAAGATATTCTCTACCTAATATTGCAATATTTTCATAAGGTAAACCTGTTTGTTGGTGAATAAGATTAATTAGCTCTGGATGAGATTTCCCCGTTTCTTTTCTATTTGTCATTAATAAATAGAAACCGATTTTCCCTTCTTCTACCATTTTTTTTAGTTTAGGAAGCTCTCCCTCAACAATACTTTTAAACTCTTTCCGTCCTGTTGTGGCATCAAAATTTTGAGTATGTTTTGCCTGAATAACAACAATCTTACTTCCTTCGGTTTTCCAAGGTGTGGTAACGCTTGGAAAATCATTTGCTGTTCCAGAGAATGAACCATCACGCCCACCATCTGGACCTTTAGAAAATCCAGCTACGCCACGCCCAAGAATCTTAGCACAACAGGAAATCGTAAAAACCTCAAAATCAGCATCATTTTTAATAAGTGAAACAAAGTTCATTTTCTCTATCCATTTTTATCTTTTGTTATGTTGATGATAATTTCCCCCCTACAAATCCTTCGGGTTAATCGCTACCACTTCTTCATCTTCATCGGCAAGCTAAACACCACGCGCCCATGAATATAAATCGGGTCGTCGGTGTGAATTTGCCAAGGTTCGTATTTTTCTTTGTTGTCGGACATCGCCCACATTTCTCGGCCACGTTTTTGCAAGCGTTTAATGAATGTGTGATCATCAAAGGTGAACACATAAAGCCCATCGGCACTGAAATAATTTTCTGATACATCGACATAAAGTAAATCGCCGCTTTCCAATGTCGGCGCCATGCTATCGCCTTTCACCGCAATAATTTTTAAATTTTTAGCATCGGTGCGCCCAAATTGGCGGCGGAAGAAATCCAAGTCAAACTCTTGTGCTAATAAGCCTTGTTCTGTCCGAGTTAAAAACGTGCCATTTCCTGCACTGGCTTCAATATCCAAAATTTCTACTCGGATAGTGTCTTTTGCCAAAGGTTCATGCAGATTAACGACGCGCACCGTGTCGTCAGTAAAGCCCAATGCATTTTTCGTTACATCAGGAAATGAACTTATATGATATTCAAACGCACCGCCTTTTATACCTTTGGCTTCGCGCATTTTCCAATTTTCATTTTTTGCCTTGCGAGTGATATTTGTTGCTTGAGCAGGCAATCCATCTAGCCCTTCTAACTCTTTTGCCGAGTACCATTCTTTCATTTTTGATTTCCTCATAAGATTTTTTAAATCTTTTTTAAATCACATATTGATTTAGAAAAGATTTAGTTATAATATCTCAAACAATGTAAACAAACACAGAAACACAATGGCAATACTAGCCAGTTTTTTGTTTTAACAGTTGTGGCAACGCCAAAATACCGATGAAGTAAAAAAAGCTTTTTAGTGTGGCGTATTGTTTTATAGCTTGTTGCGGAAGTTCGCTGAAATTAAAGCCAAATTGTTGTAGTTCCGCTTGGCTAAAACTGCCGAGTGCAAAGACGAAAATGCAAACGCCACACAAGTAGGAATGTTGTCCTTGAATGTGCAAGTTTTTGGTGTACGGAATCGTTTTTTTATATACCCAATAAATCACGAATGACATCAACAGCAATATAACAAGTTGAATATCGGCATTGATTTCCGGCACAAGTGCAAAGCGAGTGTAGACATAAACTAACCCGAATGTCGCCCAATAAGCCACGGTATCAATGATGATGTCTTTTATAAAAAGCAGGTGGTTTTTTATTTTTTCGAACATAGGAGTGCCTTATGGCTAAAAAAGTCGATGAACAATTATGGGTTCGCGTATTGGAACTTGAACAAACCTTAAAAGAACAAGAAAAACAAACCCAGCAAAGAATAGACGAACTTGAACAACAACACCGCGCAATTTATGGCTATTTTCAGGGGTTATGTCTTGTCTGTTCTGCAGTAGGTTCGTTCTGTGTATTCCAGTGGGTTTTTTAATAGTTAAGTATAACAAAGTAAACAAAAACAACAAAGGAAAGGGCATGGCGAAAACAGGAAAAAAACGTGAGCTGAAATCCGAAATTATTGCATTTCGTGTGACGGCAAGTTTTAAAGCCGCATTGGAAACTGAAGCGGCAAAAGACAAACGCGAATTACAAGATTTTATCCGTTTGAAATTAGAAGAATGCGTTCCCGCGTCAATGCCGGTTGGGCAGTGATTCGGAATAGTTAAATAGAAAAGGTGGTGTGTATGAAAAAAACAGATAAAAAAACGGAACAACTAGAAACATTATTCCGTTTACGTGAAGAAGCAAGACTTACTGAAGGAAGATTATTACGACAACAGTTTAATTTGTTCATACTCCAAGATAATCTTGCAACGCTTTTAAAATCACTGGCATTTCTTGACCCAACTCGCGAATTACCTGAGTCGGTTGAGGCTGAGATAAATCAATGTCGTACACAGCTCGAAGATTTAATAGAACAAACCCTACCTTAGCTAAATCTTCGGAGGTTAAAGGGTCGGCAAGTTTAATGATTTCCCTTTGTAATTCGATAAGTTTATCAAGGTCGTATTTTTTAGACATAGCGGCTCCTTGTGAGTTGATAACAAAAAAGAGTATAACAAATTAGGTGGTAAATAGTGAACGTAGATCATAAATGCGCAAATTGCGGAAGTAACAACATCCGTGTGCGAACTTCCGAAAAGATCGGTTTATTGTCAATCGACGTGTTGGCTTACTGCAACAACTGCGGCACAGAATTAAGAGTGCAAAGCCAAATTACGAGAGTGAGAACGCCAATCTATAACGACCGCCCAGAAGCATTAAGCGCGAATAAGCCGTTAAATCAGATTGACGAGCGTCAGCAAGAAATCGACATCTAGTCTTTAATTCCCATCAAAATTTTTAAACACAGTCGTTTGAAGAAATTCATGCGACAGGATTTTTGCATCCAAAATTTAAGGAGAACCCAAAAATGAGCAACAAAAAATACACCTACGACAACGGTAAAACA
Source organism: Haemophilus pittmaniae (assembly GCF_900186995.1). Lineage (NCBI taxonomy): Bacteria > Pseudomonadati > Pseudomonadota > Gammaproteobacteria > Pasteurellales > Pasteurellaceae > Parahaemophilus > Parahaemophilus pittmaniae. The sequence continues at coordinate 561,508 of NZ_LT906463.1, forward strand.
CGCAAAGACCGTGTGAACGTATGGGCGTTAGAAAAACGTGTGAAAAAGTTGGAAGCGCAAATTCAAATCATCAGCCGTCACATTAATCATCAAGCTGGATTAAACCAACAACAAGTGATGTTGAGTGAAAGCATCCACGACCGAGTGGCATTGCTTGAAAAAGCCAGTTGGAGCAAGCAAGGGATGTTTGGTCGTTGGTTAAGTTGGGTTCAAGGTAAATAAGCAAGGGGGCGTGTGATGTACGTTTCAGGCAAAGAAAGTGCGGCGGCAAAATTCTGCAAAGAAAATCAAATTGCAGTTGAACCGGTGCAAAGTTGGGGCGATTGCCGCCACATTATCGGCAAAAGTCGCTATCGCGTGGAATACGCTTTCAACAACCTTTCACAAAGCGAAAGAGAAATCCTGTTGGCGATGGCAGAACTCGACATCAACGATTTAGTTAGCACCACATTTTCAGGCGAGAAACTACACCACTACTCCGAAAACGGTCAACGCAAAATCGCCAAGGCATTTCGCAAAGTGCGGTTGATTTCGGGGATGTTTCCGAAAGGGATTACCGAACGTGAATTCACATTGATTGATAAGGCAAGTTAAGGGGAAGGTATGGCAACCGTTATTTTAAGTCGTGGCGCATTGAGCGTTGTGGCAAAGGAATATTATCAAAAATTAGATAAAACGCAGGAACACCTATTTGCCTACATCTACCACTTAGACAAAGGCGATGAAGAACAAGCAAGACAAGCATTTAACGAATTTATTGAAAATGGCGATTTGGCCACAAAAACACGCCAAATCTTTTTACAGAAATACAGAGAATGGGAGCAATGGCAATCTACCCAACGGAGTAAACAATTATGAGACAGAAATTTTTAGCCTTTGACCGCGCTTGCGAAACTGCCGCAGAAGCAGAACGCACCCGTTTATTTTTTAAAGCTGCTCAGTATTGGCGAACAGGCTATCACTTAGCACCTTGTAAATCTGATGCGGATTGGTGCTTTGCAAGAGCCGATTACTGTTTTAAAGCCGCAATAGATACCGGCGCAATCAAGGTGAAAAAAACAAGAATGATCGATTTTCAAGTATTTATGGGAGAAAGAGATGAGTGAGGGGATTTACATTAATTTAGATTGCGGGGCAGAACTCCAAATTACCAAGATTGGCGACCGCTTCCAATTATTGGAAATCATTGGGAATAACGGCATGAGAAAGCCAAAAGCCCGAGTGATTGGACGATTACATAACACGATTATGGGGGCGATAAACGAAGTCTACAACTTTTCATTAGCACAATATGAAGTGCTTTCACTCTCCGAAATGGAAAGTGCGATCAATTCAACAAATCAAGCAATTAAAGACTACTTCGACCAACATAATGAATATTTAGCCAATTTATAAGAGTATAGAAAGAAAATGATGAACTGGGAGCAACAACGAGATGAAAACATTGCTAAACGTGCATTAGCGATGGAAGAAGCTCGTGTGGCAAGAATGGAAAGTACGTCAAAAACTGGCCGCACTTTAGACTTGCCACAAGCAACCGCTGCACAAATTGAGCTGTTTGCGGTTGCTCCTAATCATTTTGATTATGTTGAAAAACTGCTTTCCGATTTGCCACGCAAACGCCAACGGGAACACTTCCGCAATGTGTGGTTGCGTGCTTATCGCAGTGTGAAAGATGATGGGTCAATTAGTTTTAGCTTTGGCAATAAACAAGCCCGCATTGCTAACACAACATTGCGTGATGTGTTGACCAATCGTTTGGAAGCCGTTTTTGAGCAATATCGCATTTCTGTTTCGTGGTTGCTTGAACGCAAACGCTATTCCGCCAACTTGGCAATGCAAAAGCCTGTGGATAATCAAGGTTTGCATTTTTATCTATTAGGCGAACGCCAATTAAAAGAGATCGCCTACAAACTCGCCTTGCACTTCAACGGATTACAAAGCGATTTCGTGGAAGATTGTGCCAATCAAAAAGCCGTTGGGCTATTAAGTGCGGTCGATTTTTCACGTTTAAGCAGTGAACTGCACCGCCTTTGCGCTGATGTTTGCAAGAACATTGGCTTTCCACTTAAAAGCCAACATCGCCTTGAAGAAGGTAAGCGCCTTTCTGTGCAACAACAAGAAAGCGAATTGTTGCGTGTGGTGTGCGAAAAATATTGGTTCCGCACATTACGCAGCACGCAAAAACGCCTTATCGAGCATTTGGCGATTGGCTGTGGTGAAGTATCGGCAAAAGTCAGCCCGTACATTTCAACCGGTGCATTGAGCGATTACCGCAATCAACAAAAAGCCAATCTTGAATATTTAAAACAGATGATTATTGAAAACATTGACGATCCATCCGAACAGGTAGAATTGATGGCAATGTGGCAAAAATCTTCCGGTAATCCTGCTATCCGTTTTAACGAGATGATGAACCGCTTGCGTGGCGTAGACGAATGGGCAACGGAAAAAGGCTATGTGTCATTGTTCTTAACCATGACCGCCCCTTCATCGTTCCATGCGACACACAACAACGGCACAAATAACAAGAAATGGAAAGGTGCAGACCCACGCACAACGCACGTTTATTTAAGCAAGAATTGGGCGCAGTTGCGTGCATTGTTTGCTAAACGTGGCATCGGCTTTTTTGGTATGCGTGGCGTTGAACCACACCATGATGCCACACCGCACTGGCACTTGCTTGTGTATGTGAAAGCGGAAGATAAAGAAGAAGTGATCCGTTTATTTAAATCAAAAGCTTTAGAGTTAGACGGCGATGAATTCGGGGCGAAAAAACACCGGTGCCGTGTTGATGAAATCGACCCTGCAAAAGGTTCTGCCGTTTCTTATATTGCGAAATACATTGCCAAAAATATTTATGCGGGCAATCAGAAAGACGAAACATCGGACGAAGTGGAAGGATTGAAATTAGACGAAAACGTGCAACGTGTGCGTGCGTGGGCGAACCTTTGGGGCATTCGTCAATTCCAGTTTTACGGCAATCCGCCAATTTCTGTGTGGCGTGAATTACGCAAATTAGAGAAATGGCAGTTGGATGATGTGGATGATAAGACCATTGCAGACGCGCAAGCGGTTTGTGATGTGGCTTGTTTTGCCAGTTATTTAGATTTACAAGGGGGCGCAATGGCTAAACGTGAAGATCAGCCGTTGTGCGCGGAATATGAAGAAAGCGAGCCGAACCAATACGGCGAAACAAGAAAGAAAATTGTGGGGGTGAAAAATCGTTTCAGTTTTGCAAGCGTAAGAACAAAATTAAAAAATTGGGTTATCAAAAAAGGCACTGTGGCAGATGTTGCAACTGATGCCAATGCGGAGACCACCGAAACAGACAAGGAGCGTAGCGACGCTTGGACTTGTGTCAGTAACTGTAACCGTTCAGAAATTGAACAAAAGGTAAAAAATGCACTTTTACCGGTCAGCTTTATGATAAGTGGTTCACAAATTGAGCTATTAGTTAAATATGGACGGTTACGGCTTAATGACTATCGCTGGATTCATTGCGAAAACGACAACGTTTTCATTAAAGAAGAAAAAATACCGCTCTTTTCTGTAAAAAAATTTAGTCAGAAAGTGACTGGATTTTGGGAAAGATTGGGGAAAATGTAGGTGTATTAATCAAAAAAAGGGTTAGAAATGAGTAAATTTTTAAAATTAAATTTCGTGAAAGAAAATTTTATTATGGGGAAAACTGGCAAAACATCAAAACTTGAGCATATGAGCGACGGTTATGAGCATTTAGAAATGTATCTTAATGCCGATCTAATTACCCATTTTATAGAATGCGAAGATATTCCTTGCGATGGTTCTAGCCGTTGTGATGATGATTTTTCAGAAATCCTAGAAACAGGAACAATTCTGTGGCTTTCAGATGATGGGGTAAAAGCAGTTGATGAAATTTGTGAACGGTTATATGACGCTAACATCACAAGTGAGTATTCAACAAGCAAAGGTGCAAATTTTGTTTTGGTAGCAAATACTGTTGAAGATATTTTGGCACAGTTGGAATATTAGAGGAAATAAAAATGACAGATTTAACACAACTTATTAAAAACATCGAAAATTGGGCAGAAGCTCGCAATTTGATTGAAGGTTCTACACCGAAAAAACAATTCATAAAATTGATGGAAGAATTCGGGGAGCTATGTAGTGGCGTATCAAAAAATAAAATCGACGTGGTGAAAGATAGCATTGGGGATTGCTTTGTGGTGATGGTGATTTTGGCCGCACAACGCAAGAAAGATGAAATGCGTTCATCTGCTGAAATTACTGATCAATGCAGATATTTTAACGTTGATATTGAAAGCCGCTTAATTGAAGCATTGTCAAGCTTGAATCGTTTAAGTTATGAGTTAAGTAGTCCAGAAAATATTAGTGCTTTATTTGGTTTGTTCTTTATTGAGATAGTCGAAGTTGCACGTTATTTTGATTTAGATATACACGATTGTGTGCAAGCGGCATGGGATGAAATCAAAGACCGCAAGGGGCGTATGATTGATGGCGTATTTGTGAAAGAGGGTGATTTGTGATTACAGAAGAAGAAAACACAACAAAATCCGAGCGCACTTTAACGATAAAGGAGGTCGCCGACCTCCTGAATTTAAGTTATAGCACCGTTTTTGCACACCGTTTTAAATGGGGCTTTTTCCAGATGGAAGGTTCGAAAGCTTGGCGCGTTTTTAGGGAAGATCTTGACCGTTGCAGAAAAAGAAAAAATAATGTCATCCGATTGGTTGGATTGACTGATATTAAAAATGGAGGAAAGAATAAATGTCAATCTACAAGAGAGGAAACACATATTGGCTCGATATTACAACACCGAGTGGCGAACGAATTAGACGAAGCACTGGGACTGAAGTAAAGAAAAAGGCCCAAGAATTACACGATAAGATCAAAGCAGAACTATGGGATATGGCGCATCTTAACAAGAAACCGCCAAAACTATTTGAAGAAGCCTTGTTGTTATTTGTGGAAGATGCCAAGTTGAAAAAGGATTTTGATACTAACCGCAGACACGCCATTTATTGGCGTTCTGTTTTTGGTGGTTGGAAATTGAGTGATATCACAGGCGAAGATATTATGACTAATTTGCCGACATACTCAACCACTCATAAAAAACCATTATCACCTTCGACAAAAAACCGCTATCGTACGTCCATTTTGCGGGTGCTTTCACTGGCTTATAAAAATGGTTGGATTGATAGAATCCCTTATGTGAAAAAATTCGTTGAGCCGAAAGTGCGCGTGCGTTGGATTACCAAGGAGCAAGCCACAACGCTGATTTCAAACTTGAATTTGGCGTGGATGAAAAATGTTTGTTCTTTTGCGCTGTTCACCGGTGCGCGAATGACTGAAATTTTGTCCATGACGTGGGATAAAGTGGATTTTGACCACAGCATTGCGATTGTTTCAAATGACGTGGCAAAATCAGGCAAGGCACGTGCATTACCGTTGAATAACACGGCTTTGGATTTGCTGCAAAAGCTATATAAAACCCGTCGCAATGAGTTTGTTTTTCACCGTGGCACCGACAAGCAAATAGGGCGCATTGATTGGCATGATTTTCATCAAGCATTGGAGAAAAGCAATGTTCAAAATTTCCGCTTTCACGATTTGCGCCATACTTGGGCAAGCTGGCACGTTCAAGCCGGAACGCCACTTTACACGCTAAAAGAAATGGGAGGTTGGGAAACGTTAGAAATGGTGAAAAAATATGCACACTTAAACGCTGACCACATGATTGAGTTTGCGAATAATGTCACATTTACGCCACACGAAGATGACGATTTCTCACAAGAAAATTTTTTCAATGTAGTAAATTATTGAAAATGAAAGGTTTTAAGATGGCAGGGGCGGAGAGGCTCGAACTCCCAACACCCGGTTTTGGAGACCGGTGCTCTACCAATTGAACTACGCCCCTAAATAAGTTTGGCGGAATGGACGGGACTCGAACCCGCGACCCCCTGCGTGACAGGCAGGTATTCTAACCAGCTGAACTACCACTCCGCAAATTAGGTGTTTGGCAGTGACCTACTCTCACATTGGGAAACCCAACACTACCATCGGCGTTACAATGTTTCACTTCTGAGTTCGGGATGGGATCAGGTGGGACCATCGCACTATGGCTGCCAAAAATTCTTTTATTTGCTTAATTTACTTCTTAAACGCCCTAACAAAATACAAAGTTTTCTTTAAAATAATATCTAAGTAATTGATTTTATTAGGGTTAGTTTAAAATCGTATTTACAAAATAAACTAAGCAAATAAAAAACCGGCGGTGACCTACTCTCACATTGGGAAGCCCAACACTACCATCGGCATGATGACGTTTCACTTCTGAGTTCGGGATGGGATCAGGTGGGTCCATCACATTATGGCCGCCGGAATATTCCGTTGATAACCTTCTATCATCTATTCATTCTTCAAAATTAGTCACAAGCTAAAAACTCTCAACTTTCTCTCGTCTTCGTTTCGTCTGTCACTCAAAAACTCTTGAGTGTTGTATAGTTAAGCCTCTCGGGCAATTAGTATCTGTTAGCTCAACGGCTCGCACCGCTTACACATCAGACCTATCTACGTCTTAGTCTTAAACAACCCTTACAGATTTTAAATCTGGGAGAACTCATCTCAAGGCAAGTTTCGTGCTTAGATGCTTTCAGCACTTATCTCTTCCGCACTTAGCTACCCGGCAATGCGTCTGGCGACACAACCGGAACACCAGTGGTGCGTCCACTCCGGTCCTCTCGTACTAGGAGCAGCCCCTTTCAATTCTCCAACGCCCACGGCAGATAGGGACCGAACTGTCTCACGACGTTCTAAACCCAGCTCGCGTACCACTTTAAATGGCGAACAGCCATACCCTTGGGACCTACTTCAGCCCCAGGATGTGATGAGCCGACATCGAGGTGCCAAACACCGCCGTCGATATGAACTCTTGGGCGGTATCAGCCTGTTATCCCCGGAGTACCTTTTATCCGTTGAGCGATGGCCCTTCCATGCAGAACCACCGGATCACTATGACCTACTTTCGTACCTGCTCGACTTGTCTGTCTCGCAGTTAAGCTTGCTTATACCATTGCACTAACCTGACGATGTCCGACCGTCATTAGCAAACCTTCGTGCTCCTCCGTTACTCTTTGGGAGGAGACCGCCCCAGTCAAACTACCCACCAGACACTGTCCGAGACCACGTTTCGTAATCTTCGTTAGAACATCAAACGTTAAAGGGTGGTATTTCAAGGATGACTCCACAATCACTGGCGTGACTGCTTCATAGTCTCCCACCTATCCTACACATCAAAATTCAATGTTCAGTGTCAAGCTATAGTAAAGGTTCACGGGGTCTTTCCGTCTAGCCGCGGGTACACCGCATCTTCACGGCGATTTCAATTTCACTGAGTCTCGGGTGGAGACAGCCTGGCCATCATTATGCCATTCGTGCAGGTCGGAACTTACCCGACAAGGAATTTCGCTACCTTAGGACCGTTATAGTTACGGCCGCCGTTTACTGGGGCTTCGATCAGGAGCTTCTCTTTCGATTACACCATCAATTAACCTTCCAGCACCGGGCAGGCATCACACCCTATACGTCCACTTTCGTGTTTGCAGAGTGCTGTGTTTTTAATAAACAGTTGCAGCCAGCTGGTATCTTCGACCGGTTCAACCTTCGCCCGCTAGGGACTACAATCTACGCCGGCGCACCTTCTCCCGAAGTTACGGTGCTATTTTGCCTAGTTCCTTCACCCGAGTTCTCTCAAGCGCCTGAGTATTCTCTACCTGACCACCTGTGTCGGTTTTCAGTACGGTTTAGATAAACCTGAAGCTTAGTGGCTTTTCCTGGAAGTGTGGTATCGGTTACTTCAGCTCCGTAGAGCCTCGTCATCATCTCTCAGTGTTAAAGAAGTCCGGATTTGCCTAAACTTCTCACCTACCAACTTAAACGCACATATCCAACAGTGCGCTAACCTAACCTGCTCCGTCCCCACATCGCAGTTTATCCAAGTACGGGAATATTAACCCGTTTCCCATCGACTACGCTTTTCAGCCTCGCCTTAGGGGCCGACTCACCCTGCCCCGATTAACGTTGGACAGGAACCCTTGGTCTTCCGGCGAACGGGTTTTTCACCCGTTTTATCGTTACTTATGTCAGCATTCGCACTTCTGATACGTCCAGCAGCCCTCTCGAGCTACCTTCATCCGCTTACAGAACGCTCCCCTACCCAACAGTGTTGCCACTGATGCCGCAGCTTCGGTGCTATATTTGAGCCCCGTTACATCTTCCGCGCAGGCCGACTCGACTAGTGAGCTATTACGCTTTCTTTAAATGATGGCTGCTTCTAAGCCAACATCCTAGCTGTCTAAGCCTTCCCACTTCGTTTCCCACTTAATATAGACTTTGGGACCTTAGCTGGCGGTCTGGGTTGTTTCCCTCTCCACGACGGACGTTAGCACCCGCCGTGTGTCTCCTGAGTATCACTCTTCGGTATTCGTAGTTTGCATCGGGTTGGTAATCCGGGATGGACCCCTAGCCGAAACAGTGCTCTACCCCCGAAGGTGTCCGCTCAAGGCTCTACCTAAATAGATTTCGGGGAGAACCAGCTATCTCCCGGTTTGATTGGCCTTTCACCCCCAGCCACAAGTCATCCGCTAATTTTTCAACATTAGTCGGTTCGGTCCTCCAGTTAGTGTTACCCAACCTTCAACCTGCCCATGGCTAGATCACCGGGTTTCGGGTCTATACCTTGCAACTATTCGCCCAGTTAAGACTCGGTTTCCCTTCGGCTCCCCTATTCGGTTAACCTCGCTACAAAATATAAGTCGCTGACCCATTATACAAAAGGTACGCAGTCACCCTTAAAGGGCTCCCACTGCTTGTACGTACAAGGTTTCAGGTTCTATTTCACTCCCCTCACCGGGGTTCTTTTCGCCTTTCCTTCACAGTACTGGTTCACTATCGGTCAATCAGGAGTATTTAGCCTTGGAGGATGGTCCCCCCATCTTCAAACAGGATATCACGTGTCCCGCCCTACTTATCGTTAGCTTAGTACCACGACCTGGACTTCGAGTACGGGGCTATCACCCGGTATCGCCAAGCTTCCCAGCTTGTTCCTCTGTCTCTGTCGCTATCACTAACAGGCTCCTTCGCGTTCGCTCGCCGCTACTAACGAAATCTCGGTTGATTTCTTTTCCTCGGGGTACTTAGATGTTTCAGTTCTCCCGGTTTGCCTCAACAAGCTATGTATTCACTTGTTGATAGTAGATTCTTCATCTACTGGGTTTCCCCATTCGGACATCTTGGATTAAACGCCTCTTATCGACTCATCCAAGCTTTTCGCAGATTAGCACGTCCTTCATCGCCTCTGATTGCCAAGGCATCCACCTTGTACGCTTAGTCACTTAACTATACAACCTCAAAAATTCTTGAGACTGTGTTATCAACTAATCACTTGATTGCTTTTGCTCAATCAAGATTTTTTCTACTCAGACTTTTTCTATCCCTTTCAGGACTTGAAAGTCTCTTCGTTTTCAGCTTGTTTCCTAATTTTTAAAGAACAAAGATACATAAAGTTATCTTTAATTGGCGTCCCCACGGGGATTCGAACCCCGGTTACCGCCGTGAAAGGGCGATGTCCTAGGCCTCTAGACGATGGGGACAACAAGTAAAGATACTCTATCTTACACAATGCTTACGCACTTTCTTCCTCTATTTTTTCTACAATACATCAGCCAATCTGTGTGGACACTTATCGTCACTCAATTTTAGGTAAGGAGGTGATCCAACCGCAGGTTCCCCTACGGTTACCTTGTTACGACTTCACCCCAGTCATGAATCATACCGTGGTAAACGCCCCCCCGAAGGTTAAGCTATCTACTTCTGGTACAACCCACTCCCATGGTGTGACGGGCGGTGTGTACAAGGCCCGGGAACGTATTCACCGCGACATTCTGATTCGCGATTACTAGCGATTCCGACTTCATGGAGTCGAGTTGCAGACTCCAATCCGGACTTAGACGCACTTTCTGGGATTCGCTCCACATCGCTGCTTCGCCTCCCTCTGTATACGCCATTGTAGCACGTGTGTAGCCCTACTCGTAAGGGCCATGATGACTTGACGTCATCCCCACCTTCCTCCGGTTTATCACCGGCAGTCTCCTTTGAGTTCCCGACCAAATCGCTGGCAACAAAGGATAAGGGTTGCGCTCGTTGCGGGACTTAACCCAACATTTCACAACACGAGCTGACGACAGCCATGCAGCACCTGTCTCAGAGCTCCCGAAGGCACCAATTCATCTCTGAAAAGTTCTCTGGATGTCAAGAGTAGGTAAGGTTCTTCGCGTTGCATCGAATTAAACCACATGCTCCACCGCTTGTGCGGGCCCCCGTCAATTCATTTGAGTTTTAACCTTGCGGCCGTACTCCCCAGGCGGTCGATTTATCACGTTAGCTACGGGCACCAAGCATTAAGCCCAATCCCCAAATCGACAGCGTTTACAGCGTGGACTACCAGGGTATCTAATCCTGTTTGCTCCCCACGCTTTCGCACATGAGCGTCAGTACATTCCCAAGGGGCTGCCTTCGCCTTCGGTATTCCTCCACATCTCTACGCATTTCACCGCTACACGTGGAATTCTACCCCTCCCTAAAGTACTCTAGACTCCCAGTCTGAAATGCAATTCCCAGGTTAAGCCCGGGGCTTTCACACCTCACTTAAAAGTCCGCCTGCGTGCCCTTTACGCCCAGTTATTCCGATTAACGCTCGCACCCTCCGTATTACCGCGGCTGCTGGCACGGAGTTAGCCGGTGCTTCTTCTGTAGTTAACGTCAATCATCTAGTCTATTAAACTAAATGCCTTCCTCGCTACCGAAAGAACTTTACAACCCGAAGGCCTTCTTCATTCACGCGGCATGGCTGCGTCAGGGTTGCCCCCATTGCGCAATATTCCCCACTGCTGCCTCCCGTAGGAGTCCGGGCCGTGTCTCAGTCCCGGTGTGGCTGGTCATCCTCTCAGACCAGCTAGAGATCGTCGGCTTGGTGAGCCATTACCTCACCAACTACCTAATCCCACTTGGGCTCATCCTATGGCATGTGGCCTTACGGTCCCACACTTTCATCTTCCGATACTACGCGGTATTAGCTACAGTTTCCCGTAGTTATCCCCCTCCATAAGCCAGATACCCAAGCATTACTCACCCGTCCGCCACTCGTCAGCAAAGAAAGCAAGCTTTCTTCCTGTTACCGTTCGACTTGCATGTGTTAAGCCTGCCGCCAGCGTTCAATCTGAGCCATGATCAAACTCTTCAATTCAAGTTCAATCGCTCAATAAACTGCTTAGCTAAAGTCACTTTACATTAAGTAAATGAATTTCTAGTTTAAGCACCTATTAAGACTTCAAAATTAAAAAATATTTTTAAATCAAGTCAATCAACAAGTGCCCACACAGATTGTCTGATACATTGTTAAAGAGCAAAAAATAACGACGCACTTTTTGATGTTTCACAACAGTGCGTCGTTGTGTGGGGCGCATTATAGGGATTTCAGAATCCTTTGCAACTCTTTTTTTACAAAAAAATTTAATTGCTTAAAATTTATCTAGAAATGACCTCTTTAGTGAAGGCCTCCATTTCAGCCTTACGCCACGGTGTTGAGAAGAATATTGTATCTTTCAGACCTGATTCACTATCTAGTGGTCGGACACCAAATTCTTGGCTCAATTTTTGTTGCACTTCAGGCGATGTAATCCAATGAACAAAAACAAGTGATGCTGCAGGATTTGGAGCATTTTTTGCTACTGTTACAACATTACCGCCACCTGGCATTCCAAATTTTGGTACATAGAATTTTAAACGATCAGTTATTGCTCCCTGTTTTTGCAAACTAAATAAGTGATCTTGCCATGCGGAAACAATAACTAATTCACCATCGTTTAAACGAGTTAGACTATCAGCATTCGAAGCAGTGCGGATTAGAGCATCTTTTTTACTACTAAACCAATCCCAGGTTTTCTTCCAATTAGCAATCTGTGCTTCATCGGTTTTATCAGTACGGTAGTCATAATCCCCATTAATGTAAACTAAAGCTCGTTGAATGAAGGCATTACCAGAGCTACCACCATTTGGATCTGAATAACCAAATTTTTTCGGATTTTTATTAATATAATTTTCCATATCAGCCCAAGACTGTGGTAATTCCTCTTCCTTAATTCGTAATGGATCATATGCCAAACCTGTTTGATTACCCCAATAACCTACTGCTAGATCACCCAACTCTACTCCTTGTAAGTGATGATTTAATTTATCGAAATTCGGTAAGTTATTGAGTTTCACAAGAATATCACTTTTCGCTACATTACCTAAACGATCCGCATTTAATACAACCACGTCCATTTTGCCGGTTTCTAGATTTTTTTCAGCAATCAGTTTATTGATATTACCATCCAAGGTGCCTTCCGGCACTTTGACCTTTATTCCATATTGGCTTTCAAATTCCTTAACAAAATTACGGAATTGCGGTTGTAAATACCAAACACTAACTGTTAATTTTCCTTCTTTTTTTGCCAATTCTTCTATTTCACTCCAAGATTTATTGCTTAAATCTGTAGAGGCTGAAGCTATTGTGCTTACAGCCAAAGCTGCAGCAGTAAGACCAATAGATATAAGTTTACGGATATTTTTTTGCATAAGATGCTCCTTGTGAAAATTATGCTTTTCCTGTGGATTGAGAGAGATAATTCCCTTTCAACAATTTTTCGATAATCATCATCAAAATAATGTTTGGTACCAACAAAATAATCGATACAACGGCCGCATTAGGACGAATAAAAGAATAACCGAGGAAGGAATATAAAATGGTTGGCACGGTAATAAAGTCTGGTGAGCCGATAACGAAAGCGATAGCAAACTCTTCAATACTTTTTACTAAACAGAAAATAATTGACGCTAAAAAACTTGGTTTTAACATCGGCATATACACGTCTTTGAAAACGGTAAATTTAGATGCACCTAAGTCACGGCTGGCATCAATAAGATCTTGCGGAACAGAAGAAAAGCCCGCGGATAAAATCCGAATAGCATAAGGTAACGTGAGTACAACATGCCCAATAACAATGCCGATGAATGGATTGTTAATATTTAAATCCAATAACATACGGCTAAAGAATAGGGCAATAATCATGCCTGGAATAACCAATGGAATCAGTGTTAATAATTCTGCTAATTTTTTACCTCTAAACTCCATACGTCCAAATGCATAAGCTGTTGGGAGAGAGAGTAAAATAGTGATCAGAGAAACCGTAGGCGCAATGGTATAGCTATTAAACATTGCTTCAGGTAAAGAGGTGGTTTCCCATACAATTTTCCAACGCTCAAAAGATAATGATTGAGGAAAAATATCTGGATAACTCCACGGTTTAGCGGGATCTACCAATGACCATAAACCTGCCATTAAAAAGGGTAAGAACAACCAAATAAAATTAGCAAGAATAAAGAAAATTAAGGAAATACGTGCGATTAATCGACCATTTTTCGTTGTGATTTGTGCGGAACTACTCATTTAACCTCTCCACGTTTAACAGCTAATGGTTTAATCAATAATGATACTAGAATGGTGAAGAAGGCAGAGGTCAACATAATAGTTAATGCCATGACCGCACTTTGATTCCATTCTTCAAATTCATAGGCAGACATTTGCATTAAACGTGCCAAAGAATAGGTACTACGAGGGCCTGCAATACTATAAAAGGCGAAATCACCGAGTGCGCCGATAAATATTAAAATAAAGGAAACTTGTACCGCACCTAAGGTTAGTGGGAAGATAACATAACGAAAACGTTGCCAAGGACTCGAACCTAAATTAGCTGCCGCATCTAATAAATCAGTTTTCAGTGAATTGACCGCGCCACCAATAAGAATTAAAGCAAAAGGAATGTTTTTCCACATTTGTAAAATCACTACCCCCCAACCAAATTCATCATTTTGTAGGGTTTTTGGTTCGTCCCAAATGCCTAAATAAACAAATACTTCGTTAAGAATGCCGTGGTAAGAAATCATATTGACGAACAAAAAGGCGGCAACCAATCCCGGTACCAACATAGGTGCCCGCAAGATAGTGATGATCGTTACCTTGGCAGGCAATTTTTTACGCAACCACATAGCAATGGGATAAGCCACGATGATGGATAAAATCGCCCCTAATAAAGACACTTTTACGGAATAAATATACGAATTTTGAAATACAGGACTATTTAATACGGCTTGCCAATATTCCAAACTAAATTGGCTTTCTTCCCCGCCCATCCTGTATAAACCAAGGCTTTGAGAGACTACAATGTAGAACGTGGACCCCATTAAAAATAGGATCGTACCTAAACCACTGCATAGTAATAACCATGCTTTTACATCATTTTTGAGACTTTTCATTTTACGGACTCCAAGAATTTAATCGCATGGCGGGGAACCGTAAAGGAGAGTTTATCGCTCAAATTCGGGCATTTTGTTAGTTGCAGACGTAATTTTTTCTCTTCATCATTACGTTTAATGACTCCTTGCACTTCCGTGATATTGCCCATAAAAGCGGTGTTGATGATATCTACTGTAATTTGGTTTTCCGCTTCCGTTTGTGCATTTGGTAACAATTCAATGTCTTCCGGTCGAAAGCAAATATAAATTAGTTCTGATTCCGGTTTTTTTTCAGAAAATACGGTGAAATTGCCAAAAATAGAACTAACTACATAAAGATTGTCACCGATGTTTTTCACATTGGCTTCCGTGATATTGGCAATACCAATAAAATCTGCCACAAAGCGGTTTTTAGGATGATGATAAATATCTTGAGGAGACCCAATTTGCTCAATAGAACCTTTATTTAACACGATGATTTTATCTGACATGGTTAGAGCTTCAGCCTGATCGTGAGTCACATAAATACTAGTTAAATTATATTGTTTTGAGAGTTGTTTTATTTCAAAACGTACACTTTCGCGTAATTTGGCATCTAAGTTAGAAAGAGGTTCATCAAATAAAATAACATCTGGACGAGTTACCATAGCTCTAGCTAATGCGACACGTTGTTGTTGACCTCCAGAAAGCTCATTGGGTAATTTCAATTTATGAAATTCTAAATCCATTTGTTTCAATGCGAGATTTAAACGCTGTTTTTGTTCTTCAATATCAATTTTACGTTGCTTTAAACCATAGCAAATATTGTGAGATACGTTGAGGTGAGGGAAAAGGGCATAAGATTGGAAACACATGGCTGTATTGCGTTTTTCTGGAGGAACATTGTTAACATTTTTTCCTCCGATAAGGATTTCACCTTCATCAGCCACATGAAATCCAGCGATTAATTTTAATAAGGAGGTTTTACCACAGCCGCTTGGTCCTAATAAGGTGACAAACTCGCCTTCTTCAGCGGTAAAGGTAATATTATTGGCTGCGTAAAAGTCACCAAATTTTTTTGTAATATTTTTTATTTCTAACTTTGCCATTTTTACATCCTCATCAAACTTACATAGACAAGAATAAACATAAAAATAGTTAGCTGTTTTTTCAATGAACTTACAATATTTCTTATAAAAATGTGAGTTACATCACAATTCATTATTCTAGAAAAACAAAAAAACAGGGGTTTCCCCCTGCTTTTTATAGACATCCTTGTCAATTCACAATCCTTGTAACCTATTTGTCCTCCTTAGACTTCTTTTTCTTACAGCGACGAAATCCATTTTCTGCAAGACATTCATTAAATTTATCTAATTTTTTCTGGCGCTCTTCATCTGAATACGAAAGAAAATGTCTATTCTCCAAAGCACCAACCAATTTCCAATAAAAATCCTCTGTAGCATCAATGCCTGCTTTCTTTAGCATAATCATTGCTTGAATTGCACCATGCTCACGCAAAGTTTCTACATCATTAATACCTACTTTCTTCAAGGCTCTCTCATGTTTAATCGTTAAATTGGGTAAATCCTTTAATCGATTAGCTTTAGCCAATTCCTTATCAATCCGGTTGTTTTTTACTTGAATGATTGAAAGGTAAATTAAGTTTCTTAATGCTTTATTATCAGCTAAAATCCTTTCTGTCAACTGATAATAGTCTAACAAGATAAAGCGTTTATTGAAATCTATTGAAGTAAATTGAGTACATCCTAGATCTTCTAGTTTTTGCACTAACTCGTCTTCAGCCCGTAGATATAGCTTACCGTTTAGCCAAATCGCAAACATATCTATTTTCTTATAGAATATCCCATATCCGGTAAATAGATTTTTTGCTGAAACATCGCCTATTAGCTGATTTAGATGATTACATAGAACATCAATACTTGAAGAATCCTTAGTAGTCACACTACCCTCCTTGGTTATTTTTTATGATTATCACAGCCTTCAATGGCTTAGATGCGATTTATATCATAAAAAATTTCCATGTAACAAAATGAAAAATTCAGAATTGTGACAATGATCGTAAAAATCACTTAGTAGTTTAGTAAGAAAAAGAATCCTTACTTAAAGAAAGTACAAGATAGAGAGTAACTTCGAAATTTATGAAAAATTATTTTCAACATCAACATACAGCTCATTGTGAAAGTGGCGTTATATCCACCATGTTAAAGGCCTGCGGCATTCAATTCAATGAAGCCATGGTTTTTGGATTAGCTTCAGCTCTTACATTTGTTTATATTCCTCTTATAAAGATTAATGGAATGCCATTAATATCTTATAGAATGCCACCTAGAGCAATAATAAAAAACATATCAAAAATACTGGGAATAAAACTTAATTTACAAAAATTTAATTCTAAACAACAGGGAAAACAAGCCTTAGATAAAGCATTAACTGAAAATAAGCTAGTGGGATTGCAAACCTCTGTCTTTTGGTTACCTTATTTTCCACCTGAAATGAGATTTCACTTTAATGCACATAACTTAATAGTATATGGAAAAGAAAATGATGTATATCTAATTAGCGATCCTGTATTTGAAAATGTACAAAGATGTAATAGTGAAGATTTGCAACGAGCTAGATTTGCAAAAGGAGCGTTGGCAGCAAAGGGGTTAATGTACTATTTTGAAAACAAACCTAATATAGATAGTCTTAATCTATGCAATATAATAAAAAAATCGATTAAAAAAAATGCAAAACATATGTTATCCCCTATGTTTTTTATTGGTGTTAAAGGAATTCGTACAGTAGCAAAAACTATCGAAAAGATGGCTACCAGTAAAAAACCTGAAAAATATAATAGACTCTATCTTGGCCATATTGTACGCATGCAGGAAGAAATAGGTACAGGAGGAGCAGGATTCCGGTATATATATGCATATTTTCTTGAACAAAGTGCAATAATATGTAATGAACCTAAATTACAAAAAGCAAGCTTACAAATGACTGCTATTGGTGATATGTGGAGAGATTTTGCTTTACTCTGTGTAAAACAATGTAAAAAAAATGAAATACAAAAATATAAAGAAATTGCAACATATTTAATGTCAATTGCAGATAAAGAACAACAACTTTGGCAACAGCTACGTAATTTATGATTGAAATAAACCAATTATCCCATCAGTATTCTAATGCAATAAAACCTGCATTAACAAACATAAACTTTACTATTCAAAATTCATCTATCCTAGGACTTCTTGGACCTAATGGTGCTGGAAAAACAACATTAATGTCTCTGTTATCTGGATTGCAAAAAATTCAAAAAGGAGATATTTATATTGATGGTATTTCTTTTAAAAAACTAAGTAATAAAGAACTGCATAAAATATCACTTGTACCACAAGATTTTGCTTTCTATCCATTACTTACTGTATGGGAAAATTTAATATTTTTCTCATCTCTATATAATATAAAAGATAAAAAACAAATAATAAACATACTAAATAAAGTTAATTTAGAAGAACATAAAAATAAACTAGCAAAAAATTTATCAGGAGGATTAAAAAGAAGACTAAATTTTGCTATAGGATTAATAAACAATCCAAAAATAATATTCTTAGATGAAATTACAGTAGGAATAGATCCTGAATCAAGACAATTTATTTTAAAAACCGTATTAGAATTAAAAAATAATGGTGTAACAGTAATTTATACATCTCACTATTTACAAGAAATAGAACTATTATGTGATAAATTAGTAATTATAAACGAAGGTAATTTAGTTTATAAAGGTAATAAAGACGATATTTTAAAAGAAAATAAAACAATAGAAAGTTTTTACTTAGACTTATTAGATAAGGTATAAAAAGTGCTAATTTCATCTACAATAAAAGAATTCAGACTACTAAAACGTGATCTACATGGTGTTGCTGTTTTATTTATTATGCCAATATTATTTATGCTTATCATGTCAGCAGCATTAAGTAGTAATAATGAGCTTAATAATAAATCAGAAATAATATTACTTGGAGAAAACAATAATCTTAATAAAAATTTATTAGATCTATTAAATAAAGAAAAAATTAAAATAAAATTTGTTTTATTAGAGGAATTAAATAATTATCGTGAAAAATTACAACATGGTAAATTTGATTTACTTATAATTAATGAAAACACTGATAACACTACATTAAATGAAGATAAAAATTTACAATTATGGTTAAACCCAAGTATAGATAGAGCATGGTTGCTTGGTGTGAAAGGAATTTTACAAAAACATTATTCGCAATTGCGTATAAATACATACCTAAACAAAAATCATATTATTTTAGAAGGAAATAAACGTAAACAAATAAAAGAAATACAAAATAAAGTAAATAAACAATTAGATGAAAAATTCAATCAAATAAATTTATATTTAAAAAATGAAACATTACAGGAATTTTATATAAATCGCCAAGGAAGTGAAGTTAATAAACCAAACTCAGTACAACACAGTGTACCTGCTTGGCTAATTTTCGGCATGTTTTTCATAATGATTCCTCTTTCCAATGTTATGGCAATGGAACGACAAACCAACACCATAACACGCCTACGAATAGCTAGAGCATCTTCTTTTAGCCTGATTATGGCTAAATTAATACCTTATTTTTTTATAAATCAATTACAGTTCATCGGGATGATCGCATTAGGCTATTTCGTGCTACCCGCTCTTGATATGCCTACATTTTCACTCACCGGAAGCTATTATGCTTATGCTGTTTTATCCTGTACGATCAGTTTAGCAGCCTTGGGCTATGGGTTGTTAATTAGTGTAATAGCAAAAACAACCGAACAAGCTGTAGTACTTGGTGGTGGTGGGATTATTATCATGGCAGCAATAGGCGGTATTATGGTTCCAACTTATGTAATGCCTGAAATAATGCAAACTATTGCACAATTCTCACCGATGGGTTGGGCGTTAACCGGATTCCAAAATTTGTTATTAAATCAATATGATTTATCACAAATTCAACAACCACTTTATTTATTAAGTGGCTTCGGTATCATAACCCTCTCACTGGCAATGCTAATTTATCGCCGACAACTTCATACACAAACGAGATTTTAATGAGCTATATTTTTACTCTTGAACCACAAATACTTGAACAACAATTAAAAAAACTGATCATACAGGAAACTGAAAAAGACCAATTTTCGGCAGACGAAATAGACGATCATGAACCACTCTTTGGCCAAAATAGCCGAATTCAACTAGATTCATTAGACGCTCTACAAATAGTAGTAGCATTACAGGCTCATTTTAAAGTACGTCTACAGGGTGATCGGATGGTGCGTAAACATATGATGAATATTGCTGATTTAGCCAATTTTATACGCCACGAACATACAAAATAAATGAGTATCTATATTAACAGCACTATTGCTTTATTTGCTAAAGAGCAAAGCAAACGTTTAACGGAAATGTTGGGGGAAAGTAAAACTTTCCCTTATTTTGATGCATTTTCACAACCGCTATTATCGCTTTCATCACTTTATCAAAAATTAGATGCCTATTTATCTGCGTTGTTACAAAAAATGTCCTGGAATGCAGACGAGCTGTCAGAAATTCCTATTTTGTTAGGCTCAACGGGATATGTTATCAGCGATTGTGAATATCGTCTGCAACACAATCAACCATTGCCTAAACAATATGATCTCAGTGTGATAGCTCAAGAATTACAACAACGCTATCAATGTCCTGTCTTTAGTTTTGCTACATCCTGTACATCCTCAGCTCAAGCTATTATTTATGCCCATAAACTAATCAAAAATGGGCTCTATAAAAAAGCGATAGTCATAGGCTTTGAAAGTTTCAATCGATTAACCATGGAACATTTTCAAGCAATGAGTTTACTGCAAGTCAGTGGCCAATATATTCCTCTACAACAATCAAATGGCATTGTTTTAGGTGAAGGAATAGGCATTATTGCTTTAAGCAATCAACCTGATGATAGCAGCTACGAAATATTCGGAGCGGTAACCCATACCGATTATCATAATTTAACTAATAGTAATGAAAATGCCGTACAAACATTGCTTGATAAATGCCTTACTACAGCACACTTAAAAGCCAATCAGGTAACCGCAGTTAAAGTTCATGGTGTTGGCGGTCAATCTGATGCAATGGAACTCGATATCCTACAAAAATACTTTCCAGAGGCTCGAAAATTCATTATTAAATCACAAACCGGCCATACTCTCGGTGCAGCTGGCGCATTAGAAACAGCTTTACTATTAAATCAACCTTTGCCAGATGGTTATATCTTGAATTATTTTCTAGGTTTTGGTGGTGCTAATGTTGCTTGGATTATGCAAAAATCAAAATCTAATGATCTCTAACCAATTGCTCTAAACGGCCCCTTCATTTTCAGAGTTTTTCAAAAAACAACATGTAACTTATTGATTTTATTATAGTTAACATGAAAAATAGATTTTTTACTTTAATCCAGCAATCTAAGCTAAGATAAAGTAACATTCGAAAAATATACTGTGGATAAAACGTTAAAAAACACTGATAAAGCTTTGTATATCCACTAATAAAATCCATAAAAAATATTAACTGTGGATAAAACATAAAGTTATCCACAGCTTAAACAAGCTCAAAAAGTTATTTTCAGACAGTCAAAAAAATGACTTAAGATCTTGATAAAAAAGCTAAAAAGGATCTTTTCCACAATGGATCAAAAGCTAATAATAACAATAATAAGATCTTTATATATAAAAAGATCTTATTCTTACTAGCGAGGATCCTTCCGCATCCACTTATCGCCAATTGTTCTTTTAAGCAAAAGACTTTTTCAGGTAGAATGTGCGCCGTTTTTTTATGTCAGAATTAAACAGAGACAATAATGTTTTATACAGAAAATTATGATGTGATCGTCATTGGTGGCGGTCATGCCGGTACAGAAGCCGCATTGGCACCGGCCCGCATGGGATTAAAAACCCTTTTATTGACGCATAATGTCGATACCCTTGGACAAATGTCATGTAACCCAGCCATTGGCGGCATTGGTAAAGGCCATTTAGTGAGAGAAATTGATGCGATGGGCGGTCTTATGGCTCACGCAGCGGATAAAGCCGGTATTCAATTTCGTACTTTAAACAGCAGTAAAGGGCCTGCTGTACGTGCAACTCGTGCTCAAGCTGACCGTGTGTTATATCGTCAAGCGGTACGCATCGCACTTGAAAACCAACCAAATTTAGATATTTTCCAACAAGAAGTAACCGATATTTTAATTGAGCAAGATCGCGTTTGTGGTGTGGAAACCAAAATGGGACTTAAATTCCGTGCTAAATCGGTCATTTTAACTGCCGGTACTTTTTTAGCGGGTAAGATCCATATTGGTTTAGAACATTATGAAGGTGGTCGAGCAGGTGATCCGGCATCTATTACACTTTCTCATCGTTTAAGAGATCTCGGTTTGCGTGTAGATCGCTTAAAAACCGGTACGCCACCACGTATTGATGCGCGCACGATCAATTTCGATATATTGGCTAAACAACATGGTGATGCCGTATTACCTGTATTTTCTTTTATGGGATCAGTGGATGATCACCCTCAACAAATTCCTTGTTATATCACCCACACCAATGAACAAACTCATGAAGTGATCCGTAATAACTTGGATCGCAGTCCAATGTATACCGGTGTGATTGAAGGGATAGGTCCACGTTATTGTCCATCCATTGAAGATAAAGTGATGCGTTTTGCGGATCGTAATTCACATCAAATTTATTTAGAACCGGAAGGCTTAACCAGTAATGAAGTGTATCCAAACGGGATCTCTACCAGTTTACCATTTGACGTACAAATGGGCATTGTGAATTCCATGAAAGGTTTGGAAAAAGCTCGCATTATTAAACCTGGTTATGCGATTGAATATGATTATTTTGATCCACGTGACTTAAAACCAACGTTAGAAACTAAATCTATTTCGGGTTTATTCTTTGCGGGTCAAATTAATGGTACAACCGGTTATGAAGAAGCGGCAGCACAAGGTTTATTGGCAGGGATTAACGCTGGCCTTTACGTACAAGAGAAAGAGGCATGGTATCCACGCCGCGATCAATCCTATACCGGTGTATTGGTTGATGATCTCTGTACGCTTGGTACTAAAGAACCGTATCGCGTATTCACTTCTCGTGCGGAATACCGTTTGTTATTACGTGAAGATAATGCGGACATTCGTTTAACGCCAATTGCCCATAAATTAGGTTTGATTGATGAGGCTCGCTGGGCGCGCTTTAATCAAAAAATGGAAAATATTGAACAGGAACGTCAACGCTTACGCAGCATTTGGTTACATCCGCGTTCTGAATATTTAGAAGAAGCTAATAAAGTGCTTGGTAGCCCACTTGTGCGTGAAGCCAGCGGTGAAGATTTATTGCGCCGTCCAGAAATGACCTACGATATTTTAACTTCTTTAACGCCATACAAACCGGCAATGGAAGACCGAGAAGCCGTAGAACAAGTAGAAATTGCTATTAAGTATCAAGGTTATATCGATCATCAACAAGAAGAAATTGAAAAACAAAAACGCCACGAAAATACGGCAATCCCGGCTAACTTTGATTACAGCAAAGTTTCCGGTTTATCTAACGAAGTTCGTGCGAAGTTGGAACAACATCGCCCGGTTTCAATTGGCCAAGCGAGCCGGATTTCAGGTGTTACCCCTGCGGCAATTTCAATTATTCTGGTAAATTTGAAAAAACAAGGCATGCTAAAACGCGGCGAATAATGTTTAGAAATGAAAAGTGCAGTTAAAATAAACTGCACTTTTTTATTTTTATAACATATATAATAAAATCAAATAGTTACATGTTGTTTTTGCAAAAACTTAGAAAAAGGAAGGGACGTTATGCTGATATTGCAGGTGCTTTTTCCTGAAGTAACTTTTGGTAAATAGCTAGATCAATCTCCTTAAATACATTAAAGATCACGCTCATTTCAGGTTTTTTAGCCAAGAAATCTTGTACGGTTTGAACAGCTATTTCTGCTGCTTGTTGATTTGGAAAACGAAATTCACCAGTGCTGATGCAGCAAAAAGCGACCGATTTTAAACCGCTTGTTTTAGCAAGTTTTAAACATGAACGATAACAATCAGCCAGTAAAGTGCGGTCATTTTCACTGACGTTTTTATTAATAATTGGCCCAACTGTGTGTAGTACAAATTTAGACGGTAAATTAAACGCCGGCGTGATTTTTGCTTTGCCTGTAGCTTCTAATTCGTCTTGTGTATTTATTAATTCAAAACATGATCTACACCCCAAAAGTTAGACTAAACAACCAACTACCTAAGGTGCAGATTTTTTATGACTAAATACAATTTTCTTTTCAAACAACAAGTCATCGAATTTTATCTTCAAAATGGTAAAAATCGTTCACTTACCCGCAGGCATTTTCAACTTGCCGAAACAACATCAGAATGTTGGGTTAACCAATTTAATTATAATAGAATCAATAGGTTAGCATCGCTGGGTAAGAAGTGAAATTACTCACCTGAATTTAAACTTAACGTGATACAAGCTGTAACAAGGCTTGAAGGCACAAAACCAATTTTGCATTCTAACCAAGGATGGCAGTATCAAATGGTCGGTTATCAGGCGATTTTACGAGAGAATGGCATTCAACAGAGTATGTCAAGGAAGGTAAATTGTTTAGATAATAGTGCGATGGAAAGCTTCTTTGGACGATTAAAAACGGAATGTTATTACGGTAAATGATTTGAGACGTTCTAACAACTGGAAAAAACGATTCATGAGTACATTCGTTATTGCAACCATGAGCGCATTCAGGGGAAACTAAAAGGGCTGAGCTCTGTGAATTACAGAACTCAGTCCTTGAACTAAATCAGTCTAACTTTTGGGGGCAGATTATTTTACGGAGCTTTTTTATTTTTTATTGTGCGCTTTAAGCCATTTTTGCATTTGTTCAATTTCCGCTTGTTGTGCGTTAATAATATTCTCAGCAAGCTTACGCATCTCAGGATCTTTTCCGTATTTTAATTCAACTTCCGCCATTTTTACTGCGCCAATATGGTGTGGCAACATACCTGCTGCAAAAGCAACATCAGGATCTTTATATTGCGCAGCTGCCATCATGTCTTGATGCATTTGACTCATACCTTGCATTAATTCTTGTTGCATTGCAGAATCTGTCGACATTGGCATATTCATGTGTGCTTGATGCGGTTGTTCATTAGCTTGGGCATAAATTGAAACTGCAGCAGCGCTAAGTGTGATAAAAGTCATAAGTTTTTTCATGTTTTTCTCCTATGTGATAACTGAATGAGCACGAATCATAAACCTTGACCTAAGGTTAAAGTCAATATTTATTCCGAAAATTTTTGGTGAGGTGCTAAAATAAGACAATGTTTGATATGAGGGATATAATCATAAAGCAAAAGGACGATTAAAAACGGAATATTATTACGGTAAACTATTTGAGACGTTCAAATAACCGGAAAAACAATTCTCGAGTACATTCATTATTACAACCATGAGCGTATTCAGGGGAAACTAGAAGGACTCAGTCCTTGAACTAAATCAGTCTAACTTTTTGGGGGCAGATCATTCTCCTTATTTTTATTACTTCCCGAATAAACAAATGCCATTTAAAAATGGTGCGATAATAACCGCACCTTGTTTTAGTTAAATGTTATTAGTGGGATAAAGCTTGTTTCACTGCTACATCCAATCCTGCTGTTGGACGGTCAAGCAATTTTTCAAGGGTTTTGTCTTCTGAGAATAATGCACCGTTTGACGCATCCACATCCCATTGTGCAATTAAGCCTGCAAAGCCTTCATCTAATCCCGCTTGCACAAGTGCTGCAGCATAATCTGCTGCAGGAATATCCACGTAAGGGATATCTTTACCTGTTTGTTTGCTGATTTCTGCGGCAAGATCGGCTAATGTCCAGCTGGTTGATCCGGCAAGCTCGTAAGTTTGGTTTTCATGCCCTTCACTTAATGCAACGTTTACCGCTGCTTCAGCAAGTTCTGCACGAAGTACAGACGAAATTTTGCCGTTTTTTGCTGAACCGTAGAAAGCATTGTTTGCTAATGCCGCCGGAATTGAAGCCGTGTAGTTTTCGGTGTACCAACCATTGCGTAAAATAGTGTAAGTAATGTCTGAGGTTTTTAGTGCAGCTTCAGTTTCAACGTGCTCACCGGCAAGAGATTTCACTGTGTTGCCGTTGGTTGCACCGAGTAAGCTGGTATAGATAATATGTTTCACGCCGGCTTTTTTCGCTGATTTAATTACGTTGTTGTGTTGTACAAAACGCTGACCTATTTCATTACTTGATACTAAAATTAATGTATCTACACCTTGTAACGCTTCTACTTGTCCTTCTGTTTTTGAATAATCAAATTTGCGGGCTTCTACACCTGAAATTTTTTCTGGAGAGCGTACAAGCGCGATGACGTTTGCTTGTTTTGCTTTTAATAAGTCTAATGCGATTGCGCCAAATTGACCTGTTGCACCAGTAATTGCGATAGTTTTAGTTGTCATGATGTTTTCCTTCTCGTTAAGTTGAAATGATGTTTGAACATTTGATTGTTCGCTTGATGTGACGTATTATATTTCAATACTTACTTTTGAGAAGTACTTACATAAACGTAAGTTTTTGAGGTTTTTTTAAAATAATTTTTAACTTGTTGATTTTTAAGGAATTAAAAATGGAAAAAATTTTTGAGCGTGGCAATGTATTAGCTTCAGACTGTCCTTCTCGGCAAATTTTGAATCATTTAACCAGTCGTTGGGGGGGATTAGTATTAGTGAGTTTACATTCTGGCACAAAACGCTTTAGTGAACTTCGCCGAGCTATTGATGGTGTAAGCGAGCGAATGTTAACGAAAACTCTGCAAGAATTGGAAGCAGACGGGATGTTAATTCGTAAATCCTATAATACCGTGCCACCGCAAGTGGATTACACATTAACAGAATTTGGGGCTGAAGCTTCCAATAAGATGTTCGAATTGGTAGATTGGTTGGAAACGAATTTAGGGAATATTTTGGCAAGCCAGAATAAATAATCTTTCAAGGTAGGCATTTTCAAGTAGAATGGCGACAACAGACAAGATAGATAGAAAAATGAAAGCAAAACTCGAAAATTTACTGACTCAAGCAGAAATCCAATTAACAGATCTACAAAAAGATCAACTGATCCAGTTGGTACAATTACTCAATAAATGGAATAAAGCCTATAACTTAACCTCTGTACGTGATCCACAGGAAATGTTAGTGAAACATATCTTGGATAGTATTGTTGTTAGTCCTTATTTACAAGGGGAACGTTTTATTGATGTGGGAACCGGTCCAGGCTTGCCTGGCCTGCCTTTAGCCATTATTAACCCCACCAAGCAATTTGTCTTGTTAGATAGTTTAGGTAAGCGTATTAGCTTTATTCGAAATGCAGTACGTGAGTTAGGACTAACAAATGTAGAACCTATTCTTAGCCGTGTTGAAGAATACCAACCTGAACAAAAATTCGACGGTGTATTAAGTCGTGCATTCGCTTCGTTAAAAGATATGACGGATTGGTGTCATCATTTGCCAAAAGAAAATGGGTATTTTTATGCTTTGAAAGGCATTTATCACGAAGATGAAGTTCAAGAATTAGACAAAAAATTTGAAATTAAGGATGTAATAACTTTGAGCGTACCTGAACTTGTGGGGGAGCGGCATTTAATAGTGATCAAATAATCATCTAAAAATGTGATTTAGTTAACATTTTTTCGTTTTCGAATTTGAATCTACTCTTTAGCGGAGTATAATCGAGAAGTTTTTTTCTATATATATATATTATAGTATGTCTCAGGTTTTATACCAAGCCAAAAATAATTACATAAAAGCCTTGGCTATTGAAACCATTCTATTGATAGTTTTATTTTTAGGTTTAAGCGTTTGGCAATGGAAGGGTGCGATAGCGTTTTCTCTTGGTTTTTTGAGTATTTTATTGCCTTTTATTGCTTTTTTTTGCATTGTTTTCTGTTGGCAAAAACAGCTATCAACGAAGCTAACCTCATTTTATCTTGCTGAAGCGGTTAAGTTTCTATTCACTATTTTGTTGGTTATAGCCTTCTTTAAATGGTTTGAAATTACTAATTTTTTACTGTTTTTTAGCGGTTTTATGGTGGCATTAATATTGAATAATTTGCTTCCTTTTTTGTTTAGATAAAACAGCATCCATTTTATTATTTTTTATACAGGGTATTTATTATGTCAGGACAAACCTCGATTGAGTATATCCAGCACCATTTGACTTACCTAACCACAGGGGAAGGATTTTGGACCTTTAATTTAGATACATTTTTCTTTTCTATCGTTTGCGGTTTAGTTTTTATTGGTATTTTTTATAAAGTAGCTAAAAAAACGACAACTGGTGTTCCAGGAAAATTGCAGTGTGCTGTTGAAATGGCTGTAGAATGGATAGATGGTGTCGTTCGTGAAAACTATCATGGAAAACGAGGGGTTATTGCGCCGTTAGCATTAACTATCTTCGTTTGGGTGTTTATAATGAATGCAATTGACCTTGTACCTGTTGATTACATCCCTCAACTTTTTGCTTTAATTAGCGGAGATCATCATATTCCTGTACGTGCCGTGCCTACTACAGATATGAACATGACCTTCGCAATGTCTATTTCTGTATTTATTCTAATTCTATTTTATACCGTGAAATCTAAAGGTGTTACAGGATTGGTTAAAGAATATACGTTACATCCTTTTAATCATTGGGCTTTTATTCCCGTAAACTTACTATTAGAGTCTGTTACTTTAATTTCAAAACCAGTCTCTCTTGCTTTACGTTTGTTCGGTAATATGTATGCTGGTGAGTTGATTTTCATTCTTATCGCAGTGATGTATTCAGCTAATGCTTTCGTTGCTGCTATGGGAGTGCCATTGCATTTAGTTTGGGCTATATTCCATATTTTGGTTATAACGTTGCAAGCCTTTGTTTTCATGATGTTAACTGTTGTTTATCTCAGTATCGCTTATAACAAAGCCGAACATTAATTAACTTTTTTATTCACAAACCGGGCGAAAGCCTTAACTCAACTTGGAGAAATCTTATGGAAACTGTAATTAGTGCAACAATTATTGCATCTGCAATTATGCTTGCTTTTGCTGCTTTAGGTACTGCAATTGGCTTCGGTCTTTTAGGTGGTAAATACCTAGAATCTGCAGCTCGCCAACCTGAATTAGCTAACTCACTACTTACAAAAATGTTTATCGTTGCAGGTCTATTGGATGCGATTGCTATGATTGCAGTTGGTATCGGCTTGTACTTTGCATTTGCAAACCCATTTGCCTCATTATTAGGTTAATAAACAACAAACAGCCTATTAAAGAAGGGGGTATGTTGTGAATATTAATGCAACATTAATTGGCCAAACTATAGCATTTATCATCTTTGTATGGTTTTGCGTTAAATATGTATGGCCACCAATTATTAAAGCAATTGAGGAACGTCAGGGCCAAATTGCAAATGCCTTGGCATCAGCTGAAGCAGCAAGAAAAGAGCAAGCCGATAATAAGGTTCTTGCTGAACAGGAAATTTCTAAAGCAAAAGTTCAAGCTCAAGAAATTTTAGATGCTGCCAATAAACGTCGTAATGAAGTTTTGGATGAAGTTAAAGCTGAGGCTGAAGAACTGAAAGCAAAAATTATTGCTCAAGGTTATGCCGAAGTAGAAGCTGAACGTAAACGTGTTCAAGAAGAATTACGTCTTAAAGTGGCTTCATTGGCCGTGGCTGGTGCTGAGAAAATTGTGGGTCGTTCTATTGATGAAGCGGCAAACAATGACATTATTGATAAATTAGTTGCAGAGTTATAAGAGGCTTAGCTTATGTCAGAATTAACTACAATAGCTCGCCCTTATGCAAAAGCTGCATTCGACTTTGCCATAGAACAAAGTGCGATCGAAAAGTGGACTGAAATGTTAGGTTTTGCTGCAGCCGTAGCTGAAAATGAAACTGTAAAAGCTTACTTAAGTAGTTCTCTTTCTGCACAGAAATTAGCTGACACAGTAATTTCTATTTGTGGCGAACAATTGGATCAATATGGGCAAAATCTTATTCGGTTAATGGCTGAAAATAAGCGTTTGAGTGCTATTCCTGCTGTGTTTGAAGAATTTAAGCATTATGCAGAAGAACACCAAGCTATTGCAGAAGTTGAAGTAACTTCTGCACAACCATTGAGTGCAAAACAAATCGAAAAAATTGCAGTGGCAATGGAAAAAAGATTAGCTCGCAAAGTGAAATTAAATTGCAATGTAGATAGCGCATTGATTGCTGGTGTCGTTATTCGTACAGAAGATTTTGTGATTGACGGAAGTAGTCGTGGGCAGCTTACTCGTCTCGCAAATGAGTTGCAATTATAAGAGGAATACAAGATGCAACTAAATTCGACTGAAATTAGTGAATTGATTAAAAAACGCATAGCTCAATTCGATGTGGTGAGCGAAGCCCGTAATACCGGAACAATCGTTTCTGTTAGTGATGGGATTATCCGTATCCACGGCTTAAGTGATGTAATGCAAGGTGAAATGATCTCCTTACCAGGCAATCGTTATGCGATGGCTCTTAACCTTGAACGTGACTCTGTGGGTGCGGTAGTAATGGGCCCTTATGCAGATTTAGCTGAAGGTATGGAAGTACAATGTACAGGTCGTATCCTTGAAGTGCCAGTTGGTCGTGGTTTATTAGGCCGAGTAGTCAACACCCTTGGCCAGCCAATTGATGGTAAAGGTGAAATTGAAAACGATGGGTTTTCTCCTGTTGAAGTTATTGCTCCTGGGGTTATTGATCGTAAATCTGTTGATCAGCCAGTACAAACTGGTTATAAAGCGGTCGACTCCATGGTCCCAATTGGTCGTGGGCAACGCGAATTAATTATCGGTGACCGTCAAACAGGTAAAACAGCATTAGCAATTGATGCAATCATTAACCAACGTGATTCAGGTATAAAATGTATCTATGTAGCGATTGGCCAAAAGGCTTCAACTATCGCAAACGTAGTACGTAAGTTGGAAGAACATGGAGCTCTCGCAAACACTATCATAGTGGCTGCATCAGCATCTGAATCTGCTGCATTACAATATTTAGCGCCTTATGCTGGTTGTGCAATGGGTGAATATTTCCGTGATCGCGGTGAAGATGCGTTAATCGTTTACGATGACTTGTCAAAACAAGCCGTTGCTTATCGTCAAATTTCATTATTATTACGTCGTCCACCAGGTCGTGAAGCATATCCAGGTGACGTATTCTATTTACACTCACGTTTACTTGAACGTGCTGCACGTGTAAATGAAGAATACGTAGAAAGATTTACTCAAGGTGCAGTAAAAGGAAAAACTGGTTCTTTAACCGCTCTTCCAATTATTGAAACTCAAGCGGGTGACGTTTCTGCATTCGTTCCAACCAACGTAATTTCTATTACTGATGGTCAGATCTTCTTAGAATCCAACTTGTTTAACTCAGGTATTCGTCCGGCGGTAAACCCAGGTATTTCGGTATCTCGTGTAGGTGGTGCGGCGCAAACTAAAGTAGTTAAAAAATTAGCTGGTGGTATTCGTACCGCATTAGCGCAATATCGTGAATTAGCAGCGTTTGCCCAATTTGCATCTGATCTTGATGATGCAACCCGTAAACAGCTTTCTCACGGTGAAAAAGTAACTGAATTATTGAAGCAAAAACAATATGCACCGTTAAGTGTCGGTGAGCAAGCAGTCTTACTTTTCGCTGTTGAATTTGGTTATCTTGAAGATGTGGAATTGCAAAAAATTGCAAGTTTTGAGTCTGCGCTTTTAGATTATGTTCATCGTAATCATGGTGAATTTATAGCTGACTTAACCAAAACCGGTAATTACAATGATGAAATCAAAAACACATTGAAAACCATTTTGGATAATTTCAAAGCTAATAGCGCGTGGTAATAAGCTCAACGGAGAAATAAGATGGCAGGTGCAAAAGAGATAAAAACCAAAATTGCCAGTGTCCAGAGTACACAAAAAATTACGAAGGCAATGGAAATGGTGGCGACCTCGAAAATGCGTAAAACGCAGGATCGTATGGCGGCGTCTCGTCCGTATTCTGAAACAATACGTAATGTTATCAGCCACGTAGCGAAAGCAAGTATCGGTTATAAACATCCATTTTTAATCGAACGTGAAGTAAAAAAAGTGGGTATTTTAGTTGTTTCTACTGACCGTGGAATGTGTGGCGGTTTGAATATTAACTTGTTCAAAACCGTCATGACGGAAATTAAACAATGGAAAAATAAAGGCGTAAATGTTGAATTGGGTCTAATTGGTTCAAAAGGCATTAACTTTTTTCGTTCATTGGGATTATCCGTACGTGGACAACATTCTGGTTTAGGTGATAATCCAACATTGGAAGAATTGATTGGTGTAGCAACAGGAATGTTTGATGCTTATAAAAATGGTGAAGTAGATGCTATTTATATTGCATACAACAAATTTGTAAATACCATGTCGCAAACACCAAACTTCCAACAATTGGTTCCGTTACCTGCACTAGAAACCGATAACTTAAATGAAAGACAAAGTGCTTGGGATTACCTTTATGAGCCAGATCCAAAAGTTTTATTGGATAGTTTATTGACTCGTTATTTGGAATCTCAGGTATATCAATCCGTGGTGGATAATCTTGCTTCTGAACAGGCTGCGCGTATGGTTGCGATGAAAGCTGCAACCGATAATGCGGGTAACTTAATTAATGACTTGCAATTAGTTTATAACAAAGCTCGTCAAGCAAGTATTACAAATGAATTAAATGAAATTGTAGCCGGTGCGGCAGCAATTTAAGGAAAAGAGGAACGGTAATGGCAACAGGTAAAATAGTTCAAATCATCGGTGCGGTGATTGACGTTGAATTTCCACAAGATGCAGTACCAAAAGTTTATGATGCATTAAAAGTTGAATCAGGCTTAACCCTTGAAGTTCAACAACAATTAGGCGGTGGTGTGGTTCGTTGTATCGCACTCGGTACGTCTGACGGTTTAAAACGTGGCTTAAAAGTTGAAAATACTGGTAATCCTATTCAAGTACCGGTAGGAACTAAAACCTTAGGCCGTATTATGAACGTACTAGGTGAACCAATTGATGAGCGTGGAGAAATTGGCGCAGAAGAAAATTGGTCTATTCATCGTGCAGCACCAAGCTATGAAGAGCAATCAAATAGTACCGAGTTATTAGAAACAGGTATTAAGGTTATCGATTTAATCTGTCCATTTGCTAAGGGTGGTAAAGTTGGTTTATTCGGTGGTGCAGGTGTAGGTAAAACCGTAAATATGATGGAATTGATCCGTAATATTGCGATTGAGCACTCTGGTTACTCTGTATTTGCTGGTGTAGGTGAACGTACTCGTGAAGGTAACGACTTCTACCATGAAATGACAGAATCTAACGTGTTAGATAAAGTATCCTTAGTTTACGGTCAGATGAATGAGCCACCAGGTAACCGTCTTCGTGTTGCATTAACTGGTTTAACCATGGCTGAAAAATTCCGTGACGAAGGTCGTGATGTATTATTCTTCGTGGATAATATTTATCGTTATACCCTTGCTGGTACAGAAGTATCTGCGTTATTAGGTCGTATGCCATCAGCGGTAGGTTACCAACCAACATTAGCTGAAGAAATGGGGGTATTGCAAGAACGTATCACATCAACCAAAACCGGTTCTATTACCTCCGTTCAAGCGGTATACGTACCAGCGGATGACTTAACTGACCCATCTCCGGCAACAACCTTTGCTCACTTAGACTCAACTGTTGTATTAAGCCGCCAAATTGCGTCTTTAGGTATTTATCCTGCAGTTGACCCATTGGATTCTACTTCACGTCAATTAGATCCATTAGTAGTTGGTCAAGAGCACTATGATGTTGCTCGTGGCGTACAAGGTATCCTACAACGCTATAAAGAGCTCAAAGATATCATTGCTATTCTTGGTATGGATGAATTGTCTGAAGATGACAAACTTGTGGTGGCTCGTGCACGTAAAATTGAACGTTTCTTATCACAGCCATTCTTCGTTGCCGAAGTGTTTACCGGTTCTCCTGGTAAATATGTGTCATTAAAAGACACTATTCGCGGTTTCAAAGGTATCTTAGACGGTGAATACGACCATATTCCAGAACAAGCGTTCTACATGGTAGGTTCAATCGAAGAAGTGCTAGAAAAAGCCAAAAATATGTAATCACTTCAAGTCATTGAAGGAGAACAAAAATGGCAACATTAAAACTCGTTATAGTGAGTGCGGAGCAGAAAATCTTCTCGGGTGAGGTTAAACAACTTCAAGCTACAGGTGTAGAAGGTGAGCTTGGAATTTTACCAGGTCATACGCCGTTATTAACGGCAATTAAACCTGGTATTGTGAAACTGACTTTGGAAGATGGTACGGAAGAAGTTATTTATGTTTCCGGTGGTTTCTTAGAAGTACAACCAACAGTTGTTACTGTACTTGCCGATGTGGCAATCCGCGGTACGGAACTTGATTCTAATCGAATTTTAGAAGCAAAACGCCGAGCTGAAGAAAATATTGTGGCTCACGTTGCTGATGCGGATCATGAACTTCTTGTGGCTAAACTGTCCAAGGAACTGGCAAAACTTCGTGCTTACGAACTTACTGAAAAATTAGTTAAAAACAAACGCTAATTAGCTTTTGTTAAATAGCGGTTAATTTTCGCGGCTAATCTCCCAAAGATTAGCCGCTTTTTATATACATCAAAATAGATTGTTGTTTTCAAGGATAAAATAATAGATTCGGTAAATTAGCATTTTTTACTAATGAAGAGATAATGTGACATATTTGTTTTTAATATTGATACCAATGGGAATAATTTTACTAATTATTGGTATTAGAAACACCATTCGTTTAGCCAATACAGAATTGTTATATGAAATGTCTTGTACAAATGAGGATGGAGCTTTTTTCTTGAGTAAGGAAAAATATGGGCTATATAGCAATAAAAAAGACCGCGTTTCGGCGGCCTAAGATTTAAATATTTAAATTGATGGCATCATCAATAAAGTATTGATTCATTTCAAAGGCCGGTTTGGCACCTTTATCTTTACTAATAATCTTAGCGGGCACACCGGCTGCGGTGGCATATTCAGGAACTGGTTGCAAAACTACAGAATTTGCACCGATTTTGGCATATTTTCCCACTTCAATATTACCAAGAATTTTTGCTCCAGCACCAATCATCACTCCTTCTCGTACTTTCGGATGGCGATCGCCAGATTCCTTACCGGTACCACCCAAGGTAACACCCTGTAAAATAGATACATCATTTCCTATTACTGAAGTTTCGCCTACAACAATACCCGTGGCATGGTCAAACATAATGCCATGGCCGATCTGAGCCGCTGGATGAATATCGACATCAAAAGCTACAGAAATCTGGTTTTGTAAATAAAGCGCTAAAGAGCGACGGTTTTGTTTCCATAGGAAATGCGTAATTCGATAACTTTGCAATGCATGAAAACCTTTTAAATAGAGCAATGGTGTTGACCATAAATCAACGGCCGGATCACGTTGACGTACTGCTCGAATATCACAAGCGGCACATTCAATGATACTTGGTTGTGCCTGGTAAGCCTCTTCAATAATTTCCCGTAAGGCAATTGCCGGCATAATGGCATTAGCTAACTTATTAGCCAAAATATAGCTGAGCGCACTACCTAAATTTTGGTGTTTTAAAATAGTGGAATGAAAAAAACTAGCCAACATAGGCTCGTTGCTTGCTAATTGTTGTGCTTCATGACGAATATCTTTCCAAACTTCCAAAGCCATGCTCATTCTCCTTTTTGTTCCCTTCCGAGTAAGGTTAAAACAACCTCTTGTGCACTTTTTCCACAAAATAGCATTTGATAAATTTGCTCGCTAATTGGCATTTCGACACCTTGTCGTTGAGCTAATAAATAGGCTTCTTTAGTGTTATAAAATCCTTCCACAATTTGCCCTATTTCATCCATTGCCGCCTGTGCGGAAACACCCTGTCCTAGCATTAAACCGAAACGGCGGTTACGTGATTGGTTATCTGTACAAGTTAATACTAAATCACCCAATCCGGACATGCCCATAAAGGTTGTTGGATTTGCGCCCATAACAACTCCTAGTCGACTGATTTCGGCGATACCTCGTGTAATCAATGCCGTACGTGCGTTTGCTCCGAATCCCATTCCGTCGGAAATACCGGCACCAATAGCGATCACATTTTTAATAGCCCCACCCAATTGCACTCCAACCATATCATGATTGAGATAAACCCTGAAATTTTTACTGCAATGGATGCGTTGCTGTAACTGTTGGGCAAATTGCTGATCCGCAGAAGCTAGAGTAATTGCTGTCGGCAAGCCTTGTGCCAATTCTTTGGCAAAGGTTGGACCGGATAATACGGCGAGTGGGTAGGTTGTACCTAAGATCTCTTCGACTACATTTTGTAGTAAGCGTCCGCTATTGCGTTCCAAACCTTTGGTTGCCCAAACTAATCTGTGATGAGGTTGTAAATATGGCTTAATGGCCAATAAGGTTTCATTAAAAGCATGACTTGGAACAACAATTAAAATATCTTGGGAGGCCTGAATAGTTTTAGCTAAATCGGATTCTAAATGTAATTTCTCAGGAAAATCGATACCGGCCAAAAAACGACGATTTTGACGTTCCTGCTGCATTTGCTCTATATGGGCCGCATTATGACTCCATAGATGCACTGGTGAACCATTACGACTAAAAGAAATTGCCAAAGCAGTACCATAAGAACCGCTACCGAGAATGCTGATTGGATTCATAGTTTTCAGATAAATAAAAGGCAGACGCGATGTCTGCCTGTTGTTGGATTAGTGTTTTACTTCCTCTTCCTGCGGTGCATTTTCGGCTGCAGCTTGCTGTTGATTCATATATTCAATAAACAAGGCATCGAAATTAACCGGAGAAAGATTCAGTGCTGGGAAGGTACCACGGTTGACTAGGCTTGAAATCAATTCACGCGCATAAGGGAAAAGCATGCCTGGACATTGAGAAGTGAGGCAGTGAGCCATTTGCACTTCTTCCAAACCACTAATAGTGAATACGCCGCATTGTTTCACTTCACAAATGAAAGCAACATCACCGGAGTCTTCCATAGTGGTTTCAACAGAAATATTCAATGTCACTTCATAAAGATCATCACCCACCTGTACGGATTCGGTGCTTAGATCAAAGCCGAGTTTTGGTTTCCATTCTTGATGGAAAATATGTGGTAAATTCGGCGCTTCAAAAGACACATCTTTCACGTAAATACGTTGAATTTGTAAAACAGCTTGTTGTTCTTCGGTTGTAGCTTGATTTTGTTCGCTCATCGTAAATTCCTATTTATGTTTTTTTACTAAAGGTAAGTTAGCTCCGGCCCAGGCGGCAAGTCCGTCTTTTAATACGTAAACCTGAGTAAAGCCCTGTTTAGCCAATGATTCGGCACTATTGTTGGAAAGTGTACCGTTAACATCCACCACAATCAGCGGTTTTTCTTTGTGATGTTCGATTTTTCCGACATTTTGGCTTTTGATATCGGCCGGAATTAAATTGATACTGCCGATAATATGGCCGCGTTGAAATTCATCTAAAGAGCGTAAATCAACGACTAACGCTTCTTTATCATTCATTAGCGTGATAGCTTCGGCGTTTGAAATGGTTTTATATTTTTGAGTGGCGCCTTTTACTAAGCTGAGAATCGTCATTACGAAAACGGCAATCCAAGCCACGGTTAATAAAGTGTGTTTTTGGGCAAATTCAATTGCCTCAGGCATAAATTCTTGCATTTGACTCTCTGTCTTTTAGGTAAAACGTTAACAAAATGAAGGCCTAAGTATACCTGTAGTTAGGCTATCTTTCAAAAAGATTCTGGCTATTTGATTGTCTTATCAGCAAATTTTCCCAAGAAAATCGATTTTTAAATCATTTGTAATAAAATCAAATAGTTACATCATGTTTTTGCAAAAACTTTATTAATGGATAGGGCGTTTGCTTGGGCGGTAGGTATGCCAAATTAAAAAAATGCCGCACCAAATAACTCGGTGCGGCAGGTGTGATTAGGATAAGCGGCCGTTTTCGATGTTGATCACTTGGTCGCAAATGGCCAGAGTGGAACGGCGATGGCTTACTAAAATAATGAGTTTTTCGCTTTTTACCTGTTGCAAAGATTGCAAGATCATTGCTTCGTTTAAGCTATCCAGATTACTGGTTGGCTCATCTAACAAAATAATCGGTGCATTGTGCAAAAATGCACGGGCAATACCGATACGCTGTTTTTCACCATCGGATAAATTATCCCCCAACTCGCTCATTTTAGTTTGATAACCTTGCGGCAGACTGGCGATAAATTGATGAATTGATGCTAATTTTGCCGCCTCAACGATTTCTTCAAAGCTGGCATCACGTTTGGCTAAACGGATATTTTCTTCGATGCTTTCGTTGAAAATATAGCTTTGTTGGGTAATGTAAGCTGTATGTTGGCGTAAACTCACAGTATTAATCTGTTCAAGTGGTATACCATTAATACTGATTTGCCCTTGTTGTGGCGAATAAAAGCGCATTAATAATTTCAATAATGTACTTTTTCCACTACCGCTACGGCCATGAATCCCTAAAATTTGACCTTTTTGAAGAGATAAATTAATTCCGCTTAAAATTTGTTCAGAACCATAAGCAAAACTTAAATTACTTACTTCAAGACGATTAACATCGTTTAAATTAACGCCGTTTTGTACATCCGTTAATAGCGGTTTTTCCGCTAATAAATCAAGTACCCGTTCACCGCTTGCTAGAGTTTGTAACAAGTTGCTTGAGAGGTTACTTAAAGCAATCACCGGCCCATAGCTGGACATCAGCAAAATTTGCGCAGCCAACAGTACGGCGAAGTCGATTTGACCCTGCCAATATAGCGTAAGACCGCAGATCAGCATGAAAATGTTAAATAAGGATACGGCAATTTCTGTGTAAACCCTAACCTTGGCTTCTTGGCCTTTAATGCGTTCAAAGGCGGCATCAATTTGTTGACTACGTTCAAGAATTTCCGTTTGGCGAGGTTGTTCATAACCGAATAATTGAATTTCCTTCATCCCGCGGATACTGTCTAAGAAAAAGTCATTCATTTCCCCTACCAATTGACGGTAAAGACGGCCGTCTTCACGCGCCATGCGCGTGGTAATCATCGGTAAGAACAGGCCAATACAAAGATAAGCAGCAGCTGCAATTAAGGCAAAATAAACAGAAAAGTGGCCGAATACTACCAATAGAATCAGACTGGTTAAAAAGGCAATCAAGATTGGTGCAATGGTATGGGCATAGAAGACTTCCAACAATTCAATATCATTGGTAATCAATGACACCAGCTCCCCGGCCTGTTTATTTTGCAATTTATCAAATGCCAAGCGGCGTAAGGCACTAAACACTTTATCGCGTAGTAATGCCAATAATTTAAAGGCAATATAGTGCCCCGACATTTGTTCTAAATAACGTAAAACACCACGTGCAACCGCTAATACGACTAAGGCTGTGAGAATTTGTGAAAGCCCTAAATGGGTTGGAAAATCGAGTAAATTCGCTAATCCGGAAGCACCCAATGCCATAATAAAAATTGCGGCTAAGAAACCCAAGGTGCCCATAATCACAGTAAAGGCCATTATATGCGCTAGTGGTGCAACTAACTTAAGCAATTGCGCCATCACCAAAAATCCGTTTTTACGCATGGTTCACCTCTCTGATTTGTTCTAGGGATTTTTGTTGGTTAAACATTTGGGCATATTGTCCCTCTGCTGCTAACAGTTGGGCGTGATCCCCCTGTTCTAGCAAACGGCCTTTATCCAATAAATAAATTTGTTCAGCATGCACTGCATTGGCTAATCGATGGGAGATGAGCACGATCGTTTTATTAGCTTTCAGTTGTTGAATCATCTTCAAAATAATTTCTTCGCTTTCTATATCGATATTGCTGGTGGCTTCATCAAAAATATACATCTGGGCATCATGCAAGAGTGCTCGGGCAAGAGCCAATCGTTGGATTTGTCCACCAGATAGATTGCTACCGCGGCTTTGTAATAACATATCTAAACCACCATTTTGGCGTACGAAATCAGCCAAATTAACCTGTTCTAATACTTGATAGATTTGTTGTTCATCCGCTTGCGGATTGGCCATTAGCATATTTTCTCGCAGACTACCTTTAAAAACGTAGGATGAGTGACTTACTAGTGACACTTTGCGATAGAAATCATGGCGTTCCAATTGGTCGATAGATTGACCGTTAAACAGAATTTTGCCCTGCTGTGGTCGATAAAATCCCATTAAAAGTGCTGCCAAGGTTGATTTTCCGCAACCGCTTTTACCCACAAAAACCGTTAATTGGTTTGGCTTAATGGTGAGTGAGAGATTATCAATTGCTTTTTTCTCTTCGTTATAGGCGAATTGCAGCTGACGAACTTCCACTTCCATATGATAATTTTGCAGTAAATCCATGGTGTTTTTGGGATTATCAATAGGGGTATCAAGCAAGGTGAAGATTTTATCGGAAGCCGCTTTACCGTTCATTGCAACGTGGAAGAATGAACCTAAAAGTCGTAACGGAATAAAGAATTCTGAAGACAACAAGATAAATAGAATTACTGCAAAGACACCAATTTGTCCCGCCTGGAATTGCAATAGTGCGGTTAAAATACCGATTGCTGCACCACCGTATGCTAATAAATCCATAATAGAAACGGAATTGAGTTGCATGGTGAGTACTTTCATGGTGATTTTGCGGAATTGTTCAGCTTCAATATCCATTTGTTTTGCTTTATAGGCGTCATCTCGATAAATTTTTAAGGTCACCAAACCCTGTAAATTATCTAAAAAGCTACTCCCCAAACCAACATAAATTGACCAATATTTAGCCAATAATTTTTTTGCAATCTTATTCACTGCGATAATTGAAAAAGGAATTAAAGGTACACAGATGAGCAAAATTAACGAAGTTTTTAGGCTAAAGAAGACCAAGAAGGCAAACAGAGTCAATGGCGCCAATAGACTATAAAATAATTGTGGTAAATAGCGGCCAAAATAAATTTCTAATTGCTCCACCCCTTCAGAGGCAACCTGAATAATGGAAGCCGTAGGTTGTTGCTGTACTTGTGCTAAGGGCATTGCTGCCAATTTTTGATAAATCAAAGAACGCAATTGATGTTTGACATTAGTGGCAGCAAAATAAGATGTACGTACTGCTTTTTTCCCTGCAAAAACGCGCAAGCCGAGCGCAAGGAGCAGTAACACAATCCACGCAGCCGTGGCAAAACCGCCAAGTTCTTTTTGGTAAGCTGCCTGTAACAGGTAAGCAAACCCTACTGCACTAACGATAGCGCCGAGCAAAGCCAGCCAATTCCATAATACGGTACGCATAATCCATCGTTTACTGTCAGGAACGATGTTGATTAAACGCTTATCAATCATCATAAATTCATTCTCCTAGGTTATTTTTTAAATCCTGTTGATTATAAAAAATAATTTCCTATAATCCCAGGAAATTGAGAATTGTTTTTGTTAATATTCTCATTATGGAAATAGAAGTTTTCTATATGTGTGATTTTTATTTTAAAAATCAATTAATTAAATCTACTTATTTTACAGTTAACCGGAGCTTTTAATGCGGGATTTTAAATTTAATTTATTATCTGCTTCTTTACTTTTAACCTTTAGTTCATTGGCTGTTGCCGATGATAGTCAATTGGAACAAATCAATGTTTCTGCCGAGGTGCAATCCGCAGAGAATAGTACACCGCCGAAATTGGCCGAAACAGTGAAAAGCGCTAAAACCTTAGAAAAACAACAAGTGCAGGATACGAAGGATTTGGTTCGTTATGATCCTGGGGTAACTGTCGTTGAGGCTGGCCGTTTTGGTTCCAGCGGATTTGCCATTCGTGGGGTGGAAGAAAATCGAGTTGCGATTCAAATTGATGGCCTAGCCCAGGCTGAAACAATTTCTTCCCAAGGGTTTAAGGAGCTTTTTGAAGGTTATGGTAATTTTAATAATACCCGTAATAGCGCTGAAATTGAGACCTTAAAACAGGTCACCTTGCGTAAGGGGGCTGATTCTCTTAAAGCTGGTAGTGGTGCCTTAGGTGGCTCAGTAAGTTTTGAAACTAAGGATGCGCGAGATTACCTATTGGAGAAGAATTATTATGCTTCTTATAAAAGAGGTTATAACTCGGCGGATAATCAACACCTTAACACACTAACCCTTGCCGGCCGTTATAAAATGTTTGATGCAATTGTGGTTGGGACAACCCGCCGAGGTCATGAGCAGGAAAATTATGGCTATAGTGGTTATGATGAGCGTATTCAAGGTAAAACCCGTGAGAAAGCGGATCCATATCGTCGCAAATTAGATAGTCTGTTGGCTAAGGTTGCTTTTCAACCAGCAGAAAACCATCGTTTTTCGGTAATGGCGGATATTTATAAATTGGATTCCAAAGGGCATGATTTTTCTTATACTTTGAAGCCAAATACTCAGTATATGACCTATGATGAGCAGGAATTGCGCCATACTCACGATTCTGTGGAACGTAAAAACTTTGCTTTTAGCTATGAAAACTTTACTCAAACCCCGCTGTGGGATACGCTAAAAATCACCTATTCTCAACAAAAAATAACCAGCCGAGCCCGTACCGATGATTACTGTGACGGTAATGAAAAATGTCCATTTTCAACGAATCCGCTAGGGCTTCACTATAATCAGAATAACCAATTGGTTGGTAGTGATAATCAACCGGTAAGCTACCTAAACCGCGCAGAACAACGACTTCCAAATTCCGAAGAGATCGTTAATTTACCAACTCAACCTTATGATGGTTCGGAAAATAAAATTTATAAATGGCAACGGGTAGATTGGGATAATTTACCGGCCGGTTATACGTATGTGTACAAGGGATGTGAAACAGATTTCAGTCGCTGGACTAATCGTCCATCGGTTGGTGACACCACCCCTTGTGAGGCAACTTTAACCAAAATCGGTTCAACAATTCCTGCAGCCAGAACTTTGACCTTAAATGGTCAAACTTATGATTTATTAGGAAAAGATAGTGGTTTGATCAGTGATGAACAGATTGTCCGTACTAATACATCGAATGTCTTAAGTTGTGACGGGATTAATTGTGATAAGGGAAGCATTCAAGGTTTTCAACAGAATGGCACGCCAATTGATATTCCTTTTGAAGTGATTGAGCGTAACGGCCAAAAATTAGCGAAAACAGCAGCTCAATCCGGAGATAGTTTGACTGCGCCAATTTTTTTAGTCCCGAATAAACAGGGCTATCAATCCAATCTTTGGACTCAGCGAGATCTCACTTCCAAAACCAAGCAGCTTAATTTGGATTTAACCAAACATTTGCAATTTCTTAAGTTAGAGCATGATTTGTCCTATGGCGGTCTATGGTCTGAAATGACCAAGTCGATGACTAATATTTCCGGAGATACTCCGTTCAATGTGAAATGGTGGGCGCTTTACCCATCCAGTTGTGAAACCTTTTTGGAAGGAAAAAATCTTAATCCGGATAGACATAGTACGTTATGTGACAATCGCAATATTTATTCCTTCCTGATTCCGGTGAAAACTAAGAGTGGTGCAATTTATTTTATCGATGATATTCGCGTTACCGATAAAGTCGCCTTCCAACTAGGTTATCGTTATGATCGGGTTAGCTATCATCCTGAATATATTCCGGGTGTAACACCGAAAATTCCAGATGATATGGTGACTAATCTTTATGTGGCAGAGCCTTATTTTGATCCACTAAATCTGACGGATCCGGATA
This sequence comes from Haemophilus pittmaniae, assembly GCF_900186995.1. NCBI lineage: Bacteria > Pseudomonadati > Pseudomonadota > Gammaproteobacteria > Pasteurellales > Pasteurellaceae > Parahaemophilus > Parahaemophilus pittmaniae. Next base: position 604,770 of record NZ_LT906463.1, read on the forward strand.
ATTTGGCTAAGAAACAGGCTAATGCAGAAGCTAATATTCAACAGATTGCACAAAAGAAAAAATTCTCAGCCTCTTCCTATTCTTTCGGGGCAACTTTAGATCCATTGAATTGGTTTAGAGTGCAAATGAAATATGGTAAGGCTTTCCGTGCGCCAACTTCCGATGAAATTTACTTTACTTTCAAACATCCGGACTTTTCTATTTTGCCAAATAAGGATTTAAGACCGGAAACTGCGAAAACCAAAGAATTGTCGTTTACGCTACATCAACCGGAAATTGGACAGTTTACCGGATCGGTATTTGAAACCCGTTATCGTGATTTTATCGATTTATCCTATAAAGGTTTATATGGTTTGCAAGGCCATTCCAAATTGCGTCCATTCAATGTTTACCAAAACGTCAATCGACCGAATGCCAAGGTTTATGGCTTTGAATTACAAACTAATTTGCAGTTAGGCTATTTTGCTAAAGTATTGCAGGGCTTTAACTTCAGTTATAAATATATTTATCAAAAAGGTCGAATGGATGGCGATATTCCAATGAATGCGATTCAACCAAGAACAGCGGTTTACGGCATAGGTTATGCACATCCTGAGGATAAATTCGGTTTTGATCTTTACCTAACTCATGTTGCCGCGAAGGATGCTGAAGATACCTATAATATGTATTACAAAGAAGAGGGTAAGTCTGATACATATATTAAATGGCGCAGTAATTCCTATACAACGGTTGACTTGTTAGGATATTTCAAACCAATCAAAAATCTGACGCTACGTGCAGGTGTGTATAATTTAACCAATCGTAAATATATGACTTGGGATTCGGCCCGTTCAATTCGGCCTTTCGGTACTAGTAATATGATTGATCAGGAAAGCGGTGCGGGTATCAATCGTTTTTATGCATCCGGTCGTAATTATCGAATGTCGGTACAATTTGAGTTTTAAGCATTGAAAAAAGGGAAACCGAAGTCGGTTTCCCTTTTCGTTGCCTATTATTAAACGCCCTATCAAAAATCAAAGTTTTTACTAAAACGGTATGTAAGTTATTGATTTTAATGGTGTTTGTTTAAAAAATCAAATTTATGCCTTTAATAGCTCGGCAGCGGCGCCAACCACAACGGCTACGGCTTTTTCTTCCGTTGCCTTCATTGTGCTTTCGTTCGGGATTTCCTGTTGGGTGCGATTAACAATTACACCTGCCACCATACCAGCACGTAAACCGAGGGCATTACACATAGTAAATAGAGTGGCTGATTCCATTTCGTAATTCATTACATTGAGTTCCTGCCACTGTTTCAGTAAACCTTGGTAATCGCGATATACTTTACCACTATAAGTATCATAGCGCTCTTGGCCTGGGTAGAAGGTGTCAGAAGATGCCGTAATACCGACAAATGGGGTGATCCCTTGCGCTTTTGCTGCATTGAATAATGCGGTAGTACAGTCGAAATTGGCTACGGCCGGATATTCGATTGGAGCAAAGTGGCGGCTGGCACCATCCAGACGCACTGCACCGGTAGTGACTAGGATATCGCCGACATTAATATGTGGCTGAATCGCACCAGTGGTGCCGATGCGTAGGAATGTACGTACGCCGAGTTGTGCCAATTCTTCCACACAGATAGAGGTGGATGGTCCACCGATTCCGGTAGAGCACACCACAACCGGTTGGCCATTAAGATAGCCAAGCCAGGACGTATATTCGCGGGTGCTGGCTAAAAATTCTGGATTGTCCAGCCGTTTGGCGATACGTTCACTACGTGCCGGATCACCCGGGACGATGGCTAATGTGGCCCCTTTGAGTTGGGCTTTGGTAAGATTTAAGTGGAATACATCAGACATAGCGTTCTCCTATTTCGTTTGTTTTCGCAAGTAAGCAGCCATTGCGTGCTATTTTTTCAACGCGCCTAAAATGCCGCGCATAATTTGTTTAGTAACTTCGTTGCGAATATTGCGGCCGACCGATTTAGCCACGCTATTCACAATTTGTTCTGTTGGGCTGAGTTTATCACCGCGTTTCTGAGTGCCGAAGATCATACGGCTAAGACTACCGAAAAAGCCGCTTTCTTCCTGTGCTTGAGCTTGTTCTGCCTGTTTTTGCTGTACTGCGGCCAAATCCGCTTGGGCATTTAAAACTTCAAAGGCTGATTCATTATCCACATATTCTTTATAAAAAGCATATAACTCATCATCTTTTACCCATGCTTGACGTTGTTCTTCGGTAATTGGTGGGAGCTGACTTTTTGGCGGATAAATATACGCCGTTTCAACCGGTGTTGGCATTCCTTTTTCATCTAGGAAGGATACTAATGCCTGCCCCACGCCAAGGGTGGAAATCGTTTCTACCACGTTGACTTTAGGATTAGAACGGAAGGTTTCCGCGGCGGACTTAACTGCTTTTTGGTCACGTGGTGTGAATGCCCGTAGTGCGTGTTGTACACGGTTACCCAATTGACCCAATACGGTGTCCGGTAAATCGAGCGGATTTTGTGTGACGAAGTAAATGCCGACACCTTTTGAACGGATTAAGCGCACAACCTGTTCCACCTTATCGACTAATACGCTTGGTGCTCCATCGAATAGCAAGTGAGCTTCATCGAAGAACATTACAAAATTCGGTTTCTCGGGATCTCCCACCTCAGGTAATTGTTCGAAGAGTTCTGACATTAACCAAAGCAGGAAGGCGCTGTACATTCTTGGTGAATTAATCAGTTTTTCAGAATTTAATACATTGATCACGCCGCGGCCATCACGGGTTTGCAACCAATCCTGTAGGTTTAAAGCGGGTTCACCGAATAAATTCGCTGCACCTTCATTTTCTAAGGTGAGCAATGCCCGTTGAATTGCACCAACACTAGCGGCGGAAACATTACCATATTCAACTTGGAAGGTTTTGGCATTTTCTGCCACAAATTTCAGCATGGCACGTAAGTCTTTTAAATCAATCAGTAATAATCCCTGATCGTCAGCCACTCTAAAGACTAAGTTGAGTAATCCTTCTTGGGTGGCATTTAAATTGAGTAAACGGGAAAGTAACAATGGCCCCATTTCGGAAATAGTCGTGCGTAATGGAATGCCGGTTTCACCGAAAACATCCCAAAATGATACAGGATAGCCACTTAAGTAGCTTTCACCACCTAAATCGAATTTTTCGATCCGTTCAGCAATTTTGCCGCTAAAGGAGCCGGCTCTAACTAAACCCGATAAATCACCCTTTACATCCACTAAAAAGACGGGGACACCATCGTCGCTAAATGCTTCCGCCATTTTGCGTAAGGTAACGGTTTTGCCGGTACCTGTCGCTCCAGCGATCAGACCATGACGATTGGCCATTTTGCTATTAATACCAAGGGTTTGGCCATCCTCGGTACAGGCTAGACTGTATTGCATAAGAGTTCCTTTATAATCATAGGATAAATGGCCGCATAATATGTAAAAAAGCTGATGCGGTCAAAATCTTTGACTTTTCGGGTATAATCACCCTCCTTAAAAGTAAGGAAGGCAAATATGGCAGCAGCAAAAATCTTAATTATAAAAATTGGTCAGGTGGAAACTTTAACTTTCGCCGATGGTTCTCAGTACGCAAGCGCTATTCGCAAACAACCGGTTTCCATGGTCAAAATTCATTCGCTTGGCGCCGAGGGGAATGATGTTGGTTTGAAGGCACATCATGGCGGTGTGGATAAAGCGCTGTTTTTTATGTCCGATGTTTCCTTTCCTGCATTGAATACTTTATTAGGCGAGTCCTTTGATTTTTACGGTACGGCAATTTATGGTGAGAATTTTGTGGTGTCATCATTAAATGAAGATAATGTTTGCATAGGTGACCGTTATCAAATTGGCTCAACTTTATTGGAAGTGTCACAACCGCGTAAACCCTGTGAACGCCTTTCGAAAAATACGGCGAATGAGCAAACCCGCGATGTCGTTTATCAATCCGGCTGGTCTGGTTGGTATGTGCGTGTTGTGGAAGAGGGTGAGATTCATCAAGGTGATCCCCTTATCTTAATAAGTCGCCCGCATCCTGATTGGACAATCCGTCGTTTAAATCGTCAACTATCTGCACCTAGTTCCATGGCTGAATTAGAACAAGCGTTAGATATTGATGTATTGGCTGCTGCGTTTAAACGCTCGCTGGCGTCTCAATTAAGCAAATTACAACAAAAACAGGCGGTGACCAATGCAGCTTAATCCAGCTGAGCGTTGCCCTTGTCAATCGACATTGTCTTATCGGGATTGTTGTGGGCGTTTCCATGGCGGGGCACAGTTACCGCAGCATGCCGAACAATTAATGCGTTCCCGCTATACGGCATTTGTGTTAAAAAATATTCCCTATATTGTACAAACCACTGTGCCAAGCCAACAGATTTTGCTGGATGTTGCAGCGTTACAAGCTTGGGCGGATGAAACCCAATGGCTCGGATTGGAAATTATAGCAACAAAGGATTTAGATAAAGTTCATGCCTTGGTGGAGTTTAAAGCCTTTTTCCAAGATGAAGAGGGGCAACAGGAGCATCATGAACGCTCTATTTTTGTAAAAATCGATGGTCGTTGGTATTTTGTCGATCCAACGGTGGCATTACCGGCCAATAAACAGCCTTGTATTTGCGGTTCAGGCAAAAAATTTAAACATTGCTGCGGAGGTTTGTTGTGATGAAATGTGGCGCTTTTCTGAGGTTATTTTGGCAGCGTTTTCAGGAAAATAAATTAACCCAGGCCGCGGGTTCGCTGACTTATAGCACAATGCTGGCGATAGTGCCGTTGATTATGGTGGTATTTTCTATCTTCTCAGCATTTCCAGTTTTCAATGAGGTGACCGGAGTATTAAAGGAATTTATTTTTACCAATTTCGCTCCTTCCGCTAGTGATGTGGTAGGCCAATATATTGATGAATTCGTCAATAATTCCAAGCAAATGAGTGCGATTGGTATTGTTAGTTTAATTGTAGTGGCGTTGCTACTAATTCATTCCATTGACAATACCCTGAATGGAATTTGGCAGGATACCAGTAGCCGGCCGATTTTTACTTCCTTTGCTATTTATTGGTTGATTCTTACCTTAGGCCCACTACTTATTGGCACCAGTTTTGCGGCCAGTACCTATGTTAAATCTGTCTTTGAACAATCTGAAAACCTTTCTTTGGGGTTGAAATTATTGAGCTTTGTGCCATTTCTTTCGACTTGGTTTATTTTTACGCTGATTTATATGGTTGTGCCAAATAAAAAGGTAAGCATCAAACATTCTGCCGCCGGTGCATTAATCGCAGCTATTTTTTTCACGCTAGGGAAAAAGGCTTTTGCTTGGTATATCGCGACCTTTCCATCCTACCAATTAATTTATGGCGCAATGGCTACTTTGCCGATTATGTTGTTGTGGATTCAACTGAGTTGGACAGTTGTATTATTGGGAGCGCAATTGGCTGCAGTGTTATCGGAAGTGCATACAAGTATACAAAAAGAGGATAAATAATGATTGCTTTGATTCAGCGAGTGAGCACGGCAAAAGTTGAGGTTGAGGGTGAAGTTGTTGGCCAAATCGGGCGGGGACTATTAGTGCTGCTTGGGGTGGAAAAAGAGGATGATCGTGTAAAGGCGGATAAATTAGCGGAAAAAGTATTGAATTACCGTATCTTTAGCGATGAAAACGACAAAATGAATTTAAATGTTCAGCAAATTGGCGGCGAACTTTTGGTGGTATCACAGTTTACTCTGGCCGCTGATACGCAAAAAGGTTTGCGTCCAAGTTTTTCTAAAGGCGCAGCACCTGATTTAGCTGATGAGTTGTATCAATATTTTTCACAAAAATGTGCGCAGAGTATTCGGGTGGCTAATGGGCGTTTTGCCGCAGATATGCAAGTCAGTCTTACCAATGATGGGCCAGTTACGTTTTGGTTAAACGTATAAGCAATAGTATTGCGAGCGAAAGTCGCATATTGGCACCAAGAGAGCTATTTAAACGCCCTCTCAAAAATCGGAGTTTTTCCTAAAAATAGGTCTAAGTCATTGATTTTATTAGGATTGGTTTAAAATTATTTGCGTAGCCGCACTTCTGCCACTTCGTGATTGGCGCTTTTTCGTAAAATGAGATTCGCTCGTTCACGGGTTGGCAAAATGTTCTGGTTGAGATTGAGGCCGTTAATTTCATCCCAAATTCGGCTGGCAGTGGCAATCGCCTCCTCTTCGGAAAGGTTGGCGTAGTGTTTAAAATAGGAATTTGGATTACTGAAGGCACTTTGCCGGAATTTTAAGAACCGTTTGATATACCATTCTTTTAGTAAATATTCTTCCGCATCAACATAAATTGAAAAGTCGACAAAATCCGATACGAAGGTTTGGTTGGCTTTACTAGCTCCGGTTTGCAATACATTTAAACCTTCTAAAATTAAAATGTCGGGTTGATCTACGATATCAAATTGATTCGGTACAATGTCGTAGGTCAGGTGGGAATAAATGGGTGCTTTTACTGCATGTTTACCGGATTTGATATCTGCCAGGAAGCGAATTAATTTGGCTGTGTCGTAGGAAACCGGGAAGCCTTTCTTTTGTAATAGATTTTCTTGTTGTAATTTAGCTAACGGATATAAAAAACCATCGGTAGTGATGAGATCAACCTTACGCTCAAGCGGCCAATGGGAGAGCAATGATTGCAAAATCCGCGCTGAGGTACTTTTGCCCACCGAAACACTACCGGCAATGCTGATTATGTAAGGCATGGTTGGACTATTTGAACCTAAAAAGCGATTGAGTACGGTCTGCCGACGTAGATTTTCTTCTATATAGTAGTTGATTAGCCGGGTGAGTGGCAGGTAAATCGTGCGTACTTCATCTAACGAGAGTTCTTCATTAAATCCAAGCAGTGGTTTGAGATCCTGTTCGGTGAGTTTAAGTGGCACCGATTTACGTAAATCGGCCCATTGATCTCGGGTAAAGGTAAGAAAAGGCGTAAGTTGGTCGATAATTTCCACGATAAAGACCGATGTTGTGAATAAAATTTGCGCAAAATATACCTTATAAATCACTTTTTTACATTGTTTTTTCTAAATATTGCCGAGTTTTACAGCAACTTTGCGGCTTTTTGCTTGCAATTTAGCCGAATAATCAAAAAATGGATTTTTTTTCTAAAAAAAACTTGTCAGCTAACATTTTTTACATATAATACGCACCACTTGCTTACGAGACGCCGACTTAGCTCAGTAGGTAGAGCAACTGACTTGTAATCAGTAGGTCATCAGTTCGATTCCGATAGTCGGCACCATTCTCATCGTAAACAAGCATTCATTTAGTGTGGAGGGGTTCCCGAGCGGCCAAAGGGGGCAGACTGTAAATCTGTTGGCTCAGCCTTCGAAGGTTCGAATCCTTCTCCCTCCACCATCTTTTAGATGAATTCTGAATGGGACAGATGAATTTAGGACTGCGGGCATCGTATAATGGCTATTACCTTAGCCTTCCAAGCTAATGATGCGGGTTCGATTCCCGCTGCCCGCTCCAAGCGCTGATATAGCTCAGTTGGTAGAGCGCACCCTTGGTAAGGGTGAGGTCGGCAGTTCGAATCTGCCTATCAGCACCAGCCTTCTATTCTCTTTCCTTTTATTTAATCTCAACTGAATTTATTGGTTAATGTGGTTTATTGCCCACCGATAACCGTGTCTATTTAGAGGGACTCTTTAAATGTCTAAAGAAAAATTTGAACGTACAAAACCGCACGTTAACGTGGGTACAATCGGCCACGTTGACCACGGTAAAACAACCTTAACAGCAGCAATCACCACCGTTTTAGCAAAACACTACGGCGGTGCAGCTCGTGCATTCGACCAAATCGATAACGCGCCAGAAGAAAAAGCGCGTGGTATCACCATCAACACTTCTCACGTTGAATACGATACTCCAACCCGTCACTACGCACACGTTGACTGTCCGGGACACGCCGACTATGTAAAAAACATGATTACCGGTGCGGCACAAATGGACGGCGCTATCTTAGTAGTAGCAGCAACCGATGGTCCTATGCCACAAACTCGTGAGCACATCCTTTTAGGCCGCCAAGTAGGCGTACCTTACATCATCGTATTCTTAAACAAATGCGATATGGTGGATGACGAAGAATTATTAGAATTAGTTGAAATGGAAGTTCGTGAACTTCTTTCTCAATATGACTTCCCAGGTGACGATACTCCAATCGTACGTGGTTCTGCATTACAAGCATTAAATGGCGTTGCAGAATGGGAAGAAAAAATCCTTGAATTAGCAAACCACTTAGACACTTACATCCCAGAACCAGAACGTGCGATTGACCAACCGTTCCTTCTTCCAATCGAAGACGTATTCTCAATCTCCGGTCGTGGTACAGTAGTAACCGGTCGTGTTGAGCGTGGTATCATCCGTACTGGTGATGAAGTTGAAATCGTTGGTATCAAACCAACAGCGAAAACAACCGTTACCGGTGTTGAAATGTTCCGTAAATTACTTGACGAAGGTCGTGCAGGTGAAAACATCGGTGCATTGTTGCGTGGTACAAAACGTGAAGAAATCGAACGTGGTCAAGTATTGGCTAAACCGGGTTCAATTACTCCGCACACTGATTTCGAATCTGAAGTGTACGTATTATCTAAAGATGAAGGTGGTCGTCATACTCCATTCTTCAAAGGTTACCGTCCACAATTCTATTTCCGTACAACTGACGTAACCGGTACTATCGAGTTACCAGAAGGCGTAGAAATGGTAATGCCAGGCGATAACATCAAAATGACAGTATCCCTAATCCACCCAATCGCGATGGACCAAGGTTTACGTTTCGCAATCCGTGAAGGTGGCCGTACAGTAGGTGCTGGCGTTGTTGCGAAAATCATCAAATAATTGATGTTAAGCAATTAGCAGAAGGCGTATCGTAAGATACGCCTTTTTATTTGCCTTCTAAACGCCCCCTCGAAAATAAAAGTTTTTGCTAAATTGATAGCTAAGTCATTGATTTTATTAGATATAGATTAAAAATCAGTTTCGTTGACAATTTCTTCCATCGGACTTTAAGTCGTTTTTTGTTATGATAGGGCAGATATTTAGCTCGAGGTTTATTATGCAGCAACTTCCCTTCAATGCATTCGTTTCCGATTTAGACGGTACTTTACTCAATCGCCATCACCGCATCGGTGAGTTCACTATTGATACATTAAATAAATTGGAACAGAAAGGTGTTGATATTATTTTGGCAACCGGTCGAAACCATACCGATGTTCAATCAATCCTACAAAAAATCGGCAGTGAAAAGGCTCTTATGATTACTTCAAATGGCGCTCGGGTGCGTGATTTGCAGGGGAATTTAATTTACAGCAATAGTTTGCCTGAGGCCTTGGCACGGGAAATTTATCAAACCCCTTTTGATCGCAGTAAGGTTTGCCTTAATACTTATCAAGATGAAGGTTGGTTTATTAATGTTGAAGTGCCGGAATTAGCTAAATATCATCAGGACTCAGGTTTGATGTATCAGGTGGTGGACTTTAACCGCCATCATGCCCGTGATATGGAGAAGATCTTTTTTATCGCTAGAAATCCAAAGGACTTATTACCGGTTGAAGAGTATTTACGCGCCAATTATAGCGATTGTACATCGATAGTTTATTCTGCTGTAACCTGTCTAGAAGTGATGAATAAAGGCGTATCCAAAGGTGATGCATTGGCCCATGTGTTGCAGGATAAGCCTTATGGTTTACAAAATTGCATTGCTTTTGGGGATGGCATGAATGATCTAGAAATGCTCTCCCGTGTTGGGAAAGGCTGTATTATGCAAGATGCTGATGCGCGTTTAAAAGAGGCTTGTCCACATTTAGAACAAATTGGTTCACATCAAGATGAAGCGGTGGCGACTTATGCCCGCGAGATCTTTGGAGTGTAATGCTTTGTTGCAGTCATTATTGTTGATTAGTTTGGGAGCTGCGCTCGGTGCCTGTTGTCGCTGGAGTTTGGGGCTATGGCTCAATACTTGGTTCAGCGGACTGGCATTTGGCACATTAATAGCTAACTGGTTAGGTTGTTTTCTAATTGGTATTTTAACCGCTACTTTTTGGCAATATTCTCACTTTAGTCAGGACTGGAAACTCTTTTTGGTGACTGGTTTTTTAGGTGCGCTGACGACCTTTTCTTCCTTCTCTGCAGAAGTTATAGAGTTGCTTTTTAAAGGCGATTGGCTGAATGGTGGTTTAGTCATTTGTCTGCATCTATTTGGTTGCTTAGGATGCACCGTTCTAGGCATTTATTGTTATCGCCTGATTAGTCTGGGTTTCCGATAAGATCACTAAACTCTTCGCTGTAAAAGCCATGAGATAGCATATAGCGCCAGATCTTTTGTTTTTCCTTTATACTTGCTGGTTGTTGATAATTCGGAAATTTTTTAGCCAGTACCTGCTCGGCAAATTGTGCCCAGTCAATTTCTGATTCGTCCATTACTTCATCGACAAGGTCTTCTTGCACGCCTTTTAATTGCCGCAATTCCTGTCTTATGCGTTGGGCTCCGTAACCACGTTGTGCCCGGCTATATAGATAGCTGGCGGCAAAGCGTTTGTCATTCTGCCAATTTTTTTGTTGGGCTGTAGCTAATGCTTGCTCGATTTCTGTTTCGGTAAAGGCTTTCTCCTGCATTTTATTACGGATTTCAAATTCGCTGTAATCACGACGGGAAAGTAAATTAATCAGATAATTAAGGGCTAATGAAGACATATGGATTCCTTGGGGTGAAAAAAGTGCGGTATGAAACCGCACTTTGTATCTTATTCTTCGTTAGAAAGGATTTCATCGCTTTCATTTTGATCGATATCAGCCATGAGCGCCTGTTCAGGGTTTTCCATTAATAGGGAACGTAATTTCGTTTCCAATTCTTGGGCCTTTTCAGGATGTTCGTTAAGCCATTTAATAGCATTAGTTTTTCCTTGACCAATTTTATCGTCGTTGTAGGAGAACCAAGCACCGGATTTATTCACTAATTTGTGTTTCACACCAAGTTCGATGAGCTCTCCCATTTTGGAAATACCTTCACCGTAAAGAATTTGGAAATCGACTTGACGGAATGGTGCAGCTAATTTGTTTTTCACTACTTTCACTCGGGTTTCATTACCGATAATTTCTTCGCCATCTTTTACCGAACCGACTCGGCGGATATCTAAGCGAACGGAGGAATAGAATTTTAATGCATTACCACCAGTAGTTGTTTCTGGATTACCAAACATCACACCAATTTTCATTCGAATTTGGTTGATAAAGACGACTAAACAGTTGGCATTTTTAATTTGACCGGTGAGTTTACGTAATGCCTGTGACATTAAGCGGGCTTGTAGTCCCATATGGGAATCACCCATCTCACCTTCGATTTCAGCTTTTGGAGTTAAGGCGGCAACAGAGTCAACAATAATTACATCAACTGCACCTGAACGAACCAAGGCATCACAAATTTCCAGTGCTTGTTCGCCATTATCTGGTTGGGAAACCAATAATTCTTTTACATCTACACCAAGTTTGGCCGCATAAATAGGATCCAATGCATGTTCTGCATCAATAAATGCACAAGTTTTGCCTGCTTTTTGTGCTTGTGCGATAACCGATAAGGTGAGTGTTGTTTTTCCAGAGGATTCAGGTCCAAAAATTTCAACGATACGTCCCATTGGTAAGCCACCAATACCTAATGCCATATCCAAACCAAGAGAACCAGTAGACACGGACTCTACGTCAAGGGCCTGAGTATCACCCAATTTCATAATTGAGCCTTTACCAAATTGTTTTTCGATCTGACCGAGAGCCGCAGCGAGAGCTTTTTGTTTTTCGTCTTGAGTAGCCATATTAGAACCTTTTTAAGTAGATTAACTTTTCGAAGAGAATTTTATCTGTATTGATGTACAGTATCAAGAAAAATTTAAGATCTTGAACAAAAAATGTGAAGAGATTCGCGAAATCGCCTGTTAATAAGGCGATTAGCTGTTTAAATATTGTTGTAAATTGGATAATCTACGTTCCGCTTCAGCGACGCCACTATCATATACAGCCTGTATATTAATCCAATTTTTTTCTAAGCGACTAATATTGAGTGGTTCCGGTGGGCGGATGATAAACGCTTTTCCTTGTTGCTCCAGTTTACGTAGTTGGGTGATTTGTTGATTATAAATTTGATGACGCTGCTGTAATTTGGCTGCTAGTTGGGGATAACGACGATAGCATAATTTGATTGGCCAGGCAGACATCGGTTTTTTTTGATAATCCAAATCCCGGGTGAGTACTACGACCAGTTTTTGACAACCCAAGGATTGTGCATATTGAAAAGGAATACTATTAGCTATTCCACCATCCAAATAGTATTGGCCTTGCCATTCCACCATTTTAGAGACGAAGGGCATGGCTGAAGTCGCACGAAATAGCTCCATTTGTTGAAACACATCATGGATTTTAAAATATTCCGCTTCTCCACTATTTACATTGGTGGCGGACAGATAGAAGTTACATTGGGATTGATTAAAAGTTTCTTGATCGAAGGGATCTAAATGGGAGGGCAACTCATAAAAAGAAAAGTCTTTATTGACGATATTACCTGTGGTTAACAGGCTATATAGTCCCATATAGCGTCGATCATTTAAGAAACGCTTATTGTAACGGAGCACCCGCATTAATTGTTTTGATGGAAGATTAACCCCAAATAACGCACCCGCGGAAACACCAACTATCGTTGGAAATAGGATTTGTTGTCGAATAAATACATCTAGTACACCGGCCGTAAACATTGCCCGCATGCCACCACCTTCAAGTACCAATGCGTTCATTATGCCCCTCCTTGCTCATCGATGTGTTTGAGTGCTTCAATATCAATTTGAAATACTTCAGCATATTTTGCTAACTTTTGTTCGGAGAGTTTTTGAAATATTGTTGGACGGAAATGACGCTTAATTTGCCATTGCCAAAAGCCAGTTGCCTGGGCTAGCCCTATTAGGTCAAAGCGGTAATAATACATGTAATAGAAGAGGGGGGATTTTTCACCACATTTTACCAATTCTAGGGCATTCCGAGTCAATTGTTTCAACTCCTCTACTGCCTGTTCAGTGGCAAACTCTTCTGCTGCCCAACCATTTGAGGTGGCGCTTTGGTATTGTCCGTTAGCTGTGGCATAAATTACTTTCTTCTGACCACGAAAGATTTTGCTGTCATCTTGAGGGACTTGCTTAATTTCCATCAACAACCTCTAATAGCATAAAGCAGGAGGAAAAACGGCCACTTTCTGGAATATAGCAGAGTACTTTTTGCCCTGCTTGTAATGGGTAGGCTGCTAGGAATTCCTGCAGGATAATATAGATTGATGCCGAACCGGTGTTACCTTTACTTTCTAAATTGGTAAACCATTTTTCCTGAGGGATCTCGAAATTAATATTTTTTAACCCTTCAAGCAATTTGTCACGGAAAAACCCAGAAGAATAATGCGGTAGGAAATAATCGATATTTTCCGCTTTTAAATTGTATTTATTAATTAAGCGCAATAAGGCGTTTTCTACAGTACAACGTACGATATTTTCATTAAGTAATTTTACATCCTGTTTTACAGCCATCATGCTTTGCTTATCGCATTCCTGTTTGCTGACATTTTTCCAACCAATAAATTTATTATCTAGGATTTCAGCACCAGCATACATGCAAACCGGCATTTCATTTGCATAGGAAATTAAATCAATCCAATGGATTTTAAAACTTAGGCCATATTTATTAGGCTTATTGCTTAATTGCACGGCTCCAGCACCATCGGAGAGCATCCAACGTAGAAAATCCTTGGAAAAACCGATTTCTGGCTTTGCATCTTCTAATTGTCGTTGTTCTATTTCCGCTTGGAAATGTTCACCACGCATGACTGCAGAAGCTGTTTCCGAGGCAACAGCAATTGCGCTTAGATGCTCGCCGGTTCGCACTGAATTATAGGCATGTTTCATCGCAGCCATACCCGCAATACAAACCCCGGCAGCGGTGAGTATCTCATAAGGTGGTGCATTTGGAATTAAACCATGCACCATAACGCCTTGTCCCGGCATAATTTGATCCGGGTAGGAGGTTCCGCAAGCAAGACAGCTTACTTCATTCACATCCATTCCTTGCGCAATTAGTCCTTTGATAGCTTCCACCGCTAATTCGGTACTACTATGAGTGGCTTCGCGAGTTTGCGGGTCAATGGCGTAGTGGCGGGTTTTAATAGCATTGGAGCGTAAAATCATTTTGCGCACCCGAGAAGGTGTGCCGCCGACCATTCCTAAAACCTGTTCCATTTGCTCATTGCTTACAGGTGCATTGGGTAGGAAAGCAGCAATACGATTTATATAAACATTGGTTAAGGCAGACAAATTTATTCCCCTGAAGGTTCGGCAAAATAACGTTTTTGTGCAGATAGTTTTTCTTTTAATAGTGGTTTTAACAGACGTTTAATCAAAGCAGATAAAGGTACCACAGTGAGTATCAGTATAATTAAAAAGGCAATATAAAAATAGAGTACGATACGGCGCAATAACGGGGAGATATTCCCACATTTTATTAATAGTTTTCCCCACAAATAAAAACTGCGATGTCCTACTTTCTCACTCATCATTAATTTTTCATCGATCTTCACCGCTCCCATATGGCTAAATAGTGTTTTATCCAGAGGTTGAGAGTTTTCAAGGGTATTGGCCAGTTTCTTTCCGAAACGTTGCATATCCGTCAATTCGCTTTCACTGATACCAGCACTAGGCAGCCAGGAAAAATAGCGTTTTTGACCACTGAGCATCCATGCCGGGGTAGTAATAAAGCTAGCCCAGTCGTTGGATTGATCGGTTTTTACTACATTAGCGATAAGTCGAGCATCTAAATTGTTTAGCATTCGTTTCATTTTTTCTTGTGCCATGAGCCACATATTACGACAACCTATGAGGGTAATCACAGGTGTATCCTTTAAACATCTGGCTTGAGGTGATTGTAAGAATGCGGTGATCGGTTGTGCCGGGGAAAGAAACCATACGCTATAGGCGATGATTACCAAATCATATTTTTCCCGTATTGGTGTTATTGGTTCGATAGGGGCTGGTTTAAGATGTACAGATTCAGGAAATTGATTAAAAAAATGCATAAATTTCCACGGAAACGGATAATCCTGTTGTGGTTTGATTCGGCATTGTTCTATTTCAATGTTTGAATGCGTTCTTAGTGGTACTAAAAAATTTTCTACCAATGAATCCAGTTGACCTGTTTGTGAATAAGAAATAACGAGAATATGTTTGGTTGCCATAATGATATGAATTAAAGCCGCATTTTTATGAAAAATGCGGCGTAAGATTAACTTAAAAAATAACGATAGGCTTTACTGTCACTAACATCTTGGTAAACATAGCCCAATTGTTTTAGTGCCTGTTCAAATTCTTGCGGATCGCCCTGTTCCAATTGGAAAGCAGCAAGAATATTGCCGTAATCTGCACCATGAGCACGATAATGGAATAATGAAATATTCCAACGTTTACCCAAGATTTCCAAGAATTTTAGCAAAGCGCCTTTTTGTTCTGGAAATTCAAAGCTATAAAGTCGTTCATGGTGATTGGAAACTCGCCCACCCATTAAATAACGCACGTGAGTTTTCGCAATATCATCATTGGACATATCTTCTACATCAAAACCATTTTTCGTTAAATCAGTGATAATTTCCGCTTTTTCAGCTTCATTAGCCGTGCGCACACCAACAAAAATACAGGCCTTTTGATTATCTGCATAACGATAACTAAATTCTGTTACTGCACGGTTACCAATAACATGAGCAAATTTTAAGAAACTACCCGGTTGTTCCGGCATAGTTACCGCCAATAAAGCTTCACGGTTTTCACCAATTTCACAACGTTCCGATACGTAACGCAATGTATGGAAGTTGAGGTTGGCGCCAGATAAAATTGCAGCCATATTTTTGCCTTCCAGATTGTTTTGTTTTACGTATTTCTTCAAACCGGCTAATCCTAAGGCGCCAGATGGTTCTGCGACAGCACGCACGTTTTCGAATAAATCTTTCATTGCTGCACAAACTTCATCGCTGTCTACTAGCACCATACCGTCTAAATATTTTTGACATAAACGGAATGTTTCGTCACCAATACGTTTTACCGCTACACCATCAGCGAATAAGCCAACATGTGCTAGATCTGTAGGTTCACCTTTTTCTAAGGCTGCATTCAAACAGGCTGAATCTTTGGACTCGACACCAATGACTTTAATTTCCGGCATAAATTGTTTGAGCAAAATCGCTACACCAGCGGCGAGACCACCGCCTCCGACTTGCACAAATACATAATCCAAATCAGCCACTTGTTGTAACATTTCCATCGCCAATGTGCCTTGACCAGCAATGACCAATGGATGATCAAACGGCGGAATAAATGTCATATGTTTAGATTTTGAAAGTTCAATGGCTTTGGCTTTGGCTTCATCAAAATTGGCCCCGTGTAACAGCACTTCGCCACCAAAACCACGAACGGCATCCACTTTAATGCTCGGTGTATTCTGTGGCATAACAATTAATGCTCTTAAGCCAAGCTGTTTGGCGGATAAAGCAACACCTTGAGCATGGTTACCCGCAGAAGCGGCAATGACACCTGCCTGTTTTTGTTCATCAGAAAGGCTAGAAATCATCGCATAAGCACCACGCAGCTTAAAGCTATTTACTGGCTGACGGTCTTCACGCTTAATCCAAATATTGTTATGTAGGCGATCAGATAATTTTCCCATTTTTTGTAGCGGGGTTACGGTAGCGGCTTCATATACTCTGGAGCCAAGTTTGACAATCGCGTTAATGTAATCCGATTGAGATGGTTGAGGATTGGTGAGTAGGTTTTTCATGATATTTGTTGTTTATGATGAAGTGCGAGTAATTTTTTTGTTTTATTCCCCTCTCTCATATAAGAGAGGGGTAACCAGGTATTATTTTAAAAGTGTTTTATCACGAACGGCACCTTTATCCGCAGAAGTTGCAAAGTGACCAAATACTTTTAAGGCAAAGGATACTTCACGCTCACGGTTAGCAGGTTGCCAGCCTTTGGCATCTTGCTCGGTACGGCGTTTTGCTAATTCTTCATCGCTAATTTTAAGATTAATCGCGCGATTTGGAATATCGATTTCGATAATATCGTCATCATGTACTAAACCGATAGCTCCACCAGAAGCTGCTTCAGGTGAGGCGTGACCGATAGATAAACCGGATGTACCACCAGAGAATCGACCATCTGTTAATAAGGCACATTTCTTGCCTAAGCCCATCGATTTTAAGTAGCTGGTTGGATACAACATTTCTTGCATACCAGGACCGCCTTTGGGACCCTCGTAGCGGATTACCACCACATGGCCTTCTTTAACTTTGCCACCTAAAATACCGGCTACCGCATCTTCTTGGCTTTCAAATACGATAGCACGGCCTGTGAATTTCCAGATAGACTCATCCACGCCCGCAGTTTTTACGATACAGCCGTCTTTAGCGATGTTACCGAACAATACCGCTAAACCACCTTCTTGAGAAATCGCATTTTCTTTATTACGGATACAGCCACTTACACGGTCATCATCTACGCGATCCCAACGGCAATCTTGTGAGAAGGCTTGCGTGGTACGAATACCAGCAGGGCCTGCACGGAAAAATTTATGTAATTCTTCGTCTTTGTTACGAATGATATCGTATTGATTTAATTGTTCTTCCAGCGTTGTTCCCAACACAGTTTTGGTGTTGCGATGAATTAAACCTGCACGATCTAATTCACCCAATAAGCCCATAATGCCACCTGCACGATGTACATCTTCCATGTGGTATTTATTGGTGTTTGGGGCGATTTTGCTTAAGCAAGGCACAACACGGGATAAACGGTCAATATCCGCCATTTTGAAATCTACACCAGCTTCTTGAGCTGCCGCTAATAAGTGTAAAACAGTGTTACTTGAACCGCCCATCGCGATATCTAAGCTCATAGCGTTTTCAAAGGCTTCAAAGGTACCGATTGAACGCGGCAATACGCTTTCATCATCTTGTTCATAATAGCGTTTGCAAAGCTCAACAATTTGACGACCAGCTTTTAAAAATAATTCTTTGCGGTCAGCATGGGTTGCCAACATCGAGCCATTGCCCGGTAAAGATAAACCTAAGGCTTCGGTTAAGCAGTTCATTGAGTTAGCGGTGAACA
Source organism: Haemophilus pittmaniae (assembly GCF_900186995.1). Taxonomy (NCBI): domain Bacteria; kingdom Pseudomonadati; phylum Pseudomonadota; class Gammaproteobacteria; order Pasteurellales; family Pasteurellaceae; genus Parahaemophilus; species Parahaemophilus pittmaniae. The sequence goes on from NZ_LT906463.1 coordinate 622,950, forward strand.
TCCCTGAGCAAGAACCACAGGTTGGGCAAGCGCTGCGCTCAATGGCATCAACATCTTTATCGCTGACATTCACATCAGCGCTTTGGATCATGGCATCAATTAAGTCTAATTTAATGAGCTGGTCGGAAAGTTTGGTTTTTCCCGCTTCCATCGGACCGCCTGAAACGAAGATGGTTGGAATGTTCAAACGCATTGCCGCCATCAACATTCCTGGGGTGATTTTGTCACAGTTGGAAATACACACCATTGCATCAGCACAGTGAGCATTAACCATATATTCTACGCTGTCTGCGATTAAATCACGGCTTGGTAAGGAATAAAGCATCCCACCGTGCCCCATCGCGATACCGTCATCCACCGCAATGGTATTAAATTCTTTTGCCACGCCGCCGGCTTTTTCAATTTCAGCCGCGACTAGTTGCCCCATATCTTTTAAATGAACATGCCCTGGTACGAATTGGGTGAATGAGTTCACCACTGCAATAATCGGTTTACCAAAGTCATTTTCTTTCATCCCTGTTGCACGCCATAAGGCCCGTGCACCTGCCATATTACGACCTTGAGTACTGGTCGCTGAACGTAGTTTTGGCATTGTTATAAATTCTCCGAGTAGATCTATTGTTAAGGTTTTGTCTATTTCCCGACATGTATCGATGTCAGAACTTTTCTGTAAATAACAACGTCATTCTGGTCGGTACATTCGAATGTAGCATGAGGAGGATTAACTACTTCATTATTTTTTATATGAAAAGGTCGCTGAAGTAGCGTTTTTCCCTTAAGGTTGGCACAAACTAAATAAGATGTAACATATTCAACTTCATCAGTACCCGATATGCTACTGATGCTCAAATGTTTTCTAGGTGAATCAAAACCGGCAAGCCTGGATAAATCTTTTTTAGAAAGGCGTTGTTTTATGATGGTTTCATAATCCTTAGGATAAACCCCATAATCCATAGCGCGGATTTCATCCATCGTTAGTGCTTTATTGCCACTTGATGAGCATCCGATTAACGCTGTGCAACTTAGAAATGCAAATAAAATGCTTTTTTTCATCCGTTTTCCTTTTTCGATTTATTATTTAATCTCCATTACATCCGGCAATTTCGCTAACTGATTCACCAATAGATCAAAAGTGCGTTCAGATCCTACTGAGATTTTTAACTGCACTTGGGTCTTCATTAATGCCATTTCTAGATGAGTCACGGTGAAGCCACGTAAGCGAATAACACGTAATATGCGTTCGAGTACTTCGGGACGATGTTGCGCGATCAATTCAAAGGTATATTGGTTCATCTTAAATCTCCTCCAGCATATCGGCATTACATGCACCCGGTGGTACCAACGGCCATACACATTCCTCCGGTGGAATGCATACTTGTAATAAATAGGCTGTTTCGCTATTTAATAAGCGATTAAGTGCTGCGTCCACCTCATCAGCACGTTCAATGCGTTCAGCCGGAATATCAAAGGCTTTAGCCAACATCACGAAATCAGGGTTATCTTCTAAAATAGTTTCAGAACGGCGTTTGTTCCAGAAAAGATCTTGCCATTGACGCACCATCCCAAGGCGTTGGTTATCTAATATCAAAATTTTCACAGGCAATTTACCGCGTTTGATTGAGCCTAATTCTTGAATATTCATCATCAATGAGCCATCACCGGTGACTAAAATCACATCATCTTGCGGGCGAGCTTTTTTCGCGCCTACCGCTGCAGGTAAACCAAATCCCATGGTGCCGAAACCCGCGGAGGTGATATAGTTTTCTGGTGCGAAATGGCGCATATGTTGTGCAGACCACATTTGATGCTGGCCAACATCGGTACAAATCACCGCATTTTGAGGTTTACGCTGTGAAAGTGTGTTGAGCAATGACCAAGGGTCAATCGGTCGATTGCCTGCATTGTCGATATAAGTGAAATCGAGTTTGGCCTTTAACGCTTGGATGTGTGCGCGCCAATCATTAATTGCTAGCGGTATACTTAAAGCCTCTAAAGCTTGAATTAAATCACCTTGAAGCTCAACATCGGCTGCGCGAAGTTTGTTGATTTCCGCCGCATCAATATCACAATGAATCACTTTCGCATGTGGTGCAAAACTGTCTAATTTACCTGTCACACGATCATCAAAACGTGCGCCACATACTAACAATAGATCACATTCCTGTACGGCAATATTTGCCGCTCTGGTACCGTGCATACCAATCATGCCCATATAAACGGGGTCGGTTGGATCAATTGAGCCTAAACCTTTCAAGGTAGAAACAGATGGCATTTGAGTTATTTTTAGGAATTGTCTGACAGCTTGCACGGCTTTTGCCATGCCTACGCCACCACCAACATAAAGTACCGGTTTTTTAGCTTGTGCCAATAAGGTTTTGGCCTCTGCTAATTTGGTTTCTGCCAGTACAGGCGGTTTGATGGTTGGTTTAACAATCGGTTTGATATGCTCAGGTACTTCGCCGACTTGGATATTGCGTGGAAGGTCGATTAATACTGGTCCTGGGCGACCACTTTGGGCGATTTGAAAGGCCGAGGCAATAATTTCCGGTAGTTCTTCAATGGATTGCACTATGTAACTGTGCTTAGTGCAAGCAAGGGATAAGCCTAAAACGTCGGCTTCTTGGAATGCGTCGGTACCGATGAGCGGGGCGGCCACTTGGCCGGTAAAGGCAACAACTGGCACTGAATCGGCAAAAGCGTCTCCCAAACCTGTGACTAAGTTTGTCGCGCCGGGGCCAGAGGTTGCTACACATACGCCCACTTTGCCTGTGGAACGTGCATAACCAATGGCGGCTATCGCCGCACCTTGCTCATTGCGGCAAAGGAGATGGTCAAGACCTGAGTCATAAATTGCATCGTAGGTTGGCATAATTGCCCCGCCGGGATAGCCGAAAAGATCGGTAACGCCGTGCGCTTTTAAACATTCGATAATCAGTTGTGCGCCTGTCATGCTGGAATCCTGTGTTTGCTTTTTAGAGTTGTGAAGTGGCGCATTGTATCGGAATTTTGTCTATTTGGTTAGGCCTTCCCGTGAAAAGCATAAAAAAAGCACGATAATTAGGTTATCGTGCTTGGTAAACTTAAATATGGTTTAGAAACCGGCCTGTTTTTCTAATTGTTCCACTAATGCATCATCTAAGCCAAGTGCTTTGGCTAGTTCGGCTAAGAAAACAATTTCTTTACGGGAAAGTTCTTGGCAAACCAAACGAGCGGCTAAATACAGGTTGGCGGCTAAGGCCGTATCATTTCCCGCCAATTGGGCAATTTCCTGTACGCTGATTGGATTTTGTACTTCTTGTTCCAACCATTCTGCCAGTTGCGGGTTCTCACCGGCTTCTTTGGCGATAATTTGTTGTTCTTCGACGCTGATGTCGCCATCGGAAGCTGCTGCGGCGATCATGGTGCGCAGAATTAGCGCGCCGGCATCGGCTTGTTGCTCGGAATTAAGCACATCAAATTGATTTTGCTCGATTGTTGGTTGGCTTTGTTGGCCTTGTTGGTATTTTTGATATGCTTGATAGGCCAGATTTCCTAATACAGCCAAGCTACCGAGCTTGGCCAAGCCGGCACCCCCACTACGGCCTAAAATCATCGATAACAGGCCGGTAAGCGCTGCACCACCGCCCACTTTGGTAATGGTGTCAAGGGTTTGGTTACCGGTCTGTAATTTATTTGCAGAGGTTTTCGCAATGTCTAAAACCTGATTTAAGATGTTATTAAAGTTCATAAAGAGTCCTTTTGTGGGGAAAAATCAAATGCAGCGAGTAGACAACATGGATTGAAAAAAATTCAAATTTTCTGTGGCAATTTATTGACTGAACGCAATAATCCTCTATATTAAGAGCCTTTTTTGTTTAAAAGGATCCTTTTTATGGCAAGTTCAACTCAAAAACGCGAAACCTTCTCGGGACGTCGTGCGTTTATTATGGCGGCCATCGGCTCTGCAGTAGGTTTGGGAAACATTTGGCGTTTCCCTTATACCACTTATGAAAACGGTGGCGGCGCATTTATTATTCCTTATCTTATCGCGTTATTAACAGCGGGTATTCCATTACTGTTTTTGGATTACGCAATTGGTCACCGTCACCGTGGTGGTGCTCCGCTTTCTTACCGTCGTTTTAGCCCGCATTTTGAAATATTCGGCTGGTGGCAGGTGATGGTCAATGTGATCATCGGTTTGTATTATGCAGTCGTGCTTGGTTGGGCAGCTAGTTATACCTACTTCTCATTCTCTGCGGCTTGGGGTTCCCAACCAATTGATTTCTTCCTGCACGAATTCCTCAAAATGGGTGATATCAATAATGGTGTGAGTTTTGAATTCGTTAGTATGATCACCGGCCCATTAATTGCCGTATGGTTGATTGCCTTAGGTGTATTATCGCTCGGGATTCAAAAAGGGATTTCCAAATCAGCGGATATTTTAATGCCGGTGTTGGTTGTGATGTTTGTGGCTTTGGTTATTTATTCCCTCTTCCTACCGGGTGCGGCAAAAGGTTTGGATGCATTGTTTACGCCAAACTGGGCGAAATTGTCAGATCCGAGCGTATGGATTGCGGCCTACGGACAAATTTTCTTCTCCCTTTCTATTTGCTTCGGGATTATGGTGACCTACGCATCTTACCTGAAAAAAGACTCTGATCTTACCGGTTCCGGCTTGGTTGTTGGTTTTGCCAACTCCAGTTTTGAAGTCTTGGCCGGTATCGGGGTTTTTGCGGCCTTAGGTTTCATGGCAGCAGCGCAGGGCGTGGAAGTGAGTGAAGTGGCGAAAGGCGGTATCGGTTTAGCTTTCTTTGCGTTCCCGACCATTATTAACGAAGCACCATTTGGCCAAGTGTTAGGCGTGTTGTTCTTCGGTTCCTTGACCTTTGCGGCATTAACTTCATTCATCTCAGTAATTGAAGTTATTATTTCTGCGGTGCAGGACAAACTGCGTGTGCGTCGTGCCAAAGTGACCTTCATTGTTGGCTTACCGATGATGCTGGTTTCTGTAATTTTATTCGGGACTACCACCGGCTTACCGATGCTGGATGTTTTAGATAAATTCGTAAACTACTTCGGTATCGTAGCAGTTGCATTTGCGGCATTGGTAGCGATTGTAGCCAACGAAAAATTGGGCTTATTGGGAGCACATTTAAACCAAACGTCCTCTTTCAAAGTCGGTTTCTTCTGGCGTTTATGCATTATTTTAACCACCGGTATTTTGGCCTTCATGTTACTTACTGAAGGAGCGAAAGTATTTAACGAAGGTTATGAGGGCTATCCGAGCTGGTTTGTGAATACCTTCGGTTGGGGTATGGCATTAGCCTTAGTGGTGGCATCCTTTGTGTTGTCCCGCTTAAAATGGAAAAACGATGTGAAACTCACCGTTGACAGCGCCCTTGAAGAGCGTAAAGGAGAATAAGATGAATAGCAGCGCAATTATTATGATGATTATCGCCTTGGTGGTGATTTGGGGCGGTTTGTTATTTGCCTTAATTCGTTTACCAAAAGAAGACTAATTCCTGCCATTGAACGCGCGTGTTTAACGCGCGTTTTTTTACCCCCAAAGAATCTCCCCAACGCCCCTATTAAAATGAAAGTTTTCTTTAAAATACAAGCTAAGTCATTGATTTTATTGATAATGCTTTAAAAATTGACTTTGAATGCCTGGTTTTTGAATTGAACTCTAATAAAATCAATGACTTATGCTTTATTTTGGCAAAAACATTATTTTTCGCAGGGGCGTTTGGCTGAGGAGATGGCAAGGCAAAAAAAATCGCCCACGAGGGGCGATTTTTTAGTTGGTATGCTTATTTACCAAAGTTTTTATCTAATAACACAATCGGTTTATTGTCGTTGGTGACACGTTTTTTCAATTGTGTAGTGACTCTGGCGTGGAATTCAGCATTTTTGCGTTTTGTACTGCTCGCCGCAATATGCTGTTTTTGACCTTGCACTTTGCTGTGATCATTCGCGCTTTGAACGCCCGCATTGACCGGACGGGTTTCTTTTTTAACGCTAACATCCACTGCAGCATCGGCTTTAACACCCGCGATTGTGCCGTTATTCCAATCGTTTTTAGCACTTTCCTGCCATTTGTCGGCAATTGGTAGGGTTAATTTACCGCTACCACTGGCGGATAGATTCACTGAGGTTTCATTGATGTTATCGTTTAAACCTTGGCTGAGGCTATTGCCACCAATATTGCCGCTAACTTTGTCGGCCTGGATAGTGGAGCCAATATAGTTAGCATTGCCGTTGGCGTTAATTTGCGCATTTTCTGCGGTCAATGTGGTGGCGTTATGGGTTTCATTACGCACATTTTCCACTTTGAGGTGAGCACTGCCGGCGGCTGGTTGCCATTGTTGATCGGCAATTTTACCGCTTAAATTCAATCCCAAATCAACGTTGGTTTTATTCACCTTATTCGCTTCAGCTTGCAGATTGAGATTACCGTTGCCGGCATCTAAAGTCAGATTGTCGGCTTTGCTGCTGACTGCGTTTAGATCAATGCCTTGGTTTGCCTGTACTTTCACGTTCTTGCCGTTTAGTTGGGCATTTTCATGGGTAAGGCTATTGCCGGTTTCCACTTTAAGATTGCCGTTAATACCCAAATTGCTGACATTTGCACCGATAGCTACGCCGGCACCGACATTCACCGCGACATTATCGGCATGGCTTTGTGCTCCATCCACTCGAATATTGTTACCTGCGAGGGTAAGGTTTTCGGCAGCATTCACTTGAGTGCCAGTGAGTTGGACATTGCCTTCACTTTGAATGTGAACGTTTTTACCATCGATATGTTGGTGATTGGCATCCACTTTATTGCTGTTTTGGCCGTTGGCGCTGACATTTACATTAATGCTTGGTACCGCAGTGCCGGCTGCCGGTACCACAAAAGCACCTACTTCTGCCGATGCATTAAAACCGCCACCACGTTGGCTTTGACGGTTATCCGCGGTATTGAGAACCGCACCTTGACGGGCGTTGATATCGATATCGCCGCTGGCTTGTAAATCGCTTTGACTATGTAATTTGTCGGTGCTGATGCGAATGTTATCAGCCTGAATTTTACCGCTTTGGGCTTTTTCGCTGTGGTTGTTGCCTTGTTGATAAGAAGCGCCAACACCTACAGTGAGAGTGGCGCTGTTGAAGTCTTTTGTGGAAGCGGAAACATTTAAATTCGCACCGGCTTTCATTTCGTTGCTGGTTTCGTTGTTGATAACCGCGTTGAGTTTATGTTCCTGGGAATTTAATACGACATCACCGGCGGCTTGATATTGTGTGGCTGCATCATTGATTTGTTGTGCATTCACTTGAATATTTTTACCCGCTTGCAATTGGCTTGCGTTGTGTTGGGTGCCTTGAGCGCTGCTATGACCGCCATTGGCTGCAATACCGACATTCACATTAAAGGCTTTATCTTTGTTTACGCCTGCACTTGCACTGATATCTACATGCACGTTTTGCGCAAAGCTATCATGGCTATTTTGTGAAGCTTGGTGGTTTACTTGTTGGGCGTTTTCTTCAATATTGTGTCCCGCGGAAAGTTGGCTACCTTGATGGGTAATGGTTTTACCGGTTAGGCGGATATCTTCGGCAGCATTTAATTGACTACCTTGGGTTTCTTGGGTGAGTTCCGATTTAGCTTGGTGATCAACGGTTAGCCCTGCTTTAGCGGTAACGCTGGTCGTGTTGGCTGTCAGCGTGAGACCAAGGTGGGCGGAATCATTATTGCTGTTATGAATATTACTACCGGTTTGGCCAAGGGTGCGAATATGCTCAGCATTGATATTAATTGAACCTTCTTTCGCGTTAACCTGACTGCTGCGTACGGTGACTTCGGAGGCATTTAGGTTGACATCCGCACCACTAACATTGGCTGCACTATAACTGTGTTGGTCTTGTTGAGATTGTTTTTTATAAACATCTAACAAACTGAATTTGACCGTAGCAGAAGCGCTTGGATCGGCTTTATCCGGTGTAACAGCGCTTTGGATTTTGCCATTCAAGTTGCCATTACTATTATTGAGGGTTAGTGAATGGTTGAAATGATCATGTTTGGCATCCGCTTGTAAACTTTGGAAAGTTAATCCTAAGTTAAAGCCGGCGCTACTGCTGTGTTGCTGATGCGAATTAGCTGCACCGGCAATTTCGATACCGCTCTTCGCCGCAATTTCCAATAACCCGGCCGATTGCACATTAGAACCGATGATTTTTACGGATTTATCGGAGGATAACGCAAGGTTGGTTTCTGAAGCCAGTGTTGAACCTTTAGCTGTAGAGGTATGTTGATAGTTTTCGCTACGGGCTTTCGTAATATTGAAAATAGTGCCTTGGCGACTGCTTTCTCGTTGGGTTTCGGTGGCCTGTACACTATCGATAACAAGTTTACCTTGATTGCCTTGGACGATGCCTTCACCTTGAGAAACTACACGGGAGCCGGAAATTTGTACGCCGTTTTGGGCATCTAATACGGTTTTACCCTGAACGGTAAAGTCTGCACCATGTACGGTTTCGCTAGTGTGTCCGGAACCTAAGGTTTTTGCACCGGCCAAGCCACCCCAGAATTTTTGGTCATCATCTAGGTTATAGCTTTCACTAGTTTTTTCCGCAGTGAATTTTAGGGCGCCGGTATTTTTCGCGATTAAGTCGCCATCGACTTGGCCAACTACGCCGGCTAATTGCATATCACCTTTACTGCCAAGGATCAGATTTTCTTTCACTTTGAGTTCGGTGGCATCGTAGTGTTGGTTTTTGCTTTCTTGGCTACTTGTGCCGGTGGCTAATTTCGCTGTTTCATTTCTAAAATCGGCTTGAGCATTTTGCTGATCCAAGGATTTTACACCGCGCATTTGTATGCCTTGTTCACCGTAAATTGCACCATTGGTTAGGCTAATTACAGCACCTTCGGCAGTGACTTTACCTTTATTAGCAACGATATTGAGTTGTTCGGTTTGGATATTGGTACGGTGGGCGCTCTCTTGTTGATGAGAGTCTTGTTCGTTGCGATACCAAGAACCTTTATTTTGATGTTTACGATGGGTCGTGATTTGTGTGGTTTTTTCACTGCCAAGATGAACTTGTGCCCCCTGCAGTTTAGTTTCTTTGGCTTCAATATTGGCACCGGAAATCGCGATCAAGCCTTCATTTTGAATGGTCAATTTATCGGTTTTTACGCGGGTTGCACGATATTCTTCCTGGCTACCACCATTGCTTTCCATCACATTGACGGTACCTTGTCTGCCTTTGCTGGTTTGGCCTTGATTACGGTTACGTTGCACGTCGCCTTTCAAGACAGTATTCGCACCGGTGAATGCGACTTCTTTGGCTTCTAAGTCGGCTCCTTGGGCGGTGATGGTGGCACGGTCATCGGTGGAGTGAATGCGGATTCGACCGGCTTGCATACTTCCGGCGATTTTACCATCTAATACTTGGCCGGTTTTCTCAACGGTAGTAATGCTAAGAGCACCATCTTGGGCGCGGGCTAATTTATTGCGACCTTGAATTACATTAACGCCTTGTTCGGTTTTAATTTCACCGTTAATACTAACTTGTGGGGCGATAAAATCGATTTCACTACCTTGTGCGGTGATTTTGCCATTGGTAGTTAGGGCATTAGAACCGGTGACATCATAGCCTTGTAGTTGACCTTCGGCCACTTGTGGTTTACCGACTACCATGGAGGCGCGCGGAGTATTAATAAAGCCACCACCTTCTACGCTAATTCCGTTCGGGTTGGCTAATACATAATCCGCTTTATCACCAAAGATCTCTTGGGTTCCGGCGATTTTCGAAGGGTTGCGGCTGATGACTTCATTGAGGATAACTGTTGCGGATTGGGTTTGTAGGTGAGGGTTAGCTTTTAATTGACCGGCGAGTTGGGATTGGCCTGCTTGGCGGGAGTTATTGAGAACTGCCCCGGCTTTATCCACGTTGTACTTATTGTATTTATTGTGAGATAAGCCACTATCACTCGGTTTGGCGATATTGATAATTTCTACGCCCTGTTGTCTGCTTACCTGAGTTGCACCATCGGCTGGTGCAATTTCCGCCCAGCTTGTTTGTGCGGCGCAACCAAGAGCGATTGCCAAAGAGAGTTTACTAAGAGTGTGAACTTTAGACATTTTAGTCACCTTATATTTATGGATAGATATAAAACAGGCGGTGTGTCTTCTTTTATGGGGAGCGATGCACGCCGCCTGCGCTGAAAAAACGTTGAGTATTAAAGCAAAATTCACCTGGTTAGACCACTATAAGAAGGAATTTAAAAAGTGATCTATTTCACAAAAATGAAAATAAGTCTCAACTAAATATGGCGTTAGAATTTGTAACTGAGATTGAACAACCACAATCGTTGCTGCTTAACCCCTTGGGTTGGCGTAAATAAACGACCGTTTGCCCATTCCAAATTGAGTTGCCAATGTGATTGTTGCAAATTGAATCCAACGGCATAAGCCAGCGCCTTTTCACTATGTGAATCTGCTACCGTTGAACGTTGAATTCCCACATCGAAGCCGAGATAAGGACTGATAGTCAAGCCGTTAATTTCTTTTACCCAGGCAAGATTATTATGCAACACCAGATTTTTTTCGGCTGAGGTGGAATAATCATTGAGCCCTCGTACCCGATAACGGGAGGTTAAATCTTCCTGCTTAACGGATGGTAAATAATCTCGGCTATATTGTCCGGTGAGTTGATGGGTATGGCGAAATAGTTGTTTACCAATGGCTTGATAACGGTCGAATTTGAGTTCGCCATTCCAGCGCGAAAAATAGCGTTGTAGCGGTTCTGTGGCGGTATCTTTGCTACGTTCATAACGTAAATCGGCCACTAGCGAAGCTCCGTTAAAGAGTTGTAAATGGTTTAGGCCAAGGGAAACGGAAGTCAGTTTCGGGCTTTGTAATTCCAAAACCTCACCGGCCAAGCGATTTTTGCCATCGATGCGTTCTACTTGTAGCGATGCCGTTGAAATATGGTTTTCGCCCCGATGAATAACCCGTTCAATGGACAATCCGGCCTGTACGGTACGGCCCTTTTGTTGCAAGCTGAGCGATTGCAATGGCAATTGGTTTTTAAATTGGGAAAGGGAAATAAAGCTATTAAACGTCCAATAGCCGTAAGGTAACGAATAATAAAGCAGCGCCGAACGGCTGAATTTGTGACGGGATTTTAAGGTAGTAGCGAGATTCAGATAGAGTACATCGGATAGTCCAAAAGGATTGCCCAACACAATATTGGCTTTACTTTGGAATCGATCATAGGTTTTGGAGGCAAAGTTATCCAAGGCGAGGGAGGCGCTGATTGGAGTACTGCGCTGATTATCAAAGGCTAGCGCAATTTCACCATTTTTAGCCGGCAACACATCCACACTGACCTTATTGCCAACGATTCGATTTGCCTGATCCAAGGCTTGATCCAAATCCTGAATACGTAATGGCTGGCCTAATGCATTTGGCATTAATTGATTGATCCTAAAACCATTATCCGGACTTTCAAGCTTCGCGATTCGTCCTTCAAACACATGTACTGTAAGGGCCCCTGAATGATCGTCTTCAAACTGCAACGGATTATGCACATAACCGGCAGCCAAATAAGCAGCGGTCAGATCGCGGCTGAGTTGATTAAGTCGTTGTTCGTTAAGGCATTCGCCGGCCTGTGGTGTGAAAGGTGTCGGATCAATCAGGGTTACTCCGACAAAGCGTACGCGTTGATAATCTAAACAAACCTGTGATAAATCTTCGCTGATGGCTTGTTGGTTGGTGGTTTGGTGTTGGTGTTGGCTCAGCCAACGTTGTTGGGTATGTTGTTGGAGTTCCCAAAATTGATTGCGCGTCTGTTGCAGTGCTTCACTGCTATCATCTGCCCAAGCAGGCAAAGCGGCAAGTAATAATGTACCGATGAGAATTTTATTCATGATTTTCCTTTATTATAAAAATAAGTCGTTCCTTGGGTCGCTAAGTTTAGTGAAAAAATCAGAGTGAGAAAATCGGCTTTTTTAGTTTTTTTGACACTTCTAATAAAATCAATAACTTAGCTGTTATTTTTGGACAAACTCGAGAAATCTAAGGGGCGTTTATATTCGCTAGAGAGATATTTGGACAAAAAGAAAGGGTGCCTTAGGCAGGCACCCTATGAAAAGATTAGCGACCGTTACGCTCGAAATAAAGCACGGTAGCTGCAACACGGGAATGTACGTTAAGTTTGCGCAATAGGTTGCGGATATGAACCTTAACGGTTTCCTCAGAAATAAATAGTTGGCCGGCGATTTGTTTATTGGAAAGGCCGGTGGCGATTAAGCGCAATACATCCATTTCACGCTCGGTTAGAGTGTCAATTGGATCCTGAACTTGCTTGCGTTCCAATAGCAAGTTTTTAATCGAATCGCTTAAAATTACCTCGCCTTGTGCGATGCGTTTGATTTGTGACAATAGTACATCCGGTTCGGTATCTTTCAATAAATAGCCGTCCGCACCTGCATCAATTAAGGTATAAATATCGTTTTTTGCATCGGAAACGGTGAGGATGAGAATTCGCGCATCCACCTCTTCCGCGCGCAAGCCTTTCAGGGTATCCAAACCGGATAGGCCTTTCATATTAAGATCTAAAATGATTAAGTCCGGCTGGGTTTGTAATGCTACGGTAATCCCTTCCGCACCATTTCCCACATCGGCGACCACTTCAAAACAATCATCTAACTCAACCAATTGTTTAATGCCGCGACGCATTAGCGGATGGTCATCAATAATCAATACTCTTAATTTCTCTTGCATAATATCCCCGACGGTTTGTCGGCTCCTCATTTTGGGTTAGCAGCTGCTATTCTAGCGATAATTAATGGGGGTTCCAAATAGATTTTCGGCTATAGCAATTTTTTTAGCTGATATAAATAAGCCAAGGCCTGTTTGGGACTGAGCTCATCAGGATCGAGCTGTTCAAGGGCTTCGCGTAAGGCATCCGGTTCGCTGTATAGCGCCAGCTCACCCTGTTCATGTTGCAATTGGCGCAACTCTTGTAATTGTTTATCGCCTTGGTGGGCGCTGAGGCTTTCCAGTTGATGCAGTTTTTGTTTGGCTAATTTCACTACTTGTGGTGGTACACCAGCTAAAGCAGCTACCGCCAAACCATAGCTTTTACTTGCTGCGCCTTCTTGTACGCTGTGTAAGAACGCGATGGTATTGTTGTGTTCTAGAGCATCCAAATGAATATTGGCAACCCCCGGCAGACTCTCCGGTAAGGCCGTCAGCTCAAAATAATGGGTAGCAAATAGGGTGAGCGAGCGGATTTTACGAGACAACCATTCTGCACAGGCCCAAGCTAAGGAAAGCCCATCATAGGTTGACGTACCTCGTCCAATTTCATCAATAAGCACCAAACTTTGAGCGCCCGCCTGATGCAAAATATTAGCCATTTCTGTCATTTCTACCATAAAGGTTGAGCGTCCAGAGGCCAGATCATCGGAGGCTCCGATGCGTGTGAAAATACGATCGATTGGACCCAAGCATGCACTGTCCGCCGGTACATAGGAACCGATATGAGCTAATAAGGCAATCAGTGCGGTTTGTCGCATATAGGTACTTTTACCGCCCATATTGGGGCCGGTAATAATGAGTAAATGGCGTTCGTTATCGAGTTTCAGCGGATTAGCGATAAAAGGTTCTTTGATTACCTGTTCTACGACCGGGTGACGCCCTCCCTCAATATGTACACCGATGACATCACTAAATTGTGGTGCCACGTAATTTAAGGTTGCCGCCCGTTCCGCCAGATTGCTTAATACATCCAGTTCGGCTAAGGTTTGTGCGGCCAATTGCAAGGCACCTAAACGCGGTAATAGTAAATCGAATAATTCATCGTACAGTTGTTTTTCCAAAGCCAATGCTGCGCTTTTGGATTTAAGTACTTTATCTTCATATTCCTTTAATTCGGGAATGATATAACGCTCGGCATTTTTTAAGGTTTGCCGACGCACATAATGAATTGGTGCCTTATGGGCCTGTCCGGCACTAATTTGAATGTAGTAGCCATGTACTGCGTTGAAGCCAATTTTTAAAGTATCGATACCGGTAGCCTGGCGTTCACGCAATTCTAATTGTTCCAAGTATTCTGTGGCTCCGGTTGCCAGACTACGCCATTCATCCAATTCTGAATGATAGCCTGCGGCAATTACGCCACCATCACGAATTAACAGCGGTGGATTTTCGCCAATCGCCCGTTGTAGCAGATCCCATTCTGCGGAAAAGTCTTCAATTCGGGCAAACAATCGTTGGCTTTGTGGGGCATCAACAGCCTGTAATGCTGTAGCAAGATGTGGTAATTGGCTTAAGGCGGCCCGTAATCGGGTGAGATCCCGTGGGCGGGCACTACGTAACGCCACACGAGTTAGAATTCGCTCCATATCCCCGACATTGTGTAGTAATGGTTGAAGCGTATCGGGTAAATCTGCTGCAATTAGCTCGCCGATTGTTTGTTGGCGTTGTAATAGGGTTTGCCGTTGACGAATTGGTTGATGCAACCAGCGTTTCAGTAGTCGGCTACCCATAGGAGTGACGCATTTATCCAACACCGAAGCAAGAGTATTATCGGTTCCACCGGCAAGATTTTGGGTGAGTTCCAGGTTGCGTCGGGTTGCAGCATCCAATTGGATAATATCCTGTTTGGCCTGCAGACTGATGGATTGAATATGCGGTAGCGCACCGCGTTGGGTTTCTTTGGCATATTGCAATAAACATCCTGCGGCAGATAAGCCTAGCGGTGCTTTTTCTACTCCAAAGGCGCGCAAGTCTTTTGTGCCGAATTGACGATTTAGCTCGTTGATAGCGGTGGATAATTCAAATTCCCAAATTGGTCGTCGCCGTAGCCCTGAATAAGGGGTGAGTAACGCCATTTCTTGAAAATCTTCACAATATAGTAATTCTGCCGGGCGTAGCCGTTGTAATTCAGCCGCAAGTGTGGCGGTATCGGCAGGTTCGCATAGTTGAAAGCGCCCTGAAGCCATATCTAAGCTAGCTAAGCCGAATTTATCGCGTTCTTGATATAACGCCACAATTAAATTATCCGTACGTTCTGGCAAGAGCGCTTCATCACTGACTGTCCCAGGAGTGACAATGCGCACGATTTGACGTTCCACCGGGCCTTTAGCTGTAGCAGGATCACCGATTTGTTCGCAAATGGCCACGGATTCACCCAATTGCACCAATTTTGCCAAATAGCCTTCTACTGCATGATAAGGTACTCCTGCCATCGGAATAGGCTGTCCGGCAGATTGGCCACGTTTAGTTAGCGAAATATCTAACAAGGCTGCAGCTTTTTTGGCATCGTCATAAAATAATTCATAAAAATCCCCCATCCGATAAAACAGTAAAATTTCCGGATTTTGTGCTTTGAGTTGCAAATATTGCTGCATCATTGGCGTGTGTTGGGCGAAATTATCCATGGCGTCCTCGGCTGACATTTGAAAGGGCGGTATTATACCCGCTTTTGCTTTTTTGGGAAAAAACCGTATTGGGAGGAATTTAGTGGGCATAAAATCGCCCTCTAACACGCTAGGATTAGTACGTTTTTTCCAGTATAATTCGCGCCACTTTTAGCCAACTCCAGAACCGAATTATGAAGACTAAATACACTCTCATTTCGCTCTCCATTTTTACCGCGCTCTATAGCCAAGCGGGCTTTGCAGACTTGCGTGAGCAGTGTTTGTTGGGCGTTCCGAAATTTACCGGCGAACCGGTTCAGGGCTCCATCAATGATCAACCCGTTTATATTGAAGCCGATGATGCTTTGATTAATCAACCAACTTCAGCAGTTTATCGTGGGAATGTTGATCTTAAACAGGGTACTCGTCATTTGGTTGCCGATTCAGTGGAGGTGACGCAACAGGGTGATGCTAATAATTTGCAGAGAATTGCCCGTTTGCAAGGCGGCTTTGATTTCAAAGATGATCAAATTAATTTAAAAGGACAGGATGCGGAATTTAATTTAAATAGCCGTGACGGTAATGTGACCGGCGCTGATTATCAGTTGGTAGGTCGTCAAGGGCGCGGTACCGCACAGGATATCGAATTGCGTAATAATTATCGCCTGTTCAAAAATGCGACCTTTACTTCTTGCTTACCAGGTGACAATGCTTGGACAATTGATGCTAAGGAAGTGAAACAACACATCCAAGAAGAATATGCCGAGATGTGGCATGCCAAATTCAAGATTTTAGGCGTACCAGTATTTTATACACCATATTTGCAATTACCGATTGGTGACCGTCGCCGTTCCGGTCTATTGGCTCCATCTGCCGGTTCTTCTAGCCGTGATGGTTATTGGTATGCTCAACCAATCTATTGGAATATTGCACCGAATTATGATGCGACCTTTACACCGAAGTATATGTCCCATCGTGGTTGGCAAATGAATGGTGAATTTCGTTATCTGACCCATCTGGGGGAAGGCAAAATCGCCGGTGAGTATTTAAATCGCGATCGCTATAAAGACTACGTAAGTGAAAATCGGAAACGTCATTTATTCTATTGGAATCATAGTTCAGCATTTTTAGAAAACTGGCGATTGAATATCGACTATACCAGAGTTAGTGATAAACGTTACTTCACCGATTTTGACTCCGAATATGGTTCCAGTACCGATGGCTATGCCGATCAATATGCGCGTATCGCCTACTATCAGCCACACTGGAATTTCGCCGTTTCGGCTCGTCAATTCCAGGTATTTGATGAGGTGGATATCGGACCTTATCGGGCTCTGCCGCAAATTGACTTTAATTATTATAAAAATGATTTGGCCAACGGTTGGTTGGATTTCAAATTATTCTCTCAAGCGGTGCGCTTTGATAATGACAGTGCTTTAATGCCGACTGCGTGGCGTTTCCACGTAGAGCCAAGTTTAAACTCGAACTTATCGAATAATTACGGTAGTTTAAATATTGAAACCAAACTTTACGCGACCCATTACAATCAGAAAAAAGGTAATGGCGCTGGCGCTGAAGATGTTCAAAAATCGGTAAATCGGGTACTTCCACAATTGAAAGTGGATTTACAAACGGTGTTGGCGACTGAGAAAACATTATTTGAGGGATATAAACAAACTCTTGAGCCACACGTGCAATATTTATATCGTCCGTATCGTGATCAAAGTAATATCGGCTCTAGCCAAGTAAGTGATTATTTAGGTTATGGTTACGATTCTGCATTAGTACAGCAGGACTATTATTCACTGTTCCGTGATCGCCGTTTCAGCGGATTGGATCGCATCGCCTCAGCAAATCAGGTAACAGTTGGCGGTACGACCCGTTTCTTTGATAAAACAGCGGCCGAGCGTTTTAATTTCTCTGCCGGACAAATTTATTATTTAACGGACTCACGGATCGATGATAATTCCAATAATGATGCGCCGAAAGGTTCTTCAGCTTGGGCGTTGGAATCTAATTGGCGTATCAGCGACCAATGGAATTGGCATGGTAGTTATCAATATGATCCGCAAACTCGCCATGCGGCATTAGCGAATAGCAGCATTGAATTTAATCCGTCGAAAAATAACTTGATACAGTTAAATTACCGCTATGCTAGCAAAGATTATATCAACCAAAACTTAGGTGCTTCAGCGAACCGTTACAATCAGGATATTAAGCAAATTGGTCTGGTTGCCGCTTGGGAAGTTAACGATAATTGGGCGGTTGTGGGGAAATATTACCAAGATATCGCTTTGAAAAAACCGGTAGAGCAATATCTAGGCGTGCAATATAACAGCTGTTGCTGGTCGGTTGGAGTTGGTGCCCGTCGCTATGTAACCAGTCGCCAAAATCAACAGCCTAATGAAGTGCTATACGATAATAGCTTTGGTTTTACCTTTGAATTGCGTGGTTTAGGTAATAATGATCATCAAAGCGGTATTCAAGAAATGCTGAGAAAAGGTAAACTACCTTATATTCAGGCTTATAGTTTATAAATAGAAAATAAAAACCGTATTTGTAAAAATACGGTTTTTTTGCTTTGGATTAAGTGTTAAAAAAATCGTGGATTTGCTGCATCACCGAAGCACGGATTTCATCCCGTTCAAATAAAATCTCATGCTTGGCATGTGTGATTAAGCGATACTCCGCTTGTGGAAATAGTGTTGTCAGCATTGGTAAATGTTGATTATTCACAATCTTTTCTTTTTCTGCTTGTAAAATCAGTACCGGGATTTCAATTCTTGGAAGGATTTTCGGTAATCGTTTAATTGCATTTAAACATAGGTGTACCCAGCGGAAAGTTGGGCCGCCTAAGTGAATTTCCGGATATTTGCGATTAATTCGATTCATCCATTTCATACGGGTTCGACAATGGCTGAGTTCGTTGTTGTCCAAGTGTGTTGGTCGATATGCGCCCTTGCCGAATACATAACGACGCCCTTGACCTGCGGCTATCATTAGACCAATTAGCAACTCATCGCGCAATGGACTTTTCAACGGTACACCGAAAAATGGTGAGGACAGTACTGCTTTATTGATGCGATGATCAAAATCGGCCAAGTAATAGGTGGAAATCAGTGCTCCTAGTGAATGGGCAAGTAGGTATTGCTGTTGGTAGTGTCGGCTTTGAACGGCTTTATCGATAATCTTAGCCATATCTGCTGCATAAAAACGAAATTCGTCCAGATGTCCTCTGTCACTGCCAATAATGAGGCGTTCCGAATACCCTTGACCTCGATGATCAAACAACAATACATCAAAGCCTTGTTGGTAGAAGTCATGAGCCAGTTCTGTCCATTTCAACATATTTTCTGCTCGACCATTAACCAAAATCATTAATTTTCTGACCGCGCTTTCGGGATGAACCAAATGACGATAAGCCAGTTTGATATTTCGCTCACCATAAAGATATTGCGTAGGAAATTGTTCAAAAAAAGGCAATAATTCTGCTAGGGCAAATTGATGAAAACAGGATTCTCGGCTCATGATTTTTCTAATGAAAAGGGCGTAGTGAATACGCCCTTGTGGAGAAAGTAAAGCTTACGCTACCAATTGTTTTAAGATACGGCGAACAGGCTCAGCCGCGCCCCATAATAATTGGTCACCTACAGTAAAGGCAGCTAAGTATTCCGGACCCATTGCCAGTTTACGTAAACGACCAACCGGTACGCTTAATGTACCTGTTACTTTAGCCGGTGTTAATTCACGTAATGTGGTTTCTTTGTCGTTTGGAATTACTTTCACCCATTCGTTGTGAGCTGCTAAAATTTGTTCGATTTCTTCTAATGGTAAGTCTTTTTTCAGTTTGATGGTGAACGCTTGGCTATGGCAACGTAATGCACCAATACGTACGCATAAGCCATCGACAGGGATTGGGTTGTCGCTTAAACCTAAGATTTTGTTGGTTTCTGCATAGCCTTTCCATTCTTCTTTAGTTTGCCCGGTTTCTGGAAGAAGTTTGTCAATCCAAGGAATTAAACTACCACCTAATGCCGCACCAAAGTTATCTGTTGGGAAGCTATCAGAACGCATTTCTGCAGTCACTTTACGTTCAATATCTAAAATTGACGAAGCAGGGTCTTTTAATTCGCTTGAAACTGCTTGTTCTAATAAACCCATTTGTGAAAGTAATTCACGCATATTTTTTGCGCCTGCACCAGAAGCCGCTTGGTAAGTTGCGACAGATACCCATTCCACTAAATCTTTCTCAAATAAACCACCGATAGCCATCAACATTAAGCTCACGGTACAGTTACCACCTACGAAGGTTTTAATGCCTTTTTTCAAGCCTTCAGAAATCACGTGTTGGTTTACCGGATCAAGTACGATAATTGCATCATCTTTCATACGTAGTGCGGAAGCAGCATCAACCCAATACCCGTCCCAACCTGTTGCTTTTAATTTTGGATAAACTTCATTGGTATAGTCGCCACCTTGGCAGGTTACGATAATGTCTAATTTTTTAAGTTCTTCAATGTCGAATGCATTTTTAAGCTCACCAGCCTCTTTACCTGCAAATACAGGCGCTTTTTGACCTGCTTGAGAAGTGGTGAAGAAAACAGGATTGATATTGGCAAAATCTTGCTCTTGCACCATACGATCCATTAATACGGAACCGACCATTCCGCGCCAACCGATAAAACCGACGTTTTTCATATTTTTTCCTTCTTTAATGTTGTGTTAAACGGCTCTATTAATTACAAGATAGCGCCTGCAAAAGCAAGTGTTTTGTCTACAGGCTAGAGAGAAATTTGATTTTGCTTAGGTGTTTAACAAAAAAATCCCCTATTCGGGGATTTTTATTTATTTTTTAGCTTTTTTCTTTGTGGATGATTGGGTTTGCAAATTGGTTACTTTCCATTCATCAACTTTAGCTAACAGGACTTTACCTAGTGGGCTTGGATCACCGGTAAATAGTGTTTTCAGACCATTATTTTCAATAATATGGCGGCGTAATTGCAAACGCTCTTGGTGATTTTCCGCTAGACGGATTGCGCGTTCCACGTATTCATCAACGGTTTGTGCGATTAGCCATTCCGGTAAACCAAGACGTTTAAATAGTCCTTCATCGATATGTTCATGTACTTCCGGCCCAGTTTTACACACACCAACTAAACCTAAAGTCACCATGTCGATAATACCGTTGGTGTTACCGAATGGGAATGGATTCACCATCATGTCACAATTTTGGAGGATGCTTAAATATTGGTGATAAGGCTTATGTGGATAAGCGGTAGCATCATCCCCCAAATAAGACTGAATAAAACGAGCCACATACGGATGGGTAACCCCGCTAGATTGGCCAAGGGCAAAATGGAAATGTACTTTTACTTTGGCTCGATCGCGAATTGCTTTTAACGCCTCTAAGAAATACGGGTTAAGTTTCATCGTAGTAGACGCGATACCGATATTGACCACTTCCGGATTTTCACGCAGTTGGTACGCTATATTTTGCGGTGCTAATGAAGATGGTACATAAGGCAAGGCATCCTTTGGCAAGCGCAGTAAGGTTTCGCTAAAACATTCTTCGGAACCAACATAATCGTCTTCAACGATAACGTATTCGATAAAATCGGAATAGGTGGTTGCTGGGTGGCCAAGGGCTATGACTTGTACTGGGGCTAAACGGGTATTGCTGGCAAAGATAGTAAGCATATCCATCCCGATACTTGGCATATAAAACACCGCTGCACCATTTTCTTCACAGATGGCTTTGAGATTATTGAGTCTCTCAAAAATGTTATTACCCTTGATGAGATGAAATTCATCAAACACAGCTCGGCCAGCCTCATCTACTGCGTCATTACCAATACCGATTAAATGAAAGCGCTCACGGGCGGCAATCATTGAGGTGGAATGGGTACGATAAATGGAATGGGAGGAATGGAAATGCTCTAACAGCACGACCATCACCGGTTTACCATTACGCTCACCCAATTTACGCACATCGCGGTCAGTCCAGTCGCCGGCCAGTAAATGACGACGAATGACTTGGTTTAATGCATGTTTTACCTGATGTTTATTAGCGGCGATATCATAGCTACAATGCATGTAGACATCGTGGGAAATCGCACTCGGTAAATTATTAAGGTTTTCGATTTGCGCCAAGTATTTCGGAAACCATTGTAAAAGAGTTCCACGTTTGCCAAACGCCTCAGAGGTACCGATAAAGCGTGGTGATTGCAGCGCAAAACAGAGGGATGCACATAATTCCGGATCCAGATTCCATAATGCATCAAGATTCAAGGACACATTAGATTCCGGCAAATACATAATACAGAATTTAATCAATGAGGATTTGCTTGGATCAATATGGATATCCAATGGGTTTTCCGGATTTGGATTACGATTGTAGGTTTGTAATATGTGGTCAGCATTAATGTAAGGTGAGCTGGCAAAAATCATGCACAGCCAGCGTTGCAATGTAAGAAAACGTAGTGCCCCGGATTCAGAAATCTCCAATTTGGGATCACGGAATAATTCGCTGGTGGCATTAGCCATACGGGTACAAAAATGACGGATTTGTTCCTGCGGTAAATTATTAAGTTGTTGCGGAAAGTCGATCTCAATACCTTCAATACCTCCGAAATTGCTATCGACCTGAGTCAAAATATCCAATAAAGCGACACAGGCTGCTTCGTAGTTTCGGGCAGCGACCTCTTTTTCAAACTGGATTACGCTTGGATTTTGTTGTTCCGTCATAATGGATTTCCTCTTAATTATTAACAATGACCCCAGAGATCATATTCATCTGCATCGGTAATGGTGACTTGAATAATATCGCCCGTTTTTACCGGCATGCTGCTTTGATTATCAACATACACCACACCATCGATTTCCGGAGCATCAGCTTTGGAACGGCCGATAATACCTTCTTCATCAATTTCATCCACAATCACATCAAGGGTTTTGCCAATTTTTTGTTGTAGGCGTGCGGCGGAAATTTCTTGCTGTAATTGCATAAAGCGATGGAAACGTTCTTCTTTTACTTCTTCCGGCACTTGGTCGGCCATGGTGGTAGCATCGGCACCTTCCACCGGGCTAAATTTAAAGCAGCCTACGCGATCTAGTTGTGCTTCCTTCAAGAAATCCAATAGCATTTGGAAATCTTCTTCGGTTTCCCCAGGGAAACCGACAATGAATGTGGAACGCAGGGTTAAATCCGGACAAATTTCCCGCCATTGCTTAATGCGCTCTAAGGTGCGCTCGATTTTACCCGGGCGTTTCATCGCCTTTAAGATTTTCGGACTGGCGTGTTGCAATGGGATATCCAAATAAGGCAGCAATAGCCCCTCTGCCATTAGTGGAATTAAATCATCCACATGCGGATATGGGTAAACATAGTGCAAGCGTACCCAAATGCCTAATTTACCGAGCTGTTTGCAGAGGGTCATTAGGTCATTTTTAATCGGCATACCGTTCCAGAATGCAGTTTTTACGCCACCTTGCTGGCGTTGCGTATCCATTGCATAGGCGGATGTATCTTGCGAGACCACCAACAATTCTTTTACACCGGCTTCAGCCAAGCGTTTGGCTTCATCCAGTACTTGGGTAATGGAACGGCTTTCCAAATCACCACGCAATGATGGGATAATACAGAAGGTGCAACGGTGATCACAGCCTTCCGATATTTTCAAATAGGCGTAATGTTTCGGGGTCAGTTTTATCCCCTGTTTTGGTAGTAATCCCAAATACGGATTGCTCGCTGGTTTTGGCACATATTTGTAGACTTGTGCCATTACCGTTTCATAACTGTGTGGCCCGCTGACTTCCAATACTTTTGGATGCACTTGACGGATTTGATCTTCTTTCGCGCCAAGACAACCGGTTACGATAACCCGTCCGTTTTCTTGCAAAGCCTCACCAATGGCTTCAAGGGATTCCTGTACTGCGCTATCGATAAAGCCACAGGTGTTGACGATGACTAAATCGACATTTTCATAACTGGGTACGATGTTATAACCATCGGCACGCAGCTCGGTTAAAATACGTTCGGAGTCCACCAAATTTTTAGGACATCCTAAACTCACAAAGCCGATATTCGGCGTTGAATTCGACATAAATTCTGTTTCCAATCAGTAAAAAGCGCTAGATTTTACTCAATTTTTAAACAAAAGGCGATAAACAAAGGCAACCCAAGCGAATTTAGCGTAAACTACAGCGCTCTTTATTTTGTAGCTAAACCAAGGACCCAATGGACAATTCTCTTTTTTTGCAATTTCTTAGTAATTCCAATCACGCCATTATTCTCGGCAAAATGGCAATGGCATTAACCCTCGGCTGTATCATCGGCTTAGAACGGGAACTGAAAAGTAAACCCGTAGGGGTGAAAACCTGTGCAATTATTGCAGTAACGACCTGCGTGCTGACCATCGTTTCGATTCAGGCGGCAGAGCATTATGCGCAGGTTTCAGATAATATTCGTACCGACCCAATGCGACTAGCCGCTCAAGTAATTAGTGGTATTGGTTTTTTAGGCGCGGGGGTAATTTTGCACAAGAAAAATGATGCAATTTCCGGTTTAACCACCGCGGCAATTATTTGGGCCGCTGCAGCCATTGGCGTGGCTACGGGCGCGGGTTTTATGTTCGATGCGATTATCGCGACTCTGATGATTTTGGTGGCTATTCGTTTAAGCCCATTGGTACAACGTTTTGTGCGCCGTAAACGGCATAAACGCCACACTCGTCTGATCATTCAGCTATCTAGCGTACAGGCTATTGGCAAGGTCACAGACTTATTGCTAAACCACCAATATCGGATTGAAAACTTAAATCTTAAGGATTTAGAAAATGGCGAAGTGCGCTTACAGGTGCGTTGCCAACCGATGGATAACACGATGCTGAAGGAAGTCTATTTGTTACTGAAATCGGAAGCAGAGGTGTTGGCTATCGAGCTGGAAAGTTAAGCTACAACGCCCTATCGAAAATAGAAGTTTTTGTAGAAATCAACCCTAAGTTATTGATTTTATTAGGGTTGGTTTAAAAATCCAAAAATCAGCCTATTTTTTCTCACTCCAGTCACAGTTCTGCTTAAGTGACACCATTCCTACACCATCAGGATTGCGATTCCTGACCTTCTTAAGAATTATTTTTATTTTCATTGTGGGTATTTTTTCTTTTTGGGATCAGTTACTTATCTTTATTTTTTATTTGCTGTCGGCGGTTAAATGCGCAATAATGCCAAGGCTGCTTAAGTTGTTTGGGCGGCTTTTTCGTTTTATCGGCAAAATGCCTGAAAAACAACATAAGCATAATTATAAAAGTCGAAGGCGGCCTTTAGGCTGACACTATCGGCAATAAAAATAAATTTTAATCTCTAAGGTAATAAACAAATGAAAGGACTTAATCTCTTAAAGCCTTCCTTGGCTGCACTCGCAGTTTCTGTAATTTGCGCTTCCGCGCAGGCCTCAATCGTGCGTAACAATGTCGATTATCAGTATTTCCGTGACTTTGCCGAAAACAAAGGTATTTTCCGCGTTGGTGCGAGCAATATTGGTATTTATAACAATCAAGGACAGTATGTCGGTACGATGTTACCGAATGTACCAATGCCGGATCTTGCGGTTACCAACCGTCGTCAAGGTATTGCCACCCTGTTTCACCCGCAATATGTTTCTAGTGTTAGACACATCAGCGGCTATTATGGCGAGGTGCAATATGGTGCAGATAGCAATAATCCGGACAATCATCACTTCGATTATTTAGTAGTTGAGCAAAATAACCACCCAGGATTGGATTTCCAAACGCCACGTTTACATAAACTGGTTACCGAAGTGGCACCAATTGCGGTGAATACGGTAGAGTCCCGTCAAAATGCGTTTTTAGATAAAGCGCGTTATCCGTATTTCGTGCGTGTTGGCTCCGGTCTTCAAAAATCCCGTAATCAATATGGACAAAACCGTGATGTAGCCAGTTTCTACCAGTATTTAATTGGCGGTACCCCGATGCGTCCGGTGAGTTCCGACATTTCCAAAGCACAATTTGATGGCAATCTCTTTAATGATGGATTATCAACCTATGCCCTACCAGGAGATAGTGGCTCCCCGTTGTTTGTCTATGATGCGTGGGAAAAGCGTTGGAAATTGGCGGGTAATTTGGCCACTTATTACGGCGAGAACGATTCCCGCAATGATTATACGGTTGCTCAAAACATATATATGGCAAATGCCATTAAAGATGATGAAATTGATTTTCCTATTCGTGCCCAAACGATTTACTGGAAAGGCGATGGTGCTTCAAGTTCAAAATTAAAATTAGCGGATCCGGCGAAAAAACATCTGGATACCAATACCGATCGCCCGTCTCTTGCCAACGGTAAAAGTGCACACTTTAGCGGTGTAGATGGCAGTGAAATCGTTTTACAAAACACTATTAATCAAGGAGCCGGCGCACTTTATTTCAACAACAATATGACCGTGCGTGCCGAGAATAACAATGATACTTGGACTGGCGCAGGTGTGGTGGTTAACGCTAATAAAACCGTTGACTGGCAGGTTAAAAATCCACAAGGTGACCGTCTCTCTAAATTAGGGACTGGTACTTTATTGGTAAATGGGAAAGGCAAAAACCTTGGCGATATTAGCGTGGGGGAAGGTACCGTAATTTTGGATCAAAAAGCTGAAAACGGTCAGCAACAAGCCTTCAATCAAGTGGGTATCACCAGCGGTCGTGGTACAGTCGTGCTAGCCAATGATAAACAGGTTAATCCGAATAATATTTACTTTGGTTTCCGTGGTGGACGTTTGGATCTGAATGGTAATGCCTTGAACTTCAATTACATTCAGAATGCTGATGAGGGTGCCAAAATTGTCAACCATAACCGCAATCAAGCAGCTTCCGTTACCATTGGAAAAGAGTTAACTGAAAACGAATTAGAATGGGTAAATTGGAGTAAAAAACCACAGACTGCATTGGGAATTTATGAGTATGTGAATACCCATAGAAATAACCGTACCGATTATTTCCGCTTGAAACCAAACGGTAATCCAAATCAGTTTTTCCCACTTGATCAAAATTCCAGCAATGATTGGGAATTCTTAAGTAGCGATAAAGCTGAAGCAATTAAAAAACTCAGTGCCGCTCACGCATTGGCAACATTCAGTGGTAGTTTTGGCGAAACCGATGCTAATCGTCCGAATGGTGCCTTGAATGTCACCTTCAATCCAAGCAATTCAAATAATTTATTATTGCTAAATGGTGGTGCGAATTTAAACGGCAATTTGAGTGTTGCCAATGGCCACATGGTACTTGCCGGTACTCCGGTAGAACATGCTTACGACTATTTGCAAAATCGCGAAGTGATTCGTGAAAACGAATGGACGGATCGTCAATTTAGTGCCCGCGAATTTAATGTTAACGGCAATGGTGTGTTGGAAAGCGGCCGTAACGTGACTCAATTAAACGGTAACTTTAATGCCAAGGAACAAGGTCAAGTGAAATTAGGCTTTGTGCGTGGTGAATCGAAAAATTGTTATCGTTCAAGCCATAGTGGAGAAACCCGTTGCGAAAATAATGCTTCTTTGAGCGATGGTGTATTTAATCAATTGCCGACCACCCAAGTGAAAGGTAATGTAAATCTTCAAGGCCAAAGCCAATTACAATTAGGCAAAGCTCATTTACATGGACAAATTCATGCGGACGATAACACTCGGGTGAATTTAAAACCGCAAGCCCAATGGACTCTAACCGGCGCAAGCCAAGTGGGTCATTTAGCTCTTGCGGCCGGTAGTCAGGTAACCCTCAATGCCCGCTATGATGAAGTTGCCAATAATTACAAAGGTCATGTGGATTTCAACCAACTGACGGTTAATGGCAATTTATCCGGTTCCGGACATTTCCGTTTCTTGACCAATGTGGCTGCGCATCGAGGCGATAATATCGTAGTCAATGGCTTAGCTAGTGGTGCATTCTTACTTACGGTGAAAAATACTGGTCTTGAACCGAACGAAGTTAGCCCATTAAGTTTGGTGAAATTGAATAATCCGCAACAACGCCAAGAAAGCGTGCGCTTTGCCTTGGAAAATGGCTATGTGGATTTAGGGGCTTATCGTTATATTTTAGCGAACAACAATAACGATTATCGCCTTTACAACCCATTACGTGATGCGGAATTACACAACAATCAATTGCCGCAACGTAGTCAGCAGGAAAGTAAGGCTGAGTTTGAGGCTGTGCGTAAGGAAATTCAGGAAAAACAACGTGAGTTGAATAGCTTGAATGCGCAGTATGAACGGGCGAAAAGAGAGCATAATGCAAATAATGCGGAAATTACCCGTTTGCAAAATAGCATTAATCAAACCGATGCCAAATTACGTAAGGTGGTGAATGAATACAACAATATTAACCACAAACGTACTGCAAGACGTAATTGGTTGTATAGTCAATACAATCAATTACAGGCTAATTTAAGTCAACAAAACAGCAAGTTGGCTACTGCTAAGGACAAAGCAGCAGCTTCACAAAGCTCGCAGGATAGTGCGATGGCCTTGGTGACTAAATTACGTCAGGAAATCAGCGGTTTGACTGAACAACAAAACAGCTTGCGCCAAGAAATGGCAGGTCATGGCAACAATAACTATGCGGCCAGCATTGCGAAGGCGCGTGAATTGTGTGCTGCTCAAGGGTTAAATGATGAGATTTGCCGTAAAGTTGCAAAATTGGCCGGCCCGGGCGATGCCAGCTCCTTTGAGGAGGCCTTAGATGCGGCAGTTAGCCAATTGGAGGCTGCCGATCAGGCGCTTAACGTAGCGAATAGTCAAGGCAACCCACTAGCGATTGGTGATGCAGAGAAAGCGGTAGAACAAGCGGCACAAGCTGTATTGGCAAATTTGCACAAAGCCTATTCAAGCTTGGCTGAAATTGAGCAATTCCTAGCCGCCCAAGCCAACTCGGTGAGTATGCCGGTACAAGCCGCGTTAATCAGTCGTTACTCTAATACGGCACTATCCGAAATGTCGGCTAACGTGAATGCCGCGTTACAAATCGGACGTAACCTGGATCGTCACTTGTTAAGCCAAGACAAGTCCAATGTTTGGGTGAATACAGAATCGACCAAGCAAAATTATCATTCCGATTTCTATCGCCCATATAAACAAACCTTAACACTCACACAAATCGGTGTGGCACAAGAGGTTAATGACAATGTTCAAGTCGGTGCAGTATTGTCTCATTCCCATGCATCCAACCGTTTTGATGAGAATGTCAGCGGTAAAGGTCGTTTGCTCAGCTTAAATGGTTATGTGAAAGGTCATTGGGATAACGGATTGTTTGGCAGTCTTGATCTTGGTTATGGCCGTAGCCGTAACACCATCGACTTTGATGGTCAAAGCAACGTCTTCCACCGTAATATTTTTAGCGTGGGTGCGAATGTTGGCTATCAATGGCAAGGTTGGGTGAATATTCAACCATCGGTAGGCGCACGTTACTATCGCATGTCAAAAGCGAACTACCGTTTATCGGAAGCAAATATTGAAAGTCGTGCGCTGAATTTGATGACCTATCATGCGGGATTACAATTAAGTAAAACCCTTGATTTGGGGGGCTTCAAATTGACTCCAAGCATTGCCAGCTACTATAACGATGCTCGTCAACGTAAAATGGCCGTAGATGGTGCATTAGCGGTGAATAATGTGGCATTGCAACAACAATTCGGGCGCTATTTCAGCCACGAAGTTGGGGTTGGCGCACAATGGAATCAATGGCAGTTAAGTGCTCAAGTTGGCATGCTGAAAGGTTCTGATATCACCCGTCAACGCTATGCTGCAGTTAAACTCGGCTACACTTGGTAAGACAGAAGGGGCATTGACCGGCGTTAATGCCCATTTTTAAAACACCTCTAATAAAATCAATGACTTACGTTTGGTTTTTAGAAAAACTTTGTTTTTCCTGAGGGCGTTGATAAAGGCCTGAAAGAGCTATCACAATAAAAATAAAAAGCCGCATTATTTAGTCATGCGGCTTTTTTGTTGGCTAGAATTAAATATCTAAATTCGCGCGTAATGCGTTGAGTTCGATAAATTCACGACGTGGTTCCACTTCATCGCCCATGAGGGTCGTGAATAATTGATCGGCGGCCACGGCATCCTTAATCGATACTTTCAACATGTTACGGGTACTTGGATCCATAGTGGTTTCCCAAAGTTGCTCCGCATTCATTTCGCCCAACCCTTTATAGCGTTGGATTTCCAAGCCACGACGGGATTCTTTCATCAACCATTCAACCGCTTGTTCGAAACTCCCAACTGGTTGAACTTTTTCTCCACGGGTAACGTAGGCGCCAGCTTCTAACAATCCGTTGATTTGGCTACCAAAAGCCATAATTTTGGCGAATTCGTTACCGCTGATGAAGTCGAAATTCAGGAAGTAATCGGTATCGATACCGTGTTTGCGTACGGTGATCACCGCTTCATAAAGTTGACGTTCCGCGTTGAATTGGGTTCTGGCGGAATATAAATTGGCGTTAGTTTCTTTTTCACCGAGGTAAGCCACAAAGGCATTTGCCCAGTCGGCCACGGCACTTTCCTGACGCATTAATTCAACATTTAATGGCGCTTGATATACTAAACCTTGTAATAACGGCTCTGGATAATAACGGCTTAAACGGTGAATGAGTTTTTGTACCGCATTATATTCAGCAACCAATTTTTCGAAGGCTAAATCATTCATAGCCGGTGCATCAGCACTGATATGCAAACTCGCGCCGTCCAAGGCAAGCATTAATTCATATTGCACCATCTCATCGTTATCTTTGATATAACGCTCCTGTTTGCCTTTTTTCACTTTATACAATGGCGGTTGTGCGATATAGACGTAACCGCGTTCGATAAGCTCCGGCATTTGACGATAGAAGAAGGTCAATAACAGGGTACGGATGTGCGCACCATCGACGTCCGCATCGGTCATGATAATGATGTGGTGATAACGCAGTTTGTCTGGGTTGTATTCATCACGACCAATACCGCAACCAAGGGCAGTGATCAAAGTGCCAACCTCTTGTGAGGATAACATTTTGTCAAAACGGGCTTTTTCTACGTTTAGAATTTTCCCTTTTAACGGCAAAATTGCTTGGGTTTTTCGATCCCGTCCGGATTTTGCACTACCGCCCGCAGAGTCACCCTCCACCAAGTAAAGTTCGGAGAGCGCAGGATCTTTTTCTTGGCAATCGGCTAATTTTCCCGGTAGGCCGGCGATGTCCAATGCGCCTTTGCGGCGGGTCATTTCACGCGCTTTACGGGCCGCTTCACGAGCTCGGGCTGCAGTGATAATTTGGTTCACGATGATTTTCGCATCGGCCGGATTTTCCAATAGGTATTCCTGCATCCGTTCATTCATTGCCGATTCCACCGCACCTTTTACTTCGGAGGAGACTAATTTATCTTTTGTTTGTGACGAGAATTTTGGATCTGGCACTTTTACCGAAACGATAGCAACCAAGCCTTCACGGGCATCATCACCAGAGGTGGTAATTTTTTCTTTTTTAAGCAACCCTTCAGTTTCCATATAGCTGTTCAGGCTACGGGTTAAAGCACCGCGGAAACCGGCCAAGTGGGTACCACCATCACGTTGTGGAATATTATTGGTAAAGCAATAAACGTTTTCATTGACACCATCATTCCATTGCAGAGCAACTTCTACACCAATGCCATCTTTTTCACCGGAAAAATAGAATGGTTTAGGATGGATCGGGTTTTTGTTTTTGTTGAGATATTCCACGAAGGCTTGAATTCCCCCCTCGTAGTGGAAATGATCCTCGGTACCATCACGTTTATCGATTAGGCGGATAGATACACCGGAATTTAGGAACGACAATTCCCGGAGGCGTTTGGCAAGGATTTTATAATCGAAGGTGGTAACAGCGAAGATTTCTGAACTTGGCCAGAAACGTACGGTAGTACCGGTCGCCTCGGTGTCACCAATTACCGCAAGCGGTGCTTCCGGTTCACCCAAGTGATAGATTTGTTCATGCACGTGACCTTGACGGCGAATAGTTAGCTGTAATTTATCGGATAGCGCATTCACTACGGAAACACCCACGCCATGTAAACCGCCGGAGACTTTATAGGAGTTATCATCAAATTTACCACCGGCATGCAATACGGTCATGATAACCTGTGCCGCCGAAACGCCTTCTTCAGGGTGAATATCGACCGGAATACCGCGACCGTCATCTTGCACGGAAACGGAATTGTCGTCATGAATCGTAACGATAATATCGGAACAATGGCCGGCAAGGGCTTCGTCGATAGCGTTATCTACGACCTCAAACACCATGTGGTGCAAACCCGTTCCATCATCGGTATCACCGATATACATTCCCGGACGTTTACGAACCGCATCAAGACCTTTCAAAACTTTAATACTGGATGCGCCATAAGCATTTTCGGTAACCGGAGTCTCTGACATATTTTCTCTCTGTTTTTTATACTCAAAAGTGCGCGAATTATAGCAAAAGATGGGCGCTTTAGCGAACCAAAAGTAAGGGCGGTTTGCATTGCTTTTTTGTCATTTCGCTTTCGGAGTCTGCCAATTTAATGCACAATAGCGCAAATTTGAGGAAATAAATTATGTTTGAAAAGACCATTCTAGACGGATATGCAGGATTAATTTTTGATATGGACGGTACACTGATTGATACCATGCCGGTACATGCGCGTGCGTGGGGCTTGGTGGGAGAACAGTTTGGTTACCGGTTTAATAGCCAAATTATGTATGATTTAGGCGGTGCCACGGTGCGAACTATCGCTGCTGCAATTATGCAGGAGGCCGGTATGCCACAGCAGCATTTGGATGAAGTGGTGTTGGCTAAACGTAAATTATCTTACGAGCTGCTTCCGAAGGAATCTAAATTACTACCAACATTTGATATCGTTCGTCATTATCATCAACAAAAACCAATAGCTTTAGGTTCGGGATCCCATCGTCAGATGATCAATATGTTGATGCAGAAACTCGATATTGGGCATTACTTTGATGCGATTGTGAGTGCGGATGATGTCGCACACCACAAACCTCATCCGGAGACCTTTTTACGTTGTGCTGAACTTGCTAAGGTAGAGCCTACCCGTTGTATTGTATTTGAAGATGCAGATCTCGGCGTGCAGGCCGGATTAAGTGCCGGTATGGATGTGTTTGATGTAAGAACACAAGAAATTATTAAGGCATAATGATGACCAGACTTATCCATTGCTTAGTTACGCATATTAAATTTTAATGTGGGATATATTTTCCTTTGATTTTTGGCAAACCTTAGCGGCGCAACATAGTTTATGGCTGATGTTTGTTGCTGCCTTTCTGAGTGCAACAGTGCTTCCTGGTAATTCAGAGGTCGTTTTTATTGCTTTAGTGACGCCGAAAGTGATAGACGGTAGTTTTTGGAATGGCGATTTATTGGAATTGTTGATGATGGCTGCGGTGGGAAATACTTTAGGTGGCCTGACCACCTACTGGCTTGGTCGTTTGCTTCCGGCTCCTTCCCTGAGTACTGAAAAGCGATCCTTTGCTTGGGCAATTGAAAAGCTGCAGCGATTTGGCATTTGGATGTTGCTATTGAGTTGGTTGCCGGTAGTCGGTGATGCGCTTTGTGCAATGGCCGGTTGGTTAAGATTGAATGGATTGTATGCTGGAATACTGATATTTCTTGGTAAGACTTTGCGTTATATTGCTTTATTATTGATTACTTTCCCTTTTTTATGATGTTGAATTAATTATGAGCAAAAAAAAGCCCTTCAAGAAGAAGGGCGAATAACCTAAGGAACCAATTTTATTAAAACAACTGCAAGTTGCTTGCCCTATGAGACTAGCTCTAACAAGAAAAGTTCAAATTTTTTCTAAAAAATAGAAAAAATTCTAAAAAAAAGCCCTTCAAGAAGAAGGGCAAATAACCTAAGGAACCAATTTTATTAAAACAACTGCAAGTTGCTTGCCTCATAAGACTAGCACGAAAAAGAAAAGTTCAAAGAAATTGTAAAAATATGTAAAAAAATTTACAAAAATTTGCAATCAATTTACAACACACTGATTTTAAAGGAAATTAATATGCCATTGCTCGATAGTTTTAAAGTGGATCACACTCGTATGAACGCCCCTGCCGTGCGCGTTGCCAAGACTATGCGTACGCCAAAGGGCGATAACATCACCGTTTTCGACTTGCGTTTTTGCATTCCCAACAAAGAAATCCTACCACCTAAAGGAATTCATACCTTAGAGCATTTATTTGCAGGTTTTATGCGCGACCATTTAAATAATGATAGTGTAGAAATCATCGATATTTCGCCAATGGGCTGTCGTACAGGTTTTTACATGTCATTAATAGGTACGCCAAAGGAACAACAAGTCGCTGATGCATGGTTAGCCTCCATGAAAGATATTTTAACTGTACAAGATCAAAATCAAATTCCTGAACTAAATGAATACCAATGTGGTACTTACACCGAGCATTCTTTAGAAGAAGCACATGATATTGTTAAAAATGTGATTGCTCGCGGTGTGGGGATTAATAAAAATGACGATTTAGCACTTGATGAATCTTTCTTAAAATAAGGACACAACATGACAACCCTAGGTACAGCATTAACTCCGAACGCCATCAAAGTGATGATGCTTGGTTCCGGTGAATTAGGCAAAGAGGTGGTGATTGAATTACAACGTTTAGGCGTGGAAGTAATTGCCGTCGATCGTTATGAAAACGCTCCGGCACAACAAGTCGCACATCGTGCTTATACGATTTCTATGCTAGATGGTGCAGCACTTAAAGCCTTAGTGGAAAAAGAGCACCCTGATTACATCGTGCCGGAAGTGGAAGCCATCGCCACCGATACGCTGATTGAACTAGAACAAGCCGGTTTTAATGTTGTTCCTACCGCCAAAGCCACCAAGCTGACGATGAATCGCGAAGGCATTCGCCGTTTAGCTGCCGAAGAGCTTGGCTTACCAACCTCACCTTATCAATTTGTCGATAACTTTGCTGACTTCCAAAGTGCGGTTGAAAAAATCGGTATTCCTTGCGTAGTGAAACCGATTATGTCTTCATCCGGTCATGGTCAAAGTATTTTGAAATCTAAAGATGATTTACAAAAAGCCTGGGATTATGCCCAACAAGGTGGTCGCGCAGGTGCGGGACGCGTGATTGTAGAAGGGTTTGTTAAATTCGATTATGAAATCACCTTACTCACCGTTCGCCATATCAACGGCACCAGCTTCTTAGCGCCAATTGGCCACCGTCAAGAAGATGGCGACTATCGCGAATCTTGGCAACCACAAGCCATGTCTGATGTCGCTTTGAAGAAAGCACAAGAGGTGGCAGAAAAAATTACTACCGCATTAGGTGGTCGCGGTATTTTCGGGGTGGAAATGTTTGTATGTGGTGATGATGTTATCTTCAATGAAGTCTCCCCACGCCCACACGATACCGGCATGGTGACGCTAATTTCTCAAGAATTATCCGAATTCGCCTTACACGCCCGTGCGATTTTAGGCTTACCCATTCCTGAAATTACCCTCATTAGTCCATCTGCCTCAAAAGCGATTGTGGTAGAAGGCCAATCGCAAAACGTACAATTTGGTAATATTGCAGAGGTGTTGGCTGAACCGCATACTAATATTCGCATTTTTGGTAAAGGCGAAGTCAATGGCCATCGTCGTTTAGGTGTGCTACTCGCTCGTGATATTTCCGTGGAAAAAGCATTGGAAAAAGTGGCTCGTGCTTATGCGAAGTTAGAGGTGAAATTATAAAATTTTCCATATATTCCATATAGAAGAAAGGCATACTTGTTGAAAGTATGCCTTTTTTATTATTTAGCATTGCTTAGGGCGATAGTCGTTCTTTAATCCACTGGTTATCCTGAAGTTGATAGCAAATGCGATCATGCAGACGGCTTGGGCGACCTTGCCAAAATTCAACGCGATCGGGGATAACCAGGTAACCGCCCCAGTGTGGGGGGCGAGGCACATTTAATGGATGTTTGGCAGCAATCAGCGCAGCCCTGGCGAGTAAAGCTTTATGGCTTTCAATAACTTCACTTTGGTGGCTGGCCCAAGCGCCAATGCGGCTAGTGTAGGGTCGCGAAGCAAAGTAGGTATCAGATTCAGCTTCCGGCAATTTTTGTGCTCGGCCTTCAATCCGCACTTGACGTTCCAATTCCGGCCAGAAAAAAGTCATTGCCACAAAAGGCTGATGGCCAATGGCGCGGCCTTTACGGCTGTGATAATTGGTGAAAAAAACAAATCCCTGCGCATTTACTTCCTTGAGCAACACAATTCGACTGCTTGGGCGGCCATCTTCATTCACCGTCGCAACATTCACCGCAGTTGGTTCATTCACTTGCGCCTTGATGGCTTCCTGCAGCCATTGTTCGAATTGTGTCAAGGGATCTGCAGCGCAATCCTCTTTGGAAAGCGACTGTTTACTGTAATCTTCACGAATATTATGTAAATCCATCTGCTAACTCCTGCTATGCAACGCCCCTTTAATTTGAAGAGTTTTCTTAAAAATAAACTCTAAGTCATTGATTTTATTAGGGTTGGTTTAAAAATCAAATTAGGGCTCAAAAGCATCAAAGGTGAGCTCGTAATTATCGCCATCACGCGTGTATTTAATGTAGCGCGGGAACTGTTCACCAACATACTTACGCACCAAAATGTCTTTATCCCCGGTTTTGAAGGTATAGGTAATTTCGGTGATTTTTTGACCATTGTTAACGACTTCAGCCTGTGATTTATTTACGTGCACGTTTTCCATTGGGTAAAGTTTTTTACCGTTGGTGATTTGAAAGCTGTTCGGTAATTTATCGTAATAGCTTAATTGGAAAGCCATGGTAAATAAATCGAAGGTTGGTAGTTTGAGTTCTTCGGTTTTCAGACTGTCTTTGACTTTACCAAATTCAATGCTATTTGGTGAAATTTTAGCGGTGGCATAAAGTTTGCCGTTGCGGGAGTCTTGATAATTCACCATTTTGAATTGGTCGGCAGTTTGTGCACCGCGTGAAGCAAAAATAATGTTGTACAGCGGAATATTAATTTTTGCATTTACCGAATATTGACTGCCGGTAGCTTTAAAGTGCACGTAGGCCGGCATTAAATAATTTGAACTGTATTTAATGTTGTAATCCACTGCCGCTTGGCTAAATGGTGCATAAGCCAGTAGGGCAAGAAAGGTGCTTTTAAGTAGGGTTGTGAATTTCATCTGTTTTCCTTCTGGTTTAAAAGTCTTTGTTAGAGTGATTATAGTGGATTTAGTTCGCCATAAAAAAACCATCCCCAAAGGGATGGTTTTGCGTAAGTCTTAAAATTAGAGTACTAAACCTGCCACAAAGAAACCAAGAGCCACAGACAAGCTGATAGCAATAATACCCGGAATCAAGAATGGGTGGTTGAATACATATTTACCAATACGAGTGGAACCAGTGTCATCCATTTCAACCGCGGCAATTAGAGTTGGGTAGGTTGGTAGGATAAACAATGCAGAAACCGCTGCGAAGGCTGCCACTGCTGCTTCCGGAGAAACACCCAACAATAAGGCGGTCGGATAAAGGGCTTTGGCGGTAGCTGCTTGAGAGTAAAGCAAGGTACTAGCAAAGAATAAGATAACAGCCAAGCTCCAAGGGTATTTAGTCAAGAATTCAGAAGCCACTTCTTTGATTTCATTGATATGGCCTTCAACGAAGGTATTACCTAACCAAGCTACGCCTAACACACAAATAACCGCGGACATACCGGATTTGAAGGTTGCCGCGTTAGTGATGTTACCCGTATCGACTTTACAAGATAAAGTGATGATAGCGGCAGTTGCCAACATGAAAGAAATGATCGCATTATCACGGGAAAGAATTGGATTTTCGATTAAACCCACGGTTTTACTGATAGCTGTTGCATAAAGCATAACTACCACGATGGCGGCGATAAAGATCCCAACGGAACGTTTTGCATAAGGTTTAATTTCGATTTTCATTTCACCGCGCATGGTGATTAAACCTTTAGCTAAGCGCTCTTGGTAAACAGGATCGTCTTTCAATTCTTTGCCTAAGAAGTTACAGAACACGGCTGTAATCATACAGGCCACATAAGTGGTTGGGATCCAAATACCGAGTAATTGTAAGTAGCTTAAACCGAAATGTTGCTCCAATGAGGTGGAAAGGAATACCACTGCAGCGGAAATTGGTGAAGCGGTAATCGCGATTTGTGAAGCAATAACTGCGATGGATAATGGACGGGAAGGACGGATACCTTGTTCTTTAGCGACTTCGGCAATTACCGGAAGGGTTGAGAACGCAGTGTGTCCGGTACCGGCCAATACGGTCATAAAATAAGTGACGGTCGGCGCTAAGAAGGTGATGTGTTTTGGATTTTTACGCAAAATGCGCTCAGCAACTTTAACTAAGAAATCCATACCACCGGCAACCTGCATTGCGGCGATAGCCATAATTACAGACATGATGACCGAAATAACATCGAAAGGAATTGCACCCGGTTTTAAGCCTAATAGGGAAAGTGCTACAACACCCATACCCCCCATAAAACCGATACCGATTCCGCCTAATCTGGCCCCTAGGTAAATGAAAAATAGGACCACTAACAGTTGAATCCAAATCATAATTTTCTCCTAAATTTATTATTGGTTTTCAATACCGTGGCTATACTACCAATAAAGGCTTAGCCCCGCTATAACTTAGATCAAAAAACCACTAGGCAAACCTGTGATTCAGTCGAAGAAAGGGCCGTTCCAAGGAACGGCCACAATGTTTTGTTTAGAAATCTTCGAAATATTGTTGGATGACTTTCGGGTCTTTGGTTTGGGTGAGTGCTAATTGCAACAATACCCGTGCTTTTTGCGGATTAAGTGTACCTGAAGCAACGAAACCATATTGGGAATCATCGACTTCCGCATCACGGGTAGTATAACCGGTTGGTACACGGGAAGAACGAACTACAGCGACTCCGTTTTTCGCAGCATTGGCTAATAATTCAAAGTTACCTGCATTGACGTTACCATTGCCAACCCCGGCTGAAACGATACCTTGATAACCTGCATCCAATAAGGCTTTAAGTGGCTCGGTAGGTGCATTGGAATAAGCATAAACAATACCGACTTTTGGTAACGCATCTAATTTATCAACATTAAATGGCGTATTCACGGTATGTTTGCTTTCCGGAGCACGTTCGTAATCTACTTTACTGTTATGTACATAACCTAAGGTACCAAAATTCGGTGAATGGAAGGTTTGTACTGCCGTGGTACTCATTTTGGTAACATCACGAGCGCCTAATACTTCGTCATTCATCGCAACCAATACCCCGCGGCCAGCTGATTTTTTGTCAGTTGCAACAACGACAGCATTATAGAGATTTAATGGACCATCGGCACTTTTTTCAGTAGCCGGGCGCATTGCCCCAACTAATACAATCGGTTTTTCACATTTAGCGGTGAGATCTAAGAAGTAGGCGGTTTCTTCCATGGTATCTGTACCATGAGTAATTACAAAGCCATCAGTATTTTTACATTGTGCATTGATGGCTTTGGCTAATTTTAACCAAACTTCATCATTCATATCCTGTGAGCCAATTTTAACGATTTGCTCGCCCTTTACATTGGCAATTTGTTTGATTTCTGGTACAGCCTCAATTAGCGTATCCACACCTAAAGCACCAGCTTTATAAGCCGAGGATACCGCTGTTTCACCGCTGCCGGCAATAGTGCCACCGGTGGCTAAAATAGTGATGTTTGGTAACTCTGCAGCATTAGCGGTTGCCATGCCTAAGCCTAAGATCACGGATAATGCCAATTTCTGTAATTTCATCGTTTGTCTCCTTGATGTGAAAATAACGCCCAGTATCTTCTAACTATTTTAAAGTAGAATAAATACTGATTCACAACAAGTATGATCAGGATCACATTTTTTAAAATCAATTGTTGAGCCTTTCGCCAAGCATCAAAAGACGGACGATTTTTATTGCTATTTGTCTTAAAATACTGCCGTTTTACCAACCGGAGAATGAACATGAACAGACGAAATTTTATTCAACTTGGCGCCACCAGTATTTTAGCGTTAAGTGCTAGCCGTTTTGCTTTTGCGAAAAGCGACACACAAGTCGATTTACGTATTGTTGCAACAACCGATATTCACAGTTTTTTAACTGACTTCGATTACTACAAAGATGCACCAACCGAAAAATTCGGTTTTACTCGTGCGGCAAATTTAATCCGTCAGGCTCGTCAAGAAGTAAAAAACAGCGTATTAGTTGATAACGGTGATTTAATTCAAGGTAATCCAATAGCTGACTACCAAGCAGCAAAAGGCTATAAAGAAGGTAAGCCAAATCCGGCGATAGATTGCTTAAACGCAATGCATTACGATGTGGGAACTTTGGGTAACCACGAATTTAACTATGGTTTGGGTTATTTGGCCGATGTCATTAAACAGGCAAAATTCCCAATGATTAATGCCAACGTGGTAAAAGCCGGTACAGCAGAACCTTATTTCACGCCTTATGTGATTCAAACCAAAGAAGTGGTGGATAGCCAAGGTAAAACACATAAACTAAACATCGGTTATATCGGTTTTGTGCCACCACAAATTATGGTGTGGGATAAAGCAAATTTACAAGGCAAAGTTGAAACGCGCGATATCGTGAAAACCGCACAAAAATATGTGCCAGAAATGAAACAAAAAGGCGCAGATATTATTGTGGCACTTGCGCACACTGGCCCATCTGATGAGCCATATCAAGAAGGTGCAGAAAACTCAGCATTCTATCTTGCAGATGTTCCGCACATTGATGCAGTTATCTTTGGCCACTCCCATCGCTTATTCCCTAACAAAGAATTCGCGAAATCACCAAATGCCGATATAGCTAAAGGTACGGTAAAAGGCATTCCGGAAAGTATGGCGGGCTATTGGGCAAACAACATCAGCGTAATTGACTTAACCCTTGCTCAACACAATGGAAAATGGTTAGTGGCTGATGGTAAAGCAGTACTTCGTCCAATTTACGATGCAGAAAACAAAAAAGCGACCGCGGAAAGCGATGCTGAATTGGCTACATTGTTAAAACCAGTGCATGAAGCAACCCGCGAATTCGTGGCACAGCCAATCGGTAAAGCCACTGATAACATGTACAGCTACTTAGCCTTAGTGCAAGATGACCCAACGATTCAAATTGTGAACCAAGCACAAAAAGCTTACGTTGAAAAAGTAGCACCAAGTGTTGCGGCAATGGCTGGCTTACCAATTTTAAGTGCAGGCGCACCATTTAAAGCGGGTGGACGTAAAAATGACCCAACAGGCTATACTGAAGTTAACAAAGGTGAATTAACGTTCCGTAACGCAGCAGATTTATACCTCTATCCAAACACATTAGTTGTGGTGAAAGCAACCGGTGAAGAGCTGAAAGAATGGTTAGAATGTAGCGCAGGTATGTTCAAACAAATCGATCCTGCAAGCGACAAACCACAATCTTTACTTGATTGGGAAGGTTTCCGTACTTATAACTACGATGTAATTGACGGCGTAAACTATGAATTCGATCTCACTCAACCAGCACGTTATGACGGCGAATGTAAATTGATTAACCCGAACTCACACCGTGTGGTGAATTTAACTTACCAAGGTAAACCAGTTGATCCAAAAGCAGAATTCTTAATTGCGACTAACAACTATCGTGCTTACGGTAATAAATTCCCAGGCACTGGCGATGCGCATATTGTTTACGCTTCTCCTGATGAAAACCGCCAAATTCTTGCCGATTACATCAAAGCAGAAAGCGAAAAAAATGGCCATGTAAACCCTAGCGCGGATAAAAACTGGCGTTTTGCACCGATTAAAGGTAACGATAAATTAGACGTGCGTTTTGAAACCTCGCCAAGCGAACAAGCGGCGAAATTTATTCAAGACAATGCACAATATCCAATGAAGAAAGTCGGCACCGATGAAGTTGGCTTTGCGATATATCAAATTGATTTATCGAAATAATTTCTACTGATATCTTTTGTAAGGACAGACTTTATGTCTGTCCTTTTTTATTCAATAAAAAATCTTACAAATATTGTTTTTTTATTATCTCTAAACATAAGCTAAATTTTTGTTGCTAAGGAGTTTTTGATAATTAAAAAGAAAATTAAGTATTAGATAGGCATAAACTTAATTTTACACTCAATAAAAAAGGGCGTGTTAAGCACGCCCTGTAATGGTTCATTAAAGCAATTAGGCTTTTGGACCCGCTGCAATTAATGCTTTACCTTCGGCATTAGTTGCATATTTTTCGAAGTTTTTCACGAAACGACCCGCAAGATCTTGTGCTTTAGCTTCCCATTGTGCTTTGTCTGCATAAGTATCACGTGGGTCTAAAATAGCAGGATCTACGCCCGGTAAAGCATTAGGAATTGCCAAGTTGAAGATTGGTAATTCGCTCATTTCAGCTTTTTCGATAGAACCATCTAAGATGGCATCGATAATACCGCGGGTATCTTTAATAGAGATACGTTTACCAGTGCCGTTCCAACCAGTGTTAACCAAGTAAGCTTCCGCACCTGCCTCCTGCATACGTTTAACCAACACTTCCGCATACTGGGTTGGGTGTAAGGTTAAGAATGCTGCACCGAAACATGCTGAGAAAGTTGGAGTTGGTTCGGTAATACCGCGTTCTGTACCTGCAAGTTTCGCTGTGAAACCGGATAAGAAGTAGTATTTGGTTTGTTCCGGAGTCAATTTAGATACCGGAGGTAATACACCAAATGCGTCTGCGGTTAAGAAAATAACTTTAGTTGCATGGCCTGCACGGGAAACCGGTTTAACGATGTTATCAATGTGATAAATCGGATAAGACACACGGGTATTTTCAGTTTTAGAACCATCATCAAAATCAACGGAACCGTCAGCACGAACAACCACGTTCTCTAATAACGCATCACGACGGATTGCACGATAAATATCTGGTTCATTTTCTTCAGAAAGATGGATGGTTTTCGCATAACAACCACCTTCAAAGTTGAAGATACCTACATCATCCCAACCGTGTTCATCGTCACCGATTAATTCACGTTTTGGATCAGTAGAGAGGGTTGTTTTACCTGTACCGGAAAGACCGAAGAAAATAGCAACATCGCCGTCTTTACCTACGTTGGCAGAACAGTGCATTGCGCCCACACCTTTAAGCGGTAGGAAGTAGTTCATCATAGAGAACATACCTTTTTTCATTTCACCGCCGTACCAAGTACCACCGATTAATTGAATGCGTTCGGTTAGGTTAAAGGCAACAAAGTTTTCAGAATTTAAACCTTGTTCTTTCCAATTTGGATTGGTGCATTTAGAACCATTCATTACCACGAAATCCGGTTTGAAGGTTTTTAATTGTTCTTCAGTTGGACGGATAAACATGTTTTTTACGAAATGCGCTTGCCAAGCGACTTCAGTAATAATACGTACTGCGATACGGTCTTGTTCGCTAGCACCACAGAATCCATCAACTACAAATAGACGTTTACGGGAAAGTTGTTGAGTAACCAATTCTTTCAAGCTTTGCCAAGTTGCTTGATTCATAGGTTTATTGTCGTTTTTCGCTGCATCAGAATTCCACCAAACAGTATCTTTAGTGGTCTCGTCTAATACGATGTATTTATCTTTTGGCGAACGACCGGTAAAAATACCCGTATCAACTGCAACCGCACCAGTTGTGGTAAGGGTTCCTTTTTCGAAACCTTCCAAGCCAGGCTTAGTTTCTTCTTCAAAAAGTAGTTCATAACTTGGGTTATAAACTACTTCTTTCACATCGTAGATACC
Organism: Haemophilus pittmaniae; assembly: GCF_900186995.1. NCBI lineage: Bacteria > Pseudomonadati > Pseudomonadota > Gammaproteobacteria > Pasteurellales > Pasteurellaceae > Parahaemophilus > Parahaemophilus pittmaniae. The sequence continues at coordinate 666,155 of NZ_LT906463.1, forward strand.
AAGAGCTTCAAGATCTTTGATGAGTTTGTTTACGTCTGTCATAAGTCACCTCTGTGTGAAAAATTATAGAAAATTAGAATGCGAGCATTATAGAGAATAATCAGCAAAAAAATGTTAAGTAGATCTCATTTCTGAGACTTCTATCACAAAATATGCCTATTTTTAGTTAGTTGATTAGTTTGTATTCCAAAACACATTTTTATTTTAAATATCTCTTTACCATAAAAATGATAAAGATTATCATTATCAATGTTTTATTGATTTTATGACTAGCAACGACAGTTGCTCTTATATTTAGCCTTTTACTTGGAAACAAAAGCGAATAGAAAAATTTTTCTAGGGATAAAAAAACGCAATGCAATAATAAAGGAGCCAAAAATGCGTACTTTTCCAAGTAACCTAAAATTAATTCCCCATCATTTCAGCCTTCTTTCCAGCGCACTTTTTCTTAGCCTTCATTCCGCAATGACATATGCTTCTGAAATTGAATTAGAACAAATTAATGTTGTAGAGGAAAGTCCGACTAACAGTACGGAGAAAAGTCAAAGTTATACGATCAAATCAATGAATACCGCAACCGGATTACGTATCTCAGGAAAGGATACTCCGCAGTCGGTAAGTGTTATCACACAAAAACGTTTAAATGATAAAGCAATCCATACCCTTGAAGAGGCAATGCAAAATACAGCCGGAATGAATGTCGTTCGGGATTCTGGTTTACAAACCCGCTTTCTTTCTCGAGGGTTTTATGTGGATCAAATCGGTGAAGACGGAATTACCACAAATGTTGGTGGTCGTTCGGGTTATACCGCGAAAATAGATGTTTCGCCTAGCACAGATTTGGCTATTTATGACCATATTGAAGTCGTGCGAGGGGCAAGTGGCTTGACCCAATCAAATTCAGAACCCGGTGGTACGATTAATTTAATTCGTAAGCGCCCGACCGATAAATTTCAACATTTAGGTGAGATAGATTTCGATCATCGTGGCGGTTGGCGCACTATGTTAGATGTGTCAGGTAAGATGAATCCGCAAAATACGGTTCGTGGTCGGTTAATCGGTGTACAAGAAAAATCCCGTTCATTCAAGGATAAAGTGCATGGAAAAAAATCCATGATTTATGGGGTTACTGAAACTAATATTGGTGATATTGGACTCTTTACGCTGGGCGCAATGTATCAAAAGATCAGTGAAGTGCCAGACTTTGCCGGGGTAATTCTTCCTTGTGAAAACCCTCAAGTATCGGCATTTTCTTCCCGTCCCGCCTGTAATAATCCGCTTACTTTACCGCGTAATACCTATTTGGGAGAGGATTGGTCTCGCTTAAAAGGAGATAAATACAATCTTTTTACTGAAAGCAAATTTGTTCTAGATAATGGTTGGGAACTCAAAATAGAAGCCAGCTACAGCAAAAATAACTCGGACGCTAAGGTTGGCCAATTCTTTATTAAGGATGAACATGCAGCCGGTATTTCCGGTAGCGATGCCGATGCATTCTTAACGGAAAAAGGTGAAGTTATTCCTTTTTATCCAAAGGCTGAGGCCCTGGCTAAATTGAAAGGCTATCGACAAGAAGTTACTGCGCAATATGAAAAACGTAAAGCTGACTATCTTGCTCATCAATTTAATGCAGCAGAATTTGCCCAATATCGGGCGCAGCGGATGCAATCACGACAAGCTGGTTTTGCTCAGTGTATGGAAGAAGTGGGATTGGACTTTTTATGTGAACCCAATTGGGCCGATCCCGGTGAAAATGTTGATAAGAAAGAATATGTTGATAAGAAATTAGTGGAGGAGGGCATCATCAATAATGCCGCCAACCGTTTTTCCGACAGACTTTATGATAGTGCTTTCAATAATCGGGGCATAACCAATCGACGCTTTAACTATATGCCGATGCGACACCAGAAAAAAGATGAGCAATATGGCATAAAACTTAGCCTTAACGGTACCTATGAGCTGTTTGACCGTAGCCATGATTTTTATCTTGGTTACGCATTCAATAATGAGAATATTCAATCCCAATATTTAGAAATTTTCCAAAAACGTTATCGTCCGCGGCCTAGCACTGGTGCTATCCATTCCCAATATGACGGCCGTTGTGAAGAGGATCCTATTGGTAGTGATTCTTTACCAACGGAAACCGGTCGTCCGGAGCCGGCTTGGGATAAATATACGGAACATGGCAATGTTCGAGTTTATGAGCCAGGCTGTAAAGATGCGTTGATCACCAAATATAAACCTGTTTTGGATCAAAATGGCAAACAGGTCTATCGGGAAAATGATTTTGGCCGTCTAGTTCCGATTTATGAACCTGAATATGTACGAGATGCTAACGGTAATAAAGTGCAGGAAACTGATGCGGATGGGAATCCATTATTTGTCGGATTTAATGGCACTACACCGGTGTATAAAGAAGTCAAAATTCCCGATGATTATGTAGATGCACTATATAACTACGCCAAATATGTAAACAAAAATAAAACCCATACGGTTACCTTAAGCACCCGTTTTAATGCGACTGATAAATTACACTTTTTATTGGGTGGTAGTTTGGTGCATTACAACACCTCTCAAACCAAGGATATGCCGGTTCGTTACGGCCAACCACTAAGTAATTTCCAATTGGCGACAAATAATAAAATCGATCAAGATCATTATACCGCTCGTATGAAGGGACATAAGTTTACACCTTATGCCGGCGTGACCTATGACCTCAATGAAAATCAAAGCCTATACGCCAGTTATACGCAGATTTTTAAACAGCAGGACAATGTGGACGTCACCACTAAAACGACCTTACCCCCGTTATTGGGCAGTAATTATGAGATTGGTTGGAAAGGCAGTTTTTTCAATCAACGACTTAATAGTTCATTGGCATTATTTACCCTAGAACAAAAAAATCGCACGGTAGTTGATTTTACCTTTGTACCTGACTCAACAGGCTTACGCGGTTCTTTTCAAACTATAGCCAAACCTATCGGTAAGGTAGTTAGTAAAGGTGTTGAATTGGAGCTATCAGGTTCGCTTAGTGAGAATTGGCAATTGTTTTTAGGCTATACCTACAATAAGAGCAAATACAAAAATGCCGATGAAGTGAATGCGGCCCGCCTGGAGAAAAATGCCAAGGCCGATCCTTATAACTTTAGTAATTTTACTCCGGTCCAGATGTTACGAATTGCCACCAGCTATCACATCCCGAATAGCCATTGGACCATCGGCGGTGGAGTTAGCGCGCAAAGTCCAACCAGCAGTTTGTATGGTATCCGTCAAGCAGGTTATGCGTTGTGGGATGCTAATGTGCAGTATGAGTTGAATCCCCATGCCAAAGTTGGCCTGATAGTGAGTAACCTGTTTGATAAAACTTACTTTGAGAACAACTACAATCGAACTCGAGGTATGAATAACTTTTATGGCCGCCCACGGACTTTTTTGATGAAGCTGTCATGGGTATTTTAGAAAAAACGAGATTTTTAAACCAATATCAATAAAATCAATGAGTTACGTGTTATTTCGTGAAAAACTCCGATTTGCGTGGGGGCGTTTGTAACGGATTGATTTGCTAAATTTCTAAAGAAAGCGTAAATTTAGCAAGCTTTTGATGCAAATAGCTCTCATTACTAATAACCATTTAAAAACTAAGGATAAAATAATGAAATTAACCCGAATTTCCCCCGTCGCATTGGCAGTGTTGGCGTCGTTGAGTGCGAACAGTTTCGCTGAGGAAAAGAAAAATGCCGAACTTGATGCTATCGTCGTGACTGCCGCGGGTACCGCTCAGGATTTGCGGGATGCGCCGGCCAGCATTAGCGTGGTAGATAAACAACAATTAAAACAACATCCATCAAACCGTTTGGAAGAAGCGCTGCAGGATATTCCAGGGGTTAATGTCAGTGGTAGCAATGTAAATAAATCGGATATTTCGATTCGAGGCTTACCTGCAGATTACACCTTAATTATGGTGGATGGGCGTCGTCAAAATACCCGAGAGTCGCGGCCAAACGGTAATGGTGGTTATGAAGGTGCTTTTATTCCACCGGTAAATGCGATTGAGCGTATTGAAGTCGTGCGCGGCCCGATGTCCTCGCTGTATGGTTCCGATGCTATGGGCGGTGTGGTGAATATTATCACCAAGAATGCTACCGAAAACTGGACGGGCTCCCTTTCCGGTGGATTTACCGCCCATGATAAAAGTGATTTCGGCGATGGCTACCACGGTAATTTCTTTGTTTCCGGCCCCTTAGTAAAAAATATCTTAGGTATTCAGGTATATGGTGGTGGTAATTATCGCCAAGAAGATAATATTATCGGTGGTTCCAATAAAAATAAAAATCGTGATATCAACAGTAAGTTGACCTTCACTCCGACTAAAGGACAAACCTTTATTTTTGAAGGTGGCCGTCATTTGTTGGAAAAAGACGAAACGCCGGGAAAATCCTTGGCACTCACTACCACCCGCGGCTCTAGCACGACGCGTAACTCAGCTACTGCAACCCGCGCATCCCGTACCCATTGGTCGGTTACCCATCAGGCCGATTGGAATTTCATGACATCGGAACTTTCCCTATACCAAGAGAAAGCCAAACGTGAAGTATTAACTAATGATGTAATGAACAGTCGTAAACCGGAAATTACTAATACGGTTTTCGACGCTAAATTTATGTTACCGGTTGCCAATCATTTCTTCGTTTTTGGCGGACAATATCAATGGGCTAAATTACAGGATGACTCGGTATTACGTGTGAATACCCGTAGCCGCACTGTTGGTGGGCGTACGGTAACCAGTTATAGTCCGGTATTCCAAAATACTCAAAACAAAATTAAGCAGTATGCATTTTTCTTAGAAGATGAAATCAATTTCTCCGATAAATTCCTACTCACATTAGGCTCCCGTTTAGATCACCATGAAAAATTTGGTTCTCACTGGAATCCAAGAGCCTATGCGGTATATCACATCAATCCGAGCTGGACGATTAAAGGCGGTATTTCCAAAGCGTTCCGCGCACCAACCATTCGAGAGTTAAGTGAAAGCTATGTAACTTCAACGCAGAACGGCGCCGGGGTGATTTATGGTAATCCTAATTTAAAACCGGAAACCAGTATTAATGAAGAGTTAAGTTTGGTCTATACCTACGACAACGATAATCATGCGACTATTACGCTGTTTAATACGGATTTCAAAAATAAATTAACCAGCTTCTATACCGGCACAGCGGATCCGCTTACTGGTGCTCGATTGTATCAATATGCTAATGTGGGTCGGGCGAATATTAAAGGAGTGGAATTTGGTTCTCACCTGACCTTTAACGATCATTGGAATTTGGATTTGAGTTATACCTATCAACATTCCAAACGTAAATCTGATGAAGATTTATCCGCTTCGGGTGTTAGCTTGCGCGGTTTGCCTCTGGATAATACACCGAAACATGCCGCCTCAGCCAAACTCAATTGGATTGTGAACGATGCCTTCAGTGCCTACACCCGTGTTGCCTATAAAGGCAAACAAATTTGGGCAAATCCGCGTAACGGCGATAATAAAAACGCCTATCGTACCCGTGGTGCGTATACAACCGTGGATATCGGTACTACCTACAAATTCAATCCGAATGTCTCACTTAACTTTGCAGTGTTAAATATTGGCAATGAAATCGGTGAACGGGTGGATACCAATGGCGGTAGCTGGACGGTGGAAGACGGTCGTCGTTTCTGGACTAATTTGAATATCACCTTTTAATGCTTAACGGCACGGGTAACCGTGCCGTCTTTAGATGTGATCATGTTACGTGTGTTATTGTTCGGTTTGATGATGTTATTGCATCACCAAGTGTTTGCCGAGCCAGATTTTTCTATTCCTCCAATTACACCTGAAATGAATGCCCTATACCAAGTTAAACAAACCGATTTGACCTTTGAGGGAAAAAATTATCGTCTGTTTATCGGCGAGCCGAAAAGTACACCAGTTCCTTCAGCCGTGCTCTATACTACGGATGGTAATGCGCAGTTTCCGTTAGCCATCAATGCGGTGGCGGCAGATAAACCACTACCGTTAATTGTTGGTATTGGTTATGTCTCCGATAAGGCCTATGCACTTGCCGAGCGTACCCGTGATTATACCTTTGCGGCCGAGGGTGAGGAATTTGCCAAGGGCGGCGGTGTGGCGGATTTTCTACGCTTTTTCACCCAACGGGTAAAACCCTATATTGCGGAAAAGTATGCTTTGCAGCAGCCGCAAGAGACTTTTTTTGGGCATTCCTTTGGTGCGCTATTTGGTTTGTATGTACTGTTACAGCAAGGCGATTTATTTAATAACTATTGCTTAGCCAGTCCTTCCCTTTGGTGGGGGCATGGTGCGCTGTTGCCCACACAAAAACCTTGGCTGCAGCATTCACCGCAGCGTATTTTACTCACTTTGGGGGAATATGAAGCCGAGCCGGAGAAAGATCCCACAATGAATCCGGAGCAGCTTGCCAAAATTAAAATGCGTCGGGAGATGATGCCATTAGATGCCCGTGGATTAGCGAAAGAATTGCAAGCGCAAGGACAAGCCGCGGAGTTTTTGTTGATTCCGCAGAAAAACCATGGGGGTTCGATTGCCAATGCATTGCAAGCCTGTATGGCAATAGTGCAGCCATAAATAAAAAATCTCCGCTAAATTGGCGGAGATTTTTTTATTGAGATTTAAGCCTGCTTTAATTTATCAATGGTTGCTTTATTAAAGAAGTAATGCGTACCACAACATTCACATTGCATATCGATGCTGCCGTTATGTTCGGCGAGAATCTCTTCTATTTCCGCGTCGGGAATTAATAGTAATGCCGCGCCGGAACGTTCTGCCGAGCAACCGCAGAAGAAGGAAAGGGCTTGCGGTGGATATACTTCCACGGTTTCTTCATGATACAAGCGATAGAGCAATTCCTCTGCTGTGAGGCCAAACAATTCTTCATCCTTAACGGTGGCGGCTAAGGTGGTGAGATGCTCAAAATCTTCCGGTGTACCTTGGCCATCCGGCATCACTTGTAACAGCATTCCCGCCGCGGTTGGTTGGCCTTCATATTCGCCAGTGCGAATAATTAATTGAGTTTGCAGTTGTTCTGAGCGCACAAAGTAGTCTTCCAGGCACTCGGTGATGGTCGGTTTATCTAAGGCGATGACACCTTGGTAGCGTTCCCCTTCGGTTGGTGCAATAGTGATCACCAATACGCCTTTACCGATCATTTGTTGCAAACTCATGTTGTCATCAATTGCGCCTTCCACACGGGCTAAGGCTCGTAGTTGCTGCTGGTCGTTGCCGTTAACCAAGGCTAAGCGCAATGGGCCATCACCTTGAATTTGTACGGTGATATTGCCGTTAAATTTCAACGTAGCCGTTAATAAACTGGTAGCCACCAACATTTCCCCTAATAAATTGCGCACGGCAGTTGGATAGTGATGGGTGTTTAGGGTATCGACAAAACTTTGATTGAGACGCACCCATTCACCACGCACAGCGCGGTTTTGGAAAAGGTAGCGGTAAAGTTTGTCGTTGTCTTGGGTATAAGTCATGAAATTTTCCTCAGTCATTGAAAACGCCCCCTCGAAAATTGGAGTTTTTCCTAAAATCGATGCTAAGTCATTGATTTTATTAGAGGTAGTCTAAAAAGCGTTTTATGTGCTCCTATAATGGGGATAAATTCGCTAATTGCAAGGGATAAAAAAGCGGGAGTTAAAACTCCCGCTGAGAAATGATGGGTAACGGATTACCAGTAAGCACGTAAACCTACAACCATTTTGTAATCGCGTTGTGTATCGCCGGCAACATTATTTAGGTTGCGGGTGCGTAGCACTTGGCCTTCAACAAATGGTTTCACTTTTAAGGATTGGTTTTGATACACATAGTATTCAGTACCTAACATCACATCAGATTTTTTTTCTGTTGCAGTCGCGTAAGTCGCGTTTTTCAATTTGTTGGTACGATAGGCATACATCGCATAAACATTCCAAGCATCGCTTAATTTTTGATGCACGACAGCGCGAGCTTCGTATTTAGAACGTTCAAGACCTTCAATACCTTTCACATTGCTGATTTTTTTGTGTTCTAAGTCTAAACCAAGGGTGGTGTTATCAAAACGGTATGCGTTATCGAAAGCATAAGCGGTTTCTTGTACGCCGTTAGCAAAGGTTTGACGGGTAAAACCTAAACCGGTGGTCACATCTTGTAGACTGTCGATTTCGAATTTATATACCGCACCTGCACCCCACACGTGGTTACGGTTGACCGCTAAATCTAAACCGGTTGCACCACGTTTGCTGGTGGCACCATAGAATGCACCGAATTTTAAGTTAGGTACTAAGCCACGGTTCACGTATTGCACCGCACGACGAGCATTGCCTACGAGTAAGCCATCACTGAGGCTGTAGATGTTGGCTAAGTCGGTTTGTTTGATTTCATCGGTGAAAGTAGTCATGTTACCGTAGGTTAACTCACCGAAGGTTTTATGGCCAAAACCGCCGAATAGTTGACGGGTGTAGATGTGGCCGAAATTATTGTGACGGTTGCTCGCTAAGTTGCGGGCATCGGTGTCACGGAAGCGCCATTCGATTTTACCTAATGCGTAGAAATCGTTACCTAAGTTTTGTTTGATACCAAAACCAAAACGAGAGCCGTTATCATCGATATCGCCATGTGCGATTTCTCTGTTGCTATCACCGTTGGCATCTGTGGTTTTAGAATTGATGTGTTCCCATTTCAAACGTAAGGAACCGTAGAAATTAACATCGGTACCGGTTTGATCGATATGGAAGTTATAGGCGTTTGCAGAGCCGGCTGCGGTTGCAGCAACAACTAAAGCAAGAAGTGTTTTTTTCATTTCGCTTTCCTTATTGTGAAAAATAAATCAAAAAAAGTATTGAACTTCTTGGAGTTTATCGGCTGAAGGTGAGTCAGGCAAGCCAAAACAAGCCATTTGCGCAAAACACAACCGTTGATAATGCTTGATGAGATGTTAAAAGGATCTTTTTTTAGCGTTGATTTAATAGCCTCAAGAATTCGTTAAATGCCTGATTTGGCTGGATTTCTTGCATGGAGTCGGCTTGTAGATAATGTTGATTTTGACCATAGGCGCCGATCAAGGTCGGATCTGTTGCCCCATACAGAGTTATTGCCGGTTTATCGAGCGCTGCTGTTAAGTGTGCCAGTCCGGTATCCACCGAAATGACGGCCTGTGCTCCGGCAATTTGTGAGGCTAATTGGCTTAAGGTTAATTTAGGTAAGACCTGTACATCATTATAACCGGCGGCCAAACGTTCAGCGCGGCCGTGTTCTTGAGGGGTACCCCAAGGTAGTCGTACGGCAATTTGCTTTTCTACACATGCTCCAATGAATTCATGCCAATAGTTTTCCGGCCAATGTTTTTCGGCACGGGTCGTGGAATGAAAGAGTAGCACATAGGGAGTACTTTCTTGCTGCGCGGAAAAATGGCGGGCTAGAGCGTAATCGCCTAGGCCTGTGGGCAAGGAATACCCCAATGCTTGAGCAAATAATTGACGAATTCGTTCAACGGCATGCTGTTGGTAGGAAATGGCGTATTTTTTATCGTAAAACCAGCTGGCGAGGGGTTCACGGATGCTTTTGCGATCGTATCCGTGTTTTTCGCCGTGGGCTAAGCGGGTGGCAAAAATAGCGCTCTTCAGCAAGCCTTGTGCATCAATTACCGCATCATACTGTGTTTGTTGTAACAGCTTGCGATAATTCTGCCATTGGTGACGGGTTTCGGTAGCACATGGGGCTTTGCGCCAACGTCGTAAAGCAATCGGAATCACTTTATCCACGGCAAAATGCCAGCGTGGAATTTCTGCAAAGTTTTCTTCAACGACCCAATCCACCGAAAAATCTTTCAATGCCTGTGCAGCATCGGTTAAGGCCGGCAAGGTATGGATTATATCGCCCATGGAAGAGGTTTTGACTAAACAGATTTTCATCGTAATTGCATGCGCCCCCAGTGCATAATCCCCAGCCCCGAAACTGCCAATAGACCGCCCAACAGCAACGATGCATCTAAGGGTTCATGCAACCACATGGCGGAAAATAAAATGCCTAAAATTGGCACGATAATAATATAGGCGGCGGCATTGCCTGCACCCAAATATTTTACTCCGTCAAAATACCAAGCGTAGGCAAGTACCGTAGCACCAAAGGCCAAACCAAGTAAACTAAACCATTGTGCGCCGTTCAATTGTAGTACGCTTGCCCATCCTTCGGCATCTTCCGTACAAATAGCCGCCAGGGCTAACATAAAAAATCCAAAGGTAGAGGAAATAGTTGTGGCGGTAAGAGAATCAATCCCGGTTAGCACTTTGCGTGCCAATAGGGTGTAGGCTACCCAACAGACTAAAGCGCAGAGCAAGAGCATTTGCCCAAAGCCGAAATGTTGCAATAAGTTCGCCGGATTGCCCTTGGTCATCGCCAGTAAGGAGCCGCTTACGGCAATCGCCATGCCTAAAACTACCCAACGATTCCATTTTTCCTTAAAGAGCAGAATAGCGAAAAACATAGTGAACACCGGATTGGAGGCAACTACCATGGTACCTTGTCCTGCCGGTACGTATTTCAAGCCCCAAATAAAGAAAGTGGAATAACCGAAAATACCCAATAGCGCGGTCAAAAATAACCCGAACCATTGATTTGGGCGTAGCTTTTTCGCATATGTGAAACGATTGGCGGCATATAGCCAAATGAGTAACGGAATGATTGCAAACAAGAAACGCATTGCCGAGGCGACAAAGGTTGGCATTGCCTGTGCGACAACCCGTCCCCAGGGCCAAGAGGCTCCCCATAGGATAGCCATGCCAACCATTTGGAGATGTATGCGAAGTGGATTCATTACTGTTATTTCCCGTTATGTTTTATAAATTATGCCTGCAATAGAGTGGTTAGCTTTTCTGCCACCATGGCCGGCGTGATATCAATCAAACTTTGATGATAGCCTTCTTGGCTATCGGTACTTTTACGCACTTTAATTAAATCGCCTTCGATTAAACGGATAATCACTGCTTTATCGGATAATGGCGGGGTGTAAGTTGGACTGGTTGGGCCGTATAACGCCACTAAAGGGCGAGCGGTCGCAGCCGCAATGTGCATTAAGCCACTATCGTTGCTAACCACCGCGCGGCAATTGGCAATCAGATCCACCGCTTGATTTAAATCGGTTTGTCCCGCCAGATTCAAGCAGAACGGTTGTAAATCAGCAGGCAGAGCGGCACGAATTTGTTCGCCGGCCTCAATATCCTTGGGGGAACCAAATAATTCCACCGCATAGCCTTGTTCGATCAGCATTTTGGCTAATTCAGCGTAATGATAATGTGGCCATCGTTTAGCCGGACCGAATTCTGCGCCCGGACAGAAACCAATAATTGCCCGCTCACCCAATACTGCCGTTTGTTTTTCAAAATGTTTGAGAGTGAGCGCTTGTTGTGCGGGATCGACGCTTAAATAGGGTTTTAACACGGGCATTTGCGCGGCAGCCGGTACTGCATCTTTAGCAAAGGCTAACGCCATATAGCGTTGCACCATCATCGGATAGTCGCGTTTGTTTTGGCGTAGGTCATTTAGCAAAAAATAACGGCTTTCGCCTTTCCAACCGCGGCGTTGGGGAATTTTGGCAAACAATGGAATTAGCGCCGATTTTAGAGAGTTCGGCAACACAATGGCCAAATCATATTGGTCGCGTAAAGCTTTCCCTAAGCGATAGCGCATACTCAATTCAAGAGCTCCGTGTCCCAAGGGCATTTCCAAGGCTTGTCGCACTTCCGGCATTCGCGCTAACAGCGGTTTACACCAATTTGGCGCCATTACATCGATATTGGCATTGGGATATTGGATTTTTAACTGTTGATACAGACTTTGCGACATCATCATATCGCCCACCCAAGACGGGCCAATTACTAAAATATTCATCCGTTTATTACTCTTGCTCTGAAATGCCGTCATCTTATTATTGATAGGCGGGATTTACAATGCGGTGCGGCGGTTTGTGTCTTTAGGCAACGCCCCATCCAAAATAAAAGTTTTTCTTAAAATCAATGCTAAGTCATTGATTTTATTGATATTGATTAAAAACTGATTATTCAGGCACAATCCACTCGACCGACCAACTGCCACAGCCTTCCGGCACAAGGGTTTGACATAGATAAGGTAGAATTTCCCGCATTTGTTGTTCTAACTGCCAAGGTGGATTAACGACCACCATACCGCTTGCAGTCATGCCTCGTTGATCGCTGTCAGGGCGTACGGCGAATTCGATTTTCAGAATTTTGCGAATTCCACTGGCGACTAAGCCTTTAAAAATACGTTTGCTTTGTTGCCGCAATACTACCGGATACCAAATGGCATAGGTACCGGTGGCAAAGCGTTTGTGTCCTTCTTCGACGGCCTTTACAACTAAATCGTAATCTTCTTTGAGTTCATACGGTGGGTCGATAAGTACCAAGCCACGGCGTTCTTTCGGTGGCAGGGTGGCTTTGAGCAACTGAAAACCGTTTTCCGATTTCACCTGAATGTTTTTGTATTCTTTGAAATTATTGCGCAGTAGCGGAAAGTCGGCCGGATGTAGTTCACTTAAACAGGCGCGATCCTGTGGACGTAATAATTGTGCGGCAATCATCGGCGAACCGGCGTAATAGCGGAGTTCGCGGCCACCATAATTGAGTTTTTTAATTAATTCGACATAACGTGTGACGATTGGCGGTAGATCATCACGTTCCCATAAGCGACCGATACCTTCCTTATATTCACCGGTTTTTTCCGCTTCCGCTGAGGCAAGACGATAACGTCCAACGCCGGCATGGGTATCCAAATAATAAAAGCCTTTTTCCTTAATAGTAAGATTTTCTAGGATTAACATCAAAACGATGTGTTTGATCACATCGGCATGGTTGCCGGCGTGAAAACTATGGCGATAACTGAGCATTTTGCATTCCTCAATGGGGATAAAATAAAGGGCGAACCTGTTGTTCGCCCTGTCAAATTAGAATAAATCTTCCGGTTGTGCGGCCGGTGCGGCGCCACCGGAACCGCCTATGCCACCGCCATTTAAGCGCTGTTGCAACTCAGGCGGAACGTAATAGCCACGCTCTTGCATTTCATCGAGGAAGGTTCGTTTCGGTTCGGTTCCATCGATAAAGTATTCCTTACGGCCACCACCTTCGGAAAGTAAACCCGTGTTTTGATCGATGGTTTTTTCCACGATTTTGGCTGGGAGGTCGGTTTTGCGTTCCGGTACATCTGCTAAGGCTACTTTCATATAAGCAATCCAGGCTGGCATTGCGGTTTGTGCACCCGCTTCACCGCGACCTAAGGTGCGTTTGTTGTCATCGAAACCAACATAAGTGGTGGTGACGATATTGGCACCAAAACCGGCATACCAAGCCACTTTCGAACTGTTAGTGGTCCCGGTTTTACCACCCACATCGCCACGTTTGATGTCTTTGGCCATGCGCCAGCTGGTTCCTTTCCAGCCTAAACCTTGCTCACCATAGACCGCGGTATTTAGCGCACTACGAATTAGGAAGGCTAATTCGCCGCTAATTACGCGTGGAGCATATTCCACTTTAGAACTTGCATCCTTACCCGCTGCCATCAGAACCACGGCATCTTCATTTAGTGCTTTGGCCTGGCCTTGCAATTCCGGTAAATCCGGTACGTTTTCCGGTTGTTGGTCACCTTCTTCGGTGCTGTTGTTGTCAGCGGTTTTCAGGGTATTTCCGGCAGCTAACAATGGTGTGTCTTTAAAGCCATCGATTTTATCTTGGGTTTCACCGTAAATCACCGGAATATCATTACAGCTGATACAGGCAATTTTGGGATTGGCGATAAATAAATCTTTCCCGGTGTTATCTTGAATTTTTTCAATCAGATAAGGATCGATTAAGAAACCACCATTATCGAATACTGCATAACCACGCGCCATTTCCAGCGGAGTGAAGGAGGCAGCGCCGAGAGCTAATGCTTCACTGGCAAAATATTGATCCCGTTTGAATCCAAAACGTTGTAGGAAGTCGGCGGTAAAATCAATACCTGCGGTTTGTAGGATGCGGATAGCAATCATATTCTTGGATTGTCCCAAGCCGACCCGAACACGCATTGGACCATCATAACGATCCGGCGAGTTTTTCGGCTGCCACAAGCGTTGTCCCGGTTTTTGAATGGAAATTGGAGTGTCCTGTAAGACGCTGGAAAGGGTTAAGCCTTTTTCCAAACCTGCTGCATAAATAAAAGGTTTAATCGATGAACCAACCTGTACCAAGGATTGGGTGGCACGGTTAAATTTACTTTGTTCATAACTGAAACCGCCCACAATAGCTTCAATCGCACCATTGTCGGAGTTTAGGGAGACTAAAGCGCCATTGGCTGCCGGAATTTGGCCTAAAATCCATTCACCGTTGTCTTTTTTACGGATCCAAATTTGTTCACCTACTTTCACTGGATTAGCGCGACCGGCCCAACGCATGGCGTTGTTCGTCAAGCTCATGGTTTCACCGGAAGCCAACATTAATTTCGTGCCATTTTTTTCTATTGCGATGACAGCCGCCGGAATGAATGGAGTGGAGTCCGGTAATTTCTTCAGAAAACCGGTAATACGTTCGTCATCCCAAGCTGTTTCGCCTTTTTTCCATAACGGAGCACCACCACGATAGCCGTGACGCATATCATAGCTGATGAGGTTGTTGATCACTGCATTTTGTGCAGCCTCTTGGTCTTTGGATAGGACGGTTGTATAGACTTTATAACCACTTGTGTAGGCTTGTTCTTCACCGAAACGGCGGACCATTTCTTGACGCACCATTTCGCTGATGTAATCGGCACGGAATTCAAATTTCGCGCCGTGATAACTGGCTACAATCGGTTCTTTGATCGCCGCATCGTATTCAGCTTGGGTAATGTAATTTTCCGCTAACATACGGCCTAATACGACATTACGACGTTCTTCAGCCCGTTTTGGTGAATAGATCGGGTTCATGGTCGAAGGCGCTTTTGGCAGACCTGCGATGATTGCCATTTCGGATAGCGTTAATTCATTTAGGGATTTACCAAAATAGGTTTGCGCCGCGGCTGCAACCCCGTAGGAACGATAACCCAAGAAGATTTTATTGAGGTAAAGCTCAAGGATTTCCTGTTTGCTTAAGGCATTTTCAATTTCAATTGCTAACACCGCTTCACGAGCTTTACGGATAATGGTTTTTTCCGGCGTTAAGAAAAAGTTACGCGCCAATTGTTGGGTGATAGTACTGGCACCTTGAGAAGGTGAGCCGTGATTGATGAGGGCTACGTATAAAGCACGAGCAATACCGATAGGATCCAAGCCGTGATGATCATAGAAACGGCTGTCCTCGGTGGCTAAAAAGGCCTCGATTAATTTTTCCGGGACTTCATCGAGTTTTACCGGAATACGGCGTTGTTCACCCACCTCGCCGATCAGTTTGCCATCGGCGGTGTAGATTTGCATCGGCTGTTGTAACTCAACGGTTTTTAAACTTTCAACCGAAGGTAATTCCGATTTCAAATGCATATAAAAGATACCGCCCGCTACAAGTCCTAAAATACATAGGGTGAGCAGACTGCTGAATAATAATTTTGCGATACGCATCGTAAAATTCTCTCTTGATTAATGAATTGCCATGTCGTTTGACATAGGCTTCGGAGCGCTAAGTATAAAAGATAACTCCCCGAATAGATAGGAAAGAATATGCGCAGCGCTGTAAAAGCCAAGCAATCCAGCCCGATCGGTGTGCATGCCGATACCCAACAATTATATTTTGTGTGGTTTGAGAATGACCGGATTTGTAGCCGGGCACAACCGAAAGATTCCCCACTACCGGCGGATTTGACAGCCTTATTAAACACTAAGCAACGGCATCGCCGCGTGGTATGCGCGGTTCCTCCACAGCTTGTGTGGTCTAAAAGCCTGATTTTGCCACAGTCGCTGGATGCTGATGAATGTGAGCAGCAAAGCCGTTTTATTCTACAAAAATCATTGCCGGTCGCATTGGACGAGCTTTGGTTTGATTACCGGGCCAATAGTTTGCCACAAGGTTGTCGCCTGGAGATTACGGCGATTCGGCAGCGTTTAGCATTGGATTTTTTACAGCAATTTTCGCCTTGTCAGCCGAACATTTTAGACACTCAAGTGAATAGTCTTTTACGGGCATTCACGTATCTGTTGCAGCAATCCGTACAAAATCGGTTGTTAGTCTATATTCATGGGCAACAAAGCTTAATGCTTTGTGAACGGGCTCAGCAATGTCAAATACGGCAAGGTGGGGCGGATTTACAAGCGCTGTATCGGGATTTTCAACAGTATTTCAAAGAGCCCTGCGAGCAGATTTATGTGTATTCGGACATTGAACGCAAATTGCCGGCAGATTGGCAAAGGGTTGATTGTGTTTGTTCGCCAATTGCTTTAGGGAATGCCTTATGGCCTAAGTTTGAACAAGGTGAGTAGGAGATAATATGCAGGGAATAAATTTGTTTCCTTGGCGGCAGGTGCAATATCGGCGGGCATTAAAATATTTTTTACTACGTCTGTTGCTGTTGTTCTTGTGTGCACTAGGCGGATATTGGGGACTTGAGCAGATCAATCAACAGCAAAGGCAGTATTTAGCAGAACAGCAGGAACAACTAACCCTTTTAAATCAACAATTGATAAAACAGGAAATGGAAATTAGCCAACAACGTCGCACACTATTACCGCAAAGTGATGGGCTAACGCTGGCTTCTGCGAAGGCCATTGCAAGATTGCAGCTGTTACATGAACTGCCTTTGCTACAAGGTGAATTAACCGAGGTTCGATTGGATTCCGAACAATTGGATATGGCAGGGAATATTGATTCACAAAATGCATTTGCCGAATTACATCAGTTTTTACAACAGCGTTGCGGAGCAGTGAATTTATCTCAATTACAAAATGAAGCAACGAACATTGCATTTCGGCTACAGACGGCCTGTGATGGGGAGAATAAATGAGTTGGAATTGGCTTAACGACTACCATCATTGGCTGGGACGTTGGTTACGTAGTGCTTGGTATTGGCACCGTTTGTTTGAGGTGATGCTAGTGTTACTGGTTATTGCTATTCCGTTACAACAATTTTATCTGTTGCATACAGCGAAGATAGCCTTGATGCAGGAACAGCAACGATTAAATGAGGAGTTAAATCGTCAGCAACGCATTGTAATAGCGCTTCGACAGCAAAGTACCGTTAATCAAACGTCCCCACAGTTGGCGAATCAGCTCTTACCGATCAATCAACAAATTGAGCAATTGCGCGGGCAATTAGATGTGATGGATTTACGTTGGGAATTTCTGGCTACACCCCGTCTACATCTCTCTTTAGTTGGTGGATTTAACGAGTTTCAGCATTTTATCGACAAGCTACTAAACAACCGCCAACAACTGCGATTAGAACAGTTACATTTGCAAAAAGCAGCTGATTCTGCTGCTTTCATTCGGGCTGAATTAATTTTCCGTTTGCATAAGGAGTTGCAATGAAAATTTTGTATTTATTACCAATATGCCTGTTCACAGGCTCGCTTTGGGCAGCAGATCCTTTCTATCGTCAAGGTACTTCGACGAGTGCAACAACGGTTGTCTCAAATCAAAATGGTGCATGTGCTTTAACTGAGGGGACGGTTGCAGGAAATATTCCTTTTAACCAACTAAAGGTGGTTGGAGCGGTACTCTATAAAACGATGCCGGAAGCCTATTTTGTAGATACTCAGGGACAATTATTCAATCTCAAAATCGGTGAACGTGTGGGATTGGAGGGATATCGTCTAGGAAAGCTCGATAAGCGTGAGCTCATTTTTGATGATATTTGTGGACGACAAGTTTCTCAAAGCGTGCGTTTCTAAGGAGTAACAATGAAACAGGGACAGGTTTCTTTTGGTATAGCGAGGGCGCATAGGCTAGGAAAATGCATATATCGTGCCTTATTAGGGGGATTAGTGCTGTTATGCAGTACTCAGCTTGCCGCCGATGAGAATTCGGTGTTTTCGGTTCGTCTTAAACAGGCGCCATTAGTGGCGACATTACAGCAGCTGGCACTAACGCAAAATATCAATTTGTTAATTGATGATGAGCTAGAAGGCAATTTATCCCTGCAGTTGGATAATGTGGATGTGGATCGTCTATTACGTGCAACTGCCAAAATTAAAGGTCTTTCCTTTCATCAAGAAAACGGCATCTACTATCTCGGCAAATTATCGGAAAATGAAAAATATGCCGGACAAATGAGTACACCCAATACGCTCGAACCTGCGGATATAGCTGGAACTTCTGTAGCGGTGGAACCCAATTTGCAACATGCCACAATCAAATTACATTTTGCGAAAGCGCAGGATGTTCTGAAAACTCTTACCGGAGGTAGTGGTAGCCTGCTTTCAGCGAATGGTGCAGTAAGTTTTGATGAACGCAGTAATCTGCTATTAATTCAGGATGATGCGCGTTCCTTAAGAAATATTAAAAAATTAGTTGCCGAACTGGATAAGCCCATCGAACAAATTGCGATAGAGGCCCGCATTGTTACGATTACCGATGAAAGCCTGAAAGAATTGGGAGTGCGCTGGGGGATCTTTAATCCTGCGGCAGAGTCACATCGAGTTTCGGGCAGTTTGGCTGCCAATGGTTTCAACGATATTGCTAATCAGCTAAATATCAATTTTGCCGGAGCGATTAATCCGGCCGGTTCCGTTGCGTTGCAGGTGGCGAAAATTAATGGCCGCCTATTGGATTTGGAATTAACCGCTTTAGAGCGTGAAAATAATGTGGAAATCATCGCTAGTCCACGTTTGCTCACAACTAATAAAAAGAGTGCCAGTATCAAGCAAGGAACCGAAATTCCTTATGTGGTTACTAATGGGCGTAATGATACGCAGTCGGTAGAGTTTCGCGAAGCTGTACTTGGGCTTGAAGTGACACCTCATATATCCAAGGATAATACAATTTTGTTGGATTTATTGGTTAGTCAAAACTCACCAGGGAATCGGGTTTCTTACGGACAAAATAGTGAAGTTGTCTCAATTGATAAACAGGAAATTAATACGCAAGTGTTTGCTAAAAATGGTGAAACTATTGTGCTGGGCGGAGTATTTCATGACACCATCAGTAAGGGCGAAGACAAGGTGCCGTTGTTGGGAGATATTCCTGGGATAAAACGATTGTTTAGCCGACAAAGCGAACGTCATCAAAAAAGGGAATTGGTGATTTTTGTCACTCCGCATATTCTCACTCCAGGCCCCTTGCCGGCAGGATTTCATCCTGGCAAGCAAAAGAAATCGCAATAAACGCCCCTATGATTTGCAAAGTTTTTCTGGAAAACGCGTCTAAGTTATTGATTTTATTATGGTTGAGTAAAAATGCAGTTTTCTCCATCTTTTTGGCAGTTTAGTTGCGTGCATTGTGGCCAACCTTTGTATTTTGGTGCCCATGGACTTTGTTGTCGCTGTCGCCGAACAATCGTTGCGCCCGATTATTGTGGGCGCTGTGGAGCGCCCTTGAGTAAACCGGCAATGGGCTGCGGTCATTGTTTGGCGGCACCTCCGGCATGGGAGCAAATGGTGGTGGCGGGACGTTATTTGGAGCCGCTTTCGACACTGATTCATCGTTTTAAATTTCAGCATCAATTTTGGTTAGATGGAACGTTAGCACGTCTGCTTTATTTGGCGGTACGCGAAGCGCGCGCGAAGCATGGCTTGCTCTTGCCAGAAGCGTTAATCCCTGTACCTCTGCATCATTGGCGACAATGGCAACGCGGTTATAACCAAGCGGATTTATTGACGAATTGGCTGGCAAAAAAATTAGCGTTACCAAATGCCGGACAAATTGTGCAGCGGGTGAAAAATACTCCGACCCAGCGCGGCTTAACGCCGGGTGAACGAGCGCATAATGTCACCGATGCTTTTGCTCTGAATGAAAAAATGTCGTTTCCGTATCAACGCGTAGCTTTAATTGATGATGTGATTACTACGGGAGCTACTTTAAATTCCTTGAGCCAATTGTTGCGTCAGGCGGGGGTACAGCATATTCAAGTGTGGGGATTGGCGCGGGCTTAGCGGAAAAGATTGGTATTTTGTTGGCCAGAGGAGTATCATCTCCGACAATTTTTATCAAGTAAAGAAGAAGGGAATTTATGCAAAATATTTCAATTTCAGCAGCGGCTCAAGCACATTTTCGGAAACTCTTAGACACTCAGGAAGAAGGAACTAATATTCGAGTTTTTGTTGTGAATCCGGGGACGCCAAATGCCGAGTGCGGCGTTTCTTATTGTCCGCCGAATGCGGTGGAAGCCAATGATGTGGAAATGAAATACGATACTTTTTCCGCATTTGTGGACGATGTCAGCTTACCATTTTTGGAAGACGCGGAAATTGATTATGTCACGGAGGAATTGGGGGCGCAGCTTACCTTAAAAGCACCAAATGCAAAAATGCGCAAAGTGGCTGATGATGCACCGTTGATTGAACGGGTGGAATATGTCATTCAAACTCAAATTAATCCACAATTAGCCAGCCATGGTGGACGTATTACTTTGATCGATTTAACCGAGGACGGCTATGCAGTGTTGCAATTTGGTGGTGGTTGTAATGGTTGCTCTATGGTGGATGTGACTCTCAAAGATGGCGTGGAAAAACAATTGGTAAGCATGTTTCCAAATGAATTGAAAGGCGCACGCGATGTAACCGAACATCAACGTGGAGAACATTCCTATTATTAATTCACAACTCTAATAGCAATTTTAGAAAAAAACGCGGTGTTTTAAAGGCGTGCTAATAAAATCAATGACTTAGGGTTGATTTTAAGTAAAAGTCTGACAAACGATGCCGCGTTTTTTATTTGCCATTGCTAAAATCATTAGAATGTTTCAGCGCTACTTTAATTAAATTTCAATAAAATTGATTGAGTATTGTTTTGGCAAGCTCATCGCAATCAAGGGGCATTTATGCCTGTAATTTTGCTGCAGCGATCACCGCTTGCCCCAAACTTAAACCACCATCGCCCATTGGATATGCATGGGCGCTAAATACTTGAAAGTCAGCTAAAGCTTGCTTGCACAGGCGGCGTAGCAACTGATTATGCCAAACCCCGCCTGATAGTACGATGCGTTCGCATTGATATTGTTGTGCCATATTGCGCGCCAATTCGGCTAATCCTTGGGCAAGTGCGTAGTGGAAGGCGAATGCTAGCGCTTCAGGTGTTCCTTCGGCAGTTAAAAATGCCTGCCAAAAGACAGCTAAATCCAACCGATTACCTTTTAGCGGCATACGTATATTGCGTAAGAGTTCAGGTAAATTGGTGCTATCAAGCTGCTGTCTGGCAAAGCTTGAGCGGGCGGCCTGTGCTTCTAAAATACAGGCTGCCTCCCCTTCCCAAGAAAGTTTATGCGGTGCCAATGTTAAGGCAAAAGCAACAGCATCAAATAGTCGCCCGGCCGAGGAAATTGGTGGGCAATTGAGTTTTCGTTCAATTGCTTTTGCCAGTAGTGGCCAATCGGTGTTGATGCCGCGTCGTGTCATCCAATTTTGCCAATCGGGTACAAATTGTTGCAAATGTGCTAAAAAATTACGCCAAGGTTCTACTGCCGCACGATCTCCGCCCGGCAAGGCTACCGCAGGCAAGCCACCTAAGTGATAACAGGTTTTATCATCCGCCAAAAGGCATTCACCACCCCAAAGTTGCTGATTTTCTCCCATGCCGATGCCATCAAGAGCCAAACCGATCACTTGACCTTGTAAGTTATGTTCGGCCATAACGGAAACGATATGCGCATGGTGATGTAGTACTTCGACATAGGGCACTTGAAACTCATCTGCCAAGGCAAGGCCACTTTGGTGGGTAAAATAGCCGGCATGACAGTCAACTGCGATGGCTTGCGGGGCAAATTGATAGATTTGGCGGAAAAGTGCGAGATTATCAATTAATTGCTTTTTGACTAGTTCATTATTGGTATCACCGATGTGCTGACTGACGACTGCACGTTGGCTGCGAGCTAGGCAAAAGGTATTTTTAAGATCGGCCCCCAACGCTAATATAGGTTTCTCAATCGCTTGCGCAAGCGCTGTTTCATCGGGCACATAACCGCGAGCCCGTCGAAGAGTTTCGGTGCCATCAAAGGCAGCCCTTACTAGCGAATCATCAGCACGTTGCAATATGTCTCGATTGTGAAATAGGAAGTTATCCGCCAATCCGGCTAATTTGCTTTGTGCGTCTTCATTTTTTAATACTGGTGGCTCCCCCGAAGGGTTGGCGGAGGTCATGACTAATGGCCGATTCACAGCATGTAATAACAGATGTTGGAGCGGGTTTGAAGGTAACATGACGCCAATTTCATTCAGCCGCGGAGCGATAGCTTCAGTAACATGTGGCACTTTGTCCTTTGCCAGTAAAACAATAGGGGCAGCTGGGGAGCTTAATAAACGGATTTCGGCCTCGCTGAGAGCAGTAAGAAATTCCAAATTAGGAACCATTATGGCTAAGGGTTTGCTAGGACGATGTTTGCGTTGACGCAATGTGTGTACGGCATGTTCATTTCCTGCATCGACTGCAAGATGAAAGCCGCCAATACCTTTGATAGCAATAATTTTTCCATCTTTGAGTAATTGTGCAGCTTGTTCAATCGCCTCATCGTATTGGCTGAGTACTTGTGTTTGGTCGCTTAGCCAAATATGCGGGCCACAATCGGCGCAAGCATTGGGTTGGGCATGGAAACGACGATCGGCGGGATTTTGGTATTCGTTTTTACATTGTGGACAAAATGGAAATGCCGCCATGGATGTATTTGGGCGATCATAAGGAATGGCTTTGATAATGGTAAAACGCGGACCGCAATGGGTGCAGTTAATGAAAGGGTAGTGATAGCGACGGTTATTGCGATCAAATAATTCCCTTAGACAGTCTGGACAGGTGGCAGCATCAGGGACGATTTGGGTATCCATAGCGTTGTTTTCACTTTCACGGATTAGAAACTCATCATGTGGAATGTCTGATGCACTAATTTGCCGTTGGCTGAGCGCGGTAATTTTTGCCAACGGTGGTAATTCCTGTTGTAGTGCTTGTAGAAATTGCGTGAGCTTTTTTTCTTCCGGTGCATAAAAACGGACTAATACGCCTTGTCCATCATTATTGACATCCCCAAATAAGTTAAAGCGGTTGGCTAATAACCAAACAAAAGGGCGAAAACCAACGCCTTGAACCTTTCCTTTAATTCTTAATTCAATTCCGTTTTGCATAATTTAAAATAATAATTATTATCAAGTTTAAATTTATCTTGTTACTCATTGGAATAATAAAATTTCTTTTAAATTCAAATAAATATAACAAGTCTTATATTTACATTAGATAATTTTAGAGGAAAGTTACTAATTATTTAAATATATTTTTAAACAAAGCTAAATCCGTCCAAATATTTAATTCTTCCATGATCTTAATCAACAAAAATTAAAACTACCCTGGTTGAGGTAATTATGAAGGAGTATCCTCAGTATCGGAGTGGTTATTTGGGAGCCTGTACTTAGGTGAAGTCGCCCCCAAAACTATATTTAAACGTTTACTATCTAGGGAGAGATTATGAACCGTTTTGTTATTGGCGATCCCAAAGATTGCATCGGTTGCAATACTTGTATGGCAGCTTGCAGTGAAACCCACAAGGCTTTCGGATTGCAGTCATTTCCACGTCTACAAGTGATGCGTAACGATGACATCACTGTACCGATTCTCTGTCGTCATTGTGACGATTCTCCATGCGCCACCGTTTGCCCGGTGCACGCGATCACCCATGAAAATAATACGATTCAGCTCAACGAAGGAACCTGCATTGGCTGTAAATTGTGTGCCATTGCTTGTCCATTCGGTGCGATTACGCCTTATGGCAGTAGCCCGATTGATGCGCCGACGTATTATGAACATTTCACTTTTGCGGATGCCGTTACTCGAGATATTCGTACAGCACCAAACAACACCGATGTATCAAGTATGTTGGCTTGGCAGCCGGGAGTGAAAGCCATCGCCGTCAAATGCGATTTGTGTTACTTCCGCAAGGAGGGGCCGGCTTGTGTGCAAACTTGCCCGACCAAAACATTGTTTTTAATCAGTGATGAAAGCATTGAAAAAGCAAATCGTGAAAAACGTGAACATTCGATGACAAATATTCCACTTATTCCGCATTAAGTGATGTTTAATCAATGGAGTGAATTATGAGTTCGATAACCTTGTTATTCGCTGCTTTGTTGATTTATGTCGTGGCTGCATTTGCTTCATTATGCGTAAGACGCAATGAGCAACTGTCAATTAATTTGGCAGGTGTCGGCGGCATTTTAGGCGGTGTGCTGGGCATTTTAGCCTGTATTCCCGCACTCATTGGCAGTGAACCTATCTTGGCAACCTTTACCACACCTTTTGATTTTGCCCAATTCTCAGTTCGTATGGATGGATTGGCTGCATTTATGGTGTTGGTAATTTCCCTATTGACGATCATTACATCGTTGTATTCCTTTGCTTATGTTGCCGAATATAAAGGCAAAGGAGCGGGAACGATGGGATTTTTCATGAATATTTTTATCGCATCAATGGTCGCTTTAGTGACTTGCGATAATGCTTTTTACTTTTTAGTTTTTTTTGAAATGATGTCGTTGGCATCTTATTTCTTAGTTCTTACGGAACAAGATGATAATGCCGTTAATGCGGGGCTTTTGTATTTCTTTATTGCCCATGCTGGTTCGGTGTTAATTATGATCGCCTTTTTCATTTTCTATTGCTATGCAGGTAGCTTTGAGTTTGCCGCATTCCGTCAGACCACACTTTCCCAACCGTTGGCATTTACAGTATTTATCTTGGCATTCTTAGGATTTGGAGCTAAGGCGGGGATGATACCGCTTCATGGTTGGTTACCAAAAGCTCACCCAGCTGCACCTTCTCATGCATCAGCGATGATGTCGGGGGTCATGGTTAAAATTGGGATCTTTGGGATTATTAAAGTCGGTATTGATCTCTTAAATGCTGAGAACCTCTGGTTTGGTGTAATTGTGCTGGGCTTTGGCGCGGTATCTTCAGTTTTGGGGGTGTTATATGCCCTTGCTGAACACGATATTAAAAAATTATTAGCTTATCACACCGTTGAAAATGTCGGCATTATCATGATGGGGGTTGGCGTTGGAATGATTGGTATTGCAACTAATCATCCAATTTTGGCTACGGTTGGTTTATTGGGGGGACTATATCACCTATTAAACCACGCTATCTTTAAAGGGTTACTTTTCTTAGGTGCCGGTTCTATTATGTACCGTTTACATACCAAAGATATGGATCTAATGGGCGGATTGGGCAAACTAATGCCTTATACAGCGTTAACCTTTTTAATTGGTACGATGGCTATTTCCGCATTACCACCATTTAATGGTTTTGTGAGTGAGTGGTTTACCTATCAATCACTTTTCACTTTAAGCCAAAGTTCTGATCCGATACTTAAATTCGTAGGCCCAATAGCGATAATTATGTTGGCATTAACAGGGGCATTGGCAGCACTTTGTTTTGTCAAAGTGTATGGTATTAGCTTTGGTGGTGCACCACGTAGTGCTAAGGCTGCTGCAGCAAGAGAAGTGCCAAAGGTTATGGTTTGGGCTATGGCTTTGTTAGCTTTAAGCTGTATTGTGCTAGGTGTAGGCGCATCGTGGATTACTCCGGTGATCAGCCAGATTGCTGCAAATCTTTCTCATAGTGAAACATTAGTGTTAGCTGAAAATGGGGTAGTGGTTGCTCAAACTCCGGCTCAAACTATGCTGTCCACCCCTATGGTTACTATTATGCTAGTCGCTTTCTTCTTAGTTCCTTTCGCAATTTATGCTATTACGGGTAAAAATCGTTTGGCCGATCGGAGTAAAGGAAACCCTTGGGCGTGTGGCTATGCGTTTGAGGGAGATATGGCGGCTTCTGCCGGTAGCTTTACTAAACCATTGCGGATTATTTTTAGACCGTTGTATCGTATTCGCCAAGTTCTTGATCCTGCACCTTTGAGTCATAAAGGTATTGAAGGATTAATTAATGGCGCAACAAAAGCCGAGCCATTCTGGGAAGAACGAGTCACGATGCCAATTGCTCGCTTTATCCCTTGGTTGGGTACGAAAATTCAATGGTTGCAACAAGGGGATTTCCGTGTGTATTGCGGATATTTTGTAATCGCTTTGTTTGCTTTATTGCTCGCAATTGCATGGATGTAGGGGGCTTGAAATGATTACATTACCTTCAGAAGTTGCCACCTCCAGTTCAATGTGGCTGCTTGGTTTGCTACAAGCGGTACTCTTGCTGTTGTTGGCTCCATTATTTTCTGGAATATCCCGGATGATTCGAGCTCGAATTCAATCTAGACGGGGCCCAGGGGTGTTACAAGATTATCGTGATATCAGCAAATTGTTGAAACGGCAAAATGTGTTACCGGAGAATGCAAGTTGGGTATCTAGAGTTATGCCTTTTGTGCTAATCAGTAGTGTAATGGTGGTAGCAATGAGTTTGCCACTGTTTACTCGTATAGCACCTTTAGGTGCCGCAAGCGATTTGATTACAGTCGTATATTTATTGGCGCTTTATCGCTTTTTCTTCTCTATTGCTGGTTTGGACTCAAACAGTACATTCTCTGGTTTAGGCGCTAGCCGTGAAGTGACTTTAGGTGTCTTGGTTGAACCTATTTTAATGTTGGCATTTTTGGTTATTGCTTTAATTGCGGGTTCAACAAATTTTGCTGTTATGGGAAGTCGATTGTCTGAAATGTATGAGCTATATCCAATAGCAACAATTGTTGCCGTTGTAGCTGCTGGTTTTGCTGTCTTTATTGAAATGGGGAAAATTCCGTTTGATTTAGCCGAAGCAGAGCAAGAATTACAAGAAGGTCCGTTGACTGAGTATTCTGGACCGGCATTAGCTCTATTAAAAATGGGGCTCAGTTTGAAATCAATAGTAGTGGCTGCAATTTTTGTTAGCGTGTTAATTCCGTTTGGCGCTGCAGACTCATTATCCACAACTACTGTTTTGGCCGGTTTAGCAATCTTCTTTGTTAAGTTAGTAATTGCTTTTGTATTAGCTTGTATATTTGAGAATACTCTCGCAAGAACCCGTTTCATGCTGACTGGTAAATTAACTGTGGTTGGCTTCGGGATTTCTGTACTGGCTTTCGTATTTTATATTGCAGGATTGTAAGGAGTTGAAATTATGGACAATTTAGCACTAATTACAATCATACTCCCTTTTGTTGGGGCTTTTGTTACAGGATTGAGTAAACGCCATTTCGCACCAATTGCAGTCCTCTTTGCTGCTCTTGCTATGCTTGGAACTATTGCAGTTGGTTGGTCTTGGCATGTAAGTGGAAATTCGGTAATCAGTTATGACTTAGTTCAAGTGGGAAATACGGCAATCTTTGGAATTACATTGGATGCAGTGAGTACGTTGATTGCCTTTGCGGTGGTTGCACTTGGTTTTCTCATTTGTCTCTATTCGTGTGGGTATTTAACGGATAAAAACCGTGAGCATCCGCATAATGGTAAGCCTCGTTTTTATGCCTTTTTACTGATTTTTATCGGTGCGATGGCGGGATTAGTCTATTCCTCTACATTGGCTGGACAATTACTTTTCTTCGAAATTACTGGTGCTTGTTCTTGGGCATTGATTAGTTATTACCAAACCCCTAAAGCACAAGCTGCAGCAATGAAGGCCCTGCTTATTACTCATGTTGGTTCTATTGGTTTGTACTTTGCTGCGGCTTATTTATTTAGCCAATCCGGTACTTTCTCTGTGACAGCATTAGAAACATTACCAGCAGATGCTAAAGTATTAGTTCTATTTGGTGTGATGTTTGCTGCATGGGGCAAATCTGCTCAGTTACCGATGCAAATTTGGCTACCAAATGCAATGGAAGCGCCTACACCGGTGAGTGCCTATTTGCATGCGGCTTCAATGGTTAAGGTTGGGGTGTACATCTTTGCCCGTGCAGTTATGTCAGCTGGTGATATTCCGCACATTGTTGGTGAGGTTGGCATTATTATGGCAATGATTACCTTAATTTATGGTTTTTTGATGTACTTGCCACAAACCGATTTAAAACGGTTATTAGCTTATTCGACCATCACCCAGCTTTCCTATATCTTTATTGGTATTTCGTTAGCTGCACTAGGTTCCAAATTAGCATTGATTGCCGCAATTGCGTATATCTTTAACCATGCTTTTGCAAAAAGTCTCTTCTTCTTAATCGCTGGTGCATTAAGTTATGCAACTGGAACCCGTTCTATGCCACGCTTGCAGGGTATTATGAAAACTATGCCGTTAATCGGAACAGGATTTGGTATTGCCGCGCTTGCGATTGCTGGGGTTCCACCATTTAATGGTTTCTTTAGTAAGTTCCCATTGTTTGCCGCGGGATTTGAGTTGGCAAATACCTATCCTTGGATTACTTGGTTGATGATATTGGCATTGGTCGAATCTGTAGCAACTTTTGTGTGGCTTTTATACAAATTTGGCCAATGCGTTATCGGACAACCTTCTGACGATGTGTTAAATGCTCAACCAATCACTTTCTCAATGAAATTAGTGTTGATTATTTTGATGATCATGTCTGTGGTGTCGGCCTTTATTGCCTCATGGTGGTTAGGTTAAGGAGAAAAAAATGTTATTCATAAATGGACTTGCCTGCTTACTCCTAATTACATCCTTGTGCGTGATTATGGTTGGTACGGCGAAAAAAGCAGCATCATTTTATGCGCTGCAATCTCTTGTGCTGGTTGGACTTTTTGTTGCCCTTGCCTATGAGATGGATGCTCATGAGCTTTATATGTGGTCAGTCGGAGCTTTTATTACCAAAGTTATTTTGGTACCGGCAATCTTAATTTATAGCTTGCGTTATATCGATGAATCGAAAGTGGCAAAAGGCATTAATAATGCTTGGTTAATCCCGATTACGGCAATTATTGTTTGTCTCTGCTACTTTGTTGTGCAACCGGTGAATCTACCATTAGTAGAGCATTTGAAACCAGCATTATCAGTTTCTCTTAGCCACTTCTTATTAGGGGTGCTATGCATTGTGAGTCAGCGTAATATCATTAAACAGATTTTTGGTTATTGTCTAATGGAAAATGGTTCGCACTTAACTTTAGCTTTATTGGCTAATAATGCTCCTGAGTTGGTGGAGATCGGTATCGCAACGGATGCGGTGTTTGCTGTTATCATTATGGTTGTGTTGGTGAATAAAATTTACCGGACATTCCAAAGTGTTGATGCTAAAGAATTAATGAGTTTGAAGGGGTAACGCTATGTATGAACAATGGATTATTGCGTTATTAATCGCACCTTTAGCTGTCGCATTAATTAATTTTGCGGTTAGCGGATCAAAAAATCGGAATTTGATTACCGCATTGCATGTGACAGGTCTGGTTTTAATGGTGATTTTTGCTCTACAAGTTATTCGTGGTGTACTGGCTCAGAATACCATAGAGGCTCTAAATCACTGGTTTTATGTGGATAGTTTGTCAGCCATCTTCCTTGGCTTAATTGCTATTGTGGGGACTTTGGCTGGAGTGTATTCAATAGGCTACATGAATACAGAACTAAAAGAAGGACATATTGATTTTAAAACTTTTGGTCGATACCACGGTTTTTTACATTTGTTCTTTTTTACCATGTTGTTATCGGTGATGACCAATAACATTATTTTGATGTGGGCTGCCATTGAAGCAACAACGTTGAGTTCTGCGTTTTTAGTTGGCACTTATAAACAAAAAACTGCTTTGGAGGCTGCCTGGAAGTATATTGTTATTTGTTCGGTCGGTGTTGCTTTTGGTTTGTACGGTACGATATTGACATTTTCTGGTGGCGCAAATTTGTTAGCTGATGCGGGTGATGCCATTTTCTGGTCATTCCTTAATAGTCAGGCAGCGGGTTTGAATCCGATGTTAATGTATATCGCATTTGCTTTTATCTTGGTTGGTTTTGGTACTAAATGTGGTTTGTTCCCAATGCATACTTGGCTACCGGATGCTCATAGTGAGGCTCCAAGTCCAGTGAGTGCAATACTTTCAGCAGTATTGTTAAATTGCGCGATGTTAATTGTACTACGTTATTACATTTTGGTATCAAAAGCCGTTGGTAGTGATTATCCACAAACTTTGTTACTTACCTTTGGTTTACTTTCAACGGGTATTGCTTCCTTCTTTATCATTATGCAGCATGATATTAAACGCAAATTAGCCTATCACAGTATTGAAAATATGGGGTTAATTAGCTTTGCATTCGGTCTCGGCGGTCCAATTGGTGCATTTGCAGGGCTATTGCACACTATTACGCATAGTTTGGCTAAAGCTTTATTATTCTGTGCATCAGGAAATATCTTACTGAAATATCGTAGTCGTGATATCACTCAAGTTAGTGGACTTTGGGTTTCGATGCCGATAACTGCAGTTTTATTTGCTGGAGGTGCTTTAGCTCTTGGTGGGATGCCTCCATTTGGTATGTTTACCAGTGAGTTTGCGATAGCAGTCGCAGGTATTTATGCAGGTAAGACTTGGTTGATTATCCTATGTTTAATTTTCTTAACCATAGCTTTGGCAGGATTAACAACGATGTTGTTGAAAACCGTATTAGGTAAACCTAAAGAAAATATTGAATTAGGCGAAATAAATAAATCATCTGTAACCGTATTGGCTATCTATTTGTTATTACTCTTCATGATGGGTGTTTATATTGCTGATCCGATCTTAGAATTATTGAAAAATGGGGTCGGGATTGTATTGGGCGTGGAACAAGCATCCTTTGGCGATATGCTGGTTTTACCTTGGCAAAGTATAGCGAATTGATCGACTTTTAGGAGAATCAAAAATGGAATTAACAAAAAACACGTCAGTCGATCCTGCCAAAAGGGTAGGTACGAATTATATTGATGCAGTAAATATAAAATTTCCGAACACAATTCTGGATGAAGAATGGTCAACAACTAATCAGGTTACATTGACCATTAAAACTAATATGTTACCGGATGTGGTGTCTTATCTTTATTATGAGCACGAAGGTTGGTTGCCATTAGTATTTGGTAATGATGAGCGCTCTATTAATGGACATTATGCAGTTTATTATGTCCTCTCCATGGAAGGTGAGGTTAAATCCTTTGTGACTATCAAAGCATTAGTGGATCCGGTTAGTCTGGAATTCCCATCGGTAACTCCGAAAGTGAAAGCTGCTGTATGGGGGGAACGTGAGCTCTTTGATATGTATGGATTGAAAGCCGTCGGTTTGCCGGATCAGCGCCGTTTAGTATTACCGGATGACTGGCCTGATGATCTTTATCCATTACGAAAAGATTCAATGGACTACCGACTTCGCCCAGATCCGACAACCGCCACTGAAACCTATCAGTTTGTGAATGATAAAGGTGACGCACGGGTTGTACCAATTGGGCCATTACACATTACTTCAGATGAACCAGGGCATTTCCGTTTATTTGTTGATGGTGAAGATATTATCGATGCGGATTACCGTCTATTTTATGTTCATCGTGGTATGGAAAAATTAGCGGAAGTTCGTATGGACTATGATCAGGTCACTTTCTTAGCTGACCGGGTTTGTGGTATTTGTGGTTTTACGCATAGCGTGGCGTATGCCAATTCGGTAGAGAATGCTTTAGGAATTGAAGTTCCTATCCGAGCACAATGGATTCGAGCAATTTTACTGGAAGTAGAACGCCTACACAGTCATTTGTTAAATCTTGGATTATCTAGTCACTTTACTGGTTTTGATACGGGCTTTATGCAATTTTTCCGTGTGCGGGAAAAATCCATGACTCTTGCCGAAGTACTCACTGGTGCTCGAAAAACCTATGGGATTAATCTGATTGGAGGAGTTCGCCGCGATATGTTGAAATATCAGCGGGAACAATGTCGTAAACTTATCAGTGAAATGCGAACTGAAGTGACCAATTTAGTAGAAATTTTGCTTTCTACACCAAATATGGAGCAGCGGACCGTTGGGGTTGGGATTTTAGACCGCCAGGTCGCTCGTGATTTTAGTCCGGTAGGACCGATGGTTCGTGGTTCTGGTTTTGCCCGGGATGTTCGCAAGGTTCATCCGTTCTCAGGTTATGGTGATGTTCCTTTTAATCTATTTACTGAGCAAGGTTGTGATGTTATTTCACGGGTTAAAGTGCGCATCAATGAAATCTTTGAAGCAATGAATATCATTGACTATATGGTGGATAACTTACCAAGTGGTGAATTGCTTAAAGAAGGTCATCATTTTACACCGGGGCGTTTTGCTTTAGGGATTACCGAAGCTCCACGTGGTGAAGATATTCACTGGTCAATGTTGGGGGATAATCAAAAACTATTCCGCTGGCGTTGTCGTGCGGCAACCTATGCAAATTGGCCGGCTTTACGTTATATGTTACGTGGCAATACAGTATCCGATGCACCGTTGATTATTGGTAGTTTAGACCCATGCTACTCCTGTACCGACCGGGTGACAGTGGTGGATGTGCGTAAACGTAAAGCACAAACCGTAGCTTATAAGGATATTGAACGCTACGGAATTGAACGTAAAAATTCACCACTAAAATAAGGAGGGGGTTATGTTTAAGTTATTGAAAACCGTTTTTAAAGCGGGTGATGTGACCACTAAATATCCTTTTAAACCTTATGAAGTGGAACCGGATTTTCGTGGTAGACCTGAGTTAAATTCTGACCAATGTATTGTTTGTGGCGCTTGTACCATTGCCTGCCCGGCAAATGCATTAACAATGCGCACTAATGTTGAAACAGAGGAGCGGACTTGGTCTTTATTCTTGGGGCGCTGTATTTTTTGCGGTCGCTGCGAAGAGGTTTGTCCGACTAAGGCGATTCGTCTAACCGAAGATTTTGAGTTATCGGTGAAGAATAAAGCGGATCTCTACCAAGAAACAACCTTTGCAACAGTGAGTTGCCAACAATGTGGCAAACCGTTTACTTCTTATAAAGAACTTAATTACGCGATAGAGGTAATTCAGCAGCAAAGTGACAACCCGCAGGCAGTTCAGCAAAAACTTCAGGTATTACATACCTGCCCTGAATGTAAACGACAAAATAGTTTAGATAAAACAGCTGATATGGAAGCCCATATGCGGGTGAAATTATTGGCGTTTAAAGAACCAAAAAACCTGAACTTTGAGCGACTTACCGAACAACGTGAAACGCAATTTATGGAGCAAAATGCGTCGCAAAATTCGCAGTTTTTGGCAGGAGGCAAATAATGAATACGCAAATTCCAATGCCGGTAAATGGCATTTCTACGCCCTTCAGTATTGACGAAAATATCGCCAAAATGAAACAGACCCTGTTGAAGGATATTCAGCGTTCAGCTTATGTTTATCGGGTTGACTGTGGCGGTTGCAACGGCTGTGAAATTGAAATATTTAGTACCATAACGCCAACTTTTGATGCAGAGCGTTTTGGTATCAAAGTAGTGGCCTCTCCCCGTCATGCGGATATATTATTATTCACCGGTGCTGTTACACGGGCGATGCGAACACCGGCAATGCGAGCGTACCAAGCTGCGCCGGATCCTAAAATTTGCATTTCCTATGGTGCTTGTGGTTGTGGTGGAGGTATTTTCCATGACCTTTATTGCGTTTGGGGCGGGAGTGATCAAATCGTACCTATTGATGTTTATATCCCTGGATGCCCGCCAACGCCTGCTGCGACAATTTACGGTTTTGCCATGGCGTTAGGCCTTCTAGATCAAAAACTAAAAGGTAAACAGGAAACTGCAGATCCTGATGCGACAGCGAAAGTCCGTTTTCCAACGATTCCGCATGATTTACGGGTTTGTTTGGAACGAGAAGCTCGTCGCATGGCCGGTTATCGGCAAGGTGGTGATATTGCTAATAAATTTATGAGTATGATGAGTGAAACCGATCGTATTCCTTTTGGTGTACGGTTAGGTGAAATGTTGGAACGTGAGGCAGATCCTCGCTTGGCGGAAATTATGAATCGCCTGCATGCGATTAGCCAACCGTTTTCAGGTTAGGAGAAACCATGGCTAAAGTGTGTTTTTATTTGTTAAATCAACGTTTCGTTGAAAACGATAGCCAGGTTCCCGAAGCGGCCAAGGAAGTGATGTATTATTCCTTGGCCATCGGCCATCATGTGGGGGTGATTGACTGTTTTAAGAAATTGCTGATCTGTGATTATGCCGATTACCAATCTTTTGTGGATGAGTTTCCCGAGGGGGAGGCAAAGCGCAAATTTGCGGGATTAATTAAGTTTGGGGAAATTGTGATTGATTCTAGCCATGTAAACTTATTAGCTCGGGCGTTGGAACAAAATCATGATGCATTTTCCGAAACACATAAAGAATGGGCTGCTATTTTGATGGATACTTTGGCCTCCATTCAACGGGAGCCCGTGATGTATATCATGGTGAAGCGCCGTGACGACTGAGAATTTAATTTTAACCGTAGGCAATTCCATGATGGGAGATGATGGAGCCGGTCCTTATTTGTATCAGTTGCTTACGGAGAACCCATTGTCGGATTGGGAAGTGATTGATGGTGGTTCTGCTCCAGAAAATGTGGCGCATCAAATTCGTCAATTAAGGCCTAAGCGATTATTGATTGTGGATGCAGCGGACATGGAATTGCCTCCAGGAAAAATTCGGATCATTGATAAAGATGCTATTGCCGAGTTATTTTTTGTCAGTACTCACAATATGCCATTAAATTTTTTGATTGAGCAATTAGAAGAAGATATTGCGGAGATTGTGTTTGTTGGTATCCAGCCGGATTTAGTTTCTTTTGGCTTTCCTATGACAGAAACTGTTCGTGACTCGGTGCAGTTTCTGTATGATTTTTTACGTGAAGGTCGAACATTAGATGAAATTCCGCCGCTATAAACGCCCCCTTAGAGAAAAAAGTTTTTGCTAAAACAAGGTGTAAGTCATTGATTTTATTGGTATTGATTTAAAAATCGAAATTCCAAATAGGATTCTGCAACCAATAGCAAATTCATTTGTCAAAAGGCCGCTTACTCGCAAGGTAGGCGGCCTTTTTGATGGCGGTAGCAGACCGCAGGTTTATGATTTTATAGAGGAAAGACAATGTCGGCAGAAAATACCTCAGCTACCGCTGAGCAAATTGATGTGCAAGCCAGTGCGGCAAAAGTAATGGATACCGTGAGCAATATGACCTTTGATTCAATGCTTCACGATTGGTTGATTCCTTATGGTTCCAAAGTGTTATTAGCAATAGTGATTTTTGTGGTCGGTAAAGCTTTAGCACGAGTAATTAGTAAATTATTGGGTAAGGCAGCGTTAGCTTCGACCAAAGACGAAATGTTGCAAAGTTTCGTAAAATCCATCAGCTATTTTTTATTATTATTAATTGTAGTGATTGCGGCATTATCGCAATTAGGCATTAATACGAGCTCTTTGGTGGCATTGATTGGTGCAGCGGGATTGGCTATTGGTTTATCTTTACAAAACTCTTTGCAAAACTTTGCTGCCGGAGTCATGTTGTTGATTTTCAAACCCTTCCGCAAGGGGGACTTAATTGAAACCGGTGGACAAACCGGCACAGTAGAGGAAATGGGACTCTTGGTATTGGAATTACGTACTGGTGATAACAAAACGGTATTAATTCCTAATGGCAAGGTATTCTCTGACAGTATTGTGAATTATTCTGCCAATGAATTACGTCGTATTGATTTCACCTTTGATGTTTCTTATGAATCCAACTTGAAAGAAGCGAAGGACATTATCACGCGTATTTTGGCTGAAAATAGTTTGGTTTTAAAAGAGCCTCAAGCGGTAGTTGCCGTGGGCGCATTGGCGGCCAGTAGCGTGCAATTAATAGTACGCCCTTGGGTGAAAACCGGCGACTACTGGGCCGCTTATTGGGGGATCACCGAAAGTGTGAAAACTGAGTTTGATAAGGCCGGAATCGAGATTCCATATAATCAAATGAGCTTACATATTGCAGAAAATCAGGCAGAAAAATTAACACATAAAGCCTCTTAACCGAGCACTTTATTGATAAGCGGCCACATTTTAGGATGTGGCCGTTTTTTATCTGGTTAAAACCTGTCCTATATCAATAAATCCTTATATTTTGTACGTTCTTCTACCTCAAAGAGAGTATCATTAAACGCGGAATAGATAGGTTATCTTTCTGCTATTTCTAAAAAATAAGGATATTCGTTATGGCAATTAAGAAAGTGATTACTGTATGTCCGTATTGTGCCTCCGGTTGTAAAATCAACCTTTTGGTTGAAAACAACAAGATAGTGGGAGCGGAAGGTGCACACGGCAAAACCAATGAAGGCGAGCTTTGCCTGAAAGGGTACTATGGTTGGGACTTCGTCCACGATACTAAAATTCTAACCCCGCGTTTAACGCAACCGATGATTCGTTATGAACGTGGTGGTCCATTCACTCCGGTAAGTTGGGATGAAGCGATTTCTTACTCAGCTCGCCGTCTCCAAGAAATTCGCGAAAAATACGGCAATGAATCCATTATGGTAACGGGTTCTTCCCGTGGGCCGGGCAATGAAGTGAATTTCGTGATGCAAAAATTTGCCCGTGCGGTGTTAGGTAACAACAATATTGACTGTTGTGCTCGTGTGTGACATGGCCCATCTGTAGCAGGTCTGCTCAAATCAGTGGGTAATGGCGCAATGTCAAACTCCATCGTGGAGATTGAAGATACTAAATGCGTATTTATTTTTGGCTATAACGCATCAACTTCGCACCCAATAGTGGCGCGTCGGATTAACCATGCGAAGGCCAAAGGGGCTAAAATTATTGTTTGTGATCCACGTAAAATCGAAACTGCCCGCATTGCGGACATTTATGCGCCGTTGGCTAACGGCTCTAACGTAGCATTTTTGAATGCTATGATGAATGTGATTTTGGAAGAAGGTTTACAGGATCAAAAATTTATTGATGAACACACCGAAAACTTTGATGCGTTCTATGAAACCGTGAAGGCTTATACTCCGGAATCTACCCAACATATCACCGGTATCGAGCCGGAGATGTTGCGTGAAATTGCCCGGGCATATGCTAAAGCGGAAACAGCAACAATTCTTTGGGGGATGGGCGTATGTCAATTCCGCCAAGGGGTGGAAACCGTTCGTGCATTAGCCAGTTTAGCAATGTTGACAGGCAACTTAGGTAAACCGAATGTTGGTGTAAATCCAGTACGTGGTCAAAACAACGTACAGGGTGCTTGCGATATGGGGGCATTATTTAACACCTTACCGGGCTACCAAAGTTTTGCAGATCCGGAAATTAATGCAAAATTTGCTAAAGCTTGGGGGGTTCCGTCAATCCCAACCAAACCGGGTGTTCCGTTAAGTGAGGTACCGCATGCGGTGGCAGAAGGTAAACTAAAAGCCTTCTACATCATGGGTGAGGATACCTTGCAAACTGAACCGGATTTGAACGCGATGAAACAAACTTTCAAGGATTTGGAATTTATCATTGTTCAAGATATTTTTATGACGCAAACCGCTGCAGAAGCAGATGTGATTTTGCCGGCCACCTCCTGTGCTGAACATGAAGGGGTGTACAGTGCGGCCGACCGTGGTTTCCAACGTTTCTATAAAGCCGTTGAACCTACGGGCGATGTCAAGGATGACTGGGAAATTATTAGCCTGATGGCGCAAGCCTTGGGTTATCCAATGCATTACAACAATACCAAAGAAATTTGGGATGAACTTCGTGAGTTATGTCCGATTTATAAAGGGGCAACTTATGAAAAAATGGAAGGGCTTGGATATATTCAATGGCCTTGTACCGATGAAGGTCCGGAAGATCAAGGCACCCAATATCTTTATAAGGGACAAGTGTTTGACCGACCAAATGGTAAAGCGGAATTTTTCGCTTGCGATTGGGAACCACCGATGGAAGAAGTTTCCGAAGAATTCCCATTGGTTCTTTCTACCGTTCGTGAAGTGGGACATTATTCCTGCCGTTCAATGACTGGTAACTGCCGAGCTCTGGCAGCCCTTGCAGATGAGCCTGGATTCGTCCAAATGAACGATGAAGACGCCAAAGCATTGGGCATTAAAAACAATGAGTTGGTGTGGATTGCGTCCTCACGTGGTAAAGTCATTTCCCGCGCTGATGTAAGTCCGCGCACTAACAAAGGGGCTTGTTATATGACCTACCAATGGTGGATCGGTAAATGTAATGAACTTACCGCTGAGCATTTGAATCCGGGATCGAGAACACCAGAATACAAATATAGTGCGGTTCGCATTGAAAAAATCGACGACCAACGTTGGGCAGAAAATTATGTTGTTACTGAGTATGCTAAACTCAAGTCCCGCCTCAAAAACACGGCTCTTGCCGCGTAATACATCAATAAAAGAAAATGACCGCAGATGCGGTCATTTTTTATGTATCTTGTTGAGCCAGTATTTGTGCCATTCGTTCGGCAAACTCATCTAACATGGCATAACGTTTACGGTACATTGAACGTTTCTTACTTGGAATATCGTCCAAATTGCGTGAGCTTTGTAACGGTAGTTGCCAATAATCGGCAAGTTGGCCACCGGATTCAGCAAAAATAGCATCGTAGTCCACCACATAACGTTTACTTTGTACCAAACGGGATTTATTTTGGTATTTTTGTGGAATACCAAATAACCGTTGATAGCCCAGAATTCCGGTAAGCATTTTCATCACTTCTACCATCAAATATGCCGGGCGTAGCCCATGGCAGGATTTGGTTAGCTGCTTAACTAATTCCTTCGAACCATCAAAATTCGGCCCTTGCACCACGGCAATTAATAAGGCATCTGCTAATTTTCCAAAGGTTAATAAATAGATCAATTGGTTATCGGGTTTATAGCGCAACTCCAATGCCCAATAACCTTCCATAGGTTGATATTCATTAATATTTAGCAAAATCTCAAAATCTTCGATTATTTCACCGAAATTTAATGGCTGTTGCCATAGAGGAGGATTTAAATGCGCTAATTTTTGAGGCAAAAAAAGTAAATTATCACAGATAGCCTCAAAACGTTGGCGGGTATTAAAACGTTTATCTAAGAAACGATGCACCAACGGATAACCGTAATTCACCCGTCGATTTAGCAAGGCGGCAAGAAAGTCATATTGATTGATAAATTGTTCGAATTTTTTAATCGTGCCGAGATGCAAGCATGAGCGTAATTGATAACGCAGACGTTTTAAAGCATAGGATTTTTTCCCTTGGTCGGGATAAATTTGCTGCGCATCAATCCAGTGGTACTGTTGTTTATTCATGGTTATTCCTTCAAAAAGCGCGGCATTTTCGCATAATTTCGGCAAATTTGCTATTTGTGGTATGCTAGTCGCCCACTTGCAAGGAAATTCTTATGTCCGAGAAAAAACTCAATTACCATAAAACCCATTTTTTAACTAGCGCTCCTAATATTCGTGCGATTCCTGCCGATGAAGGTATCGAAATTGCCTTTGCCGGACGTTCTAATGCTGGAAAATCTACCGCATTGAATGCCTTAACTAATCAAAAAAACCTCGCCCGTACATCAAAAACACCGGGACGTACCCAGTTAATTAATTTATTTGAAGTGGAAAACGGCTGCAAATTGGTGGATTTACCGGGGTACGGTTATGCGGCCGTGCCGGAGCAAATGAAAATTCAATGGCAGAAATCCTTGGGTGAATATTTACAACATCGTCAATGTTTGGCCGGATTGGTCGTATTGATGGATATCCGCCACCCATTAAAGGATCTTGATCAACAAATGATTGATTGGGCAGTTTCTGCTGAATTGCCGGTGTTATTGTTGTTGACCAAGGCCGACAAATTGAGCCAAAGCGCACGTTCTAAACAGGTCAAAATGGTACGGGAAGCGATTTTACCGTTTCAAGGTGATATTCAGGTCGAAGCCTTTTCTGCTCAAAGTAAACTAGGCATCGATAAATTGGCCGGCAAATTGGATGGCTGGTTCGCACCACTTATTCCTGATTAATGCCTTCACCACTGACGAAATTTGCGTTAAAGATCGCAAAAATACCGCGTAATCCCAACGGATTGCGCGGTTTTTTTTATATTGCCGTTAATTTATCGATTTTTATACCACCTCTAATAAAATCAATGACTTAGCCTCTATTTTGGAGAAAACGTTGGAAAACGATAGTGCGTTTGGGCGGGTGATTGAATTCACGGAAAATAAGGATGTTTCATGTCATTAGCAATTGTGTATAGTCGCGCGTCGATGGGAGTACAGGCTCCTTTAGTTACTATTGAAGTACATTTAAGTAACGGCAAGCCTTGCTTTACTTTGGTCGGTTTGCCGGAGAAAACCGTGAAAGAGGCGCAGGATCGGGTGCGTAGTGCTTTGTTGAATGCCCAGTTTAAATATCCCGCCAAGCGCATTACGGTGAATCTTGCGCCGGCGGATTTACCAAAGGAAGGCGGGCGTTTTGATTTGCCCTTAGCGATAGGGATGTTGGTGGCAATGGAACATATTCCTGCGCAGCGCCTGCAAGCCTTTGAGTTATTGGGTGAGTTGGCGTTAACCGGTGAATTGCGAGGAGTACATGGGGTGATTCCGGCAATTTTGGCCGCGCAAAAGGCTCGTCGAATTGCCATTGTAGCGGCACAGAATGCTAATGAGGCAGCTTTGGTAGCGAATGCCAATTGTGTGATTGCTCGTAATTTGCTGGAGGTCGTGCAGTTTCTCAATCAGCAAATTGAGTTGCCAAATGCAGCGGATTTTCAACAGCAGAGCACTCAGACATTGCCATCCTATAGTTTGGATTTGACGGATATTATCGGTCAACAACACGCCAAACGAGCACTTACGATTGCCGCTGCAGGGCAACACAATTTGCTCTTTTTAGGACCTCCCGGCACCGGAAAAACCATGTTGGCTAGCCGTCTTACCACAATATTACCGGAAATGAGTGATCAAGAAGCCATTGAAACGGCCTCTGTAACCAGTTTGGTGCAAAACGAACTGAATCTACATAATTGGAAACAACGCCCATTTCGAGCCCCCCATCATAGCGCGTCAATACCGGCCTTAGTGGGAGGAGGCTCTATTCCCAAGCCGGGAGAAATTTCCTTGGCGCATAACGGCGTGTTGTTTTTGGATGAGTTGCCGGAGTTTGAGCGCAAGGTGTTAGACGCGTTACGTCAGCCGTTGGAAAGCGGTGAAATTGTGATTTCCCGTGCCAATGCGAAGATTTGTTTCCCCGCCCGTTTTCAGTTGATTGCAGCGATGAACCCTAGCCCAACCGGTCATTATAGCGGAGTACACAATCGTACTTCACCACAGCAAATGATGCGTTATTTAAATCGTTTATCGGGGCCATTTTTGGATCGCTTTGATTTGTCTATCGAAGTACCTTTGTTACCGCAGGGCAGTTTGCAACAAAATGTCGATCGCGGCGCTGATAGCGCAACGGTACGTCGGCAGATTCTACAGGTACGGGAAATGCAATTGGCTCGGGCCGGAAAAATTAACGCTTACTTGAGCGGTAAGGAAATTGAACGGGACTGCAAGCTCACGCTGGAAGATGCCTTGTTCTTGGAAAAAGCCCTGAATAAATTAGGTTTGTCGGTGCGTGCCTACCATCGTATTCTCAAGGTCGCGCGCACTATTGCCGATTTGCAGCAGGAGGCGCAAATTAATCGCACTCACTTAGCCGAAGCCCTTGGTTATCGCGCAATGGATCGCTTATTGCAAAAATTATCCGCGCTTTAAACGCCCCTTACAAAATCAGAGTTTTGCTATAAATAACGCATAAGTCATTGATTTTATTGATATTGAAATTAAAACGCCGTCAAGGGTTATTGACGGCGTTAATTTTTTAAACGATGGAATTAGTGTTCCTGATGTAATTCCTGTAAGGCATATACATCACAATGGTCTAAGCTTTTCACCCCTTCAACCAAGGCTTCAGCACCGGCTAAGGTTGTTTGGAAAAACACCTTTTGCGCTAAGGCACTCGAGCGGATGGAGTGGCTGTCGGCAACGGTTTCTGGCTGGTTGCCGACGGTGTTAATCACCATGGCGATTTCCCCATTTTTGATGGCATCAACGATATGCGGACGACCCTCCCGCACCTTATTCACAATTTGGGTTGCCACACCGTTTTCCCGTAGGAATTTGGCTGTGCCAATAGTCGCGCATAGGCCATAGCCCTGTTCCTGTAAATGGCGGGCAACCGGTAATAGGCGCGGTTTATCGGCATTATCCACGGATAGGAACACTTTGCCGGTTTTTGGAATGCGTTCGCCGACGCCCTGTTGCGCTTTTAAGAAGGCTTCCGAGAAAGTTTTACCCACTCCCATAACTTCACCGGTAGAACGCATTTCAGGACCTAAAATGACATCCACGCCCGGGAATTTGATGAACGGGAATACCGCTTCTTTTACCGCATAATATGGCGGAATGATTTCACCCTCAATGCCTTGCTCCTGCAGACTGATACCCGCCATTGCGCGAGCGGCAATTTTGGCTAATGGCCGGCCGCTGGCTTTGCTAACGAACGGTACGGTACGGCTAGCGCGCGGGTTGACCTCCAGCACATATACAACGTTGTTTTGTACGGCAAATTGCACATTCATTAAACCAACGACATGGAGCGCTTTCGCCATGGCGATGGTTTGACGGCGGATTTCATCTTGAATTTCCGCGGTGAGGGAATATGGCGGTAATGAACAGGCGGAGTCGCCGGAGTGAATACCGGCCTGTTCGATATGTTGCATAATTCCACCAATAATTACTTGTTTACCGTCTGCGATACAGTCAACATCCACTTCAATGGCGTTATTCAGGAAGTGATCGAGCAGAATCGGGCTATCGTTGGACACGGAAACTGCTTCACGCATATAGCGATTAAGCTCTTCATCGTTATACACGATTTGCATAGCGCGTCCGCCTAACACATAGGATGGGCGAACCACCAATGGATA
The DNA here is from genome assembly GCF_900186995.1 of Haemophilus pittmaniae. Classification (NCBI taxonomy): domain Bacteria; kingdom Pseudomonadati; phylum Pseudomonadota; class Gammaproteobacteria; order Pasteurellales; family Pasteurellaceae; genus Parahaemophilus; species Parahaemophilus pittmaniae. Next base: position 709,107 of record NZ_LT906463.1, read on the forward strand.
ACCCACTTCATTCGCTAATGCTAGCGCTTCTTGGGCATTGCGTGCGGTACGGTTTTCCGGCTGTTTAAGATTGAGTTCGCGTAGAATTTGTTGGAAACGTTCGCGATCTTCCGCCGCATCAATACTGTCGGCGGAGGTGCCGATAATATTAACACCATTGGCATGTAATGCATTGGCCAGTTTGAGCGGGGTTTGCCCTCCGTAATGTACGATAACGCCCCAAGGCTGTTCCACATGAATAATTTCCAACACATCCTCTAAGGTGAGTGGTTCGAAGTAGAGACGATCGGAGGTATCGAAGTCGGTAGATACGGTTTCCGGGTTACAGTTCACCATAATGGTTTCAAACCCGCTTTCACGTAATGCTAAAGCCGCATGTACGCAACAGTAGTCGAATTCGATACCTTGTCCGATACGGTTCGGGCCGCCACCTAAAATCATGACTTTTTTACGTTTGCTTGGTTTTGCCTCACACTCTTCTTCGTAGCAGGAATAGAGGTAAGCAGTATCGGAATTAAATTCACCGGCACAGGTATCAACCCGTTTATATACCGGATGCAAATCATATTGATGGCGTAATTGACGAATCGCGGTTTCCTCGGCATTGACCAGTTGGGCGATACGTTTATCGGAAAAACCTTTACGTTTTAGGTAGCGTAGGAAAGAGCGATCCAAATCGGCAATAGTTTTTTTCTCCAAGGCCAATTCTTCTTGCACCAAATCTTCAATTTGACGGAGAAACCAAGGATCGATTTTGCTGTAATGATGTACTTCCTCCAAACTAAATCCGGCACCAAAGGCATCGGCAACATACAGAATTCTGTTTGGTCCCGGATTGCCGAGTTCCTGACGAATTTTTTCCGGTTGTTCGGATAGTAAGTTGAATCCACAAATGCCGGTTTCCAAACCGCGTAGCGCTTTTTGCAGACTTTCTTGGAACGTGCGCCCCATAGCCATCACTTCGCCAACGGATTTCATTTGGGTTGTTAAACGGTCATCGGCTTTCGGAAACTTTTCAAAGGCGAAACGTGGTACTTTGGTTACCACATAGTCGATGGATGGTTCAAAGGAGGCCGGAATTAGGCCACCGGTAATATCATTGCGTAATTCGTTTAAGGTATAGCCGACGGCTAATTTTGCTGCCACTTTGGCAATTGGAAAACCGGTCGCTTTGGAGGCAAGCGCAGAAGAGCGGCTGACCCGTGGATTCATTTCAATCACAATCATTTCGCCATTAGCCGGATTGATCGCAAATTGCACATTGGAACCCCCGGTATCTACACCAATTTCCCGTAACACGGCAAGGGAGGCGTTACGCATGATTTGATATTCTTTATCCGTTAGGGTTTGTGCCGGTGCAACAGTAATGGAGTCACCGGTATGCACCCCCATAGGATCAAAGTTTTCAATGGAACAGACAATGATGCAGTTATCCGCTTTATCGCGCACCACTTCCATTTCATATTCTTTCCAACCTAATACGGATTGTTCAATTAATAATTCATGGGTTGGTGATGCATCAAATCCACGTTCGCAAATGGCTTGGAATTCATCGCGGTTATAGGCAATACCACCACCCGATCCCCCCATGGTGAAGGATGGTCGAATTAATGTCGGGAAGCCCACTTCCTCTTGTGCTTTCCAGGCCTCATCAAAACTGTGACAGACAAAGGATTTGGGTGTGTTTAAACCAATTTTGGCCATAGCTTCTTTGAATCGTCCACGGTCTTCCGCTTTATCGATAGCATCTTCGGTAGCGCCGATCAGTTCTACGCCATATTTTTTCAGTACGCCATTTTTGGATAAATCCAAGGCACAGTTCAATGCGGTTTGTCCGCCCATGGTAGGTAAAATGGCATCCGGGCGTTCTTTGGCAATAATTTTTTCCACGGTTTGCCATTGAATTGGCTCGATATAGGTCACATCAGCCATATTGGGGTCGGTCATAATGGTGGCCGGATTTGAATTAACCAATACGACTTTATAGCCTTCTTCCCGTAACGCCTTACAGGCTTGCGCCCCGGAATAGTCAAACTCGCAGGCTTGTCCGATGACAATTGGCCCTGCACCGATAATTAATATTGTGTTTATGTCTGTACGTTTTGGCATTTTTGTTTTTCTCTTAATTATATTCAATTTTGATGTGTTCGTTTAAGGGTAGAACTTATCCAGTTCTTGCACTAACCGGTGTTCATCATTTTCTGCTATTTTTTGTGCGCTCATGTACACCTTGGCAAAGCCCTGATCTTCTTTTGTCGTTAGAACATAAATCACATGTTTAATGCCGCTATTAAAGTCACAGGTTGCGTATTTGATATTTTGATAGGTCTTAAATTGTAGCTGACAGTCATTTTTGCGGAATCCCTGCTCTTTTTTGTACCAATCTTCGGCATATAGACCAATCTGACTGGCCGGCAGTTTTTGGCGCTCAACAAATAGATTATGCGGAACACCGCTGCGGTCATAAGGCAGATAGGTATATAAAGCGTGGCCAAGACTTAATTCCGCAGAATTGAGTTCGTAGCTTTTACCTTGAAATGTTCGGTCATTGCTGTTTACACAAGCCATTAAAGAGAGAGTAATTAATCCTAACAATAATTTTTTCATGATCTTTTTCCTGTTACGAGTGTCCATTATTGAAAATGGTTAAAAAATACAGAGTTCATCCACAGAACTATTGGGATGTACATTTACTCTTAGTTTTTTGCTGCTTTCATCTGCTCGATAAATTTATCAAATAAATACGCTACATCGTTTGGCCCTGGGCTGGCTTCGGGATGTCCTTGGAAAGAAAATGCGGCTTGTTCGGTGAGTTCGATACCCTGCACAGAATTATCAAATAAGGAACGATGGGTCACGCGTACGTTTGCCGGTAAGCTGGCTTCATCTACTTCAAATCCATGGTTTTGGCTAGTGATAAGGACTTTTTGTGAATCGAGATCCTGTACCGGATGGTTGGCGCCATGGTGACCAAAGGACATTTTTTTAGTTTTTCCACCAACGGCTAAGCCTAATAATTGATGGCCCAAACAAATTCCGAAGAGCGGTTTTTTACTGGCTAATAGGGTTTTAATGGCTTGGATGGCGTAATCGCAAGGTTCTGGATCGCCGGGGCCATTGGAAAGGAAGATGCCGTCTGGATTTAATGCCAACACCTCTTCGGCAGCGGTTTTAGCCGGTACGACAGTAAGATTGCAACCGCGTTCGGCCAACATTCTCAAAATATTGTATTTGACGCCAAAATCGTAGGCGACCACATTGAACTGGCCATTTTTCTTTTCGCCATAGCCTTGGCCGAGATGCCATTCGCCTTGCTGCCATGGATAGGCTTGCGCAGTCGTTACCTCTTGGGCTAAATCTTTACCGGCCATAGAACCAAAACTTTTAGCTAGGGCAAGGGCTTTAGCTTCATCGATTTCACCGGACATAATGCAGCCGGCTTGTGCGCCCTTATCACGTAATAAACGGGTTAGACGGCGGGTGTCGATGTCTGCGATGGCAACGATATTATTGGCTTTGAGATAATCGGCGAGGGAGCTTTCAGCACGGAAATTGCTGTGTAATAAGGGGAGATCGCGAATAATTAAACCGGCGGCGTAAACTTTGGCTGATTCGATATCTTCGAGGTTAGTACCGGTATTGCCAATATGGGGATAGGTGAGGGTAACGATTTGTTTGCAATAGGATGGGTCGGTCAAAATTTCTTGATAGCCGGTCATTGCGGTGTTAAAGACGACTTCCCCAATAGTGTGTCCCGTGGCACCTAAAGCCGTGCCATGAAATACGCTGCCATCGGCGAGCACGAGAATTGCCTGATTAGACATAAGAACTCCTGATTGTAATTGGTCGAACACTTACGAATGTTCATTAACCGAATAAAAAGCAGAATCGAACTTCTTTACTTTTTACTCCTTACGGCGCACGCCGTCAGGTCGGCTATTCTAATGAAGGTATGCCCATAATGCAAGGCTCACGCAAGTGTAATTGAATAATTATGCTGAAATATTGCATATAAAGTCATTTTAATCAAGCGGGATTTTTATCTTAAATGCATTTTTTTATTATTCTCTATCCCAGCCTTGGGCGGAAAAAGCTTGAGTTCCCGCTATTCTTGATTAGAATGGACGAAATTTTTGGATTAGGAAAATACATGAAAAAAATCAATCTTATCGTCACATTATGTGCGGCTCTGCTATTAGTCGGCTGTTCGGCCACTAAGCCCGATGGTAGCCGCAATGATCCGATGGAAGGATTTAACCGCAAAATGTGGAATTTCAACTATAAAGTTGTCGATCCTTATGTATTGCAGCCGGTGGCTAAAGGCTGGAACAAAATGCCGAAACCGATTACCGGTGGTTTAAGCAATATGGCGAATAACCTTGATGAACCGGTCAGTTTTGTGAACCGTTTATTGGAAGGTGAGCCGCGTAAGGCATTTGTGCACTTTAACCGCTTTTGGATCAATAGCGTCTTTGGTTTAGCTGGCTTCATTGATTTTGCGAGTGCCAGCGAGGAATTGCGCATTGACGGAGAACGTGGCTTTGGTGAAACCTTGGGAGCCTACGGTGTTGATCCTGGCGCATATATTGTATTGCCGATTTATAATGCGACTACGCCGCGTCAATTAACCGGTGCTGTGGTGGATAGTGCTTATATGTATCCATTCTGGCATTGGGTTGGTAGCCCATGGTCATTGGTGAAAAACGGTGTGCAAGTGGTGGATAAACGGGCGAAAAGTTTAGACCAAACAGAATTACTGAACCAAGCCCAGGATCCATATGTAACATTCCGCGAAGCTTATTATCAAAACCTGCAATTTAAGGTGAGCGATGGAAAAGAAAGTGCACCGCAAAAACAGGAACAGCTATCCAACGATGTGTTAAACGAAATCGATTAAGCCAAATGCGGTGCCCTACCGCATTTTTTATTTTTGATGAAAACAGGAGTTAACGATGACTAAAGTCATTCATACTGAGCATGCCCCAGCCGCGATCGGTCCTTATGTACAGGCTGTGGATTTAGGTAATTTGGTATTGACCTCCGGACAAATTCCGGTCAATCCGGCGACCGGCGAAGTGCCGGTAGATATTGTGGCGCAGGCTCGCCAATCCTTGGAAAATATTAAAGCGCTTATTAATCAAGCCGGGCTCAGCGTGGCAGATATTGTTAAAACCACAGTCTTTGTTAAAGACTTAAATGATTTTGCTGCGGTGAATGCTGAGTATGAACGTTTCTTCAAAGAAAACCAACATCCAAATTTCCCGGCACGTTCTTGTGTTGAAGTGGCACGTTTGCCGAAAGATGTGGGATTAGAAATCGAGGCGATAGCAGTACGGAAATAGAAAACGCCCCTGCGAATTTCAGAGCTTTGCTTAAAATACATGCTAAGTTATTGATTTTATTAGGGTTGATTTTAGAATTCATTTTTTGGCAAATTTTGCGCTTTTTTTCGCCATTGGCATTTACAAGTGCAAAAAAGCTCTTTATAATTCCGCGTCTCAATTATGGTTCATCATAATTTGTTTTCTGGTTGGTGCTTGACCTATTCAAGCCCCGTCCAAGACCGTAGGGAACCTTGGCCTTGGCCTCGGTCTTAATCATCCTACGTAGATGGTGTACAGAATAAGAATTTTTCTTGCTTCTGGGCACCGAAGTCGTCCCCGTTTGAAAGTCCACTTTCTCGGGGTAAATGATTCCGACTATTCGGAATAAATTCAGGAGCTAACAGCCAATGGCATTAAATCTTCAAGACAAACAAGCAATTGTTGCCGAAGTAAATGAAGCAGCCAAAGGTGCACTTTCAGCAGTAATCGCGGATTCCCGTGGTGTAACTGTTGATAAAATGACTGAATTACGTAAAGCAGCTCGTGAAGCTGGTGTGACAATGCGCGTTGTTCGTAATACTTTATTACGTCGTGCGGTTGAAGGCACAGATTACGAATGCTTAAAAGATACGTTTGTAGGTCCAACACTTATCGCATTCTCTAATGAACATCCAGGTGCAGCAGCACGTTTGTTCAAAGATTTTGCTAAAGCAAACGATAAGTTTGAAATTAAAGGTGCAGCCTTTGAAGGTAAGATCCAAGATGTTGAATTCTTAGCAACATTACCAACTTACGAAGAAGCAATTGCACGTTTAATGGGCACAATGAAAGAAGCAGCAGCAGGCAAACTTGTGCGCACTTTTGCGGCATTACGCGACAAATTACAAGAAGCAGCTTAATCATTAAGCGTTTCTTACTTCATTTAACTTTACTAATTTTAGGAATTGATTGTTATGTCATTAACTAACGAACAAATCATTGAAGCGATCGCTTCTAAATCTGTAACTGAAATCGTTGAATTAATCACAGCGATGGAAGAAAAATTCGGTGTATCTGCAGCAGTAGCAGCAGCAGCTCCAGCAGCGGGCGGCGCAGCAGCAGCGGCTGAAGAAAAAACTGAATTCGACGTAGTTCTTGCTGAAGCTGGTGCTAACAAAGTAGCAGTAATCAAAGCAGTACGTGGTGCAACCGGTTTAGGCTTAAAAGAAGCTAAAGACTTAGTTGAATCTGCACCTGCAGCGTTGAAAGAAGGCATCTCTAAAGAAGAAGCAGAAGCCCTTAAGAAAGAATTAGAAGAAGCTGGTGCGAAAGTAGAAATCAAATAATTTTGATTTTTCGCCCTGTTTTTTCAGGTCAAATGGCTGGTGGAATTCCATCAGCCATTTTGTGCTATCAAAAACAGCACAAAACAAATCTGCATTTTCCGTTTAATGGGATTTGTTCCACTTGGTCTAGACAGACGGTTTAAACTAAGTAACCCACTACAGAAGTAAGGTTCAGAGTGCGGTATCCGAAACGGCGTCAATCTCCGATATAACTAAAATCGTTCAGTTCAAGTATTTTATTTATATCAACTCGCTCTCACTAAAATTTATAGAGGAAAACCAATGGGTTACTCCTACACTGAGAAAAAACGAATTCGTAAAGACTTCGGCAAACGTCCGCAAGTTTTAAATGTCCCTTATTTATTAACCATTCAATTAGACTCATTCGATAAATTTATTCAAAAAGATCCTGATGGTCAGCAAGGTTTAGAAGCTGCATTCCGTTCAGTATTCCCAATCGTGAGCAACAATGGTTATACCGAACTTCAATATGTTGATTATCGCTTGGAAGAGCCGGAATTTGATGTGCGTGAATGCCAAATCCGTGGTTCTACTTATGCGGCAGGTTTACGCGTAAAACTTCGTTTAGTGAGCTACGATAAAGAATCTTCTTCCCGTGCCATTAAAGACATTAAAGAAAACGAAGTTTACATGGGTGAAATCCCATTGATGACCGATAACGGTACCTTTGTAATTAACGGTACTGAGCGTGTTATTGTTTCACAATTACACCGTAGTCCAGGCGTATTTTTCGATTCTGACAAAGGTAAAACCCATTCTTCCGGTAAGGTGTTATTTAATGCACGTATTATTCCTTACCGTGGTTCTTGGTTGGATTTCGAATTTGATCCAAAAGATAATTTATATGCACGTATTGACCGTCGCCGTAAATTACCGGCAACTATTATTTTGCGCGCTTTAGGCTATACCACCGAAGAAATTTTAGATTTGTTCTTCGATAAAGTGATCTATGAAATTGCCGATAATAAATTGTTAATGACGTTGGTTCCAGAACGTTTGCGTGGTGAAACCGCTAGCTTCGATATCGTTGCTGATGGTAAAACCTATGTAGAGCGTGGTCGTCGCATTACTGCTCGTCATATTAAAGCTCTTGAGAAAGATAAAGTGACTCAAGTGGAAGTACCAACGGAGTATATTGTTGGTAAAGTGGCGGCAAAAGATTATGTAGATTTAGAGTCTGGTGAAATTGTTTGTCCGGCGAACGGTGAAATTTCCTTAGAAGTATTGGCTAAATTAGCTCAGGCTGGTTATAAAACAATCGAGACCTTATTCACTAACGATTTAGATTACGGCCCTTACATTTCTGAAACCTTACGTGTGGATCCTACCTACGATCGTATCAGTGCGTTATACGAAATTTATCGTATGATGCGTCCGGGTGAACCACCAACACCAGAATCTTCCGAGGCCTTATTTAATAATTTATTCTTCTCTGCAGAACGTTACGATTTATCTGCAGTTGGCCGTATGAAGTTTAATCGTTCTTTAAGTATTCCTGAAGGTGTTGGTACAGGTACTTTAAGTAATGACGATATTATTCGAGTGATGAAAAAACTCATCGACATCCGTAATGGTCGTGGTGAAGTAGATGATATCGACCACTTGGGTAACCGTCGCATTCGTTCAGTGGGTGAAATGGCTGAAAACCAATTCCGCATTGGTTTGGTACGTGTCGAACGCGCGGTGAAAGAGCGTTTATCTTTAGGTGATTTAGATGCTATCACTCCACAAGATCTTATTAACCCTAAACCGATTTCTGCGGCAGTGAAAGAATTCTTTGGTTCTTCACAACTTTCGCAATTCATGGATCAAAATAACCCATTATCAGAAGTGACGCACAAACGTCGTATTTCAGCATTAGGTCCAGGCGGTTTAACTCGTGAACGTGCCGGCTTTGAAGTGCGTGACGTACATAACACCCACTATGGTCGTTTATGTCCAATCGAAACACCTGAAGGTCCAAACATCGGTTTGATCAACTCACTTTCTGCATTTGCTCGTACGAACGATTACGGTTTCTTAGAAACCCCATATCGCAAAGTGATTGATGGTCAAGTTACTGAAGAAATCGAATATCTATCTGCGATTGATGAAGCGAACTACATCATTGCACAGGCAAACTCAAACCTTGATGAGAACAACCGCTTTACCGATGCGTTTGTAACTGCTCGTGGTGAGCGCGGTGAATCTGGTCTTTATAAACCGGAAGACATCCATTATATGGACGTTTCAACTCAACAAGTGGTATCCGTTGCAGCGGCATTAATTCCATTCTTAGAGCATGATGATGCGAACCGTGCCTTAATGGGTGCGAACATGCAACGTCAAGCGGTTCCAACTTTACGTGCTGATAAGCCGTTAGTGGGTACAGGTATGGAAAAACCAATCGCACTTGACTCAGGTGTGGCGGTTGTAGCGAAACGTGGTGGTACTGTTCAATACGTTGATGCTTCTCGTATCGTCATCAAAGTAAATGAAGACGAAACCGTAGCAGGTGAAGCGGGTATCGATATTTATAACTTAATTAAATACACCCGTTCTAACCAAAACACTTGTATCAACCAAATTCCTTGTGTGAATTTAGGCGATCCAATTAATCGTGGTGAGGTTTTGGCAGATGGTCCGTCAACTGACTTAGGTGAATTAGCATTAGGTCAAAATATCCGTGTGGCATTCATGCCTTGGAACGGTTATAACTTCGAAGACTCAATGTTAGTTTCTGAGCGTGTAGTACAACAAGACCGCTTCACGACAATCCACATTCAAGAATTATCTTGTGTGGCACGTGATACTAAATTAGGTTCTGAAGAAATCACTGCGGATATTCCAAACGTAGGTGAATCTGCATTAAGCAAATTGGATGAATCCGGTATCGTGTATGTGGGTGCTGAAGTAAAAGGTGGCGACATCTTAGTTGGTAAAGTAACCCCTAAAGGCGAAACGCAATTAACACCAGAAGAAAAATTGTTACGTGCAATCTTCGGTGAAAAAGCATCTGATGTGAAAGACTCTTCATTACGCGTACCAAACAGCGTAAGCGGTACTGTAATTGACGTTCAAGTCTTCACCCGTGATGGCGTAGAAAAAGACAAACGTGCATTAGAAATTGAAGAAATGCAGTTAAAACAAGCTAAGAAAGACCTTTCTGATGAATTAGAAATCTTAGAAGCTGGCTTGTTTGCTCGTGTGCGTAATGTACTTATCGCTGGCGGTATTGATGCGGCTCAATTAGATAAAATGGATCGCACAAAATGGTTAGAACAAACCATTTCAGATGAAGAAAAACAAAATCAATTAGAACAGCTTGCTGAACAATATGAAGAGTTACGTAAAGAGTTTGAACACAAACTTGAAGTAAAACGTAAGAAAATCATTAAAGGCGATGACCTCGCTCCAGGCGTGTTGAAAGTGGTTAAAGTTTACCTAGCGGTGAAACGTCAAATCCAACCGGGTGATAAAATGGCGGGTCGTCACGGTAACAAAGGTGTTATCTCAAAAATCAACCCTGTGGAAGATATGCCATACGACGAAAACGGTCAACCGGTTGAAATCGTATTGAACCCATTGGGCGTACCATCTCGTATGAACATCGGTCAGATCTTAGAAACCCACTTAGGCTTAGCAGCGAAAGGTATCGGTGATCAAATCAATGCGATGATCAAACAAAAACAAGATGTTGAGAAACTTCGTGGCTATATGCAAAAAGCATATGACTTAGGTCATGGTGCTCAAAAAGTAGATTTAAGCACCTTTAGCGATGATGAAATCATGCGTTTAGCGGAAAACCTACGCAAAGGTTTACCGGTAGCAACACCAGTGTTTGATGGTGCTGATGAGCAAGAAATCAAAGAAATGTTGAAACTAGGTGGCTTACCAACTTCAGGTCAGATCACCTTATATGATGGTCGTACAGGTGAGAAATTTGAGCGTCCAGTAACCGTAGGTTATATGTATATGCTCAAATTGAACCACTTAGTTGATGACAAAATGCATGCTCGTTCAACCGGTTCTTATAGTCTTGTTACTCAGCAACCACTTGGTGGTAAAGCTCAATTCGGTGGTCAACGTTTCGGTGAGATGGAGGTATGGGCACTTGAAGCATATGGTGCAGCTTACACCTTACAAGAAATGCTAACCGTGAAATCCGATGATGTGAACGGCCGTACGAAGATGTATAAAAACATCGTCGGCGGTAACCAACAAATGGATCCGGGTACACCGGAATCTTTCAATGTAATCATGAAAGAAATCCGTTCACTTGGTTTGAATATCGAGTTAGACGAAGAGTAATCGACAAACCTGTCTTCCCCTGTGCGCAGGGGAAGCAGAAGGAAGAAATCGCCGAAGTGCGGTTAAAAAAACAGAATATTTTGACTGCACTTTGAAACCCTTAACTCCGACAGGAGACTATTTGTGAAAGACTTAGTTAAGTTTTTAAAAGCACAATCAAAAACCAGTGAAGATTTTGATGTGATTAAAATTGGGTTAGCTTCTCCAGACATGATCCGTTCTTGGTCATTTGGTGAAGTTAAAAAACCTGAAACAATCAACTATCGTACGTTCAAACCTGAGCGTGACGGTCTTTTCTGTGCACGTATTTTCGGGCCTGTAAAAGATTACGAATGTTTATGCGGTAAATATAAACGCTTAAAACATCGTGGTGTGATTTGTGAAAAATGTGGCGTTGAAGTAACACAAACTAAAGTGCGTCGTGAGCGTATGGGCCACATTGAATTAGCCTGTCCGGTTGCTCATATTTGGTTCTTAAAATCTCTTCCATCCCGTATCGGTTTACTATTGGATATGCCGTTGCGTGATATTGAACGTGTTCTTTATTTTGAAATGTACATTGTGACTGAACCGGGTATGACCGATTTGGAACGTGGACAATTATTAACCGAAGAACAATTCCTTGATGCCGAAGATCGTTGGCAAGATGAATTCGAAGCGAAGATGGGTGCTGAAGCGATTCAAGATTTGCTTAAAGGCATTGATCTTGAAGTGGAATGCGAAAAATTACGTGAAGAGTTACAAGAAACCAACTCTGAAACCAAACGTAAGAAAATCACTAAACGCCTAAAATTATTGGAAGCTTTCTTACAGTCAGGCAACAAACCGGAATGGATGGTGATGACTGTATTACCGGTACTTCCACCGGATTTACGTCCATTAGTACCATTAGATGGTGGCCGTTTTGCAACTTCAGACTTGAACGATTTATATCGTCGCGTAATTAACCGTAACAACCGTTTAAAACGTTTATTAGATTTAATCGCACCAGATATTATCGTACGTAACGAAAAACGTATGTTACAAGAATCTGTTGATGCGTTATTAGATAATGGTCGTCGCGGTCGTGCGATTACGGGTTCTAACCGTCGTCCATTAAAATCGCTTGCGGATATGATCAAAGGTAAACAAGGTCGTTTCCGTCAAAACTTATTAGGTAAACGTGTTGACTATTCAGGCCGTTCCGTAATCACTGTAGGTCCATACTTGCACTTACACCAATGTGGTTTACCGAAGAAAATGGCATTGGAATTATTCCGTCCGTTTATCTACGCAAAATTAGAAAGCCGTGGTTATGCAACAACCATCAAAGCGGCTAAGAAAATGGTTGAGCGTGAAGACGCGATCGTTTGGGATATCTTGGCAGAAGTTATTCGTGAGCACCCAATTCTATTGAACCGTGCACCAACACTTCACCGTTTGGGTATTCAAGCATTTGAACCTCTTTTAATCGAAGGTAAAGCAATCCAATTACACCCACTCGTTTGTGCGGCGTTCAATGCGGACTTCGATGGTGACCAAATGGCGGTTCACGTACCATTAACCCTTGAAGCTCAGTTAGAAGCTCGTGCGTTAATGATGTCAACCAATAACGTACTTTCACCAGCAAACGGTGATCCTATTATCGTTCCATCACAAGACGTGGTGTTGGGTCTTTACTATATGACCCGCGAAAAAGTAAACGGTAAAGGCGAAGGCATGTTATTGCAAGATCCTCGCGAAGCTGAAAAAGCATATCGCACAGGTGAAGCAGAATTGCATTCTCGCGTTAAAGTACGTATTACCGAATATGTGAAAAATGAAGCTGGCGGATTCGAAGAGAAAACCACATTAACTGATACCACTATCGGTCGTGCTATTCTTTGGATGATCGCACCAAAAGGTATGCCTTATTCATTGTTCAACCAAACATTAGGTAAAAAAGCGATTTCTAAACTCATCAACGAAGCATACCGTCGTTTAGGTTTGAAAGAAGCGGTAATGTTTGCTGACCATATTATGTATACCGGTTTTGCTTATGCGGCTCGTTCAGGTTCTTCTGTAGGTATCGACGATATGGTTATTCCAGAGAAGAAATACGAAATTATTTCTGCTGCGGAAGCCGAAGTTGCCGAAATTCAAGAACAATTCCAATCCGGTCTTGTGACTGCAGGCGAACGCTATAACAAAGTGATCGATATTTGGGCTGCAGCAAATGAACGTGTAGCAAAAGCGATGATGGAAAACTTGTCTCAAGAAGAAGTCATCAATCGTGAAGGTAACTCGGAAAAACAAGCGTCTTTCAACAGTATCTTTATGATGGCGGATTCTGGTGCGCGGGGTTCTGCAGCACAGATTCGTCAGTTAGCGGGTATGCGTGGCTTGATGGCTCGTCCGGATGGTTCGATCATCGAAACTCCAATTACTGCAAACTTCCGTGAAGGTTTGAACGTACTTCAGTACTTTATTTCAACCCACGGTGCGCGTAAAGGTTTAGCGGATACTGCATTAAAAACAGCGAACTCCGGTTACTTAACCCGTCGTTTAGTGGATGTTGCCCAAGACTTGGTGATTGTTGAAGACGACTGTGGTACACACGAAGGCTTAGTGGTGACCCCATTAATTGAAGGTGGCGATGAGAAAGTGCCATTGCGCGAATTAGTGTTAGGTCGTGTCGCTGCAGAAGACATCTATAAACCAGGTACGGAAGAAGTATTAATCGCCCGTAACACTTTACTAGATGAAAAACTTTGTGATGTGTTAGATGCTAACTCCGTAGACAGCGTGAAAGTCCGTTCTGTTGTAACCTGTGATACCGACTTTGGTGTGTGTGCGAAATGTTATGGTCGTGACTTGGCGCGCGGTCACCTGATTAACCAAGGTGAAGCTGTAGGGGTTATCGCTGCGCAATCTATCGGTGAGCCAGGTACACAGTTAACCATGCGTACGTTCCATATCGGTGGTGCGGCTTCCGCAGCAGCGAAAGAATCTAGCGTACAAATTAAAAACAACGGTACTTTACACCTCGTTAATGCGAAATTCGTGACTAACGATGAAGGTAAATTAGTGTTAACTTCCCGTAATACTGAATTAACCGTTACTGATGCGTTTGGTCGTACGAAAGAACACTATAAAGTGCCTTATGGTACGGTGTTAAATAAAGCTGACGGTCAAGAAGTGGCAGCAGGTGAAACTGTTGCAAACTGGGATCCACATACCATGCCGGTAGTCTCTGAAGTTTCCGGTTTTGTGAAATTTGTAGATATCGTGGATGGTTTAACCGTAACTCGTCAAACTGATGAATTAACCGGTCTTTCTTCTATTGTGGTACAAGATGTGGGTGAACGTGCAACCGCAGGTAAAGATTTACGTCCAACCATCAAACTAGTAGATGCCAAAGGTAACGATATTTTCTTACCTGAAACCGATGTTATCGCACAATACTTCTTACCGGGTAAAGCAATCGTAAGCTTAGATGATGGTGCAGAAGTAAAAGTGGGTGAACCGCTTGCTCGTATTCCACAAGAATCTGTGGGTACTAAAGATATTACCGGTGGTCTTCCGCGCGTTGCTGATTTATTCGAAGCTCGTAAGCCGAAAGAACCTGCAATCTTGGCAGAAATTTCCGGTATCGTATCCTTCGGTAAAGAGACCAAAGGTAAACGCCGTTTATTAATCACTCCAACTGAGGGTGAAACCTACGAAGAAATGATTCCAAAATGGCGTCAGCTCAACGTATTTGAAGGCGAGATGGTACAACGTGGTGATGTGATTTCTGATGGTGCTGAGACACCACATGATATCTTACGCTTACGTGGTGTACGCGCGGTAACTGAATATATCGTGAACGAAGTGCAAGAAGTTTACCGCTTACAAGGGGTAAAAATTAACGATAAGCACATTGAAGTGATTGTTCGTCAAATGTTACGGAAAGCGGTGATCACCAAAGCTTATGACAGCGAATTCCTCGAAGGGGAACAAGTTGAAGTGGCTCGCGTGAAAATTGTTAACCGTAAACGTGAAGCGGAAGGTAAACCACCAGTTGAGTTCGAACGTGAATTACTTGGTATTACCAAAGCGTCCTTGGCAACAGAATCCTTCATTTCTGCGGCATCGTTCCAAGAAACCACTCGCGTGCTTACTGAAGCCGCTGTGGCAGGTAAACGCGATGAATTGCGTGGTTTGAAAGAGAACGTTATCGTTGGTCGTTTAATTCCAGCCGGTACCGGTTTTGCGTATCACCAAAATCGTCACAAAAACCGTTTGGTTGACGATGTTGTCGTGAAATTATCGGAAGATGATGAACAGGCAATTGCCGATGAGTTCGTGATGAGTGCCGATGATGCCACCAGCAATTTGGCAGAAATGCTGAATATGGCGGATGATGCGGAATAATCGCAATCCTAATCAACAAACCCCGGGCAAGTGCTCGGGTTTTGTTTTTTTACGCCCCTATGAAAATCGAAGTTTTTACTAAAACAGAGTGTAAGTTATTGATTTTATTATGGTTGGTTTAAAGATGTAGTTGTATTGGTTAATGCTATGAGCCCAGTCGATTAGAACATTTTCTATGGTTTTTATCCTAAATTGGTAGAACTGTGCTATTGTTAGCGGAATTCCATAATGAATATCAACATACAAGGAGCAAAAATGACTACTCAATTGGATGCATTGCGCAGTATGACCGTCGTGGTAGCCGATACCGGCGATATTGATGCTATCAAAAAATATCAACCGCAAGATGCCACAACCAATCCATCGTTAATTTTAAGTGCGTCGGCATTACCACAATACGCACCATTGATTGATGAAGCAGTGGCTTACGCGAAAGCTCAAAGTGCCGACAAAGCTCAACAGCTTATTGATGCAGAAGATAAATTGGCCGTGAATATCGGTTTAGAAATTTTGAAAATCGTACCGGGACGTATTTCTACCGAAGTGGATGCCCGTCTTTCCTATAACACACAAGCCACAGTAGAGAAAGCGCGTAAATTAATCGCACTCTATAATGCTGCAGGTATCGCCAATGATCGTATTTTGATTAAAATCGCTTCAACTTGGCAAGGTATTCGTGCGGCGGAAATCTTAGAGAAAGAAGGTATCAACTGTAACCTGACCTTATTGTTCTCTGAAGCGCAGGCACGTGCTTGTGCTGAAGCCGGTGTTTATTTGATCTCACCATTTGTTGGCCGTATTTTAGACTGGTATAAAGCGAATACCGATAAAAAAGACTATGCACCAGCGGAAGATCCGGGTGTGATTTCAGTAAGTAAAATCTACAATTACTATAAACAATATGGTTATAAAACAGTGGTGATGGGGGCTAGCTTCCGTAATGTTGGTGAAATTACCGAGTTGGCTGGTTGTGATCGTTTGACTATTGCTCCTGCATTATTGAAAGAATTGCAAGATAATAGCGGTGCCTTAGTTCGCAAATTAGATTTCCAAGGTACAGTTCAAGCGAAACCGCAACCATTAACCGAAGCAGAGTTCTATTGGGAACACAACAGTGACCCAATGGCGGTGGAAAAATTAGCGGAAGGGATTCGCAAGTTTGCCATTGACCAAGAGAAATTGGAAACCATGCTTTCGGCTAAACTTTAATTGCTGTGAGATAAACAAAATGCGGTTAGTAATAACCGCATTTTTTTATGTCTTTTTGGTGGGGACAAGTATAAATACTTGACGAATGTGCTGAATTACTTAACAATTTGAATGTGTTTTGCATAAGGCAAAACGGGAACCGCAGCAGGGCAGTTGCTGCGGTTAATATTTTGATATTTCGGAGCAAATATATGTCAGGTATTTTTCAACAAACTCCTGCGAATCGTCGTCGTTATGGTGTAGCGATTCTTGTAGGTATCATCGCAGGGCTTATCTCTGCTTTTGTTAAATGGGGTGCTGAGCATCCATTTCCACCACGTAGTCCAATCGACTTTTTTGCTGCAGCCTGTAAAGTGGATGTCAGCGGTTTAACCCAAGATCAGATTTTAGCGGTTTGTTCTCGTGCCTTCTTGAATCCACCACATGTTTTCTTACGTGACTATTTGGGTATCGATCCGACCCAAGCAGCATTCACCTTTGCTGATCACGGATTTGACTGGATTGGAGTGACACATATTACTTTCTCTTTAGTGTTTGCTATCGGTTATTGCTTGGTGGCTGAGCGTTTTCCAAAAATTAAATTCTGGCAAGGTATTGGTGCCGGTTTGTTGGCAGACATTGCGGTGCACTACATCACGTTCCCTCTATTGGGTTTAACTCCACCGGTTGCAGACTGGCCATTATATGAACATATTTCCGAATTAGTCGGTCATATTTTCTGGTTCTGGACCATTGAGCTTATCCGCCGTGATTTACGTAATCGTATTACTGGTCAGCCGGATCCGGAAGTTCCACTGGACCAACCATTCCGTTAAACAAGAAATGCCGCAATCGCGGCATTTTTTATATCTATAAATTACTTTTTAAATCAATTCTAATAAAATCAATAACTTACAATGTGTTTTCGTGAAAAGTTTTATTTTTAAGGGGCGTTTTAACGCGCAAGAAAATAGCCTTCCAAGTAACTCTTTGAGACAACGCGACAAATATTGACCAAGATCAGCATTCTTTTAGACGGGTACAGTAAGATGGCGACTCCATTCACAACAAATGAGGACGCAACATGAAATTACGGTTACTTGTTTCTGCCACTGTATTGGCGCTTAGCTCGCAGGTTCAAGCGGAAGGACAAGCACATTGGTCTTATGCTGGAAACGAAAGTCCTGAGCATTGGGGAGATTTACAGGCTGAATATCAAACCTGTAAGTTGGGACAGAACCAATCACCGGTAAATATCGAACCGAGTGATTCGAAAGCGCTGACCGAGCCGTTAAAAATGGAGTATTTTGCAACAACGTTTACGTTGGAAAATAATGGCCATACATTGCAGGCGAATGTCACCGGTAAAGCGCCCACTATTAGTTTGAACGACAAGGTTTATGTATTGAAACAATTCCATTTCCATACACCGAGCGAGCATACTGTTAAAGGGCAACACTACCCATTAGAAATCCATTTCGTGCATCAGGCAGAGGATAAATCTTTGGCAGTCTTAGCCGTTATGGTGGAAGAAGGTGAAGCCAATCCATTATTGGCTCAGCTCGTAGCAAAACCATTGGCAAAAGGTGAGAAAGAGGCGCTAGCGCAACCATTTGAAGTTGGCAACTTATTCCCTAAAGATATGACCCGTTTCCGTTTAACTGGTTCATTGACGACCCCTCCTTGTAGCGAAAATGTGGCATGGCGGATTTTCCAACAACCTATTCAGGCGGATAAAGCACAAATTAGTGCTTTCAATAAAATTTTTGGACAAAATAACCGTCCGTTACAACCATTAAATAAACGACATATTGAAGTGGATAAATAGATTTTCCTTTTCAATGAAGGCGGCTGCGATGTATTGAAGAAATTCGGCGACATTGCAGCCGCTTTTTTATGCCTTTAAAAGATGGGTGTAAAAACTTTTTGCTTTTAGGGTTTAATTTTGGTAGACTCCGCCACCTATCCGCCATCCACTCGGGTGGTAAGGGTAGGTTCGTCCCGCAAGGGTGTATTATTAACTTAACGGAGCATAAAATATGATCCAAGAACAGACTATGCTGGATGTTGCCGATAACTCTGGTGCTCGCAGCGTAATGTGTATCAAGGTTCTAGGTGGATCGCACCGTCGTTATGCTGCTATTGGTGATATCATCAAAGTTACTGTGAAAGAAGCAATTCCTCGCGGTAAAGTTAAAAAAGGTGATGTGTTAAAAGCAGTTGTTGTGCGCACCAAGAAGGGTGTACGTCGCCCAGACGGATCAGTCATTCGCTTCGATGGTAACGCTTGTGTAATTTTAAACAATAACACAGAGCAACCAATCGGTACTCGTATTTTTGGACCGGTGACTCGTGAACTTCGTTCTGAGAAATTCATGAAGATCATTTCTTTGGCACCAGAAGTACTGTAAGGAGAAGTGAGAAATGGCTGCAAAAATTCGTCAAAACGATGAAGTAATCGTACTTGCCGGTAAAGATAAAGGCAAGCGTGGCAAGGTAACTAAAGTGTTACCAAACGGTAAAGTGTTTGTTGAAGGTGTCAACATTATTACTAAACATGAGAAACCGGTTCCTGCTTTAGGCAAAGCTGGTGGTTTAGTGAAAAAAGAAGCTGCTATTGATGCTTCTAATATTGCGATTTTCAATCCAAAAACAAACAAAGCTGACCGTGTAGGTTTTAGATTCGAAGACGGTAAAAAAGTACGTTTCTTCAAATCTAACAATGAAATTATCTAACAAACTGGAGTAATGCGATGGCGAAACTGCATGATTACTACAGAGATCAAGTAGTAAGCGAATTAAAAAATAAATTCGGCTACAAATCTGTCATGCAAGTCCCACGAATCGAAAAGATTACCCTGAACATGGGTGTGGGTGAAGCATTGACCGATAAAAAATTGCTAGACAACGCAGTAGCGGATTTAGCAGCAATTAGCGGTCAAAAACCTTTAGTAACTAAAGCTCGTAAATCTGTTGCTGGCTTTAAAATCCGTCAGGGATATCCAATCGGTTGTAAAGTAACACTACGCGGTGAGCGTATGTGGGAGTTCTTTGAACGTTTAATTACAATTGCTGTTCCACGTATTCGTGACTTCCGCGGTTTAAGTGCGAAATCATTTGATGGTCGTGGTAACTACAGCATGGGTGTGCGTGAACAAATCATCTTCCCTGAAATCGATTACGATAAAGTAGATCGTGTACGTGGTTTAGATATCACTATCACAACTACTGCTAAGAATGATGAAGAAGGTCAAGCACTACTTGCTGCCTTTAATTTCCCATTCCGTAAATAAGGCAGGTTATAATGGCAAAACAATCAATGAAAGCACGCGATGTAAAACGCGTTAAATTGGCTGAAAAATTCTTCGCTAAACGCGCAGAATTAAAGAAAATCATTTCTGATGTCAATGCCTCTGACGAAGACCGTTGGAATGCTGTGTTAAAGTTACAAACTTTACCACGTGATTCTAGCCCAAGTCGTCAACGTAACCGTTGCCGCCAAACTGGACGTCCTCACGGCGTTTTACGTAAGTTTGGTCTAAGCCGTATTAAGGTTCGTGAAGCTGCTATGCGCGGTGAAATCCCGGGTCTTAAGAAAGCAAGTTGGTAATATACCGCTTTATTTTGGAATCGGAGAAAAAGTACAATGAGTATGCAAGATCCAATCGCAGATATGTTGACCCGTATTCGTAACGGTCAAGCTGCGAACAAAGTTGCAATCAATATGCCTTCTTCCAAGCTAAAAGTGGCAATTGCCAACGTATTAGCTGCTGAAGGTTATATCGAAAGCGTTAAAGTTTTAGAAGGTGCAAAACCTGAATTGGAAATTACTTTAAAATATTTCCAAGGCAAACCGGTTGTAGAAAGCATTCAACGTGTAAGCCGTCCTGGTCTTCGTATTTACAAACGTAAAGATGAATTACCAAAAGTTATGGGTGGTTTAGGTGTTGCTGTAATTTCTACATCTAAAGGTGTTATGACTGACCGTGCAGCTCGTCAAGCGGGCTTAGGCGGTGAGATCATCTGTTATGTAGCTTAATAGAGGGGTAGGAAAATGTCTCGTGTTGCAAAGGCACCTGTTAGTATTCCTGCCGGCGTTGAAGTTAAACTCGACGGTCAGCTATTAACAGTAAAAGGTAAAAATGGCGAGTTATCTCGCACAATTCATAACTCAGTTGAAGTTAAACAAGATAATGGTCAATTTACTTTCACTCCACGTGAAGGTTTTGTTGAAGCGAATGCGCAATCGGGTACAGCTCGTGCATTAGTTAATGCAATGGTCATCGGTGTTACTGAAGGCTTCACTAAGAAGTTACAACTAGTGGGTGTTGGTTACAGAGCTCAAGTTAAAGGCAATGTAGTTGCATTAAGCTTAGGCTATTCTCACCCTGTGGAGCACACTTTACCAGCAGGTATTACTGCTGAATGCCCTTCACAAACAGAAATTGTTTTAAAAGGTGCAGACAAGCAGTTAATTGGTCAAGTTGCAGCAGATATTCGTGCTTATCGCCGTCCTGAACCTTATAAAGGTAAAGGGGTACGTTACTCTGATGAAGTGGTACGTATCAAAGAGGCTAAGAAGAAATAATTAAGGTAACACTATGGATAAGAAATCAGCTCGTATCCGTCGTGCAGCTCGTGCACGTCATATGATGAGAGAGCAGGGAGTAACGCGTTTAGTTATTCACCGTACTCCGCGTCATATTTACGCACAAGTTATTGCACCAAACGGTTCAGAAGTGCTTGCCGCTGCTTCAACTGTTGAAAAAGCAATTCGTGAGCAAGTTAAATATACCGGTAATAAAGATGCTGCCGCTGCAGTTGGTAAAGCTGTTGCTGAGCGTGCATTAGAGAAAGGCATCAAAGATGTTGCCTTCGACCGTTCCGGTTTTAAATATCATGGTCGTGTCCAAGTTTTAGCGGACGCTGCACGTGAAGCTGGTCTACAGTTCTAATCTAATGAGGTAAATTGAGATGTCAAACATCGAAAAACAAGTTGGTGAACTGCAAGAGAAGCTAATCGCAGTAAACCGTGTATCAAAAACCGTAAAAGGTGGTCGTATTATGAGCTTTACTGCGTTAACCGTAGTAGGTGATGGTAACGGTCGTGTAGGTTTTGGTTATGGTAAAGCGCGTGAGGTTCCAGCAGCGATCCAAAAAGCAATGGAAAAAGCACGTCGTAATATGATTAATGTCGCTTTAAATGAGGGTACTTTACAGCATCCTGTGAAAGGCGTTCACACAGGTTCTCGTGTATTCATGCAGCCAGCTAGTGAAGGTACAGGTATCATCGCTGGTGGTGCAATGCGTGCTGTTTTAGAGGTCGCAGGTGTGCGTAACGTTCTTTCTAAAGCGTATGGTTCAACCAACCCAATTAACGTTGTTCGTGCAACTATTGATGCATTAGCAAAAATGAAATCACCTGAAATGGTTGCTGCTAAACGTGGTAAAACCGTTGATGAAATTTTGGGGTAATTGATAATGGCTAAAACTATTAAAGTAACTCAAGTTCGTAGCTCAATTGCTCGTTTACCAAAGCATAAAGCTACCTTGCGTGGTCTTGGTCTTCGCCATATGCACCATACTGTTGAGTTAATCGATACTCCAGCAGTACGTGGTATGATTAACCAAGTTTCATACATGGTTAAAGTGGAGGAGTAAGAGAATGCGTTTAAATACTCTATCTCCGGCTGAAGGTGCTAAGCACAATGCAAAACGCCTTGGTCGTGGTATTGGTTCAGGTTTAGGAAAAACTGGTGGTCGTGGTCACAAAGGCCAAAAATCTCGTACTGGCGGCGGTGTTCGTCGTGGTTTCGAGGGTGGTCAAATGCCATTGTATCGTCGTTTACCAAAATTTGGTTTCACTTCAATGAAATCTGCAGTTACAGCAGAAGTTCGTTTAAACGAATTAACAAAAGTTGAAGGAAATGTTGTCACTTTGGATACATTAAAAGCTGCAAATATCTTAACTAAGGATATTCAATTCGCTAAAGTTATTTTAGCTGGCGAAGTGAAGTCTGCAGTTACTGTACGTGGTTTGCGTGTAACTAAAGGTGCCAAAGCAGCAATCGAAGCTGCTGGTGGTTCAGTTGAGGAATAATTAGCAAATGGCTAAACAACCAGGTTATCAAAGCAGAAGTACTAATAGTGGTACGAGTGAGCTAAGAAATAGATTGCTCTTTGTCTTAGGTGCACTAATTGTTTATCGTATTGGTTCTTTCATCCCGCTTCCTGGTATTGATGCGGCCGTGCTAGCTCAATTAGTTGAACAACAAAAAGGCACCATCATTGACATGCTAAATATGTTCTCTGGTGGTGCATTGAGCCGTGCATCCATTTTGGCACTAGGTATTATGCCTTATATTTCGGCATCTATCGTGATCCAATTGCTTGCTACGGTCTCACCTGCTTTAGCAGAATTGAAAAAGGAAGGAGCAGCGGGGCAGCGTAAAATTACTAAGTATACTCGTTATGCAACGGTAGTATTTGCGACTATTCAGGCTATTGCTATTTCCACTGGTTTGCCAAATATGTTGCCACAGTTGGTTCCAAATATTGGCTTTACTTTTTACTTCACTGCAGTAGTGAGCCTTGTTACTGGGACTATGTTCCTAATGTGGCTTGGTGAGCAAATAACTGAAAGAGGTATTGGTAACGGTATTTCAATTCTTGTTTTTGGTGGTATTGTTGCAGGATTGCCACACGCAATTATTGAAACAATTGAGCAAGCTCGTCAAGGGCAAATGCATCCTTTAGTTCTTCTACTCATCGCAGCTATTGTTTTTGCAGTAACTTACTTTGTTGTCTTCGTTGAACGTGGGCAACGTAGAATTCGTGTAGAATATGCTAAGCGTCAACAAGGACGTCAGATTCTAGGTGGTCATTCGACTCATTTACCATTAAAGGTCAATATGGCGAACGTAATGCCGGCAATTTTTGCTTCAAGCATTATTTTATTTCCAGCAACATTAACACAATGGTTTGGGCAGAATGATAAGTTTGAATGGTTAAACAGCTTATCCATGTTGTTGAATCCAGGACAACCTTTATATCTTCTTGTTTATGCGATTGCGATTATTTTCTTTAGCTTTTTCTACACTGCAATGCAGTATAATCCGCGTGATACAGCAGATAATCTAAAAAAATCTGGTGCATTTATCCCTGGAATTAGACCAGGTGAACAAACATCTCGTTATATTGACAAGGTAATGACTCGCTTAACTTTAATTGGCGGTCTTTACGTAACGTTTGTATGTTTAGTTCCTTATATTATGACTTCAGCATGGGACGTTAAGTTCTACTTTGGTGGGACATCGTTACTGATTGTTGTTGTTGTAATTATGGATTTTATCGTGCAGGTACAGAGTCACTTGATGTCGTCTCAATATGAATCTGCGTTAAAAAAAGCAAACCTTAAAGGTTTTGGACAGTAATTGTTCATTTTAGTAAAAAAGGATAAGCAATGAAAGTTCGTGCTTCCGTTAAGAAGATGTGTCGTAACTGTAAAATTGTGAAACGTGAAGGTGTTGTTCGCGTATTGTGTAGCGACCCTAAGCATAAACAACGTCAAGGTTAATTAACATTTCTTCTTGCAAAGAACCGGTTGAGCAGTTATACTGCTCGACTCATTTATGTCCTTGATATTCTGTTTGAGTATCCTGAAAACGGGCTTTTCAAGATCAGAATATCAATAAGTTAAATTAATAGGAGTGCATAGTGGCCCGTATTGCAGGCATTAACATTCCTGATCACAAACACGCTGTAATCGCTTTAACTGCAATTTACGGTATCGGTAAGACTCGTTCTAAAAGCATTTGTGCTGCTGCGGGGATTGCTGAAGATGTTAAGATCAGCGAATTGTCTGAAGAGCAGATTGACAAACTGCGTGACGAAGTTGGTAAATTTACCGTTGAGGGTGATTTACGTCGTGAAGTAACACTAAACATCAAACGTCTTTTAGACTTAGGTTGTTATCGTGGTTTACGTCATCGTCGTAGTTTACCGGTACGTGGTCAACGTACTAAAACTAATGCGCGTACCCGTAAGGGTCCACGTAAGCCGATCAGAAAATAGTCGGGGTAAATAAAGAATGGCTAAAACACCAGTTCGTGCACGTAAACGTGTAAAAAAACAAGTTGTAGATGGCGTAGCACATATTCACGCATCTTTCAATAATACAATCGTTACCATTACTGATCGCCAAGGTAATGCTTTAGCTTGGGCTACAGCAGGTGGTTCAGGTTTCCGTGGTTCTCGTAAATCAACTCCATTTGCAGCTCAAGTTGCTGCAGAACGTTGTGCTGAAATCGTTAAAGAATTTGGCTTAAAGAACTTGGAAGTTATGGTTAAAGGTCCGGGTCCAGGTCGTGAATCGACAATTCGTGCATTAAATGCGGCGGGTTTCCGTATCACGAACATCACTGATGTGACTCCGATTCCTCATAACGGTTGTCGTCCACCGAAAAAACGTCGTGTTTAATGGCGTAATAGGATAGTTGGAGAAAGAAAATGGCAAGATATTTGGGCCCTAAACTCAAGCTCAGCCGTCGTGAAGGCACTGATTTATTCCTTAAATCAGGTGTGCGTGCGATTGATTCAAAATGTAAAATTGATACAGCACCAGGTCAACACGGTGCTCGTAAACCGCGTTTGTCTGATTATGGTAGTCAATTACGTGAAAAACAAAAAGTTCGTCGTATCTATGGTATCTTAGAGCGTCAATTCCGTAACTATTATAAAGAGGCAAACCGTTTAAAAGGTAATACTGGTGAGAATTTATTAGTATTATTAGAAGGTAGATTGGATAACGTTGTTTATCGCATGGGATTTGCTGCAACTCGCGCAGAGGCTCGTCAGTTAGTGAGCCATAAAGCTATTGTTGTAAATGGCCGTGTTGTAAACATTCCATCTTTCCAAGTTTCTGTAAATGATGTAGTTGCTGTTCGTGAGAAATCTAAAAAGCAAGCACGTATTAAGGCATCGTTAGAATTGGCAGAGCAAAGAGAAAAACCAACTTGGTTAGAAGTTGATTCTGCAAAAATGGAAGGTGTGTTCAAACGTGTTCCTGAACGTTCTGATTTATCAGCAGACATTAACGAACATCTGATCGTTGAGCTTTACTCTAAATAATAGTTAAGCTTAAAAGTAAAGAGAGGATAAAATGCAGGGTTCTGTTACAGAATTTTTAAAACCACGCTTAGTAGATATTGAGCAAATTAGCTCGACTCATGCTAAGGTGATCTTAGAACCGTTAGAGCGTGGTTTTGGCCATACTCTAGGTAATGCATTACGTCGTATCCTTCTATCTTCAATGCCAGGTTGTGCTGTGACTGAAGTAGAAATTGATGGCGTATTACACGAATATAGTAGTAAGGAAGGCGTTCAAGAGGATATTCTTGAAGTTCTTTTAAACCTTAAAGGTCTAGCGGTTAAAGTACAGAATAAAGATGATGTTATTCTTACTCTAAATAAATCTGGAATTGGCCCTGTTGTTGCAGCGGACATTACCCATGATGGTGATGTTGAAATTGTTAATCCTTCCCATGTGATTTGCCACTTAACAGATGAAAACGCATCTATTAGTATGCGTATTCGTGTTCAACGTGGCAGAGGGTATGTGCCGGCATCTTCACGCTCACAATTGCAGAGCGAAGATCGTCCAATTGGTCGTTTATTGGTTGATGCATGTTATAGTCCCGTAGACCGTATTGCCTATAATGTTGAGGCTGCACGTGTTGAACAGCGTACTGACTTAGATAAGTTGGTAATTGAGTTAGAGACTAACGGTACATTAGAGCCGGAAGAGGCAATTCGTCGCGCAGCAACAATTTTAGCTGAACAACTCGATGCATTCGTTGATTTACGTGATGTTCGTCAGCCGGAAGTTAAAGAAGAAAAACCGGAATTTGATCCAATTCTTCTTCGCCCTGTTGATGATTTAGAGTTGACAGTTCGTTCTGCTAACTGCTTGAAAGCAGAAACAATTCACTATATCGGTGATTTAGTACAACGTACGGAAGTTGAGCTATTAAAAACACCTAATCTTGGTAAGAAATCACTTACAGAGATTAAGGATGTGCTCGCATCTCGTGGTTTATCACTTGGTATGCGCCTCGAAAATTGGCCTCCAGCAAGTATTGCTGAAGACTAATTTGGCATAGGTTAAGATTTTCTGAAAAGGATAGGATCATGCGTCATCGTAAGAGTGGTCGTCAATTAAACCGTAATAGCAGTCATCGCCAAGCGATGTTTCGTAATTTAGCTAGCGCGTTAGTTAGTCATGAAATCATCAAGACTACTTTGCCTAAGGCTAAAGAATTACGTCGTGTAGTTGAACCGTTGATTACATTAGCAAAAGAAGATAGCGTAGCTAACCGTCGTTTAGCATTCGCTCGTACTCGTAACATTGAAACTGTTGCGAAATTATTCAATGAATTAGGTCCACGTTTTGCTCAGCGTGCTGGTGGTTACACCCGTATTCTTAAATGTGGTTTCCGTGCTGGTGATAACGCACCAATGGCTTACATTGAGTTAGTTGATCGCCCAGAAGTAGCTGAAGCTGCAGCTGAATAATTTAGTACTATAAATATTTAACCCGCTTTTATAGCGGGTTTTTTATTATTTCAAATAAAAAGCCTATCTAGTGAGGATAGGCTTTTAGTATTCAAGTGTAGCTATAAAATATTTTTTAGTTGGGCAAAATCTTCAAAAACCCAGTCTGGATTCGATTCTGCTATCGGAATATTGTAGTTGTAACCATAAGTTAGACCAACGACAGCGCATCCCGCAGAATGGGCTGCTAGGATATCGTTTTTCGAATCACCAACAAATAGAATTTGACGAGGTTCTAGTCCGAATTTTCCACATAGATAGTAGAGCGGGCCAGGGTGTGGCTTAATAGCAGGTAGAGATTGCCCCCCTAGCATTTCACTAAAAAATGATTCGATTCCGAATGCTTCTAATACCGGTAAAACATGTCGGGTTGGTTTGTTTGTTACAACAGCCAATAAGTAACCTTGTTCTTTTAAATATTGGAGTGTTTCTTTTACATTTGGATATAGTCGACTGATATTGCAAAGATTTTCGGCATAGTGGAAATGGAAACGTTCTTTAACTTGCTCAATTTTAGCTTCACTGAGTTCTCTACCGGTTTGAACTTTTGCCCAATCTAATGCGCGGGCAATTAACACTGGGGCGCCATTGCCAATCCAAGTCAGCACCAACTCCTCAGATGCTTGAGGTAATCCAAGATCAGCTAATGCTGAATTTACAGATAGTGCTAAATCTGGAAGACTGTTTACTAGTGTGCCGTCCAGATCGAATCCAATTAATTTAAATTGAGTTTTCATTATACAACCTTATTTTATAGATGAGAGTTCAGAACGCATTTTATCAATAATTTGTTTATAGTCTGTTTTGCCAAAAATAGCAGAGCCAGCAACAAACATGTCCGCACCGGCTGCAGCAATTTCAGCAATATTGTCTACTTTTACGCCGCCATCAATTTCTAAACGTATATCTAAACCGCTTTCATCAATTAAGCGACGCGCTTGACGTAATTTATTTAATGTAGATGGAATAAATGATTGTCCACCAAATCCAGGGTTCACCGACATGAGTAAAATGACATCCACTTTATCTAAGACATAATCTAAATAACTAAGAGGAGTGGCTGGATTAAACACTAATCCGGCTTTACAGCCATGATCGCGAATAAGCTGTAATGAACGATCAATATGTTCAGAAGCTTCAGGATGAAATGTGATGTAATTAGCTCCGGCTTTAGCAAAATCGGGAATAATGCGATCAACGGGTTTTACCATCAAGTGCACATCAATAGGCGCTTGGATCCCATAATCACGTAATGCCTGACAAACTGCAGGACCAAATGTTAAGTTTGGAACATAGTGGTTATCCATGACATCAAAGTGAATCACATCAGCACCAGCATTAAGCACATTTTTCACATCGTCGCCTAAGCAGGCTAAATTCGCAGAAAGTATTGAGGGGGCTATAAGATAGGGTTTCATGGGATTCTCCTTAAAGTAAACTTTACTTAGTTTACTACGTTAAGGTGAAATTTTCTTGGTTAATTAATTCTGCTTCGAGAATTACCCAAAAATAAACCGCATTATAATAAATGCGGTTTATTGAAAAGAAATTATCTATGAACCTGGCTACCGATAACACCTCCAAGCGCAGCTCCGCCAAGAGTTGTTGCAGCATTACCGCCGAGCATATAACCGGCAGTACCACCGATAGCAGCACCAACCGCGGTATTTTTCTGGCTGCGACTCATGTTTTCACAGCCGGCAACAGCAACGATTGTCATTAAAATAGCGAGTGTTTTTGTCATAAATTTCATAGGATCTCTCCGTGTAAAATAGAAGGCCATCAATCGTGATGGCCGCTATTAAGACAGAGGTTGGTTAAGAAAAGTTCACTTATGAAATTTGAATGTTGATTTTTATGATAAGCAGAATTAAGATTTTGCGCGATTTATTAACCCGTTAAGGACATAACATGAAAAAACTAACTCAACTTTCCCTTTCATTAATCTTAGGCTTTTCACTTTCTACCGCCTTTGCTGCAAAAACTGAGCCTTATACACAACCAGGTACGAATGCTCGTGAAATGTTGGTGGAGCAACCAATTCATTGGATTTCTGTTGCTCAATTGAAGCAGGAATTAGAAGGTAAAGCTCCAATTAACGTGAGCTTTGATATCGATGATACCGTTATGTTTACTAGTGCTTGTTTCTTCCATGGACAACAAAAGTATTCACCAGGAAAACAGGATTACTTAAAAAATCAAGACTTCTGGAATGAAGTAAATGCCGGTTGTGATGAATATTCTATTCCAAAACAAATTGCTGTGGACTTAATTAATATGCACCAAGAACGTGGCGACCAAATTTACTTTATTACTGGCCGTACTGCGGGTAATAAAGATGGTGTGACACCAGTTTTACAAAAAAACTTTAATATCAAAGATATTCATCCAGTTGAATTTATGGGCGGACGTGATCGCACAACGAAATACAATAAAACACCGGCAATTATTGAACACAAAGTGACCATTCACTACGGAGATAGTGATGATGATATCTTAGCGGCTAAAGAAGCAGGAATTCGTGGCATTCGTTTAATGCGCGCAGCTAATTCGACTTATCAGCCAATGCCAACTCTAGGTGGTTACGGTGAAGAAGTTTTGATTAACTCAAGCTACTAGTCTTAAAGATAAAAAGTAGACCGCCATTTTAAGGCGGTCTACTTTTTTATTAAGGTTATGGATTAGAAACGGATTTCAATTGATGCGGAATAATTACGTCCTGGCGCGTAGTAGCGTTCAAGACCCAATCCTTTTTCATCAATATTATTTGTGGTGCTATGTGCATTGATGCCACGTAATGCGTCCCAAGTATGATATTTTTCATTAAATAGGTTATACACACCTGCTCTTAATGTAATATCTTTTGTGACTTTATAAAAACCGAATAAATCGAATACGTAGGCAGATTTATTAAGGTATTTATAGTTATCTACAGATTGATATAACTCTTCTTTTGAACAAATGTCTCTACCGAACCAAGGGTCATAAGTCCATACTAGACAACGCTTGTTAATTTCAAGGGTTTTGGCATCTTTTGCTTTTTTACCGCCTAAGTAGGTTAGTCTGCTAAAGATTCCCCATTTACCATCCGGATCTTCATAATCAAGCCCTAAAACCGCTTTTAGTGGTTGAATTGAAAGCAGGTTGGTTGAATTTGATAATTTGCCTTTGCTATAACCCAATGCACCATATAGTTTTAAACCTTTAGGTGCTGGAAGAACCGTATCCAAATTGAGGTTTCCTTTTACCTCAATACCGGTTACTCGAGCATTATCAACATTGACCATCTGCTGCATTGGTGTTTGGTAAGTCCGTCCATACTGAGTTTGTTCAATAATACTTTCTTGTTCAAATAAGAAATTCCGATAACGGGTCTGATATAGATTAATATCAAGCATACCTTTTTCATTTTGTGCTTTAGCAAAAAGAGTATGATTGACACTACGCTCTGACTTCAATCCAGGATTAGATTTCCATGTGCCATATGCATTGGTAAAGCTGAAATACAACTCTGTGGCAGTAGGAATTCGATAGCCTGTACTGAGTTGATAACCAAATTTCCAAGTATCTGTTGTTTGGATATCTAGACCAAGAAAACCACTCCAATTTGAGAAACTACTTTGTGCAGGTTCACCTTCAGCTAAACAAGCTTTGCTACAAGGTGCATTTAAACCTTTTGGCGAAAGTTTGGCGTAATCGTAACGAGTGCCAATATTGGCAGAAAATATTGGTTTCCAACCGCTTTCGAAATGAGGACGCCATGTGATTTGATCTTTTAATGACGCTCCGTACATTTTGGTTTTTACAGGTCGTTGAATGGTATACCATTCGTCCAATCCATATTCATTGGTGTCATGGTTAATATTTCTAAATACCCGTTCACTAGCATATGTTTTAAAAGATAAAACATGTTCGCCTCCCCAATTAAACGGCATACTTTCTAACTCAGCAGAGGCACGTTTAAATTCAGTTTTCATTCGACGATCGAAAACTTCACCCAATTGTTTCTCATTTGTTCGCCAGTGCCGTAGGCCTTTATAGTTAACAGCGGCTAAATCTGTTTTTTGGTAATCAACATCGAATTTACTAAATGCTAAGTATTTAGAGTCCGGTGTATAGAGATAATAGGCGTTGACATTGATACGTTTACTCTGGTCGTCAGCTTCGCGCCAAGCACTTCCAAAAGAGGTATAGCTACGTTCATCCACATATCGGCTACCTTGCTGTCCGTTAATACCAATACCGATCTTATGATGGGGAGTAAGCTGATAACCAAGCTTCGCTAAATAGCTATGGAAGCGAGAGGTAACCGGATCTGGATGTTGGCTTTTGGTGGTATTGAAGTAAGGACCATCTCCTCTACTTTTCAGTTCATGGCCTGTACGTTGTGAATACATTAAAATAGCATCTACTTTATCGCCGACATATCCAACGCCGATAGTTCTAACCCATTCACTATTTTTGCTGGCATATCCACCGCGTAATAAAGCGCCAAATTTATTATTAGGTTTAACAATGTCCTGAGCTTCTGCAGTCCGGTAATTAACGCTACCACCTAAAGCACCACTACCGGAATTAAGTGCATCTGAACCACGAATGATGTCAATATCTCTGACTAACTCTGAATCAATACTCAAACGTGAGGAGTTAAAGTTTCCATAACGTGAATAAAGTGAATTCTCTTCGCTATCCGGTAAATTCACACCATCGACACTAATCCCAACTCGGTTTCCTTCAACTCCACGGATGGAAAAACCTTTTAGGAACCGTCCATTGTCACTAATCCCAACATCGGTGGTATAGCGCACTAAATCACGAGTATCTCTGATGAGCTCTTTTTGAATGGTCTCTGCGTTTTTATGAATAACGGCCGTTTGTGTTTGACGGGTTGTATCAACCTCTCCCTGCACTTGGATTTCATCTAATTTTTCTTCAGCTAATGCCATATTGGCGCTTGATAAGCAAATAGTTATCGGTAATAGCTTATAAACCGTTAGCAGGATTTTATTGTTTTTCATGTTTAGCATCCTTTAATAATCAAAAAATGGTGTTGGGATTGTAAAAAAGAAATGAATAGAAAGGTAGATAAAAATAAGAATGATTCTTATTTCTGTGATCTGGAGCAAATTACCAGCTAGGCTTCATTTGGAGGGGCTATATAAAATGGATAATTAATGAACAGAAATACTGTACCATAAGGCAACAATACAACTTTGCCGGAAGAAACGGTTTAAGCGAATGATAGGGGGCAAGGGGCAGGCTAGTGGTGCAAGCCGAGGCAATGCACCACCTCACCCAACAAAAAGGAGAATTTGAGATAACTGAGTAATCATCTGAGATTACATAGCATGGCAAGCTATTTGTTATCTAAAATTCTGGCAACCAACTTGAGGTATTCTACGGCCAGACCACGTTGGGTTACGCTGGCATTAAATACGGGATCTTCACCCAACACGCCACAAGGAAAATCGGATGGGATCTCACCTTGTTCATAGGCATCAAAATCTTCTCGCCAATTCCCGTCAAAATAGTAGGCCTCTAAAGCTTCTATTTTGGGTAAGAAATCTAGCCATTTTTGTAAGAATTGTTCGGCTTCGGCTAAAAAGGTTTCCGACTGATTCAAAATCTCTTCCATTTCCGCGATATGCTGTAAACGTGCTTTCGATAACATTGGGACTCCAAAATGCTAAAAATAAATCATGCTGCATCAGTTTACGTATTATAGGCCTTTTACAAGGCTCTTGTGCCGCCGAATTTTTGCAATTAACTGCTTTTATCCCCATTTTTAAATCAACTCTAATAAAATCAATGGGTTACGTGTTGTTTTTAGAAAGACTCTATAAATCGAGGGGGCGTTTGTGGAGGCGTGTCGGGCAAAAGAAAACCGCATTTCCTGAACGCCAAGAAATGCGGTTTGGTTTATACGATGACTTTGTTACACATCATAGGTAGTGGATGCAGTATTACCGCCACGACCTGTCCAGTTAGTGTGGAAGAATTCACCGCGTGGTTTGTCGGTACGTTCGTAAGTATGTGCGCCGAAGTAGTCACGTTGTGCTTGCAATAAGTTTGCCGGTAAACGTGCTGAGGTATAACCATCTAAGAAGGTAATAGCTGATGCCATGCAAGGCATTGGAATACCAACTTCGATAGATTTTGCTACGACTTTACGCCATTCACTTAATGCATTTTCTAAAATGCCCTTGAAGTAACTGTCGGAACCTAAGAAGATTAAATCCGGATTTGCTTCATATGCATCACGAATATTGCCTAAGAAACGGCTGCGGATAATACAGCCTTCACGCCATAATAGAGCGGTGTTGCCGTAATTGATGTTCCAGTTGAAGTTTTCAGATGCTTCACGAATCAACATAAAGCCTTGTGCATAAGAGATAATTTTGGATGCTAATAAGGCCTTGCGTACAGCTTCGATCCATACTGCTTTATCACCTTCCACTTTGCCCACAGTTTTAGCGAATAATTGGCTTGCGGCAACACGTTGCTCTTTAAATGCGGATACGCAACGGGCAAATACGGACTCGGTGATTAAGGTCAACGGAATACCGAAATCAAGGGCATTGATACCGGTCCATTTACCGGTACCTTTTTGTCCGGCTGTATCTAAGATTTTATCCACCAGGCGGTTGCCGTCTTCATCTTTGTAACCAAGAATGTCCGCAGTGATATCGATCAAGTAACTATCTAACTCGGTATTACGCCATGCTTTAAAGGTGGCTTCGAGTTCATCATCGGATAATCCTACACCCTCTTTTAAGAATTGGTAGGCTTCGCAAATTAATTGCATGTCTCCATATTCGATACCGTTATGTACCATTTTCACGAAATGGCCAGCACCGTCTTGGCCGACCCAATCACAGCACGCTTCGCCTTTGTCGGTTTTAGCTGAAATTGCCTGTAGAATTGGTTTCACGAATGGCCATGCTTCATGGTTACCACCTGGCATAATAGATGGTCCGTGACGCGCACCTTCTTCACCGCCCGAAACCCCTGAACCGATAAATCGAATGCCTTTTTCAGCCAATGCTTTTACACGACGGTTGGTATCTGGATAGTTTGAGTTACCGCCATCAATAATGATGTCGCCTTCTTCTAAGTGCGGTAATAATGCCTCAATGAATTGATCCACCACATCACCCGCGCGCACCATTAACATCACTTTACGTGGTTTTTCTAATTTAGAAGCTAAATCTTCTAACGAGTATGCACCGATAATGTTGGTGCCTTTTGCCGCACCTTGTAAAAATTCATCCACTTTAGATGTGGTACGGTTATATGCCACAACTTTAAAGCCATGATCATTCATATTTAAAATGAGGTTTTGCCCCATTACGGCTAAGCCGATAACACCGATGTCGCCTTTTACTGACATTGTTTTCTCCTGTTGTAGGGTACAAGTTGTTGTACCGATTTGAATATATCGGTGCAATAAGTTGCACATAGATGACTACACGCAAAAAGTGCGGTCGTTTTTTCAATTGTTTTTTATTGATGCTAGCTAGTTAAGATTTTCTGGATCCTTAAGATTTATTTTTATCAAATCTAAATCTTTTAGATTGTTATCATTGTGTCCAAGATCTTTCCTTATAGCCCTATATAATTTATCAATTTTTCGTAATGCCAAATAAGGATCGTCAGAACTAGACTCAATATTTTTGAAATCACGCCATGCTA
Source organism: Haemophilus pittmaniae (assembly GCF_900186995.1). Lineage (NCBI taxonomy): Bacteria > Pseudomonadati > Pseudomonadota > Gammaproteobacteria > Pasteurellales > Pasteurellaceae > Parahaemophilus > Parahaemophilus pittmaniae. The sequence goes on from NZ_LT906463.1 coordinate 743,932, forward strand.
TGATTACTTCCTCTGAAGCCCAAAGCATCATATTTTCTGTGAGCTCTTGTATATTTTTTTGGAATTCTTCATCGTCTAAATCTATGCTTATATTTTTTCTGGCATTATTTTGAAATAGGTTTACCAAGTCAAAAAACATTCTATATGTTTCAATCTTGCTGGCTCGGTGGCTTTCTCTTATATCTCTGGATTTAGATTGATATTGGCTATAAATAATACCGATAAAACCTAAAGTTGCTGTGAATAATGGGATGCCAATAGTATTATTCTCAGATATCCAACGAATAATATAGTAGATAGTTATTAAAGATAAGATAATTATAACTAATCCAATAATAAAATTGATATTTTTCTTCATACACTTAAATCTAAGATAATAAATTCTCACTAAGGTAGCATCTCTATAACTATTTAATTAGCTATAATACTAACTCAAATACTAATAACCCCACGATAGCGCACGTTTCCCAACGTGTGCCTTTATCTACAAGCACACGCAATGAAGCGTGCGCTATCAGTAATCCATTTTCGTGCTACGCAAAAGTGCGGTCACTTTTCCAAACGTTTTTAACTCTTCGTCCACGCACTCATGTGCTGTGTAAATCCAATATGCGGATAGTAATCCACCGCTTGCGGGGCGGATAACAGCACAATTTTGGCTTGTGGATGTACGGCTTGTTTAGTGTGTTTAATCGACTGCAAGATGATACCTTGTTTCTGATATTCTACAGCAAAACTTCTTTTAAATTTCTCTAATTAAAGAGTTGCCTTGCTCTAACGTGTCTAGCCACTGCCATTGTTCATGACCGATGAGTTTACTTTCCTCTAAAGAAAATGTGGTACAACAACGCCCCAAACGATTTTCTAGAGATTGATTTAAATGTTGATACGTAAATTCAATTTGAGTATCGTCAATCCATTTCCCAATTAAAAAGCCTTTTAAAATTTCACCGCCACTATATTCGGCCCAAATCATTTTACCTTGTTGATGGTAATGAAATTCGGTTTGGCTACTCACCTCACCATTTGAGGTGTTTTCAACCGCAACAAATTTCTTATTATCTAAATTCAACATTAAAGTCACTCCGCATCTAATGTATCTATATCTTATTTTTGCATAATGTAATGCATTTCTACATTTTTCACTTTTGCTGCTTTTTCTAGATCTGCTTTATCACTTTCACTATCTCCAACAAGGTATAAAGATACATCCTTGCCGACCTTTTCTGCATTATTTAGTCCATACATAGCAACTGCTTTATTCACAGATTGACTGTTCCCTGCAATTCCGATGTGTAAATTATCTGTAGCTAAAAGAGATACGAGTCGTTTTCCTGAAGTACCACCTGCAGTTCTAATCGTTGCCACAAGCATTCCATTTGAAACTGGGTTTCCTGCTTCTGGAACTTGAAGCATTACTGAGCGATTATCTTTTGGCATTTGTGCTGCTAATTGATCTAAAGATGGACCAGATGAACAAGCAAATAACAAAGTTGAAGTAAGTAGTACAAACAGTTTTTTCATTTTTGTCTCCATATCATTCTAATAAATTAACTCTTCGTCCATGCACTCATATGCTGCGTAAATCCAATATGCGGATAATAATCCACCGCTTGCGGAGCGGATAACAGCACAATTTTGGCTTGTGGATGTAAGGCTTGTTTAGTGTGTTCAATCAATTGCAAGCCGATACCTTGTTTTTGATATTGTTCATCAACCGCTAAATCAGATAAATAACAGCAATAGGCAAAATCCGTCACGGAACGTGCTACACCCACTAATCGTTCACCATCCCAAGCGGAGACTAATAAATCAGCATGGTGCAACATTGCCGCGACACGTTTTTCATCCTCTAACGGACGGCGTGCACCTAGGGTTGTTTTATTGAGCAATTCTGTAAATTGTTTGACAGAAATCGGTTCATTAATTTTATAGTTGATCATTGTCACACCTACGCTCCATGATGTTAAAGATAAAATAAATTATTTTACTTTGATATTACTCACGAAAATCGGCAACTGCCACGCCCCCCCGGCAAATCCTTTACAGGAACCAGTGGTATATTCTTTTGTGCGGATGAAGCGTTCGCCATTCCATACTGCTTCTTGACCTGCCCAGCAATCCCCGATACCACGAGCCTTAAAGGTTCCGGTCAGCATTAAAGCATGGGTTTTCTTATCATAACCGGCATAGTTATATTCGCTATCCCAGACCTGTTCTACTTTGTTTAGCTTATTGTTCATGACGGCATAATAAACAGTGCCTTGATAAGCGCCGAGTACACAAATCGTTCCTGCCAAGACTTTACCGTTAGTTAATGGATAAAGGATAATTTGTCCATCGAGCTCTGTATCGCTATGTAGGTCACTGCAGAGGCTATTTGGATCGTCGCTTTCACGTAATAATGCCAATACTTCAGCAAATTTTTTTTCACCTTGCTTTAATTCAATTGTTTTGCGGTGATTGATCCGAACAGCCTTAACTTGCGGTATTGCTTGAGGCGCTAATACGGCGTGTTTTTCTTGACCTTGGCGAATGAGTGCAGAGGGCGTATTTAAGCGTTGTTGGAATTCATCCATCTTGAGCATTGCTGCAGTAGCTCCTTTATCGGATAGCTTGCCTTTAAACTCACCGGAGACTACCTGAATATCCGCATGAGTTTTTAATGCCGTTAATAATGCCGTGGTTTGTTTGTTATTTAATTCCGCCGTAGTATAGTCCGACAAATTTTGTACAGTTCCTAAGGATTGCCCATTTAAGATAATTTCCGATGTTTCTTCGAATTTGAGCTGTTTATCACTTTCATTATTGTAAGGCCACAAAGCAAATTGCGCACGGATAGGCGTGTTTTCGCCAGCTGTTCGGGTAAATAAAAGAGAGATTATATGATCGGGAGCGTTCTCGGCTTGATATCCCGCCATACGGCAAGTCCCGGTATTATCACAGACTAAATCCCAGTCTTGGTAAGTCTTTTCAAACCCATCAAGCGGTGTAGCGAAAGCAACTACAGGTAGCTGGGCTAACCAGAATAAGCGTTTCATTAGAGATTCTCCTAAGGTAAAGGAAATTTATTTTATAGTGAGTTATTTGTCATACATGAATAGTTGTATGGTCTTGAATCCGAGATTAACCGATTATTTCACTTTAATATTGCTTTCAAAGATCGGCAGTTGCCATGCTCCGCCGGTAAACCCTTTGCAGGAACCGGTAGTCCATTCCTTGGTTCGGATGAAGATTTTGCCATTCCATATTGCTTCTTGTCCGCCCCAACAATCACCAATGCCACGGCCTTTAAATGAGCCGGATACGAGAAAACTATGTGTCTTTTCATCATAATCTGCATATTCATACTGGTTGGCTAATACCTGTTCTACCTTACTCAGTTTTTCATCCATGACTGCATAATAATTACCGCTTTGATAAGCGCCTAACCAGCAAAGAGTTTCAGCTAAGACTTTACCTTGGGTTAACGGATAAAGAGTGATTTGCAGGTTCTCTCTTTCTTTATCATGAAGAACATAGCAATAATCTTCCGCGTTTTCATTGATTCCATTGCTTTGACGTAAAAGAGCTAAAATAGCATTAAACTGCTTATTACCAGGCTCTAATGTGGTGGTTTTTTGCGGGTTTACTCGAATAGCATTAATTTGTGGCACGGCTTGAGGAGCTAATACAGCGTGCTTTTCCTGACCTTGGCGAATAAGCGCAGAGGGGGTATTTAAGCGTTGTTGGAATTCATCCATCTTGAGCATTGCCGCCGCTGCTCCTTTATCGGATAGCTTGCCCTTGAATTCGCCGGAGACTATTTGAATATCTGCATGACTTTTTAATGCTGCTAATAATGCTGCAGTCTGTTGAACATCTAAATTCGCAGCATCAGCCATATTTTTTACAGTTCCTAATGATTGCCCGTTTAAGATAATTTCTGATGTATCACTGAGTTGGAGCTCTTTATCATTTTCATTATTGTAAGGCCATAAAGCTAATTTCGCACGGATAGGCGTGTTTTCTCCAGCTGCTCGGGTAAATAAAAGCGAAACTGCACGATCAAAATCTTCATCGGCTTGATATCCCGCCATATGACAAGTCCCGGTATTATCACAGATGAGATCCCAATCTTGGTAGGTTTTATTAAAGCCTTTAATCGGAGCTGTAAGAGCTGTTGCAGGGAGTAGGATCAACCAAAGTAAGTGCTTCATTAGCTTTCTTATCCATAATAGTTAAAGGGATTTTAGTTCAACGTGCGATTTTTTGAAGGCTAAAGCTATTGTGGCGATTAGCATTACGCCAGCAACCGCAACATATAGCGTTTGCTTTTCCCAGCCTGCATCCAACAGGATACCTGCTACAGTCGGCGCTAATACTGAACCTGCACGACCGGCACCAATTGCCCAACCTACACCGGTATTACGGATCTCCGCATCATAGGTTGCTGGATTAATGGTATATAAACCACTGATACAGCCATTAATTAAGGCTCCGACCAGTACGCCACATGCCATAGCTAAGGAGAGATTGGATGAAGCAGAGATAAAGATCAAAATAGCAATAGCAGATGCAATGGTAAATAAGATTAATACATTCCGGGCAGACCAGCGGCTTGCTATTAGACCATATAATACTGAGCCCGCGGCGCCCCCTAAGGAAATCATCATACCGACGTTAATACTTTCCTCTACAGTCATTCCGGCTTCTTTCAACAAGGCAGGTGTCCATGAGCTAATAAAGTAAAAACAGAACATAATGGCAAAAAACGATAACCAAAGTAATAGGGTTGGTCGTAAGTATTTTTTTCCAAATAATTGGGAAATGGGTAGATTGGTTTGCACAGTATGATTTCTTTCGGTTAACTCCCATTCTCCGCTAAAACCTAATCGATGGGCAATTCGATTGAGCCGGATCTTGGCATTTTTGGGTTGTTTGGAGTTGAGGTAATCGATAGATTCGGGCAACCAGATAAGCAAAACAATAAAGACTAAAAATGTCATGGCTGCACCGGCAAAATAAACGGCATGCCAAGAATAAGTCGCCTGCAGTGATTTGGCCATAATGCCACCAATCATTGCGCCTATACCAAAACCCGCCGCATAAATACTAATTGCAAAGCTACGCCACTTTTTAGAGGAGTATTCGCTGGTAATCACATTTGTACCAACTAAGATTCCACCGACACCTAATCCGGTCAGTATGCGAGAAGCGCCTAAAATTTCCGGATTGCCGGAAAAACCTGAAAGACATAAGCCAATCGCCGAAAAAGCGACAGATAGTAACAGAATCGGCCGACGTCCGAATTTATCCGCTAGCGGTGCTAAGGCCATCGAGCCAACAACCATGCCGACTAATCCGGCACTAATTAGCACCCCAAATTCCGTTTTACTTAATGCAAAATCTTTTGAAATATTAGTCGCTGTAAAAGCAATGGCTAATACATCAAAGCCGTCCAAGAAGTTCATTATGGCGGCCATAGCAACGATAGCCCATTGGTATATGCTCATTGGGCTTTGATCGATTTTTTCTCTTAAATTCATATTAATTATCTTAGTTATAACAATTGGGCGGCGGCTTTATCTAAATACCATTCGGTGATGCCATTTTGAGCTTTGATTTTGGCTGCAGGATACGCTAGCTGTTCTGCATTTTGAGTTTGGATTTCTTTCAAAATTGCGGCTTTACTTTCACCGGTGACCAAATAAGTAATGCGTTTGGCTTGGGCAATTAATTTCGCACTTTTGGATATGCGAATCTGTCCGCTTTCAGGATGTTTGGCGATCAAGGCAAGGCAATCATCGTCGAAGTTGGTTTGATGTGGGAAAAGAGAGGCTGTATGGCCATCAGTACCCATCCCCAAAATGATCCAATCAAAAATGCCATTTGGCAGCATGTTGTGGAGTTCTTCAGTAAAGCGTTTTAATTCTATTTGTGGCTCATTTTCACCGCGAATGCGATGAATGTTTTCACTCGGAATATTGATATGATCGAATAATAGCTTTTGTACTTCGCCATAATTACTTTCAGGATCGCTCGGCATCACTATGCGCTCATCTCCCCACCAAAAATGTAGATTTTTCCAGTTGATTTGCTCAGCATAGGGAGTTTGGGCAAGGGTTTTAAAAAGTAGTTTTGGCGTTGAACCGCCGGAGAGAGAGATGTGCACCGGGTGGTTAAGTTGGCTATAAATTACAAATTCTTGCGCTATTTTTTCAACGGCATTTTGCGCGCTAGGAAAGCTAATGTAGTTCATGGTGTGTTCCGCAAGACGAAATATGATTCGTCAGTTTTTATTTATTATTAAGGCGGACAGCGTCCGCCCTGTTCATTCATGACACCTATTCGGTTAAATTTTCTTTTTCATTTTTCCGCTTGGACGGCGCCATACTCGCCCGCTTTTGGCGATCAGCTTATCGGCTGCTGTTGGTCCCCAAGTGCCGGCTTCATATTCATAGATTCGACCGCCTTGGGCTTTGTAGTCCAAAATTGGTTGAACAAAACGCCATGCTGCATGCACAGCATCAGTTCGGGCAAATAGGGTCGCATCACCTTTGATGGCATCCAATAATAGACGCTCATAGGCAGTTAATACGGTAGCCCCTGCAAGGTCAGCGTAGCGGAAGTCCATGGAGACTTCTTTCGCTTCAAAACCGGCACCCGGTTTTTTCAAACCAAAACGCATAGAAATACCTTCATCGGGTTGAATACGGATAATCAATTTGTTTTCCGGTGCATTTTGGCTAAATACCGGATGTGGAGTGGTTTTAAAGTGAATAACAATTTCTGTGACACGAGCGGGTAAACGTTTGCCTGTGCGCACATAAAAAGGAACCCCTGCCCAACGCCAGTTTTCAATCTCACAACGGAGTGCCATAAAGGTTTCAGTGTTGGAGTCAGCAGGTACGCCTTTTTCCTGCAAATAACCTTTGACTTGTTTACCATCAATCTCCGACGCTGTGTATTGACCGAGAACCAAATTATGTTCGAGATCTTCATTAGTTAACGGACGTAAACAGTGCATTACTTTGGCAACTTCATCACGCATCGAGGTAGCATTGATAATTGCTGGGGGTTCCATGGCAACCATGGATAACACTTGCAATAGGTGGTTTTGGAACATATCACGCATTGCACCAGAGCCATCATAATAGCCACCGCGATCCTCTACACCAATAGATTCGGCTCCGGTAATTTCAACATAATCAATAAAATTACGGTTCCACAGAGGTTCAAACCACCCATTAGAAAAACGTAATACGAGTAGATTTTGAACAGTTTCTTTACCTAAGTAGTGATCGATACGGTAAATTTGATGTTCTTCAAAGAAACGGTGGATTTGTACATCCAAGTTACGGGCAGTTTTTTCATCATAGCCAAAGGGTTTTTCTACGATGATACGTTTCCAACCATATTCTTCGGTGTTTAAACCATGAGCTGCCAGACATTCAGGGATAACACCATAGAGGCTTGGTGGAGTGGAAAGGTAATACAGGGTATTACCACCGCTTTGGTATGTGTCATGTAATTCATCTAAACGTGGTACTAACTTCCCATAGTCCGCTGCATCTGCGGTGTTTATCGCTTGGTAGTAGAGACGGGAACAGAACTCATCTAAGCTTTCGGGAGTGATTTCTTCGCTACCTAATAGGGCTTCCCGCATTTTGTTACGAAAAGACTCATCGTCAAGGGCTGTACGAGCTACGCCTAATACAGAAACATGGGGGCCAAGACGGCCAATTTTGAAAAGATTATAGAGTGCAGGAATGAGTTTGCGGTGGGTAAGATCACCCGATGCACCAAAGATGACAATACAGGTATTATCGGTTTGCATAATGTTCCTTAATGTTAATTCCGAGTAAAATACAGAGGTTTCGGATTCTACCGCAAATCACTAATCGAACCAATCAATTAAATTGAAAGACAGATGCCCAATTTAAGGATTTATCGCCTACCATAACAAAGTGCGGATTAATAAGTGTTTCCCTCTGGTTATAACTTAATGGTAGGAAATTAGGCGCCAAAATAGCACCGTTAGTTTCTGCTAACAGCACTTCAGCCACAGCGGTATCCCATTCACCGGTGTTTCCTAAGCGAATATAACAATCAGCAGCCCCTTCTGCGACTAAACCACTTTTTAATGAGCTAGATCCCATAATGATAAATTCACAGGGTTGATGATTAATTAAGGTTGCACGAGTTTGGCTTTGTGAAGCTGAAGCACTGATTGCAATTTTCAATGGGCGGTTGGCAGAAATATGATTGGCAGTAAGGCGGATGGTTTCATTGGCGGTTTGTTTAAACGCACCAAAACCACGCATTGCATAATAAGTTAGTTGTAATATTGGGGCATGAATCACGGAGAGAACAGGTTGGTGTTGGCTAACAAGAGTAATGAGTACAGAAAATTGATCGGTACGGTCAATAAATTGTTGTGTTCCATCAAGGGGATCTATCAACCAATATTCTTCCCAGGTTTGGCGTTGTGCAAAGGGAATATCGCAGTTTTCCTCTGAAAGCACCGGAATTTCAGGGAAAAGTGCAGTCAGTTTTTCCGTTAGAAATTGACTGACGAATAAATCAGCTTCAGTAACGGGCGTATTATCCGCTTTAGTTTGTATGGCAACATCTTGTTGGTAAAAACGGGCTAAATGAGTTCCAGCTTCTTCAGCCAGTGTGCGGATTTGGGTAAGAAGGGGTTCAGATAATTGTTGCATATATTTCCCTATAAAAAATAGGCTATCCTCGGATAGCCTATTTTAATCAACTATTTTGATTTCTTCGCACGTAATACACGAGAGGCGAAAATAAAGATACCGAAGATAAACACGGTAAGGCCGAGTAACTCGCCCATATTATCCCAGTTTTCCAGTGCTAAGGCTAATGGCGCTTCAGAACCACCTGAGGTTACTGAGGCAGCAATAATAAAGGCTAAGATCACCCCCATTAAGCTTTCACCGACAATTAAACCTGCAGCGAAAAGAGTTCCGAAACGTTCAGCTTTTTTCTCCACATCGGGATTATTGGTACGTTTGGCGTAGCCTTTAATATGACGAGCAATCAACCATGCCATTACGGCACCGACGACAACCGGCATATTGATTGATGGTGGCAAGTAAATACCAATCCCGACCGCTAACACCGGTAAGGCAAAACGACTGTTGCTGGCTTTACGCATAACGGCATCTACGATAATTAACACAACACCTAAGCCGACACCACTTAAAATGTAAGTCCATTCAAGGTGATTAGTAAAAATACCTTGTGAGATGGTTGTCATAATGGTGGCCTGTGGTGCAGAAAGTGCTTGTGCTGGATCCATATCCGGACGCGGTAGGGCACCTGTGAAACCATAAGCGTGGTATAAAATTTCTAATACCGGGGCAATCACTAATGCACCAACGAAACAACCAATAATTAACGCAACCTGTTGTCTCCAAGGAGTAGCTTCAACTAAAAGACCGGTTTTTAAGTCTTGTAAGTTATCGTTTGAAATAGTCGCCGTAGTTAATACGATTGAGGCTGTGAAAAGGGTCAACGCTGTTAGGAATTTTTGACCGTCTGCGGTTTCAAATAAGCCTCTGCTTTTACCAATAGTGACTAACACAAGCGAAATCACGATCACGGAAAGGATTCCGATACCCGAAATCGGGCTGGAAGAAGAACCCACAAGCCCCGCCATATAACCGGATGCCGCCGCAACGAAGAAGCCTATTAACACTGCAAGCAGAGTACAAACCACGACTAATAACACGGCAAGCTCAGCAGAAATTGGAGCGGCTGCAACGAAGTGATATAAGGAAATCACAATTAACACAACCGTCGCCAATAAAATATAAATAATAGTTTTTGGTGATAAGTCGATATCAATGCGATGTTCTGATTCTGCTTGTGAGCCTTTTAACATACGGAAAGAATGAACCATCCCTTCAATCATTGGCTTAAGAAGGATTAATAAGGTCCAAATTGCTGCAATCCCGATGGTACCTACACCAATAAAGCGGACTTTAGTTTTCCATTCAGCCATGGCATAACTAACAATAGAAGCATCAGTTGGCATATCACCGGTTGCAGTAAAATAAGGTACTGCCACACCCCAAGCGAGGAATGTCCCGAATAACATTGCAAGACCGCCTACGATACCAATTAAGTAACCCGCACCCACTAATGCAAGAGAGAACCCCATAGGTAATTGGGAAACGGCTTTGCCATTAGAGAACCATGCGCTTGCACTATCAGACATAACACGTAACGCATTAGTTAAGAACGCAACCGTTCCCGCAAAAATACCGCCGTAAGCAATATCTTTTACGCCGCTGTCACTTTCGTTATTGTTACCTGCTTTTAAGATTTCAGCTGCAGCCACACCTTCAGGGTAAGGTAGGTCACTATTTACCACCATCGCACGACGCAATGGAATGGTAAACAATACGCCCAAAGTACCACCGGAGGCACAAATAAGCACGGTTTGCCAGAATGGAAACTCCTGCCAATAGCCCATCATTAACAGGCCCGGCAATACGAAAATAACGGAAGATAATGTCCCGGCCGATGAGGCTTGGGTTTGTACCATGTTATTTTCTAAGATGCTGGAGTCTTTGAAGAATTTTAAAATTGCCATGGAAATCACGGCAGCTGGAATGGAAGACGCAAAGGTCATTCCTACCTTAAGGCCTAAATAGACGTTAGAGGCGGTAAAAATTACCGTAATTAACGCCCCGAGAAACATTCCGCGAAATGTCAGTTCCTTTAAATTATTATGCGGCATAAATTTTCCTAGTGAGGGTTGAAAAAAGGTCTGCACATTGACAAAAAAAGCATAATAATTCAAGTTTTAAACGATAAATAAATGAATAAAATTAAAATTTATTTAAATTTTTATTCATTTATTGATGTTTTTTTAAAAAATCGCGTAGGGTATAAAGAGCTGCTAAATTTCGAGCCTCATTAAATGTACCGTCAAGTAATAATTCTTCAAGGTGCACTAATGGATAACGTACGATATCCAAAGGTTCCGGTTCATCCCCCTCAAGTTGATTGGAATATAAATCTTCCCCTAATAACACGTGCATGTTGTGTCCCATGATTTGCGGGTTAATTTTCAGGGTGCGTAGATGAGTCCATTTGTGCGCCCCTACACCGATTTCTTCCTGCAATTCACGATTGGCACTTTGTGCCGGCGTTTCCCCCACATCCATCGCGCCTTTAACAAAACCCAATTCGTATTGTTCAGTGCCCATTGCGTATTCGCGTACCAACAGCAAGTCAGCACCATCAATGGCGATTGCCATGACCGAATCGCGGTTGAACGGACGAAAGCGCTCATAGGTGCGTTCAATGCCATTGTTGAAGCGTAAATCTACTGCCTGAATCTCAAATAAATGGGATTTTGCCACCGTACGAATGGCTAAAATGCTCGGTGGGGTCGATTTCTTCATGATTTTTTTCCTATAATGAAGCCAAATTGGCATCGTTATAACACCAAATCGGCAAGATAGGAAAGCGCATGAATCAAAATTCCAGCAATGAGAAAGAAGTCCGCCTCGATAAGTGGTTGTGGGCGGCTCGTTTTTATAAAACCCGCAGTATCGCCAAGGCCATGATTGAGGGGGGAAAGGTACACTATAACGGTCAGCGTGCTAAGGTGAGTAAAATTGTGGAGATTGGGGCAAGTATTAAATTACGCCAAGGCAATGATGAAAAAGAAGTAGAAGTCATCGCCTTAAGCGATCAGCGCCGTGGAGCACCGGAAGCGCAGTTGCTTTATCGGGAAACTACACAAAGCGTGAAAAAACGTGAAGAATTGGCTTGGGCGCGTAAAAATAATGCGTTATCAATGCCACATCCCGATCGCCGGCCAAATAAGAAAGAACGCCGTGATCTACTAAAATTTAAACATCAAGAATAACGGCAAATGTGACATTAAAACGCCCCTCTGTTTTTAAAGGTTTTAGCTGAAATGTTGCGTAAGCCATTGATTTTATTATGAGTGTTTGAAAATCCTGAATTGAATGTGACATTTTTAGACCAAGGCCGGCGGCCTTGGTCTTTTTTATACTTAATGACTTTTATGGCTTGTGCTGTAGAGGATTTTGTCGGTGTAGGCCATCGCAATGGCAGAAATCAGAAAAGCAAAGTGAATAATCACTTCCCACATGATGGTTTTTTCTGAAACTTTCGCAGCATTCACAAAGGTTTGCAGCAAGTGAATCGATTAAATACTGATGATCGACATAGAGAGTTTGACCTTCAATACGGTGGCATTGACATGGCTCATCCATTCAGGCTGATCCGGATGATTGCGGGTACGCAGTTTAGACACAAAAATCTCATAGCCGCCTAAGGTGACCATGACCAACAGGTTGGCAATCATCACCACGTCAATCAGATTGAGCACGGTGAGCATAATCGTATCGGCATCCATTTCATTTACGTTGGTCAGCAAGTACCACAAGCTTTTCATGAACTTATAGGCATATACCCCTTGTACCACAATCAGCCCCAAATAAATGGGTACCTGCAACCAGCGGCTGGCAAAAATGATCTTACTTAAAACATTAGATTGTTGGTTATATTTTTCCATCGGATCGATGGTTTTCACTTCTTGTGACATTGCGCCCCCACAGCGTAGAAAATAAAAAAGGGGCGGAAAAATATCAGTTTTTCACTAAATAGCAATAATCAAGAGGCGTTATTCGTATCCAATGTGGATAGGCGGGCTAAGTCCACTTCGTTACTTAATGGTTCTAAGGCCGGCATATTTTTGTTGGCTTTGGCAGAAAGCTCCTTAAAGCGCTCCGCTTTGCCTGCTAAGCCCTGTTGCCCGGCCAGTGCGGTGACCGCTCCGTTATATTGGTTGGTGGCGGTCACTAACGTATTACCCAGTTTACTTAAACGTTCAGCAACCAAGCAAATTTGGTTATAGATTTCACCGGCTCGATCGGCAATTTCTTTAGCTTCTTCGTTGCCCCGTTCAATTCGCCACAAATTGGCGACGGTACGTAAAATTGGCATTAAGGTGGTATGTGAGACCATTACCACATTGCGTTCATAACCATAGGCGAATAGGCTCGGGTCAGCCTTGAGTGCTTCTATATAGGCCGGCTCAACGGCGATAAACATCAATACAAAATTCGGGCTTTTGATGCCAATGAGGTTGCTATAATCCTTGCGTGACAAATCCTCGATATGGGCCTTTAAGGCTTTGATGTGCTCACGTAGATATTGTTGCGCCGTTTGTTCATCGTTGGCACTGACTGCATTTTCATAGGCGACCAAGGACATTTTGCTATCGATAATTAATTGTTTATCATCGGGTAAATGCACCACAAAATCCGGATAATTACGCCCTCCGGCTTGATCCTTAAAATGAGCTTGTGCACTGTAATGCACATCTTCCATCAAGCCGGCTAATTGTAGCGTTCGTTCCAATTGTACTTCCCCCCAATTACCCAACGTTTTCTTTTCTCCTTTTAGGGCTGATGTGAGGTTATTTGCCTCTTGCGACATGCTTATGCCAATTTCCAATACTTTTTTAATTTCCGCTTCTAAGCCGGCATTGCCTTTGAGGGATTCCGAATGAATTTCGTTTACCCGCTTTTGAAAACCGTCAATTTGTTCCCGAAACGGCTTCAGAAGCGTTTCCAAGGCATTTTGATTGGTTTGATTAAAACTGCGGCTTTTTTCTTCCAATATACGATTGGCCAGATTTTGAAACTCTGTGGTGAGTTGTTGTTTGGATTCGCTAAAGGCTTGTTGCTGTTCAGCAAAGTGCAGTTCTTTTTCCGTCAAACGGGTTTTCAGCTCGGTTAATTGCTGTTCCAATGAGATGGCCTGTTGCAGCGTTTGTTGATGTGCGGTTTCTTTGCGTTCCAGCTGTAGCTGGCTTTGTTGCAATTGGTTTTGCAAATTCTCCGCTTGGGTTGTAGCGATACCGATGCGTTCCTTTAGTTGGTTTAGTTGACCAACCGCTACATCATGGCGACGTTGTTCCTCATCCAATTCCTGTTGTAGATAGGTGATTTTTTCATCACGCTCATTAAGACGAATTTGTAAACCTTCAGTTTGGGTTTCGGCTTTAATTTTTTGTTGTTCCAAGCTGTTTTTTTCAGCTCCTAAAAGATCAAAACGTTCGACCAACAGATTGTAATCTTTGATTTGGTTTTGCAGCTGCTCTTGCCAGAGCGCGGCTTCTCGGCCACGACGCGAGAGAAAAAACAGGAGTAACAAACAAATAACGCCCAATGCGCCGATAAACACATAAAGAGTCATGGGAGGAAGTGCTAACATAGATTATTCCGGATAAAAATTTTGCGCGATTTTAGCATAGCCTTGAACTTTTTGGCGTGTTCATCCTCAAAAGGGCGCATTCAATATGAATGTGTTTTTATAAGGTCATTAGTATGAAATTAAATGCAAAATTAGCTTTAACCGCCTTGGCATTTGCCGCTTTTTCTGCAAACTCATTTGCCGCACCAATCCCGCATGATATTTATTATCCGCATGCCGCCAAAGTGGTGAAAGCAGAGCGTAAAGGTGGCGGTGAATTTGAAGCAGAATTCCGCTTGCATGACAGAGATATCAGTGTTCCTGCATTAGCTAAAAAAGTAATCAGCCATGCCAAACGCCAAGGTTTTCGCGTGGAAGAATCCAAAATTAAGCATGATGATGCTGATTTAAAATTTGAACGTGGCGATCAGGAGTTGGATGTCTCTATAGAATTAAAAGATAAGGGTAAAATTGAATATAAAGCGGATCTTGATCTAGATAAAAACTAATGTTGATTCAGCAAGCGCTCCTTGAGGACGGCGTTTTTTGTTGATGAGAAAGGCAAAAAAGTGCGACTAAAATCGCACTTTTTTATTTTTTTGCATTGAAGATATTTTTTTTAGCCCAATATAAGAAACAAATTTTTTTCAAAAAGGATAGCAAGATGACAACAATCGTCAGTGTGCGTCGTAACGGCCAAGTTGTGGTCGGCGGCGATGGTCAGGTTTCATTAGGTAATACGGTAATGAAGGGCAACGCTCGTAAAGTGCGTCGCCTGTACAATGGCAAAGTATTGGCCGGATTTGCCGGTGGTACCGCCGATGCGTTTACGTTGTTTGAATTGTTTGAACGCAAATTGGAATTACACCAAGGACACTTGCTTAAAGCCGCGGTGGAATTGGCTAAAGATTGGCGTACTGACCGTGCGTTACGTAAATTAGAAGCGATGCTGATTGTCGCCGATGAAAAAGAAAGTTTAATTATTACCGGTATCGGAGATGTGGTACAGCCGGAAGAAGATCAAATCTTAGCCATTGGTTCCGGGGGCAATTATGCGCTGGCTGCAGCCCGTGCGTTGGTGCAAAATACCGATTTATCGGCCCGTGAGATTGTCGAGAAATCCCTGCAAATTGCCGGTGATATTTGCGTGTTTACCAATACTAATTTCACCATTGAGGAATTGCCTTAATGGCTTGGCTTTGCTTAATTCTTGCAGGTTTGCTGGAAATTGGTTGGCCGATTGGATTAAAAATGGCAGATAATCCAGATACTCGGATTTCCGGTATTGTGATTGCCATAATATTTATGTTGGGTAGCGGTGTATTATTGTGGTTGGCACAACGTACTATCCCGATGGGGACCGCTTATGGTGTATGGACAGGCATTGGTGCAGCGGGAGCCTTTATTGTCGGTGTACTGTTCTATCAAGATCCGCTCACCTTTTGGCGGGTTATTGGTGCATTATTAATTGTTAGTGGTGTTGTCGTCTTAAAAATGGCGGCCTAGTTATAATAAGGAAAAATTATGTCTGAAATGACCCCAAGAGAAATTGTATCGGAATTGGATAAACATATTATTGGCCAAAAAGAAGCAAAACGAGCGGTCGCGATTGCCTTGCGTAATCGGTGGCGACGTATGCAGTTGCAAGAACCGCTGCGCCACGAAGTGACACCAAAGAATATTTTAATGATCGGCCCAACCGGTGTAGGTAAAACCGAAATTGCCCGCCGTTTAGCTAAATTGGCGAATGCGCCTTTTATTAAAGTGGAAGCGACCAAATTCACTGAAGTAGGTTATGTTGGTAAAGAAGTGGATTCAATTATTCGCGATTTAACCGATAGTGCCATGAAATTTGTGCGTCAGCAGGAAATTGCCAAAAATCGAGTGATGGCGGAGGATTTAGCTGAAGATCGTATTTTGGATGCGTTATTACCACCACCGAAGGATCAATGGGGAAATGCTGAAACCTTTGAAAGTAACACGCCGACCCGCCAGGCATTCCGCAAAAAACTTCGTGAAGGCCAGTTGGATGATAAGGAAATTGAAATTGATGTCAGCGTGTTGCCAATGGGCATTGAAATTATGGCTCCTCCAGGAATGGATGATATGGTCGGTCAATTGCAGTCCGTGTTCCAAAACATGAATTCGGATAAAACCCAAAAACGCCGAATGAAAATCAAAGATGCGTTGAAGGTATTGATTGATGAAGAGGCTGCCAAATTTATCAATCCGGAAGAACTGAAACAAAAAACCATCGATGCGGTAGAGCAAAATGGTATCGTGTTCATTGATGAGATCGATAAAATCTGTAAAAAAGGCGAGTATGGCGGTGCCGATGTGTCGCGCGAAGGGGTACAACGTGACTTGCTTCCGTTGATTGAAGGCTCCACGGTAACGACCCGCCATGGCATGGTTAAAACCGACCATATTTTATTTATTGCATCAGGGGCATTCCAAGTGGCTCGTCCATCGGATTTGATTCCGGAATTACAGGGGCGTTTGCCGATTCGCGTGGAGCTTGCAGCGTTAACCGCAGCGGATTTTGAACGGATTCTGACCGAACCAAATGCATCCCTCACTGAGCAATACAAAGCACTAATGGGAACCGAAGGGGTGAATATTGAATTCTCCGCTGATGCCGTGAAGAAAATTGCTGAAGCGGCATTCCGTGTGAATGAAAAAACCGAAAATATCGGTGCTCGTCGTTTACATACGGTGATGGAGCGGTTAATGGATAAAATTTCCTTTGATGCCAGCGAAATGGATGGTCAAACCGTGATGATTGATGCAGCTTATGTTACCGAAGCCTTGGGCGATGTGGTGGAAAATGAAGATTTAAGCCGTTTTATTCTCTAATCCTTCGATACTAAAGGGCGTGCTAAGGTACGCCTTTTTTATTGCATCAAATGTGACATCCAAACGCCTCCGTAAAAATAAAAGTTTTACTTAAAATCGAATGTAAGTCATTGATTTTATTATTGTTGCTTTAAAAATGGTTAAAAATGTGACATTTTAGTCCTGTGATTGGATAACAACGGCATAACCGCTATTCACTTCAAGTCGAATCGGTTTATCGAGAAATTCATTACTGCCATAGATTTTGCGCGGAAAGTAATTGGCCGGCGTAAGTTCATATTTAGCCTGGGTAATTGCCAAGCGCCCGCCTTCGGCCAAAAAGGCGATATAGTGCATTGTCGGATCTTGCTCGATCCAATGCTCGCCTGCGGGATAAAAACACACCATATTTTGTTCATCGTGTAACGTAATTTGTCGCATAAATGCTGCTAAATCGGGATTAGAAGGCAGAAATAGATTGACTAGGCTGTGATCTAAGCGACCGCCTAAGGCGCCAAATAATGTCACTTCCGCAAGTGGATAACGGGCAAATACAGCTTTCAGCGCCAATTCGCTATCGCTATCGTCTTTTTCGCTTGGCGCCAGTATGAGGGTTTGTGCGGCTTGTTTGATTTGTTGTAACTGTGCAGACGTTACCGAATCAAAATCTCCTACGGCAAGGTGCAACGGATGTTGGGCCGCAAGGACAGCCAAACAGCCACGATCGACACCAACATAGTAATCAAAGTGCATGTTAGTGAGCTGAATTTCACCACCACAATAAATCGCAATTTTCATTTTTTCCACCTTGCTAAAAATTTGGCGTAATGCCTGAATTTGCTTAATATACCTGACTTTTCCTGCGCAAAATGATAGCATAGCGACACTTGTATTTATTGAACTTATTTATGTTACAAAATAACCTTTTAAAAATTGCTACCCGACAAAGTCCATTGGCCCTATGGCAGGCTAATTTCGTAAAACATCAGTTGGAAACCCTGCATCCAGGACTACGCGTAGAGCTAGTGCCGATGGTGACGAAAGGCGATGTAATTTTAGATTCGCCACTCGCCAAAATCGGTGGCAAAGGATTATTTGTGAAAGAATTGGAAGCTGCGTTACTTGATGGTCGTGCGGATATTGCGGTGCATTCGATGAAAGATGTGCCGATGGAGTTTCCACAGGGACTTGGGCTGAGCGTGATTTGTCGACGCGAAGATCCGCGAGATGCTTTTGTTTCTAATAAATATGCCGCATTAGCCGATTTACCGGCCGGTGCGGTGGTTGGCACTTCGAGCTTGCGTCGTCAATGCCAGTTAAAACAATTGCGTCCAGATCTGCAGGTGCATTCATTGCGTGGTAATGTGGGCACCCGTTTAAGCAAATTGGATCAAGGCGAATATGATGCGATTATTTTGGCTTCGGCCGGCCTAATTCGCTTAGGTTTGGCGGAGCGGATTCGTTCCTTTATTGAAGTGGAGCAATCCTTACCTGCTGTCGGCCAGGGCGCGGTTGGTATTGAATGCCGTATCGATGATTTAGTAGTACAACAATTATTAGCGCCGTTGGCGGATCAACAAACGACACTTTGCGTGTTAGCCGAACGGGCAATGAATCGTCGTTTGCAAGGCGGTTGCCAAGTACCAATTGGCGGCTATGCCATTATTGAAAATGAACAGCTTTGGTTGCGGGCATTAGTCGGCGAATTAGATGGTTCGCAAATTATCCGCGCTGAGGGACGAGGTGACCTAACGACAGCCGAGCAATTAGGTGTTCAAATTGCCGAGTCATTATTGGCACAAGGTGCTGGTCAGATTTTGGCGAAGGTCTACGGCTAGGAGCCAAAATGACGGTATTAGTTACCCGACCCGATGAACGCGGCCAGCAACTGGCTGATGAACTTAACCGTGTCGGTATTGTTGCCTTGCATTCACCGTTATTAACGATTAGCCCAGGCAGCCAGTTGGCTCAATTACCAAGCCAACTAAGCCAATTAAAACCAGGTGATATGGTATTTGCTGTATCTAAAAATGCAGTAGACTTTGCGGCGCAAACATTACGCGATATTGGTTTTGCTTGGCGCAATGATTTACTTTATTTGGCGGTTGGTCATCGTACTGCCTTGCATTTTACCGAGCAAACGCAACAGCCGGTGCGTTATCCATTAGTCACCGAGAATAGCGAAGGTCTATTGGCCTTGAGCGAAATGACGGATTTAACCGATAAGAACATTTTGGTATTACGAGGCAACGGTGGGCGGGAATATTTTAGCGAAGTTGCCAGACAGCGTGGTGCAACGGTTGAACTATTGGAATGCTATCAACGACAAAATACAGAGCTGGATCCAGTGGAAACTGCCCGTTTGTGGCAACGTTGCGGCGTGAATATTTTGCTGGTGACCAGCATGCAAAGCTTGCAGGCCTTGCTGGAATTGATTCCACGGGAAGAGCAGCAATGGCTATTGGACTGTTGCTTAGTCACGGTCAGTGAGCGTATTGCGGCGCTGGCTCGTAGCTACGGATTTCAACAGGTTGAAGTGGCACAAGGTGCCGATAATGCCAATTTATTTACCAAATTAACCGAATTAACTTCACTCCCTTAAAGATAAGGAATTGATATGGCGAAAGAAAATCAAACGCAAAACGCTTCAGAAGAAACAGTTTCAGTTGCTCCTGAAGCCGTTGCTCCAGCTCAAGGTACAACGACAATCGTAAAAAAAAGCGGTACAGCACTCAGTCTCCTTGCTTTATTAGTTGCATTGGGTGTTGGGGGGGCCGGCTTTTATTTGGGACAACAACAGCTTGAAGGCATTCAGCAACAATTAAGTAGCCTGTCGGTTACCACTCCACAAACGAGTACACCGGCTTTCGATGCAAAAGTTTTAGTGCCATTAGAAGAAGCCAATAAAGCTATGCAACAGCAATTGAGTAGGGTGGAAAGCCAAATTCAAAGCAAAACTCAGGAACTGGCTGCATTACAGACTCAGATCAATCAATTAGCAGCGAAGAACCAAACACAGCAACCTACGGATTGGTTGTTCTCTGAGGCAGACTTTCTACTCAATAATGCACTACGCAAGTTAATGCTCGATAATGATGTAGAGACCGCGGTATCCTTGCTAAAATTGGCGGATGAAACCTTGCTTAAGGTGAGTAATAGTCAGGCTCAGGAAGTGCGTGGGGCGATTGGACAGGATTTAAAAATCTTGTTGTCGATGGATAGTGTTGACCAAAATGCAGTGATGCAAAAATTATCACAACTGGCTAATAGCGTAGATGAACTCCCGTTACTTAATGTTAATTTCGATACAGAGAAGAGCGATAAACCGTCCGATTCACTTGATGATTGGCAGGAAAATGTGGAAAAAACCGCAAATTCGTTCTTAAATCACTTTATCCGTATTTCACCAAAACATGGTTCTGATCGTAAAGAATTGCTGGCTCCAAATCAGGATATTTATTTGCGTGAGAATATTCGTTTGCGTTTACAATTGGCCATCATGGCGGTACCGCGTCAGCAAAACGAACTCTATAAACAATCTCTTGATGCTGTCGCCTCTTGGATAAGAAGTTATTTTGATACCAATGATGAAGCGACTAAAAGCTTCTTAAAATCCGTTGACGAGTTAGCCGAACAATCGATTTATGTGGATGTACCGGATCACTTGCAAAGTTTGACTTTATTAGACAAATACCTTAATCGTGCGCCATTGACCGTACAAAAGGTCGCGATTGAAGCCGATAAAGATGCAGCCGTAACCACAGCACCGAGTGCTACCGCGACGGAAGTTACGCCAGAAGCTGCACCGGCTAAAGAGCCTGCAGCTGAAGCGAAGGAGTAAGCCATGTTTAGAATTCTTTTATTGATGGTAGCACTCCTTGCAGGCCTTATTGCCGGTCCTTATTTGTCGGGTAATCAGGGATATGTGCAGATTGAGACGACAAACCATATCATTGAAATGTCATTGACGACATTAGTGATTTTATTTGTCGCGATATTAGCGATTATTTATGCGCTGGAATGGATGGTTAGTCGTTTTTTGCGTTTGAGTGGTAATACCTATAGCTGGTTTTCCCGCCGCAAACGGGTAAAAGCGCAACGTCAAACCCTGGAAGGGTTGATGCGAATGAATGAAGGGGATTATGCCAAAGCAGAAAAACTGATTGGTAAAAATGCCAAACATTCCGATGAGCCCGTGTTGAATCTAATTAAAGCAGCTGAAGCAGCTCAACAAAAAGGTGATGAATTTACTGCTAACCGTTATTTAATTGAAGCAACGGAATTAGCCGGTTCGGATAATCTATTGGTTGAGTTGGCGCGTACTCGTATTTTGTTACAACAAAATAAATTACCGGCAGCTCGTAGTTCCGTAGATAGCCTATTAGAGATGGCCGGCCGCAATAAGGAAGTCTTAAAATTAGCGGTAGAAATCTATAGTCGTTCAAAAGCTTATCAAGCATTAGATCAGCTATTAGATGCGGTAAGAGATGCTGGTTTGTACAGCAATGAAGAATTTGCACGCTTAAAAGTGAGCACAGAAGCTGGCTTGCTAGATGAAAAGATGAATGAAGAAGGCGTCGATGGTCTATTGAGTTGGTGGGATGGTTTACCACGTCGCCGCCATAATGACATTGAATTGAAAACCGCTTTAATTAGCCGTTTGATCGATTGTAATGATCAGGAATCCGCTTATGAATTCACTTTGGATATTGTGAAAAAATCCGGTGATAACACGCCATTGAGCCATGAGTTGTGCCAACAGATCACCCGTTTACAACCTGTAGATAATGCTAAATTAATCAAGTTATTGGAAAAACGTTGTAAGCATAGCGCCCCGACACACAGTTGCTGTTTGCATCGGGCTTTGGGGTATTTATATGTGCGTAACAATGAATTTGCCTCTGCGGCAGACGCTTTTAAACAGGTAATTGAAAGCCCCGATAAGCTCACCGCCACCGATCTTACTATGGCGACTTATGTGTTTGAAAAAGCTGGAGAAACTGCGTTAGCTGAACAGGTAAAACAGCAAAGCTTGCAAAGTGCGATGTCAATTAATCCGGAAAGTACGGCTTTAACCGAGAGTAAATAGCGACCTACTCTGCAATAATCGATAAAACGGGGTAATATCAATTATCCCGTTTTTGCCTTTTTGGCGCTCTTGATCTCTATCAAAACAAACATTTACTATTATGGTATCCTCATCCGACTCTAACAACTAAGGAGAATTTATGTGTACCACTTGTGGTTGCGGACATCCTGAACAAGTCCGCATCGGCGAACTACCTCACAGCCATGACGGCGATAATGAGACTAAAAGCTCGAAAACTCCTCCGCATTTCTCTACTGCGACTTTCCAGGCTCAAACAACGTCTGACGATACTCAAAAACGCCTACTTAAATTAGAAATTGATGTATTAAGTAAAAATAATCGCTTGGCTGATCAAAACCGTCGTTTTTTTGCTAACCAACAAATGCGGGTGTTTAACCTGGTTTCTAGCCCCGGTTCGGGTAAAACTACTTTGCTTACCACTACGCTTAATGCGTTAAAAGATAAGCAAGATTGCTATGTTATTGAAGGGGATCAACAAACCGAAAATGATGCGGACAGAATCCGTGCTACCGGTGTCCCTGCCATTCAAGTAAATACCGGTAAGGGTTGTCATTTGGATGCGCAAATGGTGGCGGAGGCGATTGTAAAACTACAACCAGGTGCCGAGAGCCTTCTATTTATCGAAAACGTTGGTAATTTGGTTTGTCCATCGGAATTTGATTTGGGTGAACAAGCTAAAGTCGTGATTTTGTCAGTTACTGAAGGTGAAGATAAGCCGTTGAAATACCCGCATATGTTTGCGGCTTCTAAATTAATGATTTTAAATAAAGTGGACTTATTGCCTTACCTTAAGTTCGATGTTGAAAAATGCATTGGTTATGCCAAACAGGTCAATCCGGCGATTGAAGTCATTGCTCTTTCCGCGACCACCGGCGAAGGCTTGGATGATTGGTTAGCCTATTTAGCGCGGTAAACAACGATGCAATTTATTGATGAATTTCGTGATCCTAAACTGGCTAAATATTTGGTGGCCCGTTTAAATGAATTGATGGATCAATTACCGCAATATACCGCGGAAAACCCACTTTACTTAATGGAAGTTTGTGGTGGACATACCCATACTATTTTTAAATTTGGACTTGATCGTTTACTTCCGCCTTCTATTGAATTTATTCATGGGCCGGGATGTCCGGTATGCGTACTGCCAATGGGGCGGATTGATGTGTGTATTGAAATCGCACAAAAGCCGGATGTGATTTTTTGTACTTTTGGTGATGCAATGCGGGTCAAAGGTCGTCGAGGTTCTTTGCTTGAGGCAAAGGCTCAAGGGGCTGATGTACGGATCGTGTATTCACCGTTAGATGCGCTGAATATTGCGCGTAGCAATCCAGATAAAAAAGTGGTGTTCTTCTCGCTTGGCTTTGAAACCACGATGCCAAGTTCGGCGGTGACTTTGCAGCAAGCCAAGCTGCAGAATATTTCGAATTTCTGGATTGTTTGTCAAAACATTACCATTATTCCAACACTGCATAGTTTGTTGGCGCAAGATAGTGTAAAGATCGATGGCTTTATTGCTCCGGGTCATGTGAGCATGGTGATCGGTTCCGAACCCTATCAATCATTGGTAGATAGTTACCATAAACCTTTTGTTATCACCGGTTTTGAACCCTTAGATATTTTGCAGGCCATCGTAATGTTGGTACAACAGTTCGTCGATGGTCGTTGTGAAATTGAAAACCAATATAAGCGCATCGTCCACTCTTCCGGTAATCAACTTGCCCAACAGGCAATGCGTGAAGTTTTTCAATTGAAAAAATCCAGTGAATGGCGTGGTTTGGGTGAAATTGCCGAGTCGGGGGTTGAATTGACTCCGGCCTATCAGCAATTTGATGCGGAAACCTATTTCCACAGTCAGCCACAACAAGTGGCCGATGACCCTAATTCGCGTTGTGGTGATGTGTTGACCGGGAAATGTAAACCATCCGATTGCAAACTATTTGCCACCCAATGTAATCCAGACAATGCTTATGGAGCCTTGATGGTTTCTTCGGAAGGCGCATGTGCGGCTTATTATCAATATCGGAGAGAATAATGAGCGATTTTATTACGATGGCGCACGGCAATGGCGGCGGTGCGATGCAAAAATTAATTAATGAATTGTTTGTTGAAGCCTTTGCTAATCCACTTTTGGCACAAGGGGAAGATCAGGCGCGTTTGCCATTGGCACCGCTAGTGGCATCTGGTGACCAACTAGCTTTTAGTACCGACAGCTTTGTGATTGATCCGATTTTCTTTCCGGGCGGTAATATTGGCAAATTGGCAGTATGTGGCACATTAAATGATGTTGCGGTATGTGGCGCCTATCCGCGTTATTTATCCTGTGGTTTTATTTTGGAAGAAGGATTACCGTTTAGCGAACTGCAAGCAGTAGTTGAGGCTATGGCGAAAACTGCTCGTGATGCGGGAGTTCAAATCGTCACTGGTGATACCAAAGTCGTACAAAAAGGTGCTGTGGATAAGATTTTTATCAATACCGCCGGTATTGGTGTGATCCCTCAAGGTTTGGATTGGGGAATGCACCGAATTGAAGCGGGCGATCAGATTATCGTCAGCGGTACCTTAGGCGAGCATGGTGCAACTATTCTCAATTTACGCGAAAACCTCGGTATTCAAACCGATTTACATAGCGATTGCGCCGTATTGGCTCCATTAATCGATCTTTTACGTCCGTTTGACGGTGTAAAAGCATTGCGTGATGCGACTCGTGGTGGTGTGAATGCGGTGTTGCACGAATTTGCCCAGGCCCAAGGCTTAGGGATGCAAATTTATGAAGATGAACTGCCGATTTTGCCGGCAGTACGCGGTATTTGTGAAATTTTAGGATTAGATGCACTTAATTTTGCAAATGAAGGTAAATTGGTGATAGTTGCGGCTAAGGCACAGGCTGAGGCAATTATTGAAGCATTGCGCAGTCACCCGCTAGGCACACGGGCAACGATTATTGGTGAAGTGACTGAAGATAAAAAAGTGCGTTTGATCGGCGGTTTTGGCCAGTCCCGGTTATTGGATTTACCAACTAACGAGCCCTTGCCACGGATCTGCTAACTTCAATAAGATCAAAGACTTAAGGTTTTTTGCATGAACCCCTAATAAAATCAATGAGTTAGGTGCATTTTTTTGCAAAAACTTTTTTTTCGTAGGGGCGTTTATGCTATTTAGAAAAGCATAGCGCAGGTGAGGGGAATCACCGAATGCCAACGTTAGGGAAGAGGTCGTAAGGCCTCAATTTATATTTAATAATTCGTTGTAATCAACATGCCGATTGCTCAATGCTGTGAGCTGTTGAGACGTTGGAGTGGACATGAAATATCCCAAATTGACCTTAGCTCTTTTTCTGATTTTAATTTTTCTCTGTTTGTACGCTTTTCTTATGGGACTCGTGACTTTTATCAGCGAGGAGCCGGACAAGTTTAAAGAGCTCAAAGGTAGTGAATTTTACATCACGGATGATGATAAGGTTTATGCTCAAGTACCAAGTGGCGGTAAATTTGAGTTGATTGGGGCAAAAGCGAGTACATTTAAATATCTCAATACCGGTAAATACGACAATCGCAATGTTGGTATGAGTGAAGATGCGGTGTATTGCGGTAACCTAGTGATGCGTGGTTTATCTCCGCAAAATGTAAGAGCACTCGGAAATGGTTACTTTAGTGACGGCAAGATGACTTATTTTTGCGACAGCGTAAGCGAGCCAAATCTTGATATAAAAGGCGTAATTGAGGTGTGGCAAATTTTCTCTCACGCCCTTTTTAATACTCCAAAAGCGCAAACCCACATCTATAAGTTTAGACCGGTTGATAATTTAAATTTATCGCCAATTCTAGGTTTTGGTTACGCACAAGATGGCGAGAAGGCCTATTATGATGGCCGATTGTTGGTGGATGCGAAGGCTAGCCAACTCAGATATATCGATGAAATCTCTGGTCGAAAAAGCATTTATTTCACCACTGATGGCGAAAATGTCTATTATAAAAGCGCAAAACTCGCACTTAAATTCACGCCAGAGATGCGTCAGATCGCCAGTATGTGGAATTTGTACTATCTCTATGAGCCAAACAGCGGCATGGTCTATGTCAATGATCATGAATTTACCTCCGAATTTGCTCCCTATACACCACTTTTTAGTCTGAGCGATAAGCATTCTTATCATGTGCTATTTCGTGGCCGGGATGGGATTTATTATTGGGAACGAAAATGGCAATGGTATAACGATGAGAGCGAAGGTGAATTTGTTAGAGCAGGAGACGATCCATTTAAGGGGGAGATAACCCCGCTCTTTGGTGATGTGATCGTCAGTGGTGGTGAGACGTTTTTTTTAAGAACCTATGAAGTTTGGCGCAATAATCGAAGCGGTCGTAGTCTTAGTAGTCGTAATACCGGTATTTTTAAGCTCCCTACGCAGGGAGAATGGCGTAGAATTGGGACTTCTAGAAATGGCGTTTATGGCGCAGTTTATACAAATGGCGAGAAGTTTTACTACTTTGATGAAATAGGACATAACTGGCATCTCACCAGCAGTATCTATGAGATAAAAGAACCTGACATAGTCGAAATTCTTACACGCCCTTACCGCTCTAGTGGCAATTTAGGTGTCGAAGATATTTTTAATATGATAAAAAGTGGAGCTATGGTACCGGCAAAGGGGGAATTTGTTGTTGAAGCGATTAGTGACTTTAACGATGACGATGAGAATTTTTGGTTTGGGATATTCTTGCTAAGTATAGCGATTGGTTCTTATATTTGGGCATATTACAGAAAACGTCTCCCCCAAGCGAGTAAAAAGAAATATAAGGGACTCATTGTTAAGTAGAAGAGAATAACGACCAGGATAATTGTGTTGTTTTTTGAGACAAGCTATTGCATGGATAGATTATTTCTCAATGGATGGTCAATCGGGTTGGTCGCTACCAATAGAAGTCAGTTTACCGGTGAAATAAGTATAAAAATGCGGTCATGATGACCGCATTTTTTATGGCAAAGAGCTTATAGCGCAACGCTAACGTCTGATTTCAGACGGCAGCTACAGGCTAATACATAACCTTCGGCAATTTCTTCGGCAGTGAGATCGCCTGTACGTACGGTTTCTACTTCGCCACCCAATACTTTGGTTTTGCACAGGCCACACAAACCAGTGCGACAGCCACTAACCACCGGTTGCTCGTGTTCTTCCAAGGCTGCTAGTAAAGTCATGCCAACCGGTACATTGAATTGTTGGTTACTCATGCCTTTGATAGTTAATGTAGTTTGTTTGTCATAATCAATACCACTTTGAATATTGTTATCAAAGAAAGCCTCGGTAAAGAAACGTTGTTCGCTGCCCCCCAGAGCCAATACGATCTCCCGGAGATGATCCATATAGCTTTGTGGACCACAGGTCATTACGGTGTAATCTTGGATATTCGGGACGATTTCGGCAATCATTTGTTGCGTAATACGACCAGATTTCATTGGTGCAACGGCATTTTCAGTTGCATTGATTACGAAGTTGAATTTCGGGTATTTAGCCTGTAATTCAGCCCATTCTTGTTTGAAGATGACATCCTCTGGAGAATGAACACTGTGCAATACGGTGAGATTAACTTCTGGACGATTTTTTAATAACCAGCGTGCCATTGACATTACCGGGGTAATACCACTACCGGCTCCAGCCAATAAATAATTATCGGCAACGACTTTTTCACAACTAAAATCACCCATCGGATCAGAGAACCATACCTGATCACCGACTTTCACTTCGTGGCTCAACCATGGTGAACCTTTCCCCCCTTCAATTTCTCGTACAGTGATGCTAACGAAGCGGCTTTCTCCGGGAGTAGAGGAAAGTGAGTAAGCACGGGCAATATGTGGCGTATTACGGATGCTAACCATGGCATATTGGCCCGGTTGATATGGATAGAAATCTTGCGCGATAAGGTTGATAGTAGTGATATCGGCTGTTTCTTTGACGATTGAATAAACCTGTAATTCATTAATACATAATGGGTTTTTATTGGTGTTAGCCATTTTTCTATTCCTTATAGAGAGGCCCGAATTGAACGGGCCGAAGTTTTAAGCCTGTTTGTTGATGATGTGACCAAAATCCTGTTCCGGCGTGGTTAAACCGTTTAAGCCGAAGGTTTGGTTGAGTAACGCCATCACATTGTCGTTTAAGAAAGCCGGTTTGCTTGGGCCGGTATAGACGTTTTTCACGCCTAGTGCCAATAAGGTAAGCAATACGATAATGGCTTTCTGTTCGAACCAGGAAAGGACGATAGATAATGGTAATTCATTTAAGCCAATGCCCAGTTTTTGCGATAAGGTTACCGCGAGCATAATAGCCGAGTAGGTATCATTACATTGACCTGCATCCAATAAACGAGGAATACCGCCGTCGATAGTACCGAAGTCTAATTTGTTGAAACGGTATTTACCGCAACCTAAGGTTAATACTGCAGTATCTTTTGGTAATGCATAAGCTAAATCAGTGTAGTAGTGACGCTCTTCTTTGTCGCCATCACAACCACCGATGACGAAAACATGACTGAGTTTCCCCGCTTTGACTAAATCGATAACTGCATCGGAGGCATCAATTAGGGTTTTACGGCCAAAACCAACGGTGATGTGGTGTTCCAATTCGGTGTATGGGAAACCTTTGCATGCAAGAGCTTTTTCGATGACAGGGGTGAAATCATGATCATCCAAGTGGGTAACACCCGGCCAGCCAACGATATTGCGGGTAAAGATACGATCCGCGTAGTCGCCTACGTTTGGGTCGATCAAACAGTTAGATGTCATGATGATAGCGCCCGGGAAGCGAGCAAATTCTTTTTGTTGATTTTGCCAGCCACTGCCGTAGTTACCAACTAAATGTTTGTATTTTTTGAGTTCCGGATAGCCATGTGCCGGTAGCATCTCACCGTGAGTATACACATTGATGCCTTTACCTTCGGTTTGTTCTAATAATTCTTTTAAGTCTTTTAAATCATGGCCGGAAATTAAGATACATTTTCCTGCAACCGGACGGACGTTTACTGTGGCCGGAACCGGGTTACCGAAATGCTCTGTTTCACCGGCATCCAACATAGCCATCACTTTGAAGTTCATTGAACCGATAGCTAAGGCTTTTTCCACCAACTCATTTAAGTTGCTTGGTTGGGTACCTAGCCAAGACATGAATTGATGGTATTCGGTATAGATATCATTATCGAATTTATCTAATACGTAAGCGTGCTCTAAATAAGCTGCTGCACCTTTTAAGCCATATAAACAAAGCAGGCGGACGCCATGGGCTTCTTCACCGATTGCCGCACGATCGATATCCAAGGCGAATTCTTTAGCTTGTTTGGCTAATTCTTCGATAGTTGAACCTTTTAATTCAATATGGGCTAATGGATGGTTAAGAGTTGGATTGGCTTCTACTTTGCTGATTTCACGAATCAGGTCATTACGATAGATTAGTGCCTGTTGGGCATAACCTACGATGCGGGCAGAGTCAAAGTTTACGTTAGTGAGGGTGGAGAAGAATGCGCGTGGCGCAAAAGAATCTGCTTGATGATTAATAATGCCTAATTCACGCGCTTTTAACGCCCAAGCAGATAAGCTGTGTAAACAAGCGATCAATAAGTCTTGTAGATCGGAGGTTTCGGCAGTTTTGCCGCACATTCCTTGGCTATAACTACAGCCGTTACCTTTATCGGTAACCATAGTTTGTTCACATTGTACGCAGTACATAATTGCAGTCCTTTTTTGTAGAGTAAAAGTAAATTTAAATCCGACCAATTTGGTCGGGTTCGCGGTGCGAAATGCTAAGCACTTTCCCCAATAAGAGCAAGCGCAATTACAATTTTCTTGATCTAGATTAAGTGAAATACCCGTAACGGGGTAGGCTTGTGTAGGTTGTTGATAATCTTTATCAAATCCAATCGTTGATATGCAGTGTTTCAGCGTAGAAATGATAGAAGGACAGCATAAGTATTTTTCTCTTTGTGTTACTTGTTGAATAAAATTTTAGGATTCTCATTTCTATCCGAATTTTATGCGAAATATTTTTTTTTAAGCCCTAAACTAAAAATTATATTTCAATCAGCTTTTTTTATAATTTTGCCATCCGCAATTAGATGCTGTATGTGTGATAAGTCAGAATTATTATTAATAAATAAATCCCAGAAAAATAAGGAGATTATTATGGCTTTTAACCTTAAAAATAGACATTTACTTAGCTTGGTAAACCACAGCGAACGTGAAATTAAATATCTATTAGACTTAGCTCGAGATTTAAAACGGGCAAAATATGCAGGAACCGAACAGCAAAAATTAAAAGGAAAAAACATCGCATTAATCTTTGAAAAAACCTCCACTCGAACCCGCTGCGCCTTTGAAGTTGCCGCTTATGACCAAGGTGCTCAAGTTACCTATATCGATCCAAACTCTTCTCAAATCGGCCATAAAGAAAGTATGAAAGATACCGCCCGAGTATTAGGCCGTATGTATGATGCAATTGAATATCGTGGTTTTAAACAAGAAATAGTACAGGAACTTGCAGATTATGCTGGAGTTCCTGTTTTTAATGGTTTAACCGATGAATTTCACCCAACTCAAATGTTAGCCGATGTACTAACCATGATCGAAAATTGCGATAAACCATTAAGTGAAATTAAATATGTTTATATTGGTGATGCTCGTAATAATATGGGGAACTCATTGTTACTAATCGGTGCAAAATTAGGTATGGATGTGCGGATCTGCGGGCCAAAAGCGCTATTGCCGGATGCTGAGCTAGTTGAACTATGTGAAGGTTTTGCGAAACAAAGCGGTGCACGTATTACAGTTACAGACGACATCGATAAAGCGGTGAAAGATGTAGACTTTGTACATACGGATGTGTGGGTCTCCATGGGTGAACCGTTAGAAACCTGGGGCGAACGGATCAAACTATTGCTTCCTTATCAAGTCACGCCGGAATTAATGAAACGTACCGGTAACAGCAAAGTTAAATTTATGCACTGTCTACCGGCATTCCATAACAGTGAAACCAAGGTTGGTCGTCAAATTGCAGAAAAATATCCTGAATTGGCCAATGGTATTGAAGTGACTGAAGATGTTTTCGAATCACCACAAAATATCGCCTTTGAACAGGCTGAAAACCGTATGCATACGATTAAAGCCGTACTTTATGCCAGCTTAATTTAAGGAGCTAACAATGAGAATTGTAATTGCACTTGGTGGTAATGCGCTACTGCGTCGTGGTGAGCCATTAACCGCAGATAATCAACGACAGAATGTTCGAATTGCCTGTGAACAAATTGCCAAAATCTATCCGAATAATGAATTGGTGATAGCTCACGGGAATGGTCCTCAAGTTGGTTTATTAGCCTTACAGGGCGCAGCGTATAAGGATGTACCAACTTATCCATTGGATGTGTTGGGAGCTGAGTCGGTTGGTATGATCGGCTACATGATTCAACAAGAATTAGGTAATTTAGTTCCTTTTGAGGTGCCATTCGCCACATTATTATCACAAGTCGAAGTGGATATTAATGATCCCGCCTTCAAGAATCCAACTAAACCGATTGGTCCGGTTTATTCTAAGGAAGAGGCCGAGCGTTTAGCTAAGGAAAAAAACTGGTCGATTGCCCAGGATGGCGACAAATACCGTCGGGTTGTGCCAAGTCCATTACCAAAACGTATCTTTGAAATTCGTCCAGTGAAATGGTTATTGGAAAAAGGCAGTATTGTGATTTGCGCCGGTGGTGGTGGCATACCAACCTACTATGACGAGCAACATAATTTGCAAGGTGTTGAAGCGGTGATTGATAAGGATCTTTGTTCTGCATTGTTAGCGGAAAACTTAGAAGCCGATTTATTCATTATCGCGACAGATGTTTCAGCTGCTTTTGTGGATTGGGGAACTCCAAATCAAAAAGCGATTGCTGCAGCTTCGCCGGATGCAATTGAGAAATTAGGTTTTGCTGCCGGTTCCATGGGGCCAAAAGTACAGGCCGCAGCAAACTTTGCCCGTCATACAGGAAAAGATGCTGTAATTGGTTCCCTATCCGATATCGTCGATATTGTGAAAGGCAAAGCCGGTACCCGTGTAACCACTAAAGTGGATGAAATTTCTTATTATGCTTAATGATTATTAAAGACGCTTTGAATGTTGTTCTGTTTAAAGCTGTGCGACAATCGGCATGGCCTTTGTTGCGATGCCGATTTTAAATAATCGCTTGTCTTGCTCAGGAGGTTGCTATGGAAGCAACTAAAAAAAAGACGTTTAACTTTCCGTCTGCATTTACTATCTTATTTGTCATTTTAATCATCGCCGTTGGATTAACTTGGGTTATCCCATCCGGCTCCTATTCCAAACTGACCTACAATTCAACAGATCATGCGTTTGTTGTTAAATCCTATGGTCAAGAGGATAAAACCTACCCAGCCACCGAAGCTACACTTAACGATCTGAATATTAAAATTAAATTATCTAATTTTACTGAAGGCGTTATCAAAAAACCTATTGCAATCCCAGGAACTTACCAACGTATTGAGCAACACTATAAAGGAATTATGGATATTCCAAAAAGTATGGTGGAAGGAACCATTGAAGCCGTGGATGTGATGGTGTTCATTTTTGTATTAGGGGGAATGATTGGGGTTATTAACCGAACCGGAGCATTTAACTCGGGGTTAATGTCGCTAGCCAATCGAACTAAAGGTAATGAGTTCTTGATTGTCTTCAGTGTCTCGGTATTAATGGTATTAGGTGGTACAACCTGCGGTATTGAGGAAGAAGCGGTGGCCTTCTACCCGATTTTAGTGCCGATTTTCTTAGCATTAGGGTATGATGCTATTGTTTGTGTCGGTGCTATTTTCTTAGCCTCCTCAATGGGGACAGCATTCTCTACCATCAATCCATTTTCGGTTGTAATT
Source organism: Haemophilus pittmaniae (assembly GCF_900186995.1). Classification (NCBI taxonomy): domain Bacteria; kingdom Pseudomonadati; phylum Pseudomonadota; class Gammaproteobacteria; order Pasteurellales; family Pasteurellaceae; genus Parahaemophilus; species Parahaemophilus pittmaniae. The sequence goes on from NZ_LT906463.1 coordinate 777,032, forward strand.
GCCTCTAATGCGGCCGGTATTCCGTTTACCGAAGGCATTGGCTTCCGAGCAATCGGTTTGGTATTGGGTGCAACCTGCGTAATTGCATACCTTTACTGGTATTGTAAGAAAGTTAAAGCGGATCCGAGTTTTTCCTATACCTATGAGGATCGGGAAGAGTTTCGTCAACGTTATATGAAAAATTTTGATCCAAATATCGTGCCTGAATTTACTGTCCGCAGAAAATTAGTATTATTACTATTCTGCATCGCTTTCCCAATTATGATTTGGGGGGTAATGGCCGGTGGTTGGTGGTTCCCGCAAATGGCGGCATCCTTCCTAACCATTACGATTATCATCATGTTTATCAGCGGATTATCCGAAAAAGCGATTGTTGAATCCTTTACCGAAGGTGCCTCCGAATTGGTCGGCGTGTCATTGATTATCGGCTTGGCACGTGGGGTAAACCTTGTTCTGGAACAAGGTATGATTTCCGATACAATATTAGACTATATGTCAAATTTGGTAAGCGGCATGCCGGGTAGTGTATTTATTCTCGGTCAGCTTGTGGTGTTTATCTTCTTGGGACTCATTGTGCCATCTTCTTCTGGTTTGGCTGTGCTTTCTATGCCGATTATGGCACCATTGGCCGATGCGGTGGGCATTCCAAGAGATATCGTGGTTTCCGCTTACAACTGGGGTCAATATGCAATGCTCTTCCTTGCTCCAACAGGATTAGTATTAGTAACCCTACAAATGTTGCATATTCCTTTCAATAAATGGGTGAAATTTGTTATGCCGATGATTGGTTGCTTGTTACTGATAGGCTCCATTCTATTGGTCATTCAAGTCTCGATGTATAGTGTTTAAATGATAGGTTTAGCCGCTCCAATGTTGTAAAGAGCGGCTAAATCTTTGTTAGATTAGAGAAAAAGGATTTCTTATGTATCAAAAGAAGCTTTTTGATAATATTGATACCCGTATTCTAAAGGCTTTGCAGAGAAATGGCCGATTACAAAATAATGAACTGGCTAATGAAATAGGACTTTCTAATTCCGCTTGTTTAAGACGGGTAAATTTACTGGAAGAAAGCGGCGTGATTGATGGTTATGTCGCCCTATTAAATCCTAAGAAAGTCAATTGTAATATCATTGTTTATGCGTTAGGCACATTTGCGGAAGAAAGTCCGGAATTAAAAGAAAAATTTATTTTTGAAATTAAGCTCATTCCACAAATCCTCGAGTGCCATTTCATGTCCGGAACCTATGATTTTTTACTGAAATGTTGTGTTGCCGACCTTGAGGAATTTAATCATTTAAAAGCAGTTTATCTCAACAGCCATATCGGAATAAAAAACCTAAAATCAGAAATTACTTTAAAAACCGTTAAATCCACCACTGAATTGCCACTGTAGCGATAGCAACGGTTGGCAATTCCAGCCTTGAATACTTCGCTTAATGCCCCTTCGTTTCTTTTGTTTTTCCCATAAAAATACGCCCGCGAAGGGCGGGCACTGGAAACGCTATGACGATTTTGAGAGTTTTTGCCAAAATTGGATGTAACCCATTGATTTTATTAGGGTTGCTTTAAAAATCTATAAATCGTTGATTTTATTGTAATAAATCAGGCAGCTTCAACAAAGCTTAAGGCCGTTTCCACTACTTCAACGCCTGCGCCTGCTTTGTGCGCATTTTCACTTAAATAGCGGCGCCATTGGCGGGCTCCTTTAACCTGTTGAAAAGCGCCGAGCATTGGCCGAATCAAATGATTTAAGTACACACCTTGGCTGAGTTGCGCTTCTAAATAAGGGAACATTGCCGTTACTGCTTGGCGTGCGCTAATAAGCGGTGCATTCGGATCAAACAGCGCACGATCCACGCCACCCAGCAGGGATGGATTTTGATAGGCCTCGCGTCCCACCATAACCCCATCGACAAATTGCAAATGGGTTTGCATTTCCTCAAGGGTTTTAATGCCGCCATTAATGGCTATTTTAAGTTCAGGAAAATCGGCTTTGAGACGATACACTCGAGCATAATCAAGCGGTGGAATTTCACGGTTTTCCTTTGGGCTTAACCCTGACAGCCAAGCTTTACGGGCATGTACAATAAATTCCCGACAGCCAGCCTGTTGTATCCGGGCAATGAAATCCGTTAAGAATTCATAGCTATCCAGCTCATCAATACCGATACGGGTTTTCACCGTCACGGGAATATCGACTTCCGCCTGCATGGCTTGCACGCATGCGCCGACTAAGTCGGCTTTTGCCATTAAACATGCACCGAACATTCCATTCTGCACTCGATCCGATGGGCATCCCACGTTTAAGTTGATTTCTTGATAACCACGCGTTGCCGCTAATTTTGCGCAATGGGCGAGTTGTTGTGGATCGCTGCCGCCCAGTTGCAATGCTACCGGATTTTCCGCGCAATCAAAGGCGAGATGATCGTAGGTGGCATGAATAATCGCCGGAGCTGTTACCATTTCTGTGTACAACAAGGCATGGCGGGTAAATTGGCGATGGAAATAACGGCAGTGACGGGTCGTCCAATCAAGCATTGGTGCGACTGAAAAGCGCCCGCGGTAATAGTGATTAATTTGCTCGGTCATTGGGTTACAGAGGATTATTGCAGCTGTTGGCGAAAACGCCCCGCTGCGAAATGATAAAACGGTTTTGGATTAAATTGGCGGGAGATTATGGCGGCAATAATGCCTGAAATCAATAACCAAATCAGTACCGGTTGGGCGCCGGTCATCTCCATTACTACCACGCCGGAAGTCACCGGAGATTGTGTCGCGCCAGCCAAGAATGCAGCCATGCAAAGCAATACTAAAAAGCGTTGATCGATAACGCCACCGCTGATATCCCATAGCATGACACCGATACCTGCGCCGGTGGTGAGGGAGGGCGTGAAAATACCGCCGGCGACACCATTCCAATAGGTAAAGACGGTTGCCGCTAATTTTAATACGCCCACCGAAGGATCGGACAATTGCCCTTCTAACGCATTGGCCACCACTTGATAACCGGTACCATAGGTTTGCCCTTGACTATAACTACCGAGGGCAGCCAGACATAAACCAAGAATGAGTGCCACAATAACCGGATGACGGCGAATAAAAGGACGGCAAAATAATGGCGCGGTACCAGCCACGCCCTTGGCCAATAACCGGGCAAACAGCCCGCCGAGCACGCCACATAGTACACCACAGACCAATAGCCATAAACATATATTAGGAATATCGGTAATACCTTGGTATTTTGGGAAATAAGGGCTATTGCCTTGAATGGCGACTAAAATGAAACCGGCGGCCAGTACTCCGATTAATACTCTACGTTCCCAGCGTAGTAGGGTACCTCGACCTAATTCTTCAATCGCAAAAATCACTCCGGCCAACGGTGCATTAAATGCGGCAGCTAGGCCACCGGCAGCACCGGTAGCGATTAATTCATTGGTGGTGAGGGCGCGGAAGGCCCATTGATAGCGCCGACATAATTCACTCCAAGCCAGCATGACTGCAGCCCCGACTTGTACGGAAGGACCTTCACGGCCAACCGATGCGCCAATGACCATGGCTAAAAAGGTAAGCGGAATTTTCCAGAGGGTTTGCCCTAAGCGGAGCAATTTGCTTTTGTTGGCGCCATGGGCAACTTCAATAGAGGCAATGACTTGTGGAATACCACTACCGCCTACAAAGGGCGTATATTTGGCAGTAAACCAAGTGAGCAAGGCTAATCCGCAAGGCAATACAAACCAAACGGCGAGTGGATAGCGTTGACTCCAGTAATGATTGAATTCTAGGCCGAGATCCGCCAATTTGGCAAATCCGAAGGATACTAAGGCCACTAATGCGCTGCCGATCATTAAACAGCCGAACTCTATAGATTTATGGGATAACCGCCCAGTTTGCCGTATTTTTCGACGGAAAAAATGACGTAGACGGAGGTAACAATAACGAAACATGAGGAAAATATGAAAACAGGAATTTGTGGCAAATTATAAGATGCGATAGTCACTTGGGCAATTGACATAAAACAAAACGCGATGACTAACATCGCTGTTAATCATCGCGTTTAAGAAGAAGCTGATAGACCGGTTATTTATATTCAACCAAAATATCGCTTTCGGAAACGGAGTCACCATAAACCGGTGCTAAGGTTTTTTGGTAAGCCTGTTTGAGGAAACCGTCCTTAGAGAGTTTAACGATTTCTTCGTTTAACCAGTTTAATAATTCGCTATCACCTTTTTTCACTGCCGGCGCGATTACATCTTGATCACCGAAGTTTTTTACCCCAACGGTGTATCCCGGATTTTGTTTAGCCCAAGCAAACAGGAACGTATTGTCATTGGAAAGTGCATCACCACGGCCGTCACGCAAAGCTTCAAAGGTTTCGGTGTTTTGTTCAAATTTTAATAACTTCACGTCAGGATATTTTTTACTGAAATAAATATCGGCAGTAGTACCTTTATCAACGATGAGGGTTTTATCTTTTAATTGGGCTAAATCGGTAATTACGCTGCCATCTTTGGATACCACACCTAAAGCTACTTTCATATACGGATTGGCGAAATCAACGACTTCCTGACGGGCTGGTGTAACGGTGAAGTTGGCTAGAATAATATCGACTTTGTTTGAAACCAAATATTCTGCACGATTCGCTGCATCTACTAAAATAAATTCGGCTTTGCTTTCATCCCCCAATAGGTCTTTGGCAATGGCTTTACCAATTTCCACATCAAAGCCTTGGCTTTTTCCTTGGGCATCCACGAAACCAAATGGTGGTTTATCGCTGAATACACCAATACGTACTTTATCGGCTTGTTTTAATTGCGCGATAGTAGAGGTTTGATTGTCCTTGGCGGTTTCTTTGTCATTGCAGGCGGTGAGTCCCAGCGTCAATGTCAAAGTGGCCAATAAGGCGGCAAATTTCTTAAATGTTTTGTGCATAGTTTGTTCCTCGCGGTTCATAGTTGAGAATGTTTAGGAAGGTTTTTGCCCGATCCGTTGTTGGATTGGTGAAGAAATCCTCCGGTTTGGATTGTTCGATAATTTGCCCTTTGTCCATAAAAACGATGCGATTAGCCACTTGCCGGGCGAACCCCATTTCATGGGTGACTATCAGCATGGTCATGCCATCACGGGCTAAGCCTAAAATCACATCCAGCACTTCTCGAACCATTTCTGGATCTAGGGCGGCAGTGACTTCATCAAATAAAATAATTTCCGGATTCATACACAATGAACGAACAATAGCGATGCGTTGCTTTTGGCCACCGGAAAGTTCTCGTGGATAGGCGTTTTTGCGGTCAAATAGGCCAACCCGTTTGAGTAATTCATCGGCCTGTTGTTCCGCTTCGGCACGTTGTCGTTTTTGAACTTTTAACGGTCCTAATAAAATATTGTCAATGACCGAGAGGTGGGCGAATAATTCATAGCTCTGGAATACCATCCCGATCCGTTGACGGGCTTTTACCCAAGAAATGTCCTTACCTAATTCACCGACACCTTGTAGCTGCAATTGGCCGCTTTTAATGTTTTCAAGGCCGTTAAGACAACGTAAAAAGGTACTTTTACCACAGCCGGAAGGTCCTAAAATCACAACGACTTCACCTTTTTCTACCTTTAAATTAATGCCCTTTAAGGCTTCTACGTCGCCGTAGTTTTTGACTAAATTTTTAACTTCTAACAATGCCATATTAATTTTCCCAACGATTTTCCAGATATTTGGAAAACAGCGATAACGGATAACAAATCATAAAATACAAACAGAAAATGACACCATAAATCCACAGTGCTGCCGATTGGTTACTAAACAGCGAATGTTCAATGATTTGTTGCCCAACCTTAATCACTTCTACCACCCCGATAAGCATTGCTAATGAACTGGTTTTCACCATGCGGGTAAACAGATTGATTGCGCTTGGTGTTACCCGTTTCAGGCTTTGTGGCAACAAAATGTAAATGAAGGTTTGTAATGGTGTTAAGCCGAGAGCATAAGCAGATTCCACTTGATGTTTCTCAATTGAAGTCAGCGCGCCACGCACTAAATCTCCCATTTCGGCGGTGCCCCAAAAAATAAACACAACGATACAAACGGTCACTCCGTCTAAATGGATGCCAAACCATTTAGCCAAACCGAAATAGGCAATAAACAATAACGCCAAGAGCGGAATGATGCGGACGCATTCCAAATAAAACCGACAAAGGGCTCGTAATAATGGATTTTGGGCGGTCATAATGACGCCTAAAATCACCCCAAAAATACAGGCAAAGAATACTGACACAAAAGCAATCTGTGCGGTTACCCCAAGGCCGCCCAACAGACGTTCCAAGTTGCTGCCCTGCAACAGTAAATCAAGCCCCATATTTTGCTCTCCGAGTACGGCGTTCCACATAGCTGATGCCAATGGAAACCGGTAATAAAATAATTAAATAAAACACCACTAACAGAAATAAGGCTTCGTTGGTTTTGTAATCCAAGCCAATTACTTCCTTGGCGATAAACATTAATTCAGCCACGGCTACGGCGCTGATCACAGAAGTTTCTTTCATTAAAAACAAACAGTTGGCCCCGATTGCCGGTGTGGCAATGGCAAAGGCTTGTGGGAAAATCACATAACGAAAGGCCTGCCATGGCGTTAGACCAATGCTTAAGGCTGATTCCACTTGGCCTCGTGAGACAGCCTCTAAGCCACCACGTATCGCTTCTGCCATATAGCTACCACCCAAAAAGGCAAGCCCGATCACACCACAGGTAAAACCATCCATTTTGATGCCGATTTTCGAGAGCCCAAAATAGAGAAAAAATACTTGAATCAATAATGGCGTATTGCGCGATAGTTCAATATATCCCTGTACGAATACCTTCAGATATTTGACCTTATAGGTTGTAACCAAAGCACATAGCACGCCGATAATTAATGACAGTAGAATGCCCCAAAAGGCTAAGTGCAGAGTCATCAGCGTGGCATAGCCAAATTTTGGCAGCACGGTTAAAATATAGTCCCAATTCATTTCGCGCTCTTTTTCGGTTAATTCGTTTACGGAATTATCTTATGGAAGATTTTTTATGACGGGAAAGAATTTAAAAACATTATTTATAATATTAAGAAATAAGAATGCGGCTTTGCTTAGCGGGCTATTCTGATAAAAATGGAAGAAAACGATGAAAATAGGTGAACTGGCAAAGGCGGTTGGTTGTTCTGTGCCAACGATCAGATTTTACGAACAACAGGGATTGTTGCCTAAGGCGGCCCGTTCGACGGGAAATTTTAGACTCTATACCGATGAACATTTACAACGCTTGGCGTTTATTTGCAGTTGTCGCAGCCTAGATATTTCCCTTGATGAAATCAAAGTGTTAATCAATTTGGAAAGTGCATCGGTAGCGCAGAAAGCGGAAATTGACCGTTTGTTAGCCAGCCACATCAAGGATATTGCCAAGCGGATCCACGAACTGGATCATTTACGAATGAGATTGCTTCGATTGAAACAGCAATCTTTACAAAATGAGGGACAGGATTTGTTGCAGGCTCTGTTGCAACACAGTGGCGTACGCTTTATGCCGGTAAAATAAGAAAATCGGGCGGAAAACCGTCCGATTTTTCATTTTTAAATCAACTCCAATAAAATCAATGGGTTAGCATTTGTTTTTTAGAAAACTCTGTGCAATGAAGGGGCGTTTAACAGTCAGAAGCAAGATTGACGGCACCTTCATAGCCCAATTGACGCCAGGCTTCATAGACGGCTACTGCAACGGAATTGGATAAATTCATGCTACGGCTGTTGGCGGTCATTGGAATGCGGATTTTTTGTGCGGCAGGCAAGGTATCCAAAATAGCTTTGGGAATGCCACGGGTTTCCGGTCCGAACATCAAATAATCGCCAAGGGCAAAGGATACCTGACTGTGTGCCGGTGTGCCTTTAGTCGTGAGGGCAAACAGGCGTTTCGGTTGTTCAGAGGCTAAAAAGGCCTCAAAGGTTTTGTGTTTTTTAATCTCCGCAAATTCGTGATAATCCAATCCCGAGCGGCGTAATTTTTTATCATCCCAAGTGAAGCCCAAGGGTTCGATTAAATGGAGTCGAAAACCGGTATTGGCGCACAGACGAATGATATTTCCGGTATTTTGGGGAATTTCAGGTTCATATAAAACGATATCTAACATAATAATTTCCTAAGCTTTTTGATATAACCGGCAACACACTTGACCGGTCGTTTTTTCTTTTAATAATTGCCAATCGGCGGGCACACTAAGCGCTTTGCCCTTTTCTGTTTCTACATAAATCAACGCTTCAGGCACCAACCAGCGATGTTCATCGAGCAGCGCAATGGCTTGTTCAGCCAGACCAAAGTGAAATGGCGGATCCAAAAATACGAGATCAAAGGTCGGTTCATTCGGGGCTTGGCGCAGAAAGTCCAGACTGTTTTGATTAATCACTTCCGCCTGTTGCCCCTCAAGTGGCAGCGTTTGTAGATTTTTCTTTAATTGATTAGCGACCGTTTTATCTAATTCTAAAAAGGTAACTTGGCGGGCTTGTCGGGAAAGGGCTTCAAAGCCTAAGGAGCCGCTCCCGGCGAAACAATCCAAACAGCGACTGTCTAGAATATGGGGCATCAGCCAGTTAAACAGGGTTTCTTTCATGCGATCGCCGGTTGGGCGCAGCCCGTTGGCATTGAGCACCGGCAATTTCCGGCCACGCCAACGCCCTGCAATGATGCGGACTTCGCCTTTGGCATTTTGAACTTGTGCTTTTTTCATAAAGAATCGGGTTTTTAGTGAAAAACCTGCTTAGTTTAGTCGATTTTTTGCTAGAATAGACAGTATTTTTCACAAGTTTATGTTTCAGAGACCATTTATGACACAAGAAAAGAAAAAAGGCGGATTTTGGGCCTCTTTATTTGGCCGAAATAAAAAGCAGGAAGAGCAGACAACATCTCCAGAACAGGATACTCCGGCCGCATCGGAGCATGAGTCCAATGCGCCTGTCGCAGAAATTATCAATGAAACCGCACAAACAGAAACCTCGCCTGAACCGCAGCCGTTGGAAACCTCCGCATCGCAAATTGAACAACAGGAATTAGCCGAACTTGCCTCTGAAATTGCTGCGGATAAAAATGATGAAATCACCGCGGCACCGCTGGCAACCCCTGTTGAGGAAGTAATTGCGCCAGAAAATGTCACGGCATTTATTCCATCGGATGATGTGGCCGTGATTGAGCCGGTTAATGAAGAGTCGCTTTTCTCCGCTGAATCTGAGTTTGAAACCCGCGAGGCGGTTGCTCCCGCAGAGGTGATTGACGCGACAAATGTAATCGATAGCGAACCCTTAGAGACAGAGATTCCAGCTGATATTGTTTCTGATGTCAAAGATGAATTGCGAGCCGATATTGATACCAAAACCCAAGAAAAACCAAGTGAAGGCGGTTTCTTTAGCCGCTTGGTTAAGGGCCTGTTAAAAACCAAACAAAATATTGGTGCCGGTTTTCGGGCATTCTTTCTTGGGAAAAAAATTGATGATGAATTATTTGAGGAATTGGAAGAGCAATTATTAATTGCCGATATCGGTGTACCAACGACTAATAAAATCATCAAAAATTTAACCGAACACGCCAGCCGCAAGCAGTTACAGGATGCGGAATTGCTTTATCAGCGCTTGAAAGTGGAGATGGCAGAGATCCTTAAACCAGTGGCGAAACCATTAGTTATTGATGATAGTAAAAAACCTTATGTGATTTTGATGGTTGGCGTCAATGGTGTGGGTAAAACGACGACCATCGGTAAATTGGCACGTAAATTCCAAAATGAAGGCAAATCCGTCATGTTAGCAGCGGGAGATACGTTCCGCGCGGCAGCGGTGGAACAATTGCAGGTCTGGGGGGAGCGTAATCATATTCCGGTGGTGGCACAAAGCACCGGTTCCGACTCCGCTTCAGTGATTTTTGATGCCATGCAATCGGCGGCTGCACGTAATGTCGATATTTTGATTGCCGATACTGCAGGCCGTTTACAAAATAAAAATAATCTCATGGATGAATTAAAAAAAATCGTTCGTGTGATGAAAAAATATGATGAAAGCGCACCGCATGAAATCATGCTGACCTTAGATGCTGGCACCGGACAAAATGCCATCAGCCAAGCCAAATTATTTGATGAGGCGGTCGGCCTCACCGGTATTTCTCTCACTAAATTAGACGGTACGGCTAAGGGCGGAGTTATTTTTGCTATTGCTGATCAATTCAAGCTGCCTATTCGTTATATCGGTGTTGGTGAGAAAATTGAGGATTTACGTGAATTTAATGCCGAGGAATTTATTGAGGCATTGTTTGTGCACGAAGAAGAATAAGGAATAACACAGTGATTCGATTTTCAAATGTATCTAAAGCCTATCATGGCGCCACTCAACCGGCGTTGCAGGGCTTAAATTTTCATTTGCCGCAGGGCAGTATGACCTATTTAGTTGGTCATTCCGGGGCGGGTAAAAGTACCTTATTAAAACTCATCATGGGCATGGAAAATGCTAATGCGGGCAATATCTGGTTTAACGGTCATGATATTACCCGTTTATCCAAATATGAAATTCCTTTCCTACGTCGCCAGATCGGTATGGTGCACCAGGATTATCGTTTGTTGACCGATCGTACGGCGGTGGAAAATGTGGCATTACCACTAATTATTGCCGGTATGCATCCGAAGGAAGCGCATACTCGAGCTTTAGTTGCGTTGGATCGGGTCGGTTTACGTAATAAAGCCGATTATTTGCCTCCGCAAATTTCCGGTGGTGAACAGCAACGGGTGGATATCGCGCGGGCGATTGTGCATAAACCGCAATTACTGTTGGCCGATGAACCTACAGGTAATCTTGACGATGAACTGTCTCTTGGTATTTTTAATTTATTTGAAGAGTTTAATCGCTTGGGAATGACCGTGTTAATTGCTACTCACGATATTAATTTGATTCAACAAAAACCAAAACCTTGCTTGGTGTTGGAGCAAGGTTATTTGCGCGTCTAAGGAGAAATGATGAGTCGAAAAATGAATGCTTCAATGGGCGTGCAAACCATGTATGTATTACGTTCAGTGTTGGCTGATTTGCTAAAACGCAAATTCGGAACGCTATTAACTATTATTGTGATTGCGGTATCACTGACGATCCCAACGGTGAGTTATTTGCTGTGGAAAAACCTCCATTTGGCGACGACTCAGTTTTATCCGGAAAGCGAATTAACCATTTATTTGCATAAGAATTTGAGTGAGGATGATGCAAATTTAGTGGTGGAAAAAATTCGTCAACAGGAAGGTGTGGAATCGCTAAATTATGTCTCCCGCCAAGAAAGTTTGAATGAATTCAAAAGTTGGTCAGGTTTTGGCGAACAATTGGAGGTGTTGGATGATAATCCATTGCCTGCGGTGGTGATGGTCAAACCGACCAAGGCTTATAACGAATCGGAAAAACGCGCGGAATTACGTACAGCCTTGAATAAAATTAAAGGTGTGCAGGAAGTGCGTTTGGATAACGATTGGCAGGAAAAATTAACAGCACTTTCTTGGTTATTTGCTCATGTGGCTATTTTCTGTACAGTGTTGATGGCCATCGGCGTGTTCCTGGTGATTGGTAATAGCATTCGCTCCGATGTGTATGGTGCGCGGGCAAGTATTAATGTGATGAAGTTATTAGGCGCAACGGATCAATTTATTTTGCGACCATTTCTTTATACCGGCATGATTTACGCACTGTTGGGCGGTGTATTAGCGGTTATTCTGAGCAGTTTTATCGTGGGATATTTCACCTCGGCGGTAAAATATGTGACGGATATTTTTGCCGTGAGTTTTAATCTAAATGGCTTAGCTGTTGGCGAGTTGATTTTCCTATTGGCGGCTTGTTTGCTGATGGGCTATGTGGGTGCTTGGATTGCGGCTACGCGACATATTGCGATGCTTGATCATCGCGCTTAAAACAAACGCCCCTTCGAAAATCAGAGTTTTTTCTAAAACAAGAGCTAACCCATTGATTTTATTAGAGTTGATTGCAAAATAGAAAAAAGCCACCTTGAGGTGGCTTTTTTTTGTTGCAGGGAGAATCTTACCAACCTTTTACAACACCGTCTTTAAAGTGTTTTTTGGCTTCTTGGTACACTTCTTCAGTTTGATAGGATTTCACGAAATCCTGTACTGCTTTGCTGTCTTTGTTATCTTCGCGGGCAACGATAATGTTCACATATGGAGAGTCTTTATCTTCTACGAAAACACCGTTATCTTGCGTGTTTAGACCCACTTGACCAGCATAAGTATTGGTCACTACGGCTAAATCTACATCGTCTAACGCACGTGCCGCAACGGAAGTATCCACTTCTTTTACATCTAGGTTTTTCGGATTCTCAACAATATCCAATACGCTGGAGAAGAGGTTTTGTGGATCTTTCAATTTGATTAAGCCTTGTTTATCCAACAAAATCAATGCGCGACCGCGGTTAGATGGATCGTTTGGCACGGCAATTTTGGCTCCGTCTTTTAACTCGCTGATATTTTTGATGGTTTTGGAGTAACCGGCCATTGGATAAACGAAGGTATTGCCAACAATCACTAAGTTAGTGAGTTTTTTCGCTTTAGCATCTTCATCAAGATAAGGTTTGTGCTCCATTGCGTTAGCATCTAAGTCACCTTTAGAAACGGCTTCATTTGGCAATGCGTAGTCGTTGAATTCAACAAATTGTACGTTTAGACCGTATTTTTCTTTGGCCACTTTAGCTGCCGCTTCGGCAACTTCATGTTCCGGACCTGACATTACACCAACTTTAATCGTGTTTGCAGCTGCTGTCGTATCGGCTTTTTTCTCATCATTGCAGGCGGTGCTAAGAAGCACAGCGGAAGCGATAGCGGTAACGGTAAATAAATTTTTAAGTTTCATTAGTATTTCCTTTTAGAGTGAAATTAACGGTGATCGACATATTCAGCCAGCATATCGCCGAGTTTTTGGCTAAGCATGACGAATAACACGATGATAATAGTGGCAACCCAGGTAATGTAAGGCATGTTGCGATAAACACCATAATTGATGGCAAGGCTTCCTAAACCACCACCTCCTTGGGTTCCCGCCATAGCGGAATAGCCAACCAAGGTTACTAACGTCAGGGTGATGCCATTAATTAGGGTTGGCAATGCTTCTGGTAAATAGAATTTGCGGACAATTTGCCAGTTGGTTGCCCCCATTGATTGCGCAGCTTCGGTTAAGCCTTGTGGGATTTCCATTAGCGCATTAGAGGTGAGGCGGGCAACAAACGGCATTGCACAAATTGCCAGAGGAATGATTGCCGCCGTAGTGCCCAATACCGTGCCAACAATAAAACGGGTTACCGGTAATAGGATCAATAATAGAATAATGAACGGAATTGAACGACCAATGTTGATAATGGTATTCAAGATAAAATTGCAACGACGGTTTTCTAGGATTTCTCCTTTTCCGGTTAAAAAGGTGATGACACCGAGCGGGATTCCGACAACCATTGCTAAAAAGGTTGAAACGAAACTGATATATACGGTTTCGTAGGTTGATATCGCCACGACTCCCCACACTTGCGGAGTAAGCTGTTGGTTAAATGCAGTTAAAAACTCATTGAACATAACCGAGCACCTCCACGCGCACATTATTTTCCATTAAATAGATTTTGGTTTGAGTGATAGCATCTTCCGAACCTTCCACTTCGGCAATGGTATAGCCGAATTTGACGCCGCCGGCATAGTCGATTTGCGAGTTCAGAATACTGAGCTCCACACCGAATTTTTTAGAGGCTTGGGAAAGCAACGGCGCATCAACCGAACGGCCGGTAAATTCAAATTTAATAATTGGGTAGGCTTTATCATGTTTAGGTGTATCGGTGAGACCTTCCAAATATTCTTCCGGCAAACTGATATGGAATGTTGAACGAATAAAATCCTGTGCCAATTCGGTTTTCGGATTGGAGAAAATTTCGCTGACTGAGCCCTGTTCGATTAGTTTACCTTTATCAATCACCGCCACCCGATCGCAGATTCGTTTGACGACTTCCATTTCATGGGTGATTAGAAGAATCGTGATACCAAGTGTACGATTAATTTCTTTTAAGAGTTTTAAGATAGCTTGAGTGGTAGCTGGATCTAAAGCACTGGTGGCTTCATCACATAATAGTACTTTAGGATCTGAAGCTAATGCACGGGCAATGGCAACACGTTGTTTTTGTCCACCGGAAAGATTTGCCGGATATACGTTATGCTTATCTGCCAATCCAACTAACGCTAAGAGTTCGGTAGTTTTTTCGATGATTTTATTCTTTGGTGTGCCAATAAGTTCTAACGGCAGTGCGATATTATCGAATACGGTACGTGAACTAAGAAGATTAAAATGCTGGAAGATCATGGCAATTTCACGACGTTTGCGCACGAGTTCTCGTTCACTGAGTTGGGTAAGATCTACACCGTCAACTTCGATAGTTCCTGATGTTGGTTTTTCCAATAAATTAACGCAACGGATCAGGGTGCTCTTACCGGCTCCCGAGGCGCCGATTACGCCACAAATCTGCCCTTGTGGGACATGTAATGTAACATCATCTAAAGCAGTTAGCTTTCTATCGGTAAGCGTAAAGACTTTAGTGACATTGTTTAGCTTAATCATATAAGCCCTTGTTCTATGGTAGTGAAATGGATAGGGTCGTTGTATTCTAGATGTCTAGAATGCCGTGTCAATACGCAGGCAGGAACTTTTTAGTATCTTCGGAGGTGTCTTATTATTGCGAATAGGGCTGTGAAAGATGATAATGAGGCGCTAAAAAACAGAGGTAGATAAATGAATAAAGCGATCTTTCTAGACCGGGATGGAACCCTTAATATTGATCATGGCTATGTACACGAAATAGATCAATTTCAGTTTATTGATGGAAGTATAGATACTTTGAAGAAACTGAAAGAAATGGGGTACTTATTGGTTCTTGTCACGAATCAGTCAGGGATTGCGCGTGGCTATTTCACAGAACAGCAATTCTTGCAATTGACGGAGTGGATGGATTGGTCGCTTGCCGATCGCGGAGTTGATCTTGATGGTATCTACTATTGCCCACACCATCCGGAAGGGATTGGTGAGTTTAAAGAGAATTGTGATTGTCGTAAGCCTAAACCGGGAATGCTATTACAGGCGATAAAAGAACTGAATATCGATCCTACATATTCAGTTATGGTTGGTGATAAAGTCGATGATATTAAAGCTGGTATATCCGCTGGAGTTAAAATTAATGTTTTAGTCAAAACCGGTAAAGCGATCACCGATGAAGGAGAATCCCTTGCGAGTTATGTGCTAGATTCAATTGCTGGGCTTCCTGCGTTATTGCGCAAGATTAAAGCATAAGACGTTTTATTTTTAACCGATTCGGTGAAAAGATCATCATTTAATAAAAAAGATCGATTTTTTTGTAAAAAAAGGTTGCAAAGGATTCTGAAATCCCTATAATGCGCCCCACACAACGACGCACTGTTGTGAAACATCAAGAAGTGCGTCGTTATTTTTTGCTCTTTAACAATGTATCAGACAATCTGTGTGGGCACTTGTTGATTGACTTGATTTAAAAATATTTTTTAATTTTGAAGTCTTAATAGGTGCTTAAACTAGAAATTCATTTACTTAATGTAAAGTGACTTTAGCTAAGCAGTTTATTGAGCGATTGAACTTGAATTGAAGAGTTTGATCATGGCTCAGATTGAACGCTGGCGGCAGGCTTAACACATGCAAGTCGAACGGTAACAGGAAGAAAGCTTGCTTTCTTTGCTGACGAGTGGCGGACGGGTGAGTAATGCTTGGGTATCTGGCTTATGGAGGGGGATAACTACGGGAAACTGTAGCTAATACCGCGTAGTATCGGAAGATGAAAGTGTGGGACCGCAAGGCCACATGCCATAGGATGAGCCCAAGTGGGATTAGGTAGTTGGTGAGGTAATGGCTCACCAAGCCGACGATCTCTAGCTGGTCTGAGAGGATGACCAGCCACACCGGGACTGAGACACGGCCCGGACTCCTACGGGAGGCAGCAGTGGGGAATATTGCGCAATGGGGGCAACCCTGACGCAGCCATGCCGCGTGAATGAAGAAGGCCTTCGGGTTGTAAAGTTCTTTCGGTAGCGAGGAAGGCATTTAGTTTAATAGACTAGATGATTGACGTTAACTACAGAAGAAGCACCGGCTAACTCCGTGCCAGCAGCCGCGGTAATACGGAGGGTGCGAGCGTTAATCGGAATAACTGGGCGTAAAGGGCACGCAGGCGGACTTTTAAGTGAGGTGTGAAAGCCCCGGGCTTAACCTGGGAATTGCATTTCAGACTGGGAGTCTAGAGTACTTTAGGGAGGGGTAGAATTCCACGTGTAGCGGTGAAATGCGTAGAGATGTGGAGGAATACCGAAGGCGAAGGCAGCCCCTTGGGAATGTACTGACGCTCATGTGCGAAAGCGTGGGGAGCAAACAGGATTAGATACCCTGGTAGTCCACGCTGTAAACGCTGTCGATTTGGGGATTGGGCTTAATGCTTGGTGCCCGTAGCTAACGTGATAAATCGACCGCCTGGGGAGTACGGCCGCAAGGTTAAAACTCAAATGAATTGACGGGGGCCCGCACAAGCGGTGGAGCATGTGGTTTAATTCGATGCAACGCGAAGAACCTTACCTACTCTTGACATCCAGAGAACTTTTCAGAGATGAATTGGTGCCTTCGGGAGCTCTGAGACAGGTGCTGCATGGCTGTCGTCAGCTCGTGTTGTGAAATGTTGGGTTAAGTCCCGCAACGAGCGCAACCCTTATCCTTTGTTGCCAGCGATTTGGTCGGGAACTCAAAGGAGACTGCCGGTGATAAACCGGAGGAAGGTGGGGATGACGTCAAGTCATCATGGCCCTTACGAGTAGGGCTACACACGTGCTACAATGGCGTATACAGAGGGAGGCGAAGCAGCGATGTGGAGCGAATCCCAGAAAGTGCGTCTAAGTCCGGATTGGAGTCTGCAACTCGACTCCATGAAGTCGGAATCGCTAGTAATCGCGAATCAGAATGTCGCGGTGAATACGTTCCCGGGCCTTGTACACACCGCCCGTCACACCATGGGAGTGGGTTGTACCAGAAGTAGATAGCTTAACCTTCGGGGGGGCGTTTACCACGGTATGATTCATGACTGGGGTGAAGTCGTAACAAGGTAACCGTAGGGGAACCTGCGGTTGGATCACCTCCTTACCTAAAATTGAGCGGCGATAAGTGTCCACACAGATTGGCTGATGTATTGTAGACAAAAAAAGCAAATAACGACTTTATCACCGGGTCTGTAGCTCAGGTGGTTAGAGCGCACCCCTGATAAGGGTGAGGTCGGTGGTTCAAGTCCACTCAGACCCACCACTCAACTTGAGTGAGTGAGCCGTGATAAAGTGACGAATGGGGATATAGCTCAGCTGGGAGAGCGCCTGCCTTGCACGCAGGAGGTCAGCGGTTCGATCCCGCTTATCTCCACCACGAATCATCGTTAAGTGAATTACCGAAAAGGGAATAAAGTTCATTTAACGATGATAACGTAATGTTATTTGATTGTTCTTTAAAAATTAGGAAACAAGCTGAAAACGAAGAGACTTTCAAGTCCTGAAAGGGATAGAAAAAGTCTGAGTAGAAAAAATCTTGATTGAGCAAAAGCAATCAAGTGATTAGTTGATAACACAGTCTCAAGAATTTTTGAGGTTGTATAGTTAAGTGACTAAGCGTACAAGGTGGATGCCTTGGCAATCAGAGGCGATGAAGGACGTGCTAATCTGCGAAAAGCTTGGATGAGTCGATAAGAGGCGTTTAATCCAAGATGTCCGAATGGGGAAACCCAGTAGATGAAGAATCTACTATCAACAAGTGAATACATAGCTTGTTGAGGCAAACCGGGAGAACTGAAACATCTAAGTACCCCGAGGAAAAGAAATCAACCGAGATTTCGTTAGTAGCGGCGAGCGAACGCGAAGGAGCCTGTTAGTGATAGCGACAGAGACAGAGGAACAAGCTGGGAAGCTTGGCGATACCGGGTGATAGCCCCGTACTCGAAGTCCAGGTCGTGGTACTAAGCTAACGATAAGTAGGGCGGGACACGTGATATCCTGTTTGAAGATGGGGGGACCATCCTCCAAGGCTAAATACTCCTGATTGACCGATAGTGAACCAGTACTGTGAAGGAAAGGCGAAAAGAACCCCGGTGAGGGGAGTGAAATAGAACCTGAAACCTTGTACGTACAAGCAGTGGGAGCCCTTTAAGGGTGACTGCGTACCTTTTGTATAATGGGTCAGCGACTTATATTTTGTAGCGAGGTTAACCGAATAGGGGAGCCGAAGGGAAACCGAGTCTTAACTGGGCGAATAGTTGCAAGGTATAGACCCGAAACCCGGTGATCTAGCCATGGGCAGGTTGAAGGTTGGGTAACACTAACTGGAGGACCGAACCGACTAATGTTGAAAAATTAGCGGATGACTTGTGGCTGGGGGTGAAAGGCCAATCAAACCGGGAGATAGCTGGTTCTCCCCGAAATCTATTTAGGTAGAGCCTTGAGCGGACACCTTCGGGGGTAGAGCACTGTTTCGGCTAGGGGTCCATCCCGGATTACCAACCCGATGCAAACTACGAATACCGAAGAGTGATACTCAGGAGACACACGGCGGGTGCTAACGTCCGTCGTGGAGAGGGAAACAACCCAGACCGCCAGCTAAGGTCCCAAAGTCTATATTAAGTGGGAAACGAAGTGGGAAGGCTTAGACAGCTAGGATGTTGGCTTAGAAGCAGCCATCATTTAAAGAAAGCGTAATAGCTCACTAGTCGAGTCGGCCTGCGCGGAAGATGTAACGGGGCTCAAATATAGCACCGAAGCTGCGGCATCAGTGGCAACACTGTTGGGTAGGGGAGCGTTCTGTAAGCGGATGAAGGTAGCTCGAGAGGGCTGCTGGACGTATCAGAAGTGCGAATGCTGACATAAGTAACGATAAAACGGGTGAAAAACCCGTTCGCCGGAAGACCAAGGGTTCCTGTCCAACGTTAATCGGGGCAGGGTGAGTCGGCCCCTAAGGCGAGGCTGAAAAGCGTAGTCGATGGGAAACGGGTTAATATTCCCGTACTTGGATAAACTGCGATGTGGGGACGGAGCAGGTTAGGTTAGCGCACTGTTGGATATGTGCGTTTAAGTTGGTAGGTGAGAAGTTTAGGCAAATCCGGACTTCTTTAACACTGAGAGATGATGACGAGGCTCTACGGAGCTGAAGTAACCGATACCACACTTCCAGGAAAAGCCACTAAGCTTCAGGTTTATCTAAACCGTACTGAAAACCGACACAGGTGGTCAGGTAGAGAATACTCAGGCGCTTGAGAGAACTCGGGTGAAGGAACTAGGCAAAATAGCACCGTAACTTCGGGAGAAGGTGCGCCGGCGTAGATTGTAGTCCCTAGCGGGCGAAGGTTGAACCGGTCGAAGATACCAGCTGGCTGCAACTGTTTATTAAAAACACAGCACTCTGCAAACACGAAAGTGGACGTATAGGGTGTGATGCCTGCCCGGTGCTGGAAGGTTAATTGATGGTGTAATCGAAAGAGAAGCTCCTGATCGAAGCCCCAGTAAACGGCGGCCGTAACTATAACGGTCCTAAGGTAGCGAAATTCCTTGTCGGGTAAGTTCCGACCTGCACGAATGGCATAATGATGGCCAGGCTGTCTCCACCCGAGACTCAGTGAAATTGAAATCGCCGTGAAGATGCGGTGTACCCGCGGCTAGACGGAAAGACCCCGTGAACCTTTACTATAGCTTGACACTGAACATTGAATTTTGATGTGTAGGATAGGTGGGAGACTATGAAGCAGTCACGCCAGTGATTGTGGAGTCATCCTTGAAATACCACCCTTTAACGTTTGATGTTCTAACGAAGATTACGAAACGTGGTCTCGGACAGTGTCTGGTGGGTAGTTTGACTGGGGCGGTCTCCTCCCAAAGAGTAACGGAGGAGCACGAAGGTTTGCTAATGACGGTCGGACATCGTCAGGTTAGTGCAATGGTATAAGCAAGCTTAACTGCGAGACAGACAAGTCGAGCAGGTACGAAAGTAGGTCATAGTGATCCGGTGGTTCTGCATGGAAGGGCCATCGCTCAACGGATAAAAGGTACTCCGGGGATAACAGGCTGATACCGCCCAAGAGTTCATATCGACGGCGGTGTTTGGCACCTCGATGTCGGCTCATCACATCCTGGGGCTGAAGTAGGTCCCAAGGGTATGGCTGTTCGCCATTTAAAGTGGTACGCGAGCTGGGTTTAGAACGTCGTGAGACAGTTCGGTCCCTATCTGCCGTGGGCGTTGGAGAATTGAAAGGGGCTGCTCCTAGTACGAGAGGACCGGAGTGGACGCACCACTGGTGTTCCGGTTGTGTCGCCAGACGCATTGCCGGGTAGCTAAGTGCGGAAGAGATAAGTGCTGAAAGCATCTAAGCACGAAACTTGCCTTGAGATGAGTTCTCCCAGATTTAAAATCTGTAAGGGTTGTTTAAGACTAAGACGTAGATAGGTCTGATGTGTAAGCGGTGCGAGCCGTTGAGCTAACAGATACTAATTGCCCGAGAGGCTTAACTATACAACGCTCAAGAGTTTTTGAGTGATAGACGAAACGAAGACGAGAGAAAGTTGAGAGTTTTTAGCTTGTGACTAATTTTGAAGAATGAATAGATGATAGAAAGTTATCAACGGAATATTCCGGCGGCCATAATGTGATGGACCCACCTGATCCCATCCCGAACTCAGAAGTGAAACGTCATCATGCCGATGGTAGTGTTGGGCTTCCCAATGTGAGAGTAGGTCACCGCCGGTTCTACTACTAACCCCGAGCTGAATAGCTTGGGGTTTTTGCTTTTGGGGGAAGTGATGCGGTGGAACAGCCGAATAGCTGAAGAACAGAGCAAAACCTAAATATCCCAACGCCCCTTTGGAAATCTGAGTTTTGTCTAAAATGGCATGTAACTCATTGATTTTATTAGGGTTGAATTAAAAAGCTTTTTTGCCTTGCATTTTACTGTAATAGCTGAAATCTTCCGGCGTTTTCTACAATTCCCTATTGAGCTGTGCTACAATCCCGCCAAATTTTTATCTTGTAACTTAGAGAAATTATGACCTCATTAAACGTATTAATTTATCCGGATGAACATCTTAAGGTTGTTTGTGAACCGGTGAGTGAAGTAAATGACGAAATCCGTAAAATTGTGGATGATATGTTTGATACCATGTATCAGGAAGAAGGTATCGGCCTAGCTGCGCCACAAGTGGATATTTTACAACGTATTATCACGATTGATGTGGAAGGTGATAAACAAAATCAATTAGTGTTGATCAACCCGGAAATTCTAGCTTCTGAAGGGGAGACAGGTATTGAAGAAGGTTGTTTGTCGATTCCTGGATTTCGGGCTTTAGTACCACGTAAAGAAAAAGTGACTGTTAAAGCACTTGATCGTAATGGTCAGGAATTCACATTGAATGCCGATGGTTTATTGGCAATTTGTATTCAGCATGAAATCGATCATTTAAACGGTATTTTGTTTGTAGATTACCTTTCGCCATTGAAACGTCAGCGCATCAAAGAAAAATTAGTGAAATACAAAAAACAAATTGCAAAACAATAATTTAAAAGTGCGGTATAGAATGACCGCACTTTTCCTATTTATTTACAACATAACGTAGAACATTATGAAACCATTGAATATCATCTTTGCCGGCACGCCGGACTTCGCAGCACAGCATCTTGCTGCACTCTTAAACTCTCATCACAATATTATTGCTGTTTATACACAGCCTGATAAACCGGCTGGACGCGGTAAAAAATTGCAAGCCAGTCCCGTAAAACAGTTGGCTGAGCAGCATCAAATTCCAGTCTATCAACCCAAATCCTTACGCAAAGAAGAAGCACAAGCCGAGATTAAGGCATTAAATGCCGATGTGATGGTTGTCGTTGCCTATGGGCTGATTTTACCTCAGGTAGTGTTAGATACGCCCCGTTTAGGTTGTTTAAATGTGCATGGTTCTCTGTTGCCACGTTGGCGTGGCGCTGCGCCTATTCAGCGGTCTATTTGGGCAGGGGATCAACAAACTGGTGTGACAATTATGCAAATGGATGCGGGTTTGGATACTGGTGATATGTTACATAAAGTGTATTGCGATATTGATGCACAAGAAACCTCCGCCTCGCTTTACCATAAATTAGCCGAAATTGCGCCGTCTGCATTGATTGATGTTTTGGATCATTTGGAAGAACGGAAGTTCATCGCAGAAAAACAAGATGATAACCAAAGTAACTACGCAGAAAAACTTTCCAAGGAAGAGGCTAAATTAGATTGGTCGTTATCGGCAGCCCAGCTTGAACGTAACATTCGCGCGTTTAATCCTTGGCCGATTAGTTTCCTACAATTAACCGATGAACAAGGTAATGAACAAACCCTAAAAGTGTATGCTGCTGGAGTATTGCCACATGTAGATAAGCCCGCTGGGACGATTTTAAGTGTCGATAAAAAAGGTATCCAAATTGCCACCGCAGAAGGTGTTTTGAATTTACTGCAATTGCAGCCAGCTGGTAAGAAACCAATGTCGGTGCAGGATTTTCTGAATGGTAGGGCTGATTGGTTTAAAGTGGGCAAGGTACTCGGTTAATGAAATATCAACATAAAAAAACAGAAAAAGCGACCTTACTTTCGGTTCGAGCTATTGCTGCTCGACTGATTTTACAGGTTTTAGATCAAGGTAAGTCCTTATCAACCTTACTTCCAGAAGTGCAATCGCAGGTAAAGCCACAGGATTTGCCTTTATTACAGGAAATCACCTTTGGTATTTGTCGCGTATTGCCTCGTTTAGAAAATATTATTAAGAAACTATTAGATAAGCCATTGAAGGGTAAAACCCGCATCGTGCACTGTTTGCTATTGGTGGGATTGTACCAGTTACTTTATATGCGCGTGCCCGCTCATGCTGCGGTAGATGAAGTAGTTAATGCCACAAAATCATTAAAATCGGACAGTTTTCGCGGTTTGGTAAACGGTGTATTGCGCCGTTTCTTGCGGGAACAGGAAGATATTCTTGCTATAGTGGATAAACATTGGCAAACGCTTCATCCTGAATGGTTTGTGAATAAACTCAAAAAGGCCTATCCGAATTGGCGTGAAATTATTGAGGCGAATAACCAGAAGCCACCGATGTGGTTACGGGTCAATCAACAACAAAATAATACGGAAACCTACCGAGCATTATTGGAAGAGCTGGAAATCAGCGCATTTGAATGTGATAACCCGCATGCTTTGCGTCTAGCGCAACCGCTTTCCGTCACAAAGTTACCAAATTTTGAACAAGGCGCAGTAACAGTTCAGGATCTCAATGCACAATGGTCGGCCTTATTGCTTGAGCCACAAAATGATGAATTAATTTTAGATGCTTGTGCGGCTCCAGGTGGGAAGACAACACATATTTTAGAAATGGCGCCACAAGCGAAAGTGATTGCGCTTGATGTTGAGGCGCATCGCTTAAAACGTGTCGAAGAAAATCTTGCCCGTTTGCACCAGCAGGCTACAGTGGTTTATGGGGATGCGACAACCCCTGAAAAATGGCTTGCAGAAATAGGATTAAGCGGCCAATTATTTGATCGTATTTTATTAGATGCACCTTGCTCAGCAACGGGCGTGATTCGTCGTCATCCAGATATTAAATGGTTACGTCAAGAAACGGATATTGCTCAATTGGTTGCCTTGCAAGGACAAATTCTAAAAGCGCTTTGGGCAAAATTAAAACCTAATGGTATTTTGCTTTACGCGACTTGCTCGGTGCTTCCTGATGAGAACAGTCAGCAAATACAGCATTTTTTAACTGAAACACCCGATGCAGAATTAATGCCATTGCCGTTTGAGCGAACAGAAAGTGCGGTTGGAGTCCAATTCCTACCACAAGAGCATGGTGGGGATGGTTTCTATTATGCAAAATTGCGTAAATGCTCAGCTTAATTTAAGGTTATTCTCAGAGTAGGCCAACAGCGGATTATTAGCGGAGAAAATGGAATGAAAATTATCATCTTAGGTGCCGGTCAGGTGGGAACCACGTTAGCTGAGAATTTGGTCAGTGAAGATAATGATATTACTTTGGTTGATAACGATTCCCAGCATCTACAAAACCTGCAAGATAAACACGATTTACGGGTAGTGCACGGTTCACCTTCATCACCTAAGGTGCTGCGTGATGCGGGGGCGGCTGATGCCGATTTAATGGTTGCAGTAACGCAGTCCGATGAGATAAATATGGTTGCTTGTCAGATGGGCTATACCCTGTTTAATACGCCGACCCGGATTGCTCGTATTCGCAATGCAGAGTTTTTACGCGAGAAAGATAAATTATTTAACGACCAAAATGTTCCTATTGATCATTTGATTTCGCCGGAAAACTTAGTGACTGACGAAATTACCCGCCTGATTGCTTATCCGGGAGCGTTACAGGTGGCTCATTTTGCCAATAATCACATCAGTATTGTGATTGTTAAAGCCTATTATGGTGGACCATTAGTTGGTTACGCTATCTCGGCCTTTAAGGAACACTTGCCGCATGTTGATTGCCGAATTATTGCTATCGTACGTAATGATAAAGCGATTCGTCCACAAGGTTCCACGATTGTTGAAGCGGGGGATGAAATCACCTTTATTTGTGCTACTGAACATATTAAGGCTGTCATGAGCGAATTGCAGCGTTTAGAAAAACCTTATAAACGCATTATGGTCGTTGGTGGTGGTAATATTGCCTCTGGGGTCGCTAAACAACTGGAAGCGCATTGCCAAGTTAAGTTAATTGAGCGTGATGCCGAACGGGCCAAAGCATTGGCTGAAAAACTTTCTAAAACCCTGGTTTTCCAAGGCGATGCCTCAGATCAAAACTTACTTTTTGAAGAGCATATCGAAAACGTAGATGTGTTTTTATCCTTAAGTGCCGATGATGAAGCAAATATTATGTCAGCCTTATTGGCTAAGCGTTTAGGCGCTAAAAAAGCTATGGTGCTAATTCAGCGTATGGCCTACATTAATTTAATTCAAGGAGGGACCATTGATATTGCCGTTTCTCCGCAACAGGCTACGATTTCTGCGTTATTAGGTTATGTGCGTAAGGGCGATATTAAAAATGTCGCCTCATTGCGTCACGGTATGGCTGAAGCGATTGAATTAGTGGTACATGGTGATGCAACGAGTTCGAATGTCGTGGGGCATACTATTGGTGATCTTAAGTTGCCGTTGGGAAGCATGATTGGTGCGATTTTACGACGCAATGAGGTAATTATGTCGCGCCGTCAAGTCGTGATTGAAGAAAATGACCGCGTAGTGGTTTATATCAGTGATAAAAAACATGTACCGGAAATAGAGAAATTGTTCCAGCCTAGTGCATTTTTCATCTAAATCTGTTTACTTTTTGATCTTAGTCAATATAATACGCACTCTTTTTAACCATTTACAGGAAATATTTATGAGCTTTATAAAGGAATTTCGCGAATTTGCAATGCGCGGTAATGTTGTTGATATGGCAGTCGGTGTGATCATCGGTGGCGCATTCGGAAAAATCGTTAGTTCTTTAGTTGGTGATGTTGTGATGCCAGTATTAGGTATCTTAACCGGCGGTGTTGATTTTAAAGATTTAAAAATCACCTTGGCAGAAGCTGTGGGCGAAACTCCGGCAGTTACTTTAAACTACGGTGTGTTTATCCAAAACGTGTTTGATTTCATCATTATCGCATTCGCAATTTTCATGATGATCAAAGGTCTTAACAAATTGAAGAAACCGGCGGAAGAAGCGCCAAAAGGCCCAACTCAAGAAGAGTTATTGGCTGAAATTCGCGATTTATTGAAAAAATAATTATCGCACCAGACATTAAAAAAGCGGGTATGAAACCCGCTTTTTTTATTTCTTGTCATTAACCGATGAGCAATGCTACCGCTTCACAGGCAATACCCTCACCACGTCCGGTAAAGCCTAATTTTTCGGTGGTAGTGGCTTTCACATTAACCTGCTCAATGGCGCATTGTAAATCTGCGGCAATGTTGGCCCGCATAGCATCGATATGAGGACGCATTTTGGGTGCTTGGGCAATCAGAGTAACATCCACGTTAGCAACCCGAAATCCTTTTTCCATGATTTGACGAAATGCTTCCCGTAGCAAGATTCGGCTGTCAACATTTTTATATTGCATATCGGTATCGGGAAAAAGTTTGCCGATATCACCTAATGCGGCCGCACCTAATAGAGCATCAGTTAATGCATGCAATGCCACATCCCCATCGGAATGGGCGATGAAACCGGTATGGTAAGGCACTTCCACGCCGCCGATAATCAGCGGGCGTAATTCGCCAAAGGCGTGCACGTCAAAACCGTGGCCGATTCGTAAATTCATAATGTTTCTCCCGTTAAATAAAATGCGGCTAAGGCTAAATCTTCCGGGCGGGTTATTTTGATATTATCACTACGACTGGCAATTAATAGGGGATGTTGGCCGGCGAATTCCATCGCCGAAGCCTCGTCAGTAATATTTAGCCCCAGATGCAGAGCATGGCTCAGTGCCCGTTGTAAATCTTGCAGAGGAAAAAATTGCGGAGTTTGCGCCTGCCATAAATAACGCCGGTCTTCTGTCTTAGCGATACGCCCTTGCTCATCCGCCCGTTTAATTGTATCGACCACTGGAATAGCCAAAATTGCGCCCTGTGGATCTTTCACTTCGAGTAACAAATCAATTTCAGTTGTGCGTAGACAGGGGCGCGCAGCGTCATGGACTAATACCCATGCGGATTTATCAGCGATTGCTTCTAGTCCGTTTAGGACTGATTCAGCGCGCGTTGCTCCACCATGAACCAAGCGAATTTTCGGCTCAGATAAATTCAAGGTATTAATATAGGGATCGGTAGGACTTACTGCAACGATGATTTGACTGATCGCCGGGTGTTTTGCGAGCACAGCCAGACTATGTTCTAAAATGGTGCGGCCGGCAATCGATAAATATTGTTTAGGTCTATCGGCGCCCATGCGGGCTCCTACACCGGCAGCCGGTACTACGGCAATAATGTTACGTGCCATTATTTATGCTCTTTCACTAAGTGATAAAAAATTTCGTTCGGCTTCACCATGTCATGTTGCATGCGCGCCCGTTCCTCAATCGAATCGAAGCCTTTGGTCAGCCCCTGAATTTCTGCTGAAATCATTTGGTTGCGTTGGCTGAGTTTTTCATTTTCAGCTTTGTTTTCAATGATTTGTTGGGTGATTTCTTTATTGTCGAAATAGCCGTTTTTGCCAAACCAAAAATCATATTGAAATAATAACAGCACGCCCACCAAAATGGCCGTTAACAGTCGCATATCGCCTCCCTTTACAAAATGGCGTTTAGTTTACCCAAAATTGCCCGTGCGGGCGAGCCGTCAGGCGGAATTTTTGGCATTTTTTACCGCCACTTAGCATGCCTCCATTGTAAATGCACTATCGAAAATTAGAGTTTTCTCTAAAATAACACGTAATCTATTGATTTTATTATGATTGGTGTAAAAATTCATTTGCCCAGACTTAATTAAGTAAAAATGCAAATTATTTTCAGCTTTCGGTATAATGCGCGGGTTTTGTCATAACAATCGGAGAGATAATGAAACCGACCGTAATCATTTTAGGCTTGGTCACTTTTTTTAGCTTGGCTGTACAAGCCAAGGAAGAACCTCAAATTGTGCAGGGAAAATTAGACAATGGCCTGCAATATACAATTTTACCCTTACATGAGCAGAGTAATCGGGTGGATATTCGGATGCGTGTGAAAGCTGGCTCAGTGGATGAAAATGAACGCCAAATTGGTGGGGCACATATGCTGGAACACATGGTATTCCGCGGTTCACAGGAATATCCCCAAGGTGTGATGAAAATGCTGTTAGATAAGGGATGGAAACGCGCACAGAGCTATAACGCAGTCACTAACGCTGATACTACTACCTATATGTTTAGCCCGCCACAGGGCGCTAAGGATTTGTCGTTTAGTTTGAAAGTGCTGGATCAAATGCTGTTTCATGCCAATATCTCCCAACAGGATTTGGATGATGAACGAAAAATTATTTTGGAAGAATGGCGCTCCGGACAAGGTGTTGCCTCTCGTATGAACGTGCAACGTACCGCCAGTATTCGTGCGGATTCCCGTTATGCACGTTGGCCGGTGATAGGAACGCCGCAGAGTATCGAAGCCATGCCGGCAACGGAATTACAGGCCTTTTATCAAACTTGGTATAAGCCAAATAACATGCATTTGATGATTATCGGTGATGTGCAACCACAACAGGTCGAGGCAGAGATCCAACAAACCTTTGGTAAGGAACAGGCACAAAGTTTGCCATTGCGTAATTATCGTAATCCTAATTTGGCCGAACGTTTGCAATTTAATCAATTGGGCGATGAAAAAAGTGCGGTGAGTCAGATTGCCTATATTTTCCGTTTAGACGATAGCGCAGCTAATGCACAGACCGAAGAAGGACGAAAATTGCGTTTAACCGAACGATTGGCGCTTTCGTTGCTATCCCATCGTCTACAAAATCAAAAAGAAGCATTTCCCCAAGGTGTGAGCGCGTTGGCAGTGCGCAAATCCGATATCGGTGAAACAACTACCGCAGTGGGGTTGTTTGCTACCGTTGACGGCAATGCCCATCAGCTTGGATTACAACAGATTGTTACGGAATTAGCCCGTTTGCAACGCTATCCGGTGAGCCAAAAAGAATTGGATGAAGAGAAAAAACCGCTTTATCAGCAATTGGACTTTGCGGCCAAAGGCGGTAAAGAGCGACAATTCGAAGATTGGGTAAATGTGATGAATAGTACGTTGTTTATGGATAAACCCTATTTCTCCCAACCGGAATTGGCGAAGTTAAGCCGCCCACTCTTGGATGCGATTACCCCAGAGGATGTACAACGTCTATTACAACATTGGTTTACTGCCAAGGATCGCATTGTGCAATATCAATCGCCACGTCAGGCGCAGATAGAACCAATTGATCGAGTTGTGTTTGAGCGTATACAAAAACAAGTACAGGCAGAGAAGCTTACCGCACCAATTGAAAAAGCCGTCTTACCGACTATGGAATTGTTACCGCTTGGTGACCAAACTGCCGGAAAAATTATTCATACCCAGTATTTTGAAAGCGAAAATGTCACGGCATGGACTCTCGAAAACGGTGATAAAGTCATGTGGTTGAAAACCCCTTTGGCCAAGGGGCGTAGTTATTTTAAAGCGATGAATTCCGGTGGCTTTATGGCTCAAGGACTATCACCTTGGCAAAGCCAAATGGCAGTACAAATGATTGGACAGTCGGCACCGGAAAATTGGCAGATTGAGCAATTAACACAGTGGAAAAAAGATCACAAAGTGAATATCAGCCTATCGCAGGATGCGACCAATGTTACTTTTAGCGGTGAAAGTGATGATACCGATTTGGCAGATCTGCTACGTTTATATTATGCACTTGCCCAGCAGATTAATATTTCCGAGGGCGTGGATGAAGTTGTGGAAACGATGCAAAAAGACCTCGCCAAGCGCGCTGAAACACCGCAGGATCGTGAAATTAGCGATGCTTTACAACAACTGCGTTTCGGAAAATTATTAACTGCGACTGAACCAACCATAGAGGAATTGAGTAAAGTTACCGCACAAAGTCTCAATGCTGAATGGGGGAAAATCCGTCGTTTACCAACCACCTACTATGTTATCAATGATTTATCACTAGAGGCGATGCAAGGCCTGGTGCAACGCTATTTAGCTAAATTCCCGCGCGATAAAGCATTGCCACAGATTGAAGAAAAACCGCTTACCGGCGTGCATCAAGCGACCATTAAAGCGAATGTAGAACCGCGTACCGATCTGTATCTTGATTTTTATCGTGATCATCCTTGGAAAGGGGAGGATGCGATGTTAGTCGCCTTAATTCGCCCAATTATGGCCAATAAGCTTAAGGCCGGCTTGCGCGATGAATCCTTGGGGATTTATCGATTACGTTTGGATAGCACATTAAATCCGCAGACCAATCGTATTGAAAGCCGTCTGTTCTTTGGCGCTAAACCGGAAAATATGCCACGTTTATTGGCTCAGACGAAACAAATTCTGGCTGCTTTGCCTCATCAAATTAGCCAAGAAGAGGTTGACCAGGCCAAGGCTGATTTGGCTAAACAGGAACAGGTGCGCCAAGAGGATGTACGAACGCTAATGAATCGTTTGGTGTTGAGTGAAACCCATTATCACAATCCGAGTTATTTAACAGCCAGTAAAAAATTATTGGATGGTATTAATCTAGAAAGTGTGAAAAAAATGGCTGAAAACGTGAGCTCGCTCACAAATTCATCGGAATTGCTAGTGGAGCCCAAATAAAACTGTCACAAGAGGGAATGGGCTTGCTATACTTTCGCCCGTTGTTTTTTAGTTAAAAGGAAACCATCATGAAAAAATACTTAAAATTATCCGCAATTGCTGCTCTTTCTGCTTTTGTATTAGCCGGTTGCGCCCAAAAACCGAATGCCGATGCTCAATTGGAACAGCAAGCGGTATTGGGATTAAACTGGATCCAACAATCCGGTGAATATCAAGCCTTGGCCTACCAAGCGTTTAATTCGGCGAAAACCGCATTTGATCACGCGAAAGTGAGTAAAGGTAAGAAAAAAGCTGTGGTGGTGGATTTAGACGAAACCATGTTGGATAACAGCGCTTACGCCGGTTGGCAGGTGAAAAACAATAAACCGTTTGATGGTGCTGATTGGACCCGCTGGGTTGATGCCCGTCAATCTGCTGCAATTCCGGGTGCAGTGGAATTTAACAACTACGTGAATAGCCATGGCGGTAAAATGTTCTATGTCACTAACCGTAAGGACAGCAATGAAAAAGCCGGTACTATCGATGATATGAAACGCTTAGGCTTCAATGGTGTGGAAGAGAGTGCTCTTTATCTGAAAAAAGACAAATCTGCGAAAGCCGCACGTTTTGCTGAAATTGAAAAACAAGGCTATGAAATCGTGCTTTATGTGGGCGATAACCTAGATGACTTCGGTGATAGCGTATATGGCAAACTTAATGCGGAACGTCGCAATTTCGTTGCGCAAAACCAAGGAAAATTCGGTAAAACCTATATCGTGTTACCAAACCCGAATTATGGTGGCTTTGAAGGCGGTTTAGCCAAGGATTACTTTAAAGGCGACTCTGCAGCGAAAGTACAAAATCGTTTAGAAAACGTACGTGCTTGGGATGGCAAATAAGCCTTTCTGCTTGTTATTACCATGACAATAAAAAATCCGCTTCGGTTTACCGAATGCGGATTTTTTTATTCGCCAAGAAATTAGAAACGCGGGGGCGATTTTCCAAGTTTTCCTAAAAATCGAATGTAACCCATTGATTTTATTAGCATTGGTTTAAAAAAGAAAAACGGCGGGAAGACCGCCGTTTATCGTTATCAGGATTGTGCGATTAGCTGATGGTGGTTCCTTCTTCGGTTCCAAGAACCACTTGGCGAAGAGCACCCGGTTTGCACATATTGAATACGCGAATTGGCATGCTATGGTCGCGGGCCAAAGTAAATGCGGCCAAGTCCATTACTTTCAATTCTTTATCGATGACTTCTTCATAGGAGAGTGTTTGGTAGAGTTTGGCATCCGGATTGTGGGCCGGATCGCAATCGTACACGCCATCCACTTTGGTGGCTTTTAAAACCACATCTGCTTCGATTTCAATACCACGTAAACAGGCTGCTGAATCAGTGGTAAAGAATGGGCTACCAGTGCCGGCAGAGAAAATCACGACGCGTTTTTCACGTAACATTTTAATTGCTTCCGACCAGTTGTAAGTGTCGCAAATACCATTTAATTGGAAAGCAGACATTAATTTAGCGTTTACATCAGCGCGGTGTAATGCATCGCGCATTGCCAAGCCGTTCATCACTGTGGCCAACATGCCCATGTGGTCACCGACAACGCGGTTCATGCCCGCTTTGGCCAATTTAGCACCGCGGAATAAATTGCCGCCGCCTAAAACCACGCCAACTTCTACGCCCATGGCGATCAATTCTTTAATTTCTAAGGCCATGCGATCCAGGATGGACGGATCGATACCGAACCCTTCATCGCCTTGCAAGGCTTCACCGCTTAATTTCAGTAAAATTCGCTTATAAATTGGTTGGCTCATCGTATTTTCCTTATTGGGGACTTAAAAAATCGGCTCATTTTATAGGATTAGTGCGCCCGTAACAATGGAAATCGGTAAACAAGTTGCGCTAGAATAGCCGACCTCAAAATGAGGAGAATGTTATGCAAAACGCAAAACGTCCGGTTCTAAGCCTGATGTTGATCTTAATCTGTGCACTCGCCGCAGCCTATTTGATGTTGCGTGGTTCGGGAATGTTTGCCGAGCCGACAGCGGGATTAGTAGTGGTGACGGCTCTGGTGATTATTTTATTGTCATCGGCGAAAAAAGCCTTCTATTTTCTCTTGCTGCCCTTAGGCTGCATTTATGCTTTTTATACTCCGACCGGGCTGAATTTTGGTGCGCCAAGCTATCAATATATCGCCTCGGTATTTTCCACCGATATGTTGGAGACTAAAGAATTTTTATTGCAGATTCCTATTTCCAGCTATTTAGCCGCGATTGCAATTCCGTTGCTGTTGTGGATGCAATACCGGTTGGCGCGTCGGGCTAATCTGGCATTTTATCGTAATAAAACCTTCTTAGCCCTGAGTGGGCTTTGTGTAGCCTTTTATTTGCCGGTGGCGGAGCCTTTGAAAGAGGCAGTTTCTTCCACTGTAAAAATTATTGATGAAGTGCAGAAGTTGAAAGCGATGGCGAAAAGTAGCCAATGGGGTACCTCCACTTTGGAAGATTCCCGTTATCAGGATTATGTGATTATTTTAGGTGAAAGTGCCCGTAAGGATTATTTACATGCGTACGGCTATCCGGTGGGGGATACACCTTTTATGTCTTCGGCTAAGGGAACATTGATTGATGGAATGACATCGGCCGGCTCCAACACGGTCGCTTCGCTACGTTTGATGCTCACTTTACCCGATAAGCAAAACTGGGAACCTAACTATGATTTGAGTTTGGTTGATTTAGTGAAATCGGCAGGCATTAAAACCTATTGGTTATCCAATCAAGGCTTTTTAGGTGAATTTGATACACCGGTGGCGGCGTTAGCGGCTAAATCCGATGAGACGATTTTCTTAAAAAAAGGCGGGAGCTTTAATTCCACTAACTACAGTGATTTTGATTTATTACCCAAATTTACCCAGGTATTAGAAGATCCTGTACAGGGTAAACGTTTTATCGTATTACATATTTATGGCTCGCATCCATTGGCCTGTGACCGTTTGGATGACTATCCGAAAATCTTTAATGAGCAGGCTATTGAGCAAAAATACGATTATTTGAATTGTTATGTTTCATCCATCAAGAAAACCGATGATTTTATTAAAAGGGTATATGATACGTTGAAACAAAATGAACAAAGAACCCATCGTAGTTTCTCACTGATTTATTTTTCCGATCATGGCTTATGCCATCAGGAAGATGATAAACATGGTGTGATATTGTTTAATCAAAACTGCCATAGTCGTTTGCATCACAATATCCCACTATTTAAGATTTCCTCCGATGATCAGGAACGTAAGGAATATAAAACCTTTAAATCAGGTTTGAATTTCTTGGAGGGAATTGCTCATTGGATTGGTATAAAGAATCCGAAACTTACTTTAGATGAAGATTTATTCTCGGGACAGGCGGATAAAGAAGATTACGGTTTGCAGAAATTGATCGAGGAAAAATATCGCAAGGATGTGGATCCGGCAATTGATATTCGTCCTAAAAAATAAAGATAACAAAAAAGCCGATAATCAAAATTATCGGCTTTTTGATATCTCAAATCAGAGAAAATTAAGCGTTACCGCCAGTGATTTTTGCTACTTCAGCAGCAAAGTCTTCTTCTTTTTTCTCGATACCTTCACCCACTTCTAAACGGATGAAGTTAGACACTGAAGTGTTTACTGATTTTAAGAAGTCGCCAACAGATACAGAAGGATCCATTACGAATGGTTGACCTGTTAATGAAACTTCACCGGTGAATTTCTTCATACGGCCTTCAACCATTTTCTCTGCGATTTCTTTTGGTTTACCAGAGTTAACCGCGATATCAATTTGGATTTGACGTTCGTGTTCAACTACTTCTGCAGGTACATCTTCTGGGTTCACGAATTCTGGTTTAGATGCAGCTACGTGCATTGCCACTTTTTTAAGTTCGTCTGCAGAACCTTCACCGGCAACCAATACACCGATTTTCGCACCGTGTAAGTATTGAGCGATTACTTTACCATCTAAGTAAGCAACACGACGGATATTCATGTTCTCACCAATTTTAGCAACTAATGCAGCACGTTTTTCTTCGAATTGTGCTTGTAATGCTTCGATAGTAGTGCCTTTGTGAGCTGCTGCGAAATCGGCAACTTCGTTAGCTAAGCCTAAGAAGCCTGCATCTTTTGCTACGAAGTCGGTTTCACAGTTCATTTCAACTAATACGCCGAAACCGTCTTCAATACGGGCAAGGATAACACCTTCAGCGGCAACACGGCCTGCTTTTTTAGCGGCTTTAGCTTGACCGGATTTACGCATGTTGTCGATAGCTAATTCGATATCGCCGTTTGCTTCAACTAATGCTTTTTTACATTCCATCATACCGGCACCGGTACGTTCACGAAGTTCTTTTACTAATGATGCTGTGATTTCAGCCATTTTGAAAATCCTCTATTAAAGTGCGGACAAACCGGACTTTGATATAAAAATACAGGGGCTAAAGATTAGCCCCTGTGCCAATTAATCGTTTGATTAATAAGGGCTTAAAGCCTTATTGCAAAACTTAAATTATTCAGCTTCTACAACAACTTCTTCTTCGATAACGACTTCAACGTTGTTACCGCGACCTTCTTTCACTGCAGCTGCAGCAGAAGTAAGGTAAAGTTGGATAGCGCGGGTTGCGTCATCGTTACCTGGGATAACGAAATCAACACCAGCCGGAGTAGAGTTGGTATCTACAATAGCAAATACTGGAATGCCGAGGTTGTTGGCTTCTTTAACTGCGATATGTTCGTGGTCTGCGCCGATAACAAATAATGCATCTGGTAAACCGCCCATATCTTTGATACCGCCAAGGCTTAATTCAAGTTTTTCCATCTCACGGGTACGCATTAACGCTTCTTTTTTGGTTAATTTGTCAAAAGTACCGTCTTGAGCTTGGGTTTCTAAATCTTTTAAACGT
The DNA here is from genome assembly GCF_900186995.1 of Haemophilus pittmaniae. Taxonomy (NCBI): domain Bacteria; kingdom Pseudomonadati; phylum Pseudomonadota; class Gammaproteobacteria; order Pasteurellales; family Pasteurellaceae; genus Parahaemophilus; species Parahaemophilus pittmaniae. The sequence goes on from NZ_LT906463.1 coordinate 812,361, forward strand.
TTAATTGATTGACGAACTGTTTTCCAGTTAGTCAACATACCACCTAACCAACGGTGGTTTACGTAATATTGTTGACAGTCTAATGCTGCAGCTTGTACTGCTTCTTGAGCCGCGCGTTTAGTACCAACGAATAATACTTTACCGTTGTTGCTAGCAATACGGGTTAATTCCGCTAAAGCTTCGTTGAATAAAGGTAAAGTTTTTTCTAAGTTGATGATATGAACACCGTTACGAGCACCAAAAATGAAAGGTTTCATTTGTGGGTTCCAGTAACGAGTTTGGTGTCCGAAGTGTACGCCCGCGTTGATCATGTCGCGCATTGAAACTTGTGCCATAATATTTTCCTTTTGTTGGGGTTGAGCCTCCACATATCAGCCAATCGACCGTTTGGCACCCCGATTGAGCCTTGTTGATATGTGTGTGTTGTTAATAAAAAATAAAAATGCCTTTTAGTACTTTTTCAAGGCCCAAAAGGCGGTGCGTTTTATATCATAAAGTATCGTGAAAAACCAGCTTATTTTGTCACTATCTCGGCTTTTCTTGCTTTTATAAATAACAAGGGCGGTCGATGTCGTAAATCTTTAAATTCTTCATGCCATTGTGGTTGTTCCGCCAGCATGGGTTCGGCCATTTGAAGAATTTGAAAACCGGCGGCAATTAAATTATTGATAATGGTTGCGGTGGTACGATGGTAGGTTTTAAAGGGTTGTTTAAACCAATTGCGCTCGCGTTCTCCCTCATCTCGATAGTGATTTAAGCGATAGGCTAACTGTTGTTTATGTTGATCCTTTTGCCAGCGCTCGCCCTCTTTATGGCAAGTGGTAATTGGATGCTCCTGGGAAAATACCAAGATGCCGTTAGGTGCGAGTTTATCGGAAATCATCGTTAATAGAGCGGGAAAATTCTCAATGTAATGCACAGCAAAGGAGCTGGTAATGACATCAAAGTTTCCCTCCGGTAATTCGGCTAAAGATTCCATCGGAAGTTGATATAACGAAAAACGCCCTGCAAATTCAGCGCGTTTCTGTAGCTCTTGTGTCGCTTGTTGGAGCATTTTTGCCGAAAGATCCGTTCCCACTACTTTTTTTGTCGCCCCCCGTTCTAGATACAGTTGTAAATGCCCGCCGGTCCCACAACCTAAATCCAGTAATGTTTTGCCGAGTAAATCTGGTAACAATGAAAGCATCGTGGGTTTTTCCACAATTTCATTGAGGCTGATGGGATTGGCACGGAGTTTTTGGTACAGTTCGAAAAAGTTTGAGGTGTCGTAAACGCTGGTTTTGTTATGCATTGCAGTTCCTTGGGTAGATTCCCCCTCTAATTGTTAAGAGGGGGAACATGAGAGCTTGAGTTATCCGGCAAAACTTGCAAACCATCCTAAGTTTGCACCTACTTGTGCCACAATATTTAATACGCCGAATAAGATTACAAAACCAATCATAAAATTACCACCATACACTTTATAAGTCGCATTTGGGAATTTTTGGCGACTTGCTTTAGCAAGCAGTGCCGGCACGATTGCTGCCCAAATGGCTGCAGCTAATCCCGCATAACCAATGGCAATCACGAAGCCATAAGGGAATTGTAAACTTAACAATAGTGGAGGTAAGAACGTCACCAATGTGGTTTTTGTTCTGCCTAATAAGCTGTCATCAAATTTAAATAAATCAGCAATATAATCAAATAAACCTAACGTTACCCCTAAGAATGAAGTTGCAATAGCCATATAAGCAAAGAAATTCAATACAACCGCAATGTATTCCACTTCAATATATTTGTGTAATGCTTCTAATAATGCCGATACATCACCGCCTTTTTCAATTACGGGTACAAATTCTGTACGTGGTAAATTACCTTGCACCGCAAGCTGCCATAAGATGTAAATCACTAATGCTAAGCTCGTACCGATAAAGATCGATTTCATTACACGACTACCATCGCGATCGTAATATTTGACGAGACTCGGTACATTTCCATGGAAACCAAAAGACACTAAGCAAACAGGAAGTGCGGTCAATAAATAAGGTAAATAAGTTTGATCACCTTCTGCAATAGTATTGAATAACACTTCTGTTTTTACAGAGCTCAATAAACCTGCGGTAGAAAGGAAGAAAGCAACTACCATCCCAACAATCAATACCGTCGTGAAACGGTCCACAGCTTTAGTGGAAAGCCACACGAAAGCCGCAAGAATAAAACAGAAAATTAAGGAGCCAGAAGTACGTCCAATATCGACCGCACTTTCAGCAGAACCAAAAGCCTGGTTGAGCAAGTTTTGTGTAATACCGCCACCAGAAGTGATATAAGCATAAGTTAAAATATACAAGACGAAAGCAACAGAAAGACCATTGATAATATTCCAACCTTTACCTAACAAATCTTTTACGATGGTGTCAAAGCTTGAACCGGTAGGATAATGTAAGTTGGCCTCTAAGATCATCAAACCTGATGTGGTCATACAAAACCAAGTGTAAACAAAGACCAGAATAGAGCCGATAAACCATACACCAGCCGTTGAGGTCGGGTTGGCGAGCATGCCGGCACCGATTTCGGTACCGGCAATAATCATGGCACCGCCGAGTAATGAAGGGGAAGTTCGTTGCATTGGGGATCCTTAGATATAAAAAGTTGCACTACTATAATAGTACAGGGTGGAAAAGGCAATCTTTTTGTCATTTGCCATCGCTAGACAATCGAAAAGTGATAAAACTATAATGCGGCGGCGTGACAGACGCCCCTATGAAAAATAAAGTTTTTCCAAAAATAACATCTAAGTTATTGATTTTATTATGGTTGATTTTAAAAGCCATTTTTATTCATGTATTTTTTGTAACGAATAGACAAGGGATTTTTATGAAAAAACGTATTTTAACCGGTTGGTTGGCGCTGGGATTGGCTTCCGGCGTGTTGGTGGCCTGTGCCGATTCCGCCAGTATCAACCAGCAGGCAGCCAGCAGTTACCGTCAGGAAATGGGGCGTATTCAATCGCAGGGCGGGGTTGATACCTCATCACCAACAGCGATTCGCATAAATAAGGTATTTAAGCGCATGGTGCCCTATGCCAACAAAATGAACCACACGGGACAGGCATTTAGCTGGCAAATGACCGTTATTAAATCAAAGGAATTGAATGCTTGGGCAATGCCGGGCGGTAAAATGGCGTTTTATACCGGCTTGGTTGAGCGCTTGAATTTAAATGATGATGAAATCGCCACCGTTATGGGGCACGAAATGGCCCATGCATTAAAGGAACATGGTAAGGCTAAAGCCAACTTTAGTACCTTTAGCAGCATTGCTTCAGGATTGGGCGGCGCTGCCTTGTCTGTGGTTGTGGGCGCGGATGTCACCAGTTTGGTAAACCTCACCGCGGATTTTGCGTTGGATAAACCCTATTCCCGCAGTGCCGAAACCGAAGCCGACGAAGAGGGTTTAATGTTAATGGCGGCAGCCGGTTACAACCCACAAGCCGCACCGGGTTTATGGGATAAAATGCAACAAGCCGGTGGCGGGCAGGGGGCATTAAGTGCCTTATTGTCCACACATCCAAGTGATGCGGCGCGGCGTGAAAACCTACAGCGACTATTGCCGCAAGCTATGAATATTTATCAGTCAGCGCCCAAGGCGGACTTGTAGTATTATGTAGCTAACTCATTGATTTTATTCATTTCAACATCATGCGACTAAGTTCTTTGGACGGTCGCATGATTTATTTCCTGCAATTCCCGCCCTTTGCTTGCATTCCCTTGGTCAGCCTGTAAACTAGCGCGAATCTGAACAAAATACGTAATTTTATGAGCAAGAAAAAAGCATTTCAAAGCGCCGATCCACATTATCAGCAGGAATTGGCTAAATACGGCAATCCTATTCCCAGTCGAGAATTTATTCTTTCCACGATTGATCAAAACAATGCCCCGATGAGCCGAGAAGAATTGGCCGAAGCCTTGGGGTTGGCGGATGAGGAGCGTTTAGAAGGGCTACGTCGCCGTTTGCGTGCCATGGAAAATGATGGCCAGTTAGTATTTACCAAACGTAAGCGTTATGCCTTGCCGGCCAAATTAGATTTGCTGAAGGGAATGGTGCTCGGCCATCGTGATGGTTTTGGCTTTTTGCAAGTGGAAGGACAAAAAGATGATTTGTTTATTCCCCATCATCAAATGCAACGCGTGATGCATGGCGATTATGTGTTGGCGCAAACCGCCGGATTGGATCGCCGTGGTCGTCGCGAGGTTCGGATTGTACGGGTATTGGAAAACCGTAAAAAGCAAATTGTTGGCCGGTTCTTTTTGGAAAACGGCTTCGGTTATGTAGTGCCTGATGATAGCCGTATCGGTCGAGATATTTTAATTCCCGACGATGCCCGTTGTGGTGCTCGTATGGGGCAGGTTGTGGTAGTAGAGTTGCAGGAACGTTCAGCTTCCTTTAACCAACCGGTCGGTCGAATTATCGAAATTCTCGGTGATAATATGGCCAAGGGAATGGAAGTGGAGATTGCCCTACGCAATCATGATATTCCTCATCAATTCCCAGCCGCAGTAGAAAAATATGTTAAGCGTTTCGCCGACGAAGAAGTGCCGGCGGAAGCCAAACAAGGTCGTGTTGATTTGCGTGCATTGCCGTTAGTAACCATTGATGGAGAGGATGCTCGCGACTTTGATGATGCGGTATATTGTGAAAAACAGGGCAAAGGTTGGAAACTGTGGGTTGCAATTGCCGATGTGAGTTATTACGTACGATTGCACACTGCCTTGGATAAGGAAGCCTATAATCGCGGTAATTCCGTGTATTTCCCGAATCGGGTGGTACCAATGTTACCGGAGGTGCTTTCCAATGGCCTTTGCTCGCTTAATCCACAGGTAGACCGGCTATGCATGGTATGTGAAATGCAGATTTCCGCTAAAGGAAAGCTTACCGACTATCGTTTTTACGAGGGGGTGATGAATTCCCATGCTCGTTTGACCTATAACAAAGTCGCAGCGATTTTGGCCGATGATCAGGAATTAATTCAACGTTATCAACCCTTAGTTGGGCACTTGCGCGAGTTGCATCGTTTATATCTGGCGTTAGCCAATGCCCGTAAACAACGTGGTGCAATTGATTTTGAAACCATTGAAAGCAAATTTATTTTCAATGCCTTGGGGCGCATTGAACGGATTGAGCCGGTAGTACGCAATTATGCCCACAAGATGATTGAAGAATGTATGATCGCGGCAAATATTGCGGCAGCCAATTTTATGCAAAAACATAAAGAGCCGGCGCTTTATCGTATCCATACGCCACCGGGTGAGGAAAAACTCAGTTCTTTCCGTGCATTTTTGGCCGAATGTGGCTTAACCTTAGGAGGCGGGTTGAAACCGACCACCAAGGATTATGCCGAATTGCTGGAGCAGGTTAAAGAACGTCCTGATCACGGATTAATTCAAACGATGTTGCTACGTTCGCTCAGTCAAGCGGTATATCATGCGGATAATTTCGGACATTTCGGCTTAGCCTTGGAGGAATATGCTCATTTCACTTCACCAATTCGCCGTTACCCCGACTTAACCCTACATCGTGGTATTAAATATTTACTTGCCAAGGCCCAAGGCGCGAAACGCAAAACCACCGATGGTGGCGGCTATCATTATTCCTTTGAGGAAATTGATGTGCTCGGGGATCATTGCTCTATGACTGAACGACGCGCCGATGATGCCACTCGTGAAGTTGCCGATTGGTTAAAATGTGAATATATGCAAGATCATGTGGGCGAAAGCTTTAGCGGGGTGATCTCTTCGGTTACCGGTTTCGGACTATTTGTCCGTTTGGATGATTTGTTTATTGATGGCTTAGTGCATATTTCTACCTTGGATAACGATTATTATCGCTTTGATATGGAAAAACAGCGTTTGATTGGCGAAAACAGCGGAATGATTTACCGCTTGGGGGACAAGGTAAGAATTAAAGTGGAAGCCGTTCATTTACAACAAAAAATGGTAGATTTTTCACTGTTGGAAAGCGAACGTAAGCCACGTCGAGCCGGTAAAACCGCTAAGCAAAAGGCTAAACGCAGTTTTCAGGAATTGCCACAGCGTACTCAATCGAAAGGTAAAACAACGGCAAGCGCAGCGAGAACTAAGAAAGCCCCGAAAAAAGTGGCTACGCGCTCAAGCACTGGCAAAAAAACTGCCGATAAAAGAAAGTCAGGCTCTCCTAAAAGATCCTCCAAACGGAGTAATCGCAAAGCATAATTAAGGTCGGCGGGAGTATAGCCCGCCATTGATTCATCTCGGCCGCAAGGCCCCTATAAATGAAATAATCACTATGTCAGATAATATTTACGGTATTCATGCCGTACAAAGCATTCTAGCCAACAGTCCGGAACGTTTAATTGAAGTTTTTGTGTTAAAAGGACGTGAGGACAAGCGCCTACAACCTTTATTAAACGAGCTTTATGCATTAGGCCTGTCGGTGCAATTTGTCAACCGCCAAACCCTGGATAAAAAAGCCAATGGTGAGGTGCATCAAGGTATTATTGCCCGAGTACAACCGGCCCGTGAACTAAATGAAGTTGATTTAGATAGTATTTTACAAACCCATTCAGCACCTTTATTACTGGTGTTGGATGGGGTAACCGATCCGCATAATTTGGGCGCTTGTTTGCGTACAGCCGATGCTGCGGGGGTTGTCGCGGTGATCGTACCGAAGGATAAATCAGCGCAGCTGACCTCGATTGCACGTAAGGTAGCTTGTGGTGCGGCGGAAACCGTTCCCTTGATTCGCGTGACTAATTTGGCGCGCACGCTACGCGATTTGCAGCAACAACATAATATTTGGGTGGTTGGTACCGCCGGTGAAGCTACAGAAACCCTTTATCAGAGCCGTCTAACGGGGCCTTTGGCGTTAGTGATGGGGGCGGAAGGAGAAGGTATGCGCCGATTGACTCGTGAGCATTGCGATCAATTGATTAGCATTCCTATGGCCGGTTCGGTGTCTTCCTTAAATGTTTCGGTCGCGACCGGCGTTTGTTTGTTTGAAATTGTCCGTCAACGCTTGGCCGTGTAATCGCCAGCGAGTGAGCTGAACAACGCCCCTTGGGTTTTACGAATTTTGCTAAAAACAATATGTAACCCATTGATTTTATTAGGGTTGGTTTAAAAGTCAAAATGTAGGCTTGAGTGGTTCCTTGCGTAAGGGGAATGGCCGTAAGTTGAGATGATAATTGTTATCAAAAATTGATTTGGATCATGAAAGTGAATGAAATTAATTGTATTGGTTCGACCAGTTCTATAGAATCCGCGCATCCGAATGATTTTGGATATCTTGTTCCTAAAATTAAAATAGGCCGTCTGCGAGAGGACGGCCTATTTTTTTGTCTGTTGGTTACTGTTGTTTGGCTAAACGACCAATCAGCATGCTTAGTAACATCACGGTTAATGCCGGTAATAACCAAGGTAAACCAAGATCGTACAGCGGTAGCGCTGATAGCGTTTGATTGATGCTTTCCGGCAACCAACCTAGATTGCGCAAGCTGTCACAAAGGCTGAAACACAGTGTGGTCAACAAGGTGGCATAGTAGCTCAGCTTGATTGATGGTAACTGACGACGAATTAATTGTAGCGCTACCAGCATAATGGCTAACGGATAAATCAATAATAAAGCCGGAATAGTCACCCGTAATAAGGTAGTGAGGCCATATTGAGAAATTGCGGTTGTCATTAAGGTAAAGATGATGACCCAAAACGGATAGCCCAAACGAGGGTGGAATTTAGCAAAATAATCGGCAGCTGCGCTGGTTACACCAACCAGGGTTGTGAGATTTGCCAAGATAATAATGCCGGCCATCATCCAAGTACCACGCTGACCGAATAATTCTGCCACATAACGGGAGAAAATTTGTCCGCCATTTTTTGCAGTTTGTGCCACATCAGCCGCGGTTGCCCCGAGATAAAAGAGTGAAAAATACAACGCTGCCAACATTACCACGGATACTGCACCGGCCGATAATGTGTATTTCATGACCACGTTACCTTGGCTAATACCTTTAACCGCTAATGCCCGCGAGACAATACCGCCGAAGGCAATTGCCGCCAATACATCCATGGTTTGATAACCGCCTAATAGCCCTACGGTGAGAGCTGGTTGTTCGGCATAGGCTTGCGTTGGCATTTGAATCGGAGAGAGCGGTGAATTAATCACAGAAATACTAACGACCACTAAAAGAGCCAACAATGCCGGCGTCATGAATTTCCCAACACTCGAAATAATAGTATTCGGGCGTAACATAAACAGCATGGCGATTAAATTGAAAATCAGGGAAAAGGTAAAACGACCAGTTTCATCATCGGTAGTTACGTTTAGTGGTAACCAAGCCATTTCGTAGGCAACATTGGTCACCCGTGGCATGGCAAAAGTGGATCCAATAACTAAATAGAGAATACCCAAGAAAGCAATTTCTGCCCAACGTGGGAGATCGCGGGTCAGTATTTCCCCTCGCCCGAGAGTCGCCACGCACACTAAGGTAATAAACGGCATTAATACGCCGGTTAGGATAAACCCGGTTGCTGCAACAGGCCAATGTTGACCTGCCTGAAAACCTTCCATTGGCGGAAAAATAATATTCCCCGCGCCCAAGAAAAGGGCAAAAATCATCATGCCCAACACCAAAATATCTTTACGTCTTAACATCTTTTAGTTTTATTACAAATTGAAAACAGCCTGCATTCTATTATAAAAATGCATAAAACCCCAGTTTATTGTGGGGAAAAAACTGGAAATGAGCCCGAATAAAGCATAAAACACTTTTATTCCATAATGAAATAAAAATGTGATAGTATCTTTCCCTATTTTCTTTTTTATCTGTTTTTTAGGGAGTGGTTAGCGTGTTAAATTTAGTTAAACGCTTTTTCCAACGGGAATCTTCTGGTGGAATTTTATTATTACTTTCTGCTATTACGGCAATAATTTTTGCGAACTCTGTTTTTGTTTCGCTTTATCATGATTTCTTAAATTTACCGGTTGCGATTCGTATCGGCGATTTTTCTATCGATAAAACCCTGATTCATTGGATTAATGATGGGTTTATGGCGGTATTTTTCGTATTGGTCGGAATGGAGGTAAAGCGCGAGTTGCTGGAAGGCTCCTTGGCCAGTTATCAACAAGCGGTCTTTCCGGCTATTGCAGCCTTGGGTGGAATGATTATGCCGGCGGCGGTGTATTGGGTGTTAATAGGTGGACATAGTGAATTTGCCAATGGTTGGGCAATTCCAATGGCAACCGATATTGCCTTTGCGCTAGGGATCGTAGCATTGTTGAGCAAGCGGGTACCTTTACCGTTAAAAGTCTTCTTATTGGCTTTGGCGATTATTGATGACCTAGGGGCTATTGTCGTGATTGCCTTGTTTTTCTCGCAGGATCTAAGTTTGACGGCGTTGGTGTGTGCGGCATTGGCGATTATCGCGTTGATTTTACTCAATCGTTTTCGGGTGAGTGCGCTTTGTGCTTATCTTTTAGTGGGCGGTTTTTTATGGGCGTCAGTATTGAAATCGGGAGTACATGCGACTTTAGCCGGCGTAATTATCGGCTTTTCTATTCCATTACGCGGACAACATGGCGAAACTCCGTTACATGATTTTGAGCATGCTTTAGCGCCTTGGGCCGGTTTCTTTATCCTGCCACTATTTGCCTTTGCGAATGCCGGGGTAAGTTTTGAGGGGCTAAATTGGGAGATGTTAGCTTCACCGCTATTAATGGCGATAACCCTAGGGCTGCTGGTGGGTAAACCATTAGGTGTTTTTGTGTTTAGTTATATCTCGGTGAAATGTGGTTTAGCCAAGTTACCGCAAGGCGTTAACTTTAAGCAAATTTTTGCGATTGCTGTGTTATGTGGTATTGGTTTTACTATGTCGATGTTTTTAGCCAGCTTGGCCTTTGAGACCGCCGCCGGGGATAGTATTAATGCTCTCTCGCGGCTTGGTATTTTGCTCGGTTCCTCACTTTCAGCCATATTCGGTTATGGCTTATTAAAAGCGGTGACGGCAAAGAGTGCATAAGTCATAAAAACGGGTGGAGGAGACTTCGCCCGTTTTTAATTGCACTAAGCAACTTCATTACCTTGAGTTCAACGGGGTAAAACCGCATAATAAGCAACTTTATTGCTATTTTAATAATTACAACGAGGCTCCCTATGTCCGATGCTCCGCAAGATTTGGCTGAAAACTCCGCTGACAAACGTCAAAAACGTAAAAAAAACCTCGCCATTTTTTTCTTTCTTCTTATTCTTTCAGCTGTTGCGGCAACGGTATATTGGGCGTTATTTGTGCGGGGCTATGCTGAGACTGAAGATGCTTATGTAAGCGGTAATCAGGTACAGGTTTCGTCCCAAGTCGCGGGGAATATAGCCCGAATTAACGTGGATAATATGGATAAAGTGCGTGCCGGAGATATTTTGATTGAGTTGGACGATACCAATGCCAAATTGAATTTTGAAACGGCGCAAAGTACCTTAGCCAATGCGGTGCGGCAGGTTCAACAATTGGAATTTACCGTCAAACAGTTGCAGTCGCAGGTGCAAGCAAATCAAATTAGCTTGCAACAAGCACAAGGTAATTTAGCCCGTCGCGTACAATTAGCTAAAAATGATGCGATTGATAAAGAATCCTTCCAACATGCCAAAGAGGCAGTGGCATTAGCCGAAGCCAATTTACAAATCTCCAAAAATCAACTGGCGGCCAATCAGGCGCTATTATTATCCCGTCCTTTACGTGAACAACCACAGGTACAAAACGCCATCAGTAATCTTAAAAGTAGTTGGTTGGCTTTACAGCGAACTAAAATCTTAAGCCCGTTGGATGGTTATGTGGCACGTCGTAATACACAAGTGGGACAGGCCGTTTCGGTAGGTAGCCCGTTATTGGCCGTAGTGTCAACCGAGCAAATGTGGTTGGATGCTAACTTTAAAGAAACCCAATTAACCGATATGCGCATTGGCCAACCGGCAACCATTCATTTTGATTTGTACGGCAAAAACAAAGTTTTCCATGGTACCGTTGTCGGTATTGAAATGGGCACCGGTAGTGCGTTTTCCTTGCTGCCGGCACAAAATGCTACTGGTAACTGGATTAAAGTAGTACAACGAGTACCGGTACGTATCAGTTTAGATCCTCAAGAAATGGCTGATTATCCGTTGCGCATCGGACTTTCCGCAACCGTGGAAGTGAAAGTAGAGAATCCGCAAGGTGAAACGCTGCGAACCGGGAAGCCGGAAAGTACACTCTATAGCACCGATGTATTGCGCTATGACGAAACGCCGATTAATCAATTAATCGAGCAAATCATTAACGATAACAGCCGCTAACCATGTCCGCACAAAAATTCCCACCAGTAGAGGGGATGTTGTTGGTTTTGCTGACTTTTTCCCTATCCTTGGCTACATTTATGCAGGTGTTGGATTCTACCATTGCAAATGTGGCGATTCCGACCATCGCCGGTGATTTGGGAGCATCTTCTAGTCAAGGCACCTGGGTCATTACCTCCTTTGGTGTGGCTAATGCAATTTCTATTCCCATTACCGGTTGGTTAGCTAAGCGTTTTGGTGAAGTCCGGCTATTCTTAGTTGCGACCTTTTTATTTGTGGTGACCTCTTGGTTGTGCGGTATTTCCCATAGTTTGGAAATGTTGATTCTATGCCGGGTCGCGCAAGGTGCGGTGGCCGGGCCGATTATTCCACTCTCGCAAAGTTTGCTATTAAACAATTATCCACCGGAAAAACGCCCAATGGCGCTGGCTTTCTGGGCGATGACTGTTGTGGTAGCACCGATCTTCGGGCCAATTTTAGGCGGTTGGATCAGCGATAATATGCATTGGGGATGGATTTTCTTTATTAACGTCCCTATTGGTTTAGCGGTCATTGCGATTAGCTGGTGGATTTTATCTCGTCGGGAAAGTGCTGTGCAGCATCAACCGATTGATACAGTGGGCCTAATTTTATTGGTTGTGGGTGTGGGCTCACTACAATTGTTATTGGATAAGGGCCGCGAACTGGATTGGTTCAATTCTAATGAAATTATTATTCTCAGTATTTTGGCGGCAGTTTGTTTGATTGCGTTGGTGATTTGGGAATTGACCGATGATAATCCGGTGGTGGATATCTCATTATTTAGGTCGCGTAATTTTAGTGTGGGTTGTTTGGCCTCCAGTTTGGCTTTCTTGGTCTATTTGGGCTCAGTCGTATTGATTCCACTATTGTTACAACAGGTGTACGGTTATACCGCGACATGGTCGGGGCTAGCTTCTGCACCGGTGGGATTATTCCCGATTTTATTATCCCCGCTGATTGGCCGTTTCGGCGCTAAAATCGATATGCGTTGGTTGGTGACCATCAGTTTCGTGGTGTATGCCATTACCTTTTATTGGCGCGCGGTGACCTTTGAGCCGGGAATGGCTTTTGTGGATGTGGTGTTGCCGCAATTGGTTCAAGGGATTGCGGTAGCCTGTTTCTTTATGCCATTGACAGCTATTACCTTATCGGAAATTCCTCCGCAAAAAATGGCTTCGGCCTCTAGTCTATTTAACTTTTTACGAACATTGGCCGGCTCTATCGGAACATCCTTGACGACCATGCTTTGGTACAACCGTGAAGCCGTTCATCACACACAATTGGCCGAAAGCATCAATCCGTTTAATCCGCTATCGGTACAATATTTTGACAGCATGGCAAGATTTGGCTTAAGCGAGCAACAGGCCGCTTCGAATATGGCACGGCAAATTACCGCACAGGGGTTTATTATTGGGGCGAATGAAATATTTTATCTTTCAGCGGCAATTTTTTTGATGCTATTTGTGGTGGTATGGTTTGCCAAACCGCCTTTTGGCGCGCGGCATTAATTAAAGACTTCGGCAAACGCCCCCTTGAAAAACAAAGTTTTCTCTAAAAATACATGTAACTCATTGATTTTATTAGAAATGAGTTAAAAATGTACTAAATATGATATTACGTCGATATATGTATCGGCTGATTTGGAGCAATTGTAAATGCAAAAACTAATCCTCACCGCTCTCGATGATAATGATCCGCTGTGGTATGACAATCTGATCCCTTTTCTGTTGAGTTTGCGCCAAACCGATTATGATGGTGAAGTTGGCGTGCTTGATTATGGTTTGAGCGCGGCCAAACGCGAGGTGCTGGAACGCCATCAGGTTCAGCTTTTCACACCTTCTCATCGTTGCTCCGAATTATTGTTGGATCGCCATTTATCCGCAGCAGACATTGCTGAAGCCCATGATGTGGCACAATTGGCGGTGATTGACTGTGATATTTGGTTTCCACAGCCGCATTTGGATTTATTCGCCCAAATACAATCGATGGATAAATTGTATTGTGCTTTCGATCCTTGGCGCTGTAGTTTCCTTATTAGAGGTGTAGTACCAGAAGCCATTGCCGAAGTGGATGCGCAGTTGGATACCCTGCAGAAACAACAAGGTCATATGTGGCAGGTTGGACTCATTTTAGGTGGTCAACAAGCTTGGGCTAATTACCGTGATTATGTATTGGAATGTTTAACTGATAGTCGTTTTAAACTAGTTTATGGCATTGATAGTACGTTGTTTAATTTATATGCGCTACAGCATGATGGCGTGGCTTGGTTGCATTCAAAATATAATTGTCCGCCGGTATGGGGAATTGAGCACAAACAAACAGACAGTGGCATTGAATTTTATGTGAAAGGCGAACCGGTACAGGGATTGCATGTTACCCGTCGCCATCGGCAGGAAGAGATTGCCTATCATCGCGTGCATGAGGCACATTACTATGCCGCCGGACGGGATTATCAGCCGGCAGGCCAACCAATGTTTAACATTGTGCGTGATAGCTTGCTCGTCTATCCGCCGGAAAATAATGAGCTAACCTTAGAGTTGATAAGTGCAGAAGCAAATGGCGGACATTTTGCGGTGCATGTTGAACATTCCGGCGAAGTGTATAAAGCGGGTTCTTTGTGGTTGGAGGTGGCAGGAGAGAGCCATATTCGGTTACGTAATCCACATAGTGAAACTGTGCGGGTACAATATTTTTACCAAGGGATGTTACGTTATCGTCGTTGTGGTGTTGTGGACATTGTTTGGGAAAATGGTGGAACCTTTGTACCGCAGGAAAATGCCCTGTATTACATAGATTTGAGACCGAATGAAAGCTTTGAACTACGCACCCGTGAACTGGATGTGAAGAATTCGCGGATTCGCTGGGTATTGGATAATGTGCGATTGATTTAAAATATTTGGGTAAAGAAAAGGCTATCTTGCGATAGCCTTTTTTATTTTTAGAGATAACCGTACATACTTGTGAAGAGGTATCCGAAGATACAGGATGTGATTACCCCGATTAAGCCCGGTAGGATAAAGCTGTGGTTGATTACGAATTTACCGATATGGGTTGTACCGGAACGGTCGAATTGGATCGCTGCCAAGTCACTTGGGTAGGTCGGTAAAATGTAGTAACCGTAACAGGCTGAAGCAAAGGCTAGAATAACCGCAGGATCTACACCAATACTCAAGGCTAACGGTACAAAGGCAACCAAAGCTGCGGCTTGTGAGTTAACGAATTTGGAAATCAATAACAACATTACCGCATAGGTCCAAGGGTGAGATCTTACCACATCGCCCAAGGCCGCTTTCATCATTGGGGTATGCACGGTAAACATGGTTTCCGCCATCCAGGAAATCCCGAATACAGCCACTAATGCGATCATACCGGAACGGAAAATTTCATTTTTACTGATTTTGCCCGGATCGGTTTTAGTAAAGATAATGATAAGCGCACCGGCGATTAACATAAAGATTTGAATGACGTGCACCATACTTAAGTTGATTTTTTTCTTGATGCTATCTTTCAATACGATTTTCGCATTAGCGATAGATTCACTCGCACCGGCTGCGGTGATAGTAACATTACCGTCTTGGGCACTGAGGGTTTGCGTTAAAGTATTTTGATCATCGTAGATTTCCACATTGTTATAGGCAATTTGTGGTTTAGCTTTACTGTCTTTAACATTCACCGCTACTTTACCATCTACCGCTTGAGCAAGAATTTTACCATCCTTGATATTAAAGCTTTTTAGCGTTTTATTTTCAGCGGATACAACTTCAACAACCTGTGCCGGAGTCGATTTTTCAAAGGCTGGGCGTAAATCTTTGAAGTAGCCTAATAATGCCACTAAAATGATTGCACCAAAGAAAATCCACATAGCATTCCAACTGGATTGTGGTAGTTTTTTATCTAGTAAGGACGTGCTGTCGCCGTAAACATATTTTTTGAATTCAGGGTCAGCTAATTTTGCTTGGAATTCTTTATCATCCTCCAAATCTTTGCCACGGAACCAGCTGAAAATACCGATTGCTAATACACCACAAAGGGTTGCTGGAATGGTGATTTTCAATAAATCCAAATAGCCATCAAAGCCTGCTAAAGGATGTTTTGCATTTACCAAGTAAGTCGTTAAGGTGACTACGGCAACGGATACCGGAGAAGCGATAATCCCCATTTGGGAGGCGATGGAACTGGCTGCCATCGGACGTTCCGGACGAATATCATTTTTAATCGCGATATCGTAAATAATTGGCAACATGGTATAAACCACATGACCTGTACCGCATAAAATGGTTAAGAAACAGGTAACAAACGGGGCCAAAATACTGACATATTTCGGATTGCGGCGTAGCATTTTTTCTGCGATTTGTAGCATTACATCTAAACCGCCGCTGGCTTGTAAGGTCGCAGAAGTCACAACCACCGCAAGAATAGTCAACATTACATCGATAGCCGGTTTGCCCGGTTCAATGCCAAATCCGAAAACCAGTACTAAAAGACCGATCCCGCCGAGCATCCCCAACGAAATCCCGCCTTTACGGGCACCGTAAAATAAACAGATTAGAACGATAACAAGCTGGACGGCAAACTGTGTGCCCTCGCTAAGGTTCATTAAAAACTCCATAGGTATCTCCAATATTTAAAAAAGAGCGCAAATATTAGCACGCTACTAACTCAAATGAAGTATTAAACTGTGGCGTTTTTGTTCTAAATCAACTTTTTGATGGAATTCAAAGAAAGCAAATCAGGAAATTGCAAGGGAATAATTCTTGTTTGTTTTTAAAGGAGATTTACGTAGTCAAAAACCTTTCAACCAAGGAAACGCCCTATCAGTTTACCGAGTTCTTCTTAAAAGTTAGTCTAAGTTATTGATTTTATTATGGTTGTTATAAAAATAGAAGTTTGAGGGGAAGAGGGAGGAGATTATAAAAGAAAGGCGGTTTTAAAACCGCCTTGCCAGAAATTATTGATTGTTTTGAACGTAGTCAATCGCAGATTGAACAGTTGTGATTTTTTCAGCTTCTTCATCAGGAATTTCGATATCGAATTCTTCTTCTAAAGCCATTACCAATTCAACTGTATCTAAAGAGTCCGCACCTAAATCTTCAACGAAAGAAGCTTCAGGTTTTACGTCTTCTTCTTTAACACCTAATTGTTCAACGATGATTTTTTTCACGCGTTCTTCAATGCTCATTTGTTTTTCCTATGTTGTTTTAGCTCATTTAAGAGCGGTTAGTGTATGCATTTTCAGGTTTCTTGCAAGCCTTTGTAGGCTGGTCGCACCACAAAAATCCATACAGCGAAAATAGTTACGTTACTTTCTTGGCTGGCAAGAGCGTAACTGGGCGATATTGCGTGCGGGATTCTAACATTATCTAAAAGTCTTGGCTAGTGTAAAAATCACCCGCTTTTGGTACGGCATAAACCGTCTAGCTCATGTATAAGCCGCCGTTTACGTGTAAGGTTGTTCCTGTGATATAGGCCGCGTCTTCGGAAGCCAAGAAAGCTACCGCTTTTGCGATATCTTTTGGTTCGCCTAAACGACCGGCTGGAACATTACCAAGAATACCTGCTTTTTGTTCTTCTGTGAGCACTTCTGTCATATCGGTGGCGATAAACCCTGGAGCAACGACATTGACAGTGATACCACGGGAAGCAACTTCTTTCGCTAAACCTTTAGAGAAACCAATCAAACCGGCTTTAGCGGCACAGTAGTTAGATTGACCTGGGTTACCCATTGAGCCGACGACGGAACCAATGGTGATGATACGGCCAAAACGTTTTTTCATCATGGAACGTAACATTGCTTTAGAAAGATGGAACACAGAGGTTAAGTTGGTTTGCATAATATCGAACCATTCGTCATCTTTCATGCGCATTAATAAATTATCGCGTGTGATACCTGCGTTATTCACAAGAATATCAATATCACCGAATTGCTCTTTGATTTGTTCTAATACGGCATCAATGCTTTCTTTGTCAGCCACATTTAATACTAAACCTTTACCTTTATCGCCAAGGTAAGCTGAAATTGTCTCTGCACCTTTTTCAGAGGTTGCGGTACCAATTACAAATGCACCTTTTGATGCTAATTCTTCTGCAATTGAGCGGCCAATACCACGTGTTGCACCTGTTACTAATGCGATTTTATTTTGCATTTTTTCTCCCCTTTTTATGCTAATAATGCTTCAACAGCATCTAATGACGCTACATCGTTCACCGATGTTGCTTGTAATTCCGCTACGATACGTTTTGTTAAACCGTTTAATACTTTACCAGGACCGATTTCAACTAAAACCTCTACGCCATCTTGTGCCATTTTCTCAACGGTTTCAGTCCAACGCACTGGGCTATATAACTGACGAATAAGAGCAGTACGAATTTCAGCACTTTCTGTTTCCGCTTTCACATCCACGTTATTTAATACGGCAGTTGCTGGCGTATTAAGCGTAATACCTTCAAGGGTGACAGCTAATTGATCAGCAGCTGGTTTCATTAATGCACAATGTGAAGGAACACTTACCGCTAATGGTAAAGCACGTTTTGCGCCAGCCTCTTTACATAATGCAGCTGCACGTTCTACAGCGGCTTTCGCTCCTGCAATCACCACTTGACCCGGTGAGTTAAAGTTTACGGCTGAAACTACTTCACCTTGCTCGGCTTGTTTACATGCATTGATAATCGCTTCATTATCTAAACCAATAATCGCATACATCGCACCAGTACCTTCTGGTACCGCTTGTTGCATTAATTTACCGCGTAACTCCACCAATTTGATCGCGTCTTTAAAATCAATTACACCCGCACAGACTAATGCTGAATATTCACCTAGACTGTGGCCTGCCATAACGCTCGGTTGGAATTGTGGATATTTTTCCTGCCATACGCGGAAAATTGCAACGGAGGCTGCAAGTAATGCCGGTTGGGTTTGCCAGGTTTTGTTTAGCTCTTCCGCTGGGCCTTGCTGAACCAGGCTCCATAAGTCATAGCCTAAAGCTTCGGATGCTTGTTTAAAGGTTTCGGTAACGATTGGATATTGCTCAGCGAGTTCCGCCAACATACCAACAGATTGTGAACCTTGTCCCGGGAAAACCATTGCGAATTTTTTCATTTTTTGCACCTGTTTATTTTAGATGAATGTAATTGAATTGCTTAAATAATGAAAGTGCGGTCAATAAACCGCACTTTGTTTGATATGAATTATAGCGGATTATTTAAAATCTCACTAAAGCCGAACCCCAAGTCCAACCACCGCCAAATGCTTCTAGCAGTAATAGTTGACCACGTTGGATACGGCCATCACGTACCGCTTCGTCTAAGGCTGTAGGTACAGTTGCCGCGCTCGTGTTAGCTGTGCGATCAAGGGTAACAACTACTTGTGACATGTCCATATCCAGTTTTTTGGCAGTCGCGCTAATAATCCGTAGATTAGCTTGATGAGGTACTAGCCAATCAATGTCAGTTTTTTGTAGGTTATTGGCAGAAAGCGTTTCTTCTACAACATTGGAAAGCTCACGCACGGCGAGCTTGAAGGTTTCATTACCCTGCATTTCGATATAGCCGGATTTTTCTACACCGCGTTCGACTTGTGGAAGTACTAAGGCCGCATTTTTATCTGGAGAGGCGTGTAAATGGGTGGAAATCACACCTTCTTGTTCGGAGGCTTCTAAGATGACTGCACCAGCTCCATCACCGAATAATACGACGGTACTGCGATCGGTTTCATCCAATTTACGGGAATTGAGATCGGAACCAACAACCAAGGCTTTTTTCACGCTTCCGCTACGGATAAATTTATCGGCAACACCTAATGCGTACACAAAACCGGTACAGGCAGCAGATAAATCAAAGGAAATAGCATCCTCGATGCCTAACATACCTTGTATTTGACAGGCTGAGCTTGGATAGGCATGGGAGCTGCTAGTGGTCGCGACAATAATTAATTCAATTTCTTGTGGCGAAATATTTGCCATTTCAAGTGCAGCTTTAGCCGCCTCAAATCCCATGGTTGCCACGGTCTCATCAGCGTTGGCAATACGGCGTTCGCGGATACCTGAACGGGTAACAATCCATTCATCGGAGGTGTCCACCATTTTTTCTAAATCCGCATTAGTCCGAATGTGACTCGGCAAATAACTGCCTGTAGAGAGAATTCTGCTATACATATAATTGAGTTGCTTTAAGTAATACGTTGTAAACCCGCTAAGATTTGTTGAGGTATTTGTTGGCGGGCTTGTGTTGCGGCATCGGCAATAGCATTAGCAAATGCTTCGGTATTGGCGCCGCCGTGGCTTTTCACCACAACTGCCGTTAGCCCAAGTAAAGAGGCTCCGTTGTAAGCATCGGGATTAATGCGCTTGAGTCGTTGATAACGATCGTTTAATAAAAGGCGCATTAGCCCCTTAAAAAGCGGCTTCAAAATACTATTTTTTGTCTTGCCTTTCAAGAGAGAAATCAGGTTATTTGCTGCACCTTCAAGGGTTTTTAGCGCGATGTTGCCACTAAATCCGTCACTAATAATGACATCCGCAACGCCATTTAATAATTGGTTGCCCTCAATGAAGCCACAATAATTTAATTCGGTATTTTGTGCGAGCAAAGTAGCGGCTTCGCGAATTGCTTGGCGCCCTTTGATGGCTTCAACGCCAATATTCAATAGGGCTATGCGCGGAAAAACTAAATCCAACTGATTCTGCGCAAAGATATTACCCATTAAGGCAAATTGATAGAGGTTTTGCGCATCGCATTCCAAGTTCGCACCTAAATCCAACATGATGGTTTTACCACCATCCATTGTGGGCAAGCTGGCCACTAATGCCGGGCGGGCAATGCCTTGTAGTGGTTGCAACAATACTTTGGCTAATCCCATTAAGGCACCGGTATTTCCACCGCTGACAGCACCATGCGCATTTCCTTGTTGTACCGCTTCAATTGCTAGACGCATCGACGAGCCCTTGCTGTGGCGCAATGCGGAGGTGATGTCTTGATCATTAGCAATGTAACGGGAACAGTGATTGAGCTGTAAACGTTGTTGAATATCCGAAGGTAAATCGGAGAGATAAGGAGAGATTTGTGCACTATCGCCGAACAGAATCAGCGAAAGCTGCGGATCACGTTGGAGTGCGAGAATAGACGCAGGAATAGTCACGCGGGGACCGAAGTCCCCGCCCATCACATCTAACGCAAGGGTTAGACGGCTCAAGTGAATACCTATAAGTAAATTACTTATTGATCACTTTACGACCACGGTAGTAACCGTCAGCGGTTACATGGTGACGTAAGTGGGTTTCACCGCTAGCTTTATCTACAGACACTGCAGCAGTGGTTAACGCATCGTGGGAACGACGCATATCACGACGAGAACGGGATTTTTTGTTTTGTTGAACAGCCATTGGCTATACTCCTAAATTTAATTTACTTTTGCTTTAAATTAGCTAATACAGCGAACGGGTTCGGTTTTTTTGCCAATTCTTCGGGCAATTCGCCAAAAACCTGTTCCTGCGCGGACACTTCACAGTGTTCAGATGAATGCATCGGTACTAACGGAAGTGCCAAAATTAATTCGTCTTCCACCGTACCAAGTAAATCTATTTCACCAAATTCATTAAACTCAATTGGTTCATAAATTTCCGGCAAGTCATCAGCTTGATCCCAATTAGCCACTGGTGAGTAGCAAAAACCACATTCCAATGTTTGGCGGAAAGTTTCGCCACAGCGTTGACATTCTAACTCAACCTCAACCTGTGCCTGACCTTTCATTACCACTAATTTTTGTGGATCAATATAAAACGATAATGTTACCTGTGCATCGCTGAGCACGTTTACCACCGACTCCGCTAAGCGCGCTAGTTGATTTGCCGTATAAATACCGCTGTAATCAAGCCGTCGTTGCGCATCTTTAACAGGAGCAACGGTGAGGGGTAGCTTTAGTTTTTGCATAGGGCGTGCATTTTACCTGCTGAAAAAAAATAGTCAAAAGAAAATTCACCGCATCATTCGGAAAAGCGGAGATTTTTTATTAACCAGCAGCTTCAGCAACCTTTGTTTGAATATTGTGCTAAATAAGAGGGCAAATGAGAGCAGATTGCGCAAGTCGGATAAGTTGCTATAATCCCCCCTCAATTTATCGCAAGATGAGAACAAAAATGCAACAAATGACCTATTTAGAGCGCTTAAAAGTCGCTTTTCAGTATGTAATGCCGCAACTTTATTTAACCCGAGCGGCCGGTTGGTTGGCTAAACAGCAATGGGGCGCAGTAACCCATTTAGTGATTAAAGCCTTTGCCAAAAAATACAAGATCGATATGAGCATCGCTGAAAAAGAAAATTTCAGCGCTTATGCTTCCTTTAATGAATTCTTTATCCGTCCGTTGAAAGCCAATGCTCGCCCGTTGAACCAAAATCCGGCAGCGCTTTGTTGTCCTGCGGATGGGCGAGTGAGTGAATGTGGTCCGATTGAAGACGATCGTCTTATCCAAGCAAAAGGCCATTTTTTCAGTCTTAAGGATCTATTGGCCGGCGATCAAGAATTAACTGATACCTTTAAAAACGGCAATTTTATCACCACTTATTTATCACCACGCGACTACCACCGAGTGCACATGCCTTGTAATGGTACCTTGCGTAAAATGATCTATGTACCGGGCGATTTATTTTCCGTTAATCCATTCTTAGCGCAGCACGTGCCAAATTTATTTGCCCGTAATGAACGCTTGATTTGCGTATTTGATACCGAATTCGGCAGTATGGTGCAAATTTTGGTGGGGGCGACTATTACAGCCAGCATCGGCACGGTTTGGGCGGGGGTTATTAATCCGCCACGCGCCAATGAAGTGAAAGTCTGGGACTATCCGGGCGAAGAGGGCGTACACTTAATGAAAGGACAAGAAATGGGCTGGTTCCAATTAGGTTCCACGGTGATTAACCTATTTCCGGCAGGTGCCGTACAATTAGCCGATTATTTATCGGTGAACGAACCGGTTCGTATGGGCGAAATTCTTGCCATGAAACAATAATTTTTATCTAAATAAAGGAAACAACATGACAGCACAATTTTTTGCACAAGTTGAATTAGCAACGGTTTCTGCTAAAGGCAGTTACGGCATTGGTTTGCAAATCGGTCAACAATTATCCGACAGCCAAATGGATATTGATGTGGCTGCGGTGGCTAAAGGGATTTTTGATGCCTTAAATCACAATCAACCGGCCTTGGATATCAATGATTTAATGAGTTCCGTGCAACAATTGCAACAACAGGCAGCGGAGGCTCAACAAGCTCAGTTCAAAGCGATTGATGAAGCTGGTAAAGCTTTCTTAGCGGAAAATGCGAAGAAAGACGGCGTGCAAATCACCGAGAGCGGTTTGCAATATGAAATCTTAACCGAAGGCCAAGGCAATAAACCAACTGCTAATGACAAAGTTCGCGTACATTACGTTGGCACATTACCGGATGGTACTGTATTCGATAGCTCCGTTGCGCGTGGTACACCAGCTGAATTTCCGGTAGGTGGCGTGATTCGTGGATGGGTTGAAGCCTTGCAAATGATGCCGGTAGGTTCCAAATGGAAACTTACTATCCCGCAAGAATTAGCTTACGGCGAACGTGGTGCCGGTGCGTCTATTCCACCATTCTCACCATTAGTGTTCGAAGTGGAATTATTGGATATTCTGTAATTCTCAGTTCTCAAAAGGGCGCATCTCAGGTGCGCCCTTTTTCTTTGCAGAGTCAAACGCCCTCAGGAAAAGCTGAGTTTTGCTTAAAATAGCATGTAACTCTTTGATTTCATTAGGGTTACTTTAAAATGCGGGCGTAAAGGGATTTAATCAGTCGATAAGTGACTATCAGCACAACGAAAAAGGGACGGTGAATCCCGTCCCTCAATATCGGCATAGTTGCTTGAATGTTTATGCAAAGGCCTGTAATTCAGGGTTGATAGGTGTTTTTGCAATATTGTTTACATAATTGCACAAGGTCGCCAAGCTCACACCAAGAATAACATCAATCGCATTTTGCTGATTGTAACCAGCAGCAAAAAAGGCTTGTAATTGGGCATCGGTCAATTTTGCTTTTTGAATGATTACGGCCAAGGTAAAGCGTGCCAAGGCATCTAATTTTTCATCATCAATACGCGTGGTTGCCCGAATTTGTTGTACCAATTGTTCCTCTAATTTCAATACTTTCAAGGCGATTTTGCTGTGGCCGGCAACGCAGAAATCACAACCATTGACTACGGCTGCGGTAATTTGTACCACTTCGCGCTCGGTTGCGGTTAGGCTATTGCGACCGTTAATTGCACCCACGGTACGATAGGTTTCCAATGCAGTCGGTGCATTTGCCAATACGCCGATGAGATTCGGAATGAAACCATTGGCCAGTTGTACGGCTTTTAATGCTTCCTGAGAGGCTTCCGGGGCGCTATCGATGCTGTGAATTTGAAACTGTGACATAAAGACTCCTAAAATAAATAAAGAAAAATTCGCCCGCATACTACGGATTTCTCGCTAAATGGAAAAGAATCAAAAGTTATTTGATATAGAAAAAAGTTATGAATACTGAAGCCTTTTTTCAGGAATTGCGGCAGGGGGATTGATGCGATATCGGGTTTTAAAATCAATATTAATAAAATCAATGGGTTACGTTTTGTTTTGGCAAAAAAGCTAAAAAATAAGACCGCGTTGCTACGCGGTCTTGGAATGAGCACTTAGGCTGCATGTTTAGGTTGTTTAAAGACCGTCACTTCCGGTGCTTTACCTACAAATTTTTCGACTTGCACGATGCAGGTGTTTGGTGAGTTGCCCTGTGCCAGTTTAGAAGTGCCTTCATCGCGGGTCAGTACGTTCGGGCAGCCGTTTTTACAGAGCGGTTTGGCACTCTTGCCTAAATCCAACGGATCGTACCAGGCGCCTTCATGTAGGGCGACGGTACCTTGGATTACGTTCTCGGTGACCACTGCACCGGCCAACACTTGACCTCGCGGACTTTCGATACGCACGATATCACCATCTTGAATACCGCGCACTTTGGCATCTGCCGGATGGATCATCACCGGCTCGCGATCCTGTACTGCGTATTTTTGACGCAATGAGGTGTGTGCTAATTGGCTGTGCAAGCGGTAATACGGGTGCGGGGTCACCAAGGCTAATGGATATTCCGGAGTGACATTACCAGCATATTCCTCCGGCTCCATCCAGCTTGGATGGCCTTTGCAGTCGTCGTAGTGCATTTTGGCGATAACATCAGAGAAAATCTCGATTTTGCCCGATGGCGTACCTAATGGATTGAGCAATGGATCTTCGCGGAATTCGCCATAACGAATCCATTTACGTGCAGCCTCACCGGTTTCAAAGGTAAGCGGTTGGTTGGCTGCCCAGAATTTCTCAAAGCGCGGCATCGCCACCCGATTGTTACGGGCGGTGGTGAAGGCGGTTTGATAAAACTCTTCCAACCATTCCATTTCGGTTTTGCCTTCAGTAAATTGTTCTTCAACCCCCGCACGTTTTGCCAACTCGGCAAAAATATCGTAGTCATTTTTTGCTTCGAATTGTGGCGGTACTACCTGTTTCATCGGGAAAATATTCAGGTTGGAATAATCGCCCGACATGGTTAGGTCATTACGTTCATAGCTAGTAGTCGCCGGTAATACGATATCCGCCATACGCGCTGTTGGGGTCCAGTTCACTTCATTGACGATAACCACATCCGGACGTTGGAAGGCTTTTACCAAGGTATTAGTATCTTGGTGATGCACAAATGGATTACCGCCCGCCCAGTACACGGCCTTGATATCCGGATAGGTAATTTGTGAACCGTTATAATCAATGGTTTTGCCCGGATGTAACAATACATCGGCAATGCGCGCCAATGGGAAGGCTACTTTTGAGGTATCATCCAACCAGGTTTTCGCGCCTGCCGCAACTCCCGGATTGGCGGTGATAGAACCCAAGGTACCACCGGTTGCCGTCGGTACGCCACCGTTAGAATAATGGTAACTTAAGCCGAAACCTCCGCCCGGTAGGCCGATTTGGCCGAGCATTGCCGCTAAGGTGACCAACATCCAATGGCTTTGTTCGCCGTGGCGTTGACGTTGCATCCCCCAGCCGCCCATCAGCATGGTACGATTTTTGGAAAAATCAGCCGCTAATTGTTTAATGGTGGCTGCCGGTATGCCGCAAATATCCGCCGCCCATTGTGCGGTTTTCGGTTGACCATCACTTTTGCCTAGCAAATATTCCTCAAAGATTTCATAACCTTTGGTGTATTTTTTGAGGAACTCTTTATCGTGTTTTCCTTCACTCACCAAGGTGTGGGCAATTCCCAACATTAACGGCACATCGGTTGCAGTGTTGATCGGGAGCCATTCGGCATTCAACATTTGCGCACTTTCGCTACGTTGTGGGTCAATACAAATAATGCGTTTACCGGTAGCTTGGAATTTTTTGAAATATTCGATGCCTTTTTGGTCGGTCGAAGTCCAAGCGATACGCATGGTGGTGAGCGGATTAGCGCCCCATAATACGATAATATCGCTATTAGCTATCACATCATCCCAGCTGGTTTGTTGTTCGTACACCTCAATGGTGCCGAGGACGTGTGGCATAATGACCTGTGCCGCGCCGGTGGAATAGTCGCCCTTGTGGCCAACAAAGCCACCGGTAGCGTTCATATAGCGTTGTAGTAGGGTGCGGGAAGCATGCAATACACCGCAACTAAACCAACCATAAGAACCGGCGAAAATGCCGCTTGAGCCGTGTTTATCACGTACCCGTTGCAATTGATTATGCACCAGATCTAAGGCTTCATCCCAAGAGACTCGAACCCATTCATCATGCCCCCGCATGCTGGTATCGCTGTTGCCAGGATTCGCTAAGAAGCCTTTGCGCACCATCGGATATTTCACACGGGTTTCACTATACAATTGATCCGGTACGACGCTTTGTAATTCGTTGACGATAGCCGGTTGCATGGCCGGCCCGGATTTCACTGCTTTACCATCTTGCACAACCACACCAATTGGCCCCCAGTGGGCAGCGGTAACAACGGTTGTTAAATTCGCTTCGACAGCCATTGCCGGTTGGGTCAGCATGCCCGTCATGCCACCGGTTAAGGAAGCACCGGCCACGCCAAGGGATGTTTTTTTCAGAAAATCACGGCGTTGTTTATTCACTTTATTGTTTTTCATTTCAGCCTCGTTTTAGATAGTCAGTCATTATTATTGTTTTGCCATATCTTTGGCATTGCGTTGCAAATAAATGGTTAAGGCACGCACTTCATCTTTGCTCATGGAGGTACGATCTTTCATGGAGTTCACCACGCCGAGCCATTGGTTGGCGGTATAGTGGTCAGCGCTAATCGCCGCATGGCAACCGCTACAATTGTTTTGATTTAATTGGCTGCCGTAGTGATTTAATGTAGTGAGATCGTTGGTTACCTTGACGGCCGGTAAGCTGACGTCAAAACGCACTTCGCGCCAGTCGGCATCGGTCACATCATCGTGTTTGGTTTGTACCACTTGAGCGTGGCGGAATGCTTCATCATCAACGAGCGCCACGGTAATCCGTTTACCAAGCTCCGCATATACCACCGAGTCGGCACCGGCTTGCTGCCAGCCTTGTAAGACACCCTGTACCATGTCGCCATTGATTTTCACTTCATTAAGCTCAGCAAATGGCATTAAACGGACTTCGGCGCCCTGTTTGTCATGGCCTTTTTGCATTTCTACGGCGAAGGCTTGAGCAGTTGCGGTCGCGAGGCCATTCCCTTGCGGTGCGCTGGATTGGTTAGAACCTTGATGTTGTTGCTCAGGCAAGAAATGTACGATGCCCTTGTGGCAATCGATACAGGTTTGACCGTTGGCTTTGGCGTCGGTATGGGTTTGTTTGGCTAATTTGCTTTGTTGGGAAAGCTCCATCGCATCAAAACTATGGCAGCTACGGCAGGTTTCCGAATCATTGGCTTGCATATCATCCCATACCCGTTGTGCCATTTCCGCACGATGGGATTCATATTTGGCTTTATCATCGATTTTACCGACCGCTTCGAAATACAGATCTTTTAGTGCGGTGACTTTAGCTTTCACATAATGCCAACCTTCGTTTGGAATATGGCAATCGCTACATTCGGCACGGATACCTTTGGCATTGGCGAAATGGCTAGATCCTTCCCATTCCTGTTGCGGATAACTCATAGAATGGCAGCTGGCACAGAATTCCGGCGAGCTGGTTTTATGCATTACGCCCTGTACGCCCCACAGAGCTAAGGTACCCACGCCCATAAGACAGAGCGCAGAGATTAGTTTGGCTTTTTTTGACATAAGCCGTCCCCCACAAAAAATTAAAATAATAGATAGAATATACCTTAAAAGGTGTAGGCTATTCTAAGGGGAGTAGGAAAGAGGTGCTATGATCTTGGTCAAAGCCGGCGGGAAGAAAAATAGGTGAGAAATGGTGCTACGCAGATAATTTTCCGGGTAATTGCCTACCGAGGATAAAACGAAAGGGGCCAGCCCATCGGTAAACGCCCCTTTGAAAAGTAAAGTTTTTGCTAAAATCAACTCTAAGTCATTGATTTTATTAGTGTTGGTTTGAAATGCTTACCACCAGCCTAACATCTTCATCCAAAGCCCACCTACACCGAACCAGATGATGAGAGAGACAATCGAGACCAAGAAGCTGACGCCCCACCATTGACCGGTGGAGTTATAACCGGAGCCGAATAATGCTGGCCCCGGGCCGCCCGCATACTGGGTTAAGCTCATAGAAAGGGTGGAAGTGTAGCCAAGACCGATTGCCGCAATCATTGGCGGTGTGCCGACCGCAATGGCTGCCGCTAAGAAGGCCAGATACATCGCGGAAATATGTGCCATTGCCGAGGCAAAGAAGTAACGGGTATAGAAATACACCAATACTAAAATTGAGAAGGCTACCGGCCAACTGAAGGCGCCAACGGAACTGGAAATATGTCCTGAGATCCAAGTGATCGCACCGTATTTATTCAATGCATTGGCCATCATTACCAATACCGCAAACCAGAACATGGTATCCCAAGCCGTAGTTTCGGAAACGATATTTTTCCAGCTCATAATGTTGGTCAATAATAAAATGACCAAACCGATAAAGGCAGAAACCGTTGCAGAGATGTGGAATACCAAATCACCCACCGTCCAGAGGAAGAGTAATAGCACGAAATCTAAAGCTAAAATCCATTCAGCGGTACTCATCGGGCCCATATTTTTTAATTCTTCACGGGCCATTTCAGCCATTTTCGGTGTGTCTTTTAATTCCGGTGGATAGATTAAATATACGAAATATGGCAACACGATTAAGCTCACGATACCCGGAATAATGGCACCTAAGAACCAAGTCATCCAAGTGATTTGCACACCTTGTTGATTGGCTAATTCGGCGACTAACGGGTTACCAGCCATCGCGGTGAGGAACATCGTACAAATGATGGTATCGATTTGTGATACGGCTATTGCCAAGAATGCACCGGCACGACGGGCAGTCGGACCCGGTTTAGATTCATAGGCATCGGCAATCGATTGCATGATCGGATACATAATGCCGCCGCCACGAGCAGAGGCAGATGGAATGCCCGGACCGATGACCACATCGGCCAATGCCATACCGTAGGCAACGCCCATCATTTTTTTCCCAAAGCGAGCCACGAAGTACAGCGCAATACGTTTGCCAAGACCGGTTTTAATTACCGCACGGGATAAGAACATAGCAATCGCGATTAGCCAAATGGTACTGTTGGCAAAGCCGGACAACATGCCCACTTCGCCCTGTTTTGGACTAATTGGGGTGAGGCCGGTGAGGCCACTAATTACTAGCGCCACTAACGTTGCTGCACCCATTGGCATGGCTTTGGCAATAATGGCAACAATGGTGGCAACGAATAACGCCAGCATCCCCCAAGCACGGGCAGATAAGCCTTCAGGGGTTGGAATGGCCCAAATCAGTAGGCCGATAGCAACGGCAATCAGCAAGCCTTGCCATTTAAAATTGAGTTTGACCTCAACGGCGGGTATTTTGCTTTCCATAGGAACTCCAAAATAAGTGAAAAAACGGGATATCCATAAGGGGGGGGTTAATCCATTAAACGCCGCAAAGAATATCACTATCAATGGCCTTTGAGTATGCTGTAGATCAAAAAATAATCAACAATCAATTTTTCAGCCACCTATAATAAAATCAATGACTTATACTTGATTTTGAGGAAAACTCCGATTTTTGGTGGGGCGTTTGTGGAAAGTCTTTTGGTAGGAATAAAAAACGACCGCCTAAGCGATCGTTTTTGATTAGAGGTTGCGTAATGCTTCAATGCGTTTTTCTAACGGAGGATGGCTCATAAAGAGTTCGCTACGCTTGCCGTTAATCATAAAGGCATTCAACGAGCCTTCCAGATTTTGAGGCTCATGTAATTGCTGTAAACGTTGTAAAGCTGCAATCATTTTGTGTTTGCCGACTAAGTTGGCAGAACCGGCATCGGCACGGTATTCACGATAGCGCGAGAACCACATGGCGATAATGCTGGCAAGAATACCGAAAATGACTTCCAACACCATGGATACCAAGAAATAAATGCCGGAGCTTTGACTTTCTTCACCGTTGCTATTGCGTGAGCTGGCGGCCACGGAGGCAATCACCCGCGAGAGGAAAATCACGAAGGTATTAAGTACGCCCTGTAGCAGCGTCATAGTAACCATGTCGCCGTTAGCGATATGGGATACTTCATGAGCTAATACGGCTTCTGCTTCATCTTGATTCATCGCATTTAATAACCCGCTACTCACTGCTACCAAAGAGTTGCTTTTGGTGGCACCGGTCGCAAAGGCATTGGCATCGTCGGAATAATAAATTGCCACTTCCGGCATTGGAATGCCGGCTTGCGCAGCTTGACGCTGTACGGTCGCCACCAACCAACGTTCCGCCTCATTACTCGGTGTACTGATCACCTCAGCGCCAACCGAGCGTAACGCCATGGTTTTGGATAAAAATAATGAAATTAATGAGCCCGCAAAACCGAATAGCAACGCCATAATTAAAATGCCGCTAGTGCTGTTGCCGGCAATGCCGGTGATGTTCAAGATTAGCCCTAACACCAAGAGCACAGCAAAGTTGGTTGCTAAGAAAAGTACGATTCGCATCATAAAAAATGTTCCTTTAATTAGAGAGAGTCGGTAAACGAGACATAAATTGGGATGTTTGGGCAAAAATCAAGGTCTGCCCAAAACTATTTGAATTGCGGTTAATCCGGCATCACGCTATTAAAGCGTTGGTTTTGAAAGCGGAACGGGATGATTTGCACATTATCGCCCTGTTTGTGCAATTGATAGAATTGTGGATAGTTGAAATTCTTCTGCACGATATTATAAGGATTGTTGCTGCAGTTATGCTCGGCAGTTTGATATAAATGGTTGATTTCACGCACTTTATCATCTTCAGAACCCTCGCAGTTACGATAAATTTCTAAATGATTGGCTTCGTCTAGAATATATACGTTAAAACCACCTTCAACATTGTGTTCAAAGAAAAATTGTAGGAATCCTTCGCTGGCAAAGGCATCAATTTGCGACGGATATTGCTTATGTTCCTCGGGCAGATTGTCTTCAGCCACCGCGTTTTCCAGAATCTCGTCAAAATTGAGACCGCTTTCATTATCCGCTTCACGCAAGCTAATACCGCGTTCTTCAAAGAAAAATTGCCAGTTTTTCCCGGCTACGCGCAATTTGGGCATCGGCGCCGATTGGCGATCGCCCATCTGAATGCTGATACAACGCTCGATGAGGGCTTCCACCAATTTACGTAATGCCTTGGTATAGTGGCGGCTATAACAAAAAATCTGCACCTGAGGGGGCTGCGTGCCGCGATAAATTTTGTTAGAAAGCACCTTAAGTGCTAACAAAATCGCATTTTGCCCCTCAAAATGTAGGGTGCGTACTTCGTTCCACACGTTGCGATAGGTGAAATCAATGCTGCCCACCAAGCTTTGTTGGCTCGTACCGAAACTAAATAAATCGCTTGGTGAAAGCACGTTTTTCAATTCTTCAATTCGTGCCGTAGGATCTCGGGTGAGATTGATGGCCACAAATAGATGACGAATTTCGCATTGCGAGAGCAAATTTACCGCCTGCTGATTACTTTGCTCGTTATTGCAGGTTTGTGGCAGAGACAACCGTAAATCACGGGCAAAGCTTCGTAGTGTCGCTAAATCTAAGGTTTTACTATAAAGATGCAGTTGCGTATCGGCATCCAATAAGTGATTAAAATAGGCCCAAGTCACCAACTTATTGAGCGTCTCGCCATATTCGATCACGCGATCGCGGGAAAACATAATGTGATGAGGGGGGTGATTGATCATATACCAGCCATCTTTGAAGGATTTATTGCCACGTACCTCGATAAAGGTTAAATCCTCTTCTGCTAAATTATGCGAGATTTGGGTGTTTAATAATGTCACCTTACCCGGTAATTCTTCAAAGGCGGTGTAAAGTTTGCGCGACAGTACATTCATGTCCTGCGGAATAACTCGTGAATGTAGCTTTTGCTTGCGGGCAAATTTCACCAATTGGCGATAGCTCATTAATAAAAACTTAATGATGTTTTCGTGGCTTTCCTTGACCCGTTTCAGTTTCCAACAAGGCCGTGAATTGAGTTCATCGATGGTTTCATCCGACCATCCCCAATCGTGGGCAAGCACTTTCATGTAATCAATACGCCAATTGTCAGCTTGATAAAGGGTGAGATCTTCCATAGTTTTAGCGTAGAAACAGCGACGAATAAAATCTAAGCGCTTAAACTGTCCAAGTGCGCTTAAATAATTGGAGACCTTCGCCATAATCGCCACATAGGGATCAAAGTGATGGGAAGCCGATAAATGGCCGGCGGCTAAGTCCGCTTTAAATTGAGCCGCAATTAATTGGGTATGTGGATATTCACCGGCATACACTTCCAATAACAAAATTTTGAGTACAGATTTGTAGGGCGAGTCGATTCCTTTATACAGTTGCCATAAGCCGGCACCGAAATATTCGTCGGCGGAAAAGCGTCCGAGACCACCAAAATCCACCCAATCGGCGGGATCGATTTCACCATTTTGAATTAGTCGCGTGACTTCCAAATCGTATTGACTTTCGTCCACCCAAAGATGTAGCCACAATAATGGTTTGCCTGCCAGTCGCACAGCAGAACGGTAAAATTCATCGAGCAACAGCATATATTGTGCTGAACCGCTGTTATCGATAGTCAGGGGTTCGCTATAACGTTCATTACGGAAACGTTGTTGCTCCATTAAATAGAAATGTATGTCCACTCCGAAGGTTTGCGCCCATGCACTGACCGCATCGGCTTTTTGCTGCAATAAGGCCAATTGAGCAATATTAAGAGCGCTATCATGGCACAGCCAAATGTCCAAATCCGATGCGCGGCTTTGGCTCACCGAACCAAAACTGCCCATCACATAAATACCGAGTAAGGCGGGGGCTTTATGGTCATTACTGCAGAAAAGCGGGATCGCCTGTTCCTTGAGATAATTCTTTTGATAATCAGATAGCGAGAAATCAGCCACGCCACAAGGCGCCCCAGCCACAAAACCGGTGAGGTTCGGCTGATTGAAATGAAAAATTAAGGGGAGCAAGGAAAGCACATGACGCCAGGCATCATCCGCACCTAATAAGGCTCGATCCAGCCGTCGCCGATCTAATGTGGCAACACGTTGTTTGGCGAGAGCGAGATCATTGAGCACGGTATCCTACCTATACGACATAAAACAGGCCGCTATGCTACCACTTGGGCCATGATAAAGCAAAGCGCAAACGCCCCTGTGAAAATCAACTTTTTACTGAAAATGCATGCTAAGTCATTGATTTTATTAGAGCTGGCTTAAAAGCGTAAAAAAATTATGGTTATGTGCTGAAAATAGCAGCGATTTTTAGCGCTTTTGCCTTGTGGATTTTTTTTGCTACCATGCTTTTTAATTTAGTGAACGCCCCATATTAAGGGGCATTTTTTAGTGAGGAAAGTACGATGGATGCAAAATTTGCCCCTTTATTTCAGGAATATCAATTAAATAACGGCGTGACCTTGAAAAATCGTTTGGTGGTGGCGCCGATGACTCATTTTGGCTCCAATGCAGATGGTACCTTAGGTGCGCAGGAACGTATTTTTATTGGCAATCGTGCGGGTGATATGGGCATGTTTATTTTGGCAGCGACCTTAGTGCAAGATGGAGGTAAGGCTTTCCATGGTCAGCCTGAAGCTATTCATGAAAGCCAATTGGCCTCATTGACAGAAACTGCCGCGCTGATTAAAGCGCAAGGAGCGAAGGCTATTTTGCAAATTCATCATGGCGGTAAGCAGGCAATTACCGAGTTATTAAATGGCCGGGATAAAATCTCAGCCAGTGCCGATGAAGCCAGTGGCACTCGTGCGGCTACCGCAGATGAAGTGCAATCCTTAATTGCAGCCTTTGGTCATGCGACGGATTTAGCGATTCGTGCCGGCTTTGACGGTGTGGAAATTCACGGTGCGAATAATTATTTAATTCAACAATTTTATTCCGGCCATTCTAATCGCCGTACCGATGAATGGGGCGGTTCACGTGAAAAACGCCTGCGCTTTCCATTGGCCGTGGTGGATGCGGTGTTAGCGGTTAAGGCGCAACATCAGGCCGAACAATTTATTGTCGGCTATCGTTTCTCACCGGAGGAACCGGAAGAAGCCGGGCTGACCATGCAGGATACTTTTGTATTGTTGGATGCATTAACGGCTAAACCGTTGCAGTATCTGCATGTTTCTCTATGGGATTTCTATAAAAAAGCCCGCCGCGGAGCCGATACTCAGGCTTACCGCATGCAACTGATTCATCAACGCATTGGGGGCAAACTGCCATTGATTGGTGTGGGGAATCTGTATTTACCGGATGAAATCTTAGCGGCTTTTAATACCGGTTGGGCGGAATTTATTGCGTTGGGGAAAACGGTGATGATAAATCCGAATATTGCCGGCCAGATTCTTCGAGGTGAGTGTGCTGATATTGCTCGCGAGATTGATCCGCAACGGGCAGATCATTATGGGTTGCCGGATTTGTTATGGCATTTTACCATCAGCGGTACGCAAGCCTGGTTGCCGCCACTCTTGGGACAAGAGCCCCAAATTTTGGATCGCTAAAATAAAAAACGCCTGCAATTGCAGGCGTTTTTAGTTTTTATGTTTCAATTATTTAGCACGCGATTATTGTTCTGCGGCCAGTTGTTTTTTGCGCTCTAAACGCAATACGCCCAAGTGGGTCATGTAACAACAGAAGATACAGCCAGCTACCGCAAATAATAAGAGGTAGAAACCGGCATCCCAACCAAATTTTTCGGCCAAAATACCAAATAATGCGGTACCGGAGAAACTCCCTAACAAGTAGCTAAGTAAACCGCGTAGACCGGTTGCCGAACCCGCTGCAAAGGAAGGTACAAGCTCAATGGTTTGTAGCGAAGAAAGGAACATCGGTACATAGATTAAGCAGCCGATAATTCCTGCACCGATGGTCACGGTTAATAAATCTGTACCATTCCAGTATACGAACATCGCTGCGCCAACGCCGAATAGGGTGATGATGGCAAGTGGCATACGACGTCCTTTGAAATAGGTATCGGTTAACCAACCGGCTAATAGAGTCGAAGGAATTGCGGCCCATTCGAAGATGGCAAATGCAGTACCCATTTGGGCTTTGGTGAAGCCTTTGGTTTCTAATAGGTATAGTGGTAACCAGGTTAATACACCGAAGCGGATCATATAGGTAAATACATCGATGAAAGATACGAACCAGACGTTGATATCTTTCAGAATGTAATCACGGAAGATTTCCCAAGAGCTTAAATTGATATTTTCGTCTTTAGTAACAACCAATTCATCCTGTTCATTTTCCAAGATTTTGGACATCGGTGGTAAACCTTCATTGTAGGTACGGCCAACTCCGATGATATAGAAAATCAACGCAACAATTGCTGCAATTGCGGTTGGTATGATGAAGTGTGCTGCTTGCCAATGTTCTTGACCAAGCCAAGCGATACTCGCACCGGCAATTGGTGCAACTAAGCCACCGCCCACGTTATGTGAAATATTAAAGAATGCGGTAGTCACGCCGCGGGATTTACGCGGGAACCAGTTTGCCAATACGATATAGGCGGGACCAACGCCCATGCCTTGGAAAATCCCGTTGAGTAGGCAAAGGAATAAGAACGCCCAGAAGGAGGCGCTAAAGCCCATCATCAAGTTCACGATAGCGGACATGAGTAAACCGAAAATCATAAAGTGTTTCGGGTTAGATTTATCTGCCATTGCAGACATAAAACCTTTACTTAAACCGTAAACGATTAACATCGCACCGGAAATAAAGCCGATGTCTTTTTTACTAAAACCGTATTCGCTGATCAGTTCAGGAGAAGAAAGAAGGAAGTTGTTGCGCAGAATATAGAATGCCGCGTAACCAATAAAAATACCGAATAAAGCATGCCATCTTAAACGATTATAACGTGCTCTGACTTCCGCATCCGGCACCGGTGTGCCAGGATTGGATTTAAGAAATGAAATCATGTGCTGATCCTTTAGATTAATAATAACAATACTTTTTTAAGTGAAAAAAGCCGCCACACTATAAAGAAAAAATGAAATGAGTCAACGATTTACAGGTATTACCATACAAAAATAAAATTTTTTTCGAGGCGCAATCGGGGAAAAATAGTGATAAAACTGTCGGTTTTAGCAAGGGGAAAAAGGCGGGTTGGTTGTGGGATAAACGCCCAATGGATTTAATGCGTTTTTCCTAAAACAATACCTAAGTTATTGATTTTATTATGGTTGACTTAAAAATTGGTGTTGCGGATAAAAAACAGGTGCACTGGTTTTAGGGGGCGCGCCTGTTTATGTGGATTAACGGTACTTATCGAGGAATTTGTAGTATTGCACGCCGATTTTAGTTGCAAATTTTTTCATCAGACGGCCACCGTAGAATGTTGGAACCTTGAGCTGTTCAAAAATAGCTAAACGATGGTCGTCACCTAAAATGGCCTCGGCGACAATTCGTCCGGCCAGGCCGGTAAGCGCCACACCGTGACCGGAATAGCCATGGGCAAAATAGATATGCGGAGAAATACGCCCAAAATGTGGGGCAGAATTGAGTGTCATATCAATTGGACCGGCCCAGCCGTAGTCGATTTTTACTGCTTCCAATTGTGGGAACACATGTAGCATATTCGCACGCATGATATTCACCATATTTTTATCGGAGCTGGAATCGCTACCAAACAGCAGGCGATTGTCTGCGCTGAGACGATAGTAATCGAGCAGAATATTGTTATCACACACCGACATACCGTTATTAATGACGGAATCGGCAAGCGCTTGCGGAAGAGGCTCGGTGGCAATGATAAAGCTCTCTACCGGCAGAATTTTGCGGTTGATACCGTGGTGAATAGATTTTGGCAATACATCAATATAGGCGTTGGTGGCAAGAATCACATCCTTTGCACGGACTTTCGCCTGATCGGTTTGTAGCTCAACGATACCATCGGTTTCACGCATATCAATGACCGGTGATTGCTCATAAATTTGCACGCCGAGATCCAAACAGGCTTTCGCTAAACCTAAGCAATAATTGAGTGGATGTAGATGGCCGGAATTGCTGTCATATAGCCCACCCACATAGATTTCACTGCCCAAATGGCGCTGTAATTGGGCTTTATCCCATAATTGCATATGTTGATAACCTAATCGCAGACTGGCTTGTTCGATAGCAACTAGATCTTCCATGCGGCGCTCATTGAGTGCTAAGGTCGCATAGCCTTTTTTCCAGTCACATTGAATAGCGTATTTAGCGATCCGCTCGTCAATAATATCAATGGCTTCCAACGACATTTCCCATAACTTACGGGCATTTTCTTCGCCGAGTAGCTCAATATATTCATCGATGCCGTCTTCAAAACCGTTGATCGCCTGGCCACCACTACGTCCTGAGGCACCAAAGCCGATACGTGCGCCTTCCAACACAATAACCCGTTTGCCTTTTTCCGCTAATTCTAAGGCGGCAGATAGTCCGAAAAAACCGGCACCGACAATGCAAACATCGGTTTCTTCGGATTGGCTTAGGGCTGGTTGTTGTAGGTTTTGATTGCGGGAATCAAAGTAATAGGATTTGACGTGTTCTTGATGGGAAAATTCTAACATTATGGTTTAACAGCTGTGAAAATTGTCGAAATCTTACCCCCTGGATAAAATATGTCAAATCCTTTGCAAATACCCCCCCGATTGCTATACTGCCGATGATTGTTAACCATCGACTCTGGAGGTCAATAAATTGAAAAAATTCCTTACCCGCACAATCAAATCCTTATTCCTTTCCGCCACCGCATTCTTTGCAGGTACGGCAGCCGCCGAAAAAATCTATGTTTACAACTGGACCGACTATGTTCCTTCCGATTTGGTAGCCCAATTTACCAAGGAGACCGGCATCGAAGTGATCTATTCCACTTTTGAAAGCAACGAAGAGATGTTTGCTAAATTAAAACTGACGCTGAATAACGGCGAAGGTTATGATTTGGTATTTCCGTCCAGCTACTATGTGAACAAAATGATCAAGGAAGATATGTTGCAGGGCATTGATCACAGTAAATTGACCAATTTTAAACAGATTCCGGCCAATTTATTGAATAAGGAGTTTGATCCCAACAATCAATATTCATTACCTTATATTTATGGCTTAACCGGTATTGGCGTGAATGCCGATGAAGTGGATCCGGCAAAAGTGACCAGCTGGGGCGATTTGTGGAATCCGGAATATAAGGGTAAAGTATTGCTCACCAGCGATTCCCGAGAAGTGTTCCATATTGCGTTGTTACTCGATGGTAAGTCGCCAAATAGTACCGAGGAAGCCGATATCAAAGCCGCCTATGAGCGTTTGTTAAAGCTACTGCCAAATGTCGCGACCTTCAACTCAGATTCTCCGGAACTGCCTTTTGTACAGGGGGAAGTGGCGTTAGGTATGTTGTGGAACGGTTCTGCCTACATGGGGCATAAAGAAAATCCAAATCTACAATTTGTTTACCCGAAAGAAGGGGCGATTTTCTGGATGGATAACTATGCAATTCCGAAAAATGCTCGTAACCCGCAAGCAGCATTGAAGTTTATCGATTTCCTATTGCGTCCGGAAAACGCCAAAGTCGTTATTGAAAAAATGGGCTTCTCCATGGCTAATGAGGGCGTAAAAGCCTTGCTTGCACCGGAAATTGCTGAAAACACCACGCTTTTCCCTCCGGCCGAGCAGGTCGCTAAAGGTATTATGCAGGGAGATGTAGGTTCTGCGGTGGATATCTATGAAAAATATTGGAATTTGTTGAAAACCAATAATTAATTAGATTTGTTGATGAATCAAAGTGCGGCGATAGGCCGCACTTTTTGTTTTCAAGAAAGGGTATTTTTAAAATTTTGTTCTGCTATCCAGAATGTCGCAGGGCAACGTCCTTTAATTAATTCAAAAAACGGTACCTTTCTGCTATACTCGCCGCCAATTTTTTTGGTCAATTTATTACAAAAGGCAAAAGCAATGCGTACAAGCAAATATCTTTTTTCTACCCTGAAGGAAACGCCGGCAGAAGCGGCTATTGTTAGTCACCAATTAATGTTACGGGCGGGGATGATTCGTCCGTTAGCTTCTGGGCTTTATAACTGGATGCCGACCGGCTGGCGCGTGTTGCAAAAGGTAGAAAAAATTATCCGCGAAGAAATGAATAAAAGCGGTGCGATTGAAATTAAGATGCCGGTGGTGCAACCGGCGGAATTATGGCAGGAATCCGGCCGTTGGGAGCAATATGGCCCGGAATTATTACGTATTGTGGATCGTGGCAATCGCGATTTTGTATTGGGGCCAACCCACGAAGAAGTCATCACCGATTTGGTGCGTCGCGAAGTATCTTCTTATCGCCAATTACCTTTAAATCTTTATCAAATCCAAACCAAATTCCGTGATGAAGTGCGTCCACGCTTTGGTGTGATGCGTAGCCGTGAATTTGTGATGAAAGATGCTTATTCGTTCCATACTGACAAAGCCAGTCTGCAAGAAACCTACGATGTGATGTATCAAACCTACAGTAATATTTTTACTCGTTTAGGTTTGGATTTCCGTGCTGTTCAAGCGGATACCGGCTCAATCGGTGGTAGTGCATCCCATGAATTCCAAGTATTAGCGAATAGTGGTGAAGATGATGTTATTTTCTCCACTGAATCCGATTATGCAGCCAATATCGAATTGGCCGAAGCAGTTGCTGTCGGAGAGCGTGCCGCACCAAGCAAAGCCATGGAGTTGGTGGATACACCACATGCCAAAACCATTGCCGAATTAGTGGAACAGTTTGCACTACCGATTGAAAAAACCGTGAAAACTCTGATTGTAAAAGGGGCAACGGAAGAGCAACCATTAGTGGCGTTAGTTGTGCGCGGAGATCATGAACTCAACGAAGTGAAAGCAGAAAAATTAGCGGAAGTCGCTTCGCCATTTGAATTTGCCGATGAAGCGCAAATTAAAGCTAAAATCGGTGCCGGTGTAGGTTCCCTCGGGCCGGTGAAGTTAGATATTCCGGTGATCGTAGATCGTAGTGTGGCGTTAATGTCCGATTTCGCTGCAGGTGCTAATATTGATGGTAAACATTACTTCAATATCAACTGGGAACGTGATGTAGCATTGCCGAAAGTCGCGGATATTCGTAATGTAGTGGAAGGTGATCCAAGTCCGGATGGTAAAGGTACCCTATTAATCAAACGCGGTATTGAAGTAGGACATATTTTCCAATTAGGAGATAAATATTCTGCAGCGATGAATGCCACCGTACAAGGGGAAGACGGCCGTCCGATGGTAATGACCATGGGATGCTACGGTATTGGGGTGACCCGTGTTGTGGCCGCAGCGATTGAACAGCATCATGATGAGCGCGGTATTGTATGGCCTTGTGATGAAATGGCTCCGTTTACCGTGGCTATCGTACCGATGAATATGCATAAATCAGAAAGCGTGCAACAATTTGCGGAAGAGTTATATCAAACTCTATTGGCCGATGGCGTGGAAGTGATTTTTGATGATCGTAAAGAACGTCCGGGTGTGATGTTTGCTGATATGGAATTGATTGGCGTGCCACATATGCTGGTAATTGGTGAGAAAAATTTGGCTAACGGCGAGATTGAATATAAGAATCGTCGCAATGGCGAAAAACAAATGATTGCCAAGGATGATTTACTGGCGTTTTTAAAAGCGCAAGTAAAAGCCTAATTGACCAATATGGAAAGCAAGCGCGTGACTGTGAAGTCACGCGCTTTTTTGTTTTCCCCAGAATGAAAGAACCGCTTTTGAACAATGCTATAATTTTTTGATTTTAAAGTTAACATCAATAAAATCAATGGGTTATATGTTGTTTTTACGAAAACTCATGAAAGTGATAGGGCGTTTTAAGCATCATTCAAATCGGTCTTATCCCGTAATTTGCGATCAAATACATCGGCGCATTCATCGGTGCCTGAGCCGTACCAAGTGGTATCGCGTAATACTGCTTCTCCTTGGCGGTATTTGGCTACTTCACTTTTTTTCACTAAATAACCGGTAACCCGAATTAAATCGGTGTTCTTCAAATAAGTGGTGATATAGCGATAACCACAGGCAAAGGCTCCATCAATGATATCGACGATTGCATCTGGATGCTCAAGATAGGTTTGGTCGAAGGCAAATAAATCGCCGGTACCCGCCGGAAAATAACGATGGAATGGAGCCGATTGTTTCAAATGGGCAAGTAGGCTTGGTTCTTCGCCGACCCGAATGCGGTGCGCTGGAGCGTTGGCCTTATCTTCCGGATGATTATTGGCACCCACTTGTGCATGTAATAAATAGCGATTGTGGGTACGTTCCACATAAATCCCCGGATGGGCATCGGTAATTTGTTGCAGTTTGTCCATAATAAGAGTAGCGATTTCATCTCCGCGTACACTTTTGCCAAAGGTTTCTGTCAGTCCTTCCTGTTTAAGCAAATGGTTGACCGCATCGGCCAATCCGACGATAGCGATCATAGAGGTGAAATTTTGCCGTTGGATAAAGCCTTCTTTGACTAAAAAAGAAGTCTCGAAGAAATGGCTTTGTTCTACTAAAAAACGATGGCGCTTGTCCATGGTGGAAAGGGCACAGCGAGCGACTCTTGGCAATAATTCCTCAACCATCTCGGCGGTTGTTTGACAGGCACGACCAATGGTGCCTAGTCGTAAACGGGTCAGCGTATAGGCTCCGCCGCATTCCGGCAATGCATTGTAGCAACTGGCAATGCCGTATTGTTCGCCAAGATCGCGAATGTAATAGGCATCGTTGGCAAAGGAAGGTTTGGATACCTGCAAACAGGCTTTAGCCGCCAATTCAGCA
The DNA here is from genome assembly GCF_900186995.1 of Haemophilus pittmaniae. Lineage (NCBI taxonomy): Bacteria > Pseudomonadati > Pseudomonadota > Gammaproteobacteria > Pasteurellales > Pasteurellaceae > Parahaemophilus > Parahaemophilus pittmaniae. The sequence goes on from NZ_LT906463.1 coordinate 854,135, forward strand.
AAATCCCGAGGCGTTTTTTGTTTATCGTAACGAATCGTCATATTGGGGGTTGGTGAGGCCAACTCGACAATTGCCCGTAAAATCAGCCGACCGGCTCGCGTATCATAAGGCCCGATATCGGCATGGCAGAAAGAATCAGGAATGGTTTTATCCACATGATTTAAAAAGCGTTTAATTTTGATATAGGCGCTTTCTTCATCTTCGATGAAAGGTTCAAGAAGCTCATCCAGCCGGCCGATATAAACTGGGAATGTGGTGATGGAAGGCACATGGCTATACAAAATTAATAAACCATCCAAGACCTCATCTAAATCCTTCGGTACCGGTAAATCCAAAAATTGGCAACCTTTTTCTAGGTATACGCGATAATCCGGCAGAATATAACGTGGGCGATAAATTGCATAACCCTCATTGAGATCACAGATCATTTGATTTTCGATAAATTGCCATTCTTCATCGCTATAATCTAATAATTCACGGGGATCAAAAAGACGTTCGGCAATATTGCCCAGTAGCATAGATTTTTGTTGGTAGGTGAGTTTGTCGGATTTGACGGTATCGAGAATATCTTGTAGGGAGGCGAGCATAGATTGTTCCTTTGACATTTCTGTAACGAATAACGGGCGTAATTCTATGCAATCAACATCTCCAACTCAATTTGAAAAAGAGTGATGATGATCACAGTTTAAGGAAATAAAGACGGGCAAGAAAATTTGAATATATCTTATGGCATTTCGATTTTTTACTTTTATATTTTTTCCCGTATGATGCTCAGAGTAATAAAAAGAGGGCGATAATGAAAAAAACACGGGTAATCCCCCATACTGAATGGGCGGCTCCTTCCTTATGGTCGGCGAGACCTGCCACGATTGGGGTGTTGTTATTCGCATTGACAACCCTTGGCATTGGCGAGGGGTTATTGGTGTTGGCCGATCTTGGCTCGGCTCCCTGGACGGTGCTTTCCCAAGGTTTGGCGTTAAAAATGGACGTGGGGATCGGGTGGGCATCCTTAGTTATCAGTGTTTTGGTGATGCTGGCGTGGTTTCCCTTACAGTTAAAACCCGGTTTGGGCACCTTGCTTAATGTTATTGTGATTGCCTTCTTTCTGGGATTGACGACTAAATCCCTATCGCCGCCGACAACCTTATTTAGTCAAATGGTTTTCTGCTCCAGTGGCATTTTATTATATGGGTTAGGCACGGCATTATATTTGACCTGCCATTTGGGTTCAGGCCCAAGGGATGGTTTGATGGTGGGAATTTGTCAGCGCTTTCATTGGAAAGTCGGTGTGGTGCGCACCTCCATTGAAGTGACGGTTTGCTTGCTCGGTTTTTTATTAGGCGGCACAGTAGGTTTGGGAACCCTATTATTTGCCGCCTGCATTGGTTGGGTGGTGCAATTTTGTTTGACGCTAATCGGCCAGTTGCCACATTTTTCGCACGAAAGGGATAATTTGTCTTAGTGCTTGTGGAATGTCAATTAAGCCTAGATTCATCTGGGTTTCCTTACCTTTTGGCGGGCAAAATGCAATATGTTTTTCCGCATCATTAATCGGTCGCCAACGAATTGGCAACGCTGAACGGCGGCTAGGATAAAAACCAATCGTCGGAATATTTAAGGCTCCGCTTAAATGCAATGGACCGGTCGAACCGGCGATAAATAAATTGGCGCAAGCCAGTGAGTGGGCAAAATCGACCAATCCTTCATTTTTGTCATAAATTCGAACGTTTTCATGATTAATGAGCTCTGCCAATTGATGAGCTTGAGCACTTTCGTTTGGTCCTGCGGTCAGCACCACTTGACAGTTGAATTCGGTCAATAATCCCTGAATCAGAGCTGCATATTGATTGAGCGATAAATTCGTGGCAGAACCGCCAGAACCGCTGTGGACAAAGATCCATTTTTGTTGTTCATCAAGCTTTAATTGTTGTACCAATTTCTTTTTTTGCTCGACAAGTAAGGCATTATCAAAGGTAAGATAGGGCGCTTGAGGGTTGCTTTCGGGGATGATCTTGTGATCCTTAAGAAAGCGGCTGACCAGATCCTGATTGTATTCAAATTCGGCTTTTTCTGAACGTGAACGGCGTTGAGTTAGACGTTGATTGTAAACAAATTGAATTAATTTAGTCGCGGGTGCTAAACGATAAGGAATGCCTGCAAATAGTGCAATTTTGGCATTATGCACATCGGATACAAAACTTATCATTGCATCGAATTTTTGCTGTTTTATTTCCTTTAGCAGACGTTTAAAGTCATTTTTATCATCTTTTTTGCTATCGATAATAATGTCATCTAAAAAAGGGCAAATTTGTGCTAAGGGCGCGGTATAAGCGGGTACTAATGCCGTCAATTGAATTGCGGGGTTGGCAGCTTTTAGTTGGGCGAAGGCTGGAAATGCCTGCACAAAATCGCCCAGTTTATCGTTACGAATGACGAGAATTTTCATGACTAACCTGTAATTGATTTTTTAACGCTGCGTAGAAGACTACGGTTAAAAAGAAATAAAAAATATTGCCGGAATTATGGGCGAAAAAACCTTGGCTGAGGCAATAGCACATAGTCGAAATAACATGAACCACGCCTAAAGCGGCGCAAAGTTTCACTTCTTGATTTGGATTTTGGGTATGTTGCCAAAATGCCCGTAATGGGATGAAAAAGATAGCAAGTAAGGTGAATAAGCCTAGCACTCCACGTTTCGACAAATCATCTAAATATTGATTGTGAGCATGCCCAAATTGACCGGCATAGGTGCTAATAATACCTTGTTCCGCCATTTTTTTCCGTTCCTCTGCGGCACCTTGAATGCCCCAACCTAAAATTGGTTTTTGTTGTGCCATTAAGAGGGCACTTTTCCACATATCAAAGCGGGCTCCCACAGAAGTGGAGCCATCTTGATGTTGCCAATAACGTTCGATTTCTACTTGTGCGCTGGTAAAACGTTCACTAATACGGTTTTGCGGCATTTGACTTAAGGCGGCACCACCCAGTACGAAGATGCCAATGAGACCAATAAAGAAACCGCGGGAAAGGGATTGACGATAAATCCACAGCATAAGGCCTAAAATAATAGGTAAACCTATCCAACCGCCGCGAGCAGTTGATAGAAAACTACCTAACATCCCCATCAATGCCGATGCTAGACAAAATAACGTTGGAATTTTTAATTGCTTGCGCTGAGCATAGAGTGCCAATAGCAAACTGAACATACCTAAGGACATGGCAATATCGCCTGCCTGAATATGCATCATCCGTGGAGCATAGGCTTCCGGGCTATGTAATACTAATTTATCGAATACGGCGACCAAACCAGCCGTAATTGCACCACAAGGGATAGCCATCATGATTATTTTGAGGTTAAAGGGAATTCGCAGGAGTAATAATAAAACCGGAATCAATAGTAAAACGCGGCTTGGGTTATCCAATTCACGACCTTTACCACCATTAAATAATAAGGAAAGCACAAACAGTAAAAAGTACAGTAAATAGCTATAAATGAACAGTTTGTCTTGTGATGATAATGACCATTGCCATTTTTGTTTAAGTCCGTAAAGGAAATATCCGAGACCTAAAAAAATAAGAATAAAAGGAGAGATGTTATAGCCGCCTTTAATTGCAAGGATAGATATAAAGAAAAATCCTAAGGCAAAATTAATGCCAAGAGGAAGTAAATTTTGCTTGCTGATTTGCATAAGGCCACCACCAAAATTGGAGATAAAAAAACCGCACCAAAGAGTGCGGTTTATTCTAACTAATTTTATAGCGATTATAAAACATCTACGCAATTCAAGTCTTCGAAAGATTGTTCTAAGCGTTTAGACATAGACTCTTCCATTTTACGTAACCAAACACGTGGGTCGTAGTATTTTTTGTTTGGTGCATCAGGGCCTTCAGGGTTACCTAATTGACCTTGTAGGTATGCTTCGTTTGCTTTATAGAAACTTAAAATACCATTCCAAGCAGCCCATTGAGTATCAGTATCAATGTTCATTTTGATTGCACCATAGCTAATAGCTTCGCGGATTTCTTCGCGAGAAGAGCCGGAACCACCGTGGAATACGAAGTTGATCGGTTTTGCCGGAAGATTACGTTCTTTGGCAACGAACTCTTGGCTAGCACCTAAGATAGACGGTTTTAATTTTACATTGCCCGGTTTGTATACGCCATGTACGTTACCGAATGCAGCTGCAACAGTAAAGTTAGGGCTTACTGGGTTTAATTGATCGTAAACATAAAGCACATCAGATGGTTGGGTGTAAAGACGGGATTCATCGACATCGGAGTTATCCACACCGTCCTCTTCACCACCAGTGATACCAATTTCGATTTCAAGGGTCATACCTAGTTTGTCCATACGTGCAAGGTATTCACGGCAGATTGCCATGTTTTCTTCCATTGGCTCTTCAGATAAGTCAAGCATGTGAGAAGAGAATAATGGACGGCCAGTTTCTGCAAAGTGTTTTTCACCCGCTTCAAGTAAGCCATCGATCCAAGGAAGTAATTTTTTCGCTGCGTGGTCAGTATGAAGAATAACTGGTACACCGTATTCTTTAGCTAGTGTATGAACGTGTTTTGCACCTGCGATTGCACCAAGTACATCAGGACGTTGACCACTAGTTGGCTTGATACCTTTACCTGCGTAGAAAGAAGCACCACCGTTAGAGAATTGGATGATTACCGGTGCTTTAACACGAGCAGCAGTTTCCAATACTGCGTTGACTGAGTCGGAACCTACGCAGTTTACAGCCGGGATAGCAAAGCTATGTTCTTTTGCATAAGCAAAGATTTTTTGCACATCATCTCCGGTCACTACGCCCGGTTGTACGATATCTAAAAGTTTAGCCATAGTTGTGTTTCCTTTTATTTGGAGTGGATTAAATCCAGCGTTTTAAGAAATTTTAAGTATTTTCCCTTTCCTCTGAAAGGGGAAATTAGGATTAGCCGTTTGCACGTTTTTCAAGAATTTCTACAGCAGGTAATACTTTACCTTCAACGAATTCTAAGAATGCACCACCGCCGGTAGAGATATAGGAAATTTTATCTGCAATACCGAATAAATCGATGGCCGCTAAAGTGTCACCACCGCCCGCAATGGAGAAAGCATCGCTGTTCGCGATAGCATGAGAAATGATTTCAGTACCTTTACGGAAGTTAGGGAATTCAAATACGCCAACTGGGCCGTTCCATAAAACGGTTTTGGCACCTTTAATGATAGCTGCTAATTCTTCTGCAGTTTTATCGCCGATATCGAAGATTGATTCGTTATCTTGCACTTCAGTTACAGATTTTTCCACTGCAGGTGCAGTTTCGGAGAACTCTGTACCAACACGCACATCAACCGGTACCGGAATATTGGTGGTTGCTGCTAAGGATTTTGCAACAGGAATTAAATCTTCTTCATAGAGGGATTTACCTACATTGTGGCCTGCTGCTGCGATAAAGGTGTTAGCAATACCGCCACCCACGATAATTTGGTCGGCAATTTTAGAAAGGGAATTTAACACTTCCAATTTGGTAGATACTTTAGAACCACCAACGATAGCAACCATCGGACGGGCTGGCTCTTTAAGAGCTTTACCTAAAGCATCAAGTTCTGCAGCAAGTAATGGGCCTGCACAAGCAACCGGAGCAAATTCGGCTACGCCGTAAGTGGAGGCTTGAGCGCGGTGTGCAGTACCAAAGGCATCCATAACAAATACATCACAAAGCGCAGCATATTTCTTGCCTAGTTCAGGATCGTTTTTCTTCTCACCTTTGTTTACACGCACGTTTTCCAATACAACGATTTCACCTTCTTTGACATCAACGCCATCAAGATAATCGCGCACCAAACGTACAGGCACATCAAGATGAGCGTTCAGATAATCGACAACCGGTTGAAGGGAATCTTCTTGAGTGAACTCGCCTTCGGTTGGGCGGCCAAGGTGGGAGGTAACCATTACTTTAGCACCTTTTTGCAACGCTAATTTTAGGGTTGGGATGGTAGCGCGAATACGCGCATCGGAGGTTACTTTACCATCTTTTACCGGCACATTCAGATCAGCCCGGATAAACACGCGTTTGCCTGCTAAATCTAAGTCGGTCATTTTGATTACTGACATAATCTAATCCTCTATTGTTGGTTAATTTTAGAACGCGGGCATTATACCCATTTCAAGCTAGCTTGTAACGCTTTAGATCAAATTAATGAGAATTTATCTTATCGCGGACAATCCATTACTTGCCAATTTTTGTCGTAACAAATAAATAATTCATTACGGCTGGCTTTTAGATAGGCATTACTTAATTGTGGGTTATGGGTTTTCATCCAACGGAATAGTTCGTTACGTTTCATTTCTTGTGTTGGTAAGTTGAGCGCATTGAATAATGCCTGTTCTTGGCGGAAATAGCTTTGAGCATCAGCAAATGCACAGGCACCATGTTTTTCCCATTCACCCTGTAATAACTTGGCTCCTGGTGAGATATTCAAATAGGGGTGGATCTCACTGAGCGGTAATGGCGGTAAATCTCCCCGACAAAAACGCGGATGATCGGCAACGGAAAGCGCATTGGCATTTTGTGGCCAAAGCCCATGTACCACCCATCCAAAGGATTTTCCGGTACATTGATATTGTGCACTTTGCGGTAAATTTGTACCAAATTGTGTACGCATGTCTGCACAAAATGCAGGTGACCAAGAAAGTACCAACATATAGTAATCCGTCGGTGCATTTTTATTTTGGCCGATCTTGTCATCACGCAGGCTGGCATCGTAATCGCCGAAGTCACCATAGGATGGGGAATCTACCTGGGATGTTTTAACGCTTTGGGAAGAGGGTTGGAAAAATTGCCAAAGAATAAATCCGCTAGCAATTAGAATACCGGCAAGGGAGCTGCTTTTTTTCATACTGAGTCTGTTTATTTTTGTGAATTTATGTGTTGTCGGCTATAATCCGTCGCTTTCAATATAAAGGAACACGATGGCATTACTCATCACCCAGAAATGTACAAATTGCGATATGTGCCTACCTGAATGCCCGAATGAGGCGATTTCGGTGGGGGATGATATCTATGTGATAGATCCTGCGTTGTGTACCGAATGTGTTGGCCATTATGACACGCCAACCTGTCAAAAAGTTTGCCCAATCAACAATTGTATCAAGCCCGATCCAGAGCATCAGGAAAGTCAGGAAGAACTTTGGGAGCGTTTTGTGTTAATTCATCATGCCGACAAGCTGTGAATTTACTCTATCTTTTGATATTCGTCTAACTGAATTATGCCTTTTAAATTGCCTGCGAATAAAATGAAATGGCTAAAAGTAATTGTGATTTTAGTCTATTTACTCAGCCCGGTAGATATTTTGCCAGAGGCCGTATTAGGGCCGCTTGGTTTAATTGACGATGGAGCGGCGTTACTTTTGTTGATAAAAATTTTGTTAACGAAATAAATGGAACAATTTGGTTTTTGTGATGGTTCGGTGCTAACATTGCCGCACTTTTCATTATGCTAACGATAGGAACTGCTTATTATGAAGATGAAGAAATCATTAATTGCCGTATTACTAGGAAGTTTATGCTTGCTTTCTGCTTGTGATAAACCAACTCAATCAGCTCAATCTACCACAGCCCAAGCTGCACCGGCTGAACCGCAAGTAGATTACAAACAACTTGCTCTAAACAAAGCCGGAGAAGCCCGTGAACAAGCGAAAATCGCTCAACAACAGGCAGATGCAGCTAATGCGGCAGTAAGAGCAGCGGCACAATTGCGTGCAGAGGCTAAAGCCGCACAGGCTTCTAACGCCGCAGATGCACAAAATATTGTGGCGCAAAAAGAAGCTGCTGCTTTGGAACAGGATAAACAGGCTATGCAATTTGCCGAATTGTCCCAACAGGCTGCGCAACGGGCAGAAGCACTAGCAGCAGAAGCCAATCAAGCCTCCGCTAAAGCTAACGCTGGCAAGTAATCATAAAAAATCCCTTTAAGTTGTGCTTAAAGGGATTTTTTTCTCAAAATTTTGCAATTTGCCCGTAAAATCATTACACTACGCGCCGCGAAATTTTCTGCAAATCCCTTTCTTTTACTTTAAAAGCTACCCGTGAGTAGCAAAAGGACATCTATGACAACCCAAGTCAATCAATATGGCTGGAAAGCCCTTATTGGCTCTGCCGTCGGCTATGCAATGGACGGTTTCGATCTTCTTATTTTAGGCTTTATGCTCACGGCAATTTCTGCCGATTTGCATTTAACTTCGACTCAAGCCGGTTCTTTGGTCACTTGGACGCTTATCGGCGCCGTTGCCGGTGGGATTATATTTGGCGCATTGAGCGACCGTTATGGACGCGTGCGTGTACTCACTTGGACAATTGTATTATTCGCTGTCTTTACCGGTCTCTGTGCTTTAGCGCAAGGTTATTGGGATTTATTAATTTATCGTACTATTGCAGGTATCGGCTTGGGAGGCGAGTTCGGTATCGGTATGGCCTTGGCGATTGAAGCCTGGCCCGCACGTCACCGCGCCAAAGCTGCTTCTTATGTAGCCTTAGGTTGGCAGGTTGGGGTTTTAGGTGCCGCATTGCTCACTCCGCTTCTGTTGCCACACATTGGTTGGCGTGGCATGTTTGTGTTGGGTATTTTCCCTGCCTTAGTGGCTTGGTATTTACGCAGCCGTTTACATGAACCGGAAATCTTCACTACTCAACGAGCGGTTGCGCCAAAAAGTGGCAAGCTGGAATCCTTTAAATTACTGATTAAAGATAAGGCTACTGCGAAAGTCAGTTTAGGGGTGGTAGTGCTCACATCTGTACAAAACTTCGGCTATTACGGCATTATGATTTGGATGCCGAATTTCCTGGCTAAGCAATTGGGCTTTAGCCTCACTAAATCAGGTATTTGGACAGCGGTTACGGTATGCGGTATGATGGCTGGGATTTGGATTTTTGGCCGCTTGGCGGACAAAGTCGGACGTAAGCCTTCTTTCCTATTATTCCAAGCGGGTGCAGTGGTAAGCATTATCGCCTATTCCCAATTAACCGATGCTGGAGCAATGCTGATTGCTGGTGCCTTCTTGGGGATGTTTGTGAACGGTATGATGGGCGGTTATGGGGCGTTGATGGCGGAAGCTTATCCGACAGAGGCTCGAGCTACCGCACAAAACGTGTTGTTTAATTTAGGCCGTGCAGTGGGCGGTTTCGGCCCCGTTGTGGTGGGAGCTATAGTGTCGGCATATTCTTTCAGTTTAGCGATTGCATTCTTAGCGGTGATTTACTTGATTGATATGGTGGCGACGATCTGCCTAATTCCAGAATTAAAAGGTAAAGAATTACGCTAATTAAATTGGCTCGGAGAAGATTGACTAGGGACGGTTTCTACCGTCCCTTTTTCGTGTGCTGTGAGATGTCGGTTGAGGGAAAACGCTATTTTTTCAATTTTAAAATCAATTTTAATAAAATCAATGGGTTAGCTTGTATTTTTGCAAAAGCTCTGAATTTTGATAGGGCGTTTTATTGATTGATGAAGTCCATCTGACCATTATCGTGTACCGCTAAAATCGATGGGCGGTTGATTCGCCAATCGCCTAACACAATACGCTGACCCGCGTTAGTTTGGTGTTGCGCTTGGCGATGGGTATGGCCGTGAATCAATTGATGTACGCCAAATTGCACCATGCAGGCCGCGGTAAAGGCGGGATTGACATCCATAATGGCCGCACTTTTTCCTTGTTTGTCCCGTTGGCTACGGGCGCGAATTTTCTGGGCAATGCGTAATCGCCAAGCCAACGGCAGATGGCGGAATAGCCATTGTCGCCAAGGTTGATGTACCTTGCGGCGGAATTGTTGATATTTTTGATCGTCAATGCAGAGCGTATCCCCATGGCAAATCAAGGTTTTTTTACCGTATAGATCAATCACTTGATATTCCGGTAGAAGCGTCAACCCACAACTTTGGGCAAAATATTTTCCTAATAAAAAGTCCCGATTACCATGGATAAAATAGCAGGGCACACCGTGCTGCACGAGGGTTCGGATATGGTTTTTCACCAGTTCGATAAGTGGCGACTGCTCATCATCACCAATCCAAAAATCAAATAAATCGCCCAGAATATAGAGCGCATCGGCATTCGGCGCTCGCTGACGCATAAAATCGACGAATAATGTGGTGAGTTCGGGGTGATTTTCACTGAGATGGAGATCGGCGATAAAGTAGGTGGTTTTCATTGAATTAACGGCTAATTTTTTCGTTAGGTTAGCACAAATAGGCCGCTAATTTGCTATACTGCGGCAAAATTTTTTGTCTTGATTTTGGTTAGGTAGCTTATGTTAAAACTGGCCCGTGTGATTTTAGTCGTGATCTGCTGCATTTTAATTTGTGTGCTCGGCACGATTTACTCTTTTATTCGTTTTCGTAATCCCAGCAATGTGGGCGTGATGGCTCGTTGGTTTGGTCGTTTGCATCCATTGTTCGGGTTAAAATTGGATTATCGTTTTTTGCCTCAGGCACCATCCCGTTGTATTTATATCGGTAATCACCAAAACAATTACGATATGGTGACCATTTCTTACATGGTATTGCCACGCACCGTTAGCGTGGGTAAAAAAAGTCTGATTTGGGTGCCATTTTTTGGCATTTTATATTGGGTGACAGGTAATATTTTGTTGGATCGCGATAACCGTTCTAAAGCCCATAGCACAATGAGCGAATTGGCACACAGAATCAACGACGATAATTTATCGATTTGGATGTTCCCGGAAGGTACGCGTAGTCGTGGGCGTGGTTTATTACCGTTTAAGACCGGCGCGTTTCATGCCGCGGTTGCTGCCGGAGTGCCAATTGTACCGGTAGTTTGTTCGACAACGCACAATAAGATCGATTTAAATCGTTGGGATAATGGCAACGTCATTTGTGAAATGATGGAGCCAATTGATGTCTCTACCTATACGAAAGATAACGTGCGCGAATTAGCGAATTATTGCCATGATTTAATGGCTCGTCGGATTGCCGAATTGGATGCGGAAGTTGCCGAAGGAAAATAATATGAAAATGCTTCCTTGTTCTCGCCGAGAGTTTATACAACGTACCCTGCTGGCTGGTGCCTTGGCCGGTTTGCCACAGCCTTTGCTGGCTGCCAACCGCCCGCCCTTGCAATGTCCGCCGTTGATTGAAGCGCGACGTGGTCGACCGATAGTGCTGACAATGGAAGAGATGGGATATAAGTTGGATGGTAAACACTCGGTTGCAGTATGGGGGTTTAATGGTAATTATTTGGGACCAACCATTCGGATTAAGTCAGGTGCTTTTGCAAAATTAAATTATCATAATAATTTGCCGCAAAATGTGGCCCTGACTATTCAGGGCCTGCAGGCCTCCGGTGAGTTATTCGGCGGCGCAGCGCGGGTGCTACGCAAAGGGGATTCTTGGGCACCGATTGTGCCTATTGAACAACCGGCAGCAACCTGTTGGTATCATGCGGCCACTTTGGCCAATTCGGCTTATCAAACCTATCGCGGCTTATTGGGGATGTGGCAAATTGAAGATGATGCCAGCCAAAAAGCCAATTTACCGCACAATTATGGCGTCAATGATATTCCATTGATTTTACAGGATATGGAATTTAATCGTGATGGTTTGCAGCTGTTTAAGCAAAATCAGCCACATTTTGTGGGTAATCGATTGTTGGTCAATGGCTTGGAATCTCCTTATTTGGATGTACCACGTGGTTGGGTGCGTTTGCGCTTACTGAATGGTTCTCTGGCGCGAGCCTATGATTTGCGTTTGGATAACGACCAAACCATGTTATTGATCGCTCGAGATTTAGGTTTTCTCAATGAGCCACAGGCCATTGAATCCCTAGTTTTAGCACCGGGTGAACGGGCTGAAGTTTTGGTTAATCTAAATGAAGGCGATAGCATCTGTTTAATTTCTGGAAGAAAACGGGATTTCTTTGATAAAGTAAAAAATGTATTTGGTTCCGATGGCGATTTCTCCGATAACACGGTATTAGAACTACGCCCGCAAGGGGAAATTTCTGCTTTTGCCAATAAGCCCGGTGGCAATTTTGTTTCCGATGCAGCAACTCTACTCAAAGCAGAGGTGGTCAAAACCCGTCAGTTCCAGTTGGATGTAACAAATGGTTTAATCAACCAACAGCGTTTTGATCCGCGACGGGTCGATGTTTTCGCTAAACAGGGGACAGTTGAGCGCTGGATCATTGATGCTACCTTACCTATTGGTTTTACCTTGCAGGGGGCGAAGTTTATTGTGGAAAGCCGTAATAATGAAATGACATCGGAAGCCATGTTGGCCTGGAAGGATACAGTGTGGATTAACGGCAAAACACAAATCTTGGTGCGTTTTGATAATCAATCCTCAAATAATTACCCGTTCCTGTTCGGTTCATCTAATTTGATGTTAGCTGATATGGGGTGCATTGGTGTGCTAGTCGTGCAATAAACTTTTTTTACAAACTTTTTTTTGTGGTCGGACTTCAGTATAATGCCGAACCTCGATTTAACCTATTATTCTAATAAACCCAAGGATCTCTAAATGAAAAAAATCGCTATTGTGATCAGTGCCTTGCTATTGTCGGCACAAAGTTTAGCTTCATCAACTGAACAATCTCAAAATCAAAACGCTGAACCAAGCAAAGATATCTATTTGTCTGTGTTCGATAAAGCAACGGAACCGATGAATGATCTGAAAAAGCGCGAACTTTCCCGTAGTTTGAAGGCTGAAGCAGTCTGTTGGGTGGTCAGCGGTAAATTCCCAAAAAAAGTGAAAGTCGTGGAAACCTTTAAAACTCAGGCAAAAGCGAAATTCACCATGGAAAACGCTAAAATCGAAGTTTCACCGAATGAAAAATTACATACAATTACCTCGACCATAGATAGTGTCAATAATGGTGATTATGTGATGAATTGCTGGGAGTTTGGTCGTTGGGACCCACTTGGTAAATATCGTCTGACAGTTCAAGTCGGCGATCAAAAATATGAAATGCAAAGCTTTGAGCTGTTGCAGTAGCAATCAAAAAAACGGTGAAAAATACAGATTTTTCACCGTTTTTTAATAAGGACAAATTATGCAATCTTTGACCGGCTATGTGATTTATAGCCCAACTGAACGTTATCAACTTTCCGCTTTTTTACAGGCGGCCGAGCAGGTTCGATTTAAACCTCAGGCAGTTATTGAAGCTGATACGGCAAGCCTTTCCTTAATGTTTAATGAGAAAAAGGCGAAAACGGTATTAGGACGGGCATTAACTCCACAGGAAATGCGGCAAACCCTTTCCCACATTGCAGTATGGCAACAGATCGCAGCTGATTTTAATTTGCAGGACGAAGATTTTGTTTTAATCGCCGAGGCGGCACAGCAACCCCAAGTGGGATTTAGTCAGGCCGCAATTACTTACGCGAATACTTATAATGGGTATGGGCTGATTAATTTACAACATACAGACCCAGAGCCACATTTTACCTGGTATCAGACTGATGAACCTTTGGAAGCCTTAGTTTCTCAGAATAAAGGGTATTACAATGGACATGGTGCGGGTTTTTATTTGTTAAAAAAATCCTTGGCTAAAAGATTGTTGACTGAATTGGCAACAGAAAAGGTGGCTTGGCGGGTAGAGGATTTTGCTGATTATTGTCCCTTATCGCAATTAGCACAGGCTCGCGTGTTATTAAGCCGTTCTCGTCGTCCGTTGATCAATACCAAACAGACACCTCGTTTTAGTATTATTGTGCCAATTTACAACGTCGCTCCTTATTTGGAGCAATGTATTGAGTCGGTATTGTCACAACAATATGCACATTATGAATTGATCTTAGTGGATGATGGTTCGCCCGATCAAGGGTTTGAGATTTGTGCTCGTTATGCCCGCGAATATCCACAAGTTGTCCTGTTGCATAAAATCAATGGTGGAGTAGCGCAGGCACGTAATGATGCTATTCGTTTAGCGCGTGGCGAATATATTATGTTTTTGGATGGTGATGATTATTGGTCGGGGACGCAGATATTAAGTGAACTATCGGCCTTAATCGAGCAGCGGCAGTATCCGGATGTAGTATTTACCTATATGACCAGCGTATATCCTGATCATGTCCATTATCATCAGCTCGCTTGTGAGGTGATGCAGGGGGATCTTCACCAGCATTTTGAGCATTTATATAAAAAAGGGGTTTATGTCGGTTTTTGTATGCCTAAGGTAATTAAACGGACTATTTTTAATCAACCCGATACCTTCTTTCCAGCAGTAGACACTTTTGAGGATGTAGTTTGGAGCTATCGTTTAGTGAAATATTTACATTCCTTTGCTATTTATCCGAATACCTTTTACATGTATCGACGAGAGCGTGAAGGCTCAATTACTTCAACAGTGAGCGTGCCATCACAAATTGATCAGTTTGCCAATTTTATGTTGATTATGGATGAGTTGGAGTTGATTGAAAGTCAGCATCCTACGCTTTATCCGATGATGAAACATTATGCTCGGGAAATTCATCAATATTGTATGAAATGCTTTGAGCTATTGTTACCGGAAAATCAACAGATATTGAGTGAACAAAAAGAGAAACATTTAGCTATTGTGCAGCATTATTTGTCCGATGAATAAAAAAATCCCGCGTGATAAACGCGGGATTTTTCATAGTTAGCATGTTAGCAATCTTGTTTGCCGTAGGCTTCTTGACGTAACAGTTGGCGAACCGCCTGATCAAAGTCGCTTAAGACTTGGTCTGCATCCTTCGGATCTTGTCCGCGGGCATCCAAATAGAATTTGATTTTTGGTTCTGTGCCTGATGGACGAACAATTAAGCGGCCGCCATTTTGTAGCATAAAGACTAAAATATCGCTTTGACGATCAGTTTTGGTGTGGTCGATAAATTGTGCCACAGGAACCACACCAATTTGGCTTGGTGGATTGCTACGTAAGGCACTCATTAGTTTACCGATTTCACTTAAATCGCTAACGCGAATGGAGATTTGGCCACTGACATAAGCACCAAATTCGGCAGTGAATTCGTCGGCGTAATCTGCCAAGGTTTTACCTTGTTTTTTCAGATGACGAACTAAATCCAAGAACATGATAGCAGCAGAAATACCATCTTTATCACGTACTTTATCTGGGTCAACTAAATAACCAAGAGCTTCTTCGAAACCGAATAATAAGCCTTGTACTTTACCGATATATTTAAAACCGGTCAGGGTTTCTTCGGATTGTAAACCGTATCTTTTCGCAATTTCTGCTAGCGCCGGAGAGGAAACCAATGAACAGGCAAGAATACCTTTTTGGCCTGCGGCTTGGTATTGTTTAGCCAAATGCCAACCTAAGAAACAACCCACAGTATTACCGTGTAAAGGTTTCCAGTTGCCTTGTGCATCTGGTACAGCAACCGCTAAACGGTCCGCATCCGGGTCATTGGCAATAATGAATTCGGCATTTTTTTCTTTCGCTAATTTAATGGCTAAATCCAAGGCACCTTTTTCTTCTGGGTTAGGGAAGTTTACGGTTGGGAAATTGCCGTCCGGCCAAACCTGTTCAGCAACCACATAAGGTTGTGGCAATCCTGCTTTTGCTAAGGTTTTACTTAATACTTCATAGCCAACCCCATGCATTGCGGTATACACATAATTAATGTCGCAAGCCGGCTCTTTGGCAATGGCTGCAGTTTTTTCAATATAGGCATTGATGACGGTGTCATCTAATACTTGATAATCTTCACTGCGCGGTAAATCGTTGATATTGCCAGCAGCTACTTTATCGATTAATGCTGCGATATCTTTATCCGCCGGAGAAACGATTTGACCGCCACCGTTGGCTTTACCTAAATAGACTTTATAGCCGTTATCTTCCGGTGGGTTATGGCTAGCGGTCACCATAACACCGGCGGTGGTATCAAAATACTGGATAGCATAAGCTAGCACCGGAGTTGGTAATTTACGTGGCAATAAATAGGCTTTAATACCGGCTCCAGCCATGATTTCTGCGGTATCGCGAGCAAATACATCAGAGTTTTTACGGCCGTCATAACCGATTACGATAGAAGGTTGTTTGTCATAATCTTTTAAATAATCTGCCAAACCACCTGCAGCTTGCGCGACTAAAACACGGTTCATTCCCATAGGGCCTGCTTGTAATGGACCACGAAGTCCAGCGGTACCAAATTGCAAACGGCCATCAAAACGCGCTTCCAATTCCGCTTTGGCCTGGGTATCGCCGCTTTTTGCCGCGTCTAACAAGGCGCTTAATTCAGCATGGGTTTCGGCATCCGGATCTTGAGCCAACCAACGTTGTGCGATATCAAAAATTGCAGTCATAATTACCTCTTTTTAATTAAGCAAGAAAATTCAGAATAGACTAACGGAAAAGCCGCTAAATTGGAAATGACAAAGGGGGCTTTTTTAGCTTTTTTTGACCTAGATACGGGAAATGGTTCGAGTTTGGTTTTGTTTTGTGATGTAGGTCACATTTTTGCGAGCTCAGTTAAAGCTAATATTTTTTGATTTTTAAACAAACTCCAATAAAATCAATGGGTTAGGTGTTGTTTTTTGGAAAAATTTGGTTTTTTGTTGGGGCATTTTAAAAGCAAACAGGCGGAAAATCCCGCCTGCTGGTTAGAGTAATAGGGCTGAACCCCATTTAATAATGTCGAAGAAGAATTTATTTTGGTTGGTGGCAACGCCATCGGGCGAGGTCGACTTGCCGTCAGCAGTTTGTTGGGTTTGAACCATCCCATCGATATATTTCCCTTTCACCACTTCTAAGTCTTCTCGTGCCTGTTTGCGCAATATTGCACATTTTTTCTCGTCTAAGGCATCGACTTCCCCCGTTTGGTCACGGAATTTTTTAAATTGTAGGGTGGCGTAATTCATTGATTTCTCATCTTTTTGGATGATTTTTACATAGTCTTCACCGATGATTTTTTCTAGCGGATAGAAAAATACGTATTGCGAATGAATATAGCTGTCTTCCTTACCAAAATGTTGTTGTTGAATACGGGTTAGGTTCGGGTAAATACATTGTTCGGCCTGTTTACTGGCAAATGCCCATTGTTGGGCATCTTTGTCGCTTAGTAAATAATCGGCGCCGGCATATTCCGCGGGAATCGCGGATTGGGGGGTACTGAATAACGAACAGCCGCTGATCAATACGCTTAAGGCAAAAATTGGAAATAATTTCACAAATGGATCCTTCAAGTAAAAATAATGGGCGCGATTTTAGCAATAAGGCGCCTCCGATCAAAGGGGAAATTTCTTTTTAGATTTAGCAAAGTTTCGCTATAATGCGGCGATTTCATCGGTGGGCTGGCTGTTTTGTCGCTCGCTGCCTGTTTATTAATAGAAGGAATTTTCCATGCAAAATCCAAAAGATGATGTGTTATATGCGCCGGTAGAATGGGTGGATCATAGTGAAGGTTATACCGATATTCGCTATCACAAATCCACCGATGGCATTGCCAAAATCACGATTAATCGTCCGGAAGTGCGTAATGCATTTCGTCCACAAACCGTGAAAGAAATGATCCACGCGTTTTCCAATGCGCGTTTCGATGAGAAAATCGGCGTGATCGTATTAACCGGCGAAGGCGAAAAAGCATTTTGTTCCGGTGGTGACCAAAAAATTCGTGGTGACTACGGCGGCTATAAAGATGAAAGCGGTGTACATCATTTAAATGTTTTGGATTTCCAGCGTGATATTCGTACCTGTCCGAAACCGGTTGTAGCGATGGTGGCCGGTTATGCTATCGGTGGTGGCCATGTATTGCACATGTTATGCGATTTAACAATTGCTGCGGAAAATGCAATTTTCGGCCAAACCGGCCCGAAAGTGGGTTCCTTTGATGGTGGCTGGGGTGCAAGCTATATGGCACGTTTAGTGGGGCAGAAAAAAGCGCGCGAAATTTGGTTCCTATGCCGTCAATATAATGCCCAAGAAGCCTTAGATATGGGCTTGGTGAACACGGTAGTGCCTTATGCCGATTTAGAAAAAGAAACCGTGCGTTGGTGCCGTGAAATGTTGCGTAACAGTCCAATTGCCTTACGTTGCTTGAAAGCAGCATTAAATGCGGATTGTGACGGTCAAGCCGGGTTGCAGGAGCTGGCCGGTAATGCGACTATGTTGTTCTACATGACTGAAGAAGGTCAAGAAGGTCGTAACGCGTTCAATGAAAAACGTGCACCGGACTTCAGCAAATTTAGACGTAATCCTTAAAATAATCTATGCGGCGGATCAGGCAGATTCGCCGTATTTTTTTGGAAAAATAATTAATACAGCCGTTCACAATACATTTTTAATTCATTTCTAATAAAATCAATGTGTTAGCCGTTGTTTTTGGCAAAATGTTGTAATTCGGTAGGGCGTTTATCAGGAGATTGCCATGGAAAATAAATCCTTTAATCTTTACCGCTATTCGATTCCCGTGGATAGCCAGCTGGTGCTACGCGATCGTTTTTTAAAGCGTCGTGAAGGACTCATTGTTCGGGTGGCTTGCAGCCGTGACGGTTGGGGTGAAATAGCGCCCTTACCGGGATTTAGTCGGGAAACCTTAGATGAAGCTCAGGCTCAGGCAATTGAATGGTTAACCGCTTGGCAGAATGCGAGTTGTGAAGCTCCACGCGTACCGCTGGATGGTTGCTATCCATCGGTGGCCTTTGGCATTAGTGCAGCGATGGACGATATGAAAGGTTATTTGCAGGATGCTGGGAATTATCAGGCTGCGCCCTTGTGCTATGGCGATCCCGATGAATTGTATGCCGAGTTAAACAATTTAGAGGGGGAAAAAGTTGCAAAAATTAAAGTGGGTATGTATGAAGCCAATCGTGATGGCTTGATCGCTGATATGTTTTTAGAGGCCATTCCCGATTTGCAATTACGTTTGGATGCCAATCGCCAGTGGAGTCTGGAAAAAGCATTGCAATTTGCCACGAAGGTTAAACCGGAACATCGAACACGTATTCAATTCCTGGAAGAACCTTGTAAAACGCCGGAATTAAGTCGCGAATTTGCTCGGCAAACGGGGATTCCTATCGCTTGGGATGAAACAGTGCGCGAGGCGGATTTTGCGCTGACTCAGGAGGCGCATTTAGCTGCAATCGTGATTAAACCAACATTGGTTGGCTCGATTCAGGATTGTGTGCATTTGATTCGACAGGCGCAGGCATTAGGCATGAAGGCAGTCATTAGTTCTAGTTTGGAAAGTAGTTTGGGATTAGGTCAGCTCGCCCGCATGGCGGCACAATATACGCCAAATGTGACGCCGGGATTGGATACCTTGGATTTAATGAATTATCAAATTTTGCGTCCATGGCCTGGCTCAACATTACCATTATTGAATTTGGACTCGGAATTCATTGAAAAAATTATTTAGAGATTCGACCACCGAAAAATTAGAAAACGTTATAATCAGCGCGTTTCAAAAGGAAAGAAAATGAGTAAAAAATTCAATATCTTGCTGTTAAATGGCCCGAATTTGAATATGTTAGGCGCTCGTGAACCTAAACATTATGGCCATCTTTCATTAGCTGCAATAGAAGAGAATTTGCAACGCTTGGCTACACAACAGCAGGTGCATTTGGAATGTTTCCAAGCCAATAGTGAAGAAAAGCTGATTGATAAGATTCATCAGAGTTTTCAACAGGTTGATTTCATTTTAATTAATCCTGCCGCCTATACTCACACGAGTGTAGCATTGCGCGATGCGCTCTTGGCGGTGGCTATTCCTTTTGTGGAAATCCATTTATCCAATGTGCATAAACGCGAACCTTTCCGTCATCATTCCTATTTTAGTGATGTAGCGGAGGGTGTGATTTGCGGATTGGGCGCTAAAGGGTATGAATGTGCGTTTTCTTTCGCATTGGAATTTTTAGCTCAAAAAGCGTAAAAATTCATATTTTTTCAATAATTTTGTCGCCAAAAGGCTCGTTTTGCGGTAATCTTGCGCGCGCAAAACTCCATTTCTATAAGCCGTCCTTTGAGAGATTTGTACAAAGGGCGGTTCTATTTTCACTTTTTTAGGAAGAACGTATGGACATTCGTAAAATTAAAAAACTCATTGAGTTAGTAGAAGAATCGGGTATTACCGAATTAGAGGTTTCCGAAGAAGAGGGGACAGTTCGCATTAGTCGTGCTGCACCTGCCGCAGCGCCTGTTCAATACAGCGTGCCGGCAGCTGCACCGGTTGCAGCTGCCCCTGCAGCGAGCGCTCCGGTAGCTGCAGCTCCAGCGGCTAGTGCTGCAGCTGCTGAAGTAAGCGGTCACCAAGTGCGTTCACCAATGGTTGGAACCTTCTACCGTAGCCCAAGCCCGGAAGCTAAAGCTTTCGTGGAAGTGGGACAAAGCGTGAAAGTCGGCGATGCATTATGTATCGTTGAAGCGATGAAAATGATGAACCGCATCGAAGCCGATAAAGCCGGCGTCGTGAAAGCCATTCTTGTTGAAGACGGCGAAGCGGTGGAATTCGACCAACCGTTAATCGTTATCGAATAATCCTCCAAACTCAATAATGACGGGGTTTCCCGTCATTTTTTTACAAGCGGAATTTGTTATGTTAGAAAAAGTGGTAATTGCCAATCGTGGTGAAATCGCCTTACGTATTTTGCGTGCCTGTAAAGAATTAGGCATTAAAACCGTAGCCGTGCATTCCACCGCCGATCGTGATTTAAAACATGTTTTATTGGCCGATGAAACCGTCTGCATTGGTCCTGCGCCTTCAACTAAAAGTTATTTGAATATTCCGGCGATTATTGCCGCGGCAGAAGTGACCGGCGCTGATGCGATTCACCCAGGATATGGTTTCTTATCGGAAAATGCTGATTTTGCCGAACAGGTTGAGAAATCCGGATTTATTTTTATCGGTCCAACAGCCGATGTGATTCGTTTAATGGGCGATAAAGTTTCCGCGATTCATGCGATGAAAAAAGCGGGCGTACCTTGTGTGCCGGGTTCTGATGGTCCGGTCGGTAACGATATTGCGAAAAATAAAGAAATTGCTAAACGTATCGGTTATCCGATCATTATTAAAGCTTCCGGTGGTGGCGGTGGTCGTGGTATGCGCGTAGTGCGCAATGAAGACGCATTGGAAGAATCCATTGCGATGACCAAAGCAGAAGCCAAAGCAGCCTTTAATAATGACATGGTGTATATGGAAAAATATTTGGAAAACCCACGTCACGTGGAAATCCAAGTATTGGCAGATACCCATGGTAATGCCGTTTATTTAGCTGAACGCGATTGTTCAATGCAGCGTCGCCACCAAAAAGTGGTGGAAGAAGCACCTGCTCCAGGGATTACTGAGGAAGTACGCCGTGATATTGGTTCGCGTTGTGCTAAAGCTTGCGTAGAAATCGGTTATCGTGGTGCGGGTACTTTCGAATTCCTTTATGAAAATGGCGAATTCTATTTCATTGAAATGAACACCCGTATTCAGGTGGAACACCCGGTTACTGAAATGATTACCGGTGTAGACTTAGTAAAAGAGCAGTTGCGTATTGCTGCAGGCTTACCGATTTCTTTCAAACAGGAAGATATCAAAGTGAAAGGTCATGCAATCGAATGCCGTATCAATGCAGAAGATCCAAGAACCTTCCTTCCTTCACCGGGGAAAGTTGAGCATTTGCATTCACCGGGTGGTTTAGGCGTACGCTGGGATTCCCATATCTACGGCGGTTATACAGTGCCTCCACACTATGATTCGATGATTGCCAAGCTGATCACTTACGGTGATACCCGTGAAGTAGCGATTCGTCGTATGCAAAATGCTTTATCGGAAACTATTATTGATGGTATCAAAACCAATATTCCGTTGCATGAATTGATTTTGGAAGATGAAAACTTCCAAAAAGGTGGTACCAATATTCACTATTTAGAGAAGAAATTAGGAATGCACGATTAAGTGCTAATCTCGTAATAAATAAAATGGCAGATAGTAATATCTGCCATTTTTTTATGTAAACATGAGAAAATGTGATTAATGTCACATAAGTTGTTGTTTTATTTACACTTCTTTACAAAGATTTACACAAATTTACCATTTTCCCTATAGGTTATAAGGGAAATTCTTGTTAAAATTTTCCCCGCAATCTAGGGAACCAAATCCTAATTTGCCTATTTTATAAAATCTATAATTTTAATAATGAAGGGGCAACCCATGAAGAAAAATCTCCTAAAGTTTGGCTTTAGTGTTCTTGCCGCATTTACCTTAGCTGCTTGTAGTAGCGGTGGTGGCAATGATGGTGATCCTGTACCGCAAGCCAATAATAATGCAGTACAAACGCAGACCCCGTCTAACCAGAACCAAACCGGTCAAGATAATACTAATCAACCATCTACTGCAGCTGCAGTAGCTTATACCACAAGCGGTAAAAAATTATCGACAAGCGGTTCGGGGATTAATAGTATTGTGGTTAATGGACAAACTTTACGTTTGGTTCATCCGAACCTTTATGCCGGTACCTGGCAAAACTTGAACGGCCAAAACGTTTGTTGTGGTAAGTTTAGCGATGTGCGTGTAGGTGCGTCTAAGGTGAATGGTGAAGATGTTGTGTTCTACACCGGTAATGCTACTCAGTCTATGCCAAATAATGGTGTGGCAACCTATAAAGGCTATGCTGCTATTCGTGATGCATCTGGTTTGCATACAGCCTCCGCAGAAAATACCGCAGTATTTACCGCAGATTTTGCAGCGAAGAAACTAACAGGTTCCTTTACGGCGGATAGTAAAACGGTAAATGTTGATGCGGCAATTGATGGTAATGGATTCTCTGGCACGGCGAACTCAGCTCAATTAGGCCAAGGTAAAGCGGAAGGTAAATTCTATGGTAACAACGCCAAGGAATTAGGCGGTCTTGCACAGGGTAATGATAATTCTTGGAGTGCAGTCTTTGCGGCACAACAATAGAGCCTAATCACCTTTTAAAAAGCAAGCGTAATGCTTGCTTTTTTATTGTGTAAATTCATTGAATGCTGCTGTCGGTCATTAATGCTGTTTATTGTTTAGTAGGTATGGGGTTTATGTATAGGTTTTTTATAAAACCTCGTAGTTCAATTTATTCCTTTGGTTTAAAAAATGTGAACTAGCTAGCATTATTGATAATAAATCACCATTTTATGGCGAGATTTTATGCTGAACTGTTAATCTCCCTATAGGTCCTAGGGGAATCTTCTGTTAGAATCCGCCACTCAATTTTACGGGACCTCATCCCGATTTGCAGATTTTATAAATTTACAATTATACCTAGGATCCTCTATGAAAAAATTAATCTTAAAATTTGGAATTACAGCCCTGACCGCATTTACGTTGGTTGCTTGTAGTAGCGGTGGTGGTAGCGATAGTGCACCTGCGCCGGCGGCACCACAAGCCAATAACAACGCAGCACAGAATCAACCCCAGCCAAATCCGGCTCAAAATAATCCGGTTCAATCAGTGCCAGCCGTGGCCTCTTATAGTTTATCTGGTGACAAATTATCGGTGACCGGTTCTGGTATTAATCGAATTACTGTTGAAGGGCAAGAATTAGATCTGACCTATGATGCGAATCCAGCCACTATTTGGAGCAGTAAAAGTGGCCTATCTTGCTGTAGTAAATTCACTGATGTGCGTGTCGGTGCTGGAAGAATTGGGGATTTAGTCAATTTTAAAGATGTCGTGTTCTATACCGGTAACGAAACTCAAACTATGCCGGAAAGCGGTGTTGTAACTTATAACGGCTATGGATTGATTCATAGAGTGGCTGCTCCAGGATACACTACAGATGATGCTCAAGGCTATGCAACCTTTACTGCAGATTTTAATACTAAGAAGCTGACAGGTTCTTTTGGTAATGCAGATGTGGAATATGAAACCGTGAGTATCGATGCAGCAATTAGTGGCAATGGTTTCTCCGGTACAGCAAATTCTCCGCAGTTAGGTCAAGGTAAAACCGAAGGTAAATTCTATGGTGAGAATGCCAAAGAATTGGGCGGTGTTGTATTGGGTGATGATAAAACTTGGGCTGGTGCTTTCGCAGCGCAACAATAAACACCTCCGTTCTATCGAAAAAGCAAGCATCGGCTTGCTTTTTTATTCTGTAAGTTTATCGGGGTAATCTCATGAAGTTGAATGCATTAATGTGTTGTTTACTAGCAATACTATCCACACCTCTGGTTCAGGCTGAAGTTGCACAGTCAAAGAATGATAGTTTAGATGAGCGTTTGTCCATTGCTCGGCCGTCTCAGCCTCAATCCCTTTCACAAGCAGCGCAAAAAACATCAGGCCAAACTCTCAATCTCAGCAAGCAGGAACTGGCAAATCGCCCAGATCTTATTGTGCGGGCATTGATTCCGGCGGTGTTAGAAAATAACGCTAATGCGGTGAAATTGCTCCTGCCGTTGTATCAAAATGTGCCGCAGCAGGATCCATTTTTATTGCAATGGGCACAAGCTATTGATGCCCGTGAGCAAGGGCAATATGAGCTGGCGATTCGTCATTATCGTCGTCTGTTTGCCCAAGCACCGGAAAATTTGGCAATTCGTTATCAATTGGCGCAAGCTTTGTTTTTAAATAATGATAATGAAGCGGCTCAGGATCAATTCCAAAAATTACGAGCTACTCAGCAAGATCCTGAAAACTTGCGATTGTTTGATGCTTATTTGAATGCGCTCAATCAACGTGATCGTTGGAAGATTTCCGGCGGGCTTTCATTTCTCAATGAAAGTAATATAAATAATGCACCGAAGGCGGGAACCCGTATTGGTAACTGGCAGGCATGGGAGCGGGAAAGCGCAAGGGGATTATCTTATTCTCTCAATGTTGAGAAAAAATGGTCACTGGCTAATCATTTGTTTAGCAAAGTACTGTTGGAAGGCAATGGTAAATATTATTGGGATAACAAAAAGTATAATGAATTTACAGCCCGAGTTGGTGTCGGCTTAGGTTATCAAAATGCCCGGACAGAATTTTCCGCGATTCCCTTTACGGAGCGTCGTTGGTATGCTGGCGGCTCAAGAGGCAGTAAGTCATTAAAACGTTATTCCCAAAATAGTGGGTTACGCCTAGAACTGAATCATTGGCTCAATCCGCAATGGCAATATGCCGGCGCATTGGAATATGGTGAACAGCGTTACGTTACTCGCAAGCACCTCAATGGTAACAATTATCTCTGGTCAAATACGCTGATTTATTATCCCCAAAATGGTCAGTATTGGTTTGCGGGTGTGGATTATAGTCGGGAAAATACTCGTGATGCGGATAACGCCTACCAACGTAAAAATGTGCGTTTGGGGTGGGGGCAGGAATGGTCTTGGGGAATTTCTACTCGCGTGTCCTTAGGCTATGCGAGACGAACCTACAAAGGTGCCGATCTTTTCCAAATTCGTCAGAAAAATAACGAGTACAGCGGCGCTTTCAGTATTTGGCACCGCGATCTCTATTTTGGGGGAATCACCCCTCGGTTAACTTGGGCATATCAAAAAATCGATAGTAATCATCCGTTTTATAGTTATGACAAAAATCGGATTTACTTAGAAATGAGCAAAACCTTCTAATCCTCTAATCCTCAATACGGGCGGCTTTAGCCGTCCGTGCTTTTTCAAACGCCCCCTCGATTTTAAAAGTTTCTCTAAAAATACAATGTAACTAATTGATTTTATTAGGGTTGTGTTTGAAATCGAAAAATCCTCAGATTTTGTCGTTGTTGTAGCTGAAAAAAGTCTGGTCAACGCATTGCATTTAGCACCTCCATCGCGCAGAATATTTGCCTTTCGATAAATGCCTTGGAGGGATCAAATGACATTATCGCAACGCTATCGCCAAGCGGCGAAGGAAGCCCGTTGGGCGTTGGGATTAAGTTTGTTATATGTGATTGGTTGGTGTGTATGCGCCTATTTGCCAAAGGGGACTGCCGGACCGTTGGGATTCCCGCTGTGGTTTGAGCTTTCCTGCATTTATCTGCCGATTTTATTTATTGTGTTGGCGTATTGGATTTTACGCATTGTTTATCAGGATATTTCCCTGGAGATTCCCACACAGACAGATGAGTCGGAGGATAAACAATGAATTTAGGAATCATACTGCCATTGGTGATCTATTTGGTCTTTGTATTCGGTGTGGCACTTTATGCTTATATCAAACGTACCAAAGGCGATTTTTTAACCGAATATTATGTGGGGAATCGCTCAATGACCGGTTTTGTGTTGGCGATGACCACCGCCTCTACCTATGCTAGTGCCAGTTCTTTTGTGGGGGGGCCGGGAGCTGCCTATAAATACGGCTTAGGCTGGGTGTTATTGGCGATGATTCAAGTGCCAGCGGTGTGGCTGGCATTGGGTGCATTAGGGAAAAAATTTGCGTTATTGGCGCGTGAAACCAATGCGCTAACCCTCAATGATCTTTTTCTTTATCGTTATAAAAATAAATATTTAGTCTGGCTTTCCAGTGTAGCGTTATTGCTAGCATTTTTTGCCGCGATGACCGTGCAGTTTATTGGTGGAGCCCGTCTATTAGAAACCACAATAGGCATTTCATATACGCAGGCGCTATTGATTTTTGCCATTACCGTGGGCATCTATACCTTTATCGGTGGTTTCCGTGCAGTGGTTCTGACCGATACCATTCAAGGGACGATGATGATTGTGGGCACGCTGATTTTGCTCGGGGGCACGATTTATGCCTTGGGTGGCGTCGATGCAGCGATGACTAAATTAACTCACATTGATCCGGCCTTAGTCACGCCTTTCGGGCCCAATAATTTCTTAGATTTACCTTTTATGGCATCCTTTTGGGTGTTGGTCTGTTTTGGGGTTATTGGTTTACCACATACGGCGGTGCGCTGTATGGCATTTAAGGATAGTAAGGCGCTGCATAGCGGAATGCTGATCGGTACTGTGGTGTTGTCGATTATTATGTTCGGGATGACCTTATCAGGCGCCTTGGGACGGGCAATTCTGCCGGAATTAACAATTTCTGATCAGGTTATTCCAAGTTTGATGTTAACCGTGTTGCCACCGATTGTGGCCGGTATTTTCTTGGCAGCACCAATGTCGGCCATTATGTCGACGATTGATGCGCAATTGATTCAATCCTCATCAATTTTTGTCAAGGATTTGTATTTATCGGTGCGCCCAAAGGCAATTGAAAATGAAAAACGCATCAGTCGGATTTCGTCTTTAATTACCTTAGCCATTAGTGCACTTTTGGTGTGTGCTGCGCTTAATCCGCCGGATATGATTATTTGGTTGAATTTATTTGCCTTTGGTGGTTTGGAAGCGGCTTTTCTATGGGTGATCGTATTAGGAATTTACTGGGATAAAGCGAATGCAACGGGCGCACTAAGTTCAATGGTTGTTGGACTCGGTAGTTATATTGCTTTAAGCCAATTTGGCATTAAATTGTTAGGCTTTAATGCGATTGTTCCGGCACTTATTTTGGGGTTGGCAGCCTTTTTAATTGGTAATCGATATGGAGCAGCAAAAAACGCAGATTAAACGGAGGGAATATGATTTATCAAATTCTGGCCTTATTTATCTGGAGTAGTGCTTTCGTCGCCGCCAAGTTTGTATTCGCCATGCTGGATCCAGTATTGATGATTCAAGCTCGTTTGTTAATCGCCACTCTGATTGTGTTGCCTCTCTTTCTGCGGCGTTGGAAAGGCGTATCGGGCGAGATGCGTAAACAGTTGTGGTGGTTGGCTTTTTTAAATTATACGGCAACTTTTTTACTGCAATTTATTGGGCTCAAATATACCAGTGCCGCCAGTGCTAGCACGATGTTAGGACTAGAACCCTTATGTGTGATTTTTATTGGCCATTTATTTTTTCAGGATAAGGCCAAATGGTTCCATTGGTTGTGTGGCTTACTCGCTTTTATTGGCGTGGGTGTATTGATTATCGGTGGGCAAGATAATAGCGGACATAGTGAAATTAATGTATTCGGTTGCCTATTAGTGTTGGCGGCCAGTATTGTTTTTGCAGCTAGTTTGCGTTGGACGAAGAAGGTAATTGCGAGTGTCGGTACCGAAGCCTATACCTCGATTACGATTATGCTGGGCACGATAGCAACGATCCCTTTTACTTTGTTACTCACAGAAAGTTGGCATATTGAATTTAATTGGTTGGGCTTTTTCGGCTTGCTATATCTTGGCATCGCTTGTAGCTGGTTTGCATTTTGGTTATGGAATAAG
Source organism: Haemophilus pittmaniae (assembly GCF_900186995.1). NCBI lineage: Bacteria > Pseudomonadati > Pseudomonadota > Gammaproteobacteria > Pasteurellales > Pasteurellaceae > Parahaemophilus > Parahaemophilus pittmaniae. The sequence goes on from NZ_LT906463.1 coordinate 882,255, forward strand.
GGACTAAATTCCGTCGATGCAAAAATTTCCGGTATTTTGGTTGCACTAGAACCAATTTTCGGTAGTTTATTGGCGGTGTTATTGCTTGGAGAACAACTTTCTTGGCTTTCCTCCCTTGGGATTGTACTGATTATTGCTTCTACTATTGGCGCTAGTTTGCTGCCGAAGTTATTAAAAAAGAACTAAGGATTCAAAACAATTTCAACGCTTTCGGGTTTAAACACCGCGGTGATTTTGGAATAATGTAAACAATTTATTAGATAAAAAAGGAAAAGAATATGGCGTGGGTTCAAATTCGAATCAACAGTACTAACGAACAGGCCGAGCAAATGAGCGATTTCCTAACGGATATCGGTGCGGTGTCAGTGACTTTTATGGATAGTCAGGATACGCCAATTTTTGAACCTTTGCCGGGAGAAACCCGTTTGTGGGGTAATACCGATGTTATCGCATTGTTTGATGCGGAAACCGATATGCAGGAAATCGTCGCACAATTGTCTGCAGAAGGACATTTAAATGCGCAAAGCGCCTATAAGATTGAACAAATCGAAGATAAGGATTGGGAACGTGAATGGATGGATAATTTCCACCCAATGCAATTTGGTAAACGTTTATGGATTTGTCCAAGCTGGCGTGAAATTCCTGATCCGCACGCAGTTAATGTGATGCTTGACCCAGGCCTCGCCTTTGGGACCGGCACCCACCCAACCACGGCGCTTTGTTTAGAATGGTTGGATGGATTAGATTTGCAAGGCAAAACAGTCATTGATTTTGGTTGTGGTTCAGGAATTTTAGCAATTGCGGCATTAAAACTGGGGGCGAAACAGGCTATCGGTATTGATATCGATCCTCAGGCAATTTTAGCCAGTCGTAATAATGCTGAACAGAACGGCGTAGCGGATCGTTTGCAGCTCTTTTTATCGGAGGATAAACCGACGGATTTACAAGCTGATGTGGTTGTAGCGAATATTTTGGCTGGCCCATTGAAAGAGCTTTATCCAATTATTTCCCAATTGGTTAAGCCGCAAGGTGATTTGGGATTATCCGGTATCTTAGAAAGCCAATCGGCATCGGTTTGCCAAGCTTATCAAGCGTCCTTTGATTTAGAACCGGTAGCAGTCCGTGAAGAATGGTGCCGCATTACCGGGCTAAAACGTTAAACGCTTTTGATTTTTATAGAGCAATGTCTTGTGGACATTGCTTTTTTTATGCCAATTTTATAGCTAATAAAAATGGGTTAAAGAGGGGGTGAAAACGTATTTGTCAATCAAAAAAAGTGCATTTTTTAAACAAAATTTACTTTGCAAAGGTTGGCAAAGTGCGTATGATAACACCCCTTGTCGACGGGCCAAGGCTTGTCGTAATTGGGTTCTCGGAGGTTTAGCTAACAATGCGGATTGGTTCTTATGAATTAAAAAATCGCATTTTGCTGGCGCCTATGGCCGGAATCACCGATCAGCCGTTTCGCCGTTTATGCGCTCATTATGGTGCCGGTTTAACCTTTTCGGAAATGATGTCCGCCAACCCGCAAGTATGGCATACGGAAAAATCCAAACTCCGTTTAAGCCATAGCCGTGATGCCGGTTTAAATGCCGTGCAAATCGCCGGCGCTGATCCCTTGGAAATGGCTCAAGCAGCCGCGATCAATGTGGAATATGGCGCACAGATCATCGACATCAACATGGGCTGTCCGGCCAAAAAGGTCAATCGTAAACTTGCCGGCTCTGCGCTTTTACAATTTCCCGAATTAGTGGAGCAGATTTTAAAAGCGGTAGTGAGTGCCGTTGATGTACCGGTGACCTTAAAAATTCGTACCGGTTGGGATAAATCCCATCGCAATTGTGTGGATATCGCCAAGATTGCCGAGCAATCGGGAATTGCCGCGTTAACCATCCATGGGCGAACCCGGGCCTGTTTATTTGAGGGCGCTGCGGAATATCAAAGTATTCGGGCAGTAAAACAGGCGGTAGGCATACCGATAATCGCTAACGGTGATATTGGTAGTGCTGAAAAAGCACAGCAGGTATTGGCCGAGACCAATGCCGATGCAATTATGATCGGCCGTGCCGCATTGGGCAATCCCTGGCTATTTCGGTCAGTGGAAGGCTTAATTGAGCATGGCTCGAACGTCCAAATGCCGGACTTACGTGAAAAATGCGCACAAATCTTGCAACATATAAGTGAACTTCATCGCTTTTATGGTTGCCAAAAAGGTTATCGTATTGCCCGTAAGCATGTGGCTTGGTATTTACAGGGAATTCAACCTGATTCCGTTTTTAGACAGACTTTTAATGCCATCACTGAGCCGGCGGCTCAGTTGGCGGTATTGGAAGAGTTTTTAAATTCACTTTTGGATAAAGAAAAATGTTAGAACAACAACGTAGTCCGGCCGAGGCCTTAACGGTTTCGGTGTTAAACTCACAAGCACAAGTGACCAACAAGCCTTTGCGCGATTCGGTAAAACAAGCATTACGCAATTACCTTTCCCAATTGGATGGTCAAGATGTGAATGATCTCTATGAATTGGTTTTGGCGGAAGTTGAGCACCCGATGTTGGATATGGTTATGCAATATACGCGCGGTAATCAAACCCGTGCAGCGAATATGTTAGGCATTAACCGTGGTACCTTACGTAAAAAATTGAAAAAATACGGTATGGGCTAATCGGAACAAACAGTCAAGCGGCATCATTGCCGCTTTTTTTATATCTGAATCCTAACAACATAAAAGGCAGCGTTTAAAACGCTGCCTTGTTTTTTGGAGTTTTTCTTAAAATAACCTGTAACTCATTGATTTTATTATAGGTTGTTAAAAAATCTTAAATCAGCTCAAGAACATTGATATCCAAGCCATTTTCCAGTAATGCGACTAATTGGGGCGCATGTTGTTGGAAAAATGGACTAGCCAAATGGGCGTCTAATGCCTGTTTATCGGCCCAACGTTCAATAAAGCAATAATAACCCGGTTTATCGTTAACCGCACCACAGTCATAACTGATGCAGCCTGCGTGAGTTCTGCTTTCTTTAATAAATTGTTGGGCTAGTTCGATAAAGGCGGCTTGTTGGTCGGTTTTTACCAGACCGGTTGCATAAACACCAATCATTTTCTCCTCCTCTCAATTAAACCGGATCCAATCCTAAAACTTTACGGCCGTTGATGCTGGCGATATTAATCATGGCATCTAAGTGTGGGAAGCGGCAACCGGCAGCCAATAGGCTAAGTTCCTGCCAGAGATCCCCTTCACATAACGGCACCATATAATCGCAAATATTATCGGTACCAAGTGCTACCGTAATTCCTTCCGGGATCATTTCATCCGCCGGCGTTAGCGCATTATGGAATGGTTGTAAATCTTCTTTACGGTTACTGTCAATCCAAGCCATTGGGCAGGCAATCATCATCATTTTAGCTTGGCGCATTTTTTCATAAAGTTGATAACGATACTCTTTGGAATGCGCGCCAATGGAAATGCCATGAATACCAACAACGCGCCCTTGCATACCGTGTTCGATGGCTTTATCACAGAGTTGTTCGGTTTCTTTTTCATTTGGATTATTGAATTGATCCACGTGGACATGGCACATAATGCCTAAGGATTTGGCTTTATCGAGCAAAATATCCATGGCTTCTAAGCCTCGTCCATAATCCAATTCATCACGATAAGGCAATCCGCCAATCATATCGACCATTTCTGAGCCAATGTCAAACCATTTACGCGCGGTTGGTTCGATTACGCCTTTTAAGGTTTGGTTGGCGAATTTTAAGATGATGTCATGTTTATAGACTTCGCGTGCTTTATGTGCAGCGATAATGGCGCGATCTTCGCAAATTGGGTCGATATCCACAAAGGTTCCGAAGGCGGTAACCCCTTGTGAAATCATTAATTCGATGGCTTGACAGAAGCGGGCGTAATAATCATCCACCGATGAAGTACGTTTAACCTCATCCACCAAATCCCATTTTTGTTGCAAGTTACTGGAATGGTAGATGCCGATTTTTTCCGGTGTCATGGTAAAGGCGCGGTCGGCGTGTGCGTGGGCGTTTACCCAGCCCCCTTTTTTGATAATTTCATCGCGGATGTAGGTTTTAAAACTACGCACATGATTTTTCATAATAACTCCGTCAAAAAGAAAAGAAGGGCGACGTTGAAGAGCATTAATTAGAAAAAGGGCGGTAATCCGCTGGGAATGTTTACAATGTTATGAAAAATTCTCTGATTTTAATTAATAACATCTTTTCGTCTTGAACGGGCGCTGAGTATAAGCGTTCAACGCCCAAAAAGCTATTTTTTATTTGTCAAAAAAGCGCCGTTCCAGTTTGAATACATCTAGGAATAATCCGAGCGGTGGCCGACTGGATGACTGTTCATGGTAATCCGCATCAAATTTTTTGTAGTTCCCTTTGTTATCAATATGGTATTGGTTGCCATCCGGTGTAATGATTACGTTCCAGCGATGGTTGGAAGCTAATACCCAATTATCACCAGACAAATTGAATAAATTATGTCCTTGGGCGTAATCAGCGAGAGGATTTTGAGTATTAAAAATATCGTTCATAAGCGCCGGTAGAATATCGGTGTGACTGGTTAATTCGTTACGATGTCCAATAGGCAGCTCCTTCCAATACACGAATAACGGCACTTGAATCATATCTCGCCCGAAATAGTTTTCCTCTGCTTTGTTAGCTTGGGCATCAAAACTAAGACCGTGTTCAGCGGTGATAATCACCATGCTGTTGTTTAATGGGGTCGCGCTTAATAATTTTTCCAATTGGCCATCTAGAGCAGTTAGTGCGCCGCGATATTCGGCTTCGGTGGTACCTTTAAGATCCAGATCAACATAGCTAAACCAAGGCTGTTGCTCATTTTGTTGGGCGATAAAACTGAGATATGCCTGTACCGCCCCCTCATTACCATTATTGACTTTGGTCGTTTTCAAACCCCGGAACAAGGCTTGGCGGAAAAGGCTATCCTTGAAGTTTTGGGCCGAGAATAAACCGAAGCGATATTTTTCACTTTGTAGTTTATCGATTAGTACCGATGGCGTATGGGCACGTAAGATACTGTCGGTGTAATTGGCGTTGAGGCCATAGAAAATGCCTACCAATCCGGCATTATTACTGTTACCAGTACTGTAATGGTTGGTAAAACTTGTCGCGCTTTCGGCAAACTCATTGAGTTTAGGCATTTTTTCGTTATCTACAGCATCAACACGTAAGCCGGAAATCGTGATAATTAGAAGGTTTGGTTTTTGTGTAAGTGCGGCAAACTGTAAGGGTTGTTTCGGGTAGTTAATCTTAGGAGCATCTGGACGCCCCTCTTGCTCCAATTTTTGGCTATATTCTTCGCGGTCAATAAATCCTTGTTTTTCTAAGAAGGTACGCGCAGTCATCGGATAGGAAAGCGGGAAGTTCGAACGCTGCATCGTGATTGGTCGATACACAAAAGCGTCCGCCCAAGCATAGATTAGATGGGTTGCGATGAATGTAAGGGTGAGCGTAAGACCAACTGATTTTAACCACTTTTGTCGTTCCAAACTGCGTAGCTTCTGCCAACTCCAGCGTGAAAATAGCATTTGTAGCATTAAAATAATTGGCATTGGCGCGAAGAAAATCTGCCAATCTCGCGAAAGTTCGCCATTTTCAGGGTTAACCAGCAGATTCCAAACGACTGAGGACAGGTGCAGGTTGAAACGGGCAAATACTTCCGTATCAAAGAGTAACAAGGTACTGCCAAGCGTTGCAATAATTACTGTGAGACCTCGGAAAGTGCGGTTATTCTTGATCAGAAAACTGAGCGGAAAAATGACCAACAAATACAGGGCAAAAACACAGAAACTGAAATGCCCTAACAGGCTGACAAAAAAATACAGTCGTCCCGCTAAAGTATCCGGCCAATCGATGAGAAAGGCGTAACGGGAACCAATAAGAATTGCGATGATGATATTAAAAAAAGCAAACCAATGCCCCCACGAAATTTTTCGTGAAGTTTCTTCGCGGTATTCGCGGCCATTGAAACCTTTCTTAAACCACCACATCGGATTATTTTTTTATTGCATTGATGAGTGAATTGGCAAAAGCCTGAGCAACGGCTTCGCGTTGGGCAACAGGTACATTGGCGGTTAAGATGTTGCTGGCCAAATTACCTAATACGATAAGCGCTAAATCGGCGGGCGCTTTATGATTTTCCAATATGCCAATCATTTCGCCGGCAATCGCGTTAACTTGTGCATCGGAATATTTTGAACGTTGTGCCATGGGAAGATCCAAATCAAAAAATTGCGCTTATGATACCTGATTATTGCCCTGAGCTGAATAGCAATTATTTTTAAAACGGGCAAAATGCGGTAGAATTTTGTTCCCTTTGACTAAGGAAAGAATATGAGTATCAGCGTAAATCAAATCGTGTTGCACCAATTGGTAAAACACAGTGAAAACGAACAAACCAACATGCAATCAATTCTTCGTGAGCAATTACTGAGCGTGACGCCAGAAGTTGAACAAATGATGTTGCAACTGCATCAAGGTTACCAAAATAAAACCAAGGCCTTCGGTTTGTTTAAGGAAGACTCTCTTTTTGCCCAACTATTGAACCGCTTGTTGGAAAATGAGATGGAGTTTTTAGGATTTAGTCAACAGTCCACCAAATTATTAGCAGCAGAGTTGGGCAAATATAATTTTGCCGATAGCGGAACCTTAATTCTTTGCCGCTATAATTTCTTGGCAACCGATTATTTGTTTATCGCGTTGTTGGATAGCCGTAGCAGTATGTTGGTGGATGAACACTTGGATATCCATCGCACGAGTTACTTGGATATTACGCAATTTGATATTGCTGCTCGGATTAATTTGACTGAGTTGCAAATTAATGCAAATTCCAACCGTTACCTGACTTTTATCAAGGGGCGTGTCGGCCGTAAAATTAGTGACTTTTTTATGGATTTCTTAGGGGCTGAGGAAGGTTTTAATCCACAGTTACAAAATCAATGTTTATTACAAGCGGTTAGTGATTATTGTGAAGCCGGTGAATTGAATAAAGAACAGACCCAAGCGGTTAAAAAACAGGTATTTGAATATTGTAAGGGACAATTGGCTGAAGGTGATGACATTGCTTTAACCGAACTTTCTGCCAATTTACCTACTTTAAACGACAAACCGTTTGTCAATTTTGCCGAAGAGCAGGAGTACGGTTTGGAAGAAAATATTCCGCCGTTACGTGCAACGTTAAAAAGTCTCACTAAATTTTCCGGTGCCGGCAAAGGGGTCAGCTTAAGCTTTGATGCCGATTTACTTAATCAACGAATTTATTGGGATCCAATAACGGATACTCTAACCATTAAAGGGATTCCGCCAAACTTAAAAGATCAGTTGCAAAAAGCACTGAAAACCGATAATTAATTTGGCAAGGCTATAAACTTTCGGTATCATTCGGCCAATATTTTCGTCTTTAAAAGGTAGATATTAATGCAATTTAAAACGTTTTTCGGTGCGGCGGTTTTAGCGCTCGCACTCACTTCCTGTTCTAGCGTGCAGAAAGTGGTTTATCGAATTGATGTGCCGCAGGGTAATTATTTAGAAGCGGCAACCGTTGCACAGGTAAAACCGGGCATGACAGCACCGCAGGTACAGTATCTTTTAGGTACGCCGGTATTAATTGATCCTTACAGCAATTTAACTTGGTATTACGTATTCTTAGAGCAACAGTCTTATCAAAAACCGGTTCAACATACTTTTGTAGTGAATTATAACCCACAAGGCGTGGTTACTGCGGTGGATTTGGATAAACCATTGCCGGAAGTGGCTCATCAAGATGCTAACAATACTATTATTAGTACGCCGGAGAGCGCATCGAATAAGTCGAAACGTTGGTGGCAATTCTGGAAATGATAGAATACCTGCTTGATCGCTCAAGCAGGTATTTTTATCTTATTTGCAACTAATCCGTAACGAATTTGTAACAAGATATCTGAATTTTGGAGGAAATAATGTCAAGGATTTTATTGGTTGATGATGATGTTGAACTCACCGAGTTACTGGCTGAAGTATTGCGCTTCAGTGGGTTTGATGTAGATGTTGCCAATAATGGACAGGAAGCCTTGGATAAATTAGACAGTAGCTATCAATTGGTGCTACTCGATGTGATGATGCCGGTGCTTAACGGTATTGAAACTTTAAAGCAAATTCGGCAAAAATCGCAGGTGCCGGTGATGATGCTAACAGCGCGTGGCGAAGATATTGACCGAGTCTTGGGGCTTGAATTAGGAGCCGATGATTATCTGCCGAAACCGTTCAATGATCGTGAACTAATTGCCCGTATTAAAGCGATTTTACGTCGCACTGAACAACAATCGCCATTTGCTGGTCATGCATCTAAAGTACCGGATCGTTTATTTGACGAAGGTACTATCGAATTCGGTGGGCTAAAATTATTAACCGGCCATCAGCAGGCGTTTTATAACGGTAGCGACCTTAATCTCACCGGTACCGAATTTGCGCTATTGCAAAAATTAGCCTGTTCTCAAGGTCGGGTGATTTCCCGTGAAGAACTCAGCTATGAAGTACTTGGTAAAAAATTAATGGCTGCGGATCGTACCATTGATATGCATATGTCCAATTTACGCCGTAAACTGCCGTTGCGTGAAGACGGTACACCTTGGTTAAAAACCATGCGGGGTAGTGGTTATTTGTTGGTTACCGAGTAATGCGCTATAAATTGATCAACTTCAACCATTTAACAGTTCGCACATTCAGTGTTTTCTGGTTTTCTTTTCTAACATTAGTGGCAATGTTGGTAGCATTGCCCTATTTTGATACTCGTACCTATTCCGCCCTGAATGAAAGTGAAATAGCTTTTTATCAAAAGAAATTGGTTGAATCGATCCGTTCTAATAAAATCAAAGCGATTATTTCCGGTGTACCTGTATTGCCTAGCGATCGTTTTGATGCAGCCCGTCCGGTTTTAATCGATACAAAGACCCATCAAATCATGGGCGCGTTAAATAGTGAAAAGCTAGATCTGATCCGCTTTGCTGAAAATACCGATAGTTTTTCTCCACCGAAACGTAAAAATTTTCGTGATTTGCAAATTGCCGGCCCTTTTCCTCTTTATGTTGATGAGGCAGAAGATCCTTATTCATTATTTTTTCTTTCCTATGTAGATAGCCAACAAGAAATTCTCCGCTATATGTTGGATAACCCTTGGTTGTTGCTCGGTCTCGCTTTGTTGATTACGACACCGTTATTATGGTGGTTTACCTACACCATCGTGAAACCGATCACCCGTTTACAAAAAGCAGCCAACAATGTTGCTGCAGGAAACTTTAAGGTAGATCCTCAGCTGGCAGCTAGCGGACCGGCGGAATTTCGCGAAGTCGGAAGTAGTTTTAATAAAATGTCGGCAGCGATTGATAATTTGATTTCTAACCATCACAATTTACTTTCTTCTATCTCCCACGAGTTGAAAACTCCACTTACCCGCTTGCAATTATCCGTTGCATTGATACGTCATCAAGTCGGCGAAACAGAATCGGTACAACGCATCGAAAAAGAAATCGGGCGGATGGATAAAATGATTAGTGAATTGTTGTTACTTTCCCGGCAGCAAATGGATTCACGTATTCAACATGAGATTTTCAGTATCGATCAGATTTGGTTAGATGTTGTGAAAGACGCCCAATTTGAAGCAAAACATCGCGGTATCCGTTTTAATCTAAGTATTCAAATTGAACAACCGGGACAATTGCCAATTTATGGAAATCTGGATTTGTTACAAAGTGCAACCGAAAATATTGTGCGTAATGCCCTCAAATATACGAAGGATGCTATCGCGCTCAAAATTTTTCTGCAGGAAGACGAAAAAAATGAATACTTACGTATTCGAGTTGATGATAATGGGGCAGGGTTGGATCCGTCTGAATTCGAAAATATTTTTAAACCTTTCTATCGGGTGGATGAAACCCGTACCCGTTCTACCGGGGGCACAGGATTGGGATTGGCGATCGTGGCGAACGTGATCAACGAACACCAAGGGAAAGTTTGGGCAGAACAAAGTCCATTAGGCGGTTTGGCCGTCATCATTCAGTTACCACTCTGGCAGTAAACGCCCCTTCAAAAATTTAAGTTTTTTGAAAAATAAAAGCTAAGTTATTGATTTTATTAGTGTTGATTTTAAAAATAATCGCTAATTCATTTTTTCTGAAAAAATACTGATTTGGTTATAAATTCATCATTTCTTATATTTTTTAGAGCTAAAATATAAGCCCTTCAATTGTTTTAATCTATTTATTTTCATTATTTATCGAATAAATCCTTATTTCATATAGGGATATTCTATCTAAAGTCCTTTCTGTTTTCTCTTAAATTAGGATTCAATATATTGTTTTTATTAATAAAAAATAAATTTTAACCATATATTAACAATGTGCGACATTATTCATTCTACATGGTTCAAAATAAAATGGTCTGACAAGCAGGGGTGTTGCAATGTGCTAGAGTCTTGATGTCCAAAGTTGTACAAACTTTGGAGTGTAATCCCGATTAGAGGATTTTTCTCATGGAAAAGCTGTGAGGCAAAAAATGAAGAAACAAACTTTTTGTTTGCAAAAATCACTACTGCTTTCACTAGGAGTTTTGGCTATTTCGTTTAGCGCGATGGCCGGCTCACAAAGGGTTACTGTTAACGGGAATATTTATAATTCCTCTAGCGGTAGCGGTAAGGCAATGGTGAATATTGGTTCTACTGTCGGAAAACGCATTGGTAATAATTCACAAAATGTTTCTGTAAGAGGTAACTTGGTGAATCGCGCCAGCGGTAGAGGCAGAGCCAGTATCAATATAGGTTCAGTGGTCAATGACGGTGGGAGTTATGTCCAAGCCGTGAGCGTCGCTGGCTCTATAGTGAATGCCGCTTCGGGAGGTAAATCCGAGGTGAATATCGGTTCTATAGTAAGAGACTTTTAGTCTATTTAGTATAGGAATTCAGTGAAATAATCATTCATTTAATGGGAATTTAAATTCCCTTTTAAAGAGGAAATACTATGAAAAACTTGATTAAAATCGGTTTAGCTGCAACTTTTGCTGCATCTCTTGCTTTATCAGCTAATGCAAAAATTGAAATCAGAGGAACCAATGATCAGTCAGTGAATGTTCAAGGTGCTGTAACTAATATTGCGGTTAGCAACAGTAAAGCCACTCAAAACTTAGCTTCCAACCATGGTAAAGTGACAATTAACGGTAACAATAAACAGCATGTTGAGATTACTGGTGCAGTGACTAATATCGCAGTCAATGACAGTAAAGCTACTCAAAACTTAGGTTCAAATAGTAGTATTGAATAATATGTAATTAATTGGTTATTGGAGAGATTCCAATAACCAATTTTTCTATTTTAGACCTGAGAACTCTTTTGAGGAGGGTTATCTGATGAAAAGCTATCGATATCTTATCTTTTTCAGCATCTCGTTTTTTGCTGTTAGTTCTTTTGCCGGTAATAATGAAGAGTTGGTGCCACGTAAAGGCTTAGGACCGCTAGATCGAGCAAAGGTGAATAATGTACAGGCTCAGAAGTGGGCGCGTATTGGTATGGGCATCGGTGAAGGGGACGAGCAGGCGGATGATACAAGAAATAATGCTAATTCGATGAGCAGTGGTTATGGTGGTATGCGTTCACGAAACTGTTCAACCAATGTCGGAACAATACAGAATCAAAAAGGTGCAAGCTCTGGACGTTACGGCCCTAGAGGCAAGGGAAATATCGTTGTTGTGAAAGGCGATGTCATTAGCGTTTGTAAATAATTAATAATAACAATTTGGATATATTATGAAGTTGCGTAAGACTTTTATTTCATGTTTCTTAATCTCTAATTTAGTCGGTTGTTCATTGTCACCAACCAACTTAAAGGATGATCGACCATATATTGGTTCAACTACTACACATAATTCGCCGGCAGTAGAACCTGTGCGTGCAATGACCAGTTTTAGTGATAGTTTGAACTGTATGGATGACCTATTACGTCAAACTGGTTTGGGCGAAACAGTTGTTGCGGTTAAGACTGTGAAAGATCCTTCCGGCAAGGCTGCTGCTGCGGCAAACGAGATGATAGTTACAGCACTCTCGCAAATGTCACGAACCAGCGGTGCATTTAAAGTTGTTGATTTTGAGGTTGATCCGTTGAAACAGGATACCGTACAAACATTGACTAACCTTCTACTACCTACCGGCTCTATGCAAATTCCTGCGCCACAACTTTATATTTCCGGTGCCGTATCCTATGTTGATCAAAATGTCCTACGAAAATCCAATAGCGCCGGTGTGTCCTATGGCGAAGATGGTGAGTTGGGTGTTTCCAATGATTTAATGACTACTGCTTTAGGCTTAGAGTTACATATCGGTGATTTCTTAACACGTACACTTTATCCAGGAATTGATTCGGCCAATGAAATTGTGGCGGCGGCTAAGGGACTTGGTGTGGATGCGGGAGCCCGAATTAGTAAAACAGGCGTGCAATTTTCCTTTGAGCGGAATTTATCCCAAGGGATAGGGGGAGCAATTCGAACCTTGGTAGATCTAGGGACTATCGAGTTAGTCGGAAAGCTATCTAAGGTTCCTTATTGGCAATGTTTATCCCTCGATCAGGCGCATCCTGAATTCCAACGGGAGTTGCTCGATTGGTATGGTGGTATGGGAGAACGTGAAAAAATTAAGTTCTTCCAAACAGGGTTGAGAAATTTAGGTTATTACAACGGCTCTGCTAATGGTAAGAGTACGATTGAATTCCGTCAGGCATTATCAGCCTTCCAAAAGGATAATAATGCAACACCATCCGGCTTTATTAATTTTGAAAGCTATGAACGCTTAATGAAAAATTATGTACGAGCTGATGCTAATGGTAATTTCAAAAAAGTAGGAATGACGGCCTCAAATACCAATGATAAAGAAAATGAACCACGTGAAGGATATCCTTACTTCTATTCGGATAAAGAATCACCGATTAACGTGGCTATTCGTTTGGATAAACCAACTTATAATCGTGGTGATAGCTTGCAATTGGATATAGCGGTGGATAATGACTCAACCTATTTGGCCTGTTTCTACCAGGATACATCCAATACAATTAGCCAAATTTATCCAAATCCATTAGAGCCAGAACGTTTGGTTTCTAAAAATAATCCGCTAAAAATTCCTGACTCAGATGCCTTTAACTTAAGTTTAAGCAAGAAGGGGAAAGAATCGGTTATGTGTATGGCTTCTTACTATAGCGTGACAGATAAACTCAATAATAATTTGGGCGCGGCTTTCCAACCATTGAAAGTAAAAAATATGGAACAATTGGCAAACCAATTAAAATCTATTTTTGGCGAGGATATAAAAGGTATACGAACTGTCAACTATCAAGTGAAGTAACACTGCGAGAGGATAAACATGTCGTGTAATTATGTAATGTTAAGAAACTGTATCCCCGCAGTGTTAGCGGGGTTCATCAGCCTTACCACGCAAGCGGAAATTGTGATTAATCGTCCATTGGAGCTGCCACAAACCCCTAGTGAAGCATTATCAACGCAGGATTCTGGCTACTCTTTGGTAATGGCTTATGACAGTTACCATAATAAACAGTATCAAGATGCTTACGAAGAATTTGAGTTTTTTGCGAAGAAACAAGATCCTAAAGCATTGATGGCAAATGCCTATTTGTTATTTAGTGGTTATATTTCTAAAGATTTCGCTAAAGCCTCGGAATACCTTACGAGGGTAGCTTCTTTAAAGTATGCTCGTGCGGTGTATTTGCAAGGATTACTTGAAGCCAATCGGAATTCTGGCCGATTGAATAAAAGTGCGGAGCGTTTTATTAATCAGGCAGCTGTGATGGGGGATTATGTAGCGGCCAATGCATTGGCAAATTTTCATTTTCAACACGGAAATTACGCATTAGCTCAACGCTGGAATGAAAAAGCCGTTGAGTTAGGAAGTCCGGCAGCACGCCAGAATCAGCGAATTATATTGAATTCATCAAGAGAGGTGAGCACTCAACCAACGATTTCCAAAGAGGTTGTGAATTCCTCCAATACAGGCGTTATTGGTGAATTGCGTCAACGTTCATTGGCCGGTGAAGGTGGTGCTAGTTATGATTTAGCGGTACGGTATCATAAAGGGATCGGTGTCGCGGTAAATTTCGGTGAAGCAATTCGGTTATATCAATTGGCGGCTAAGCAGGGAAGCAAAGAGGCGAAAAAAGTGTTACCGATTTTGCTTTCCCGGCGCTCACCAAGTGGTAATTTAAATAGTATGTGGATGCAGGAGATGTCTAATATGATGCCGAGCCCGGTGATCGTTCAAGAAGCTCCAACACACAAGATGACTGAGCATAATTTAGCTGAGCGTGCAGCAGAGCAAGAGAAAATATCTGCAAATATCCAACCATTACAGGAAGATGATCCCTTAGATGGTTTACTGCGTTTAGCTCCTAATCAATAATTTATCAACAATAAATAAAGGAAGGTCTCAATGAAACTCACTTATTCTAAATTGGCTATTGTGCTGTTTGGCTGTTCAGCATTATTTGCTCAAGCGGATAATAATCAATCAGTTTCCATTAAGGGGACGATAATTAATTCTTCTAGTGGTGGTGGCGAGTCCGTACAAACAATTGCAGGTAAAAAAAGTACCGTAGTGAATGGCACAATTATTACGCATAATGGAGAAACTATTGTTAATACCACTAATGAAGGTGGGGCGAGCACTGGCAACATTAATGCAACATTAAATGGTAAGGATTTTTCTGGTCAAAATTTAGCAGGACAGAAATTTGTTAATTCAGATTTAGAAAATACGAATTTTAGTAATGCAAATTTGAGCGGTGCGAATTTTATTAATGCAAACTTGCAAAATGCTAATTTTTCTCAAGCAAATCTGCAAGGCGCCAATTTTACTAATGCGAATTTGGAAAATGCAGATCTACGCGGTGCTAATTTGAAAGATGCAATTCGTGTGAATGCTAATTTAAATGGTGCAAAAACCCAAGGTACACTTTGGGAATAATGCTACTACTAATAAAAAAACCGTCATGATTGACGGTTTTTTTATGGATGATAAATAGCGAATTTTATTAGAGAAATTCTATTCTCCTTTTAATCCAGCCAAAATTGGGCAGTCGGGAGAGCTATCTCCTTGGCAGCTATCATGCCAGGATTGTAATTCCTTAACCATTGCTTGTAATCGTTCGATTTGTTGATTTAGTGTTGCAATATGGGCTGCGGTAAGTGCTTTGACTTCACGACTGCAACGATGAGGATCATCCTGTAATCGTAGGAGCTGTTCAATTTGTTGTAAGGAAAAGCCAACATCCCGCGAATGTCGAATAAAGGCCAAGCGTCCTAAATCCATCTCTTCGTAATAACGATAACCCGCAGCAGTACGTTTGGCTGCACCGAGTAGTCCTAATTTCTCATAATCCCGAATTTGTTTAGTGGAAAGTCCAACAGCCTTTGCAGCTTGACTAATATTCATAAAAAACACTTGACCTTAACCTAATGTAAAGCTTTATAGTAATGATGTTTCAAACAAAATCAACCCAATCTTAGGAGGTCCTATGAAAACTATTACTTTAACTGTTGAAGGCATGACTTGTGGTGGTTGTGTCAAAAGTGTCACCCGTGTATTAGAAGAATTAAGCGGAGTATCGCAGGTAGAAGTGAGCCTGGAAAAGCATAATGCAGAAATTACTTTTGATGAATCACAAGTGAATGTTGCGCAATTAATTGAAGCGATTGAGGAGGCTGGATTCGATGCCAACGAATAAAAAAATTGCTATTCAAATCGAGGGCATGACCTGTCAAACCTGTGCCAATCGAATTGAGAAAGTCCTCAATAAGAAGCCCTTTGTACAACAGGCTGGTGTTAATTTTGCCGCGGAGGAAGCTCTAGTGGAGTTTGACTCGTCGGCTGCATCCGAACAAGACATCTTAACCATTATCCAAAAGGCCGGTTTTTCCGGTAAGGTTAAAACCGATGCCATCGAAGCGCCACAGAAAGTTGCAAAAGTGAGCCTCAGATTGTGGTTGCTATTGGCAATAAATCTGGTTTTTTTAGTCGGCATGGCAGGAATGTTGCTCGGTCGTCACGATTGGATGTTACCGCCGTTGTGGCAATTAGTATTAGCGGGGATCGTCCAATTCGGTTTAGCTTGGCCATTTTATCGTAGTGCTATTGGCAGTTTGCGCGGTGGTATGGCTAATATGGATGTATTAGTCAGTATTGGTACGCTGACAATCTACGGCTATTCGGCCTACATGCTATTTACCCGTGATGCGATGCATGTTTATTTTGAAGCATCGGTGATGGTGATTGGTTTTGTTAGTTTGGGCAAATTCTTGGAAGATCGAACCAAAAAACAAAGCCTAAATAGCTTGGGGTTATTGTTGCAACTGACACCGAATCAAGTGAATGTGCAACGCGATGGCCTGTGGCAGTTGCGATCCTTGGATAGCGTCGCGGTGGGCGATGTGTTGCGCGCTAATCATGGCGAACGTATTGCTGCCGATGGTGAAGTAATTCAGGGGAGTGGTTGGTGCGATGAAAGTCATTTAACCGGTGAGTCTCTCCCATTACAGAAAGTACCGGGGAGTCAGGTATTGGCCGGTGCATTGGTTAGTGAAGGTTCCCTTATTTATCGAGCGCATCAGTTAGGGCGTCAAACCCTACTCGGCGATATGATGCATGCATTGTCTGAAGCACAAGGGACGAAGGCGCCAATTGCCCGTTTTGCCGATAAGGTGGCCGGCGTTTTTGTACCGACAGTATTATTGCTTTCCTTTATCACTTTTTTACTGACACTATGGTTTGTACAGGATGTCACTACGGCGGTTATCCATGCCGTGGCGGTATTAGTGATTGCCTGCCCGTGCGCCTTAGGGTTAGCTACTCCTGCCGCGATTATGGTGGGGATGGGGAAGGCGGTGAATGCTGGTATTTGGTTTAAGGATGCGGCATCCTTGGAAGAAAGTGCCCATGTAAATTGCGTTGTACTAGATAAAACCGGCACCTTAACCAAGGGCGAATTGACGGTCGCTGCAGTTTGGCAAGCACAGGACTATTCGCTAGATGCGGATACGCTTTATCGCTTGGCTGCCAGCGTTGAACAAACTGCTAATCACCCATTGGCGCGCGCTATTGTTCAGGCTGCGCAAGCGCGAGGGCTCACCTTAGCTTCTGCAGAAAATGTACAATCCTTGGCTGGCGAAGGTGTTGCTGCGGATATTGCTGGGGTCGGACGGATAAAAGTCGGTAGTGCAGCTTTCTGTGGTTTAACGCTCCCAACAGATTTACCCTCAATTTGGTCGATTGCTAGTATTGTAGCGGTGGCCGTAAACGATCGACCAATCGGTGCATTTGCTTTGGCGGATAGTCTGAAAGAGGATAGCCGACAGGCGATCACGCGTTTGCAGCAGGCTAATATTGAAGTGGTGGTGATGAGTGGTGATCAGCAGTCCGTGGTCGATCATATTGCTCAGCAATTAGGCATTAAGCAGGCTTTTGGACATTTGTCGCCGCGTGATAAGGCCGCCCGTATTGCCGAGCTAAAAGCGCAAGGGAAGATTGTTGCGATGGTTGGTGACGGAATTAATGATGCTCCGGCCTTAGCGATGGCGAATGTTAGCTTTGCTATGAAAGGGGGAGCCGATGTTGCACAGCAAACGGCGTCAGCAACATTGATGCAGCATTCGGTAAATCAATTGGCGGATGCCTTGGTGATTGCCCGTGCGACCTTGAAAAATATTCGGCAAAATCTCTTTTTTGCATTGATTTACAATGTGTTAGGGATTCCGTTGGCCGCCTTAGGGTTTTTAACACCGGTATTGGCCGGTGCGGCGATGGCAATGAGTTCGGTATCGGTGCTGATGAATGCCCTACGCTTAAAACGGGTAAAAATCCGCTAAATTTCAATGTAAAAGACCCGCAATCCTATCGGTTTGCGGGTCTTTTTTTATTAACTTTAATAAAATCAAAGGGTTATCTGCTGTTTTAGACAAAACTCTGATTTTCATCGGGGCGTTTGGCGAGGCGTTGAAACTAGTAATCCCATTGCTCGGGATCGATGCCTAATTCACGCATTACTAATTTAGCATCCTCGGGGATCTCATCACTGCGTTCTTTCATTAAATCTTCATCGGTTGGTAAGGGTTGACCGGTAAAGGCATGCAAAAAAGCTTCGCAGAGTAGCTCGCTATTCGTAGCGTGACGTAGGCTTTTCAGTTGGCGGCGGGTGCGCTCATTGGTGAGAATTTCCAACACTTTAATTGGAATAGATACCGTAATTTTTTTGACCTGTTCGCTTTTTTTGCCGTGTTCCGCGTAAGGGCTGATGTATTTGCCGTCCCAATTTGCCATAACTCACCTAATAAACGTTAAAAGACTGTGGGTATTTTAGAGAAAATTATCAAAAATAACAATCTAGACGGCTAAACTGCCATCCGTCTTTACAAAAATATCTTAATCTTTACAAAGATTTACCTGAATTTACAGAACTTTAAGGCATATTCTTAGACTAATCACGGCGTTGCAATGGCAACGACATATATTTATTAGAGGATCATTATGTCTAAAAAACTTTTTGCTGAATTTTTCGGTACTTTTTGGTTAGTTTTCGGTGGCTGTGGCTCAGCTTTATTTGCCGCATCCGTTAACTTGGGAATCGGTTATCTTGGCGTTGCTCTGGCTTTCGGTTTAACCGTGTTAACTATGGCATTTGCCGTAGGGCATATTTCTGGCGGGCATTTTAATCCGGCGGTAACCTTAGGCTTGGTTGCGGGCGGCCGTTTCTCAGCCAAGGAAGCGATTCCATACATTATTTCTCAAGTGCTCGGTGGTTTACTCGCCGGTGCCGCTTTGTATTTGATTGCTAGCGGTAAAGCAGGCTTTGATGCAACGGCAGGTTTTGCATCTAACGGTTATGGCGAACATTCGCCGGAAGGCTATTCAATGGCTGCGGTATTTATTGCTGAAGCGCTATTGACCGGTTTCTTCTTGTTGGTGATTCATGGTGCTACCGATAAACGTGCGCCGGCAGGCTTTGCTCCAATCGCTATCGGTTTATGTTTAACCTTAATCCATTTGGTATCTATCCCGGTATCCAATACATCTGTGAATCCTGCACGTAGCACTGCCGTGGCTTTCTTCCAAGGTTCTTGGGCGGTAGATCAATTATGGTTGTTCTGGGTGGCGCCAATTGTTGGCGGTATCATTGGCGGTTTGATTTACCGCGTATTGCTTGAAAAGAAAGATTAATTGAGCAGCAAATAAAAAGCACCGTTAGGTGCTTTTTTTGTTGCTGACAAATCCTTCAAGAGCCTTAATTACCTGCTCAATTACCTCCGGCCAATAAATTAACGGAGAGCTCTGACGGAATGCTTGTATCGATGGATACCATAGATTTTCTCGCTCTAATCCCCAGCGCCAGTCCATGACAAATGGCAGCAATAAGAAAGTGGGCACATTCATGGCGCCGGCCAAATGGGCCACTGAAGTATCTACGCTAATTAAGAGATCCAGATTTGCTAAAGCGGCTGCAGTATCACTAAAATCGCGGCAGTTCGGGCCGATGAGTGGCACACTATAACGCTCCATTAATGCTTGTTCAGCCTCATTCAACTCTTTTTGTAGGCAAAACCACTGATATTCGTTGTGCGATAATAAGGATTCGACTGGCGCCAAATGATGAATTGAGCGACAGTGATCGTTTTCATGGGTCGATGAGCCCCGCCATACCAAGCCGATTTTTAATCCTGTGTTGGCTTTGATACGTGGAGCCATGGTGGCGACACGAGCCGGATCGGCAAATAAATAGGGAATACGTTTTGGTAGTTCGGCAAACGGCTGTGAGACATGAGCTAGAATGCTATGCGGATAAACCCAATAATCGAACTCGATAGATTGCTCACGCCAACTCTCGGTATCGATAATCTGATCAATATCCGGGTGCGAACGCATAATTTCTGCAATTGGCGGTTGCACAATAAAGGTTAACTGCGCCGGCTTTAAGGTTTTGAGGTAATGGGCCAGTTGGCTAAACATAATCTCATCACCGAGGCCGAACTCACTCCATACCACTAAATGTTTCCCCGCCAAGGGTTCTCCTTGCCAACATTTATGAAGTAGCTCAGCGGATGGCGGGATAGTGCTACGGATGGAATGACGCTCTCCCAGAAAGAATTCCCGTTGCCGGAATCCACGTGGGTAATCACCGATGTTTAGGCGTTGCAATAGGGTGAAATAATGCAGATTTGGTTGTGGGTTGCGGAAGAAGTAATGCAACCAGCTGTTGACAGCAGCTTCGGTTACCCCTTGCATATTATAAATTTGAGCTCTTGTATAAGGCGCTAGCCGTTCTCGCGGATAACTTTGCTCTAACTGATTGAGGGCATTTTGTACCCGATAATCGGTAACCGGATAATTAAGTAATTGCGTGCTTAAATTTTGTTGTAATAGCTCTTGGGCGGCCAATGGCTTTTTGCGTAATAACCAAATATCCCGATTATCGGTGACTGGTTGATATTCAAAAATCATCTCCAAATTATCTGCCAACATTTGTGGATTACAGTCTTCAATCGCTTCTAATGCTAAATATCCCCCTGCGCTTAGGGCATCTCCCCAACACAACAGATGTTCTGTATCGTAGGAAAGACCGCTATCGACAAAAATGATATCCATAGAACCGCTTTTGACTCGGGATAAACGATCCCGAGGTCCCATGGATTTATCCCAATCCTTCAGTTCTAAGGAGGCTAGAAAATCAGCTGTAAAATGCTTCAGAAACGCCTCATCACAGAGTTTAAGTCCGGCTGTTGGGTTACTCACCGAGATTCTCCGCATTGCTTGGTTTACGACGTTTACCGATATTCTTACTGTCTTGATGACGAAGTTTGACTTTTTTCTTTTGTGCGTCTTTTTTCTGTTGCGCCTTCTTATCCTTAATCCGCGCTTTCTGTTTTTTCGAAACGGATTTGATTTCACCGTCTTTTGGTGCTTTGGTACGTGGTTCTAATCCTTCAATGACCCGCGCTTTTAGCGGCTCTTCGGTATAGCGTTTGATTTTACCAAGCAATTTATAATCGTGGGCTTCCACCAAAGAAATTGCATTGCCCTTTTTACCGGCACGCGCCGTACGGCCAATACGGTGAAGATAGGTATCGGCGCTATATGGCAGGTCAAAATTAATGACCCAGTCCACATCGGCAATATCAATACCGCGTGCGGCAACATCGGTTGCTACGAGCACATTGACCACGCCATTTTTTAGTTTATCGATTGCATTATTACGCTGGGTTTGTGCCATTTCCCCTTCCAAGTAGGTGGAACGGATACCGCGTTTGCGTAAGGTTTCTGATAATTCCCGTACCGCTTCGCGTCGACGGACGAAAACAATGCCACGAGACACCTGTTCATTGTCGATCAAACGGGCCAGCAGCTTGATTTTGTGTTCCAGATTATCGGCGTGATAGTACCATTGGTTGATTTTTTTACGTTCACGGCGGCTAGGCTCGGCATCAATTTTCACCGGATCATCTAATAAACGGGCAGCAAAGTCCTGTAATAGCTCGCCTTCTAAGGTGGCAGAAAAAAGCATGGTTTGCTTGCGCCAGCGGGTTTCTGCGGCAATTTTTTCCGCATCTTGGCCAAATCCCATGGCCAACAAGCGATCTGCTTCATCCAAAATTAAAATTTCTACCGCCCGGCAGTCAAAGTTTTCTTCTGCGATATATTGCAGCAGTCGTCCCGGAGTGGCGACAACGATATCTTGGTTTTCATTGAAAATTTCACCGTGGTTTTGGTAAGCCACACCACCGGTAATAGTGGCGGTTTTTAAATTGGTGAATTGGCAGAGCTGCTCTGATTGCTCGGCAACCTGCATCGCTAATTCGCGTGTTGGGGTGAGTACCAGTACCCGTGGGGCACCCGGTTTACGGCGCGGATAGTCCAATAGATGTTGAATGGCCGGTAATAAAAATGCGGCGGTTTTGCCGGTACCGGTTGGTGCGCTTCCTAACAGATCGCGTCCTTCCAATGCGGTCGGAATGGCCTCATTTTGTACCGCGGTAGGGCGGCTATAGCCTTTTTTATCAATGGCTTTAAGGAGTTCCGGGGATAGCTCGAAGGCTGAAAATTGGCTGAGATTCATTATTTTGTCGTCGCTTGGTAAAAGTTTGCTAAAATCGCGGCGGATTATACCTGAATAGATATAAAAATGCTGTGAATTTGCAGGATAGAAAGAGATTTCATTGTGGCCGATTTTACCTTTAAACAATTTCAAATTAAGCAACAGAATTGCGCCATGAAAGTGGGAACCGATGGCGTATTATTGGGCGCTTGGGCGCCACTGGATAATGTTCAACATATATTGGATATGGGGACCGGTACCGGGCTGTTAGCTTTAATGGCCGCGCAGCGTGCGCCTCAAGCGACAATTAGTGCGGTGGAATTAGATGCAGCAGCTTGCCACCAAGCAGTACAAAATGTGGCGGCGTCCCCTTGGTCTGAGCGAATTGAGCTGTATCATGCGGATGTAGGGGCGTTTTGTCGCCAGACAACGCAAACCTTTGATTTGATTGTTGCCAATCCGCCTTATTTTCCAGTCGGAGTGGCTTGTGCATCGCCATCCCGCGCGCAGGCTCGCTATCTGCAAGAATCCCATTGGACTTGGTTGAATTGGGCTGGATGCTGTTTAGCTGAACAAGGACGTGTGGCCATGGTGTTACCTATGGAGGCGGGGCAGCAACTGATTGCACAGACACAGAACGAACCGGCTGCTGCTTGGCATTGTATTCGGCAAACTCAGGTGATCACCAAAGCGGGTAAGATGCCACAACGAGTATTACTGCTTTTTGCGCGCTATGCGCAGCTATGTGTGAGCGATAGCTTAACGGTGTATGATGAGAATAATCGTTATACGGAAGGCTTTATTGCACTAACCCGTGACTTCTATTTGGCTTTCTAGAACGCCCCATGGGAAATCAGAGTTTTTTGTTAAAATGCATGTAACCAATTGATTTTATTAGATTTTGTTTTAAAAGTTGGTTTGGAATTTGAATGCCGGGATAAAATAAAAAAGGCGAATTAATATTCGCCTTTTGAGTTTTGGATTATTGTAAAGTAAAGCTGATTGGAACGCTTAATCCGCTTGGGAAGCCTGCCGGTTTCGGGCCAACTGCGTTGGCACTTCTCACAGCTTCTAAGGCTGCATTATCCAAACTTTCGTCACCAGATGATTGGGCTATCCGTTCACCATTTAAGGAACCATCCCCTCCAACGTTAAAGGCTACGGTGACGACACCTTGTTTACGCATCATGCGGGCGCGTGCCGGATAACGTTTTTGCCGTTCGATAGCTTTGCGGATTGCACTACGATAAGCCGCAATTTCATCGGAACTGGCTCCTGAACCGGCGGTTTGTCCGCTATTACCGGTTTGTCCGGTGGTCGTTTGCTTGGAGTTTACCGTGGCCTGTGAATTGACGTTACGATCACCGACCGGCAAGTTTTTCGGCATTTCGACCGGTTTTTCCTGCGGTTTTACCACTTCTTTTTTCGGTTTTGGTTTTGGCTTTTCTTTTGGTTTTTCCGGTTTTTTCTCAGGTTCTTTTTTCTTTTCCGGTTCCGGTTTTAAGGTCGGATCGGCAACCACTTCCTGTTTTTCCGGTTCCGGTTCGCTTTGCGGCTCGGGTTCCGGTGCGGGCTCTTCCATACGCATGCCTTGGATCATTTCCATCGAGATAGTGGTTGAGATTTCACCAGGCATGGAATTGGCTGCTTCCTCGTGCTTTTGCCAACCCCACCAAAGAGCGCCCACGATCAGACCGTGCACTAGTAAAGAAACCAGTAAACCTAAAAGTGATCGTTTGGCTTGTTGCTCGTTCATTGACTATTTCCTGTGGCCGGGACATTTTCCGTTTTTGCGCCTTGCGCGTTTTGCTCTTTTTTGGCCGGAGCGCCCTTATCTTTCATGGAAACAATGGCGACATTTTTAATATCATTTTTCGCCAACATATCGGTAATGGTGACAAAATCTTGGAAACTGGCTTCGGCATCAATTTTTAAACTGACTTTCTGATCCTTATTCCATTTTGCAATTTCTGCTTCCAAGTCTTCTTGAGAAATAGGTTTGTCATTGTAATACAATGACTTATCTGCAGTGACAGTAAGTAGTTTGGCCAATTCATCGGCTTTAAAGGCGACACTAGAACTGGCTTTTGGCACGTTTACCTTGATTTTTCCTTGGGAAATAAAGGAGGCGGTGATCAACACAATCGCCAATAGCACCAACATAATGTCGATGAATGGGATAATGTTAATTTCATCAAATTTTTTCACGGCTTATTCCTTATCTTTTTGCGCGTTTAACACTTTCCATTTTAAGCGGTTAACTTCGGCTTTACGGCCCAATGCGTTGTAGAACATCATGGATGGGATAGCCACCAAAATACCTAATGCGGTTGCTTTTAAGGCTAGCGATAAGTGCATCATCACGACCCCAGCATCCACTTCGCCCCCGCCATGACCAATTTGATAGAAGGTCAGGATAATCCCGATAACGGTACCAAGTAGCCCCACGTAAGGTGCGTTGGCACCTACGGTGGAGATGATCGTCATATTGCGTTGGAGATCGATATCCAAAGCATGAATATTGGAATATTTAGCAACATTAATGCGACTAAAGAAAATGAAGCGTTCAATCACCATTGCCAGCATAATGATGCTCATCAGCAGTAAAAGGCCAATAATAATGAAATCGCTGTAAGCTTGCAGAAATTCGATAAATTGTATCATCGTGAAATCCTTTGATAATGAGAATAAAAAGAAAATTGAGAATGAATTTCAATCAGGTTTGAAATTCTAGCAAAAGCCCGTGGGAGCGACAATAGAAAAATCTGTAGGCTACAGAAGGTTTTTTACGGTATGTTCAGGTTTTATTTTCATCCCTAATAAAATCAATGGGTTAGGGCATTTTTTTAGGGAAACTTGGTAATCCGAGGAGGCGTTGGTAACGAACCATTATGTGCTGTAGCTGTCTACAAACGCGTTCAAAGAAAAAGGAGACAACCATGAAGAAACTGAGCTTAGCTTTGAGCTTAGGCTTGGTCGCGTTAAGTGCCCAAAGTCTTGCTGTCACTCCCGAGGTGACCGATACTCCGGTTTATGGCAATCAACGCGGTGATCTTTTTGAGATGAAATTTTCACCCGATTTCCAATATCGCACCGTTGAGGCTGAAGTGAATGGGCAAAAGATCGCCTTTGTCGCCTATGAAAATTTGGTGTATGTGAAAAAACCATTAGCGCCGGCATATCAATCAATGAAATTGTATATTCCAAAGGCGTATTTTGAGGGCGGAGAAATTAACGGATTTAATGCGAAAACCGCACCGATTTTTATGCCGAATTCAGTAGGCGGTTATTTGCCGGCCAAACCGGCAGCTTACGATGACAAGGGATTCGGTGCACAGGGAGATAAGCCAAATGCAATTCTTAGCGCATTAGCTAAAGGTTATGTGGTGGCTAGTGTTGGCGCGCGCGGACGCACCCTGCAACAAGATGGACAATATATTGGTAAGGCTCCTGCCGTTATTGTGGATTTAAAAGCTGCGGTGCGTTATT
Source organism: Haemophilus pittmaniae (assembly GCF_900186995.1). Taxonomy (NCBI): domain Bacteria; kingdom Pseudomonadati; phylum Pseudomonadota; class Gammaproteobacteria; order Pasteurellales; family Pasteurellaceae; genus Parahaemophilus; species Parahaemophilus pittmaniae. Next base: position 907,889 of record NZ_LT906463.1, read on the forward strand.
TGCATTTTAACGATAAGCTCATGCCGGGCGATGCGAATAAAATTATCAGTAATGGCACTAGCGCAGGTGGGGCACTTTCGGCCCTCTTAGGGGCCGCCGGTAAATCAGCCGATTATGCTGATGCGCTGCGTGAAGCGGGAGCGGTGGAAGCATCTGAGCAAATTTTTGCGGTGTCCGCCTATTGTCCGATCGCCAATCTAGAACATGCCGATAGCGCCTATGAATGGGAGTTTAACGGTGTGAACCAATATCAGCGCGTGGATATGAGCAAGCTGAATGCGCAGAGCTACAACGATCGCAGCAAAGCTATGCAGATGGCGACCGTTAAGGGCAATTTGAGTGCGGCAGAGATTGCCGTCTCCGATGAGCTGAAAGCCGCTTTCCCGGCTTATTTAAACAGCTTGAATTTAAGGGATGCGCAAGGCAATCCATTAACCTTAGATAGCAACGGCGATGGCTCCTTTAAGGATTATCTGGCTGCGGCAGTGTTACGTGGTGCGCAAAAAGCCCAAGCAGCAGGCGTGGATTTACGTAATGTAGCCTATTTACAATGGCAAGATAATCAAATTAGTGGGCTGAATTGGCAGGGATATGTGCATTCTGCCAAACGGATGAAATCGCCACCGGCCTTTGATGCTTTGGATTTAAGCAGCGGTGAAAATAATTTGTTTGGTGATGGTACGGTCAATAATCGCCATTTCACCAGTTTTAGCCAACAACATTCCAGTTTGGATGGGCAAATAGCTGATGCTAAAGTGATTAAAATGATGAACCCAATGAGTTATCTGGCACAAAGCCCAACCCGATATTGGCGAATTCGTGCGGGGTCAATGGATCGTGATACTTCCCATGCGATTAGTGCAATATTGGCGGTTAAATTGGGAATGGCCGGCAAATCCGTGGATTATGCTATTCCATGGGGTGTCGGACATGGTGGGGATTATGATTTGGATGAATTATTCCAATGGACGGATGCCATCACTAAATAGCTGTTAAGCTGGAAAAGGGCGTTTATCACGCCCTTCTTTTTGGCGTGCAAACGCCCCCTCGAAAATCAACGTTTTTCTTTAAAATAATGCTAAATCATTGATTTTATTATGGTTGATTTAAAAATGAATTGCTTTCGGTTATGCCGGTTGTTTTTCCGCTTGTGCCAGAATAGCTTTGTGTTCGCGGATTAAATGTAAGAAGGCTTGGCCGAAGCGATCCAATTTGATTTGGCCGACACCGTTAATTTGTAGCATTTCAGCATTGGAGCATGGCAAATATTGAGCCATTTCCTGCAAGGTGGCATCGTTGAAGACGATATAGGGTGGGATATTTTCTTTGTCGGCGATTTGCTTACGCAGAAAACGCAGACGGGCGAACAGATCCTTGTCGTAATTGGCGGTGCGATGTTGCGGTGCGCGTGTTAATTGGCTAATCGCAGAAATACGCGGTAGTGCCAATTCCAATTCGATTTCACCCTTCAGCACAGGTTTGGCACTTTCGGTTAATTGCAGCGTTGCATGGTTGAAATCACTCAGCACTTGCTGGATAAAACCTAAGTGAATTAGCTGGCGGATCACCGATTGCCAATGTTCTTTGCTTTTGTCTTTGCCAATACCAAACACCGAAAGGCTTTCATGGCCACGTTCGGTGATTTTTTGATTGTGCATGCCGCGCAATACCGCAATTACATATTGAGCCCCAAAGCATTGGCCAACCCGATAAATGGTTGACATGACCTTTTGTGCATCGATCAAGCCATTGTATTTTTTCGGTGGATCTAAACAAATATCGCAGTTTTGACAAGGGGTTTGGCGATGTTCGCCGAAGTAGTTTAGCAACACTAAACGACGACAGGTTTGGCTTTCGGCAAATTCGCCGATGGCTTCCAGTTTATGTTGTTCGATTTGTCGTTGTGGAGTTTCCGGTTTTTCCAATAGCATTTTTTGTTGCCAGGCGTAGTCGGAGGGTTCGTAAAACAGCACCGCTTCCGCCGGCAAGTCATCACGTCCGGCACGGCCAGTTTCCTGATAATAGGATTCAATGCTTTTCGGCAAATCGAAATGAGCAACAAAGCGCACATTGGATTTATTTATTCCCATACCAAAGGCGATAGTCGCCACTACAACCTGAATATTATCGCGCTGAAAATCCTGTTGTACTTTCTCGCGTACCGCAATTTCCATACCGGCATGGTAGGCCGCGGCGGCAATCCCTTTGTGGCGCAAGCTTTCCGCAATGCGTTCAACTTTGTTACGACTATTGCAATAAATAATGCCACTTTTGCCTTTTTGTGCCTGAACAAAGCGCAGCAATTGCTCCATTGGTTTAAATTTTTCCTGCAGCGTGTAGCGGATATTCGGACGGTCAAAACTACCGATATATTGATGGGGTGACTGCAAATGGAGCAGGGTGAGAATATCCTGACGGGTTGCATAGTCGGCGGTGGCGGTGAGTGCCATAATTGGCGCCTGTGGAAAGGCGTTTTTTAGCCCGCCCAGTTGGCTGTATTCAGGGCGGAAATCATGTCCCCATTGAGAAATACAATGGGCTTCGTCAATCGCGATAAAGCTGATTTTAGCTTCAGCGATGAATTGAAAAAAACTATGGGTCATCACCTTTTCCGGCGATACATACAGCAGTTTAAGCTGCCCCGACATGAGTTTATTTTGAACCTGTTGCTGTTGTTCGGGTGTTTGGCTGGAATTCAGAAAATCTGCCGCTACGCCATTAGTTTGTAGCTGATCTACCTGATCCTTCATAAGTGAGATCAGCGGAGAGATGACTAAGGTCAAACCATCAAAACAGAGCGCGGGGATTTGATAACAGAGGGATTTGCCATTGCCGGTTGCCATGACCACTAAGGCATCTTGGCCACGTAGTGCGGCATCGATAACTTCAGCCTGGCCTTTACGGAATGACTGGTAGCCGAAAACCGACCGCAATACCGTTAATGCGGTCGATGAGTTAGGATTGGTGACAGAGGCGTCTTCGGCACTCATGCAAATTGCACCGGCGCACCATGGGCAGCGCAGGCTTCGCTAAGGCGATCCCAGAAGCGTGTGCCATCGGAGGCTATCCAGTCATTATTTTTAAAGACAAAATGGTAACCGCCCAAACGACTCGCCAACCAGAGTTCAAGTAATGGTTCTTGTTTGTTGATAACAACTTGGCTACGGTTATCGAAGGTGATGGTAAATACCGAACCTTGGGTTTCGCAGTCCACATCAGCTTCCTGCGCGTCTAATTGTTCTTCGATGTTCTGCCAAAGGGCTTCGATATTTTGGTGAAATTCTGCAACATTCATAAAAATTTTTCTGCTAAATCTGATAGAATGCCGCGGATTATAAAGCCTTTGACCGGGATGGCAAAGGCGGTTTTAGTTATCAATCGAGAGAACCAAACCTATGCAAAAGCTAATTTCCCTCTTCCTTCTCACGGTTTGTTGTGCTGCAATCAGCGGTTGTGCGGTCAAAGGCCCGCTTTATTTCCCTGATCAGGAACAGCCAAAACATCAAGCCCAACATTAATCAAACCGATTTATTGCAGGATATTTTATGGATTTCTTCCAATTTCAAGATGGTCGCCTGTTTGCTGAAAAACGCGCCGTACAACAACTTGCCGAAGAGTTCGGTACACCACTTTATATTTATTCCCGCGCAACCTTGGAACGACATTGGCACGCGTTTGATAGTGCATTGGGAACGCATCCACATTTGATTTGTTATGCGGTAAAAGCCAATTCCAATATTGCCGTATTGAATGTGATGGCGCAATTGGGTTCGGGCTTTGATATTGTGTCGCAGGGAGAATTGGAACGCGTCTTGGCCGCAGGTGGTGAGCCTGGCAAGGTGGTATTTTCCGGCGTGGCTAAATCCCGTGAAGAAATCATGCGAGCCTTGGAAGTTGGGATTCGCTGCTTTAACGTGGAATCCGTAGCTGAATTGCATAATATCAATCAAATTGCCGGTGAAATGGGCAAGATTGCACCGATTTCATTGCGCGTGAACCCTGATGTGGATGCGCATACTCATCCGTATATTTCCACCGGCCTGAAAGAAAATAAATTCGGTGTGAGTGTGGATGAAGCCCGGGCCGTGTATAAATTGGCGGCCGGTTTGGCGCATGTAAAAATTGTCGGTATGGATTGTCATATCGGTTCTCAGCTGACCGAGTTACAACCTTTTTTAGATGCGACCGATCGTTTATTAGTGCTAATGGAGCAGTTGCAACAGGATGGTATTGAACTGCGTCACTTGGATTTTGGGGGCGGTTTAGGCGTGCCTTACCATGGTGAAACGCCACCACACCCGAGCGATTATGCGCGTGCCCTATTAAATAAATTAAAAGCCTACCCACAATTGGAAATTATCCTTGAACCGGGACGTGCGATCAGCGCAAATGCGGGAATTTTGGTTAGCCAAGTACGTTATTTAAAAAGTAACGAAAGCCGCAACTTCGCAATTGTTGATGCGGGGATGAACGATATGATTCGTCCAGCGCTTTATCAAGCCTATATGGAAATTGTCGAAGTGGATCGCAACAAACCGCGTGATAGCGCCATTTATGATGTCGTGGGGCCGATTTGTGAAACCTCCGATTTCTTAGGTAAGGGCCGTCAATTGGCGATTGCGGCAGGTGATTTTATTGCTCAACGTTCAGCTGGGGCTTATGGGGCCAGCATGTCCTCCAACTACAATTCTCATCCGCGCACGGCTGAAGTGATGGTAGACGGTGAAAAGGCTAAATTAATCCGCCGCCGCGAAGCCTTAACAGAATTATGGGCTTTAGAAAGCTTAATGGATTAAGAAAAAAATCGATAAAGACAACACAGAGGCGGGGTTTTCCCCGCCTTTTTTTGTGCAAAAAAGTATTTTTATGCAACTCTAATAAAATCAATGAGTTACATGTTGTTTTGGGAAAAACTTGTTTTTTCTAGGGGGCGTTTGAGCATTGCGATATTTGGGGGCTCTTAGCAAAAAGCGCTATACTGATTAGCGCTTTATTTTTACTCGGAGTTTTTTATGCCAGATCGTTCCCCCAATATTGTCACCCATGATCCTTTTGGTAGCCTACTTGGTTATGCGCCGGGTGGCGTAGCCATTTATTCCTCGGATTACACCACTGCCGACGATACCGAATATCCCAATGATGCTGCGTTTCGTAGCTATTTAGGCCGTGAATACATGGGCTATAAATGGCAATGCGTGGAATTTGCCCGTCGCTATTTGTATCTTAATTATGGATTGGTATTCACCGATGTCGGCATGGCCTACGAGATTTTCTCCTTACGCTTTTTACGTTGTGTGGTGGATGATGCCTTAGTGCCACTACAGGCCTTTGCCAACGGTTCGCAGCGTGCACCACAAGCCGGTGCATTGTTGATTTGGGCAGAAGGAGGGGAATTTAAAAACACCGGCCATGTGGCGGTGATAACTGAAGTGTTAGCGGATAGAATTCGGATTGCCGAACAAAATGTGATCCATAGTCGTTTACCAACTGGCCAACAATGGACTCGTGAATTACCGTTGCGCCATGATGATTGCGGCTATTGGTTGCAGGATACCTTTCAAGACACCCATATTTTAGGCTGGATGTTACAAACTGCGGATACCCAATATAGTCAGCCACAACCAATGCCATCGGCGGAGAAACTGCCGATTAAGGCGGAATATATTGCTGATCGCGGCCAATTTAATGGCCCTTGGCTGGATGAGCACAAGCCCTTTGATGCGGCTTACGTAAAAGCAATGGGCGGACATCGGGTGAATCGGGGCAGTCAATATCGCTACTTTGCTATTTCTGATAGTGCCCATCAGGAGCTGATTCGGGCCACCAATGAAGTGCATTTAATGTATTTGCACGCCACTGATAAAGTCTTAAAAGACGATAATTTATTGGCTCGTTTTGATATTCCGAAAGTATTGTGGCCACGGTTACGTCTGTCTTGGCAAAATCGTCGTTATCAAACCATTACCGGCCGTTTGGATTTTTGTTTAGATGAACGTGGTTTGAAGGTATATGAATATAATGCCGATTCGGCATCCTGTCATGCGGAAGCCGGCGATATTATGACCCGTTGGGCACAGCAGGCCGGAGTGAATTTAGGCGAAAATCCGGGGGATGGTCTACGTAATGCATTGGCTGATTGTTGGCAGCATAGTGAGGCATCGAAACTGGTGCATATTTTGCAGGATCATGATAATGAAGAGGACTACCATTCATTATTTATGGCGACAGCATTGGCACAGGCGGGATTCCGCGCCAAGATTATTCACGGTACCGAAGGATTGTATTGGGATAATCGGGGGCGTTTGTTGGACGATGATAATAATTTAGTTCAAACTGTATGGAAGACTTGGGCATGGGAAACCATGATCGAACAGTTGCGCCAAGAAACCCGTGGTGATGAAACCGCTCCGCCGATTCGTACCGGTTATGCCGGTGATAAGGTGCGTTTAATCGATGTGTTGCTACGTCCTGAGGTTTTAGTGTATGAACCGTTATGGACAGCAATTCCTAGTAATAAGGCGATTTTGCCGGTGCTTTGGTCACTCTTCCCAAACCATCGTTATTTATTAGAAGCCTCTTTTTCTCCAACGGAGAATCTGAAACTTGAAGGGTATGCCAAAAAACCGATTAGCGGTCGCCGTGGCGATAATGTGACGCTGATTGGTGAGGGGAAAACCCTCGGTGAAACTAATGGTAAATTTGGTGCACAGGAGAATATTTACCAACAGCTTTGGTGTTTACCTCAGGTGGATGATCAATATGTGCAAATCTGTACCTTCACCGTTGGTGGTCATTACGGCGGTAGCTGCTTGCGTTCCGATCCGAGCCGGGTTATTGTCGGTGATAGTGATATGCAGCCATTGCGGGTATTACCGGATAATGCGTTTTAAAGCATAAAAAAAGACCGTTAACTACGGTCTTTTTTATTTAAGGAGAAATCTTTGTGGTGTTGCTATCAACGTCTTAATACATAAAAAATCTGCACCTTCATCAGTTTTTCTTAACCTTCGGGTGCAGGTAATAGATATTTTAAAGCTTTAGCTTATCACGATTATTTCGCGTCTTTGTTATCAGCCGCTTTTTCAGGCGCTTTCAACATGTCTTCCGGAATAAAGCTTTGTTGCACTTTTTCCATGTGTGGAAGGTTGTGAGCAATACCTTTATGACAGTCAATACAGGTTTTGTTTTGTTCCTGTGCAAGGGCGTGCATTTGTTGCGCTACAGTTTTTTGTTGAGTAAAGTCCATATCGTTGAAGTTATGGCAGTTACGACATTCTTGAGAACCATTAGCTTTCATGCGGGCCCACTCGCGTTCCGCCATTTCTAAACGATGTTTTTCAAATTTTTCTTTGGTATCAACTTTACCCGTATAGTACGCAAATACTTCGGTAGAAGCCTGCATTTTACGGATCATTTTTGGAACGAATTCATGTGGTACATGACAGTCTGAACAGATCGCTTTGACACCTGAGCGGTTGCTAAAGTGTACGGACGCTTGGTATTCAGGCACAACATCATTGGTGTGACAATCTGAACAGAATTGTTCCGTATTGGTGGTGGCCATTCCTACATTGAATAGGTTGGTGCCAACGATAGTTCCAATGATGGTTAATAAAATAACGCCGCCAATAGCCATTTTGCTTGGTGAGCGTAACCAACGGCAGACTTTTTGAATGCTTGATTTAATCATGGTGTTGCTCCTTATTTACCTTGCATCTGACGAATGGTTTCAAATTTATTTTGAATAATTGGGTTCACGTCGGTTTGTTGAACGTGGCATTGTAAGCAGAAATAACGACGTGGTGAGGTGCCTTCTGTTTTTTGTCCATCGCGAGTAAGGAAATGGCTTTCCGGTACGCGAGGTGCACCGGTTGTTGGAGCAACATCCGGAGAGTGACAACCTAAACATTGGTTGGCATTCTTAGTGACTTGTAAACCACGAATACTGTGTGGAACAAGTGGGGGTTGGTTAGGGAAGGTCACAGGGATATTGCCCGCATCTTTATAAGGATTAGTAAATGCAGGTGCAATACTTTCTGCAGTTTTATCAATGCTGTTTGCAACTTGCGGAGCATCGGCAAACGCCAATCCGCTACATAAAGCCAGCATGAAAATAAATGTTTTTTTCATGAAATCCACTCCATTAAATATTTTTAATTTTAACTTGTTTCTCAAAACGAGAACCAAACGTAAATACATTTTCAGGGCAAACGTCAATACAACGTCCACAGGTTATACAATCTTTTGCTAACACAATTTGGCTATCTTCTGCATCTCCGTGTAAAGGAAGGCGTAACACTTGCGGTTCAGGGCAGACGTTATAGCAGTCCATACAACGGTCACAGCGATTACGATCAATCACGTTGATTTTGATTAGGCTTTTGGCTCCAATCACGCCGTACATCGCGCCAATTGGGCAAAGGTGACCACACCAACCATGTTCGGCAACCAGTAAGTCAAATAGGAAAATGACTGCTACTAACCAAAGAGTCGCCCCCGTTCCGAAAACGAACACGCGGCCAAAGGCTGCAACAGGGTTTATCCATTCCCATAAGAGAGTGCCGGTTATCGCACTACCAACTAGAATCATCGCTAAAACTACATAACGAAGTTGGCGTGAGATTTTAAGTGATTGGCGAATACCCAATTTTCTACGTAACCAAGCTGCTGCATCGGTGACCATGTTCATTGGGCAAACCCAACTGCAAAAGGCTTTGCTGGCAACGATGGCGTAGAATATGACAATGACCAAGGCACCGATGATCGTTGTGATTTCTGGTAAATAACCAGTCACTAAACTTTCAGCGGTAATCAATGGATCTGTAAATGGCACAGTATCCAAAAGCATACTTGAGCTGTAATTGCCTTTTAGAATCCAAAACTGCCAAATCGGGCCGCTTAAGAACATCAAAATAATGCTCAATTGGCTAATTCGTCGTAGAATCAAAAAGCGATATGCATGCCACCACCCCAGTTTTTGACGAGCTTCTAAGCCTGCATCTTTGGGTTTATTCGGGGTATATTTTTCAGCCATTATTTAACCCCCTTAATGTTTAAGTCCAGATTTGGAAATTGCTCAGCTTCCGGTACCGTTGTTGGATTAGGTACATAATCCATTGTTGCACGATTCGGCGTTGCCACTTTTTGGTTTGGTTGAACCTGCATTGGCTGATAAACCGGCTCATGTAAGCCTTCCGGCATACGAGCATCCATTGCTGGACGTAAACCATCCGGATGTTGTTCCTCAATTAAGGATTTTCCAGCGTTTTGTTTTTCTTTCCAGCCTAAGCGATAGTGGCGGCCGAGTAAGCCTTTGGCGATATCCATCGGTAAGACTTTAATTGCCGCTTCTTCTAATACGCAAGCTTGTTCGCATTTACCACATCCGGTGCAAGCATCGGAATGAACAGTTGGAATAAGCTTCGCATGAATTCCCGTACGATCATTGTGCACACGTTCGAGCGTAATTGCTTTATCCACTAATGGACAAACACGATAACAAACATCACAACGTAAACCTTGCCAGTTAAGACAAGTTTCATGGTCTAGCAAAACCGCCAACCCCATTCTCGCATCATTGATGTCTTTAAGTTCTTCACTTAACGCACCACTTGGGCAGGCATTCATACAAGGAATATCCGGACACATTTCGCAAGGTTTATCCCGAGCGATAAAATAAGGTGTGCCGGCTTCCATTGGAGAAATTAGCGAGGCTAGATACAACATATCATATGGACACGCTTGGACACATTGTCCGCAGCGGGTACAAGCAGCCAAGAAATCCTTTTCCGGTAATGCACCGGGTGGACGTAAGGCGACGCCTTCTTTTGCTTTAGCTTGTTGTTGCTGTAAGCCAAGAATGACGCCTACACCACACACTCCGACAGCCGTTCGGGTCACATTTTTTAAAAATTGACGACGGTTGGGATCAAGTTTCATCAGCGTTTCCTTTTATAAGCGATTTGCTTTCACAACAGCGTTGTTTAGTTCAATCGCTCTTGTTGGTAGTTCGTAAATTTAATATAGGGGCGTACTTGCTACGCCCTTACAGCTGTATTTACGCTTTAACAACTTTAACCGCACATTTTTTGAAGTCGGTTTCGCCTGAAATTGGGTCGGTTGCATCTAAAGTTAATTTGTTAGCAAGCTGACCTGCATCAAAGAAGGTGGTGTAAATTAAGCCCTGAGGACATTTGTTACGACCACGGGTATCTAAGTAAGAAACCATTTCACCACGACGAGTAATTAACTTCACTTTATCCCCATGACGTAAGCCATATTTTTTTGCATCCGCTGGGTGCATCCAAACTAAGTTGTTCGGGAACGCACGGTGTAATTCAGGTACACGACGAGTCATAGTACCGGTATGCCAGTGCTCAAGTACACGACCAGTACATAACCATAATGGATATTCTTCATCCGGTGATTCTGCAGGGTCTTCATAAGGCACACCTAAGATAATTGCTTTTTTATCTGGATAACCGTAGAAAGCAACATCTTCGCCTGCTTTAACGTACGGGTCAAAGCCTTCACGGTAACGCCATAAGGTTTCTTTACCGTCAACAACCGGCCAACGTAAACCACGTACTTGGTGATAAGTATCGAATGGTGCTAAGTCATGACCATGACCACGACCGAAGTCAGCGTATTCTTCGAATAAGCCTTTTTGTAAGTAGTAACCAAAGTGATCCGCTTCATCATTGATGTATCCCGGAACATCTGTTGGTACTTTAAATTTGTTTACTTCACCATTTTCGTAAAGCACTTCATATAAAGTTTTGCCACGATATTCAGGCATTTGAGCTAATAACTCTTCACCCCATACTTCATCCGTTTTGAAGTATTTAGAGAATTCAACAATTTGCCATAAGTCAGAACGAGACTCACCCGGGCCTTTTACTTGTTGACGCCATAATTGGGTACGACGTTCTGCATTACCATAGCCCCCTTCTTTTTCTACCCACATACAAGTTGGAAGAATTAAGTCAGCAGCAACCGCAGAAACGGATGGGTAAGGGTCTGAAACAACGATGAAGTTTTCAGGGTTACGCCAGCCTGGGAAAATTTCTTCATTAATGTTTGGACCGCCTTGCATGTTGTTGGTACAAAGTTGCCATAAGAAGTTTAATTTGCCATCTTTTAATGCACGGCTTTGTTGTACAGCAGAGTATCCAGGTACAGTTGGAATGGTACCTTTTGGTAATTTCCATTTTTTCTCAGTGATTTCAACGTGTTTAGGATTGGTCACCACCATGTCCGCCGGTAAACGGTGAACGAAAGTACCGACTTCACGTGCTGTACCACAGGCTGAAGGTTGACCAGTTAATGAGAACGGGCCACAACCAGGTTTAGAAATTTTACCTGTAAGCAAGTGTACGTTATAGATCATGTGGTTAACCCACACACCACGGGTATGTTGGTTAAAGCCCATTGTCCAGAAAGAAACTAAGTTTTGTTCTGGATCTGCATACATCTTCGCGAGGGTTTCAAGCTGATCTTTTGGTACACCAGAAATGCGGTGAGCTTCATCTAATGTATAAGGCGCAACGATTTTCTTAAATTCTTCGAAATCGGAGTCATACATTTTACCCGCAGTTTTGCGATTTTTTGCTGCAACTTCAAGTGGGTGTTCTGGGCGTAAACCATAACCGATATCGGTTTCACCACGTTTGAATTTGGTATGTTTATTAACGAAATCCCAGTTTACTTTATCGTTTTGGATAATGTAGTTTGCGATGTAGTTAAGGATTGCAAGGTCTGAATGTGGATTAAATACGATAGGCACATCAGCTAATTCAAAAGAACGGTGTTCGAAAGTAGACATTACCACAACACGCACTTTATCATCTGAAAGACGACGGTCAGAAATACGCGACCATAAAATTGGATGCATTTCCGCCATGTTTGAACCCCAAAGCACAAACGCATCGGTTTTTTCGATATCGTTATAGCAGCCCATTGGTTCATCCATACCAAAGGTACGCATAAACGCAACCGCTGCAGATGCCATACAGTGGCGAGCATTAGGATCGATAGTATTAGAACGAAGACCGGCTTTCCAAAGTTTTACTTTTGCATAGCCTTCATAGATGGTGGTTTGGCCTGAAGAGAACATCCCTACAGCATTTGGTTCTTTTTTCTTCAAGATATCTTTGATTTTTTCCGCCATAATGGTGAAAGCTTGATCCCAAGAAACCGGTGTAAAGTCGCCTTCTTTGTGGAATTTGCCGTCTTTCATACGTAATAACGGAGTTTGTACACGGTCTGCACCGTACATGATTTTAGAAAGGAAGTAACCTTTGATACAGTTTAAACCGCGGTTTACCTCTGCATCTGGGTCACCTTGGGTGGCAACAACACGACCGTCTTTAGTTCCTACCAATACGCTACATCCTGTACCACAGAAACGACATGGTGCTTTATCCCATTTGATGCCCATATCTTCTGCCGCATCGACCTGTTTAACAGGGATGGTCATACCGGCAGCCGCAGCTGCAGCAAGCGCAGCATTGGCTTTCATAAAATCTCTACGATTAAGTTCCATAGTTTTCCCCACTCGTTGTTAAATTTCAGTACGCACAAATAAAGCTGATGTACGTCCAATCATTTTATTTTTCATCTAAATAATTCGAAATTAAAGACACAACAATCACGCCCGGAATGTCTTTAATTTCATCCATAAGATCTGCTAACGCTAGTTGGCGGTTACTTTCAAGGGTAACCACCAATTTACCTTCATCGGCTTTCTCACCGTGAATTTCAGCCGTTGGAATGGCTAAAATAGCCGCTTTGACTTGATTGAGTTTTTCCGGTCTGGCCTGCACCACAATGCTGCATACATACCAGTTCTCGTTTTCGCTAAATTGACTCATTTTTGTTAACTTCAAAATTAATAATTTTAATCGCTTTTGTCGGACACACGCTTAAACATGCCCCACAACCATTACAACTTTCCAAATTTAGTATGGGTTTTGCAACACCGCCCAATTGTAATCGGAAGCGAATAGCAGCAGTTGGGCAGTTATCTTGGCAGCTGCGACATTCAACCCGTTTTTCACTTAGGCATTGCGATGTAATTTCAATTTTATGCGCCCAAGGTTGTTCTTCTAATGGACGAAAAATGGGTTGCTGGCAAACTAAAACGCATTTTTGACAAAAAGTACATTCGCCTTTATCGAAGCGAATTTCAGGGAAATCACCTTCACCTTTAACGATAATGTTGGTTTCACAAACCAGTATACAATCACCACAGCGGGTACAATTTTCAACGAAATCCGCATTGTTAATGGCCCAAGGTGGGCGTAGATAATCGGTTTGTTGCAATTGTTTGTGTTCGGGTTTTAATGAGGACAAAAACTCACCGCGCAAGAAGTGTCGTCGGGAGATGGATTGATCGCTCATTTCAGTCATTTTTATTCGTTTTTACTATGATTTCGGCGGGGCATTATGCGGTGCTAATAGGGGAATAGGAACTACCTAAAATGGGTAGATTGGCAAAAAGAAATGTTTTTTTTGATCCCGGTCTAAATTGAGGTTAAAAAAATAGCGTTGAATGTAAATAAATTGTTAAAAAACAAAGAAAAAAGGCGATTTTATATCGCCTTTTTTGAGTGCCTTTTTTATGGATTATTTAGCCGGGTAATCCCACCAAATATCGAATAATTGGCTAACTTCGATTTGTTGCAAACCATTCTTTTCCAACCATCGTTGAACTAATTGACGGTGGCTTTCATCGCATTTACCGATTTTCTCTAAGCAAACTAAGCCTTCCCAATGTAAATAGCCGCTACCTTCATAGGCCAAGCCATTTGGTTGTACAACTTCGGCGATAAAACGATCTACGGTGTCATCGATTGTTTCAAGGCTGGTGCCTTCAGCGAATTGCCAGTTGACTAAAAAGCCTAATTCTTGGAATTCAGCCAAATGCATTTTTTTACGTTGGCGTTGATTGCGAGTTGCCATGTTGTTTCTCCTATTTTGTGGTAGAAATTCAGTTGTTTGGAGGTTCCAAACGCCCCCTGAATTTATAAAGTTTTTCTAAAAATCAATCATAAGTCATTGATTTTATTGATAGTTGTTGAAAATGAGGCCGAGTGGGTTAACGCTTAATAAAATACAGATCCCAAACACCGTGCCCTAGCCGATGGCCGCGCGCTTCGAATTTGGTGAGCGGGCGGAAATCGGGACGTGGAATGAAGTCCTGAGGAGCCGTGTTTGTTAAATGTGGGTTGGCAGATAGCACTTCCAACATTTGTTCCGCATAATTTTCCCAGTCGGTCGCCATATGAATAAAGCCGTTCGGCTGCAATTTTTGTACGACTTGAGCGACAAACGGGGGTTGTACGATGCGACGTTTATGGTGCTTGGCCTTATGCCACGGATCCGGGAAGAATAGCTGTAGACCGCCAAGGCTCGCATCAGCAACGGCATCACGTAGAATTTCCGTTGCATCATGGCAAATTATCCGCAGGTTGGTTACAGCTTTTTCTACTGCATAAGCGATACAGGCACCGACTCCAGGCGTATGGACTTCAATCCCTAAGTAATTTTTATCGGGATTCGCGGCGGCCATTTCCACCAAGGATTTTCCCATCCCGAAGCCAATTTCCAAGATAACCGGCTTATCGTTACCGTAAATTGCTTGGAAATCAAAAGGCGTGTTTTGGTAATCCAAGCCCAAGTGCGGCCAGTGTTCCACCATCATGTTTTTCTGGAAATCGCTCAGGCGGCCGGTACGTAACACAAAACTGCGGACGCGGCGTTTATAGCGGCCATCTTCGGTAAACTCGGCGGTTTCGACGGTTTTACGTTTTTGATCGGCAAAAACAGCGTTTAAATCGGTCATTTGTTTATCTTTAATGAAAAAATCGGCCTGCGATTATACACGAAAATACCCTGCGCCAAGATCTTTGTGAACGATTTGCGTATAATGCCGGCAATTTTTTGAGTTTTCTGAGTATTTGGCATTCATGAAGATTGTACGAGTCGCTTTGGCGGTGCCTTTAGCGCAATATTTTGATTATTGGTGTGCGGACGATTTGCCGATTGTTGTTGGTGCGCGGGTGAAAGTTCCTTTCGGCCGGCAACATAAGGTAGGGATCGTCGCGGCATTACCGGCTGAATCCGATATCACACCAAGCCAACTCAAATCCATCGATTGTTTATTGGATGAACAATCTTTATTTAATTCGGTGAGTTGGCAATGGCTTCATTGGGCGGCGGATTATTATCAGGCACCGATTGGTGAAGTGTTGTTGCAGGCATTACCGGTTAAATTGCGTAACGGTGAGCCGTTGACGGCCACGGAGCGGGTTGTATGGCGTTTGACGGCGCTCGGTGAACAAGCATTAATCGAACATTGGGCAAAACGTGCCAAGAAACAACAAGAAGCCTTGCAAGCCTTATGCGATGGTGAATTAGAGAAAGGTAATAATCCGTTTAGTAGCGCACTGTGGTCGGCTCTCGTGGGGAAAAATTGGGTGTGCCAGGTAAGCCAACCGATCATTCGGCAAAGCTGGCAGCAAGCGTTAGGTGAGCAACCCTTAGTGAATGCTAACGACCGTCTAACCCTCAATAAACAGCAGGCCTTGGCCTTTAGCCAACTGCAATTTCAGCAAGGTTTTAATGTATGGTTGCTAGATGGTGTGACCGGCTCAGGGAAAACGGAAATTTATCTGCAATATATTGAAGAGATTTTAAAACAAGGTAAACAGGTATTGGTGTTGGTACCGGAAATCGGTTTAACGCCACAAACCGTTGAGCGTTTTAATAGCCGCTTTAATGTTCGCATTGATGTGTTGCATTCTAATTTAAATGATAGTGAGCGTTTACAGGTGTGGGAACGTGCGCGCAATGGCGAAAGTGCGATTGTGATTGGTACCCGTTCCGCACTATTTAGCCAATTTGCCGATTTAGGTTTGATCATTTTAGATGAAGAACATGATGGTTCCTTCAAACAACAGGACGGTTGGCGCTATCATGCGCGAGATTTAGCGGTAGTGCTAGCGCAAAAAATGGCGATTCCGATCATCTTGGGATCTGCAACCCCAAGCTTGGAAAGCCTAAATAATGTGCATAACGGCAAGTATCAACATCTGCAATTAGCCCGCCGTGCGGCTTCCGGCAATGCATTACGACAAACGGTCATTGATTTGAAACATCAAAGGGTACAACAGGGGCTGTCGCAACCTTTACTAAATAAAATGCGCGAGCATTTGGAAAAGGGCAACCAAGTGTTGTTGTTCCTCAATCGTCGTGGCTTTGCTCCGGTATTACTGTGTCATGAGTGTGGTTGGATTGCGACTTGCCGCCATTGCGATAAACCCTATACCTATCACCAGCAGCTCCGTGTATTGCGTTGCCATCATTGTGGTGGCCAAAAGCCGTTACCCATGCAATGTGGCGATTGTGGTTCCACCAATTTGATTACCACCGGCTTGGGCACTGAGCAGCTAGAAACGGCCTTGGCGGAGATTTTTCCACAATATCAGATAGCTCGTATCGATCGGGATAGCACGGCTCGTAAAGGTAAATTAGAAGGCTACTTAGCGGATATCAATGCGGGTAAAAGCCAAATCCTTATTGGTACTCAAATGTTAGCAAAGGGGCATCATTTCCCAAATGTGACCCTAGTAGCGTTAATTAATGTGGATAGTGCTTTATTTTCCTTAGACTTTCGGGCTGAGGAGCGGCTTGCCCAATTATATGTGCAGGTAGCAGGTCGCGCCGGACGGGCTGAAAAAGCGGGGGAAGTGGTATTACAAACCCATTATCCTGATCACCCGCTACTCACAACCTTGTTAGCCAAGGGATATACAGCTTTTGCTGAGCAGTGTCTTCAACAACGCCGACAAATGGGTTTACCCCCGTTTAGTTTTCAAGCTCTTTTCAAGGCACAGGCGCGTCATAGTGATGAAGCGGAACAAACATTATTACGGATAGCTGATTTTGTACGCGGACAGCAGGTGGCAGGATTGCAGATTTTAGGACCGATGCCGGCGCCATTTAGTAAGAAAGCCGGGCAATATCGTTGGCAATTGTTGTTGCAACATCCATCGCGACGCGCCTTGCAATTACTGTTACAGACTTATCGAGGACAGACATTGAAAGGTTCTTCGGTGCGTTTGGCGTTGGATGTGGATCCTCAGGATTTAAGCTAATCGTATTGAAATACGCCCGTCCCTCTAGCGAAACGGGGCAATTTTCAGTAGAATTGGCCGGTTTTTCATCGGATAAATTTTTTGGCGGTTTTTACCCCATTAACAGTTAGGATCTTAATATAGTGGCTCATCGCGACTTTGCCGCCCGTCAGCGCGGTAACAACAAAAAGAAAAAAGGCAAAAAAGCCAATAAAACTCTCTTAATCTTAATCGCTTTAGCGGTGGTAATCGCCTTTGCAGGCGGTCTGTTTTTATTGCGTTCGAAAACCCCTGAGCCGGTAACTCCAGCACCGGCCGTAGTAGAAAAAACGCAACCGAAAAGCGTTCTGCCGAATCGTCCGGAGGAGGTGTGGAGTTATATCCAAGCGTTGGAAACCCGCACTGTACCGGTGGACAATAACCAAAATTCGGTGGAAAAAAACATGCGCTTGACCAAAGAGCAACGTGAAGTGTTGCTGCAAATGGAAAAAGAGCAAAAAGCCCAAGAAGCGAAAAAATTAGAAGCGCAGGCAAAAGCGGAATTAGCCGCGAAAGTGGAAGCAGCAACTAAAACTGAAACAGCAGCAACGCCAGCTCAAGTGGTGAAACCTGAAGCGGTGAAAAAAACGGAACCGGTGAAGAAACCGGAAGTGAAAGTGGAAACTGCACAGCAGCCACAGCCGAAAAATGAACCGGCGAAAATTGAAACTGCCAAGAAGGCAGAAGTGAAAACCGATGCGGCAAGTGGTGAGAAAAAATTTGGTTTGCAATGTGGAGCTTTTAAAAATCGCACTCAGGCCGAAAGTTTGCAGGGCCGTTTGGCTATGGTCGGCGTGAATGCCCAAGTGGTTGTTAGCGGCGAATGGAATCGGGTGCGGGTTGGCCCCTTTGCTTCCCGGGATGGTGCTGTTCAAGTGCAGGAAAAAGCCAAATCAGTAATTGGCTGTGTTGTTATCGGTATGTAACCTTCAGATAAAACCGCAAAATCGTGAGATTTGCGGTTTTATTTTTACCTCTAATAAAATCAATGACTTAGCTTCTATTTTCGGCAAAATGTTAAAAAACTCGGGGGCGTTTTCAAATAACTCCTTGCCAAGTGGGTAAAAATCCATAGAATGAACGTTCATTCATTTGGGCTGTGATAATCAATTCTTATCGTTTCAAATGTTCCTTTCTTCATTTAAATCCTAGAAAAATTTTATTATGCGACAGACAAAAGCTGATTTGAGCGCACAGATTTTTGCCGCCACTGATCGCCTAATGGCCAAAGAGGGTTTGCATCATTTATCGATGCATAAATTGGCTAAAGAAGCAGGTATCGTTGCGGGAACGATCTATCTGTATTTTAAAAATAAAGATGAGCTGTTGACGAACTTTGCCCGTCAGGTGTTTTGCCAATTTATAATGGCGATTGAACAAGATGTTGATGAAAATCAGCCATTGTTTAACCAATATCGCACTATGTGGTGGAATATCTGGCGGTTTTTGCAGAACAATCCGACGATTCTTTGCAATATTAATCAATACCGATCACTCCCTGAATTTGTAGATATTTGTCGGGAGCCGAAACATTCCTGCTGGGATCGCTTTTGCGAACAGGGACGAGAGTCCGGAATCCTCGCTGATTTATCAAACGATATTTTATTTATGTTAAGTCTGAAAACCGCCATGGCAGTAGCGTCAGACTTTAAATTTTTTCAATCGGAGATTACCGATGAAATTCTGGAATCTGTGGTTGACCGTTCTTGGCGGGCAATTCAGAAATAACCTGTAACTTTATGTTTTAACGGAGTTTTCCAAATGAGTATAACTCAATCTCAACGACCAAAGCGTTCGCATGTTTTCTTTTTGAAATTAGCGTTGGGCGTGTTTGTGTTAATTTTTGCTGCGATGATTTTTATGAATCAGATGAAAGCAAAAGGTATCGCAGAGTTCTTGGCCAATAAGCCGGAAACGGCATCTCCTGTAACCGCTATGACCGTAGCGGCATCCGAGTGGACGCCGGTAATTGAAACGACCGGTCTTGTTCGTCCAAATCAAGGAGCTATGTTAAGTTCGCAGAATGCCGGAACGGTAGCAAGAGTATTAGTCAGCAACGGCCAGCAGGTGAAAAAAGGCGATTTGTTGGTTGAATTGGATAGCTCTGTTGAGCGAGCTAGTTTAGCGGCCGCTGAAGCCCAGTTACCTTCATTACGGGCGACCTATCAACGTTATGCTAGCTTGATTGCCAGCGGTTCGGTATCCCGTCAGGAACTGGATAGTGCCAAAGCCGCCTATGATGCTCAGGCTGCTAATATCAATTCTTTAAAAGCGGCTATTGAGCGTCGTCAAATTGTGGCACCTTTCGATGGTAAAGCCGGTATTGTGAAAGTGAATGTTGGGCAATATGTCAATGTAGGTACGGAAATTGTACGTGTTGAAGATCGTTCTTCTATGAAAGTCGATTTCGCTATTGCGCAGAATTTGTTGGATAGACTGCATGTGGGGCAAAAAGTGACGGCTACTGCTGATGCCCGTAAAGGTGAAACCTTTGCTGCAAAAATCACCGCTATTGAGCCTGCGATCAATACTTCGACCGGTTTGATTGATGTTCAAGCAACCTTTGAGCCGGAAGACGGTGCAAAATTGCTCTCCGGTATGTTTACCCGTTTAAACGTGGCTTTACCGACCGAACATAGCCAAATTGTAGTGCCACAAGTGGCGGTGAGTTACAACATGTATGGCGAATCTCTTTATGTGTTGACCGCACTTTCTGACGAAGATATTGAGAAATTAGGTGGTGCAGAGAAAGCCGCAAATATGTACCGTGCGAAATCAATCACCGTCTTTACTAAGGATCGTCAAGGCATTTATGCGCAATTAAAAGGCGATGAAGTGAAAGTAGGCGATAAAATTGTGACCGGAGGCCAACAAAACTTAAGCAATGGTGCTTTAGTTTCCGTTGCCGATAAAGAAGGCGTGGGTACGCAACAACCGGCGAAGAAAACCAATCTTTAATTAGGAAAAGCGAATGAGATTTACCGATATATTTATTCGTCGCCCTGTTTTAGCGGTTTCGATTAGCCTGTTAATCATTATTTTAGGATTACAGGCCATCTCGAAATTGGCGGTGCGTGAATATCCGAAAATGACCACTACGGTAATTACGGTGAGCACGGCTTATCCGGGGGCGGATGCAAACTTAATTCAAGCGTTTGTGACCTCAAAAATTGAAGAAGCGGTGGCACAAGCGGATAACGTGGATTATATGTCCTCCAGTTCTAGCCCAAGCTCTTCAACGGTAACCGTAAAAATGAAATTGAATACGGATCCGAATGCGGCATTGGCGGATGTATTAGCCAAGGTAAACTCGGTGCGTTCCGAGTTGCCTAGTGGGATTGAAGATCCGACAATTTCTTCCTCTACCGGTGGTTCGGGAATTATGTATATTAGTTTCCGTTCTAGCAAACTCGATGCAAGCCAAGTGACTGACTATATTCAACGCGTAGTCAAACCTCAGTTCTTTACCGTAGAAGGGGTGGCGAGTGTAAATGTTTTCGGGGCTTCTGAATACGCATTGCGGATTTGGCTTGATCCGGAAAAAATGGCTGCACAAAATCTTTCGGCAACTCAGGTGATGTCGGCGTTATCGGCAAATAACGTACAAACTGCGGCAGGTAATGATAATGGTTATTTTGTGACCTATAAAAACAAAGTGGAAACCACCACCAAATCCGTTGAAGAGTTAAGAAATTTAATCGTAACCTCTAGTGGTGATAAATTGGTGCGTTTACGCGATATCGCCGATATTGAGTTAAATAAATCAAGTGATACCTCACGTGCGGTAGCGAATGGTGCTGATTCTGTTGTATTAGCGATTAACCCAACTTCATCAGCGAACCCACTCACCGTTGCAGCTAAAATCCGTCCGTTGTATGAAAGCATTAAGAATAATCTACCGGATGCTATTCAATCGGATATTTTATATGACCGCACGATTGCAATTAATAACTCAATTAATGAAGTGGTAAAAACCATTATCGAAGCGACGGTGATCGTATTGGTGGTGATCACCATGTTTATCGGTTCATTCCGGGCGATTTTAATTCCGATTATTACCATTCCGATTTCCTTGATCGGGGTAATTATGTTGCTGCAATCCTTTGATTTCTCCATTAACTTGATGACTTTGTTAGCCTTGATTCTAGCCATCGGTTTGGTGGTGGATGATGCGATCGTTGTATTAGAAAACGTGGACCGTCATATCAAGCTTGGGGAAACACCATTCCGTGCAGCGATTATCGGCACCCGTGAAATCGCCGTGCCGGTGATTTCTATGACGATTGCCTTGATTGCGGTATATTCTCCAATGGCGTTAATGGGCGGGATTACCGGCACATTATTTAAGGAGTTTGCCTTGACCTTAGCGGGGGCGGTATTTATCTCCGGTATTGTGGCGTTAACCCTTTCACCAATGATGACCAGCCAATTGCTGAAATCCAATGCGGCTCCAAGTAAATTGGAGCAACGTGTAGAGCATACACTTAGCAAATTGAATGCTGTTTATGGTTATGCGCTTGATTTAGTGATGATGAATCGTAAATGTATGCTTGTGTTTGCAGCGATTATCTTTGCAACCTTACCGGTATTGTTTAAATCACTTTCGAGTGAATTAACCCCACCGGAAGACAAAGGCGCATTCTTGGCTATCGGTTCAGCACCTTCTAATGTGAACGTGGATTATGTGCAGGCAGCTATGGCACCTTATCAGGAGATTTTAACGAATACACCGGAAGTGCAGTTTGCAATGACCATTTCAGGTGCACCAAACGCTAACCAATCGTTAAACGTAATTACGTTAAAAGACTGGAAAGAACGCTCAAAAAGCCAAGCGGCAATCCTGAATGAATTAAATGCTAAAGCAAAAGCGATTCCTGAAGTATCTGTACAAGGCTTCGCGTTCCCTGAAATTGAAACCGGTGAACAAGGGCCACCAATTGGCTTTGTGATCAGCACATCTCAAGAATATGGTGATTTGGCCAAGGTTGCCGGTAAATTCTTAGAGGATATGCAAAAATCCGGCAAGTTTGTGTATACCAATCTCGATCTGAAATTTGATACGGCACAAATGCGCATTAAGATCGACCGTGAAAAAGCGGGTAGTTACGGTATTACCATGCAACAAATCAGCCGTACGTTAGGGAGTTTCTTATCTGCGGCAACTATTGAACGCGTGGATATTGATGGCCGAGCTTATAAAATTATTTCCCAAGTAAAACGAGACAACCGTTTATCACCGGAAAGCTTTAATAAGTACTACATCTCAGCTGCAGACGGTACCTCCGTGCCATTAAGTAGCTTAGTGACTGCTACACTTGAGCCACAACCAAGTTCCTTACCGCGCTTCAGCCAGTTAAATTCTGCGGTGATTAGTGCAGTACCGATGCCGGGGACTTCGGTTGGTGATGCGATCCAATGGTTACAAGACAATGCCAAGGATAGCTTACCACAAGGCTATAACTACGACTTTAAAGGTGAAGCCCGTCAGTTAGTGCAAGAGGGTAACGCACTTGCAGTAACGTTCTTACTTGCTGTAGTGATTATTTTCTTAGTTTTGGCGATTCAGTTTGAATCAATTCGCGATCCAATCGTGATTATGATTTCTGTACCTTTAGCGGTGAGTGGCGCCTTGTTGGCTCTAAATATCTTCGGGTTTATTGGTACAGCAGGCTCGACGCTAAATATCTACTCACAGGTTGGTTTGATTACCTTAGTTGGTCTTATCACGAAACACGGTATTTTGATGTGTGAAGTGGCCAAAGAAGAGCAATTAAACCACGGTAAAACCCGGGTTGAAGCTATTACCGAGGCGGCTAAAGTACGTTTACGTCCAATTCTAATGACAACCGCAGCGATGATTGCCGGTCTTGTACCGTTGCTTTATGCAACAGGTGCCGGTGCGGTATCGCGCTTTAGTATTGGTATTGTTATCGTGGCAGGTTTGGCTATCGGTACATTGTTTACCTTGTTCGTATTGCCAGTGATTTATTCTTACATCGCAAGCGAACATAAACCATTACCGGAGTTCGATGAAAATGTGAAACCGATTGAAGGACACATTAACGAACAACATTAATTCACCATAAAAATAACAACCGCATTTGGGCTGACTCAAATGCGGTTTTTTTCTGTCTTAAATGCCCCCGTGAAAATCAATGTTTTTTCAAAAATATATGCTAAGTGATTGATTTTATTACAAGTGTTTAAAAAAGTCCTTTGTGACTAAAAACGATGAATATGAATGAATCGACTATTTAGAATGGCATTAAATCAGCAAGCGAAACGCCTCTTTAGAATCTTAAATTTTTTCTTAAAATAAGGTGTAAGTAATTGATTTTATTAGGGATGGTTTAAAAGTTGGATGTTCAGGGGAAATAGGGCGCTCGTATATGAGTGCCAGAGTAAATAAATAGTTTGGCCGATTAGCCTTGGAAAGGAAAAAGTAAAGGAACAAGGAAAACCGTAACTAACATGACCAGCAGGGTGAAAGGGACACCGATTTTAATGAAGTCGCTGAAACGGTAACCGCCGGGACCAAGCACCATGGTATTTACCGGTGAAGAGACCGGTGTCATAAAGGCACTGGAGGCGGCAATAGCGACCACCATAGCAAATGCAATAGGTGACATGGAAAGTTTTTCCGCTAAGCTGATAGCAATTGGTGCGACTAAAATTGCCGTAGCAGTGTTGGAGATAAAGAGTCCAACAACGGCGGTGAATAAGAATAACACCATGAGCACCGCATACATGCTCCACCCCTGTACCAGCTGCAACATGCCATCCACAGCTAAGGCGATCCCGCCGGTTTTTTGTAGGGCGATTGAGAACGGCATCATTCCGATAATTAAAATCAAACTTTGCCAATGAATGGATTGATAAGCACTTTGACTGTCGATACAGCGGAAATAGCCGAGTAATAAGCAGCCGATAAGCGCTGCAATTACGTTTGGCACGATACCTGTAATCATTAGAAAAACCATCACTAAGATGGATAAGAGGGCGAGCGGTGCTTGGCTGGCCGCGGGGACGGCGCGGTCCATTTCTTTCGGATAATGTAATACAAAGAAGTCCTTATTTTGCACCGCCATTAATTCTTCGATGCGTTTCCAGTCACCGATAACCAAAATTAAATCACCTAATTTAAATGGCGCTCCGCTGAAACTATCGGGCAGTAATTCGCCGTCTCGTTTGATGCCGGCTACATTCAACCCATAACGAGTTCGAAAAGATAACTCAGCGGTAGTTTTACCGATACAGGCTGATTCCGGAGCGGGAGTAAGCTCTGCCATACCGATGGATTTAGCGTGCTCGGCAAAGGATTGGGTTTTGATTTCATCCGGTTCTAGCAGAAATTCTTGACAGAATGCCGCAATGTCAAATTCCGGATTACCGATGTCGATCATTAAGATATCTTTTTCTTTGATTTCCGAAGTGCCGAGCGGCATGCTGTAGCGAGGGCGGAAATGTTTCCAACGCTCAATGGCTAAAACGTTGAGTTTATAGGAGGAGCGTAGATGGAGTTGATCGAGGGTTTTTCCGATAAAAGGCGAGCCGTGACGCACCACAAAACGTTTGGTACGTTGGCGGATACCATATTCATCAATTAGCTCGATCATCGAACGGGTATTATTATCAACGGATTGAGCATCAGCAGGGGAGGCTAACCAACGACGCGCCAGCAACATATAACCGATACCTAATAATAAAATCACTAAACCGATAGGGGTAAAATCAAAAAAACGCAAACGTAGACCGGTATCATGGAGTAGTTCTGCGTTAACCACCAGATTTGGCGGTGTGGCAATCAGCGTCATCATACCGCTTATCAGGCCGGCTACGGAAAGTGGCATCATTAAGCGTTTAGGAGGAATATTCATTTGTCGGCAGATCATCAATACCACCGGAATAAATACTGCAACCACACCGGTAGAGCTCATAAATGCCCCGAGGCCGGTAACCGAAAGCATTAGATAAATAAGTACCTTCACTTCACTGTTTTTAGCAAAACGTAGAATTGAATCGCTGACCTGGTAGGCAATGCCGGTACGTACTAAGCCCTCACCAACTACAAACAATAAAGCAATCAGGATAATATTGGGATCACTAAATCCCGCTAAGATTTCATTAATCGAAAGAATACCGCTGGTATAGAAAAACAACATGACTAATAACGCGACAACATCCATACGCATTTTGTTGCGGACAAATAGAAAAACGGCAGCTGTTAACAGAACGAGGGTCCAAAATAGCGGGCTGCTCCAAAGGGCGTGATTAAAAATGGTCTGCATAGCGATTTCTTGTTATAAACCTAATACTTTTTTCACTGGCGCGAAGCTACGCCGATATTCCGGTAAAGGGCCGAGTTCGGCGAGTTTTTCCAAATGGAGTTTGGTGGGGTACCCCTTATGTTGTGCAAAAGCATAGTCTGGATATTTTTTATCCAGCTCCATCATTTCCTGATCCCGGGCAACTTTAGCTAGGATGGAGGCTGCGCTGATTTCGGCAACCTTCGCATCGCCTTTAACCACTGCCAATGCTGGCTGCTTGAGATGCGGAGGAATGCGGTTGCCGTCCACCAAGACAAATTGTGGACTAATCGCGAGCGCATCTACAGCCCGTTGCATAGCCAACATTGAGGCATGTAAGATATTTAGTTGATCAATTTCGGCAGGCTCAGCTCGACCTAATGCCCAAGCCAGCGCTTTTTGTTTTATCTCGTTAGCCAGTGCTAAACGTTTTTTTTCTGATAGTTTTTTGGAGTCGGCGAGACCGGCAATTGGTTTAGCTGGATCTAAAATGACCGCCGCGGTGACTACCGCACCCACGAGAGGACCGCGTCCAACCTCGTCAACACCGGCAAATAGCTGATATCCTTCCGGGTATTGGAAATCCGTCATTATTCCTCCAGTAAATCAATGACTGCGCGAGCGGCTTGGGCATCGGCATTGCATTGAATCAGTTTGTGTAATTCGCTAAAGCGTTGTTTGAGTGCCTGCCGTTTGACTTCGGCTGTTGCATCGTTACCGAGGTAAGGCTGTAATTCATCGGCAAGTCGTTGTGGGTTACAGTCCTCTTGAATTAATTCGGGTACCAACATCTCATCGGCTAATAGATTCGGTAAAGAAATATATTTTGTTTTAACCAAACGCTTTGCTAACCAATAGGTAAAAGGTTTCATTTTATAACCTACAACCATTGGAGATTTACAAAGCATAGCCTCTAAGGCCGCTGTGCCTGAAGCTAATAATGTCGCATCGGCGGCAATCATTGCCTGACGAGCTTTTCCGTCCAGTATATGTAATGGTAAATCTGGTGCAATTTGTTGCTTTATTTGTAGAAATTGATGGCGGCGTTTTTCATTAACTAAAGGTACTAAAAATTGTAACGCAGGGTTTTGTTTGTTTAACAATTGGGCTGTTTTTAGAAAAGGCTCGCTTAAAAACTCCACTTCACTACCACGGCTACCAACCAAAATGGCTAAATAATGGCCATGTTCATCAATGCCTAATTGATGGCAGGCTTCGATTCTATTTGGTGTGAGCGAAATTGCATCTGCCATGGTATGGCCGATAAAGCGGCAAGGCACTTGAAAGCGGTCATAAAAAGCTTTTTCAAACGGTAAAAAAGCCAGTACTAAATTTGTTGCATCGGCAATCTTATAGATGCGCTTTTGTCGCCATGCCCAAACAGACGGGCTGACGTAATGAACAGTTTTAATCCCTTGGCGTTTGAGTTTTAATTCCACATCAAGATTGAAATCAGGTGCATCGATGCCGATAAAAATATCGGGCTTGATAGTAGAGAGTTGTTTGACCAGGTTTTTACGAATACTGAGCAAACGTGGTAAGTGTTTGAGAACTTCCACTAGTCCCATCACCGCTAACTCTTCCATATCAAATAAGCTATTAAAACCTTCGGCAATCATTTGTGGACCACCGATGCCGATAAAGCGGGCGTTAGGGTAGTGCTGCTTTAGTTCTTTTATCAGACCTGCACCTAAAATGTCCCCGGAAATTTCACCGGCAACAATGGCGATAGTAGGAGTATTTATTGTCATAAAATGGAATTTATCTTAAAAAATAACCGCACTTTCTTGCAAAAGTACGGTTAGTCGAAATGCATTGTGATTAACGAATAATGCCGCGCGTTGAACGTTTGAAAAATTCGACGAAGAAACTGATAGCAGATTCAGTTTGAGCGATTTGCTCAATTTCCGGCATGACTTCCTCAAGGGTTTTACCACTACGATAAATGAGTTTATATACGTTACGAATGGCATGCATTGTCGGTTTATCAAAACCACGGCGCTTGAGTCCTTCGAGGTTTACACCGAATGGTTGGGCATGATTGCCTTGAGCCATTACATAAGGCGGTACATCTTGGCTGACCATGGAACCACCACCTAACATGACATGCGCTCCAATGATAACAAATTGGTGAATGGCAGACATGCCACCAACAACAACGAAATCATCTAGTTCTACGTGTCCTGCTAACGTTGCGTTGTTAGCCAAAATACAGCGATTTTTAATGATACAGTCATGGGCCACATGTACATTGATCATTAGTAGGTTGTCATCACCAATTTTTGTCACGCCAGTCCCTTGTACAGTACCACGGTGGATAGTGACACTTTCGCGGATACGGTTACGGTTACCAATTTCTACACGGGTTGGCTCACCTTTATATTTAAGGTCTTGATTGACTTCACCAATACTAGCAAATTGGTAAATCTCATTATCTTCGCCAATTTTTGTAATGCCGTTGATTACTACGTGGGAGTGTACGACAGTACCTTTACCGATCTCGACATCTTTGCCGATTAGAGTAAATGGGCCAATTTGTACGTTTTCTGCAATCTTCGCGCCTTCTTCAATGATTGCGGTCGGATGAATTTTTGCACTAGGATGGATCATCAATGCCCCCTTATTGGTTTAGCGGCGTGCACACATTAATTTGGCTTCGCAGGCTACTTCGCCATTTACCGTAGCAATGCCGGTAAATGCGGTAATACCGCGACGTTCTTTGATAACTTGAACATTGAGTTCCATTTGATCTCCCGGTAATACGGGACGTTTGAAGCGGGCTTCATCAATACCAGCGAAGTAGAAAAGCTCACCACCTTTTAATTCATGGGTTTTGAATGCCAAAAGCCCCATGGCTTGAGCCAGAGCTTCTAAAATCAAGACTCCAGGCAAAATAGGTTCAGCAGGGAAATGCCCGGTAAAACAAGGTTCATTAACGCTAATGTTTTTAATGGCTTTTAACCATTCCCCTTCTTTGTAATCCAGTACCCGATCGACCAATAAGAATGGATAGCGATGCGGTAATAATTGCATAATTTCCTTTGCTTCAATCACTTTGCTTACTTGATTTTCTGACACGTTGACAACCTTAATTTCAATTATGATAAAAATGCTCGAATTATACGCTATTTCCCTATAAAAATAAACGTACCGCAATTGCGGTACGTTTGATTGTGTTGATGAATGGTTAGCCTAATTTTTTCTCAAGAGCTTTTAGGCGTTTATTCATGTTATCTATGCCGAGGGTTAATGCTGCGGTTTTGCGCCATTCCTTATTCGGTTGTAGTGGAATTCCCGAGGAATATATGCCAGGCTCAGTAATCGGGCGCATCACCATTCCCATTCCCGTAACGGTTACTTGATCACATATCTCCATATGGCCATTAATCACACTCGCACCACCGATTAAGCAATAACGGCCTACTTTCAAACTGCCTGCCATAATTACACCGCCGGCGACAGCAGTACCGGTTCCAATATGCACGTTGTGGGCAATTTGGCATAGGTTATCAATGATCACATTATCTTCGATAATGGTGGCATCTAATGCCCCGCGGTCAATACAGGTACAAGCACCAATTTCCACATTGTTACCTATGATTACTTGACCAACTTGAGGGATTTTTACCCAACGGCCACGATCATTAGCGTAACCGAAACCGTCACTACCAATCACTGCGCCGGATTGAATTAGACAGTTTTTACCGATTTCTACGCGATGGTAAATAGATACGTTAGCCCAAAGCTGCGTTCCTGCCCCAATTTTGGATTCTTTGCCGACAAAGCAGTTTGCTCCAATAATGACGTTATCACCAATCTCTACATCATCCTCAATAACGGTATTTGCACCGATAGAAACATTTTCCCCCAGTTTGGCTGTAGCAGAAATGGTTGCATTGGCAGCAATACCATGAGCTGCTTTTGGGGTGCTATCCATATATTGAGCCAATAATGCATAGGCAAGGTAAGGATCTTTTACAATAAGTAAATTGGCTTCTGTAGAGCAAAATTCAACATCAGCTTTGGATACAACTAATATTCCCGCTTGGGATTCTTTTAGTAGTGGACGGAATTTGGCGTTGGAAATAAAGGTAAGTTGGTTAGATTGGGCTTTTTCTAAAGGCGCTATATTTTCAACAACGACATCGGCGTTACCGCGAACGGTAGCGCCGATTTGTGTTGCCAATTCTTGTAAAGAATAGGATTTTTTCATTATGAGAACCTATTATTTTTTCTCTTCGGTTTTAGCCGGAGCAACAGGTTTCTCAGTAGCTGGGATAGATTTTAAAACCTCTTCGGTAATGTCTTTACCATCTACCGCATAAACAACAGAGTTCGCATCAAGAACATAGGTATAACCTTTGTCTTTTGCCAATTTATTAGTTGCTAATTGAATGCTTTCTAATAATTTAGCACGTGCATCTGCTTGTAATTTATCGCTTTCAGCTTGGAACTCCGCTACTTTTTGATCTTGTTCTTGCATTAATTTGTTTAATGTAGCTTCTTGTTCTTCGCTAAATTTACCGATTTCATCCTGACGTTTTTGAATATCAGCTTGGCGTAAACGTGGTGCATCTTTTTGTAATGCAGCAACTTTGGCTTCGATTTGTTTACGGGCATTGGCAATTTTATCATCAATAGCCTTTTTATCGGCAGCAAGTTTGTCTGCAGTTGGTTTTAGTTTTGCATCAAGATTATCGGCAACTACTTTACGATCTGGGTGGTTTTGAAATAGATAACCAGCATTGATGAATGCAATGTTTTCATCGGCCATGGCATAACCGGAAGCAAGTGCAAGACCTAAAGAAAGTGCGGTAACTTTTAAAACTTTTTTCATTTTTGATTTCCTTATAGATTTAAGTTTATTTGATTTATTTATATCGGGCGATAAGCCCGATATAAAGCATCGAATTCGACAGGCGTCAAATTACAAAGTTCAACAATTAGAATGAGCCGCCAATACTAAATTGGAATTGTTCGACATCATCGTTTTCGTATTTTTTGATCGGTTTAGCGTAAGAAAATACCAATGGACCGATTGGGGATTGCCATTGGAATCCAACCCCTGCAGAGGCTCGAATACGGCTTGGAGAGCTGTAATCTGGTGTATCTAATGCGTTGACCTGAGCATTACGGGCTTTATCGGATTTCCATTTAGTATTCCAAACACTAGCAGCATCTACAAACAAGGAGGTACGTACGCTGTTTTGTGATTTATCAGCAATAAATGGTGTTGGGACGATTAACTCTACGCTAGCAGTACCAATTGCATTACCGCCGATAACATCTGTACTTTGATAGAAATTACCGTATTTATCTTGGTAAATTGCATTTGGTCCAATCGCACCATAAGAAAAACCACGAATGGAACCGATACCACCGGCAGTATAAAGTTGATAGAACGGAACACGTTTACCACCTAAACCATTTGCATAACCGGCAGAAACTTTACCAGAAAGAACCCAACGATGATCGCGATCAAGTGGGTAATATCCCTGAACATCTGCACTTAGTTTATAGTACTTATTATCGGAACCAGGGATTGTCACTCGACCACCGATCGATGCTTTAACCCCTTTTGTTGGGAAGTAACCGCGGTTTAAGCTGTTATAATTCCAACCAAAGGAAAAATCAAAGTCGTGGGATTTGATTGAGTTTGTCATGTATCCCATGGAGTCTAGGTAAATATAACGGTTATATTCCGGTGTAAAGTTACTGATTTTGTTATAGGTATAACCTAATCCCAAGTAGTAAGAGTTGTTTTCATTGACCGGGAAACCGAGAGTAACATTACCACCATAAGTAGTACGTTTATAGTTTGAAAGCGTATCACTCTTAGAGTTATCGTAGGTTTCATAGAATACATTACCACCCAAACTCACCCCGTCTTTAGTAAAGTAGGGTTCGTTATAGCCTAAATTTAAGCTTGTACCATAGTCATTACGTGAGCCACCTAAGCTAACGGCTGCACCTGTTCCTAAGAAGTTGTCTTGTTTCACACTAGCTTGATAACTGATACCACTTTCTGTACCGTAACCAATACCAAAGTTAATACTACCGGTATTTCGTTCTTTTACTTTGTAAACAACATTTACTTCATCGTTAGTGCCTTCAACCGGTTCCGTACGGCTCTCAACGGTTTCAAAGAATCCGGTTCTATCTAAGCGAATTTTACCAAGTTCAACCAGTTGTGAATTATACCAAGTACCTTCTTGTTGGCGCATTTCTTGACGTAATGTGCTGTCAGCTGAAACGGTATTACCTTCGAACTGAACTTGACGCACGGTTAAACGACGACCGGCATCGACCACAAAGGTTAATGCTAAGGTTTTATCTGCTTCGTTAAAATTTGGTACAGCATTAACTGTGGCGGCACCATAACCGCGTTCACCTAATTTGTTTTTGATTGCATTTTCAACGGCAGTAACATCAGCTCGGCTGTAAGTATCGTTGATATGTAATTCGGACAATAATGGCTGTAATTCTTCCGCCATACCACCAAGGTTACCCACAATACGCGCACCGCTTAGGTCATATTTGTTGCCTTCGTTAATATCAATAGTAACATTGGCTTGAGTTTGATTATCGTTTAATTGAACATCAGTATTGGTGATTCTTGCTTTCGCATAGCCGTGATCTTGATAATAGTTTTGAATGGTTTCCAAATCTTTACCAAATTGGCTACCGTCAAATTTATTACCCCATAGTTTCCACCAAGCATCTGGTTGTAGCTCCATTTGCTCTTGTAGCGTTGAACTAGATACCTCATTGTTACCGACGAAAGTCACTGATTTTAATTTTGCAGTATCATCTTCATCAATTTGTAAATTGATCTCTGCTCGGTTATTCGGCAGGGTATTTACAATAGCATCAACTTTTGCATTGTAACGACCGACACTTTTATAATGTTCTCTTAGGGATTTAACAAACTCATCCAATTTTGCACGGTTTAATACATCACCTGATTTGAAACCATTGGCGTCCAAGTTTTGTTTTAATGCTTCAGTAGGAATTGCCGAGTTCCCTTTGATATTGACTTCAGAAATAATTGGTTTCGCGATTACGCTAACTACAAGCGTATTACCGTCTTGGAAAGCTTTAACATCATCAAATTTGCCGCTTACGAAAAGGGAACGAACAATGTTAGCAACATCTTTGTCGGTAACCCGTTGACCAGCACGCACAGGCAGGGAGGCAAGGATATTTTGTTCTAGATCCCCTTGTACACCATCAACCCGGATATCTTTTGCCACAAAAGGTGCAGCAAACGCGCCGGCGGTTGTTCCGAACAATAAACCAGCGATTAGAAGTTTTTTCATCGACTTGTGTCCTATTTACTAAAAGAAAATTATAAACGTAGAAAATCGTTAAATAAGGCAAAAAACATTAATGCAAACAATAATAAGGCTCCAATACGATATGCCATATTTTGCACCGATTCACTCACCGGACTGCCTTTAACACCCTCTGCCGCCAAAAATATTAAATGGCCACCATCAAGTACCGGCAACGGAAATAAATTCATGATGCCAAGGTTTACGCTGATTAGCGCCATAAAACTTAAAAAATAAACCCATCCTAAATTAGAGGTTGCACCAGCGCCTTTTGCAATGGAAATTGGCCCGCTTAAATTTTTTAGTGATAAGTCGCCGGTAAATAATTTACCAATGACTTTAACTGTTAACCAAGACAGCTGTGCCGTTTTCTCTACGCCTTTTTGCAGAGCATCAAGAATATCATATTTTATTTCGGTTCGGTACTCTTCGCCAAGATTTATCGCGGTTGGCGCAACGCCGATAAACCATTTATTTTCAGCATTTTTTTCCGGTGTAAGCGTTACTAAAAAGTGCTCTTGGTCTCGTGCTATCCATACTTGAAATGGTTTTCCCTGTTGGACTAACTGAACGAATTCCATCCAAGGTAAGCTTTTGTTTTCTAAAGGTTTACCGTTATCTTCCGCTAAAATAACATCTCCAGGCTGTAAACCGGCTCGAGCAGCAGGCGAATTATCAACAATTTTGCTTAACTTCATGGTGACAGTAGGCCGGACAGGTTGCATACCTAAAGTTTCAAAAGCGGTTTCTTTATCTGGATCAAAGTGCCAAGTATCTAATTTGAGGGTACGCTGTTGGGCATTATTGGTACCAAATTCCGTATAGCGAATTGTCGCTTGCGATTCTCCTAATTTGCTTGCCAATAGCATGTTGATAGTTTCCCAATCGGGCGTATTTTCGCCATCAATGGCTAGAATTTGACTGTTAGCAGGAATACCGGCTGAGGCAGCGATAGAGTTTGGCGTGATTTCCGCTATGACCGGTTTTACCGATGGAATACCGACAGCGTATACAATCCAATAGGCTACGATAGCAAATAGAAAGTTGGCTATTGGGCCGGCAGCGATAACAAAGGCTCGCTGGATAAGAGATTTGTGGTCGAATGCCTGTCCTTTTAGTTCGGGCGGAACTTCTTCATTGCGCCCATCTAACATTTTGACATATCCTCCCAATGGGATCACTGATAGGGCAAATTCAGTGTGTTTTTTATCCTTCCAACGCCATAGAACTTTACCAAAACCGATGGAAAAACGCTGAACGCGAATACCACAACGGCGTGCAGCCCAAAAATGACCGTATTCATGTACGCTCACCAATACAGCAATGGCAATCAGAAATGCGCCCAGTGACCACAAAAAAGACATGTATTGTCCCTATAAAACAAAGAAATAGAAGTAGGCAAAGAATGGTACTGCAGCAGTTAGGCTATCGATACGATCTAGCACACCGCCATGGCCAGGAATGAGTTGGCTACTGTCTTTGATGCCAGATTCCCGTTTAAACATACTTTCCGTTAAATCACCTAACACTGAAATGGCTACGGTTGCAACGGATAAGAGCACAAACCCGCCAACTGAACGTTGACCTAGCAATGTGGCTTCAAAGAAATACATAAATACGAAGGCCAATATCGCTGCAGTGCATAAACCGCCGACAACACCTTCCCAAGTTTTGCCTGGAGAAACTTTTGGCGCTAATTTATGTTTACCAAAGGCACGACCGGCAAAATAAGCACCGGAATCGGCTGCCCATACCAAAACAAAGGCATACAGCAAAAGGAATAGGCCATGATAATTATCTAGCGCATAACCGTCCAAGCGTAGACGTAAAACAGCCGCCATAAATGGAATCAAGGTGGAGAAGGCGAATAACAATTGTAATAATGGATTTTTGCCCCAGTAGCGCGCACTACTTGGATAAGTACATACCAACAATAATGCAATTACCCACCAAGTGATGGAATTAATTAACAATAGCGGTAAATAGTCGACAAATACTCGGCCGGCATCTAAATAGTTACCTTCCGTATAAATCCATAAAAAGATAAAGGCTCCGAGGAATGCTGCAATAATTAGGCGCGCCAACGGTTGTTTAAAGCGGGCAAATTGTGTCCATTCCCAAAGTCCGAGAGTGGTCACTAACCCTAATGCTAAAGCAAAATAGAAGGGGCTAAATAAAAATAGGGCGCAAAGTACCAATGCGATGAGCACAATTGCCGAAAGTACACGTTCCTTAAGCATAATCTCTCCGATTATTCGGTCCCGCCAAAACGGCGATGACGTTGTTGATAACAGGCGATTGCCTGATTGAAATCCTGCTCACCGAAATCCGGCCAGAGCACGTCTAAAAAACAAAGTTCCGCATAGGCAATTTGCCATAGCAGAAAATTACTAATGCGTTGTTCACCACTGGTCCGAATTAATAAATCTACCGGTGCTTGATCTTGGGTAACCAAATGTTGTTGGAATAGGTTTTCGTTAATATCGGCAGGTATCAATTGTCCGTTTTGGACTTTTTCGGCTAAGTGGCGAGTCGCCTGTACAATATCCCAACAGCCGCCATAATTAGCCGCGATGTTAAGGGTGAGGGATTGATTGTCTGCTGTCAGTTGTTCAGCTTTGGCGATTTTTTCCTGTAATTTTGGACTAAAACGCGAGATATCACCGAGAATTTTTAGCCGAATATCATTTTTGTGCAGTTTTTTGACTTCCCGATCCAATGCTTGCATAAATAGAGTCATCAATGCACTGACTTCCTGTGCCGGCCGATTCCAGTTTTCGCTACTGAAAGCATATAACGTCAGTACTTTCACTCCCACTTGGCGTGCGTAACTGACAGCACGGCGGACGGCTGCGACACCATTGGTGTGGCCGAAGATACGCAGTTTATTTTGTTGTTTCGCCCAGCGTCCATTGCCATCCATGATGATGGCAACGTGTTGAGGAATATTTTCAGGATCTAATAGTTTCATTTCTAAGCGGTTCACTCGGTAATGCGAGGATAAACGGGTTTTTAAAACAACTCTAATAAAATCAATGAGTTAGGTGTTGTTTTTGGCAAAACGCAGAAAATTAAGGGGGCGTTTTGTTTAATTGAAGCGACTGAGAGCTTCGTTAGCCAAGGCGCGAGCCTGTTGATCGATGGCCAAGACATCGTCAATGCAGCTAATCTGTGTAGCATTCATTTGCTCCACGATATGTCGATTGATTTGGGCGATGTCCGTAAATTTTATGTGTTCGTCTAAGAATGCCTGTACGGCTACTTCATTTGCCGCATTCATTGCGGTAGTCGCATATTGGCCCGCAGCAAATGCATCCATTGCTAATTTTAAGTTAGGGTAGCGGGAAAAATCCGGTTCGATAAAGGTCAGCTCTTTGAGCTTAAAGAAATCCAAAGGTTCCACTCCGCTGACGATACGTTGTGGATAGGCCATGGTTTCAGCTATTGGGGTTCGCATATCGGGATTGCCCATTTGTGCGATCACCGAACCGTCAATGTAGCGCACCATCGAATGAATAATTGATTGAGGGTGAATAATCACTTCCATTTCCTCGGCGGAGGCGTTAAATAGCCAGCGTGCTTCAATGTATTCAAGGCCTTTGTTCATCATGGTGGCGGAATCTACGGAAATCTTTTTACCCATTGACCAGTTTGGATGGGCAATCGCCTGTGCCGGTGTGATTCGCTCAAATTCGCTTAATGGTTTGGTTCGAAATGGACCACCGGAACCGGTGAGAACAATTTTATTGACGCCGAGTTCGGCCAATGGACAGAAGCCAATTTTTTCCTGAGCAGCCGGCGGTAAGGATTGAAAAATCGCATTATGTTCACTATCGACCGGTAAAAGACGGGCTCCATATTGTCGCACGGCATCAATAAAAAGTTGGCCACAGGTTACGAGTGCTTCTTTATTAGCCAAGAGTACTTGTTTTCCGGCTTTCACGGCGGCTAGCGTTGGT
Source organism: Haemophilus pittmaniae (assembly GCF_900186995.1). NCBI lineage: Bacteria > Pseudomonadati > Pseudomonadota > Gammaproteobacteria > Pasteurellales > Pasteurellaceae > Parahaemophilus > Parahaemophilus pittmaniae. The sequence goes on from NZ_LT906463.1 coordinate 944,665, forward strand.
AGTAATCCAGCTGCTCCAACGATTGCCGCCATTACTTGGTCTGCTTCAGGATGGGCGGCTAATTCACAAATTGCCGTTTCACCAGCCATCACTTCTGTGGCAATGTGATGGGCGCGGAGCTTTTCAGTCAAGATAGCTGCTGCTGTAGCATCCGCTAGCGCAGCAAAACGTGGTTGGAATTTTACGCAGGCGTTAAACATGGCATCGATATTTCTTCCACCTACCAAGGCAAATGCTTGATATTGCTCGGGGTTATGTTCAATAACGGAAAGTGTGCTATTACCGATAGAGCCGGTGGCACCGAGGATCACCAGATTTTGTTTTTGCATAAAATATTGACCGCATTTTCATGTAGATAAATAGAAGAAGGGCAGACGCTAAGGCCTGCCCCATAAGCGATTGGGAGATTAGAAATCCATTAATTCTTTTTCTTTGTCCGCCAATACTTCATCAACTTTCTTAATAAAGCTGTCGGTGAGTTTTTGGATCACTTCTTCCGCTTTATGTTGATCGTTTTCGCTGATTTCTTTGTCTTTTAATAGCGCTTTGATTTTGTCATTAGCATCGCGACGAACATTACGGATTGCTACTTTGCCTTGTTCGCCTTCCGCTTTTACGATTTTGATCAAATCACGACGGCGCTCTTCCGTTAATGGTGGAAGAGGAACACGGATGGTGGTGCCTGCAGATGACGGGTTTAAACCAAGATCAGAGGTTAAAATGGCTTTTTCTACAGCGCTGATTAAAGAACGATCAAACACGGTTACAGCTAAGGTTCTAGCATCTTCAGCGACAACGTTAGCTAATTGGCGTAACGGAGTTGCCGCACCATAGTAATCCACTTGGATTGCATCCAATAAGCTTGGTTGGGCGCGACCGGTACGAATTTTAGAGATATGACCGCGTAATGCCTCAAGGCTTTTTTCCATACGTTCTTCGGCATCTTGTCTAATTTGATTAATCATGCGTTGTCCTTGTTAATAAGAAATAGATAAAAACGCCGTGATTCTACTGGATTTTTAGCTTGTTTTGAATAGTTTTCTTAAGCCACTTAGCCAATAAAAAACCGCCTTGCGGCGGTTTTGGTAAGGTTAGAGGTTTTTAGCCAGATTTTTGATGAAGGCCTTAAACTCTTTACCTAGTTTTTCGTGGCGAATACCATATTCAACGAAGGCTTCCATATAGCCAATTTTGTCGCCGCAATCGAAGCTTTCACCTGTCATATGGAAGGCTTCAACGGTTTCTTTCTCGATAAGCATATCGATAGCATCAGTTAATTGAATTTCATCACCTACGCCGATTGGGGTTCTTTCTAACAGATCCCAAATTTCAGCAGAGAACACATAACGGCCGACAACCGCAAGGTTGGATGGGGCTTGATCTATGGACGGTTTTTCTACGATGCTATGAATTTTAGCACTTTCGCCACCTTTTAACTCTACGCCCGCACAATCGGCAATACCGTAACTGCTGACGTTTTCTTGAGGCACTGGAGCAACCATAATTTGGCTAGCTTTGGTTTCGTTGAAGCGTTTAATCATAGCGGAAAGATTTTCTTTCTTTTGATTAGCGCTGAAATCAGCTAATAACACATCAGGCAATACTACCGCAAACGGTTCATTTCCAACGACCGGACGTCCGCACAATACCGCGTGTCCTAAACCTTTGGCATTGCCTTGACGTACATGCATGATGGTGACATCTTTTGGACAAATAGAACGAACTTCTTCAAGTAATTGACGTTTTACCCGTTTTTCCAACATGGTTTCCAATTCAAATGAGGTATCAAAATGATTTTCGATAGCATTTTTAGATGAATGGGTAACCAATACGATTTCTTTAATGCCAGCAGCCACACATTCATTTACGACATATTGAATGAGTGGTTTATCGACCAGGGTAAGCATTTCTTTTGGAATTGCTTTGGTGGCCGGCAACATTCTTGTACCTAAACCGGCTACAGGGATAATTACTTTCATAAGTGTCCTCTTGTTGTTTGAGCAAAATAATGACCGCACCGTGATGCGGCCATCTCTATTCGCTATAGAAGTCGGTAAATTCTCAATCCTTTCTCCCCCTGAGGGAGCATTGTGCCGATTTATAGAATGAACTTAATCGGTTCGTTAAGGGGAGATACTGATTAAAACACCGTCTTAGACATCTGAGGCGAATGGCGTCAGGTAAGTTAATGGTGTCTTGGCAAAATTTGCCTGAATTCATCATTGCTATATCAATAAATATCTCAATTGTCGGCCAAGTGGGCAAATACACCGTTTGGCCTACCTTACTGACCGAAAACTAAAATAATTTAATTACACAAAATCTGACTTGGAGGAACTTTATCGCTCAAGTTCTTCTTTTGTCTGTTGAATTCGTTGGTAAATTTCCTCTCGGTGAACGGATACTTCTTTAGGTGCTTGAACACCGAGTTTGACTTGGTTTCCACGTACACTCAAAACCGTGATAGAAATATCATCTCCAATAAGTACACTCTCGCCAACCTTACGAGTCAAGATTAACATCTTTCATCTCCTTAGTTGCAATTTATTAGATATCCCTATCAATCAAGGAAGAGTCGGTATCCAGCCAACCCGTGCTTGTACTACAGATTATTGTTTAACCAGTGTTCTGCAGCTTCCAATGCTGAACCTACATTTTCTGGTTGGGAGCCTCCTGCCATTGCCATATCCGGACGACCACCACCTTTTCCTCCGACTTGCGTTGCCATTAAATTGACAAGTTCACCGGCTTTAACCTTAGTGGTGAGATCGTTTGTTACGCCAACTACCAGGTTAACTTTTTCATCTTGAGTTGAGGCAAATAGGATAATGCCTGAGCCCAATTGGTTTTTTAAATCATCTACGATAATACGTAATGATTTGGTATCCAGGTTATCCAGTTGTTGAGCAATCACTGGAATACCTTTGATATTTTTTGCATTTTTTACAAGATCAGAACCTGCTTGCATAGCAGATTTTTCTTTTAGACTTTGTAGTTCTTTTTCTGCTTTTTTGGCTTTGTCTTGTAACTGTTGGATTTTTTCAACTAAAGAGTTGATATCCGATTTTAATAATTCCGCACTTTGCGACAGAATGGCTTGTTGTTTATGCAACCAATTCATCGCATTTTCGCCAGTAACGGCTTCAATACGACGAATTCCTGCAGCAACAGCGCTTTCTGAGATAATTTTAAAGAAACCGATATCACCTGTCCGTTTGGCATGAATACCGCCGCAGAGCTCAATGGAAAAATCGCCCATCGTTAATACTCGCACGGTATCTGCATATTTCTCGCCAAATAGAGCCATTGCACCTTTGGATTTTGCAGAATCAATATCCATTAACTCAGTATCAACTTCAAAGTTAGCACGAATTTTGCTATTCACTAAATCTTCGATAAGCGCCAGTTGTTCATTGCTAATTGCTTCAGAGTGAGCAAAGTCAAAACGCAACGCGACATCATTCACTAAAGAGCCCTTTTGTACTACATGTTGACCCAATACTTGGCGTAATGCTGCGTGCAATAAGTGTGTAGCTGAGTGATTTAATGAAATTTTTTGACGTCGCGCATCATCGACAACGGCATTAATTGTTTGTCCAACGCTGAGAGTGCCTTGTTCTAAGGTACCGATATGACCAAATACCTGACCATATTTTTGAGTATCAAGAACATTAAATTTAATACCTTGAGCAGTCAAGTGACCTTTATCACCGACTTGTCCGCCTGATTCAGCGTAAAATGGTGTATTTTCTAAAACGATTACCGCTTGTTCACCGGACGAAATACTATCAACGGATTTACCATCGGTAAAAATTGCAGTGATTTTAGCTAGGTTTTCAGTTTTTCCATAGCCTTCAAATTCAGTTTCACCATCGATACGGATAACGGTGTTATAGTCCATGCCAAATTGACTTGCAGATTGAGCACGTTTCCGTTGAGCTTCCATTTCTCGCTCGAAGCCAGATTCATCCACCTGAATATTGCGTTCACGACAAACGTCGGCTGTGAGGTCCAATGGGAAGCCATAAGTATCATATAACTTAAATGCAACTTCTCCAGATAGAATACCATCTTTAACTTCAGATAATGCGCCATCAAGTAACGTCAAACCGCGCTCTAAAGTGCGGGCAAATTGTTCCTCTTCCTGTTTGAGAAGCTTTTCAACGGTTGCTTGTTTATTCTTAACATCAATCCCGGCAGAATCCATAACCTCAATGAGAGTTGGTACTAATTTATAGAAGAAGGTTTCTTTTGCACCAAGTAAATGGCCATGGCGTACCGCTCGACGAATAATTCGACGTAGCACATAGCCGCGTCCTTCATTTGAAGGAATAACCCCATCAGCAATTAAGTAAGCACAGGAACGGATATGGTCAGCTATCACACGTAACGATTTATTACCTAAATCGGTTGTTCCTACAATTTCTGCGGTTTTTGTAATTAATTTTTGGAAAATATCAATTTCATAGTTTGAATTTACATGCTGCAATACTGCTGAAATACGCTCTAATCCCATACCGGTGTCAACTGATGGACGAGGGAGTTTCTCCATTGTGCCATCACTCAGACGGTTGTATTGCATAAATACAACGTTCCAAATTTCGATATAACGGTCGCCATCCTCTTCAGGAGATCCTGGAGGACCACCCCAAATGTGATCACCGTGATCGTAGAAAATTTCGGTGCAAGGCCCACAAGGTCCGGTATCTCCCATTGCCCAGAAGTTATCTGAAGCATAAGGTGCGCCTTTATTATCTCCAATACGAATAATACGCTCAGCAGGAACGCCAACCTCTTTATTCCAAATATCATAGGCTTCGTTGTCTGTTGCATAGACTGTTACCCATAATTTTTCTTTTGGTAGAGCCAACCATTGAGGTGAAGTAAGATACTCCCACGCAAAATTAATGGCATCATGCTTGAAATAATCGCCAAAGCTAAAATTTCCCAACATTTCAAAGAACGTATGGTGACGGGCAGTATAGCCTACATTTTCTAAATCATTATGTTTACCGCCTGCACGTACGCAACGTTGCGCCGTTGTGGCACGGGAGTAAGGGCGTTTATCCATGCCAAGGAAGACATCCTTAAACTGGTTCATACCGGCATTAGTGAAAAGCAATGTTGGGTCATTCTCAGGTACAAGCGAACTGCTCGCAACAACCTGATGTCCCTTGCTGTGGAAAAAATCAAGGAATGATTGTCTAATTTCTGCTGTTGTTTTCATTGATAAAACCTTGTTATCCCTTTGTAAATCACAAAAATGTCGCTATTCTTGCATATTTCCGCATTTTGTAAAAATGATTTTTAATTTATTAGAGAAAAATAAAACCGCACTTGCTCACGCCTTTGAGAAGTGCGGTTAAAATTTAAGTTATTCTAAAACCAATAAAAATAATTTATGACAAATTACTCGTCTCGAAGTGGCACAACTAGCATATCAATTTTAATCGTATTCATCACTTGACGTGTTGAAGACATCAATTTACTCCAAAAATCCTGATGGTGTCCGGTAACCAGTAAATCTACATCATATTTATCAATGGCATCAGTCAACACCTGACCTAAATCACCGCTACCGCTCAATTTTTCTTTAATTGGATAGCCGGCATGCTCTGCCAGATCCAATAAGGCTTTTTGTGTTTCACTTGAAATTCGATCCTGCATAGAGGACATATTCACATCAATCAATCCGGTATAAAGATCCGAAAAGTTCACATCGACGTGTATGATAGACAGTTCGGCTTCATTGCGTCTTGCTACACCTACAGCCTTCTTCAGTAGGACTTCGCTCTCATCCGAAAGATCCACCGCAAGTAAAATGTGTTTATACATAATCGACTCCTTATCTGATTGGTTAAGCACCATGCTTTTTTGGTTGACTGCATACTAGCATTCGAGCATGAGTAAAACTGTGAAGCCACTCACATTTTAAGATCTTTTATGAGAATTCATTAAATTTTCAATCTCGATAATTTCTTTTGGCGCCGCAGCAGTAAGGATTTTATTACCATATTCAGTGATTAAAATATTATCTTCGATACGCACGCCAATGCCTTTATATTGCACTGGTACAGCGGCTTCCGGAGAGATATAAATACCCGGTTCGACGGTTAGCACCATACCTTCCTGTAGGGGGCGATTTTTATTTTCGCCATAGTTACCGACATCGTGTACATCGAGGCCCAACCAGTGACCAAGACCATGCATATAGAATGCTCGATAGGCTTTTTGTTCGATAAGTTGATTTAATTCCCCCTGTAAAATGCCTAGTGTCAGTAATCCGGCAGTAATGATTCGAATCACTTCCTGCTCGACTTCACCAAGCGTTGTGCCTACAGTTAAGAGGGCGATAGCCTGCTTTTGTGCCTGCAACACTAGCTCATAAATTTCCCGTTGAGGGGCGCTGAAACAACCGTTGATCGGAAAGGTTCGGGTAATATCCCCGGCATACATGGCAAACTCGCAGCCGGCATCAATCAGCAACAAATCGCCATCGCGGAGCACTTGATCGTTTTCCGTATAGTGCAGAATACAGGCATTTTCACCACTGGCAACAATAGAATTGTAGGCGGCAAAACGAGCGCCAAAACGGGCGAACTCATGCAATAATTCTGCCTCAATTTCATATTCCATACGGTTTGGATAGGTTTGCTGCATCGCTCGGATATGCCCAAAGGCGCTGATTTGCGCAGCTTGTTGCATGAGACGAATTTCGTTGTTTGATTTAATTAAGCGCATCTCGTCTAGCCAAGGCTGCCAATCTTGCGCCAGCTCGATGTTAATTTGTTCTGACAATAGCGCATTGCCCCAGATTTGATGCTGTGGACAATAAAAAAACGCTCCTAGGTTTTCTAGAGTTTTGCCTAAAACTGCATCTAAGTCATTGATTTTAAAGGCATTGTCTAAAAAAAGTCGTTTGGGGGCCGCAGCAACGCCTAATCGTTTCCCGGTCCAGGTTTCTTGCTCGGGATCGCGTGGGCGGAGAAATAATGAAGTGTGTCCTTCTCCCGCTTGTTTAACTAGTAATAATGCCGCATTAGGTTCATTAAAACCGGTTAAATACCAAAAATAGCTATCTTGACGAAACGGATATTCGCAATCACGGTTACGGATTTTTTCTTCTGCTGAAAATAACAATAATGCCGAATTATCCGGCATAAAGGCTAATAAACGTTGGCGACGTTCGACAAATTCCATTGGCGGAAGTGCCGCCATATAAGCCAAATCCATAGCGTCTCCTTAATGAAGTAACGGTTTTTCAGCTGTTTTCGGCGGATTGAAGTGGTTGTAGAAGAGCATTGCGATAGTACGTAGATATTCGATAATTTCTTCTAGTGCCTCTTCAATTTCATCTTCGTTATCATCGGCGTCATAGCCTAGCTGGCAAATATCTTGTAAATCATCGATGGCCTCACCAATTTCACCGGTTTCTTGCGCTAAATCTGAACGTGCCAAACCAAGCCCTAGGAAAAAATGATTGGCCCATTCGGATAAACTGTCCGCGCGGGCAAAGCCCCCAGCTTCTTCTCCCACCAATTGCGGAGTAAATTCAAAACCATCCACATCAGCCAATTCATCGGCAATCTGTTGATAAAATTCGCTTACCGCGGCGGTTAATGCCATCGGATAGGCGTGATTATCGTTGCTAAATTGATAAAGCAATGGCAGCCAGCTTTGGTCGCGTAGGCCACCACACAATAAACCACTTAAAAAGCCATGAAGCTCAGTAGCATTGATACCGATGCCGGCGCTTTTTAGCTGTTGGTTAAGTTGGGAATAAGCGATAGTCATAAAAATTCCTTCATAAACATTAACGCAGGCCGACCCGACGACGGGTTTTGCGCATTAATAAAAAGACCCAAGGCCAGAGAATGCCCGATGCTAAGGCACCGAAAATTTCCGCCCAATTGAAATTGGCGCTGTGTAATGAGAGCTCCGCGAGAAAAATGAGTAGTCGAATGGCGAATACAAACACCACGACCAACAGGCTTTGGAACCAAAGTGAAAGGTTGCGTAACACCAAATAATTTTTCGCAATAAAATAAAAGGCAACCGACAAAACCAGCGCATGCAGACCGAGTATGGAGCCAAGTACCAAATCCCACACCAAGCCCAATAGAAATGCCCAGCCAATACTGACCCGATTAGGAATTGCCAACACCCAGTAAAGCAGTACCAATACCAACCAGGAGGGTTTAAAGGCTTGGAAACCGGCCGGCCAAGGGGCTAGTTCCAGCACTAGCGCGGCAATACAGAAAAATAGAATGGTTGCCCATTGAAAAATAAAACGCGGTTGCATTAGTCTTCATCCCGATGTTCTTGTTGTTCCGGGGAAACCGGCTCTTCCGATTGCGGCATGACCGGCGGAATTTCCGGTTCGATGGTTTCCTTGTGATTTGGCTCGGCTTGTTGTTCGTCCAAGACCTTTGGCTTATTAATAGCTTGGCGTTTGGATTGTTCGTTGTTGGCCTGACTATTTAAGCGTTGTTCGACTAACTGACGAACCTCTTCTGGGGTCATGGATTTGACCTTCGCCATATCCATATTGGACGGCCATAATAGCAATAGATAGCGCAAGCGATCTAAGGAAGCCAAAGGTTTGGCCTTGATGGTCGCGAAATAATTGCCACCATCCCTTGAGATGCTTTGTACTACGGCTACCGGATAGCCTTCCACAAAACGTCCGCCTAAACCGGAGGTGACTAATAAATCGCCTTTTTCAATATCCGCCGAACGCGGTACATTTTCTAGCGTTAATTCATCGGCATGTCCGGTACCGCTTGCGATCACTCGCACATCATTACGTAACACTTGTACCGGAATGGAATGGGTAACATCGGTGAGTAATAGCACCCGACTGGTATTTTCGCCCACGGAAATAATCTGTCCGATCACGCCTTTTTCATCAATCACCGGTTGGCCGACATAAGCACCGTCCCTCTCTCCCTGATTAATGACCACCTGTTGACGGTAGACATCAGTTTCAGCGGTGAGGACTTCAGCGATTTTTTTATATTCATCGGTACGCAGTGGCGAATTGAGCAATAAGCGCAACCGTTGATTTTCTACTTTCAGCTGATCTAAGAGCAACAAATCGGCGTTCTTTTCCCGCAATTGTTCGCGTAACACTTTGTTTTCGATTTGTAATTTATTGGTATCCACCAAGTTGTCGGAAACGCCGTCAAGTACGGTGCGTGGGCTGTTAGCCAAATAATAAAGGCCGCCCACGGCAGTTTCCATCACACTACGGGCACGGGACATGGAATCGGTCTTGCCATCCAATAAAATGAGCGTGATTGATGCAATCACGGCAAGAATCAAGCGAATGCCGAGTGGCGGCGCTTTGCCGAAAATGGGTTTCATTTAGCCTGCCTAAAAGAAAAAAATGCGGCGGGCTTACCCAACACCGCATTTTATTTTGAATGCTAATAAAATCAATAACTTAGAGTTGTTTTTGGGGAAAACTCCGGAAACCGCTGGGGCGTTTTTAGATTTCGTCGCTGAAAATATCGCCACCGTGCATATCGATCATTTCCAAGGCTTCACCACCACCGCGCGCTACACAGGTCAGAGGATCTTCGGCAATGATCGCAGGAACACCGGATTCACGGGCTAATAGCATATCGATATTGCGTAACAATGCACCACCACCGGTTAATACCATACCGCGTTCGAAAATGTCCGCGGCGTGTTCCGGTTGACATTCTTCTAAGGCGGTACGTACTGCCGCAACAATACCGTTCAACGGTTGTTGAATCGCTTCTAAAACATCGCGGGAAGTTAGTTTAAAGGAGCGTGGGGCACCTTCGGCTAAATTGTGACCATGCACTTCCATTTCGCGGATTTCATCCCCTTCTTGGATAAAGGCAGTACCGATTTCCTGTTTAATTCGTTCAGCGGTAGGTTCACCAATTACTGAGCCAAAAGTACGGCGTACATAGGAAATAATCGCTTCATCAAAACGGTCACCACCAATGCGTACGGAAGAAGAGTAAACAATACCATTTAAGGAGATCACTGCGACTTCAGTCGTACCACCACCGATATCAATCACCATGGAACCGACAGCCGTAGAAACCGGTAATTTTGCGCCAATAGCCGCAGCCATTGGTTCTTCGATTAAATACACTTCACGGGCGCCGGCACCGATAGCGGATTCTTTAATGGCGCGACGTTCTACTTGGGTCGCACCCGCCGGTACGCATACCAATACGCGTGGGCTTGGGCGCATGAAGTTGCCACTATGTACCTGTTTGATGAAGTATTGCAACATTTTTTCGGTTACAAAGAAGTCGGCGATCACACCGTCCTTCATTGGACGGATAGCAACGATGCTTTTTGGTGTACGGCCAAGCATTTGTTTTGCTTCACGACCAACTGCAGCGATGCTTTTGAGTGATCCCATACGATCCTGACGAATGGCCACTACAGAAGGTTCGTCTAATACGATGCCTTGGCCTTTTACATAAATTAAGGTGTTGGCTGTACCAAGGTCGATGGAAAGATCATTGGAAAAGAGTCCGCGAATTTTTTTAAATAACATAATAATTCCGTCAAAAGAGTGAAAAAGGACCGCCCGAGGCAATTCGGGCGGGGGCAAAAAATTGCGCTAAATGTATCAAAAAATCGTCGTCGATAATAGCGATTTATCTGAAAAATCCGCTGGTCGGTGGGGGAAAATCCCTTTGAGAAAGCCACATCTCTTCGCGGTTTTACCGGACAAACGCCCCCATGATTTTCAGTGTTTTCTTAAAAATTAATGCTAACTCATTGATTTTATTAGAGTTGGTTTCAAGACTAATGTCGAACAGCATTTTCCGTAGCCAGCCATTGCCAATGGCCATCCCCCAAGATGTGCAATTGATGGTGGTGCAACTGTTGTAATGTGGAACGATGGCCGACACTGATAATGGTGGTATTTGGCAACTCGCTTTGCAGTAATTGATACATCGCAAATTCCAATCCTTCATCCATGCTAGCACTGGCTTCATCCAAGAAGGCTACACGTGGTTTTTGTAACAACAAGCGGGCAAAAGCCAAACGTTGTTGTTCGCCAAGGGACAGAATACGCGTCCAATCCTGTTCCTGTTCAAGCCGCTCAATTAAGTGCCCCAATTGCACTTTGGACAATACATCACAGGCTTGGGCGACTTCGATGCTATCCGGTGCATTTGGATAGGCTAGCGCCGTAAGCAAGTTGCCCTGTGGTAAATACGGTTTTTGTGAGAGGAATAATTGGCTGTCTTGCGGACAGTAAATTTCCCCTTCAGAGAAGGACCAAAGCCCGGCAATCGTACGCAATAGGGTAGTTTTTCCTGCACCGGACGGCCCTTGAATCAATACACGATCACCACTATCAATGGTTAAGTGAAGGTCTTTGATTAAGGTTTTGCCGAATGGGTTTTTGATGCAGAGATCCTTAAACACGATTGAGCTTGGGCTATCATGTAGCACCGTGCTGGATTGACGGTTAGCCATGTCGATGGCGTAGCTGAATCCGGTTAATCGGTCAAGGGTGGCTTTATAGCCGGCAAAATTGTCGTAGGTGTTACGGAAAAAGGATAAATTGGCATGTAACTTACCAAACACCTGCAGGGTTTGCATTAAATCGCCCAGTTTGATTTGTTTTTCAAAATAACGTCCGACTTGAATCAAGAGTGGGAAAACCACGGAGATTTGGCTTACCACGAGGTTGAATCCGGAGAATTTTAGGGTTCGAAACACGATATCCCACATATTGCCGATGACGGCGCGAAATTGTTTGTAAAGTTGATTTTTTTCTACTTTTTCACCGGCATAGAAAGCGATGCTTTCAGCATATTCTTTAATGCGGATTAAGGAATAACGGTAGTTCGCGTTGAGTCGTTCGTTTGCAAAGTTGAGCATAATTAATGGACGTCCTAAACGAAACGCAATAACCGTGGTGAGCAATACGTAAGCGAACACTAAGAAGACCATCATACGTGGAATTTCATGCCCCAGTACCAACATCGGACCGGCCAAGCCCCATAATAAAATTGTGTAGGAGATCATTGATGTAACCGCATCGATAACACCGGTTGCAAGGGATAATGTGGTTTTGACGTAGGATTGTACGTCTTGTTGAATACGTTGGTCGGGGTTATCAAAATTGGCTGAAACGTACTGGGTTTTGTAGTAGGCACGATTGTCGATCCATTTGTCGACCATTTGATCATTCAGCCATTCGATCCAATCGATGGAAAAACGCTGTTCCAAATAATAGCTAATGAGGGCGGTGGTCACTGCACAGGTGGCGATTACACAGAATAACCCCATTTGTTGCCAAAACACCGGTTGGTTGAAGTCCTGTAGCGAGGTGTACATGTTTTTATACCATTCGGAATGGACTAAGCTGATGCGTACGCTGACTAGGGTCATGGCAACAATCAGTAAAAAGAAAAGCAAAGGTTTGATCGAACGCTTAGGGGATAGATAGCCACCGGCAAACATCCAGAATTGTTTTCCCCAATGGGTACATTGAACCAATAGAAAAATTCCCAAGCTGAAGAAAATGGCCGTCAAAGCCAGGGTTTGTGCTATCCACCAGAAGGAATCGATAGCAATTTGTGCGTAATCCATCTCCGTAAATTCCAATATAAAAGTACTATTTTTTTGGTGGCGGCCATTTTATGGGGAGTTTTTGATTAAGCAAGAAAAATGTGATCTAAGTAACATTTTGGCCGATTAGCAAAAAAATTTAGCCAACCAGTTGTTATAATCCGCGCAGTTTATTTTTTTAATTTTATGTCTTTATGGAGTCAATATGAGTGATACGGCTATAACCATAGGCCTGTTGGCGTTGGTCGCCATCATAGGTCTATGGATCGGTCATTGGAAGATTAAGGGGGTCGGTCTCGGTATCGGAGGCGTGTTATTTGGCGGGATTATCGTCAGCCATTTTACCAATCAATACGGCATTGTATTGGATCAGCATACCTTACACTTTATTCAGGAGTTTGGGCTGATCTTATTTGTGTATACCATAGGGATTCAGGTAGGTCCGGGGTTCTTTGCCTCGTTGCGTAAATCCGGGCTAAAACTCAATGGCTTCGCGATTTTGATCGTTTTATTAGGTTCGCTTGCTACCGCAGCCGTTTATTTTGTGTCGGGCATCCCGTTAGATGTTGCCTTGGGGATTTATTCCGGTGCGGTGACAAATACGCCATCTTTAGGGGCTGGGCAACAGATTCTGAGTGAATTGGGAGTTACCGGTACGACAGCAAGCATGGGGATGGCCTATGCAATGGCTTACCCATTTGGGATCTGCGGTATTTTGCTCACCATGTGGTTAATTCGACTCTTTTTTAAAGTGAAAATTGATGAGGAAGCAGAGCGTTTTCATCAAGAAAATCACAGTGAAAAGGACACTTTGCATGAGCTTTCAGTGAAAGTAACCAACCAAAACCTAAATGGCTTAACCTTGGTGCAAATTCCTGGCTTTGGTGATGAAGATGTGGTGTGTTCCCGTTTAAAACGTGGCGATGATGTGATTGTGCCAAAGGCAGATAGTGAAATTTTAGCGGGTGATATCCTCCTGTTGGTCGGCGATCAGCAGGCATTGCATAAAATGCAACTGATCATTGGTGAGGAAATGGCTCTACCGGTAGTTAAAGTTGGTGGCGAAATTCGTTCTGAGCGAGTTGTTGTAACTAATGAAAAAGTATTGGGTAAACGTATTCGCAATTTAGGCATCCATCAAAAATACGGCGTGGTTATTTCCCGCTTAAACCGTGCAGGGGTGGAATTGGTTCCGTCCGCTAATACCAGCTTACAATTTGGTGACGTATTGCATATGGTTGGACGTACCGATGTGTTGAATAAAGCAATTTCGGTGATTGGTAATGCACAACAAAAATTATTGCAGGTGCAAATGTTGCCGGTATTTATCGGAATAGGTCTAGGAGTACTGTTTGGTTCGATACCTTTCTATATTCCAGGATTTCCTGTGGCATTACGTCTAGGGTTAGCGGGAGGACCTTTGGTCGTCGCTCTCATTTTGGCTCGTATCGGTAGCATCGGGAAACTCTATTGGTTTATGCCTCCATCTGCTAACTTGGCGTTACGGGAAATCGGGATCGTATTGTTCTTGTCGGTTGTTGGGATAAAATCCGGCGGCGCGTTTGTTGATACCTTAGTTAACGGTGCCGGTTTGGAATGGATGGGCTATGGTATTTTCATTACGCTGATGCCATTATTGGTGGTTGGTATAATTGCTAGATGGCGCGCTAGAATGAATTATTTAACAATATGTGGTCTGCTCGCCGGGGCAATGACGGATCCGCCAGCATTGGCTTTTGCTAATGAGTTAAAAGAAGATAGCGGTGCAGCGGCCTTATCCTATGCAACGGTGTATCCGTTAGTCATGTTTTTGCGGATTATTTCTCCGCAGCTATTGGCGATTCTATTGTGGGTGGTGTAGAGTCGCATTGAACTAAAAAATACGGGGGCAGCCTTTGAGCTTTGCGCCCGTATTTTTTTGCCTAAGAAAAACCCTCGAAGGAGAGGAAAAGCTAGAGCTTTAAGCCATACAATGCTAGAATCCGCCCCCTAAAAAACAGGAGAGAAAATGTCGCTGGTTCAATTTTTAACGGAGACCCTCGATGGTCTGAAAGGCACCGATATTGTGCATTTCAATGTAAAAGGTAAATCCTCGATTACCGACGATATGATTATTTGTACGGGGGCATCCAGTCGCCAGGTCTCAGCAATGGCAGATAATTTAATCGCTGAATGTAAAAAAGCAGGAATCGAAACCTTTGGCGAAGAAGGTAAAAATACCGCTGACTGGATTGTTGTCGATTTAGGGCAAGCTATCGTGCATATTATGCAACGGGATGCTCGCGAACTATATCAGCTTGAAAAACTTTGGGCGTAAATTTCAGTGAAGATCACTTTAATTGCTGTGGGTTGTAAAATGCCGGCCTGGGTGACGGAAGGTTTTGTCGAATATCAACGCCGCTTCCCTAAGGATATGCCCTTTGAACTTATTGAGATTGCAGCCGGTAAACGCGGTAAGAATGCCGATATCAAACGGATTCTGGATACGGAAGGTAAAGCGATGTTAGCCGCCGCCGGCAAAGCTAAAATCGTGACCTTAGATATCCCCGGGAAACCCTGGACAACCCCACAATTGGCGCAGCAACTGGAAGGCTGGAAAAATGACGGCCGTGATATTGCATTACTGATCGGGGGGCCGGAAGGATTATCGCCGGAATGCAAGGCTGCCGCCGAACAAAGTTGGTCTTTATCGCCGCTTACGTTGCCGCATCCACTGGTGCGGGTTGTTGTTGCGGAAAGTTTGTATCGCGCGTGGTCGCTTTCTACCAATCATCCTTATCACCGAGAATAATGTTGCAGTGAATTTTAAAAAGTATTTCAGCGCACCAACCCATGAACCGATTCGTGACAAAAAAGCGGAACGGAATCTGTTCGCACGTCGAACCTTGGTTGCTTTCATCGGCATTTTATTGCTGAGTGGTGTGTTGTTTGCCAATTTATATCAACTGCAGGTTGTCAATTTTGATACCTACCAAACCCGTTCCAACGGCAACCGTATTAAATTATTACCGCTCGCTCCAACCCGTGGTCTAATCTACGATCGTTACGGTGAGTTGCTGGCGGAAAACCTCACCTTCTTCGGCCTGTATATCGTACCGGAAAAAACCGAAAATCTTAGTCAAACCCTCGATGAATTGCGCGATGTGGTGGGATTAACCGATGACGATATTGCGTCCTTTAATAAGGAGCGTCGACGCGGCACCCGTTACACGCCAATCATGTTAAAAGCCAATTTATCCGAAGAGCAAATAGCCCGTTTCTCGGTAAATCAATATAAATACCCAAGTTTGGATGTGCGTCCCTATTTCAAACGTAATTATCTCTATAGGGATGTGATGACCCATATTTTAGGATATGTGGGACGGATTAATGATAAGGATGTGGAACGTCTAAAAAAAGACGATAAGTTCGCTAATTATGCCGGTTCAACGGATATGGGAAAACTGGGGATTGAACGCTATTATGAAGATCAACTGCATGGTTTCACTGGGTTTGAAGAGGTGGAAATTAATAGCCGTGGTAAGGTGATCCGTAAATTACGTGAGCAACCATCAGTTGCTGGAAAAAGCATTCACCTGACAATTGATTTGGCATTACAACGTTATATTACCGATCTCTTGGCAGGCCAAAAAGGCGCGGTAGTGGTTTTGGATCCGCAGGATTCCAGCGTGTTGGCGATGGTATCGACGCCAAGCTATGATAACAATTTATTTGTTGATGGCATCTCCGGTGATGATTATCGCCGTTTGCTTAATGATCCTGACCGTCCGTTGTACAGTCGTGCCACCCAAGGGGTGTATCCACCGGCCTCAACAGTCAAACCCTTTATTGCGGTTGCTGCATTAACCGAAGGGATCGTTACTCCAAGCACCACTATTTACGATCCCGGTTATTGGACTTTACCAGGGTCAACAAAACGTTTCCGCGACTGGAAAAAAACAGGTCACGGCTCTATCGATTTAAACAAAGCAATTACCGAGTCGGCGGATACTTACTTCTATCAAGTTGCCTATAACATGGGAATTGACCGTTTGGACGATTGGATGCACCGCTTTGGATTTGGTGAGCCAACGGGGATTGAAATTCAAGAGGAAGCATCTGCTAACATGCCAAGTAGGGCATGGAAAATGAAGCGTTATAAAAGACCTTGGGTACAGGGAGATACCATTTCAGTAGGCATCGGCCAAGGGTATTGGACGGCAACTCCATTACAGGTCGCAAAAGCGACCGCGGTGTTGGTAAATAACGGTAAGGTAAATACACCGCATTTAATGAAAACGATTGAAGGCGCAACAATTGAACCTTATCAAGATCCATTATTGTACGAGGATATTAAAGAACCAAAACAATCCTATTGGGATGCAGCGAAACGCGGTATGTTTAATGTGGTAAATTCAGCAGCCGGCACCGGTCGTAAGGCTTTTATCGGAGCGAATTATCATGTGGCAGGAAAATCGGGAACGGCACAGGTTTTCAGCTTAAAAGAAAATCAAAAATATAATGCAGCCGGATTGAAAAAAGAGTTGCATGACCATGCTTGGTTTACCGCTTATGCACCTTATGAAGCGCCTAAATTGATAGTCACCGTGATTCTTGAAAATGCCGGTGGCGGTTCTAGTAATGCCGCGCCATTGGTTCGACAAATAATGGATTTTTATTTAAATAAACGCTTACCGGCAATTGAACGAAACGCTGCAAGCGAAAAGGCGGCTGCTAATGAAGTGTCGTCAGTAGGTAGCAAAAGCGGGGAAGGGGAACAATAGTGGAAGAAAAAGTACCGTTTTGTCTGCGGGTATGGCAGCGACTGCACATTGATTTACTGCTGTTTCTGGGTTTGGCGGCAGTTACCGGTTACGGCATGTTTGTGTTGTATAGTGCATCCGGTGCTAGCGAGACTATGTTCCAAAGCCGAATTATTCAGGTCACTCTAGGTATGGCGGTGATGTTGCTGATGGCGCAGTTTCCACCAAAGTTTTATCAACGGCTCGCTCCTTATTTGTACTTAATTGGATTGGTGATGCTGATTTTAGTGGATGCTTTTGGGACCACCAGTAAGGGCGCACAGCGCTGGTTGGATTTGGGGTTTATCCGCTTTCAACCGTCAGAAATCGTCAAATTAGCAGTACCTTTAATGGTTGCTGTGTATTTGGGGAATCGTCCATTACCGCCGAAAATGTCGGAAACCTTTATTGCCATTGCAATGATTTTAGTGCCAACTTTGTTAGTGGCTATTCAGCCCGATTTAGGGACATCTATTTTAGTGGTTGCTTCCGGACTATTTGTGGTGTTTTTAGCTGGAATGAGTTGGTGGTTGATTTTAGGTGCAGTAGTTGGTTTAGCCGCATTTATTCCGATTATGTGGATGTATTTGATGCATGACTACCAGCGTACCCGCGTACTGACACTATTGGACCCGGAAAAAGATCCACTGGGTGCTGGCTATCATATTCTACAATCGAAAATTGCCATTGGTTCCGGTGGAATGTGGGGCAAAGGTTGGATGCAGGGAACACAATCACAATTAGAGTTTTTACCTGAACCACATACGGATTTCATCTTTGCTGTTCTTAGTGAAGAACATGGATTGATTGGTTTTGCTATTTTAATGGCGATTTATTTGTTTATTATTGTGCGTGGTCTGATGATTGCGGTAAACGCCCAAACTTCCTTTGGTCGAATTTTGGCAGGTGCGACCACCTTAATCTTTTTCGTTTATCTTTTTGTAAATATTGGCATGGTAAGCGGTATTTTGCCGGTAGTCGGCGTACCTTTGCCGTTATTTAGTTACGGCGGGACCTCTTATGTGGCGATAATGGCCAGTTTCGGATTAGTTATGTCGATTCATACCCATAAAGCCCGTTTTATGCAAGGGAACTAATTGCACTTTTGGTTTTCTTACATAGGACTTTATCAACTACTAACGACGATGAATATGCTAAAACATTTGAAAAAAAGCGGCGCTTTGTTTGCCCTATTAATTGCTGCAACAGCAGTACAGGCCAATGAAACCCACCAGATGTACGGTATTCGTGGCGATAATTTGACGCTCACTACTTCTATTGCCAATCCGCAAAGTTACAACGTGAACGGAAAGATTTATACGACCCAAGGAGAAGAGTCGAAATCCTATAGTAAAGAAGGTACGGCTAGCTATTATCATTCTAAATTTAATGGTCGCCGCACGGCCAGCGGAGATCGCTACAATTCAAGCGAATTTACCGCGGCTCATAAAACATTACCACTAGGCTCTTATGCCGTGGTAACTAACTTGGATAATAATCGCAAGGTCATCGTGCGGATTAATGATCGTGGCCCCTTCAGCCATAAACGCTTGATTGATTTATCCGGTGCGGCTGCTCGAGAGATTGGATTAATTTCTAGTGGAACTGGACAGGTTCGAATTGAAGCCTTACATGTGGATCGCCGCGGTAAGATTTCCGGAGCCGGCACCAAAACCTTAGCCAAACATGCTAAAACGCAAGAAGCGGCAGAACGTTTAGTGACTAACGAAAAAAAAAATCCGCAGCTAAACAGCGACAGCACAAAAAATCAAAAAAATCTTTACGCACTAAAAGTCATCAATCTCAGCTCAAAAAGTCAGGCCGAACAACTCATCACCCAGCTGGATCTCGACGGCATAAAAAGCAACGTTAGTGCTAATGGTGGTCGTTATGATATCCATTTAGGCCCGCTTAATGATCAAGCTGATGTACAACAATTAAAACGTCAATTACAAAAAATCGGCAACGACAAGCCATTAATCGTTTATACTTACAACACTAATTCACAATAGGAAATCTTATGTTAAAGCAAACTGCAAAATTATCTAAAGTTGCCTTGTTAGCCGGCGTATTGGCTTATGGTGCAAGCGTCCAGGCGGAGGATATGCAATATGGCATTACAGTACCGGATGTTAATGCACAAACCTATATTCTAATGGACTACAACTCTGGTGCAGTGTTGGCAGCACTTAACCCGGACCAACGTCAATATCCCGCTTCCCTGACCAAAATGATGACCAGCTACGTGGTTGGTGCAGCCTTAAAACAAGGCAAAATTCATAATACCGATATGGTGACTATTGGGGAAAGTGCTTGGGGACGTAACTTTCCGGATTCCTCTAAAATGTTCCTCAACCTCAATCAACAGGTTTCAGTGGGGGATTTAAATAAAGGTGTGATCATCGTTTCCGGCAATGATGCTTGTGTGGCATTGGCAGAGCATATTTCCGGCACGGTAACAAATTTCGTTGATACCATGAATAAATATGTGGATCAATTTGGTTTGAAAAATACCCATTTCACTACGCCGCATGGCCTAGATGATCCAAACCAATTCTCTTCTGCTCGCGATATGGCAATTATCGGTTCCCATATTATTCGTGATCTTCCAAACGAATATGCGATTTATGCGGAAAAAGAGTTTACCTTTAACAAAATCAAACAACCAAACCGCAATGGTTTATTGTGGGATAAAACATTAAATGTGGATGGTATGAAAACCGGCCACACCAGCCAAGCCGGCTATAACTTGGTAGCCTCTGCGGTCAGTCCAAATAATATGCGTTTGATTTCTGTGGTGATGGGAGTGCCTACCTATAAAGGCCGCGAAGTGGAAAGCAAAAAATTGCTACAATGGGGTTTCGCTAATTTCGACACCTTAAAAACCCTAGAAGCTGGCAAAGAAATCTCCGAACAACCGGTTTATTACGGTGATAAAGGCAATGTAAAACTTGGTGTTTTACAGGATAGCTTCATTACCGTGCCAAAAGGTCGTCAAGGTGATTTGAAAGCGCGTTATGATTTGGATAACAAATACTTGCAAGCGCCATTAGCCAAAGGCCAAGTAGTCGGTAAAGTGGTTTATCAATTAGATGGTAAAGACGTTGCTGTGGTAAATTTACAGGCAATGGACGAAGTCGCTGAAGGTGGTATTTTTGGTAAAGCTTGGGACTGGTTAGTATTAACCGTGAAAGGTCTCTTTTCCTAATCACCTTGAAAAATCGGGATTCCTTCCCATATAAGGACATAATGGGGCAGATTTCCAAATCTGCCCTTTTGTTGTGATAAATACAATGGAGAAATAACTTATGGCAACTCAACAAGATTATGAAAAACTAAAAGAATTAATGGAATTTCCAACCCAGCTCACTTTTAAAGTCGCCGGGGTCAACCGTGAAAATTTGGCACAAGATTTAATTAGCGTGGTGCAACGTTATGTGCCGGGAGATTATATTCCGAAGGAAAAACGCTCCAGTAAAGGTAGTTACAATTCCGTATCAATTGATGTGTTGGTGAATAATTTTGAGCAAGTTGAGACACTTTACAAAGAGTTGGCAAAAGTTGACGGCGTAAAAATGGTGATCTAAATGACGGAACTTATCGTGCGCCAGCTTGGTTTGCAGGATTACCAAAGCGTGTGGCAAAAAATGCAACAATTTACAGATAATCGGGATGCGCAAACCGCCGATGAAATTTGGTTGGTGGAGCACCCGCCGGTGTTTACCCAAGGACAGGCCGGTAAACCGGAGCATTTATTGCAGCGTAGCGATATTCCCGTGGTGCAATCGGATCGTGGTGGACAAATTACCTATCATGGGCCGGGCCAGCAAATTATGTATGTACTGATCGATGTAAAACGCCATGCCGAGCTTAATGTGCGTCAACTGGTAACCGCCTTGGAACAAAGTGTGGTACGCACCTTGGCTAATTATGGCATTGCAGCTTACGCTAAACCGGATGCTCCGGGCGTGTATATTGAGGGAAAAAAAATCTGCTCTCTGGGACTGCGGATTCGTAAAGGTTGTTCCTTTCATGGATTGGCTTTTAACATCCAAATGGATTTAGCACCTTTTCATTATATTAATCCATGTGGCTATGCAGGCTTAGAAATGTGTCAATTAGCGGATTTCATTCCGGCGGAAGAAGCGGTTTGTAGTAAGGTTTCACCCAAATTAATTAAACACTTTGCCGAACTTTTAGACTATAATGTCACAAATTTTTAACATTATATTTTAAATGCCCCTTGGGCATTTTCTTTTAGGAAAGGCTATGTCAACTCCCTTCAAAATGGAACGCGGCGTCAAATATCGCGATGCTGCGAAAACCTCAGTGATTCCGGTCAAAAATATCGATCCCAATCAAACCCTATTGAAAAAACCGGAATGGATGAAAATCAAATTACCGGCCAGCTCGATGAAAATCGACAGTATTAAAAACGGTATGCGCCGTCATGGTTTGCATTCAGTTTGTGAAGAAGCCAGCTGTCCGAATTTGCACGAATGTTTCAACCATGGCACGGCCACTTTTATGATTCTGGGCGCCATTTGTACCCGTCGTTGTCCATTTTGTGATGTAGCACATGGCAAACCGCTGCCACCGGATCCCCAAGAGCCAATTAAATTGGCCGAAACCATTGCTGATATGAAGCTAAAATACGTGGTAATTACCTCCGTAGACCGTGATGATTTAGCGGATCGCGGCGCCGGTCATTTTGCCGATTGTGTACGGGAAATTCGCGCACTTAACCCGGGGATTAAAATTGAAATCCTAGTGCCGGATTTCCGCGGGCGTATCACTCAAGCCTTGGAAAAACTAAAAGATAACCCGCCGGATGTGTTTAACCACAACTTAGAGAACGTACCTCGTTTGTATAAGGAGATTCGTCCGGGTGCCGACTATCAATGGTCGCTTAAACTGTTGCACGACTTTAAACAAATGTTCCCAGACATTCCGACTAAATCAGGCTTAATGGTGGGCTTAGGTGAAACTAACGAAGAAATTTTACAAGTGATGGCCGACTTGCGTGCCAATGGCGTCACTATGCTGACCTTAGGACAATATTTGCAGCCAAGTCGTCACCATTTGCCGGTCGCACGGTATGTGCATCCGACAGAATTCGATGAATTCCGTGAAAAAGCCAATGCAATGGGATTTGAACACGCCGCTTGTGGGCCTTTCGTGCGCTCTTCCTATCATGCCGACTTACAAGCCAGTGGTGGATTGGTGAAATAATCACGAACAAAATTCAGCCAATAATATAAAGGGACGGTTTCAACCGTCCCTTTGTGTTTTCGCTGGTTTTAAACGCCCCGAGTAAAATAAAAGTTTTTGCTAAAATCAATGCTAAGTTATTGATTTTATTGATATTTATTTAAAAATATAGCAGAGTAAGGATAGATATAAAATTGGCCGCTTAAAACGGCCAATATCGCTTATTCGAACCAAATCAGGCTGGCCATGCGGCCGGTTTGATTGTCACGACGGTAGGAGAAAAAGCGCGCGGCATCGTGGAAGGTACAATGTTCTCCACCGCTGATCTCATGGATACCGAGTTTATTCAAACGTTGACGGGCAATTTGGTAGAGATCGCCGAGATATTTACCCGGAGCGCTTGGATCTTCACGGAAAGCCAAACGGGCATTCGGATCGACCGCCACAAATTGCGCAATCACATCTTCACCTACTTGGAAGGCATCGGGGCCAATAGCCGGTCCAAGCCAAGCCATAATGTTGCTAGCCGCTCCGCTAAATTGCGCAACGGTTTCTTCCAGCACACCATCACATAATCCGCGCCAGCCTGCATGTGCAGCGGCCACTTGGCATCCGTCCTTATCGCAAAACAATACCGGCAAGCAATCAGCGGTCATCACTAAACAGATCTGGGAGGCCTGTTTGCTGTAGGTTGCATCGGCATCAAGATTATCGCCTTGATAAGGCAATTCAATCACACGGGTGCTGTGGGTTTGATTAAGGAATAGCGGCTGTTGTGGCAGCTTGAAGCGTTCTTCTAATAAGCGACGGTTAGCCGCTACGCTGGCCGGATCGTCACCCACATGGCCGCCTAAGTTAAAACTGTCAAATGGCGCTTGGCTGACACCATTGGTACGAATGGTGGTGAGCGCATGCACATGGGCGGGAGCTGCCCAACGGGGAAAAATTGCCTGCATATTAATAATCCAATTCGTCTTTATGGGCTTGATAATCGGCTTTTAGGGCCTGAATCAGTTCAACAAAATCCGCCGGTAATGGGGCGTACCATTCCATCAACTCGCCACTGATTGGATGATGTAATCGCAACATCACGGCGTGCAATGCTTGGCGTTTAAAGTTGCGCAATACCGTTAAAAATTGCTCATCGGCATCCTTTGGTGGACGCGGTCGGCCACCGTAGGTTTGATCACCCAACAGCGGATGCGCAATATGTGCCATATGTACACGGATTTGGTGGGTACGACCGGTTTCCAAGCGTAAGCGTAAGCGGGTGTAATTGCGGAAATGTTCCATAACCCGATAATGGGTCACCGCCGGTTTGCCTAGTGGATGCACCGCCATCAAGGTGCGTTTGGTTGGATGGCGCGCCATTGGTTGTTCCACGGTACCACCCTTGGTCATAATGCCAGAGGCGACGGCTTCATATTCGCGGGTGATTTTGCGTTTTTGTAAATCGCGCACCAGCTGAGTTTGTGCCGGAATGGTTTTAGCCACCACCATTAATCCGGTGGTGTCCTTATCCAAGCGGTGCACAATTCCGGCTCGCGGCACTTCGGCAATGGCCGGATA
The DNA here is from genome assembly GCF_900186995.1 of Haemophilus pittmaniae. Classification (NCBI taxonomy): domain Bacteria; kingdom Pseudomonadati; phylum Pseudomonadota; class Gammaproteobacteria; order Pasteurellales; family Pasteurellaceae; genus Parahaemophilus; species Parahaemophilus pittmaniae. Next base: position 968,808 of record NZ_LT906463.1, read on the forward strand.
ATGGTAAAGTAGTGCGTTGAGAACGGTACCGCTTGGATTACCGGCACCCGGGTGAACCACTAAATCCTTCGGTTTGTTGATCACCAAAATATCATCGTCTTCATACACAATATCCAATGGAATATTCTGTGCTTCGAAGCGGTTTTCATCTTCGATTTCTACGTTAATTTCAACGGTTTCGCCACCGAAAACTTTAGCTCGCGGTACGTTTGCCAGTTGGCCGTTTAGGCTGACTTTGCCTTCTTCAATCCAGACTTTTAGGCGGGAACGGGAATAATCGGGGAAAAGTTCGGCAAGGGTTTGATCCAAGCGTTGTCCCATGTGCTCGGGGGCAACGAAGGCCGAAAGGGTAATTTGTGGCATAAAATCGCTCTCAAGAGTTTAAAAAGTTGGCTTATTGCCTAATGTTCTATACAATACCGCGCAATTGTATCTTATTTATCGGAATTAAGGAAAACACAATGCGTAAAATGAAATCCTTCGCCGTGGCAGCCCTTGCGGCACTTGCGGTGGTTGGTTGTAGCAGTAATAATAAAGAAGTTGAACAAGCCTCAGTAAACGAACTGTATAACAAGGGGAGCAGCGCGCTGCAAGAGGGTAGTTTCACCGATTCCATTCGCTACTTAAACGCCGTGACCACCCGTTTCCCGGGTTCGACCTATCAAGAGCAAGCCATGTTGGATCTAATTTATGCCAACTACAAGGCGCAGGATTACACAGCAACCTTGATGACAATCGATAGTTATCTGAATCAATTCCCGCAAAGCCCAAATCGTGATTATGCGGTATATATGGCCGGTTTAACCAATTTGGCAACCGCCGATAACGCAATTCAAGATTTCTTTGGAATTGACCGTTCCACCCGTGAAAATACCTCGTTGAAAACTGCGTTTTCCAACTTCCAAAGTTTGGTACGTGCATTCCCGCAAAGCCCATATTCACAAGATGCTTTAGCGCGTATGGCCTACATCAAAGATATGTTAGCGCGTCATGAATTGGATATTGCTAAATTCTATTATAAACGTGATGCCTACGTAGCTACTGCGAACCGAGTAGTGGGCATGTTACAGCTTTATCCGGATGCTAAAGCTACCTACGATGCATTACCGTTAATGCGTGATTCCTACGAAAAAATGGGCTTAAAAACCCTCGCTGAACAAACTCAACAGGTGATCAATGCAAACCAAAATAAACAATTTGGCGAAGTGAAGAAACCTGAAGAGCCAAGCCTTATCGAGCGTGTATTACCTTGGTTCGGTGGCAAGAAAGAACAGCAATAATCGCAGGCAACATAAAAGGGCGTTTGAAACGCCCTTTTTTATATCTGAAATACAAGGGATGGTTGTTACCATCCCTTGTTTTTTAGGTGCATAAACGCCCCATCGAAAATTGGAGTTTTGCTAAAAAATCAACTCTAAGTCATTGATTTTATTAGGGTTGGTTTGGAAATGGGATTACTCCTCAAATACACCGCTGGCAAACCAACTTTCCAGAATTAAACAGGCGGAAATGCCGTCAACCTTGGATTTATTGAGAGCTCGAAAACCGCCGCGGCTAAAGATTTCATCGCGAGCCTCGGTGGTGGTGAGGCGTTCGTCTTGGAGTTGCACGGGAATATTAAAGCGCCCTTGCAGACGATTGGCGAATTTCCGTGCGCGTAGCGTGAGTGGCTGTTCGGTGCCATCCATATTCAGCGGCAGGCCAACTACAATCACCCGCGGTGCCCATTCGCGCAGGCATTTTTCGATCGCATCCCAATTGGGAATACCATCTTGAGCATTAAAGGCCGGCAAGGCTTGCGCTGTCCCAGTAATACTTTGGCCGACTGCGCAACCAATGCTTTTTGTCCCGAAATCAAAGGCTAGAGCGGTAAATCCCATTAGGCATGTCCCATTTGTTCCGGCACTAAATTATCGCCGTAGATCCGTAATTGTCGACTGGCGGTACTATAGCGGTCGTCATAACGGGTATGGAATAAGATGTAATTATTGGAGGGGGCGACCAACCAAACATTGTCAGCAATTTCCTGTTCCAATTGTCCCGGAGCCCAATTGGCGCAACCGAGGGCGACTAAATAATTCTCCGGAGCATCGGAGCTGCCGAAAGTGTTGATAATATCGGCGGAGGTAGTGAGCCACAGATTATCGCTAATCGGGTAACTGTGTTCGAATTCCGTTTTACTTTTGGTATGCACAATAAAACCGCGTTCGCTATGTACCGGCCCACCGGTGAGCACTAAGGTGCCGGTTACATGACGTTGGCTGAATTGGCGATTGTTGATCGACATTAAATTTAGCTTGGAATACAGCTCAGCGATACTTAAGTCGGTAGGGTAGTTGATCATCACGCCCATAGCGCCCTGTGCGTTATGTTCGCAAATTAGAATGACCGCCTGCTCAAAGTAATCCTTTACGTGGGGCATAGCGATTAAAAGTTGGCCTTGTAAGTTCATTATCCTAAGTCTCCAAAAGTCAATTGTAATGCAGTGATGGCTGAGAGCGCGGCGGTTTCCGTACGCAGCACACGCGGGCCTAATAATACATCGGTGAATCCCAATTGTGCGGTTTGCGCGATTTCTTCCGCCGACAAACCGCCTTCGGAACCGATCAACAAACGCACACCCGCAGCAGGCGGAGTGGGAAGGGTTTTAATGGAATAACTGGCGCGTGGATGCAAATTGAGTTTCAAACTGCCGTCCTGTTCGGCGCACCAATCGGCTAGTTTCATCAATGGGCGAATGAGTGGAATTTGATTACGTCCGCATTGTTCGCAGGCGCTAATCGCAATTTTCTGCCATTGTTGCAATTTTTTGGCTAGGCGATCACCATCTAATTTTACGCCGCAGCGTTCCGACCAAAGTGGCGTGATCGCCGATACGCCTAATTCAACGGATTTTTGAATGGTAAACTCCATGCGTTCACCGCGTGAAATAACTTGTCCCAAATGGATAGGAAGCGGTGATTCCCGATTGGCGGATTGACAATCTAAAATCTGCACGGAAATTGTTTTTTTATCGGCACGTACAATTTGCGCCGGAAAAATATGATTGCTGCCGTCAAATAGTTCGATCTGTTGACCTTCGCCCATGCGCAATACGCGCCCGACATGATTGGCCGCGTCTTCACTCAGTTGTACCTGAGTCGCGTTAGCTAAGGATTCGGGATGATAAATTCGGGGAATTCGCATAGTGCCTCTTATAAAAAATGCGGCGCAAAATGGCCTTTGCCCGCATTTTTTGTTGAAAACAAATTGAATTAGGATTCGTTTAGGGTGTTTGGTAGGGTTTCCAAAATACTGCGCCAATATAACGCTGATTGTTGGTTGTGTTTACGAATGCAATCCACTACTACATCGGCGTTGCCTTGACGGCAAATTTCGCGCAACTCCAAATAAAATTGGTGGGTTAATTCGCGATGTTTTGGTTCGGCAAAAAACAACAAGCCGATCTTGTGATATACCCCTTTCAAACTGTTATACACCAAGCAATAAAATGGCTTATTGGCGATCATCGGAAATTGACGGAACAACCAATAATCAAAATTGATGTAACTTTCTGCGGTATTGGATAAATCGTCCAAGCCGGCAAATAGTTTGAAACATTCCTGCGGTGAGAGTTTAACCGCTTCATAAATGTAGGATTCTGACATCCGACTGCGCAATGACAACATGTTTTCGATAATCAATGGCGCGCTGTCGCTATCCAATGTGATCAGGGTTTCGATAATGTTGGGGCCGGCGGTATCCCAAATATTATTTACTTGAGTTGGCTTACCGTGCTGAATGGTGAGCCAACCGTCGCGTGCCAAACGCTGTAGTACCTCGCGCAAGGTGGTGCGTGTAACTCCAATTTTATCCGCTAAATCCCGTTCGGAAGGCAAGTGGGTGCCGGCCGGAAATACATCGTTCCAAATACTTTTAACGATATATTCTTCCGCTAACGCGGCAGGGCTTTGTGCCTTTAAAAATAGATTTTCATTTTGCATAGTTATAATTAATTGAATAAAAAAAACAGGAAAAGGCTAAAAGGTGATTTGTATCAATTCATTCCCTGCGGTTGCTTATTATCCTTGAAAGCTGTATATATTACAACGTTAGCCCTATAAAAAACAAAAAAACGGAGTTGTTCTATGACTTATATGCAAGCTTTTATGAAGAACTTTCTGGGTGCTAGCCCCGATTGGTACAAAGTCACAATAGTGGCTTTTTTAGTGATCAATCCGCTAGTGTTCTTCTGTGTGAGCCCTTTTCTTGCAGGATGGTTGTTAGTCGGTGAGTTTATTTTCACCCTAGCCATGGCCTTAAAATGTTATCCGTTACAACCGGGCGGTTTGCTGGCCATTGAGGCTATTGTCATCGGTATGACCCATCCCGCCCATGTAAAAGAAGAGCTATTGACTAATTTTGATGTATTGCTGCTCTTGATGTTCATGGTGGCGGGTATCTACTTTATGAAGCAATTATTGCTTTTCTTATTCACCAAATTATTGGTGCGTATCCATTCCAAAATTGTACTTTCCTTAGCTTTTTGCTTTAGCGCTGCATTTCTTTCTGCCTTTTTAGATGCGCTAACCGTAGTCGCGGTAATCATCAGCGTGGCAATGGGCTTCTATGGTGTGTATCACAAAATTGCTTCCGGTAAGAGTCTGCAGGATGCCTCGGATATTGGCAACGATGACAAACTGGGTAAAAACCGTGAAACCCTCGAACGTTTCCGTTCCTTCCTGCGTAGTCTAATGATGCATGCCGGGGTGGGGACTGCGCTAGGTGGTGTGATGACAATGGTGGGTGAGCCACAAAACTTGATCATTGCCGGCCAAGCCAAATGGAATTTCTTGGAATTCTTCTTTCGTATGGCGCCGGTGACCTTACCGGTGTTTGTATGCGGTTTGGCAACCTGCTACTTGCTAGAAAAATTCAAATTATTTGGTTATGGCGAACGTTTACCGCATAAAGTGTGGGCCATTTTGGCGCGCCTTGACCGTAACAATGCCGAAAAAATGTCAAAACAAGACAAAATCAAATTAACCGCACAAGCGATTATTGCCATTTGGTTGATTGTTGGTTTGGCATTGCACTTAGCTGAGGTTGGGCTTATTGGTTTGAGTGTGATTATTTTAGCCACATCCTTCACCGGCGTGACCGATGAACATGCGATTGGTAAAGCATTCCAAGAAACCATGCCATTTACGGCGTTGCTTGCAGTGTTCTTTTCGGTGGTCGCGGTGATTAATGATCAACATCTATTTGCCCCAATTATCCATTTCGTATTAGCGGCCGAAGAGAGAATTCAGCTCTTGCTATTCTATGTCTTTAACGGCTTGTTATCGGCGATTTCCGACAACGTATTCGTCGCGACCGTATATATTAACGAAGCGAAGGCCGCTTTAACTTCTGGTGCGATTGCTCCGCATCAATACGAATTGTTAGCTGTGGCGATCAACACCGGTACCAACTTACCATCGGTGGCGACACCAAACGGTCAAGCGGCATTCTTATTCTTGTTGACCTCTTCCTTAGCGCCGTTAATTCGTCTTTCTTACGGTCGTATGGTCATCATGGCCTTGCCTTATACCATCGTACTTTCCCTTGTGGGCTTGTTAGCGATCGAGTTTATTTTGCCGCCATTAACCATCTGGTTGGCGGAACTTGGCTTAATTGCCGCCATTTAATGACGACACAGGAGATCCCATGCTTAATGCGTTAAAAATCTTTTCCACTCAACGTTCGGCTTGGTTGTTGCTATTTTTCTCAGCAGCAGCCCTGGAAGGCACAGCGTTGTATTTCCAACATGGCATGGGATTACAGCCTTGCGTACTCTGTGTGTATGAACGTTTGGCAATGGTGGGTTTAATGGTTGCCGGCTTGCTTGGTGCGCTTGCACCAAGTAACCTATTTTTCCGGCTATTGGCGTTGGCTGTTGGCTTATTTTCAGCCATTAAAGGTTTATTGGTGAGCGTGCGCCATTTGGATTTACAAATGAATCCGGCACCGTGGAAACAATGCGAATTTATCCCGAATTTCCCGGAAACTATGCCATTTCACCAATGGTTTCCGGCAATCTTTAATCCGACCGGTAGCTGCGATAACAGCCAATGGTCATTATTCGGCATTACGATGGTGCAATGGTTGGTATTTATTTTTGCGGTGTATGCCTTATTGCTTATTCTTATCAGCCTTGCTCAATTCAAAAAAGCCCGCCACAATCGCTCATTATTTAAATAGCCTGCATGGGCAAAAAAGGGACGGATTGACCGTCCCTTTTTTATTATTCGCAAACGCCCCCTCAAAATTCAGAGTTTTTCAGAAAAATGCATGTAACCCATTGATTTTATTATGGTTGATCTAAAAATGGATTTTTCCCCGGTAAAATCGCTTTTGGGAAGACATTATTGACAATGCTATTGTTTAATTCTTAAACAGAAAAATAATAGCTTATCGCAAAATTACCCCTTTATTCTGCTGCTTATCCTTGCTATAGTTCGCCACCTTTTCGCCCTTAAAAAAACCCGTTACGGGAGAAAAATCGGGCTATTTGGATTCTAAAATTCCCCTCAAAATCAGGGAAACGATTGCGTAAAAAATCGCCTTTGAAAATTTCAAAAACTTTACATAAATTTACATTATCTTTACAAAACTGGCGTTTTTGTGGGCTTATGTAAAGTATTGTAAATGTTGGTAAATTCCCTTTTGTTACATAGGGGTTTTCAGTAGAATTCCATCGTCAAACTCGGGGAGAGGTCTCTTTGAGTGGGAAATTGTCGCCTAGCGCTGCTGCAAGGCGCTAGGTCGGAAACCACGCTAAGTGGTTGATTTATCAAATAAAGATAAAGGAAAAAATATGAACAAGATATTCAAAGTTATTTGGAACCATGCCACGCAAACTTGGACCGCGGTGTCTGAGTTGGGTCATGCGCACGGCAAAACCAAATCACAAAAACTTGCCAAATTAACCGCAGTTGCCGGTGTAGTGATCGGTGCGTTGGCTGTATCACAAGATGCCATGGCTGCGGTGGATGTGACAGGCTCAAAAATTAACGTTGCACCAAATGGTTTACCGGGAAATACGGTCACCGATAATTCAATTGTTGTTGGTTATCAAAATACTGTACAGCGTCCAGGCAATGGCAATGGTATGACCATTGTTGGTGCAAATAACACGGTAAGTGGTGACTCTGCTTTAGCTGTGGGTAACCAAAACAAAGCAATGAATGGCGCTGCTTTAGCTGTTGGTGCTGGAAATACTGCAAGTGGTGAAGCCTCTATTGCCGTGGGTAATCTTGCTAATGCGACAGCAATTCGTTCTGCAGCGGTAGGTAATAATGCTAATGCAGCAGCTGATGGTGCGAGTGCGTACGGTAGCCGTGCAAATGCAACCGGCCAAGATTCTGTTGCTATTTCAACTAATACTACCGCATCAGGTAAAAATGCAGTTGCTGTAGGTTCATATTCTACAGCCTCAGGCCGTAATGCAACGGCGGTTGGTACAACTTCTAAGGCTACTGAAGAAAGAGCTTCAGCTTTCGGTGTTTTAGCCAATGCGGAAGGTGTTAATTCGACTGCCTTGGGTCAAAGTGCGCATGCTTCAGCGCAGTTTGCGACCGCTGTGGGTGATAGAACTCAGGCGGGTGCTGCAGCAGTTGCAGTAGGTACCCAAGCCAATGCTTCAAAACAAGATTCTATCGCAATTGGTAACAATGCGACCGGTGCTTGGACTAATACTGTTGCTGTAGGTAAAGATACTATCGCAAGTCAAGACCACGCGATTGCAATGGGTACAAGTGCAAATACTTCAGGTGTTCAAGCTATCGGTATTGGTTCATACAGTAAAGCAGAAGCAAATTCATCAATTGCTATTGGTCAAAATGCAACCGTTAGCGGTGTAGCTGCGACAGCGGCAGTTGCCGTTGGTTATTTAGCTGAAGCAACAGCAGCCAATACCTTTGCAGGTGGTAAGAGTGCGAAAGCGAGCGTTGATAACGCTGTTGCATTGGGTGTGCAATCCAATGCTAGCGCACGTAATGCGGCTGCATTAGGTGCATATTCTGCAGCTTCTGGTGAGCGTGCAGCGGCTGTAGGTGCTGCAGCAAACGCTTCTGGAAAACATTCAACCGCTTTAGGTACAGGTTCTTCTGCAAGTATCGAAAATGCGGTGGCTCTAGGTTCAGATTCTGAAACCGCAGAAAACTTCGTTCCAACCAATAATGCAACCGTAGGTACTGTTACTTATAGTAACTTTGCGGGTAATACTAGTGCGTTAGGTAATGGTGCGGTTGTTTCTGTAGGTAAAGCAGGCAGCGAACGTCAAATTCAAAACGTGGCAGCAGGCCGTATTAACTCAACATCAACCGATGCGATCAACGGTTCTCAACTTTATTCTGTAACTAATGCTCTTGTAAGCAATCCATTCAAATTCGAAGGTTTACAAGGTTCTGCTCAAGTGGGATCAACCTATAACTACACACCATCTAGTAGTGCGAATGCGATCCTACAATTAGTAGCCGGTACCGGTTTAAAAATGACCGAGGGTACAGTTACTACAGATGCGAGTACTGGAAAGTCATACCACAAATTTGTGTTAAGTGTAGATCCTAGCTATGTAGGTGCAACTGGTGCTACAGGCGCAACTGGTGCTACAGGCGCTACTGGTGCTACAGGTGCAACTGGTGCTACAGGCGCAACTGGTGCTACAGGCGCAACAGGTGCAACCGGTGCTACAGGCGCAACCGGTGCTACAGGCGCAACCGGTGCGACAGGTGCAACCGGTGCTACAGGCGCAACCGGTGCGACAGGCGCAACTGGTGCTACAGGCGCAACTGGTGCTACAGGTGCAACTGGTGCTACAGGCGCAACAGGTGCGACAGGTGCTACTGGTGCTACAGGCGCAACCGGTGCTACTGGTGCTACAGGCGCAACCGGTGCGACAGGCGCAACTGGTGCGACAGGCGCTACAGGTGCTACAGGCGCAACTGGTGCGACAGGTGCTACAGGTGCAACCGGTGCTACAGGCGCAACAGGTGCGACAGGTGCTACTGGTGCAACAGGCGCAACTGGTGCTACAGGCGCAACTGGTGCTACAGGCGCAACAGGTGCGACAGGTGCTACTGGTGCTACAGGCGCAACCGGTGCGACAGGCGCAACTGGTGCGACAGGCGCTACAGGTGCTACAGGCGCAACTGGTGCGACAGGTGCTACAGGCGCAACTGGCGCTACAGGTGCTACAGGCGCAACTGGTGCTACTGGTGCAACAGGTGCTACAGGTGCAACCGGTGCAACAGGTGAAACAGGCGCTACAGGTGCTACTGGTGCTACTGGTGCAACAGGTGAAACTGGTGCTACAGGCGCAACTGGTGCTACTGGTGCGACAGGTGCTACTGGTGCAACAGGTGCTACAGGTGCTACAGGTGAAACAGGTGCTACAGGTGCTACAGGTGCAACTGGTGCTACAGGTGCTACAGGCGCAACCGGTGAAACTGGTGCAACCGGTGCGACAGGTGAAACTGGTGCTACAGGCGCAACTGGTGCTACAGGCGCAACTGGTGCTACTGGTGCTACAGGCGCAACTGGTGCGACAGGTGCAACAGGTGCAACAGGTGCAACAGGTGAAACTGGTGCTACCGGCGCAACAGGTGCTACAGGCGCAACCGGTGCGACAGGTGAAACAGGTGCAACAGGTGCTACTGGTGCAACAGGTGAAACTGGTGCGACAGGTGCGACAGGTGCAACTGGTGCTACAGGCGCAACAGGTGCAACAGGTGCAACCGGTGCTACAGGTGCTACAGGTGCGACAGGTGCAACTGGTGCTACAGGTGCAACCGGTGCGACAGGTGCAACTGGTGCTACAGGCGCTACCGGTGCTACAGGTGCTACAGGTGCAACCGGTGCAACAGGTGAAACAGGCGCTACAGGTGCTACTGGTGCTACTGGTGCTACTGGTGCAACAGGTGAAACTGGTGCTACAGGCGCAACTGGTGCTACTGGTGCGACAGGTGCGACAGGTGCAACTGGTGCTACAGGCGCAACAGGTGCAACAGGTGCAACCGGTGCTACAGGTGCTACAGGTGCGACAGGTGCAACTGGTGCTACAGGTGCAACCGGTGCGACAGGTGCAACTGGTGCTACAGGCGCTACCGGTGCTACAGGTGCTACAGGTGCAACCGGTGCAACAGGTGAAACAGGCGCTACAGGTGCTACTGGTGCTACTGGTGCTACTGGTGCAACAGGTGAAACTGGTGCTACAGGCGCAACTGGTGCTACTGGTGCTACAGGTGCTACAGGTGCAACAGGTGCTACAGGTGCTACAGGTGAAACAGGTGCTACAGGTGCGACAGGTGCAACTGGTGCTACAGGTGCTACAGGTGCAACTGGTGCTACAGGCGCAACTGGTGCTACTGGTGCTACAGGCGCAACTGGTGCGACAGGTGAAACTGGTGCAACCGGTGCAACCGGTGCAACAGGTGCTACAGGCGCTACCGGTGCTACTGGTGCGACAGGTGCAACAGGTGCAACCGGTGCTACAGGTGCTACAGGTGCTACAGGTGCAACCGGTGCAACTGGTGCTACAGGCGCTACCGGTGCTACAGGTGCTACAGGTGCAACAGGTGCTACTGGTGCAACAGGTGAAACTGGTGCGACAGGTGCGACAGGTGCAACTGGTGCTACAGGCGCAACAGGTGCAACAGGTGCAACCGGTGCTACAGGTGCTACAGGTGCTACAGGTGCAACCGGTGCAACTGGTGCTACAGGCGCTACCGGTGCTACAGGTGCTACAGGTGCTACAGGTGCAACCGGTGCAACAGGTGAAACAGGTGCTACTGGTGCTACTGGTGCTACTGGTGCAACAGGTGAAACTGGTGCTACAGGTGCAACCGGTGCGACAGGCGCAACTGGTGCTACTGGTGCTACAGGCGCAACTGGTGCTACAGGCGCTACTGGTGCAACAGGTGAAACTGGTGCTACAGGTGCAACCGGTGCGACAGGCGCAACTGGTGCTACTGGTGCTACAGGCGCAACTGGTGCAACAGGTGCTACAGGCGCTACTGGTGCTACAGGCGCAACCGGTGCTACAGGTGCGACAGGTGCTACAGGCGCTACCGGTGCGACAGGTGAAACTGGTGCTACAGGTGCTACAGGTGCTACAGGCGCAACAGGTGCTACAGGCGCAACAGGTGCTACAGGTGCTACAGGCGCAACCGGTGCTACTGGTGCGACAGGTGCTACAGGCGCAACCGGTGCGACAGGTGAAACTGGTGCTACAGGCGCAACTGGTGCTACAGGCGCAACCGGTGCGACAGGCGCAACTGGTGCGACAGGCGCTACAGGTGCTACAGGCGCAACTGGTGCGACAGGTGCTACAGGTGCAACTGGTGCTACAGGCGCAACTGGTGCGACAGGTCCTAAAGGTGATACAGGTCCAGAAGAGCATGTAAGTGTTGTAGCTAAAGATAACACCGTAAATGTTGACAATACGGCTAGAAACGCCAATGGAACAGTTAAGTACGAAGTAAGTGCTAATACCACTAACGTGACCGTAAATCCAAACGGAACTACGAAAGTAGATACCACTAATGGCGGTACAGGTGATAACTTAGTGAACGCAACCACAGTTGTGAATGCGATTAACAATGCATCATTTAACGTGACTACTGGTGCTCATGTAGATGCAGTAGTAACTGATACTGCTGGCGGTGTAACGACACAAGTGAAACCGGGATCAACCGTAACTATCACTTCCGGTAAAAACGTAGCAGTAAATCAAACTGTTGATGCACAAGGTAATCCGACTTTCGTTATCTCAACAACGAATGATGTAAGTCATAACAATGTGACTGCGAATAATGTGACTGCAACCAACGTTACAGCACAAAATGTAACCGCGAACAATGTAACTGCAAACAATGTAACCGCAGGTAATACAACCACAACTAACCTAACAGTTAAAAATGGCGGTAATATCGATATGGGCGGTAACCAAGTTCATAACGTAGCTAACGGTACTAATCCAACTGATGCGGTGAACTTGAGCCAATTGAATGCAACCAAAACTGTGGTGAAAGAAGGTAACCAAACTAAAGTTACTGCAACACCTAATGCAACTACCGGCGGTACGGATTACAAAGTGGATGTAAACACCACTAACTTATCCAACAATACTACCGATGGTAAAATCACTGTTCCGAGTGATGGTGGTTTAGTGACAGCAATTGATGTGGCTAACGCAATCAATGCAGCTTACTGGAAAGTGGGTGATAATGCAGGTACTGTGAAACACAATGTTTCTGCTGGTCACCAAGTGAACTTCGTAAACGGTAAAGCAACAAGCTCTAACGTTACTGTTGAAGCGAATGGTGTAAGTACTGTGACTTACGATGTGAATGCTGGCGATGGCTTACATATCGATGGCAATAATAAATTAGTTGCAAATGTTACCGACATTCAAGCTGGTGATAATGTTACTGTGAACAATAACAATGGTGTTTACACCATCAGTGCAAACAATACGCAAGCTAGCGTAAGTACTGATCCAAACAAAGGTATCACTGTAACTCCAACCACTAACGCGAACGGTACAACTAACTATAAAGTAACCGTTGATATCGATAACGACACTATTACCGTGAATAATCAAGGTAAATTAGTGGCGACAGCGAGTGGTTCAACTAACTTTAACGTGTCCACATCCAATGCGGGCAATAAAGTAGCCAATAAAGAAAGTGGTACGAAGACAACGCATATTACCGGCGGTAAAACCATCAATTACGCTGCAGGTAAAAACATTGCGATTGACCAAAACAATGGCGATATCCTCATCTCAACAACTGAAGATGTAAGCCATAACAGCGTAACCACTAACGACTTAACAGTGAATGAAGGCGGTAACATCAATATGGGTGGCAACCAAGTTCATAACGTGAAAGCCGGTACAGAAGATACGGATGCAGTAAATGTTTCTCAATTACGTAGCAACATCACTAACGTGAACAACCGTATCAATAAAGTACAAAAAGAAGCCCGTGGCGGTATCGCTGGTGCTAACGCTGCAGCTGGTTTACCACAGGTTTACATCCCTGGTAAATCCATGGTGGCTGCTTCTGCCGGTACTTTCAAAGGCGAAAGCGCATTAGCAGTGGGTTACTCACGCTCTAGCGACAACGGTAAAGTGGTTCTTAAAATCCAAGGTAACGCCAACACCCAAGGCGACTTGGGTGGCTCTGTGGGCGTCGGTTACCAATGGTAATCTCTAGCGTTTAGCTACTAACTCAAACCCGGCTTCGGCCGGGTTTTTTGTTTTTTATTTGTAGGAACAGACTTTATGTCTGTCCTAATAGGTTACGAGGAGTAAGGCGAAGTATAAAAGCTGTTTCTGATGTTTGTGAGGCCTTATCAAACGCCCCTATGAAATCCAAAGTTTTTTCGAAAATGATGTATAAGTCATTGATTTTATTGATATTTATTTAAAAGGGCGGGATCGCGGGAACAATATTAAGGTTTCCGCTTGAGTTTTGGGGCGATCAGGGTTTTAGGATATAATCTGGCTATCTTATAGATTTGATTATTTAGAGAAAAAACATGATAAAAGAGACAATTGCTGTTTTATATATTGTTCAGGGGAATGATTTTGCGGCTTGGGATAATTTTTACCGCTCATCGGAAGAATTTCTTTTGCCGGGACAACATAAGCAATATTTTGTATTCAGTGATGATGAATCTATTACTCGTAATAGCAACGTCTCAATAGTGAGAACGAATGGCTTAAAGGATAGCAAAAGTCGTTTTTGGTTATTCTCTGCTATTGAAAATCAGCTAGCGGAATTTACTTATGTCTATGCGTTTTCTTCTCACATTCGCTTCGTATCACCAGTCGTGTCTGAAGACATTACACCAACACCGAATAGTCCTTTTGTAGTTTACCGTCAATATCCGAATCTTGATCATGTTTTAGCGAATGAATTTCCTTATGAAAGAGCCGTGAATGCAAATAGTTATGTACCCTATGGCGCGGGAGAACAGTATTTGACTTGTGCGCTATTTGGTGGAATGCGGGATTCTTTTATTTCTGCTTGTCGATGTATTGATGCTGCGATTGAGGATGATCGTTATCGTCACATTGCCTCACTTAACGCTGAGGATAAGCAACTAAATCAGTATTTTCTTTATAAAAATAATATGAACGTGCTATCGGCAAATTGGATTCGGAAAGCAAATGAGCCCTGGAAACGTTATGCCAAAATGCTTGATGTCATTCAGGAGGGCTCTTTTGACATACCGGTAGATGTACTGGAGAGCGTTAAAAATATCCATGAAATATTTCGTTATGCACCGCATAGCTCTTTTCTCGATTTGCAGGAAAACGTAGCAAAAAGTTGGCGTGCTTTATTAAAGGCTTATTTGTATGGTCAATTAACGACATTTGATTTTCCAGCGAAGAAACCTGACTTGGTTGGCAAGAACATTATTTGGCAATATTGGGGGCAAGGCATTGATGATGGGTTACCAGAACTCACAAAGGTGTGTTTTGCTTCAGTCGATAGAAATAAAGGGGATTATACGGTTATTCGGGTAGATGATGCCTCTTTGGCTGAATATATCGATTTGCCGGACTTTATGTGGCAAAAGAGAGGTGGTGCATTTTCTGCGGCATTATTTTCCGATGTGGTACGTCTGGTTTTGTTATATGTGTATGGTGGTATCTGGGTAGATGCGACAATTATTTTTTCCTCACCTTTACCAAAAGAACTTTTAGAGCAGGATTTCTTCCTTTTCCATCGGGATATTGGCAATTCCAATAAGGCCTATTGGGAACGGATTAATAAGGATTATTTCTGTTGGAACAAGGAACATAAGGTGAATAGTCTAAATAGTTTCATTATTGCGAAGCCTTGGCATGTTGTGACAGAAACCTTGTTACAGTTGCTATTAAATTATTGGAAAACGCAAGATCATGTACCTTGTTACTATATTTTCCAGATTCTTTTTGATCAGGTGATGAAATATGATTTAGATAATCAAAGACTATTGATTCGGGATGATACGTTTCCTCATGAACTATCTATGAAATTGTGGAGTGACTATAACGCGGAAGAAATTAATGATTTGTTTAGTCGTTGTAGTGTACATAAGTTGACGGGTCATGCGAATCTAGCCGATTGCGGAGAAAATTCGGTGTGGCAACATTTAAAAAGAGAATACTTAGGTTAGTTTTTAAATAATGAAAAAGAGGGCTATAAAACAGCCCTCTTTTTTATGAGTATTCAAACAATACTGTTATTGCGTTAATCTTTCTTTAGCAAAATTTAGGTTTGCTTGGAAACGTTCTTTATCACGCTGAGGAATTGTTGGATTGGCCAATAATTCGACGCAGAGGTCATGACAAAGTTGATAATTTTCTACCCAGTAAGCACTTACTGCCAATTCGTCCTTAGCTTGCCATTCGTAAATTGGGTAGTTTACAAAGAGTCTATCATTACTTGGTGGAATACTTACCGCAGCCATTGCGTAGATGTAGGCTAATTTAATCCGATCATTAAGGCGTAAGTGACGCGCTAAGAAATATAAACTTTCAGCGCGTTGTGGGCGGTATTCATAAGCCGTGAGAAATGCTTGTTGCACTTCATCTAATGGGTAATCTAATTGTGCTTTTAATTGCGCAATTCGTAGTAATGAGTAATAAATTTCTTCTACCCAACCACCAAGTGCGACCCGCTTTTTGTAGGTATCTAATGCTTTTTTCAGATTACCGGAGTCATGCCAGGTTTGTGCTAAATAGAAGGTACAGCGTTGGATGAGACCTTCTCTACGATCCCAGAGACCTTCTTCCATTGCTTTTTGTTTTTTTGCTTCGCTGGCTTTTTCGAGCGCTTTCAGTTTTCTAATTTCAGCAGTTAATAATTTGGCATCGCGTTCAAATTTATCACTTTTAGAACCTCCGTCTGTAAAATCTGGAAGTTCGATACCGGTCAATAATTCTGAAGTACCATTGCCTTCAATAGAATCACAGTATTCATGGGTTGCTCCCCAATAACGGTAACGCTGACGGCCGGTTAATCGACCATTTACTAGACGAATATTGGAATATCTTATGGCGGTATTTTTTTGAATGACGGAATAGGCTGGTGCGCCTTGTA
Source organism: Haemophilus pittmaniae (assembly GCF_900186995.1). Classification (NCBI taxonomy): domain Bacteria; kingdom Pseudomonadati; phylum Pseudomonadota; class Gammaproteobacteria; order Pasteurellales; family Pasteurellaceae; genus Parahaemophilus; species Parahaemophilus pittmaniae. Next base: position 984,929 of record NZ_LT906463.1, read on the forward strand.
ACTGTGATTTCCATTCTGGATCGATCACTTCTAAGGTCATATCGGCATCGCATAAGAAAATATAATCGGCTTTGTTTTCAGCCAATTCCAATGCTTCGCTACGATTGTGGGAAAAGTTGACCCAAGGTCGTTCAACTAATTCACCAGGGATTTTATGTTTCGCCATAAAATCTTTAATGATTTGTTGGGTGCCGTCGGTTGAGCCGGTGTCTACCACAACCCAATAATCAATTTGATCAACCATGGAACTCATGCAGCGTTCGATGATTGCTGACTCATTTTTTACGATAGCATTCCAGCAAATCGTCTTTTTATCGGTTTTCTTTGTTGCAGTCATTTTGGATTCCTTTAATTATGCTGATTTACTTAAGTGCCGGCATTACGGCGAAACATCAGTATTATAGCGGAAATGTGGTAGGTTTTTTATTTTAGGGGGATTTTATTTTGATTAAGTGGGAATTTTTATTCGCTTCATAAAATAAAAGTGCGATTCATTGAATCGCACTTTTTCTTTGAGTTAGCGGTTTATTTTGACTCGCTTTCTTGGCGAAGTTTAGCCGCTTTTACGAAACCTTCGAATAATGGATGACCATCACGAGGTGTGGAGGTGAATTCCGGGTGGAATTGACAAGCCACAAACCATGGGTGATTTGGAACTTCGATGATTTCTACTAATTTACGATCCGCAGATAAACCTGTTACTTTTAAGCCGGCTTTTTCGATTTGCGGAAGTAGGTTGTTATTTACTTCATAGCGGTGACGGTGACGTTCTTCAATGGTTTCTTTACCATAAAGTTCACGGGCCTTGGAACCTTCAATCAAGTGGCATTGTTGTGCCCCAAGACGCATAGTACCGCCGAGATCAGAATTATCATCACGAACTTCCACATTACCTTCAGCATCTTGCCATTCGGTGATAAGACCAACAACCGGTTGTTCGCAATTGCGATCAAATTCGGAGGAGTTAGCTTTTTCTAAGCCGGCAACATGGCGGGCATATTCGATCAAGGCAATTTGCATCCCTAAACAAATACCTAAATAAGGCACGTTATTTTCACGGGCATATTGCGCGGTTAAAATTTTGCCTTCCACACCACGGTAGCCAAAGCCGCCAGGGACTAAAATACCATCTAGGCCTTTTAATACATCAGTGCCTTTAGTTTCTACATCTTGTGAATCAATGTATTTGATATGTACGCTTAAACGATTTTTCAAACCGGCATGCTTTAAGGCTTCATTCACTGATTTATAGGCATCCGGCAATTCAGTATATTTACCGACCATACCAATGGTGACATCGCCAACCGGGTTGGCTTCTTGATAAAGCACTTGTTCCCATTCAGAAAGGTCTGCTTCCGGGCAATTGAGACCAAAACGTTGACAAACAAATTGATCCAAACCTTGGGATTTTAGTAGTGCCGGAATTTGATAGATTGAATTCACATCTTTGAGTGAAATGACAGCACGTTCCGGTACGTTACAGAATAATGCAATCTTAGCGCGTTCATTTGGTGGGATCATGCGATCTGAACGGCAGATTAAAACATCCGGTTGGATACCAATGGACAATAATTCTTTTACGGAATGTTGAGTTGGTTTAGTTTTTACTTCGCCCGCAGTCGGAATATATGGCACGAGGGTTAAGTGCATAAATAGAGTATGTTCACGACCGACTTGCACGGCAAGTTGGCGTAGCGCTTCTAAAAATGGTAGGGATTCAATATCACCAACCGTACCGCCCACTTCCACAATTACCACATCATGGCCTTGTGCTCCGGCGATGACACGATCTTTAATTTCATTGGTGATATGCGGGATAACCTGAATCGTTGCACCTAAGTAGTCGCCGCGGCGTTCTTTACGCAATACTTCAGAGTAAATCTTACCGGTGGTGAAGTTGTTGCGTTTGGTCATTTTGGTGCGGATAAAACGTTCATAGTGACCTAGGTCGAGATCGGTTTCAGCACCGTCTTGGGTCACGAATACTTCACCGTGTTGGGTAGGGCTCATGGTACCCGGGTCAACGTTAATATAAGGATCCAATTTCATAATAGTGACGTTGAGTCCGCGGGCTTCCAAAATTGCCGCAAGAGATGCTGCGGCGATGCCTTTACCTAAGGAAGAAACCACGCCGCCCGTGACAAAGATATAATTTGTAGTCATAGATAATCCTAAAAGATGTTGGGATATATAAAGGTTGAGCCAATCACAAACCAGCGCTAAAAGATGCGGTTTTCAAAAGTGAAGAATTTTGAGAGTTGGATTGAGATAAGTGGCTATCAGGACGGGCGGATAGTCTACAGGAATTGGGGCGCGAACTCAAACGGCAATTACAATTCAAAAATTTCTAAAAAACACAAATAAAATCAATTGCAAATGGTTATCAAAGTAGTGCTTTGTCCATAAAAACAATGCGGGATTTTGATTGTGTAAATTTAGGTTCTCTGTATAATGCCAGCAATTTCTTTATAGGAATGTGAAGAGGAGAAGAGCTATCATGCGCTATTATGTGGGGTATTTTTATGAATGAGAAATATCTTTTTGCACATTACTTGCGGGGGCTCGCAGTTTTAAGCGTATTATTCTGTCATTTAGGGGCTGCTTTTTTTGTGGATAATGCGCATTTATCTTCTTTAATTAATGTTCCTCCAATTCCTGAACCTAGCTATCCTTGGATAACAAGAGAGCTTGTACCTAGTGATTTTCCTGCCTTTATGGGGCCATTCGGTGTGGCTGTATTTTTTCTAATCAGTGGTTTTGTAATACCCATTTCGATTGAAAAATATAACCTTAAAAAATTCTTATCTAAGCGTTTTTTCAGGTTATATCCAACTTATGTTGTAGTATTTACTCTGAATATGATAATTGCTCTGATTGGATATTTCATTTATAAGAATGATATACAGGAATATCCATATTCATTCTTTGATGTTGTAACTTCATATTTTATTGGGTTAAATACCTATATTGCTGGAACAAGATGGTTAGATCCTGTTGCTTGGACGCTTGGTATTGAGATTGCCTTTTATGTTGTATCAGTAAGTTTCTTTAAACTTTTTTCATTAATTTTTAAAAGACCGACGATCTCTATTTTTGATGTGATTATTCTTGGCTTGCTACTTCATATTACTTCAGTATTCATATCCCATCATTCAGATATTATTTTTCAAAAATTTAATTTCATCAATGTTGGTACTTTTATCAAGGCTTCATACTTGATGTCTTTTATGTTAATGGGGACGTCATTTTTCTTGTATGTTAAATCTAGAATCAAATTAAATACTTTAATATATGTTTTATTGTGGCAGTATTTCTCATTCATGTATACCTTGATGCAGCTTAGACCTGAGCATCTTTACCAGCCTATAAATAATTTAATGAGTTGGTTTGCGATTGCTATTCTAGTGTTTAGTCTTGCATTTTCTTATAATGATAAGATGAAGGAACATAGAATAATGGCTTTTTTGGGCGATATTAGTTATTCACTTTATCTTTGTCACTCATATATTGGTTACTTTTGTTTAACAATAATTATTAACCATGGTCTTATGTCAAGATCGGCAGCTGTTCTTTTTTCAGCAGGAATTAGTATTATTATTTCATATTTTATTCATAAGAAAATAGAAATAAAGTCAACAAAAATTACTTTTCAAAACGTATCTAATGCTTTGAACTTGAATAAGTTTAGGGGGGTAAATGATTAATAAATTAGTATCAAAGTTTAAACGATTTTATGCATTTAATGAGCTATTAAAACAGCTTGTTGTAAGAGATGTTAAATTAAAGTATAGAAGAAGTTATTTAGGTTATCTTTGGAGTGTTTTAAACCCATTGATGTTAATGGGAGTTTTAGTATTTGTATTTTCTAATATTTTTAGATCAAACATTCCTAATTTCCCTCTTTACCTATTAACTGGGCAAATTATTTTTAATTTTATGGTGGAAGCAACAAATATGTCAGTAGGGTCTATTACTGGCAATGCTGCACTATTGAAAAAAACTTATGTGCCCAAATATGTATTTACTATATCAAAAGTCGGAAGTTCTTTGGTTAATTTAGTATTTTCATTAGGTGCGTTATTATTAGTAATGATAGTAACTAAGGCTGATTTTTCATTAGCCTTAATATTTTTTCCTATTGTTATTTTTCAGGTGTTTATATTTAGTTTGGGAGTTGGCTTATTTTTAGCAGCGGTGACAGTATTCTTTAGAGATGTTCAGTATTTATGGGGAGTATTTATTTCTATGTGGATGTATTGTACTCCAATATTCTACCCTGTATCTATTATCCCTGAGAAATATTTGTTTTATTATAAAGCATTAAATCCAATGTATTTATATGTTGAACAATTTAGAAATATTATTTTATCTGCAACATTTCCTGATTTGAAATTAATTCTAGCAGGCTTTGCAGTTGCTTTTATTGCGTTAATTTTTGGCGCATGGTACTTCAATAAAAAACAAGACGAATTTATTTTATATATATGATGAACGACACTGTGATTAAAGTTACCGATGCTACTGTGCGCTTTAATATGGCGACAGAAAGCTTCAATGGGCTAAAAGAATACATAATCAAAATGCTGAAAGGTGATTTGATGTTTCAAGAGTTTTTGGCGTTAAAAGATGTAAATCTTGAAGTAAAACGTGGGGAATCTTGGGGTTTAATTGGTACTAATGGTTCAGGAAAATCCACACTTTTAAAACTAATCTGTGGCATTTTAAAACCTTACAAAGGTACTGTTGAAGTGCATGGCAATATTGCTCCTCTTATTGAGCTAGGTGCTGGTTTTGATGGTGAACTTACCGCAAGAGAAAATATTTATCTTAATGGAGCACTTTTAGGGCATAAAAAAGCCTTTATGGAGCAGCATTTTGATGAAATTATTGAGTTTGCTGAGCTGCAAAATTTTGTGGATGTGCCAATTAAAAACTTTTCATCAGGGATGGCAGCGCGCCTAGGCTTTGCCGTGGCAACCATTGTGAAACCTGAAATTTTAATTGTGGATGAAGTGCTTGCCGTAGGCGATGCCGCGTTCCAAGAAAAATGTAAAAAACGTATGGAAGATATGCTCTCTGGTGGCACAACTTTGCTTTTTGTTTCCCATTCTATCGATCAAGTTAAAGCGCTTTGCCAAAATGTGATTTGGTTGGATAAAGGCGTTGTTCGAGCCAGTGGTAACGCTGAAGATGTGATCCCACTTTATGCAGGGTAATAGCTATGAATAAAGGCGAGTTAAAAGAAATTTTAGAAAATGGTGAAAATTCAGGAATTGAATTTAAGCGTGATGATATTCGCCCTTAGCAACTGGCTAAAGAAATTGTCACTTTGGCTAATTTCCAAGGTGGCAAAATTTTATTCGGTGGTAGAAGATGATGGTTCTGTTTCAGGTATTCAGCGAGAAAATCTTGAAGAATGGATGATGAATGTTTTTCGTGACAAGATTCATCCAACGGCTGAGCTTCCTTCAGGACTGGTAGAACCTAATGCTGAAACAATGCAAGCAATTTATGATGCAGAAAACAATATTAATTTATATAGATATTCTAATATTGATGGGCTTAAAAAAGATTTAGGTTGGTAACACTATGTTTGATGTTATTTTGACTAGTCAATTCAAAAAAGGACGTGAAGAAATATCAGAATAACTCAAAGGCTAAAGGTGTTATTTTAAAGGTTATTGAGTTACTTCAAACAGGTAATTTACTGCCTAGAGAGTATAAAGAACATGCTTTAATAGGCAATTATATTGGCTATCTAGAATGTCGTGGCCGTCCTGATTGATTACTTATATAAAAGAGATATAGAAAACAAGAGATAACATTATATAGAGTTGGCTCTCATTCTGAATTGTTTAAATAAAATGATATATATTTCAATCCCCGTACATGAAAAAATAGAAATAATCATTGATCAAGCTAAGAATTTTTATAAGTTCTTCCCCGAAGCAATGATTGTTTTGCATTTATCAAAAGGTGCAGCATTTTCTTTAGATAATTTGAAATCTGAATTATCTAAAGAAAATGTTAATAATGTGTTGGTGAACCCTAAACAAATGGAAACTAGTTGGGGGGGGATTTTAAATGCACATTTAGAAAATATTCGCTATATACTAACTTTAGGTGATGCAGAAAAAGTTATTTTCCATTCTTCAAATGACATGCTTGTTAAAAAAGGTGTATTTGACTATGTGAAAAATAGAAAAAATATTTTTAATCAACGTCCTATAAGCGAAGATTCATTTTGGTGGGTAGGCAGAAGAGCACTAAAAGATCTTCCTATGATGAACTTCTTTAATAATCACTTGCTAGGCTCTCAAATAGAAGGTTCCATGTATGAAATATCATTATTGGAAGAGCTTATTAAAGAAGTTGATAAAAACCCTAATTTATTAAAAAGTAATAGACAATATCCTAAAGAAGAGATTATTTTTTCTTCATTTGCGAATAAGAAAAATATAGAGAATAACGGACTTCCATACATTTTTTCTGAAGTGCATAGATTCGATCATACATTTTTTAAATATATAAATAAGTATCTAGCTCTATTTGATAGAAATGGAATCACCTATAAAGCATTAAAGTATATAATTAACTTGTTGGTTTTAAGGTTGTTAAAGTACCAAATAAATATTAGAGATATTAATGCAATAGTGGATTCTAATGCAGAATATTTTAAAGGCTATACTGAACTCATTGATGGAAAAAATATCAAATGGTCTGTGTTTGATATTAATAATATTTTTGGAGTTAAGAGAGTTAGTAGAGATATGCAGAACACTATTAGAATTAGTATAAATAACATTAATGGAGATTTATAATGAATCCAAAAGATATCACAGTCATTTTTCAAGGTGCAACAAAACCATATACTGCGGAAGATGGGCTTGTATTTCATGATACCTTAAAAAAATTAAAAAAAATTCTTCCGGGTTGTAAGGTAATATTATCTACTTGGGAGGGATCTATAATTCCAGATTCATGGGAATTAGATGAAATTATATTTAATAAAGATCCTGGCTCATTTATTGGTATTCATAGAGTAGATCCTGCTCATCAGAATAATATTAATAGACAAATTGTATCTACATATAATGCATTGTTAAAAACAAAAACTAAATATGCAGTTAAGATGCGTTCAGATGCTGAGCTAACGCATGCTGGATTTTTAGACTATTTTAAGAAATTTGGAAGCGATAGTACTATTGTAACTTGTTCTTTATTTACTATTGATGGAACAACTTATCATCATATGCCGTTTCATACTAGTGATTGGTTTCAGTTTGGAACTACACAACGATTGTTAGAATACTGGGGATGTGAACATCTGACAAAGGAAGATGCTGAATGGTACTTATCTCATGACTATGCGAAAGGAAGTACCTATTGGGATAGAGAGCTTTTACCAAGATTAGTTGTAGAACAGTACTTGACAGTATCTTATGCAAATAAATTAGGCTATGTTGTTCCTCAATACCATAATGATGCGCGGATTGAGGTGATGGAGTCATATAGAGAATTTCTTGCGCGTGAGGTTGTTGTTCTAGATCCTTGGCAAATAGGGTTTAATTTCCCTAAATATCATCGAGACTATCATTCAATGTTTGCTTCAATGAATTGTATCATGTTCGCTGATTGGTATTATAACTACATTAATTTAACCAAGCCTAAATTTGTAGATAAAGGTTATTATCTAGCAGGAGTTGCACGTAATAAGAAAAAAAATCTATTACGTTTTATGATGAAGTTAGTGAAACCAATTGAAGATTATTGGTATCCATCTAAATTTAGAAAATTAATCACTAAATTTGTATTGAAGTTTAAATTATTTTAATTGATATATTTAGGAATTCATTATGTTTGTCATCCCAATGGCGGGATTAAGCTCCCGTTTTTTTAAAGCAGGTTATACTAAACCTAAATATCAACTTGATTTAAACGGTGAAAGTGTTTTTGCTTGGTCCGTAAAATCTTTTGCGCGATATTTCAAATCAGATAAATTTGTTTTTATTTATCGTGATGTTTATAAAACTAAGGATTTTCTAGAAGTAGAAATTAAAAACTTAGGTATCACTGATTATGAATTAGTTTGTTTACCCGAAGAAACCTTAGGTCAGGCTGATACAGTTTATCAAGGTATCAAGCATATTAAAGAAGATAAAGAGATTTATATTTTTAATATCGATTCTAGAATAATTGACTTTGTGAAACCAAATTGGGTCAATGAATGTGATGGTTATCTAGAAGTTTTTAAAGGTGAAGGAGACCATTGGTCTTTTGCTATGCCTGATGGATCGTCTAAAAACGTTATTCGCACCACTGAGAAAGAACGAATCTCTGATTTGTGTAGCGATGGTTTATATTATTTTAAAAATAAATCTGTATTTGAAAAATTGTTTTTAGATGCCAAACATTCAGGTAATACTACAAAAAATGAATATTACATAGCGCCACTTTATAATGAATTGATTTCCCAAGGGAAAAATGTTTTCTATGATTTAATTCCTACAGATAAGATCTTATTTTGTGGAACACCGGATGAATATCTAGCATTATTAAATAAGTAGGAGCCATAATATGAAACGTTTAATTATGGATTTAGATAATACCATTACTCTTACAGAGAATGGCGATTATAGAAATGCTAAACCGATAATTCCGGTAATTGAAAAGTTACGCGAATATAAAGCAAAGGGCTTTGAAATCGTTATTAGCTCAAGCCGTAATATGCGAACTTATGAGGGAAATGTCGGGAAGATTAATGTGAATACTTTGCCAATTATTATGGATTGGTTAGATCGCCATAGTGTACCTTATGATGAAATTTATGTAGGAAAACCTTGGTGTGGTCATGATGGGTTCTATGTGGATGATAGAGCATTGCGTCCCGATGAATTTATTAATTTAACTTACGATGAGATTCGTAAATTAACAAAAATGGATGGTGAATATGATTCTAATTAATTCAGCAGACTATGTTAATGTTGAATTCCGTAATGAATTCGGTGCTATTCCGCCTTGTTTCTTACCTATTGGTAATCGCAAGCTTTTAACATATCAAGTCACAGCCTTACGGCAGAGTTTTGGGCGTCATCAACGTATTGTTGTTTCGTTACCTAAAAACTATGCTTTGAGTATTGATGAAAAGTCGCTTTTGGAAAGTTTGAATATTCAAACTGTCTCTGTTCCTGAAGGTATCTCTCTTGGGATGGCAGTTCTTTATGTTTTAAATACTGTCGGATTTGATGGTGATGTATTGAGACTATTACATGGCGATACTTTACTTAATTCATTTCCTCAAGAAAAAGATTGTATTGCGTTGGCAACGACTCAAGATGATTATGGATGGGAATTTGAACAGAAAAAAGATAATAAATTGGTTTGGTGCGGTTATTTTTCATTTACATCTACTCAAAATTTAATTCGTGCCTTAGCAACAACTCAGGGAAATTTTACTAAGTCGGTTCAAATGTATGCAAATGAAGAGCCTAGTTTAGTATATAAAGAAGTTGATAATTGGTATGACTTAGGGCATATAAATACCTATTTCCGTTCTCGTTCAGCAATTACCACACAGCGTGCATTTAATTCATTAAAAATTGAAAATGGCGTTGTTTGGAAATCAGGTACGCCACCAAGAAAAATTGAAGCTGAGGCTAATTGGTTTAAGGAGTTACCGGTAAGATTGAGACGTTTCACTCCGCAACTTATTCAATCAGGTATCACAGAACAAGGTAATCCGTTTTATGAAACCGAATATTTGCCATTTTTACCACTTAATGAGATTTTTGTTCATGGTAAAAATACCGTAGGTTTTTGGGACAATATTTTGAGTCTGATTGCTCTTTATATGAGTGAGTCTAGAAAATGTTTTCCAAATGGTGATGAAGAACTTTGCCAAAAGATTCATGAGGATTCGGTTGCATTGTATGCCGATAAAACCTATGACCGTCTTGAGACCTATGCTAAACATCAGGGTATCGACTTAGATCAACCAACCCGCTATAACGGTGTTCAACTACCAAGTTTGCGTCAAATAGCTAAAGAGTGTATTGAACAAACATTAGCATTACCTGAAGTATTAACGGTAAGCCATGGTGATTTGTGTTTTAGCAATATTATGTTTGATTCTCGCAGTAATGGTATTAAAGTTATCGACCCTCGTGGATTAAATGCTAAGCAAGAATTAACCATTTATGGCAATCAAACTTATGATCTAGCAAAACTTTGTCACTCATTTATTGGTTTGTATGATTTTATTATTGCAGACTCCTTTACTCTGGAAAAATCAGAGCAATTGGGAGTGAAACTGAATTTCAATGTAGATAACCGTTTAGAGGAAATTCAGCGCTCCTTTATGGAAGTACAATTACTGCCAGAGGTGACAAATAAACAAATTATTGCACCAACAATTTTATTGTTCTTGTCTATGATTCCATTACATTTTGATAAGCCACATAGACAGGAAGCTATGTTAGCTAATGCATTAAGATTGTATGTTGATTGGTTAAGATGAAAAAATTCCTTCTAGTCGGTGCTGGTTTCTCAAGTGCGGTCATCGCTCGCGAGTTAGCAGAGAATGGTTATAAAACCGTTGTTATTGATTCTCGTAGCCATGTGGCAGGTAACTGCCACTCCGAGCGTGATGCTGAAACTAATGTTATGGTGCATGTTTATGGCCCACATATTTTTCATACGGATAATGAAAGAGTATGGACTTATGTGAACAACTTTGGTGAGTTTATGCCGTTTGTTAATCGTGTAAAAACGATTAGTCGAGGCGCAGTGTATTCATTACCGATTAATTTGCATACCATCAACCAATTCTTTGGCAAAACTTGCTCACCGAAAGAAGCAAAAGCTTTAATTGAGGCTCAAGCAGACTTGTCTATTACCGATCCACAAACCTTTGAAGAGCAAGCAATGCGTTTTGTCGGTAAGGATTTGTATAAAGCGTTTTTCTATGGTTACACGAAAAAACAATGGGGTGTTGAGCCAAAAGAGTTACCAGCAAGTATTTTAAAACGTTTACCTGTGCGCTTTAACTATGACGATAACTACTTCGCACATAAATTCCAAGGTATGCCGAAAGAGGGATATACACAAATTGTGGACGCAATTTTAGATCATGAAAATATTGAAGTACGTTTAAATACGCCATTTACTGAATCAATGAAAGCAGAATTTGATCATATTTTCTGGTCAGGTCCGTTAGATGCGTACTTCGGATTTGAGTTAGGCCGCTTAGGTTATCGTACCTTAGATTTTGAGGCATTCCGTGATGAAGGCGATTTCCAAGGTAATGCGGTAATTAACTATGGTGATGAAGAAGTACCATATACTCGTATTTCAGAACACAAACACTTTGCACCATGGGAACAACACGAGAAAACAATTTGTTATCGTGAATTTAGCCGCGTATGTGGTGAAAATGATATTCCGTATTACCCGATTCGATTAGTAAAAGATAAAGCACTTTTACAACAATATGTTGAAAAGGCAAATAAAGAAACGCAAGTGACTTTTGTGGGGCGTTTAGGTACTTATCGTTATTTGGATATGGATGTGACGATTAAAGAAGCGTTAGAAACTGCTGATGCGGTGAAAGAATCGTTAGAAAAACAGAGCGCCATTAAATCATTTTATGTGAATATGGATTAAGTGTAGCGAACTTTGTATCGAGCCATATACGATTTCGTGTATGGCTTTTGTTTAATAAGATTGAGTTGATTATGCGTACTGAAAAATCAATTTGTGCGGTGGTGGTTACTTTCAACCGCAAAAAATTATTGCTGCATTGTTTAAATGCATTAAAAGAGCAAACTCACGCACTATCTCATGTTGTGGTAATTGATAATGCGAGTACTGATGGCACAGTAGATTTTTTAGCACAGCATGGTTGGAAAAATAGTGATACGTTCACTTTGGTTACACTGCCTGAAAATCGAGGTGGAGCAGGAGGCTTCCATGAGGGAATCAAATATGCCTTTGAGCAAGGCTTTGATTATATTTGGTTGATGGATGATGATGGTTTTCCTGCGGAGGATTGTCTCGAAAAACTAATCCCTTATACGACTGATAATTGTTATATCGGTCCAGTAGTGATTGATTGTGAGGGTACAGAGAAACTGAGCTTTAGTTTGCGTTTACCAAAAACATTACAGGTTATCGATCGCTATTCAGATATCCCCGATTCTTTAAAAGTAGAGAATCAAATTAAAGACATAGTGTTACCTTTTAATGGTACCTTGATTGGCAAAGAACTGGTGCGTCAGATGGGATTGCCTATGCAGGAATATTTCATTTGGGGAGATGAACGGGAGTACACGATGCGTGCTGAAGTGAATCGCGCTAAAATTTTAACCGTGGTTGATGCATTGTTTTATCATCCTATTGCGAGTTCAATTTCCGAACCCATGTTTTTTGGTAAATTGCGTTTTAATAACGCTCATTCTGACTTAAAACAATATTGTTTTTGTCGTAATACGATAGCTACTTTTGCCAAACATAAAGGACTTGTTTATGCCTTGGCCTTTTTTGTTAAAACCACGTGGTTTTATGCTTTTACCCAACCGAGTATTTCCCGGCTACTATTCGCCTGGCGTGCGATGTGGCATGGGCTAAGCGGTGATTTTTCTCATCATAAAGAGTATTTAAAAGCGTCATGAAGCAGATAAAAATCCTAACGGTTACCCATAAATCCTATGACTTTCCTCAAGATGAAATTTATCAACCTATTCAGGTCGGTCGAGTCTTGAGTACTGTGGATTTAGGCATTTTATCTGATAATGAAGGAATCAATATTTCCGGTAAAAATAAAAATTTTTGTGAGCTTACTGCAATTTACTGGGCTTGGAAAAATCATTTCTTTGCTGATTGTGATTATGTTGGGTTGACTCATTATCGCCGTTTTTTTAAAGGTTCAGGTTGTCAGCTAAAAGGGAAAGCTATTTTATCGGCATCAGAGATCTTTACATTGATGCAAAACTACGATGCGATTGTGCCTCGACATCGCAATTATTGGATTGAAAGTATTTATAGCCATTATCGGCATGCTCATCATATTAGTGATCTTGATTGTGCCAGAGACATTATCAAAGAATATTTTCCTGATTATATTCCCGCTTTTAATCGAGTAATGCAGGGGAAAACGCTTTATCTTTATAATATGTTCGTGCTAAAGAAAACTGATTTTGATGCTTATTGTGATTGGTTGTTTAGGATTCTTTTTGAGTTAGAAAAACGTTTAGACCTACAAGACTATGATGCCTATCAGCAAAGGGTTTTTGGTTTTATAGCTGAGCGTTTGTTTAATGTTTGGTTGGTGTATCGTCAGTTAAAAATTTGTGAAGTGTCGGTAGTAAATTTAGAAGGCGAACATTTGTTTAAAAAAGCGATCAATTTATTAAAACGGAAATTTTTAAGATAAGGACTGCGCTATGCATAAAATTACGTGGTGTAAATTTATCCTACTAGCCACTGATTTTTTAACACTTTTTAGCTCATTATTCATTGCCTATGAGGTATTGGATATTGCCCGTAGCGGTCGTTTTTATTTTCCGTTGGATGAGTTTGATGCTTATGTATTGATTCATGCCTGTGTATCTCTCGTTGGTGTGCTATGGTTTTGGATACGCCTACGACACTATACTTATCGAAAACCATTCTGGTTTGAGCTAAAAGAAATTTTCCGTACATTACTGATTCTTTTTATTATTGAATTGGCGATAGTCGCTTTTTCCCGTCTTTATGTTTCTCGTTATTTCTGGTCGGTGACTTGGGGGTGTATTTTTGTTTTGGTACCTCTTTTGCGGATTCTCATAAAAAATGTATTAATAAAAACCGGATGGTATTTAAAGGAAACAATCATTATCGGTAATGGTAAGAATGCTAAAGAGGTTTTTGATGCATTGAATAATGAACCTTACTTGGGTTTAGATATAAAACTATTTGTTACTACGGAAGAGTACAATTCTGAATTTATTGACGCTGTTCCGGTGATGCGACATAACCCAGAATTACTTATGCGTTTGGTTTCGGTTGATTTTACTCAGTTTATTCTTGCAGTAGATGAGGAAAATAGTACTAAACAGGATTTCTGGCTACGCTATTTGATTCGTAAAGGGTGTCGTTCTATTTCGGTTATTCCTGATTTTCGAGGCATTCCGCTTTATGGTACCGACATGTCCTTTTTGTTTAGCCAAGAAATGGTACTATTTCGAGTTAATAATAATTTGGCTAAACGATCATCCAAATTAATCAAGAGGATTTTTGATGTTGTGGCTTCTACGCTATTGATGATCGTGTTATCTCCTTTGTTTTTATTATTGAGTTTACTGATTTGTCGGGATGGCGGAGCGGTAATTTATCGTCATCCACGTATAGGCCAGGGCAAGAAAACCTTCAATTGTTTAAAATTTAGAACCATGGTGAGTAATTCTGAGGCGGTTTTAGCAAATTTATTAGCAACCGATCCACAAGCCAGAGCCGAATGGGAACAAGACTTCAAACTTAAAAATGATCCGCGTATCACTAAGCTGGGTAAGTTTATGCGTCGAACTAGTATTGATGAATTACCACAACTTTGGAATGTCCTGAAAGGCGAAATGAGTTTGGTTGGCCCTCGCCCGATTATCCAAGAAGAGTTAGCTTATTATGGGGATGATGTGGACTATTATTTAATGGCAAAGCCGGGTATGACCGGATTATGGCAGGTAAGCGGACGTAATAATGTAAGCTATGAAAATCGCGTTTATTTTGATGCTTGGTATGCCAAAAATTGGTCGCTTTGGAATGATTTGGTTATTTTATTGAAAACCCTTAAAGTGGTACTCAAAAGAGATGGTGCTTATTAGTGTGATTATAGCGAGTGTTGTTAATGGCTAATCGAATTCTTATTACCGGTGGTTCGGGGTTTATTGGTTCAGCGTTGATTCGCTATTTGATTAATCACACAAATGATAACGTCATTAATCTTGATAAGCTAACTTATGCGGCAAACCACTTGGCTTTGCAGTCTGTGGAAGCTAATCCTCGATATAGCTTTGAACAAATAGATATTGGCGATCAGAAAGCTTTACAAATGGCTTTTGAACGCTATCAACCCGATGCAGTCATGCACTTGGCGGCGGAAAGCCATGTGGATCGCTCTATTGCAGGCGCTGCTAATTTTATTCAGACCAATATTGTGGGGACTTATACTTTGTTAGAGGTTGCTAAAAATTATTGGTATAGCTTGAGCGAGGCTAAGAAGTCGGCTTTTCGGTTTCATCATATATCCACCGATGAGGTTTATGGTGATTTATCACTTACGGAACCCGCTTTTACCGAACATTCACCTTACCATCCAAGTAGTCCTTATTCGGCATCTAAAGCCGCTAGTGATCATTTAGTACAAGCTTGGCATCGTACATATGGCTTACCAATACTCATTACGAATAGTTCCAATAATTATGGCGCCTACCAGCATTCAGAAAAGCTTATTCCTTTAATAATTTCAAATGCGCTTAGTGGAAAAATATTGCCGGTTTATGGTGATGGGCAGCAAATTCGCGATTGGCTGTTTGTCGATGATCATGTGCAAGCTTTGTATCGAGTGCTGACAGAAGGTCGGATTGGTGAAAGCTATAATATTGGTGGAAATTGTGAGAAAACGAATCTTGAAGTCGTTAATGCTATTTGTGAATTGCTTGAAGAATTTGTGCCGAACAAACCGAGTCATATTAAGCGCTATACAGATTTGATCCGCAATGTGCAAGATCGCCCGGGCCATGATGTACGCTATTCATTGGATTGCTCAAAAATCTATAATGAGTTAGCTTGGCAACCGCAAACAAGCTTTGAACAAGGACTTCGTAAAACCGTGAAGTGGTATTTAGAAAATACAGATAAATAAAGGAAAATCATAATGCAAATTACCCTTTCAAACTCCCCGGCCTCCGATAATTGGGGCAAGAATGCTGTCTTAAGTTTTAATCAAGAGCAGCAAGCCGTTATTCATCTTAAAGAGGATGAGAAATCTAATCTCGCCCTAGTTCAAAAGGCCGCACGTAAATTGCGCAGTCAAGGTATTAGAGATGTTGAGTTGGTCGGTGAAGCTTGGCAATTGGAAAATAGTTGGGCTTTTTATCAAGGTTTTTATACAGCGAAGCAAGATTATTCGATTGAGTTTCCTCATTTAGATGATGGGCCACAAGATGAATTATTAGCCCGTATTGAATGTAGTGATTTTGTACGTGAAATTATTAATGAACCGGCACAAACACTTACCCCAATTAAATTAGCGGAACGTGCAGCGGAGTTTATTTCGACACAAGCTGAAAATTATGCTGATAAAAATGCAGTCAGTTTTACGATTATTGCCGGTGAAGCGCTGAATGAGCAGAATTATCAAGGCATTTTTAGCGTGGGACGAGGTTCAGCCAATCCACCTGCAATGTTGCAATTAGATTATAACCCAACCGATAATCCGGATGCGCCGGTATTGGCTTGCTTGGTTGGTAAAGGCATTACCTTTGATAGTGGTGGTTATAGTATCAAACCAAGTGATGGTATGAGCACTATGCGTACTGATATGGGCGGCGCAGCACTATTAACTGGCGCATTAGGGCTAGCAATTGCGCGCGGTTTAAATCAACGGGTAAAACTGTATTTATGCTGTGCCGAGAATCTTGTGAGTGGTAATGCATTTAAGTTGGGCGATATTATCACCTATAAAAATGGTGTGACTGCTGAAATTTTAAATACCGATGCGGAAGGTCGTTTGGTATTAGCGGATGGTTTAATTGAAGCAGATAGTCAAAATCCACAATTTATTGTAGATTGTGCTACCTTAACCGGAGCCGCAAAAGTAGCGGTGGGAAATGACTACCATTGCGCACTGTCGATGGATGATGAGTTGGTGAAGAGCCTGTTCCAGGCTGCTACAGAAGAAAATGAACCTTTCTGGCGTTTGCCTTTTGAAGAATTCCATCGAGCTCAAATTAGCTCTTCCTTTGCGGACATTGCGAATACCGGTACGGTGCCGGTGGGCGCGGGAGCAAGTACCGCGACGGCATTTTTATCGTATTTTGTGAAAAACTATCAACAACATTGGTTGCATATTGATTGTTCGGCAACTTATCGTAAATCCGGTAGTGATTTATGGGCTGTTGGAGCAACCGGAATCGGTGTGAAAACCTTAGCGAATTTATTATTAACAAAGTCAATTTAAGTGGGATTTTTTTATGACAGAACGTACTTTTTCAATTATTAAACCTGATGCAGTAAAGCGTAATTTAATCGGTACTATTTTAGGGCGTTTTGAATCGCAAGGGTTTCGTGTGGTTGCGCTAAAAATGTTGCAATTAACCAAAGAGCAAGCACAAGGTTTTTATGCCGAACATCAAGGCAAACCATTTTTTGAGTCACTAGTCGATTACATGGTTTCCGGTCCAATAGTGGTTTCGGTGTTGGAAAAAGAAAATGCCGTGAAAGATTACCGTGCCTTGATTGGTGCCACCAATCCGGCGAATGCGGCAGAGGGGACAATTCGTAAAGATTTTGCCTTGAGTCAACAGGAGAATTCGGTGCATGGCTCGGATGGTATCGAAAGCGCCCAACGGGAAATTGCCTATTTCTTCGTGGCCAATGAAATCCAAGAATAATTGATACCACAAAGCCTCCATGCGGAGGCTTTTTATTTGGACATCGCTTTAATATTTGTTAGTCGTTCCTTTGAGCTGTCGAAACGCCCCCACGAAAATCAGAGATTTTTCTAAAAATAGAATGTAAGTTATTGATTTTATTAGGAATGGTTTAAAAAATGAATTTTTCTAGTTATTTTTCTGAATAAAACACATAAAAAAACGCCACAGCAGTGGCGTTTTTCATTCATCAGGCATTAAATTAGGCCTTCGACTTTTCGGTTTTCTCAACGGTAATAATTGACCAAAAATAAGCCAAAAGTACCAGTAAGATAGCGGCACCAAACATCAACCCAATAACATCAACAAAGAAAAACGTTTCCAACACGGGTTGGGTGAAAATTCCTTGTGCATAACGAATCACAAACGTGATGATATAAATCCATAATACCCAAGTGAGGATATCCAAGAGGACGCTTTTAAATTTCATCTTCATTGGAAGGTGCTTTCCTTTATTAATGACCATGAGTCTTTGTAGTTCTACGGATGACATAACTAAACTCCTCTATCCGGGCTTGTCCAAACGGCCAATCTGGCCTTATTACGAAAGATGGCTTTCGGAATACCTACCAGTAATGTAACTGTATTTAGCAACCAATAAACATAGGGATACCAAATACAGGACAGGCTGTATTGCAGCAAGCCTTTTTCATATCGTGAATCGATATATAAACTTAAGAGACATTGTAAGAAAAATGAAAAGAACATAATGGCAATATTGGTTTCAAATAGTCCCCAATTGTAGATATCTACGCCCATTACGACTTTTCTATATAATGACACGGCTAATAGCGAGACTAATAGCACCGCCCAAATAGCCGTGACAAAATATTCGGCATACATCGGCCACAAGCGACGATTTTTCCAGCGCCACACCTGTGGGAAGTATTTCATAATTGTTTCTGCGCCGCCTTGAGCCCAACGTAAACGTTGTTTGTAAAGGCCTCCAAGACGCTCAGGCATTAGCACCCAGCAGAGCGCCCGCGGTTCATACATAATATTGTAGCCTGCCGTTTGAATTTTCCAGCTGACATCAATATCTTCGGTGATCATATTGGTACTCCAACCGCCGATTTGCTCCATCACATCTTTACGGAATAAACAGCAAACACCGGATACAGTGAAGATTGTTCCCATTAGACATTGAGCCCGTTTGATTAAGCCGATAATCGAACTAAATTCAGATACCTGCAAACGGCCGAGTAACGTACTCCGATTGCGTACTCGTGGGTTACCTGTAGCCGCGCCATATTTCGGGTTGAGCTCAAGGGACTGCACCATATAATCAAGGGCATCGTAGTCTAATACGGCATCGCCATCGATGCAGGCGACATATTTCCCCTTGGCAACAAGCAGCGCATGGTTTAACGCACTGGCTTTGCCTTGGTTTTCTTGATGAAGGGCTACAACCCGAGAATCTTTGTCGGCCCAACGATCGATAATTTCAGCGGTATTGTCCTTACTGCCATCGTTAATAAAGATTAATTCATAGTTTGGGTAATGTATTTGCAATAAGTAGGGAATTGCCTCATCAAGGTTATCCCCTTCGTTATAGCAAGGGATCATTACACTAACCATGGGCACTTCTTCCTTAGGCATGCTCTGAAATGGTGGCGTACCTAATTTCCCTTCCATAAAAACATAATAGCAGAGCGCCGCCATTACCCAATAGATTGCCATACCGGCAGGGTAGATGAAAACAAAGATCCCTAAGATTTCTAATATACTCATATGAATCCTTAAGGCTTGGCTGCGCTAGTATTAACGGACATATAAGGCTTCATTTTTTGCATATCCGGTTGATTGCTAATGAAATTATCGGGTTCGTAACCGTAGCTGTAAATATTGTATTGCTGCAGTAGTTTTATCCAATCGATAAGTTCTTTTTCCGGAACAGGGGTTTTTGTCCGCCAGTTGGTAGCTTGTAGTTCAAACAATACCTTTTCCAATGGTACGCTCTCACGTACTTTTTCAATTAGGTTTTTTAACCAATCTTTAGCCGCGCCATCAGAAATAACCTGTTCATTTTCCATATATGGCATCGCCATGACGATGGTTTTATCGTAATGCTTGGTAAAGGCTTGTAAGTTTTGCGCAAACCACTCCTCTGCTTTAGGATTTACGACTGTTATAGCATCAAGATTACGGGCCGTTTTCAAACCACGGGAACCATCCATCACATAAGGTTTTAACGTATTCGCTAATTGATCCGTTACCTTAATTAAATCTTGAGTTTTTTGCTTAGCCGCATCGCTTACCGTATTTCCCTCGCTGTGGCTTGGTTGGCCTTCAAAATCGGTTAGGAATGCATCATTACCGAACAAAATACCATCGAATTTAGCGTAGAAGGATAAATCGTTATAGATCGATTTAAGAATTTCAATGTTTTTGGCATCGTAAGGCGACAAACGCAAAGATTTATCGGTTGCCGGTTTGCCGGTGCGACTATCGGTGACAAATTGTGCATTTGGTACTTTGGCGCGGATGTCAAAAGCAAGTACCGGCATCCAGGCATATACTTTTACGCCGGCACGAGTTTCCAATTGCCAGGCAATACGTCCGAAAATATCATCGCGTACCGGTAAGTAGCTATTTGGGAAATAAAGTGCATCGGCCACACCGTCACCATCGGGATCGGAGTAGGCTTGTAGATAAACGGTAGTCACACCGTATTTGTAAATGCGGTCGATTAGTTTATCTAAATTTTTGGCCTGCTGGATTTTGTTGTCATCGTAAATAGAGTCTAAGTTAACATGTACGGTACGTTGAATTTTGCTTTCATCATCAATACCGTCAAGGAAGCTCTTCATTGTCGCGAAATCAGTTTCAGCGGTGACTAACAAGCGACCAACATGCTTATCACCGACTTTGTTAATGATTTTTTCACCAAGACCAAAGTGATGGGGCATTTTTGCCTGTCTGGCGACTTCAACAGCAGTCTCGTTAAATTTACCGTAAGGCCATACCATAATTCTTGGTGGTTTACCTAAGTTGCGGTAAATACTTTGTGCTGACTGAGTGAAATCCTGTGTTAAACGCTGTCTATATTCTGCTTTGGTTTCGTATTTATTGTCGATGTATGTTGGGGAGATTATCGCAGGAATTTGGCTACGCCCCGGATTGGCGAGTACGCCATGGTGCGAGTCGTAGGTGTGTGAGGCGATTTCCACTAAACCACTTTGTTCCATTTCACGAATTTCTTGCCAAGTGACGAATAAATTGCGTGGTAACATTTTATTGGCGTAGTGAATTTTTCCGTCCGCCGGAGTATCGATCCAACCAACCACAGGGGCAAATACAGCAGGGTAGTTGTATGCTTTAAGGATTGGATAGATCACGTTATACATGGTTCTATAACCATCATCGAAACTGAGCAGAACAGCCTTTTCTGGCAAAGTGCCCTTGCCATTTTCAGCATCAATCACTTGCTGCCAGCTGATGATGTTATAACCATTTTGTCTCAACCAATTGAAGTGGTTGACTAACATAGAAGCAGAAAGAGTTTGTGGGAAAAAGTTCTTTTCTTCCTTTGGGGCTGTATCATCAACCACCGAGTGATAGCCCAATACACTATAGTAATCTTGGGCGAATGCGGTTGTTGAGAATACTGCAAGAGAAAAAACTAACAGTTGTTTTAACTTTTTAGAGAGATTCATAAAAAACACCAAGTATTAGTAATACAAAGAGAAATTTAAATTTCCGAAATTATTATATTCAGCGGCACCATCGTAGATATTTTTCTTACGTCCGAATTCATAAGATATACCGTATTTTTTGCCGATACGCCACTCATTCCCATAACTGACCGACCAAGTTCTTTCACGCGGCAAATCCTGCTGTTTGTAAGAGCCTAGGTTACCTTTAAGGTGGTGAGTCAAGATCAAGCGGTGATCAAGTGGCTGGTAGTAACTTAAATCAGCGCCGAAATCTAAGCCAAGCGCTTTTGACGGATTATAGTAATTAGCCGTATCGATAAGTTTGTTTTTAGTATGGTCGATACGGAAACTGTTGGTTAATGTCCAACGGTCATGTTTGAACGTTTGGGTATTTAACCAGAAATTCAGATCTCGACGTAGGTTGCCGTCCGTAAAACGGGTCAGATAAGCACCGGCGCCGGCCCGTAAAACATCTGAATAAGTATAGGCCGCAGAAAAACCGCCGCCTCGGGTATACACATCCTGTGCGGCAGCTCTGGCCGGTACATTGACCCCATTATAATGGCCACTTAGGCTAAAATCCCAATGTTGATTTAATTCGTAGTCTAAGTTGGCTAACGCATAGCCGCGTTTGTTCAAATGAATACCTTTACCTGCTTCTAAGTTAAGGTTAAACGGATAAAAGTTTAATTCCGTACCAGCACCAACGAAACGGGCAGTAAGGGTTTCTTCTGATACCGGTGAGCGGGTTTCGCCATAGCGCACGTAAACATCATGGCCGTCAGCGGTTTTCGGGCTATAGATAGCATAATTTTGTGAGCTTTCATTGCCCTGTTTGGTTGGTGCAGAAGTTCGATGTTGAATACCAACAGCGCCAACGATACGGCCGGAGTGGGCTAGTTCGTAGTTATCGATTACCGATTTCGCTTCCATTCGTTCATTTTCAGTGAAACCGGAAACTAAGCGGCTTGCTGTGGGTAAATCATTTTTGGCTAAGGCCAGTTCTGTTTTCGCATAGCGTATTTCTTTTTGATCCGCTTCGGTAAAGAATACGGCGGCACGATTTAACCAATATTCAGCGTCATCAAAATTATTTCTACTGCGTTCCAATTCAGCTTTTTGCATTAATACCCAAGGGTCGCCGGGAGTTTGTTCTAAAGCCCGTTTATCGATCATTTGCTGGGCTAATGAGGCATTGCCGCGCCATAATGCAAGGCGAGCTAAGCCAAAATAGCGCATGTCATAGGACGGATTGGTAATTCGTGTCGTATGGGTATAGTCGTTGATTGAAGAATTGTTACTCACCTGCTCCAAATAACGTTGGGCAAGTGGGAATTTGCCTGCATCGCTGGCACTGGAGGCAAGCTTAAAGAGCAACCCATCGGACGGTTTTTGTTTTTTATCCAACAGTTTTTGCTCAATTGCTTGATAGCGCTTCAAGGCTTCATGTGGAGAGCCTTTTTGCGCCCAATAATCGGCAAAGGCTTCTTCCAAATAAGCCGGCGGATTAGCTTGTTTTTGTAATTCTTCGTAATCTTTGCGTATGTCTTTCAATTTACCCAAACGTACCCCGAGAGCAAAGTGATCCGCTAGGGTTTGCGGATAAAGCGGATTGTCTTGGGTCAAATTACCGAGTAGAGCGCCTAGACGCTCAAAGGAATTATTTAATTCGCGATTATTTTGTGCAATTTTAGCTGAGACGATGGCTCCATCATGTTCCAGCCATAACTTATCTTTAGTGTTGAACAAATCGCCATGCTCGCGCATTAATTTTTCTTGTAGCGGACGCATATTATATTTAGATGCTAAACGGTAAAGATTGCGCACCAAGTCAGCATTTTTCGGATCTTTCTCCAACATGGATTGCCAACGTCCGAGTTTTGCCATATCGGCTTCGGACGCATCTAAGAAATAATTCTGAGCATCTTTAAAACCGCCATTTTGGCCAAAACGTTTTTTATAGTTGGCCAAAGCATTTTTCGCGGCCGGATAGCGTTTTAATTCGGTAGCAACTAAGGCTGTACCTAACCAACCATTTTGATTGTTCGGGAATTTTTTAGCCAATTGCTCATAAAGCGCATAGGAGCGTTCAAATTGTTTTTCATTGCGAGCGGCTTTTCCTAGGTTTTCTAATTCGCTTTCCGATAATTGGGAAGGCGAGCATTCGGGACAAACCTGTAAAGCTTTAGCGGATTGACCGCTACGTAGATAAAGCGCGATTAGATCATCACGCACTTTGCGATCGTTGGTGCGTTGATAAAGCGCATCCAATTGTGAAATGGCTTGTTGCAACTGTGCATCACCTTGACGGGAAAAGATGATGATTTTTTCACGAGCAACATCAGTAGGTGTTTGGTTAGCTAGAAGAGAAGGGGCTGTTGTGGCGGTGCAAAGGCTCAACAGCACAGACCTCATCGTAGAGGATGAAAGTTTCATAGTACAAATCCGGTATTCTTATATTACATCTAGAGACTTTACGTTCTGACCGAGTTTTATCGGCTGAGTTCTATTTTAAAAGGTCGAACCAGTTAAGCCGTACTAAGGACAAAATGTTGAAATAACATGAGTAGGCACTAGAAACGCCCTTTTGTTTTTTAGAGTTTTTCCTAAAATGTGATGTAAGTCATTGATTTTATTAGTGTTGGTTAAAAATGGAAATTTAGCCAAAAGCAACATCTAAAACCATCATCAGGGCAAACCCGAGCATCAGACTTAAGGTTGATAAATCCGTATTACCATTGCTTTGTGATTCAGGGATCAGTTCTTCGACCACCACAAAAATCATAGCGCCCGCGGCAAAAGCCAATGCATACGGTAAGATAGAAGTCATACTGATGACAAATAGTGCACCAATGACAGCCCCTATAGGTTCGACAATCGCGGAAAAACTTCCATATAAAAAAAGCGCTTAGGCGGCTTTTCCCTTCCGCCCGTAAAGGCATGGAAAGCGCTGCACCTTCCGGCATGTTTTGCAGACCGATGCCGAGAGTGAGTCCAATTGCACTCATTAATACCGGCATGGCGTCGATACCGTCCCCCAATGTTGCTAGTGCGCCAAAGGCAACGCCCACGGCTAAACCTTCGGGAAGGTTATGAATGGTGATGGCTAGAAATAGCAACATGGATTTTGATAAGCCTTTTTTTATTGACGGACCCTCGGCTTCTTCAATTGGCTTATTTAAATGTAAGTGGGGCACCACAAAATCGACTAGGCGTAAAAATCCGCCACCAAGTAAAAAACCGATTAAAGTGGGAAGCCAGTAATAGGTATCACCGTTGGTCTTACCAAATTCGAGAGAGGGTTCTAACAGTGACCAAAAGGAGGCTGCAATCATGACACCGGCGGCAAATCCCATCATAGCATCAAGGAATTTGCGGTTGACTTGTTTAAACAAAAAAACTGGTGCGGAGCCAATAATGGTGCATAACCAGGTAAATAATCCGGCGAATAGCGCTAGAAGGGCCGGATGAAAAGATAATAGTGCGTTCATTTTTACTCCACAAAAATGCACCCTAACTATACTTACCGCCGAATTAAAGCACAATCTCTTAATCTGATAGGTATGACCCACTGATTCTGTTGTGCAAATAAAATGCGGTGAAAGGTTGAAAAAGGAGGGGGTTTATTGCGATAATCCCCGATCATTTTTTAGGGTGGTCTCCTTAGCGCAGAATGTCGATTGCGATGTAAATAGCGTATTAGAACCGGGGATTACACATGTTTATCACTTTTTTAGTATTAGAAAAATAACAATGGCAGAAACTCGTAATATTTTTTTAGTTGGCCCAATGGGCGCAGGAAAGAGCACAATTGGGCGTCAGTTGGCGCAGCAGTTGAAAATGGACTTTTTGGATTCGGACGCGGTTATTGAAGAACGCGCCGGCGCGGATATCAGCTGGATTTTTGATTTGGAAGGCGAAGAAGGCTTCCGTAAACGCGAAGAAAAAATTATTAATGAACTTACCCAAATGCAGGGAATTGTGCTGTCCACTGGTGGCGGAGCAATCATGTCGAAGGAAAACCGCAATTATCTTTCCGCCCGCGGTATTGTGATTTATTTACAAACCACCGTCGATAAACAATATCAACGAACTCAACGGGATAAAAATCGTCCACTACTGCAAGGTGCAGAAGATCCCCGCCAAGTATTGGAAGATTTAGCCAAAATCCGTAATCCGCTGTATGAAGAGGTAGCTGATATTACGTTGCCTACTGATGAGCAAAATGCCAAGGTGATGGTGAATCAGATTGTGGATTTAATTGATAATTTAAATGGCTTAAATAGCGGCCTTTAAGGAAAGAAGATGTTGTGTGTCAATGTTGAGTTAAAAGAACGCAGTTATCCCATCTCTATTGGGGAGAGATTGCTCCAGGACGCATCTAGTTATCCCCTCAAATCAGGCGATAAAGTGATGATCGTTAGTAACCCGACAGTGGCATCCTATTATTTGGAAACCGTACGCAAAACACTAACGACTATCGGATGTTCGGTAGAATCAGTGCTCTTGCCTGATGGTGAAAAATATAAAACTTTAGAATCCTTAAATCTTATTTTTACGGCACTGCTCAAACATAACCATGGTCGTGATACTACGATTATTGCGTTAGGTGGTGGTGTTATTGGTGATGTAGCGGGTTTTGCGGCAGCGAGTTATCAACGCGGTGTCCGTTTTATTCAGATTCCAACGACCTTACTTGCTCAAGTAGACTCTTCTGTTGGTGGTAAAACGGCAGTCAATCATGAATTAGGCAAGAATATGATTGGTGCGTTTTATCAGCCATCAGCAGTGATTATTGATACGCTCACCTTAAATACTTTGCCTAAACGTGAAGTGAATGCCGGTCTTGCCGAAGTCATCAAATATGGTGCGATTTTGGATTATCCGTTCTTTGAATGGTTGGAAGCTCATATTGATGAATTGGTAGCCTTAAATCAGGAATCCTTAAAATATTGTATTGCTCGTTGTTGCCAGATTAAAGCCGATGTGGTTGCCCGTGATGAAACGGAAAAAGGCGATCGTGCGTTGCTTAATTTAGGGCACACTTTTGGTCATGCGATTGAAACCCATTTAGGATATGGTAATTGGTTGCATGGGGAAGCGGTTGCTGCAGGTTCGATGATGGCGGCAGCATTATCCGAGTTATTGGGCGATCTTTCGGTTGAGGATGTGGCGCGTTTAGAAAAATTATTTGCTCGAGCCAATTTGCCAACGGTTTCACCGGATGCTATGCAACCAGAAGATTATTTACCGCATATGATGCGTGATAAGAAAGTATTAGCCGGTAAATTACGTCTAGTTCTATTAAAATCCCTCGGTCAAGCCTATGTGGCGGCCGACACGGATAAAGAGCTGGTGCTTACGGCGATTCGTCGTTGTACCCAATGTGATTAAGCGGTAATTTTTCCGTCCCCATCCTTGTCATGCCGCGTCCTAAAAATAAAACTAATGCGCATATTAAACACCGACCGTTCCTGAAGTGGGCGGGCGGTAAGTATCGCTTAACGGATGACATTAATAAAACCTTTCCGAAAAATAAACAATGCCTAATTGAACCCTTTGTTGGTGCTGGGGCGGTGTTTCTGAATTCTCATTTTGAACGCTATATCTTGGCGGATATTAATCCCGATTTAATTCATTTGTTTAATATCGTTAAGGATGATGTTGAGGGTTATATTACTGCCTGTAAACCGATTTTCTTTGCCGAGAATGCCAATAGTGCAGCTTATTATTATGAAAAGCGACGCCAATTCAATCATTCAACGGATCCCTTCGAGCGTTCGGTGCTCTTTCTGTATTTAAATCGTTTTGGATTTAATGGACTTTGTCGTTATAACAGTAAAAATGAATTTAATGTTCCTTTCGGCGCTTACAAGAATCATTATTTCCCGGAAGATGAATTACGTTATTTTGCCCATAAAGCGCAACATGCTCAGTTTATTTGTGCTGATTTTCAACAGACTTTTACCTTAGCCGATAAACATTGCGTGATCTATTGTGATCCGCCTTATGCCCCCTTACCGCAGGATTCTAATTTCACAGGTTATGCAGGAAACAATTTTGGTTTTAATGAGCAAAAGGCCTTGGCTGAATGTGCTTTACTGGCACAAAAAGAGCGGCAAATTTGTGTGGTGATTTCAAATCATGATACTCAATTTACCCGTGAAATTTATAAGGGAGCCAAATTTAAGCGGATCAAAGTACAACGCTCAATTAGTCAAAGCGCCGAGCGCCGGGTTAAAGTGAAGGAATTAATTGCAGTATTTCGCGCCTAACCAGTTTGTCGGGACGCATTGCGGAAATCATGTCTAGGATTGAAGATTTGGGTTGATTTTGATCTCAAACCGTTGAATATCAGGGTAATGTGTTTGAATTTGAGTGAGTAAACGAGCCTGCTGAAATAGAATACTTTGGCGTACCATGGCGTTAGCTGCTTCAATAAAAAGCGTCTGATTGGAGATATTGCCAAATCGTAAAAAGGGCAGTAGTTCAGCAGGAAAGAGCGGGCGCAGCTTTTCGTTGGTTTCGTTAATTTGTAACCCCTTCTGCATAATTTTAGCAAATTGAGAGCCTTCCAACACATCAACAATATTCATTGCTTTGTGATAACGCGGAGACTTGTTTTGCATAAAATTACCCCAATAATATGACAGTCTAGACAATTTCCGTTACAATACACGCAATTTTTGCCCGAGACAATGACAGATGCAAACAAGCAAAATTAAACCGCATTTTTGGTCGCGATTGCTATTCAGCGTTATCGCGTTTTTTGCGCTACCTGTCGCACAAGAATTAGATACCGCTAACACCAATATGGTAGGTGGTAATTATCAAACTGAAACCCAAAGCATTGTTTCAGAAACCTTGGCTACCGTTCGGGAGTTACGTCAAGGTTCATTGCAACCGCACACTTCCTCACATGCGGTTGAAAGAATGCTTACCCCTCGCTATCAGAGCGATGTATTCTTCTCTTTTCTCCCTCAACATGCGCCAATCCGCGCAGGGCCTTTATTCTCTTAAAACATTTTGCTAACAGGTGCCAAAGTCTTTTGGCGCTATAATTTTTTGTTTTTATTTTAAGAGAGACTATATGAGCTTTTTAACTAAAATTTTTGGCAGCCGTAACGATCGTATTTTACGTAAATTGAGAAAACAGGTTGCTAAGATCAATAAACTTGAACCTCAATTTGAAGCTTTAAGTGATGACCAATTAAAAGCGAAAACCGATGAATTTCGCACTCGCTTACAAAATGGTGAAACCCTACAACAAATTTTACCGGAAGCCTTTGCAACCGTGCGCGAAGCCAGTAAACGGGTCATGGGAATGCGCCATTTTGATGTGCAGCTAATTGGTGGGATGGTATTGACCAACCGTTGTATTGCAGAAATGCGTACCGGTGAAGGGAAAACCCTAACAGCCACCTTGTCCTCCTATTTGATGGCTTTGGAAGGAAAAGGCGTGCATGTGGTGACTGTGAATGATTACTTAGCGCGTCGTGATGCTGAAACCAACCGTCCATTATTTGAATTTTTAGGGATGACTGTTGGTGTTAATGTACCGGGTTTACCACCAGAAGCCAAACGAGCGGCTTACGCTGCAGATATTACTTATGCAACCAACAGTGAATTGGGGTTTGACTACTTACGCGATAATTTGGCCCATTCCAAGGAAGAACGTTTTCAACGTCATTTAGGCTATGCGTTAGTGGATGAGGTGGACTCAATTCTAATTGATGAAGCCCGTACACCATTGATTATTTCCGGTCAGGCGGAGGATAGTTCCGAGCTCTATATGGCGGTGGATAAACTAATCCCAATCTTGATTAAACAGGAAAAAGAAGATACTGAAGAATTCCAAGGTGACGGTGACTATACCCTTGATCTGAAAACTAAACAGGCTTACCTCACCGAACGTGGTCAGGAAAAAGTTGAAGATTGGTTGATTGCTCAAGGTTTAATGCCAGAAGGTGATTCCCTTTATTCACCGGGCCGCATTATGTTATTACATCATGTAATGGCGGCATTGCGAGCACATACCCTGTTTGAACGGGATGTGGATTATATCGTAAAAGACGGTGAAATCGTGATCGTTGATGAACATACCGGTCGTACGATGGCAGGACGTCGTTGGTCCGATGGTTTGCATCAGGCAATCGAAGCAAAAGAAAAAGTAGAAATTAAGAGTGAAAACCAAACGGTCGCTTCGATTTCCTATCAAAACTACTTCCGTTTATACGACCGCTTGGCCGGGATGACCGGTACTGCGGATACCGAGGCCTTTGAGTTCCAACAAATTTATGGTTTGGAGACTGTAGTAATTCCAACCAATCGTCCGATGATTCGTGATGACCGCACCGATGTTATGTTTGAAAACGAACAATATAAATTCGATGCGATCATTGAAGACATCAAAGATTGTGTGGCCCGCCAACAACCGGTATTAGTCGGTACGGTGTCGGTAGAGAAATCAGAATTGCTTTCTAACGCATTAAATCAAGCAGGGATTAAGCATAATGTGCTAAACGCTAAATTCCATGAACAGGAAGCGGAAATCGTAGCTGAAGCCGGTGCACCGGGTGCTGTCACTATCGCTACCAATATGGCCGGTCGTGGTACCGATATTATTTTGGGCGGTAACTGGAAAGCACAAGCCACTAAATTAGAAAGCCCGACCGCTGCACAGATTGATGCCTTGAAAGCTGAATGGGAGAAGAATCACGAGATCGTGAAGAACGCAGGTGGTTTGCATATTATCGGTACTGAGCGCCATGAATCGCGTCGTATCGACAACCAGTTGCGTGGCCGTTCCGGTCGTCAAGGTGACCCGGGTTCTTCCCGTTTCTATCTGTCCTTGGATGATGGTTTGATGCGCATTTATCTCACTGAGGGTAAACTTAATATGATGCGTAAAGCCTTTACCCAGCCGGGCGAGGCGATGGAATCCAAACTATTGGCAAAAGTGATTGCGTCAGCTCAAGCAAAAGTGGAAGCTTATAACTTTGATGGTCGTAAGAATTTGCTTGAATATGATGATGTGGCTAATGACCAACGTCATGCCATTTATGAGCAACGCAACTATTTATTGGATAACGATGATATTTCTGACACCATCAAAGCCATTCGCAGCGATGTGTTTAATGATGTGATTGATCAATATATTCCACCGCAATCTTTGGAAGAACAATGGGATATCAAAGGCTTGGAAGAGCGTTTGCTACAAGAATTTGGTTTAGCGCTACCGATCGCCCATTGGTTGGAAGAAAACAACAATTTACATGAGGAAAATCTACGCGAACGGATCATTCAGGAAGCGGAAGATGAATATGCAGCCAAAGAAGTATTAGCGGGGTCAGAGACTATGCGCCATTTTGAAAAAGGCGTGATGTTACAAACCCTTGATGAACTTTGGAAAGAGCACTTGGCGTCTATGGACTATTTACGTCAAGGTATTCATTTACGCGGTTATGCACAAAAAGATCCGAAGCAGGAATACAAAAAAGAGTCCTTCCGGATGTTTACGGAAATGCTAGATTCCTTGAAACATCATGTGATTGGCACACTAACCCGCGTGAAAGTGCGTACTCAGGAAGAAATTGAGGAAAGTGAGCGCCAACGTGTAGAGGCGGCAGAACGCGAAGCGGCTAGCTATCGCGAATTAGGTGATGAACCAAACACGGCCAATAACACACAGGAAAGTAGTGATCCTTATGCCGATCAGCACATCGGGCGTAATGAGCCTTGCCCATGTGGTAGTGGTAAAAAATATAAACATTGCCACGGTAATCGTGCCCGTTATGCTTAGGGCTTGATTTTAAAGGGAAAATAGGTTTTTTATCTATCTCTAATAAAATCAATGACTTAGCAGTTGTTTTTGGCAAAACTTTTTAAATCGAGGGGGCGTTTAAGGCCCCCGTTTTATAAAGGATAAACTTATGGACAAACCCCGACGACAGGTGGCTGCCGGTATTATTCGTAATGAATTTGGACAAATTTATTTAACCCAACGTTTAGAAGGGCAAGATTTTGCCCAATCCCTCGAATTTCCCGGTGGCAAAGTGGATACGGGTGAAACACCCGAGCAAGCGTTAAAAAGAGAATTGGAAGAAGAAATTGGTATTCATGTACTAAACGCCGAATTATATGAACGTTTTCAATTTGAATATCCGACGAAAATTTTAGATTTCAGTTTTTATCTTGTCACCGAATGGATCGGTGAGCCTTTTGGCCGCGAGGGGCAAGAAGGATTCTGGTTGGAACAACGGGATTTGGATCCTGCGCAGTTTCCACCGGCCAATGCCAAGCTTATTCAGCGTCTATTAGCGGAATCCTAAATCTCATCAATAAAAAAGACCCGATATGTATCGGGTCTTACTAGAAAAAAGCTTAATTATTTAACCATTGCCGCTTTAACTTGTTTCAATTGTTCAGTGGCTTGGGTACAAGCTTGCTCTTGAGCTGCTTCTGGTAATGCAGACAATTGTTGTTTGCTTGCATCATATTGTTGTTTTAGCATGGCTTGTTGGTCCGCAGGTACTGCTTTTACGAAGGTATCGATTTCAGCAAAATATTTTTCACAGCTTTGAGATAAAGCCGCAGATGCTGACATTGCACAAGCGGATAATAATGCTGCAAATAGTACTTTTTTCATTTTATTCTCCAATTTGGTTTGAAAACGTCATCTGGAATTAGACGACAGCTTATTGTATTCCTTTCAATCCTGAAAAACACAACAATTTCTAAAGATTGTGATCAAGCGCAAAATTCGACGGAAAAGGCTTCCAGTTGTTGCCAAATATCACCGTTGAACTGCTGTTTTGCACTACGTTCTATTTCGGCAAGCTGTTGACAGAAAAGATAGAGTTTATGGTAGGTTAGACGTTGCACCGCTTGAGTAAACAAAGCACGACGATTTTGCCATATTTTGAGCCGATCAAAAGCGGCTTTTAATGTCTGTTGCGGTAATTTATCTTGTAAATGATAAGGTTGTTGTGGGCGGCTTAATTCCAACAAAACCAAGAGTTCGCGTTGTATGGTGCGCAACAGGATGATCGGTTGGACATCTTCCGCCTGCAATCCCTGCAAAATACGCTTGGCTCTTCCCGCCTTGCCGGCTAATAGGGCATCTACCCATTGGAATGGTGTAAATACCGAGGATTGCTCCACCACAGCTTGCACTCTGACATAATTAAGCTTTTTATCGCCATATAGTAAATCCAGCAACTGTAGTGCCTGTTTGAGGGCGAGCAGGTTATTTTCATAGCTATAGCAAAGCAATTGAATGGCCTCGTTATCGGCCTGTAATCCCATTGTTTTAATTCTGCCGGCTAACCATTTAGGTAGATTTTCCGGAGTTGGAGTTTGGCAGTTGATCAACAGACTATTGGGAAAACGTTCATTTAGCGTTGTAAACCAGCCCTGTTGTTCGGTGGTTTTATTTAATTTAGGGAGAACAAGAATCAATAGTCGTTCTTCATGGAGGAGGGAAATTAGCTGTTGTAACTTTTTCTGCTGAGTAGCATTGAGGTTTTCCGGACATTCTAATAGTAGAATTTGTTTATTAGAAAAAAGCCCGACTTCCTGCAAGGACTGTTCCAGCGCATCCCAATCGGTATTGCTATCGATGGTAAGTCGCTCTTTTTCGCTAAAGTCGGCTATTGTCGCCTGTTCGCTAATTTGTGCTTCGCATTCCCCAAGCAACAAGGGATCGCTTCCAGCCAGCAGATAGACGGGTGCAAGCCGCTGTGCTAGCTGTTGAGAAAGCTGCTCAGGGAAGATACGAATCATTGTTGAGTACTATGTTGTAGGCCTGCCATTTTACCGATCAATTGGCGCGCAGCCTGATTACGCATATCGTTCCAAATCACATCACGTTCTGCCGACTTAGCTAAGGCAGCACGAGAGTTATCGAAGAAAGTGCGGTTGACTTTGGTACTGATCGGATAGGTATTACCATTAGCCAGGCGCACGCTAGCTTCTACGTTTAATGCAAGTACTTTTTCCGCTTCACGACCTTGTTTGAAAATGGATGCAACATCATTTGAGGTTGATTCCTTATTCAAACGCAATACCGGAACACCTTGAGTTGCAGGCACAATATTGACGTTATTGGCTTGTAGCTGACGGCGTAATGCCATCGACATTTCGCCATAAGGATCGCTACTTTCAAAGGCTAGGGTACGTAATTCCGGGGGAACCAAAGCACCGTTATCCAAATGCCATCCACAAGCGGTGAGTAGCGCGGTTGCAGCAACTAAACCGAGGGTTTTGATTGATTTCATCATAAGCGTTTCCTTTCAAATTGCGGCATGGGATATGCCCATACCGCATTGCCGGATTATTGCGGTTTAACTACCATATTTAATAATTTACCCGGCACATAAATCGCTTTTAGGATTTGTGTGTTTTCGGTAAATTTCTTCACATTTTCATCTGCAAATGCAACCGCTTTCACGGTTTCTTCATCCGCCTCAGCTGCAACAGTCACTTTACCACGAACTTTACCGTTGACTTGTACCACGATAAGTTTTTCGTCTTCTACCATCGCAGCTTCGTCAGCTTTCACCCATTCTGCATGGTCGATGTTGCTTTCGTTGCCTAAAGCTTTCCATAATTCAAAGCAGATATGTGGTGTGATTGGGTAAAGCATACGCACCACAGCGCTCAATGCTTCTGCCATAACCGCACGATCTTGTTCGCTTTCTAATGGCGCACGGGTTAATTTATTCATTAACTCCATCACTGCTGCGATAGCGGTATTGAACGTTTGACGGCGACCAATATCATCGCTCACTTTGGCGATTGTTTTATGCACATCACGGCGAAGTGCTTTTTGATCTGCAGAAAGTGCGGTCACATCTAAAGCGGTTTTTGCAGGATTTTGGCTGTATTCATACACTAAATTCCATACACGACCTAAGAAACGTTTAGCCCCTTCAACACCAGATTCTTGCCATTCAAGCGTCATTTCTGCAGGAGACGCGAACATCATGAAGAGACGCACGGTATCTGCACCGTATTTTTCCACCATCTCTTGTGGGTCGATACCGTTGTTTTTAGATTTCGACATTTTGGTCATACCGGTATGCACCAATTCACGACCTTCCGGATCAGTGGCTTTGATAATACGACCTTTTTCATCACGCTCAGGGGTCACTTGCGTTGGGCTCACCCAAATACGCTCGTTGGTTGGACTGGTGTAGTAGAATGCATCGGCTAACACCATACCTTGGCATAATAATTTTTGTGCCGGCTCATCGCTGCTTACGAAACCTGCATCACGCAATAATTTGTGGAAGAAACGGAAATAGAGCAAGTGCATGGTCGCGTGTTCAATACCACCGATATATTGATCCACCGGTAACCAGTAGTTAGCTTCCTCTTTATCCAACATGCCTTCAGCATAGCTTGGTGAGGTGTAGCGCGCATAGTACCAAGAGGATTCCATAAAGGTATCAAAGGTATCGGTTTCTTTTAATGCAGGCTCACCGTTGAATGTGGTTTTTGCCCAGTTAGGATCCGCTTTAATTGGACTTTTCACGCCATCCATGACCACATCTTCCGGCAGAATAATCGGTAAATCTTCGATTGGTGCCGGTACGGTTTCACCGTTTGCTAAGGTGAGCATTGGAATTGGGGCGCCCCAATAACGTTGACGAGAAACGCCCCAGTCACGTAAACGATAGTTCACTTGGCGTTTACCTACGCCTAATTTTTCTAATTTGTCTGCGATACCGTTGAATGCGCCATTAAAATCCAAACCATCAAACTCAGCTGAGTTAACTAATTTACCGTGTTCGACGAAAGCTTGTTTAGTTAAATCAATTTCTTCATCGGCAAGCGGTGCGATTACTTGTTTAATTGGTAAATCGTATTTTTGAGCAAATTCAAAGTCGCGTTGGTCGTGCGCTGGAACTGCCATTACCGCGCCAGTACCGTAATGCATTAATACAAAGTTAGCGACCCAAATCGGTAATTTTTCACCGGTTAATGGATGAATGGCGAATAAGCCGGTTGCCATCCCTTTTTTCTCCATAGTGGCAAGGTCTGCTTCTGCCACTTTGGCATTTTTTGCTTCACGGATGAATTCAGCCAATTGAGGATTTTTTTCTGCTGCTAATTCTGCTAATGGGTGAGCAGCTGCGATACCTAAATAGCTTACGCCATAGAAGGTATCTGGACGGGTCGTATAAACCGCAACTTTCTCTGCGGTATCTGCCACATCAAAAGTAATTTCCACCCCTTCAGAACGGCCGATCCAGTTACGTTGCATGGTTTTTACCATATCCGGCCATTGTGGTAGTTGGTCTAACCCACCTAATAATTGTTCAGCGTAATCAGTAATTTTAATGAACCATTGTGGGATTTCTTTTTGTTCCACAGGAGTATCGCAACGCCAGCAGCAACCTTCGTGAACTTGTTCATTAGCTAACACGGTTTCATCGTTCGGACACCAGTTTACGGTTGAGGTTTTTTTGTACACTAAGCCTTTTTTATAAAGCTCAGTGAAGAACCATTGTTCCCATTTATAGTATTCTGGACGGCAGGTCGCAATTTCGCGATCCCAGTCATAACCAAAGCCCAACATTTTGAGCTGGTTTTTCATGTATTCAATATTTTCGTAAGTCCATTTTGCAGGTGCAGTTTTATTTTTAATTGCAGCCCCTTCAGCCGGTAAACCAAATGCATCCCAACCAATCGGCTGTAACACATTTTTGCCATTCATACGTTGATAACGAGAAACCACATCACCGATGGTGTAGTTACGCACATGGCCCATGTGTAAACGACCAGATGGGTAAGGGAACATTGAAAGGCAGTAGTATTTCTCTTTAGAGGTATCTTTGATGGCTTTGAAGACTTTATTTTCAGCCCAATATTGCTGAACCGCAGGTTCAATCAAATCGGGACGGTAATGTTGTTGCATAGAAAATCACCTTAAATAGACACCGCCGGAAATGTGGCGGTAAAGCGGATAAAAAAACGCGCATAGGATAGCTTAAAACGCTTAAGAATGGTAGAGGAGAGCACAAAAAGAGCCGTTACAAAGCAGGGTTTTGCAGGGCTTTTTAGAGCAGGGATTGAATCTCCGGAGGGAGCAATTTGGGCGCTGGAATCCAAACCTGTTTGTGACGATTGAGTTCACCCTTTTCTAAGATAATGGTACTTTTGGGTACTTTGAATAATTTGCTTAAAAATTTCACCAAATACGCGTTGGCCTGGCCATCAATTGGTGGTGCGGTGATACTGATTTTAAGTTCATCGCCATGCAGACCAAGGATTTGATCCTTGGAGGCCTTTGGTTGTAGCAAAATATGCAGGCGTAAGCCCTCGGCGGTTTGTTCAATTGCGGACATCGTTTGTTATGTGGAAAGAGACAAAATGGGGCGTAATAAACGCCCCATGAAAATAAAAGTTTTCTTAGAAAATGCTTGTAAGTATTTGATTTTATTAGGGTATGGTAAAAATCTAAAGTTCGCGAGAATTAACCCGCGAAGACCCAAAGCTGCCATAGATTACCTAATAAATCCAACATCAAATTATTTAACAACAATAAAACTAACAGTACGACCATCGGTGAAAAATCGATCATGCCAAGAGTCGGTAGAATGCGGCGGATCGGACGTAATAGTGGTTCATTTAGCTGATTAATTTGGAAGTAAATACTCGCGCCGGCGTTTGTTTGTGCAAACCAACTGAGGAGCGCGCCAAGCAGTAGCACATAAAATATGGTCACGCCAATCGATTTAATAATACCGAGAACGCCTAATAGCACAATACCGACAATATCGAAATTCAAGATGAATAATACGAATTTCAGTGCATTTAAGATAAAAATCATCACTAATGCCGCAATATCGACATTTTTAATCGGTCGGAATACGCTCCGTAGTGGGGCTAGAACCGGCTGGGTGCATTTCACCACAAATTGCGAAAGTGGTGTGTAGAAGTCCGCCCGGGCCAATTGTAGCCACACCCGCAAGACTAAAATGATGCAATATAAGTTAATGATTGAACCAATACTGCTTATTAAAAATTGTGAAGTTTGGGAAAAAGCCATTACAACCAACCTTTGCGTTTAAAGTAAATATAAGGCGTCAATGCTGCTAGCATCATGAGGCCAAGAGCCATTGGATAACCGTATTTGAAATGCAATTCCGGCATGACATCAAAGTTCATCCCATAAGTGGAGGCCACGAGTGTTGCCGGTAGGAACATTACGGAAACCACCGAGAAGAATTTCATAATTTTATTCTGTTCGATATTGATATAACCCATGGCCGCCTGCATGAGGAAGTTCACTTTTTGGAACAGGGATTCATTGTGCGGTTGTAGGGATTCAATATCGCGTAGAATTTCCCGCGCCTGCTCTAAAAGTTCGGTCGGTAAACGGGTTTTACGTACTAAGAAACTCAGCGCACGTTGCGTATCCATCAAACATTGGCGCACCTTGGAACTGGTATCTTCTTGTTCAGTGAGGGTGCCCAGCGCATCATCAAAGGCCTCATCTTGAGTTCCCTTCAAAATAACGTGGCTTAATTGTTCCAAATCTGCATAGACGTTTTCAATGACATCAGCCAATTGCTCGATTTTGGTTTCGAATAAATCCAATAACACCTCATAGGCATTACATTCGAGCAAACGCTGGCTACGCGAGCGCATCCGATAAAGGCGGAATGCCGGCAGTTCGCGATCGCGCAGAGTGAATAAACGACCATCACGAATGGTGAACGCTACACTGGCGAGATCGGCGAAGTTATTTTCATCTTCGCAGTAGAAAAAGGAGTGTAAGTGCAGGCCATCTTCGTCCTCAAAGAAACGAGCGGATGCTTCGATGTCTTCCAATTCTAAATAAGAGGCGAGGCTTTGGCCGAGGTTTTCCTGCAACATATCCCGTTCTTCCATGGTCGGTTCAAGCAGATCTAGCCAAACGGCGGCATTGAGATCGCTTTGCTCGTCATCGATACGGATGAGGCGGGAGTCTTCAATAGCGAATGCGTTAATCATTGGTCATACTCCTGAGAGGATTATGAACAGCTAACTGTGAACAAAAAAGGTCAAACGAATTACGCCGCACGCGGGCGGTGATTGGGTTAAATTATAGATTTTCGTTTGATGCAAGATGCCGAAAAAGGGAGGTAAATGTCTTACCGGCGACGCCGCCGATAAATTCAGGCGGAGTCTAGTGCGATATTCGGTATCGACTGTGACTGTCCAAAGTGTGTGTCCTTCTGGTGAAAAAATCGGGGCGCATAATACGCGCAGAAAACGCGCCCGTCAAGGGGCGCGCCGGATTTAAGCCAGAATAAAAAACAATTAATTAACGTACTGATTAATTGCTGCACCAACTTCTTGATCTTGATAGATATCGTTCACGATGCTTTTAAAGGTGTCGTTTAACACTTTTTGGATTTCATCATTGTTGGCATTAAAGGCGCCGGATTGGGAACGAGTGGCGTTAAAGACTTTGTTAAAGTTGCCTCTTGGGCCTTGTACATAAGCCACGACTTGGATTTTCGTATTGATGTTATAGCGAAGATTGCCTTGCTCGACGGTAGCATTGAAGGATTTTACTTCCATGGTTACGCCGGCATTGGCATTGTTTGGTGAACCGATACGAAATCCTTTGCTAACCAAGTTCTGTTGCATGACTTGTTGGAATAATTGCGCCGGTGCAGGTTGGGCATTAAGTTTGACCAATTCGCCCATGCGAGTATAGCTCGCGATATCCGAGTTGCTACGGCTGTCCTTGCTGCTAACGGTAACGATCGCCGATTGCGCCATGTTCATTGAAGCGGTTGGTGCCGGCGGAGTGAAACTTAAGGTGTTGGATTGTGATACACAACCGCTGGTGGCTACTGCGCCGGCAGCGATAAGCAGAGCGGATAAGGTTTTAATTTTATGGGTTAATTTCATAATTTCCTCAATTGATTTGGCAAAAGCCTGATTATTGTGGCAAACTCGCGCGCCAATGTATAGCTTTTGGAGAGCAAAATGTCAAAACAAGACGAACTTTACGCCCGTATTCAGGCAGCCTTTCATCCTGAATTTGTGACGGTAGAAAATGAAAGCCATATGCACAGTTCGGGACGTGGTGCCGATTCCCATTTTAAATTGGTGATTGTCAGCAGCGCATTTGAAGGTATGCGCAAAGTGCAACGTCATCAACAGCTTTATCAATTATTTGCCGATGATTTGAAAAACGGTATTCATGCCTTAGCATTGCATTTATATACGCCTGCGGAATGGCAACTGGCCGGTGAGGCTTTTCCTAAATCGCCGAATTGTGCCGGCGTTGGTCTCTAAACGCCCCTTTCAAATTTAACATTTTTCCTAAAAACGACTCTAAGTTATTGATTTTATTAGAGGTGTTTAAAAAATATTTCTCTTTGTTTGTACAGAGGTGGACGATTAAATTTTTAAGCATAAATCTTGATAATAATCGTTATCATTGCCAATATTCTTTTGAATTGATAGAATCCGCTTCCGCTGACTCGGAAGTGGTTTTTTTATTTTTTCTTATGTGAGATGTTCGTCTCAATCATAACTTTGCGCTGTTTTGAACCGTGCAGGGTTTCCCGCCGATAAGCCATTCATTATTTGTTTTACCAGCACCAAATAAACTATTCGTTGCTTAGATATGATAGGGAATTATTTGGTGCGATTGAGGAATTTCTATGACGGGACCTTTTCGCTTAAGTCGCAGCGCCTTGCTGGTTTGTTCTTTTTCGATGCCATTGATGGCATTTGCCGACACCTCGACAGATACCGCAAATGCTCTACAACTCGACACTATTGTCGTGTCTGATACCCCCTTTAGCCAACAAACCGGCACTCAAAAAATCACCGAACAACAAATTCGTCTGAAGCCAAGCAAAGATGGCAATATTACTGAATTATTGCGTAATAACCCCAACGTGCAGTTTTCAAATTCTGCCGATACCTCGGAGTCAGGTGGTGAAATTGCACCGAATGAAGTTTCTATTCACGGTGCAGCTTTCTATAGCAACAATTACACAATCGATAATCTTTCCAACAATGATAATTTAAATCCGGCCTCCGATAATTCGCTTAAGGCAGGCAAAGATGTTGACGGCTATAGCCCAATGGATTTACCCGGTGGTGGGACACAGGCCTTTTGGATTGATAGTAGTCTGCTTAAGAATGTGGAAGTGTTTGATAGCAATGTCTCTGCAAAACATGGCAACTTTACCGGTGGTGTGATTAATGCTGAGTTAAAGGATCCGGATTTACGCAAGTTCAGCGGCAAGGTGTTTTATCGGATAACTCGGGATGATTGGGCATCTTTTAAAGTGGATAACGAGGAAAAATTTAGTCGCGCCGAAACCTTGGGAAGCCAGCCGCAATTTACCAAACAGCAATATGGTATTGTGCTGAATCAACCGATTGGTGACAAAGGCGGATTGCTTTTTCAATATACTCGTTCGGAATCAAAAATCCCTTATCACAATAAGAATTTAGGTACTTGGGTCAATCAACGTCGTACTAATGAGACGTTCCTATTGCGTGGGGTTTATTTGCCGGATAACGGTGATCTCTTAAAAGCCACGCTCATGTATTCACCGCACGAATCCCGCTATTACAAAGCAGATATCAAAAACGGGCAGTTTACCAATACCGGTGGCGGCGTACAGGTGAATTTGCAGTGGGATCATGATTTTAATTGGGGGAAAATGAAAACGACCCTCGGTTACAAAAAAAGCGGCAATAAAATTGAGCACGAATCCGATGTGTATAATTATTACGTAACCGAAATCGATTGGTGTTCCAGCTACAATAGTAGAACCGGTGCCTGCATTTATGGCGCAGAGGGGGGCTATGGTACATACCAAACAGAAAAACAAACCTGGACGATAAAACAGGATTTTGATGTTACGGCTTTTGACACCGGTCCATTACAGCATAAATTGGGATTTGGTTGGGAAGTGGATTTGGCCAAGGCTAAATATCAGCGTGAAAATGATGCTTATACCAACACCTATGCCCTTATTAACGCTAGAAGACCGGCGTTAGGACAGTATTTAAAAACCTATACGCTATATCCTAAGCGCGATGTTTCCGTGGGGGATAATACCTATGCCGCCTATTTAGAAGATTCTATTACTTGGAAACGTTTAAATGTTACTTTGGGCGCGCGCGTGGATTACGATGAGTATTTAGGCAATACTAATATCGCACCACGTTTTTCTGCCTCTTACGATTTGTTTGGCGATGGTACTACGCGTCTGTTTGGTGGTATTAACCGTTATTATGCAGGGACGGTGTTGTCCTATAAATTGAGAAACAGTATTGGCCAGAATACGCTATATTCGCGCACCTCAAGTACGGGGGCATTTACCGAAAAAGCCCGTAATACCAGCTATGATGTTTCTGATCTAAAAACGCCTTATAGTGATGAATACAATTTAGGTGTGGAACAGCAATTATTCGGCACTAAATGGACGTTTAAATGGGTTAATCGTAAAGAGCGCAATCAATTTACCCGCACTTCACAACGTATCAATAACCTGTTGACCTACAATATGACTAATGCGGGTAAGAGCAACAATGATACCTACTCATTAACCATTAGTCCGTTGCAACCTTATAAAATGAAATTTGCAGAGGTTGGCTTCAATTTGGGGGCGCAGATCAGCAAAATGAAATCTAATTACAACAGCTATGATGTGGCCGCGTTGGATGATGGTATTGATATGATGATTTTAAACGGGAAATTACAATCCATCAGCGATGGTTTACCGGCAACGGACTACAATACGCCTTGGTCAACCTTCCTTGAGTTGAATACACATTTTCCACAGTTAAACTTAGATTGGAGTCAACGTTTCAGTTATAACTCCGGCTATCGTTACTATGCTACGGATACCGGCAACTGCCCTGCAATTAGTGATGCTTGTGGTAGCTATGCCGGTAAGGTCAAAGTCTATGATGAGAAAACCCAAGGCAGTTATTTTAATCTTGACTGGCGTTTCCTTTATAAGCAGCCGATTTATCAGGGACAATATTTGGAATTTAGTCTGGACATTAATAATGTGTTGAATCGCAAGGTATTGGCTACCACCAGCGGTTCTACCTCGACCTACAAAATGGGTCGAAATTTCTGGTTGGGTGTGAGTTACAACTGGTAGTTTGGGGATATTGCACAAAAGCAGGCTAGAGCCTGCTTTTTTCTTGCCCTTAAAACGCCCCCTTGAAAATAAGAGTTTTCTTTAAAACGGAATGTAAGTTATTGATTTTATTAGGGTTGATTTAAAAATGGGCATAAAGGATATTTTCGATGTTATTTAAAGGAGAAGGCGAGGTGATTTGTAGCTTCTTGATAAATCACCTCGCCATTTTTTTGGTTTTAAATATCACTCCCTTTCAGATCTCGGCTGTAAACTTTGTGTATTACATCATGCAGATTTTCGCTGATACGGTTAGCAATAATTAAATCGGCACGTTGTTTAAATTCAGTCAGATCTTTTATGACTTCTGAGCCTTGGAAATCGGCACCATTAAATTCCGGCTCATAGACGATAATAGGCACATTTTGTTTTTTAATGCGTTTCATCACACTAAGTTGATTCATTTTTTGTACCATGCTCCAAAATTAAAGAAAATTATTTGCCCAGAATCGCGGCTACTTCTTTGCTTATACAATCCAAACCGTCAAAGCGAATAGTTTCGCGTGCATTACGTTGTTGTTTTTGGTTTGCTAGCCAGTTGGTTAATGCTTCAGAGTTGAGAGCATTCGGGTGAAGACAATCAATTATTCCCATTTCAGCCAGACGAGAAGCTCTAATCCACTGTTCGGTTCTTGGTGTGATTCGAGGGACAATCAATGCCTTTTTATTAAAGGATAAGATTTCTGTCGTTGTGTTATAACCACCCATTGAAATAATACATTCCGCAATTTTCATTAGTTTGAGCGGCTCTGGTACAAAGTCCACCACTTTTATATTAGGACGATGATGTGCAATATTGTGTAAGATTTCACGTTGAGCTTCTGGCATTAATGCACCAGTAATGAGTAGCCCCATCCAGTTTGCTGGCAAAGTGGCTTCTATAAAGGCTTTAGCTAATTCGACCCCATCTTGGCCACCACCTACAGCGCACATAGCGTAGGGTTTGGTTAAGTCATTGTCATCAATGGTATCTAACCCCTGTACTTCCATCCGCTGTGTTTGATCAAGATAACCGACATAATGTAATTTCTCGCTAATATCAGTCGGTAAATTGTATTCTTTAGCAAGATCGTAAATAGCTTTATCGCCATAAACCCAAATACGGTCAAAATAAAGACGGATAATTTCTAAATTCTTTAGTTTGCTCCATTGTTTTTCTACCGCTTCGGGTTCATCAATAATATCTCGTAGTCCTAAAACAATATGTGTTCCTCTACTAGCTAGCTCAGGCAAAATATTATCGAGTTCATTCATTGCCCCACGCGGAACATTGTCGATTATCATAATATCTGGCTCAAAAGCCTTTAATTAGGCATGAATGATCTCTTTGCGAATTTTTACTAAGCGTTTAATATCCGTACCTAAGAATTTCGGAATATAGTGGCCTTCCTTGGTTTTAAAATAAGTTGGCATCGTTATGGAGTCAGCTCCTTTAGGCAGCCTAAAGGCTCCAGGCTCTCGTACGCCAGAAAGTAGTAAAACATCGGCATTAGGATTGGCTTCAAGAATGGATTGCGCAAGTAGCATATTGCGACGAATATGTCCAAATCCCATGGTGTCATGGGAATAAAGAGCAATACGAGGAGGATGATTTGAGGTTGATAAACCTGACATATCAAATATTCCAATCAAGTTATCTGTTTAACTAGTTTTATTGATTA
Source organism: Haemophilus pittmaniae (assembly GCF_900186995.1). Classification (NCBI taxonomy): domain Bacteria; kingdom Pseudomonadati; phylum Pseudomonadota; class Gammaproteobacteria; order Pasteurellales; family Pasteurellaceae; genus Parahaemophilus; species Parahaemophilus pittmaniae. Next base: position 1,029,115 of record NZ_LT906463.1, read on the forward strand.
AATTACTATATTTTATGGTTTATTTTTTAAACAATATGTGAATTAAAAGATTCATAAAGAATAAAGAAAATTAGATTTTTATTATTGTAAATATTAATCAATAAATTATCGGTATCACCTCAGGTTGTAAGCTTTATAGAAGATCTAGTAATAAATAACAATATCGTTCGCTGTACAAAAACTATACGTTAAGGATTTTTTGCTTTTTTATAGAGGGAAATTAAAGTGCAAAATATATTTTTAAGGAATATATAAAATCATAGGAATGCAATAGTAGCGCGGTTTTTAAATGATCAGACTGAGATATTTTATGATTTTTTGGCAAGCTATCATTTTTCTTTTTTGTGCCCCTCTTACCTCTTACTTTAATAAGCTATAAATTTTAACGTTAACAAATATTTCACAAAAACTGTGGGTTAAAGTGGAAAAAGAGTCCGTTTTTCGCTAGAATAGGGCGCTTTTAATTTTCGAATTTCAATTTCTCGCTAGCATGGGACTCTGCACCCTCTGTCGAGAAGTTAAACAGATTTGAGTATTTAATTTATGTGGCAGTTAATAATGCTTTGATCCTAAAGTGTTTTCTGTCACGCTCAATCTCGCGAGATTGCTTTTAAAGTGTATGCTTTGATTGCAATTGTGTTTTTAACCTTGAAAAGTAGTGCAAACAGTATGATTACAATCAAGAAAGGCTTGGATCTTCCTATTGCAGGAAAACCGGCACAAGTAATCCACAGCGCCAATGCTGTGAATCAGGTTGCGATTCTGGGTGAAGAGTATGTGGGAATGCGTCCTTCTATGAAGGTACGCGAAGGCGATGTTGTGCAAAAGGGCCAAGTGCTTTTTGAAGACAAGAAAAACCCTGGAGTGGTTTTCACAGCCCCTGCGAGTGGTACTATCACCGCGATTAATCGTGGCGAAAAACGCGTATTACAATCCGTTGTTATTGATGTTCAGGGCGACGGTAGTGTTGCTTTCGACAAATATGATACGAGCTCGTTAAATACCCTTTCTTCCGAACAGGTCAAACAAAATTTAGTCAAATCCGGTTTGTGGACGGCATTTCGTACCCGTCCGTTTAGCAAAGTACCGGGATTGGATAGCGAACCTGCGTCAGTTTTCGTAAATGCAATGGATACCAATCCGTTGGCTGCCGATCCTGAGGTGGTGCTGAAAGAGCATTGGCAGGATTTTATCAACGGTCTTACCGTATTAAGCCGTTTGTACCCAAATAAACCATTACGTTTGTGTAAAGCAGGCGATAGCAATATTCCAACTGTGGATTTAGCTAATTTGGAAGTGCATGATTTTGGTGGTGTTCACCCTGCTGGCTTAGTAGGTACACATATCCACTTTATCGATCCGGTTGGTGTACACAAAACCGTGTGGCATATCAATTACCAAGATGTGATTGCAATTGGTAAATTGTTTACTGAAGGTGAATTATATAGTGGTCGGGTAATTTCTCTTGCCGGTCCGCAAGTAAAAGAGCCTCGTTTAGTACGTACGGTTATCGGAGCCAACCTTTCCCAATTAACAGCCGGTGAATTAAAAGACGGTAATAACCGTGTGATTTCCGGTTCTGTTCTTTGCGGTCAAATTGCCAAAGATGCTCATGACTATTTAGGTCGTTATGCATTACAGGTGTCAGTGATTGCAGAAGGTAATGAGAAAGAATTCTTAGGCTGGATTACGCCACAATCGAACAAATATTCGATTACCCGTACCGTATTAGGTCACTTTAGTAAGAAATTATTCAACTTCACTACTGCAGAAAATGGAGGTGAGCGTGCAATGGTACCAATCGGTAGCTATGAGCGCGTAATGCCGTTGGATATTTTACCGACATTATTATTACGTGATTTAATCGTGGGCGATACCGATGGTGCACAAGCATTAGGTTGTCTTGAATTAGATGAAGAAGACTTAGCGTTATGTTCTTTCGTTTGCCCGGGCAAATATGAATACGGTTCAATCTTGCGTCAAGTATTAGATAAGATTGAGAAGGAAGGTTAAAAATGGGTTTAAAAAATCTTTTTGAAAAAATGGAACCCGCGTTTTTACCAGGCGGTAAATACAGCAAGCTTTATCCGATCTTTGAATCGATTTATACCTTGCTTTATACACCAGGTACGGTAACGCACAAAAACACACACGTTCGTGATGCGTTAGACTCAAAACGTATGATGATTACGGTTTTCCTTGCGTTGTTCCCCGCCATTTTCTACGGGATGTACAATGTGGGTAACCAAGCGATCCCTGCTCTAAATCAATTAGGCAATTTAGATCAATTAATTGCTAACGATTGGCACTATGCGCTTGCAAGTTCATTAGGTTTAGATTTAACCAATAATGCGACTTGGGGCTCAAAAATGGCGTTAGGGGCGATCTTCTTCTTACCAATTTACTTAGTGGTATTTACCGTTTGTACAATTTGGGAATTATTGTTCTCAGTAGTGCGTGGTCACGAAGTAAATGAAGGGATGTTCGTTTCAACCATTTTATTTGCGTTAATCGTTCCACCAACATTGCCATTATGGCAAGCAGCACTTGGTATCAGCTTTGGTATCGTGGTAGCAAAAGAAATCTTCGGTGGTGTAGGTCGTAACTTTATGAATCCTGCACTTGCTGGCCGTGCATTCTTATTCTTTGCTTATCCGGCGCAAATTTCCGGTGACTTAGTATGGACTGCGGCAGATGGTTTCTCAGGCGCAACCGCACTTTCACAATGGTCTCAAGGTGGTCAAGCAGCGTTACAACACACTGTAACCGGTCAACCTATTACTTGGATGGATGCATTCATCGGCAATATCCCGGGTTCAATGGGTGAGGTTTCAACCCTTGCGTTGTTAATCGGTGGTGCGTTAATTGTATTCACCCGTATTGCTTCTTGGCGCATTATGGCTGGTGTCATGATCGGTATGATTGGTACAGCAACCTTATTCAACTTAATCGGTTCTGATTCTAATCCAATGTTCTCCATGCCTTGGCATTGGCACTTTGTATTAGGTGGTTTTGCTATTGGTATGATCTTCATGGCGACAGATCCTGTATCAGCTTCATTTACGAATACCGGTAAATGGTGGTACGGTGCGTTAATTGGCGTGATGGCTGTATTAATTCGTACAGTGAACCCAGCTTATCCGGAAGGAATGATGTTAGCGATCTTATTTGCAAACTTATTTGCACCAATTTTCGATTACATCGTGGTTCAAGCAAATATCAAACGTCGGAGAGCAAGAACAAATGGCTAAATTTAATAAAGATAGCGTTAGCGGTACAGTTACCGTTGTTGTGTTGCTAAGTTTGGTGTGTTCTATTGTGGTTTCTGGTGCTGCAGTAGCATTAAAATCCAAACAAGATGAACAGAAAGCACTCGACGTTCAACGCAATATTTTAACTGTTGCAGGTTTAATGAAAGAGGATAAAGCTTCTGTTATTCAGGATACCTATAACAAATTTATTGAGCCTCGTTTAATTGATTTAAATACAGGTGATGTAGTTCAGGCTTCAGCCGATGAAATTAATAAATTTGAACCGAAAGATGCGGTAAAAGATCCTGCGAAAAGCCAAGTAATTCCGGCTGATGCAGATAAAGCCGGGATTAAAGTACGTGCAAACCAAGCCCGTGTATATTTTGTAAAAGATGAACAAGGCAATGTTAGCCAAGTAGTATTACCTATGTATGGTCGCGGTTTGTGGTCAACAATGTATGGTTTTGTTTCGGTTGCACCGGATGCGAATACCATTAAAGGGATCACTTACTACGATCAAGGTGAAACTGCAGGTCTTGGTGGTGAAATCGCGAACCCTCGTTGGCAAGCTCAGTTCGTAGATAAAAAATTATTCGATGAGCAAGGAAACCAAAAATTTAAAATCTATAAGGGTACATCCACAGATAAAGAGCATGGTGTAGATGGCTTATCTGGTGCGACTTTAACCAGCAATGGTGTACAAGGTTCATTTGATTATTGGTTCAGCCAAAATGGCTTTGGTCCATTCTTAGCGAAATTTAAAGCAGGAGAAATCAAATAATGGCTGATGCAAAAGTAAATTTGAAAGGTCTTTTATTAGATCCTATTGCTAAAAATAACCCGATTGCCTTACAAATTTTGGGTATCTGTTCTGCATTAGCGGTAACGACCCAATTACAAACTGCAATCGTAATGGCGATTGCGGTAAGTTTGGTAACCGGTTTCTCCAGTTTGTTCATTTCATTGATTCGTAACTATATTCCAAATAGTATCCGTATCATTGTGCAACTGGCGATTATCGCATCTTTAGTAATCTTGGTTGACCAAGTATTAAAAGCTTATGCTTATGGTTTGTCTAAACAGCTCTCTGTATTCGTAGGTCTTATTATTACAAACTGTATCGTAATGGGCCGTGCAGAAGCGTTTGCGATGAAATCACCTCCGTTAGAAAGCTTTGTAGATGGTATCGGTAACGGTTTAGGTTATGGAGCAATCTTATTAATTGTCGCAACTTTACGTGAATTAATCGGTTCTGGTCGTTTGCTTGGTTTCCCTGTATTCCAAACTATTCAAGACGGCGGTTGGTATCAACCAAACGGTTTATTCCTTCTTGCACCAAGTGCGTTCTTTATTATCGGCTTCGTTATTTGGGGCTTAAGAACGTGGAAACCTGAGCAACAGGAGAAATAATCAATGGAACATTATATTAGCCTATTCGTGAAGGCGATCTTCATTGAAAACATGGCGCTCTCTTTCTTCTTAGGGATGTGTACTTTCCTTGCAGTTTCTAAGAAAGTTTCCACGGCGTTTGGCCTTGGTATTGCAGTAGTCGTAGTACTTGGTATTGCGGTACCAGCTAACCAATTTGTGTACGAACACGTATTAAAAGATGGCGCATTGGTAGAAGGTGTGAGCCTTGAGTTCTTAAACTTCATTACCTTTATCGGGATTATCGCGGGTCTTGTTCAATTACTCGAAATGACCTTAGATAAATTCTTCCCTGCACTTTATAACGCATTAGGTATTTTCCTTCCACTTATCGCCGTAAACTGTGCGATCTTCGGTGGTGTATCTTTTGCCGTACAACGTGAATACAACTTCGCTGAAGCAGCAGTTTATGGTATCGGTGCTGGTGTAGGTTGGATGTTAGCAATCGTTGCGCTTGCAGGCTTAACCGAAAAAATGAAATATGCCGATGTACCGGCAGGCTTAAAAGGATTAGGGATTACCTTTATCACTGCAGGCTTGATGGCGCTTGGCTTTATGTCATTCTCTGGTATTCAGTTATAAGGAGGCATAAATGAGCGAATCTTCAATTTTATTATTAGGTGTTGCGGCATTTACGGTTATCCTTTTAGTGCTCGTTGCGATTATTTTATTCGCTAAATCAAAATTAGTAGACTCTGGCGACATCACCATTTCTATTAATGATGATCCTGAAAAAGCGATCACTTTACCAGCTGGCGGCAAATTACTTGGTGCTTTAGCTAGTAAAGGTATCTTCGTTTCTTCTGCATGTGGTGGCGGTGGTTCTTGTGGCCAATGCTTAGTGAAAGTAAAAAGCGGTGGTGGTGAAATTTTACCTACCGAACTTTCTCATATCAGTAAACGTGAAGCGAAAGAAGGTTATCGTTTAGCTTGCCAAGTAAACGTAAAAGGCAGCATGGACGTTGAATTACCAGAAGAAATCTTTGGTGTGAAAAAATGGGAATGTACGGTTATTTCTAACGATAACAAAGCAACCTTCATCAAAGAGCTTAAATTGGCTATTCCTGAAGGCGAAGAAGTACCTTTCCGCGCAGGTGGTTATATTCAAATCGAAGCTGATCCACATACGGTTTACTATAAAGATTTCGATATTCCAGAAGAATACCACGAAGATTGGGACAAATACGACTTATGGCGTTACGTGTCTAAAGTGGACGAACATATTATCCGTGCTTACTCAATGGCTTCATACCCAGAAGAGAAAGGCATCATTATGCTTAACGTGCGTATTGCAACACCTCCGCCACGTCAACCTGATGCCCCTCCAGGTCAAATGTCTTCATACATTTGGTCATTAAAAGCCGGTGATAAAGTGACAATTTCAGGTCCATTCGGTGAGTTCTTCGCGAAAGAAACCGATAACGAAATGGTCTTCATCGGTGGTGGTGCGGGTATGGCACCAATGCGTTCTCATATCTTTGACCAATTAAAACGTTTGCACTCTAAACGTAAAATGTCATTCTGGTATGGTGCACGTTCTAAACGTGAAATGTTCTATGTAGAAGATTTTGATCAGCTTCAAGCAGAAAATCCGAACTTTACATGGCACGTAGCATTATCTGATCCGTTACCGGAAGATAATTGGACAGGTTACACCGGCTTTATTCACAACGTACTTTATGAAAACTACTTGAAAAATCATGAAGCACCAGAAGATTGTGAATACTACATGTGTGGACCTCCGGTAATGAATGCTGCGGTAATCAAAATGTTGAAAGACCTCGGTGTTGAAGATGAAAACATCTTATTGGATGACTTCGGTGGTTGATTTTAGTTAATCAAAACATCATGAAAACTGACCGCACTTTGTGATGAAGTGCGGTCAATATTTAAGATGGATTACAGGCAAGCTGATGGAAGAGTCGGTTTGCCTGTAATTCATATATTTAGGAAGGAATAGATGAAAAAAGTATTAAGCGGATTGATTGCGGTTGTCTTAGCTTGTTCATTAAGTGCGTGTAAGAAAGAGCCTGAAATTATTTCACTTAGCGGTAAAACCATGGGGACGACTTATCATATTCGCTACATTGATGATGGTTCTGTTAAAGAAAATTCTGAAAAAACACATGAACAAATTGAAGTAGTTTTAAAAGACGTGAATCAGAAAATGTCCACTTACATTAAAGATTCCGAATTAAGTCGCTTTAATCAAAATACACAAGTAAATACACCAATTGAAATTTCTGCTGACTTTGCCAAAGTATTACAAGAAGCGATCCGTTTAAATCAGGTTACTGAAGGTTCATTGGATGTGACTGTAGGGCCTGTAGTGAATTTATGGGGATTTGGGCCAGAAAAACGCCCAGAACGTAAGCCAACCCCAGAGCAACTTGCTGAACGTCAAGGTTGGGTGGGAATTGATAAAATTCACCTTGATATGAGCGGTAAAACCCCAACTTTAAGTAAAGCCGTGCCACAGGTTTATATTGATTTATCATCTATTGCTAAAGGTTTTGGTGTGGATCAAGTCGCGGATGTGTTAGAGCAAAACCACGTACAAAACTATATGGTGGAAATTGGCGGAGAAATCCGTGCAAAAGGTAAAAATGCCGAAAATAAAGCTTGGCAAATCGCTATTGAAAAACCGAATAATACGGGTGAAAGAGCAGTTCAAGAAGTGATTGGTTTAAATAATATGGCGATGGCAACTTCAGGTGATTACCGTATTTATTTTGAGGAAAATGGCCAACGTTTTGCTCATGAAATTGATCCGAAAACCGGCTATCCAATTCAGCATCATTTAGCCTCAATTACCGTGCTTGCCCCAAGTTCAATGACTGCTGATGGCTTATCTACAGGCCTATTTGTACTTGGCGAAGATAAAGCATTGGAAGTAGCAGAGAAAGAAAATATTCCGGTTTATTTAATTATGAAAACCGAACAAGGCTTTGAAGCCAAAATGTCTTCAGCCTTCCAAAAATTACTCGCAAATAAGGAATAATCATGCAAACTTTATTTTTTACCCTAATCGCTTTTGTGGCAATTATTGTATTAATGTCTGTGGGCTTTATCTTTAAAAAACAAAGCTTAAAAGGTAGCTGTGGCGGCCTTTCTTCACTTGGTATTGCCAAAGCCTGCGATTGCGATAAACCTTGTGACACCTTGCAAGAAAAACTGGATGCTGGCGATGAAAATGCCAAAGCTGAATATGAGCAAAAATTTGCAAAGAAAGGTGATGATTCACAATTTTATGAAGTGAAATAATTCACTCTAAATCAAGCGTACGTTGTACAACTATCTTCATTAATGGGGCGGAGGTCATTCCGCCATTTTTCAATCATTATCACCAATGTGCTTCGCCTTAACCGAAGTTACGGGAGACTTATGTTAATTTCAAATACTTATAATCAACATTTTGTACCATTGAGTGCAGAACAACTTGCCGAAAATGCCACTAAAAAAGTGATATGTGGTATGTCCGGTGGTGTGGATTCCTCCGTTTCTGCGTTTATTCTTCAACAACAAGGCTACCAAGTGGAAGGTTTGTTTATGAAAAACTGGGAAGAGGATGACGATACCGATTATTGTACGGCAGCAGCGGATTTAGCTGATGCGCAGGCAGTATGCGACAAACTAGGCATTAAACTGCATAAAATTAATTTTGCCGCGGAATATTGGGATAACGTGTTTGAGCATTTCTTAACGGAATACAAAGCCGGACGCACGCCAAACCCGGATATTCTGTGCAATAAAGAAATAAAATTTAAAGCTTTCTTGGAATATGCCGCAGAAGATTTAGGTGCTAATTATATCGCTACCGGTCATTATGTACGCCGTCGAGGTGCTGATGAACAGGCTGAGCTATTGCGTGGTTTGGATAACAATAAAGATCAAAGCTATTTCCTTTACACCTTGAGTAAAAATCAGGTAGGGCAGAGCCTTTTTCCGGTAGGTGAAATTGAAAAGCCGATCGTGCGCGCTATTGCTGAAGATTTAGGTTTAATTACCGCGAAGAAAAAAGATTCTACGGGTATTTGTTTTATCGGTGAGCGTAAGTTTAAAGATTTCTTAGCGCGTTATTTGCCTGCACAACCGGGCGATATCCGTACCGTGGATGGCGAGATTATTGGGCGCCATGAAGGCTTGATGTATCACACCCTGGGGCAGCGTAAAGGGCTGGGGATCGGTGGTTTAAAAAATGCCGGTGATGAAGCTTGGTATGTAGTAGATAAAAATGTCGAAAATAATGAATTGATTGTCGCGCAAGGACATGATCATCCACGTTTATTCTCTAAGGGCTTGCTTGCTAAACAATTGCACTGGGTGAATCGCGAACCTGTGCGAGAGGCCTTCCGTTGCACTGTGAAAACCCGTTATCGCCAAACGGATATTGCCTGTTTGGTTGAGCCTATTAATGACGATTGCATTCGAGTAATTTTTGATGAACCTCAGGCAGCGGTCACACCTGGTCAATCAGCGGTATTTTATCTAGATGAAGTCTGCTTAGGCGGTGGAATTATCGAAGAACGTTTAGACTAAACGGCAATCATAAGCAAGGCGTGCATGGCACGCCTTTTTCTTTTGTCCCAACAATTCTCTGGGGAAACGTCCTATTGTTTTTTGGAGTTTTCTTAAAAATACCATGTAAGTCATTGATTTTATTATAATTGTTTTCAAAACTCTTTTTATATAAAAATCCCCTATAAAACGCGTTGTTTTTTCTGTTATTTGAAAGAATTAAAGTATTTTGTTAGTATATGTGTACTTTTTGGAAACAATCCTTTCAATTTCTACTGAGCGTTTCCTTCAAAATCGCACTTCTCCGTGCTATCATTTGCGATGGTTCCATCTCACCATTTAGGGCTTAAGGCCTTATTTTATTTAATCTGATTTTATTTTTATTCACTTAATTTTTAAGGGGAAAGCGTTGTCTTTATCTAAATTTATGGAAAAGCAAACGTCGTTCAATCCTTTAGTGATTGGTGCAACGTTATTTTTTGTGGTGTTGCTTGTCGCGATGATTTTAATCGCACCTGAACAAACACAAACTTTATTAAATGCTGCTAAATCGGGCATTTTTGCCAACTTTAGTTGGTTTTACATATTAGCATTCTCAGTATTTTTGGGCTTTTTAGTCATTTTATCAGTCAGTAGCCTAGGTAATATCAAATTAGGCAATGATGAAGAAGAGCCTGAATTTGGTTTTCTGTCTTGGTTGGCGATGTTATTTGCTGCCGGTATGGGGGTAGGGTTGATGTTCTTTGGTGTAGCAGAGCCATTGACGCATTACTTATCTGATATTACCACAGGCAGCGCAGAGCATAAGCAACAAGAAGCCTTGTTACACACCTTATTCCACTGGGGAATTCATGCCTGGGCGGTGTATGGCACGATTGCGTTGGCATTGGCTTACTTTGGATTCCGTTACAAATTACCTTTGGCATTACGTTCTTGTTTCTATCCGTTATTGAAAGAGCGTATTAATGGCAAGTTAGGCGATCTTATCGACATTATGGCGTTACTTGCCACCTTATTTGGTGTTATCACAACATTAGGTTTTGGTGCATCACAATTGGGTGCAGGCTTACATCAATTAGGCTGGATTAGCGAAAATAGCTTCAGCTTGCAAGTTGTCGTAATTGCCGTGGTAATGAGTTTAGCGATATTTTCCGCGATTTCTGGTGTAGGGAAAGGGGTAAAAATCTTAAGTGAGCTGAATTTAACATTAGCTTTCTGTTTGTTGATTTTCGTCTTAGTGGCGGGACCGACACTTTATTTGTTATCAGCTTTTAGCGACAACATCGGAACGTATCTTAGCAACTTAGTAAAATTAAGTTTCAAAACCTATGTTTATGAACAAGAACATACTAGTTGGTTTAGCGGTTGGACAATTCTGTATTGGGCATGGTGGTGTTCTTGGGCGCCATTTGTCGGTTTATTTATTGCTCGTATTTCCAAAGGGCGTACAATTCGCGAATTTATTTTCGGCGTGTTGGTGATTCCTAGCATGTTTGGCATCTTGTGGTTTACCGTATTTGGTAATACAGCCATTTGGTTGAATGATGGTGAAGCTGCAGGTACGTTAGGACAAATGATTTCTTCGCCTGAAACGTTGCTCTTTAAGTTCTTAGATTATTTACCGCTTTCTGGCGTGACGGGCTTAGTGAGTTTGGTGGTGATTTCTTTATTTTTTATCACTTCTGCGGATTCGGGCATTTATGTATTAAATAACATTGCATCACGCGATAAAAGCCTTGCAGCACCTCGTTGGCAGGCCGTGATGTGGGGTATATTAATGTCAGTTGTGGCGATTGTGTTAATGCGTTCCGGAGGGTTAGCTAACCTCCAAGCAATGACATTGTTGGTAGCATTACCTTTCGCTATGTTGATGTTGCTGATGTGTTTTAGTTTATGGAAAGGCTTGAATGCGGATAAAAAATATTTTGATACCAAAGTTAATCCAACCAGTATTTTCTGGACAGGGGATAAGTGGAAAGAACGTTTGGAACAAATGATGAACCAAACGCAAGAAAAAGATATTTTACGTTTCCTTAAACATACGGTATTACCGGCTATGCGTGAGCTACGCCAAGAGTTAATTAGTAAATATGAATTGAGTGTGCAAATTAACACGTTATTTGATCAAGATGAACCTGCAGTCGAGTTAGTCATTCAAAAAGATTTGATGCGAGACTTTATGTACGGGGTGAAATCTATCGGTCGTGAGGTGTCAGAGCAATTAATTAATGATGATAACTTGCCACATATCCAACATAGTATGACCTATGAGCCATACACTTATTTCTTTGATGGTCGAGTGGGTTATGATGTGCAATATATGGACCAAGATGAATTGATTGCCGATATGTTGAAACATTATGAACGTTACTTAAGTTTGTTAGATGATGTGGGTCAAGAATTGATGGCACACGAACAAACAGAACTGGCTGAATAATAAGACGAAAGTGCGGTTGAAAATCCTCTAAATTTTTAACCGCACTTTTTATTTTAAAACAGATATGAAGATACAGAATACTTTCAAAGCAAATGTTATTTGGGGCAGTTTAGGCTTTAGTTTAGCGATTATTGCAGCCCTTTTATTTGATACGCAGCAAACGATATCTTATCTTGCTGCGGCGAAAGCATTTATTTTCTCTCAGTTTAGCTGGTTTTATATTTTACTGAGTGCATTTTTTCTATTCTTTTTACTCTTCTTGGCATTAGGACGATATGGCGATATTAAGCTGGGGAGTGATGAGGAGGAGCCAGAGTTTAAATTAAGCTCTTGGATCGCATTACTCTTTACCTCTGGAATTGGTATTGGCATTGTTTTCCTTGGCGTTGCTGAACCGCTTTCACATTTCCTTTCACCAATAGGTGAATATGAGAAAGTTCGAACGGCATTATTTTTTAGTATTTTTCATTGGAGTATCAGTGCTTGGGCTATTTATGGATTAATTGCACTTACGATTGCGTACTTCGGATTTCGCTATAAATTACCGTTTTCTTTACGCTCTTGTTTTTATCCCTTACTGAAAGAAAAGATTGATGGAAAAGTGGGGGATGTCATTGATATTCTCGGGATTTGTACCACCTTATTTGGCGTAGTTGCAACCTTAGGTTACAGTGCGATTCGGTTGGCGGCTGCCTTCCATTCAATGCATTTATTGGATAACTCACCGTATTTGGTTCCCCTTATTTTAGTGAGTGTTTTTATCATTGCTATCTTAATTTCACTGCAGGGTATCGCCAACGGGTTCCGTATTCTTAGTGAGCTAAATCTAGGCGTTACCTTTCTCTTTATGTTACTGGTTTTGTTATTCGGTCCGACAATATATTTAATTTCTGCTTTTACGGAAAATATTGGTACCTACTTAAGCGGTTTAATTAGAGTCGGCTTTAAGGCTTATGCCTATGATGTAGAACATCTAGACTGGTTTATGGATTGGACAGTTTTTTACTGGGCATGGTGGTTTTCGTGGGCGCCTGGCTTTGGAATTTTTATCGCACGGATTTCTCGTGGACGAACTTTACGGGAGTTTATTTTCGGCGTATTGATGGTACCAAGTTTATTCTTCGTTTTATGGTTCACTGTATTTGGTAATGGGGCAATTTGGGTCAATGAACATCTTGCTAAGGGGGCATTAGGCCAAGCTGTAAATAATGTGGGATCACTTCTTTTTGATTTTTTGAGTTATTTACCCTATTCCGGCTTAACTAAAATTTTAGCTTTATTTATTATCATACTCTTTTTTATCGTCACCATTAACTTTGGTATTTATACGCTTAATAATATCGCGATTGAAGACAAAAGCCAGGTTTCGCCTCGTTGGCAATCTATGTTTTGGGGTGGATTATTGTCAGCAGTTACGTTTGTTCTTTATCTTTTTGGTGGTATTGAAATACTCCAATCAACGATGTTGTTTTTTTCTTTACCTTTTGCTCTGTTGATGTCAGTGATGGCATGGAGTTTGTTAAAAGGCTTAGGATTTGAACGTCAATATTATTCCACAGAGGTTTCAGATTTGTGGACAGGTGCAAACTGGCGTAGCCGTTTAAGACAATTAGTTATTAAACCGAAGCAAGATGACGCCATTTTTAATCTTAAAACAACAGCGCTTTTGGCAATGAGAGAGTTACGCCAGTTACTCATTGGTACCTATGGTTTAAATGTGACATTACAGCAACATTTTGGTCGCGATAATAATCAACTGGTTCTTTCTATTGAAAATGGACTAGCAGAGGATTTTTTTTACCAAATCACCTTGTTTGAGAAGCCCGTATCTGAAACAGCACAAGTTCATCATGCATTAATGGTTTCAACCAATATTCAAGTAGAAGGTTATCCCTTGAGTATCACAAGGGAAGAGGATTTGATCGTGGACATCTTGCAATGCTATGAGCGATACATGAAAGAACTGGATTTTGTTATTTCATAACTCCTATCATATAAGCTCAGTATGCAGGACAAGAATTAATGGCTCTCGAACAAACAGAATTAGCAGAATAGTAGAAAAAGGGCAGATTCTTTAGGTTTTTGTCTGCCCTTTGAGAATAATCAATTTCGGCTATTGTTCAAGCGGATTAAAAAGGATATAGTTCACCGCGTTTTTTCATTTAATTTAATGGAGTTTTTTATGTTTGGTTTATCCCCGGCACAAATGATTATTTTGTTAGTGGTGGTTTTATTGGTTTTCGGTACCAAAAAATTACGTAATGCAGGTTCGGATTTAGGCGCCGCGGTAAAAGGCTTTAAAAAAGCAATGTCCGATGAGGAGAAAAAAGACGCTGAATTCAAACAAATTCAAAATGATACCACTGCACAAAAAAGTGAAACCGTAAAAGATAAAGAGCAGGCATAACCGTGTTTGATATTGGTTTTTCCGAACTCGTTCTATTAATGTTTGTGGGCTTAGTGGTACTAGGCCCCAAACGTTTGCCCGTGGCGATAAAAACCGTAATGGGGTGGGTTCGTACGATTCGTGGATTGGCTGCGAATGTACAGAATGAGTTAAAACAAGAGCTTAAATTGCAGGAATTGCAGGAAGGCATTAAGAAAGCGGAACAACTTAACCTCAAGCAATTGTCGCCCGAGTTAGGCAAGACTGTTGAAGAGCTTAAAGCTCAAGCACATAAAATGCGTGCCGAATTAGAGCAAAAGGCGGCAGAAGCCGGTACCACGGTGGAACAGCAAATTAAAGAAATCAAAAGTGCGGCGGAGGAAAATCATACAACCGCAGCCGAGCAGTTACAGATTGCTAGCCCACAAGCATCCGAGCAAGCATCTGAAGAGACTTCAAGCACTTCAAAGCAATCATCCGTTACTGATTTAAGCACGCTTAGTGAACATGAGCAGGCAGAATTAACCGAGCGTTTGACTGATTATTATCCGCCTGATGAGGTTGATATGACATCGAGTGTATCTCCAGCTTCCACTTCCAAAGCTAAGTCGTAGAGAATGTTATGAGCACAGTGGACGATTCCCAACCGCTAATTACCCATCTTGTAGAACTCAGAAATCGCTTATTACGTTGTGTAATTTGCGTTTTAGTGGTTTTTGTCGCGTTGGTTTATTTTTCCAATGATATTTATCATTTCGTTGCGGCACCGCTCACAGCAGTGATGCCTAAAGGCGCGACTATGATCGCGACCAATATTCAAACCCCGTTTTTTACCCCGATTAAGTTAACGGCGATTGTTGCGGTGTTTATTTCCGTGCCTTATTTGCTTTATCAAATTTGGGCGTTTGTTGCACCGGCCCTTTATCAACACGAAAAACGTCTGATTTATCCGTTACTATTTTCTAGTACGATTTTATTCTATTGCGGTGTGGCATTTGCTTACTATATTGTATTTCCGTTCGTGTTTAGTTTCTTTACCCAAACCGCACCGGAAGGGGTGGCTATCGCCACAGATATCAGTAGTTACCTTGATTTTGCTTTAGCGTTATTCTTGGCATTTGGTGTGTGTTTTGAAGTACCAGTTGCTATTATTTTGCTTTGTTGGACAGGTGTAACCACGACGAAAGCATTGGCTTCAAAACGTCCTTATATTGTAGTGGGAGCATTTTTTGTCGGGATGATCCTCACTCCACCGGACGTGTTCTCACAAACCTTACTTGCTGTACCAATGTGTCTTCTTTTTGAATTGGGCTTGTTAGTCGCGCGTTTCTATCAACCGAAAGATGATGAAGAAGAGACAACGGATGAAGAAAGTGCGGTAGATAATCAGGCTGATTTGAATCACAAAGATTAAGAAAATGGGCGTAGGTGATACGCCCTTTTAACATCATAAAAAACAGGAATATTATTATGACTCAACAAATTTTAGGCGGTTTTCCAAGCCGTCGTCTTCGTCGCTTACGTAAACATGATTTTAGCCGCCGTTTAGTGGCAGAAAATACCTTAACAGCGAATGATTTAATTTATCCGGTATTTATTATTGAAGGCGAAAATCATCGTGAACCAGTGCCTTCTATGCCTAAAGTTGAGCGTTTAACCCTCGACCAATTATTAATTGAAGCAGGTCTTTTGGTGAAATATGGTGTGCCAGTGATCGCATTATTCCCTGTGGTTGAGCAAGATAAAAAATCTTTAATGGCAGATGAAGCCTTTAACCCAAATGGTTTGGTGCAGCGTGCAGTAAAAGCATTGAAAGCTGCGTATCCAGAATTAGGCGTATTAACTGATGTGGCGCTTGATCCTTATACTATTCATGGACAAGATGGCATCATAGATGAAGAAGGCTATGTCTTAAACGATATCACGACAGATATTCTGATCAAACAGGCTCTTTCTCATGCTGAAGCAGGGGCTGATATCGTGGCTCCAAGCGATATGATGGATGGCCGTATTGGGCGTATTCGTCAGGCATTGGAAGAACATGGCCATATCAATACGCAAATTATGGCGTATTCTGCCAAGTATGCCTCTAATTACTATGGCCCATTCCGTGATGCAGTCGGTTCTGCAGGCAATTTAAAAGGTGGGGATAAGAAAACCTACCAATTGGATCCGGCAAATGGTAATGAAGGTTTACAAGAAGTCGCCCTTGATTTGCAAGAGGGGGCTGATATGGTGATGGTTAAACCGGGCATGCCATATTTAGATATGGTGTATCGTGTGAAGGATTATTTCGGCGTACCAACTTTTGCTTATCAGGTTTCCGGAGAGTATGCGATGCATATGGCAGCCATTCAAAATGGTTGGTTAAAAGAAAAAGAGTGCATTATGGAATCTTTGCTTTGCTTTAAACGGGCTGGCGCAGATGGAATTTTGACTTATTTTGCCAAACAGGTTGCCGAATGGTTGTATTTGGAAGGCAAGAATAAGTAGAGTTTTATTAGAAATTTGTGATAAAAACCACATAATTTAAATTTGATCTAATTAAAGCAGGTAAATAATGAATATTTTCCTGCTTTTTTATTTTTCTTTAATTTTTTAATAAGAAAACGTTTGCATTGTTGATTTTCCTATTGCTATATTGTGACCACGCCGCAACAAGACGGTGATAAAAACAAACACACATCATCAATTAGTAGTAGAGGAAAAACCCTATGTCAACTGTAACTTCATTAGATGCATTTCTTGCCAAAGTCGCTCAACGTGATGGTAACCAACCTGAATTTTTACAAGCCGTACGCGAAGTGTTTACTTCAATCTGGCCTTTCTTGGAAGCAAATCCTAAATACCGTTCTGAAGCCTTATTAGAGCGTTTAGTTGAACCTGAGCGTGCGATTCAATTCCGTGTAGCATGGACTGATGACCAAGGGCAAGTACAAGTCAACCGTGCTTTCCGTGTGCAATACAATAGCGCGATTGGCCCATACAAAGGAGGGATGCGTTTCCACCCATCAGTGAATTTATCTATTTTAAAATTCTTAGGGTTTGAGCAAATTTTCAAAAATGCCTTAACCACTTTGCCAATGGGCGGTGGTAAAGGTGGTTCGGATTTCGATCCTAAAGGTAAATCCGATGCTGAAGTGATGCGTTTCTGTCAAGCCTTAATGGCGGAACTTTATCGTCATATTGGCCCAGATACAGATGTTCCAGCAGGTGATATTGGGGTTGGTGGCCGTGAAGTGGGCTACCTTGCAGGCTATATGAAAAAATTATCAAATCAAGCAGCCTGCGTATTTACCGGCCGTGGTTTATCCTTCGGTGGTAGTTTAATTCGTCCGGAAGCGACTGGTTATGGTTTGGCTTACTTTGCACAAGCGATGTTGGCAGAAAAAGGCGATAGCTTCCAAGGTAAAACTGTCTTGGTTTCTGGTTCCGGTAACGTTGCTCAATATGCAATTGAAAAAGTCATGGCGCTTGGTGCAAAAGTCGTTTCTTGTTCTGACTCCGCCGGTTATGTGTATTTGCCGGATGGTTTTGATAGCGAAAAATTAGCGGCATTAATGGAACTGAAAAACGTAAAACGTGGCCGAGTAAAAGAGTTCGCTGAACAATTTGGTTTGCAATATTTTGCCGGCAAACGTCCTTGGGAAGTGAAAGCAGATATTGCTCTTCCTTGCGCAACACAAAATGAATTAGAAATTGCCGATGCCCAAGCGCTTATTGCGAATGGTGTACAACTTGTCGCAGAAGGTGCCAATATGCCAACAACCATTGAAGCCACCGAGGCATTCTTAAAAGCCGGTGTATTATTTGGTCCAGGTAAAGCGGCCAATGCCGGCGGGGTTGCGACTTCTGGTTTAGAAATGGCACAGAGCTCACAACGCTTATACTGGACATCTGAAGAAGTGGATAAACAACTTCACCGTATTATGTTGGATATTCACGCCAACTGTAAAAAATACGGTTCGTTGGAAGGTCAAGCGAATATCAACTATGTGGTTGGTGCGAATGTTGCCGGTTTCGTTAAAGTAGCAGATGCCATGTTGGCACAAGGGGTTTACTAATCCGCTAATGTTTTTAATCACACGGCTGCCTAAAGGCAGCCGTTTCTTTATGTCTTTTTTACTAACTAAAACGCCCCTTGAAAAAACTAAGTTTTGCTAAAATATGGTGTAAGTTATTGATTTTATTAGTATTGCTTTTAAAAGCCAGTTTTGGGCGACTGTTGTTGAAATTCTATACATTAGCTTGCTTTTTTGCATAAAACCTGTAAAATTTGCGGGCTTTTTGTCTATATATACAGAGAAAAAAGTAAGCTATATTCCTGGCGGCTTTCGAGCTTGGGAATATTCTTTTAGTAATTAAACATTTAGAGGAAGGTTATGGTAACCATTCGTTTATCTCGTGGCGGAGCTAAAAAACGCCCATTTTATCAAATCGTAGTAGCTGACAGCCGTTCACCGCGTGACGGTCGTTTCATTGAGCGTGTAGGTTTCTTCAACCCTATCGCACAAGGTAACGCAGAACGTCTTCGCATCGACTTAGAGCGCGTTAACCACTGGGTTGCTCAAGGCGCATCTCTTTCTGATCGCGTATCTGCTTTGGTAAAAGAAGCACAAAAAGCGGCTTAATCGCTTTTTGATTTAGTTCTTAAACTAAGATAGGTGAAGAATATGGAACAACAACGTATTGAAGTTGTGGGCAAATTAGGCTCAACCTATGGTATCCGTGGGTGGTTACGTATTTATTCATCAACAGAACAAGCCGAAAGTATTTTTGAGTATCAACCTTGGTTCTTAAAAATTAAAGGTGAATGGCAACCTGCCGAATTAGAAAATTGGCGTCATCATAATCACGAAATCATTGTTAAATTAAAAGGCGTTGATGATCGTGAAGCTGCACAGGTTTTGGCAAATGTTGAAATTGGTGTGGATTTATCCGTTTTCCCAGAACTGGAAGAGGGGGATTATTACTGGCATGACCTTATTGGTTGTACAGTCATAAACCTACAAGGTTATACGATGGGAACGGTAACGGAAATGATGGAAACCGGTTCTAATGATGTGCTAGTGGTTAAAGCCAATACCAAAGATGCTTTTGGAAAACAAGAACGGTTAATTCCGTTTTTGTATGAACAAGTAGTTAAAAGAGTCGATCTCACCACGAAAACTATTGAAGTGGATTGGGACGCTGGTTTCTAATCTCAAGTATGCACAAACGTAATGTAGTAGGCTTTTTATGTGGATAGGGATTATTTCATTATTTCCCGAAATGTTTAAAGCGATTACGGAATTTGGGGTTACAGGTAGAGCCGTAAAACAACATCTTCTGCAGGTCGAATGTTGGAATCCAAGAGATTTTACATTCGATAAGCATAAAACCGTAGATGACCGCCCTTATGGTGGTGGCCCGGGAATGTTAATGATGGTGCAACCTTTACGGGATGCTATTCATGCAGCGAAAGCTGCGGCAGGAGAAGGCGCAAAGGTAATTTACCTTTCGCCACAGGGATGTAAACTCGATCAAGGCGGCGTGACTGAGCTTGCGCAAAATCAGAAATTGATTTTAGTATGCGGGCGTTACGAAGGTATTGATGAGCGATTGATTCAAACTGAAATCGATGAAGAATGGTCAATTGGCGATTACGTTCTGACCGGTGGGGAGTTGCCGGCAATGACATTAATTGATGCTGTTGCGCGTTTTATTCCCGGTGTATTAGGCAAGCAAGCCTCTGCAGAAGAAGATTCTTTTGCTGATGGTTTATTAGATTGTCCGCATTACACCAGACCGGAAGTGTTAGAAGGATTAACTGTACCACCCGTGCTGATGTCGGGACATCACGAAGAAATTCGGAAATGGCGATTAAAACAATCGCTACAGAGAACGTGGCTCCGACGCCCTGAGCTCTTAGAAGGCCTAGCTCTGACTGACGAACAACGTAAGCTGTTAAAAGAGGCGCAAGCCGAATATAACGCTAAAATCAGTTAAATCTAGGATCATTAGATCAAAAGGATCAAACAATGTCTAACATCATTAAACAACTTGAACAAGAACAATTAAAACAAAACGTACCTAGCTTCCGCCCAGGTGATACTTTAGAAGTTAAAGTATGGGTAGTTGAAGGTAGCAAACGTCGTTTGCAAGCATTCGAAGGCGTGGTTATTGCAATTCGTAACCGTGGCTTGCACTCAGCATTCACTTTACGTAAAGTGTCTAACGGCGTAGGTGTTGAGCGTGTATTCCAAACTCACTCACCGGTTGTAGATTCAATCGCTGTTAAACGTAAAGGTGCAGTACGTAAAGCTAAACTTTACTACTTACGTGAACGTTCAGGTAAATCTGCTCGTATTAAAGAGCGTTTGGGCGAATAATTATTCGTTTGAACAAAAAGGCTTAGGGTTTTCCCTAAGCCTTTTTTCTTTGTTTAACGTCTTAATGTTTACGATAAGGACGATGATTATTGACGCCGTTATTACGGTTGTTTGGTACAGCCCGTTTTAGACGGTAGGGTTTGGGAATATCACTAATCAGCGATGCCGGATCATATTGACTGACCGGAATGGAATGACCGATATACTCTTCGATAGCCGGTAAATTCATCGCATATTGCTCGCAGGCAAAACTAATTGAAACGCCGCTTTCACCTGCCCGCCCGGTGCGCCCGATACGATGCACATAGTCTTCCCGATCATCGGGTAAATCAAAGTTAAATACGTGGGTCACATCGGGGATATGCAAACCGCGCGCAGCCACATCGGTGGCTACTAAAATATCTAATTCACCATCGGTAAATTGTTTCAGTAGTGATAGTCGTTTTTTCTGAGCCACATCCCCGGTTAACAACCCCACACGATGTCCATCAGCGGCCAAATAGCCCCAAATGTCTTCACATTTATGTTTGGTATTGGCAAACACAATGCAGCGTTCCGGCCATTCTTCTTCCATTAAGGTGAGTAATAGTGGGATTTTGTCTTGATTGGATGGATAGAACAGCTCTTCCTTAATGCGATGACCGGTTTTTTGCTCCGGTTCGATTTCGATATATTCCGGCTCATTCATATCTTCAAAGGCCAGTTCGCGCACCTTATAGGACAGGGTGGCAGAAAAGAGCATGGTAAGGCGTGCTTGAGGGGGCGGACATTTGCGTAGCAGATAGCGAATATCACGAATAAAGCCCAAATCGAACATGCGATCAGCTTCATCTAGCACCACCACTTGAATTTGTTCTAAACGAATAACACCTTGTTTCACATAATCGATAACCCGCCCGGTGGTACCGATTAAAATATCCACGCCGGCTTCGATTGCCTTCAGTTGTTTATCATAACCATCACCGCCGTAGGCTAAGGCGGTTTTCAGTCCGCTGATCTTCTCCAATGTTTCCGCATCGTGGGCGATTTGCACCGCTAATTCACGGGTTGGAGCCAAGATTAAAGCGCGCGGTTGGCCTTGAGCGTTTTGTGGATGGGTTAATAGGTGATGGAATGTTGCGGTCAAAAATGCCATGGTTTTGCCGGTACCGGTTTGCGCCTGACCAGCTACATCTTTGCCCTGTAAACTAAAAGGTAGGGAAAGTGCTTGAATCGGTGTACAGAATTCGAATCCTTTGGCTTGTAATGCCTGTTGCACAATGGGGTGCAACGGCAGGTCGGCGAAGCGTTGCCGACTTAAATAATTTTCTTGCATAATCAATACTTCGTTGTAAAAAATGCGCTAAGGATAGCACGAAGTAGCACAAAACTTTAGGAAAAGCCATGTATTATTTTTATTCTGTCTCGATAATATCTCCCAACGCCCCAATAAAAATCAAAGTTTTTCTAAAAACACAAGCTAAGTTATTGATTTTATTGATAGTCTTAAAAAAGACTTTTGTGGCACTCGTTTAGCTCATTTGGAGCTGCCAACGACCAATGTGGACGATAAAAAGACAACGACCGCTAAAGAGCGGTCGTGTCGTATGCGAGCAGTTAATTTAGATTAGTCAAAATATTTAGGATCGATACCATAGATGACATCTAAATTATGCTTTGGTAGAAAATCTTTTTCTTTCACTTGGAATTGCACGACTTTGTCATTTTGCAGTACTTTTTTCACTTCACCTTGACCTTTCCAGCAAAAAGAAACAAGCTGATTTTTGGGTTTCTCAATGGTGAGCGTGAAATCGGCAATGGGTTTTGCCCAGTTGGCGCCGGTTTTGAGAATGTAACCGAGCTCTCGGTAATAGATGCCTTGAGATTCTTTGGCTTTAACCGCGCGTTTAAATGCGGCATCGGTACAAAATTTATCGGCAAAATCTGTAAAATTGATTAAGCCGGAGAGCCACATGCCACCGCCAACTAAGGGCGCATATTCGTGGTGAATGGTGGTAATAGCGTTAGCTTTAAAGGTTTGTGGCCAGCTATAAATAATTTGTCCACCCCAAATAACATTATCGTCGCCATCACTATCTTTATAATTAAATTTAGCAAGACGCGGATCCTGACATTGCAGGATTTTTTTATCTGCCACAGTCGATTTGCGTAACCAAGGTTCCATCAATTCTTGTTCGGTGAGACCGCAGGCGCGGAGAATATCAGTCACATCATGGGAAATCAGCTCTTTTTTTTCTCCATTATCGGCATGTTGAGTTTCGTAAAAAAATGCCCGCACATGGGTTTGCGGTTTAATTTCTTTACCATCAGCATAAATTTTAAAGGAATTGATTAAACTTTGGGGGTCGGCAAAATCACCATAATCGCCCAGCATGACCTCCGGCAAGGGAAATAGCACGGTTTCGGTAATGTCTTGGTCGGTCAGATTGCGATACTCATATTCAACCTTAATTTGCTTTTGGCTGATAAACAGGTTTTCTTTTTGCATAGCAATATGCTCATTTTTTATATATTCCACACCACCGGTGGAAACAGTGCCGACGCTATCGTTGGCTTGAGTGGCAAAGGGCATACAAAGGACAGCAAATATGAGTAATTTTTTCATATGGAACCAGGGGAGATGATGAATAATTTTGACGAAATTTATCAGAAACGGACTTTAACACACAACAAAATAAAAGAGGCGTTATACGAACGCCCCCTTGAAAATAAAAGTTTTTGCTAAAACGGTATGTAAGTTATTGATTTTATTATTGTTTGCTTAAAAATCTAAATTTGCCAATCAATTGGCGTTTGCCCATGTGCGAGTAAGTATTGATTGGTTTTAGAAAAATGATGACAACCGAAAAAACCACGGTGTGCAGATAACGGTGAAGGATGGGGCGCACAGAGCACGTAGTGGCGGTTTCGATCAATAAATTGTCCTTTTTTCTGGGCGTGGCTCCCCCAGAGTAGAAAGACTAAATTTTCCTTATGTTCGTTTAATGCGGCAATGACTCGATCAGTGAAGGTTTCCCAACCGAATTTAGCATGGGAATGGGCGAGCCCTCGTTCCACGGTAAGCACCGTATTTAGTAGGAGTACGCCCTGTTCGGCCCAGTAACGCAAATCACCGTTAGCCGGCATCTGGAAGCCCGGAATGTCCTGTTGCAGTTCTTTATACATGTTTAATAAGGAAGGAGGGATAGCAACTCCCGGTTGTACCGAAAAGGCCAAACCATGGGCCTGATTGGGGCCATGGTAGGGATCTTGACCGAGAATAACCACTTTGACATTTTCTAGGGGAGTAAAACTGAAGGCATTAAACACATCAGCATGAGGTGGGTAAATCGTTTTACCTTGCGCCCGCGCAGCGGCGACCTGTTGTAGAATATGTTGAAAATAGGGTTGCTGTTTTTCTGTGCCAAGCACATCATGCCAAGTTTTCATGGAAACTCCTCAAGATAAGTTTTGGGCATTATAAACGAAGGGATTTTGCTTGGAAAATGTTAAGTAAATGTTAATTATCCTCTTGTGTTTAGAGGGATTTGTGGTTTAAACCTTAATTTAGATCAAATCCACAAAAAATGTAGGAAAAAAGAAATTGTTTTTGGTCAAAATAATTTGAAGTTTTAAAATTCTTTGATAAAATTCGCTCAGTTTTTGGTTATTTTACACTCGCCCATCTAGAGGAGGCACTTTATGATTAAAGGTATTCAAATTACTCAAGCGGCAAATGACAATTTGCTCAATTCTTTCTGGTTACTTGACAGCGAAACTAACGAAGCGCGTTGCTTAGTTGCTAAAGGCGATTTCGCAGAAGACCAAGTTGTTGCAGTAAGCGAACTAGGTCAAATCGAATATCGCGAATTACCGGTTGACGTTGCGCCAACCGTTAAAGTTGAAGGTGGTCAACACTTAAACGTAAACGTGTTACGTCGTGAAACTTTAGAAGACGCGGTAAACAATCCGGATAAATATCCACAATTAACTATCCGTGTTTCTGGTTACGCAGTACGTTTCAACTCTTTAACTCCAGAACAACAACGCGACGTTATTACTCGTACTTTCACTGAAAGCTTATAATTTCAGTCCGCATAAAAGAATAAAAACCCCGAAGCCATTCGGGGTTTTGTTTTATCTAAAATTTGACTGTGTCCTTGTTATTTTGTGTAGAATAACTCCTCTTAATAACAAGGGGGATTTATGAAAAAATTAATTTTAAGCACTGTAATTCTTGCGTTGGCGGCCTGTTCATCAGTTCCGTCAAATTTGTCAAAGCAAGATTTTGTGGGAGAATGGTCCTGCACAATGAAGTATGAAAACATCGGAGTGGGAACCGTTGATTTACTCTATTTGCGGGCGGATGGTACGGTAAAAGATGAGAACTTTATTTTTGATCATAGTTTAAATCGATACGCTGATTCTTCAATTAAAGACTATTTTCACTCGCCATTAAAATATCTGACCATTAGTCATGGTACTTGGATTTTTGATAATAACCATTTGACTTATAAATTGAAAAAGCAAAGCGCACAACGTTTAATTTATTCTGATACTTTTGCAAAATTGCAACGTACGAAGAGCTTTAAGGATATTGAGGCAAAAGCTTTTAGTGTTTATTCTGCTGGTATTGGCCAAGAAGATAGTATTGAGGTACAAGTCACTAAATATTCAAAAGATAAGTTTACGGTTGTTCAATTTGCAGACAAAAAGTATGAAGGGCAATGTGTACGGAAGGATAAAGCCGACCATCAGTTCAATGGCTTTTTAGAAGCGCTTAAAGAACACTTTAAAGTGAAATAAAGCGGTTAGCCTCTTAACGATAAGAGGCTATGTTTACTTAATTTTATTTTTCTGTTTTGCTAATCTTTCATGCATTTCGTTAAGGGCATTTGGGTTATTCCCAAATGCTTTCCCCGCATCTTGACAAACAGCGGCCGACATAAGGGATAAAGGGGAAATCTCATCTTTCATATCTGTACGCGTCGCTTTTTCCGGGATATCTAGCAATTTTTCTCCCTTGGCAAAAAATTGGGTATATATTTCAAGTCGCTCGTCTACATTAAGTACGGATATTTTTTGGGCACAATTTAACGACATCAAATTTTTCATTGATGTACCTTTCGTATCGGGATCAGACGAATTTATATTGGTTATTGTGTAATAGACCAATTCATTCGCATTATTTGGATTGATGCGAATACTTGATCTATCTAAATAAACCGGATTTTCGCCTGGTAATATCAGTAAAAATCTTCCTTGTCGAGATGTCTCCTGGACTTGTAACGATGACGTTTTCGAGCAGCTAACACAAGTAAACAGAATGAGTATTAGTGCAATAAAATTTTTCATAATAGACGTTCGTTATACGGAGAAAAATGGGGAATTAAGGTTCGGCATTCTATCATGTGATTAAATAAAAAATCGCCCCTCTTTCCCTTTCGTTCTAGCGATTTACGCGCTTTTCGGGTAGAATCCGCCAGTTAAATTTTATGATTTCGAGAAAACCAATCTGTTTATGAAGAATATTCGCAACTTTTCTATTATTGCCCATATTGACCATGGTAAATCCACGCTTTCCGACCGTTTGATTCAAACCTGTGGAGGCCTTTCTGATCGAGAAATGGAGGCTCAGGTTTTAGATTCTATGGAACTTGAGCGTGAACGTGGAATTACCATTAAGGCCCAAAGTGTAACCTTAAATTATCAAGCTAAAGATGGCGAAACCTATCAATTAAACTTTATCGATACACCAGGACATGTGGACTTTTCCTATGAAGTGTCCCGTTCGCTTGCTGCTTGTGAGGGTGCATTGTTAGTGGTGGATGCCGGACAGGGCGTGGAAGCGCAGACCCTGGCAAACTGCTATACAGCTATTGAAATGAATTTGGAAGTGGTGCCGATTTTAAACAAAATCGACTTACCCGCAGCCGATCCGGAACGAGTTGCTGAAGAAATTGAAGATATTGTGGGAATCGATGCCATGGATGCAGTGCGCTGCTCGGCGAAAACAGGTGTTGGTATCGAGGATGTACTAGAAGAAATTGTGGCGAAAATTCCGGCGCCGGAAGGTGATCCTAATGCGCCATTGCAAGCTCTCATTATTGACTCTTGGTTTGACAACTACTTAGGTGTAGTGTCTTTGGTTCGAATTAAGAATGGTGTATTGCGTAAGGGCGATAAGATCAAAGTGATGTCCACAGGACAGGCTTACAACGTGGATCGTTTAGGCATTTTCACCCCGAAACAAGAGGACACAACGGTGTTAAATACCGGCGAAGTTGGTTGGGTTGTGTGTGCGATTAAAGATATTTTAGGCGCACCAGTAGGCGATACCTTAACTCATCAACATAATCCGGCAAGCCACGTGTTACCGGGCTTTAAAAAAGTAAAACCACAGGTGTATGCAGGACTCTTCCCGGTAAGCTCCGATGATTATGAGGCTTTCCGTGATGCCTTGGGTAAATTAAGTCTTAATGATGCTTCCTTGTTCTATGAACCAGAAAACTCTACAGCTCTAGGCTTTGGTTTCCGTTGCGGTTTCTTAGGTCTTTTGCATATGGAGATCATTCAAGAGCGTTTGGAACGTGAATATGATCTTGATTTGATTACCACTGCGCCGACAGTAATTTACGAAGTGGAAATGACCAATGGTGAAGTGATTTATGTGGATAGCCCGGCAAAATTGCCACCATTGAATAATATTTCGGAAATTCGCGAGCCGATTGCTGAATGTAATATGTTAGTGCCACAGGAATTTTTGGGCAATGTGATAACCCTTTGTGTAGAAAAACGTGGGGTGCAAACCAATATGGTGTATCACGGTAACCAAATCGCATTAACCTATGAAATTCCAATGGGCGAGGTGGTATTGGATTTCTTCGACCGTTTAAAATCTACCTCACGTGGTTACGCTTCCTTGGATTATGGTTTCAAGCGCTTCCAAGCAGCCGATATGGTACGCGTAGATATTATGATTAATGGCGATCGTGTAGATGCTTTAGCGTTAATTGTCCATAAGGATAATGCGCCTTATCGCGGTCGTGAATTGGTTGAAAAAATGCGTGAAC
Source organism: Haemophilus pittmaniae (assembly GCF_900186995.1). Taxonomy (NCBI): domain Bacteria; kingdom Pseudomonadati; phylum Pseudomonadota; class Gammaproteobacteria; order Pasteurellales; family Pasteurellaceae; genus Parahaemophilus; species Parahaemophilus pittmaniae. Next base: position 1,056,558 of record NZ_LT906463.1, read on the forward strand.
TCATTCCACGTCAACAATTCGATATCGCAATTCAAGCTGCGATTGGTAATCATATAATTGCCCGTTCAACCGTTAAACAATTGCGTAAAAACGTATTGGCGAAATGTTATGGCGGTGACGTTAGCCGTAAGAAAAAACTCTTACAGAAACAGAAAGAGGGTAAAAAACGGATGAAGTCCCTAGGTAACGTAGAAGTACCACAGGAAGCATTTTTAGCTATTTTGCATGTGGGGAAGGATAAGTAATGAAGTCAAATGTATTTTTTGTGTTGTTGCTGATCGTCGGATTTATTGCCTGGAAGGTTTTAGACTCCTATCAGCTGCCAAACACCTTTAGTATTCTGTTATTAGTACTTACTGTTATTTGTGGTGTATTTTGGTGTTATCAACGCTTTGTTGATGCACCGCATCGCCGTCGTCAAATCGCCCGTGCCGAACAACGTTCAGGAAAAAGTTTGAGTGATGAGGAAAAATTAGCGGTAGCCCCAATTTCCGAAGGTAGTGAATTTCTTTCATCATTATTTCCTGTATTAGCATTGGTGTTTTTGGTGCGCTCTTTTTTATTTGAGCCATTCCAAATTCCTTCCGGTTCCATGGAATCTACGTTGCGAGTTGGTGACTTTTTAGTCGTGAATAAATATGCCTACGGGGTTAAAGATCCGATTTTGCAAAATACCTTAATTGAAGGAAATAAACCGCAACGTGGTGATGTGATTGTGTTTAAAGCTCCGCAGCAGGCATTGTTGCGTACCGCATTAGGTTCAGGTCGCGCCGCCTATGCAGATAACCTAGCTTTAACCGAGAAACATAACATGTCCGGGGTTGATTATATTAAACGAATTGTCGGTATTGGTGGCGATCGTATTAGTTTTGATATCGATAGCAAACATCTCACTATTACCTACGGTAAAGACGGTAAACCTTGTGAAGTCGCTTGCCAAACCCATAGTTTTGAATATCAACCACAACCAGCGAATCCGGACTTTCCAAATGACTTGGAATTTATTGAGGTTGGCGATGTGACCCATGCCATTTTGTTAGATCCTTATCGTCGTTATTCCGGTATGGAATTTTATCCACAAGATGATTTACCGGCTGGTGAGTGGGTTGTACCGGAAGGTCAATATTTTGTCATGGGAGATAACCGCGATCACAGCGATGATAGCCGTTTTTGGGGTTTTGTACCGGAACGCAATATCGTTGGTAAAGCGACCTATATTTGGATGAGTTTGGATAAACAAGCGAATGAATGGCCAACAGGATTCCGTTTCGAGCGTTTCTTCAAAAGAATTAATTAGTCATGAGTGCATTAGATAGATTAGAACGAAAAATCGGTTATCACTTCGCTACTCAGGACCTTTTAAAATTGGCGCTGACGCACCGTAGTGCCGCCCATCATCACAATGAGCGTTTGGAATTTTTAGGTGATTCTATTCTGAATTATGTGATTGCCGAAGCCTTATATCAACGCTTTCCTCGTTGTAATGAGGGGGAATTAAGCCGCATGCGTGCCACTTTGGTACGCGAGCCTACCTTAGCCATTTTGGCGCGGGATTTTACGTTAGGCGACTATATGAAGCTTGGTTCCGGTGAATTAAAAAGCGGTGGATTCCGTCGGGAATCGATTCTTGCCGACTGCGTTGAAGCGATTATCGGAGCCATGTCCTTGGATAGTAATTTTGAAGCCGCAGCAAATGTTGTGCGGACTTGGTATCAAAAGATGTTGGCGGAAATCAAGCCGGGCGATAATCAAAAAGATCCAAAAACGCGTCTGCAGGAATATTTGCAGGCCAAACGTTTTCCATTACCGACCTATGAAGTCATTGATATTCAAGGGGAGGCCCATTGTCAGGAATTTACCGTGCGTTGTACGGTAAACGAAGATAATAAAGGGGCTAAACCGACTAAATTGGCAGATAATGACAGCTTCGTCGCGAAGGGGAGCAGCCGGCGTAAAGCCGAACAGGCTGCTGCCGAACAAATCCTTAAGCTACTGGAGATAAACTAATGACAGCAAACGAAACCTATTGCGGCTTTATCGCCATTGTTGGACGGCCTAACGTGGGCAAATCCACTTTGCTTAATAAGATTTTAGGGCAAAAAATTTCAATTACTTCACGTAAAGCACAAACCACCCGTCACCGCATTGTTGGTATTAAAACGGAAGGAGCATATCAGGAGATCTATGTGGATACTCCAGGGTTGCATATCGAAGAAAAACGTGCGATTAACCGCTTAATGAATCGTGCGGCCAGTTCCGCTATCGGTGATGTGGATCTGATTATTTTCGTGGTAGATGGTACCCATTGGACTACTGACGATGAAATGGTCTTGAACAAATTACGTAATGCCAAAACCCCGGTGTTGTTGGCTATCAATAAAGTGGACAATATTAAAAACAAAGACGAGCTCCTGCCGTTTATTACCGAGTTAACCGCGAAATATGATTTTGCCCATGTGATTCCCATGTCTGCTGAAAAGGGCACTAACGTGGATGAAATTGAGAAAATTGTGCGCCAATCCTTGCGTGTCGGTGTGCATCATTTTCCTGAGGATTATGTCACTGACCGCTCACAGCGTTTTATGGCTTCGGAAATTATTCGTGAAAAACTCATGCGTTTTACTGGTGATGAATTGCCTTATTCCGTTACTGTGGAGATTGAGCAGTTTAAAGTAAATGAACGTGGTACCTATGAGATCAATGGCTTGATTTTAGTGGAACGTGAAGGGCAAAAGAAAATGGTCATCGGCCACCATGGTCAAAAGATCAAAACCATTGGTACCGAAGCTCGAGCCGATATGGAACGGCTTTTCGATAATAAGGTTCACCTTGAACTCTGGGTTAAAGTGAAATCCGGTTGGGCAGATGATGAACGGGCGTTGAGAAGCTTAGGCTATATGGACGATTAGAAAGCATAGTTTCTATCTCTTATTTAAATTGATGCTTGCTTAGGCGATGTAATCAGTAACCCGACTCAAGCCAACAAGTTGGTATATTAAAAGCGGAAGGCCTTTCGGGCTTTCCGCTTTATTTATTATAGTATTTCCTTTTCTGTTTTTTCTTCTTTAAATGCTAAATAGGCTTCTAATAATTCAATTGCATCAAGACATTTGGTGCGGCGCAGCTTGTATTGAGCCTTACGCTTTAATGCCAATTCACGGATAGCTTCATCATTGGCAAATTGTGCCGCATCACGGCATTCATCAATTTTCTCATTCAGCTGGCGTAAAGCCTCATAATATTTTTCCAAGCGTTCGCGCGGTGGTAGCTTATGTACCGGATCAGCTGCTTTGCTTGACTCGACAGGCTTGCTATTAATCGGATTTAACGGTGCGGTAGGTTTGCTTTTAGGACGTAAGGCATCACTTAACGCGGCACATTGTGCACTTAAACGGGTGGTAATAAAGGCGAATTGTTCTGCAGACAAGGTATCAAGGGATTTTAAATAGGCAAAGGTTTGTTCGATTTCCTGACGATAGAAAGCCAAGTCCTGAAAATCTTCGCTGAATAAACTCCGATCAAAACGCACAAAAATTGGCATTTTGCTATCGGTTGGAAAGGTTTGAAAAAGCGCCTGTAATTTTTCTTCCAAGCGTTGAATAAGCTGTTGTTGCTGCATAAAAAAATCCCCGCGGTTACGCGCGGGGATTATATGATTAAAGCGTCATGGCGGCAATCCAACCAAAAAGCAACAACGGGATGTTGTAGTGAATAAAGGTTGGTACAACGGAGTCCCAAATATGGTCGTGTTTACCGTCCACGTTCAAGCCCGATGTCGGCCCAAGAGTGGAGTCGGAAGCCGGTGAACCCGCATCACCTAAGGCCGCAGCAACCCCCACGATGGAAATAGTCGCAAGCGGTGAAAAACCAAAGGATAAGCAAAGTGGGATATAAATTGAGGTAATAATCGGCACGGTAGAGAAGGAAGAGCCGATACCCATGGTAATCAATAAACCGACTAGCAACATTAAGAATGCAGCTACGCCACGGCTTTGCACCACACCATTGGAAAGGGAGTCAACCAATTCGGTTACACCTGTAGTCGTATTAATGACATTGGCAAAACCTGATGCAGCAATCATCACAAAACCGATCATTGCCATCAAGCGTAAACCTTGTTGGAAAATATCGTTACTTTCTTTCAAATGGAATACACCGGCAATCGCGAAAATAAATAAACCGACTAAACCACCGATAATGGTTGAACTGGTCACCAATTGAGTCGCGAAGGTCGCCACAATAGCAAATAAGCTGGCATAGATTTGGCGTGGCTGAATATTCGCAATATGCTGCTTAATTTCATCAGCCGTTGGTTCTGCTTGTGTTACTGCATATTCGCGTGGTTTGCGATAGCTGAAAAATACTGCCGTTAATAGGCCTAAAATCATCCCGGTTACCGGTAATGCCATTGCCAGAGAAACCTGTGCAACGTTGGTCGAGATACCTAAAGAGGCACCCACCTGATTAATATTTTTCACCAAAATACTTTCGATAAAGATTTTCCCAAAACCCACCGGTAAAAGCATATAAGTTGCCGTCAAACCAAAGGTTAGCACACAGGCAACTGCGCGACGGTCGATTTTAAGACGATTAAAAATCGCCAAAAGTGGAGGAATGACGATTGGAATAAAGGCGATGTGTACCGGAATTAGGTTTTGTGAGGAAATGGCGAATAACACCAACACACCGAGCATCACATATTTAAAGATAGCTAAATTGTGGCCGCTTGGGGTTTTATTCATTTTGGTAATGATTTTATAAGCGATCAAATCGGTAATTCCCGATTTGGAAATCGCCACCGCAAAAGCACCTAACATAGCGTAGTTCATTGCCACTTCGGCACCGCCACCTAAGCCACCGGTAAAGGCTTCGATGGTTTTACTCAAACCTAAATTACCTAGCAAACCGGCTGCTAAAGCCGAAATTACTAAGGAAATCACCACATTAATTCGTAATAGGCTTAGGACTAATAGAATAATAATCGAAAGCACCACGGGATTCGTTAGCATTGTTTGTTCCTTAAAGTAACAGAAAAGCCCCAAGAGAGCTTAAGGGGCGGGGAATACGGGGTTAAGTTACGGGAAAATGCAAACGATTGCAAGGCATCCCGCACCTTTTGTCAGAGGCTTTTACAAAAACGCCCCCGTGAAAAAATACGTTTTCTTAAAAATGGCATCTAATCCATTGATTTTATTAGGGTTGGTTGCAAAAAGAGAAAGGCGGGCAGTAATCCCGCTTTAACTTACTCTTGTTCGGGCGTCGATGGATTTTCCGCTAGATGGGGAAAACCACCGAGTGCTTTGAGATGATTGACCATATAGCAAAATAGTTCGGCGGTTCGCTCAGTATCGTACAGCGCAGAGTGTGCCTGTTTGCCATCAAAGGGAATGTGTGCGGCTTGGCAGGCTTTCACTAACACCGTCTGACCGAACATCAAACCCGCTAGACTGGCCGTATCGAACATTCCAAATGGATGGAACGGATTGCGCTTCACACCGGTACGCTCAGCTGCCGCCATAACAAAGCTTTGGTCAAAAGCCGCGTTATGCGCCACGATAATCGAACGCTGACAATCCGCCGCTTTTTGCGCCCGCCGCACCATTTGGAATAATCCGGTGATGGCATCCAGTTCAGATACTGCGCCACGCAGCGGATTATGAATATCAATGCCGTTAAATTTTAATGAATCGGGATTGATATTGGCGCCGGCAAAGGGTTCGATATGAAAATGGCATTTTTGATCAGGTTGTAAATTACCATTTTCATCCATTTTTAAGGTGATGGCCGCCAACTCTAAGAGTGCATCGGTTTGCGCATTAAAACCGGCGGTTTCCACGTCGATAATGACCGGGAAATAACCGCGAAAGCGATTTTTTAATTGGTGATAGTAAGGGATTTCGGCACTTTCTGACACGTGCGCTCCTTTAGTTGCCTAGAGCTGCTTTGGCACTTTTGTTTTCAATAAATTCGATTTTGTAGCCGTCCGGATCTTCTACAAAAGCGATGACGGTGTTGCCACCTTTAACCGGCCCAGCTTCGCGGGTGACTTTGCCGCCACTGGCACGCACCGCCTCGCAGGTGGCGTAAATGTCATCGACTCCGATCGCGATATGCCCGTAAGCCGTACCAAGCTCGTATTCACTGACGCCCCAGTTATAAGTCAGTTCAAGCACAGATGCTTTGTCCTCATCATCGTAGCCTAAGAATGCCAAAGAATATTGATATTCCGGATTTTCGCTAGTGCGCAATAAACGCATGCCTAACACTTCTTGATAAAACTTAATGGAGCGCTCTAAATCGCCGACCCGTAACATGGTATGTAAAATTCGCATAATAACCTCCTGGGAATGAAAATGGCGCGGATTATAGCACAGAATTAGTCTGACTAAGACGAAAACTCAGTTTTTAAATCAAATATTAATAAAATCAATGGGTTGGATGCTGTTTTTGAGAAAACGTATTTTTTGGAGAGGGCGTTAGTAGGAAAAATTGACGGAGAGCATGTTATTCGGAAAATTTGGTTAATTCCTACTCATTTAGTGCGATAAGAGTCAAGAAAATATTTATTTTGAAAAAAGCTTTTGTTATTTTGCGCCAGTCCGACCCTTTTAAGGTATGACAATTCATTTATTAACCATTTCAGGAGAGCACAAGATGTTTGCATTTTTGAAAGCCTCACCGCCGGCGCCGAGAATTGAAAGTTCCCGTACTGACGCTGAGTATAAAAAATTGCGTTGGCAGGTATTTGCCGGCGTATTTATCGGTTATGCGGCCTATTATCTTATCCGCAAAAACTTTTCTTTAGCGATTCCGTACCTCATTGACGAATATGGCTTTACTAAAGCTGATTTAGGTACAGTAGGGGTAGCATTATCATTGGCTTACGGTTTTAGTAAGTTCATCATGGGGAATGTTTCCGACCGCAGTAACCCGAAATACTTTATTACTATCGGTTTGTTAGGTTCTGCACTGGTTAGCTTGATTTTCGGTTTGGTACCGGGCGTGCTTTCTTCAATTCCATTGATGATTATCTTGGCCGCATTGAATGGCTGGTTCCAAGGCATGGGATATCCACCGGGTGCTAAAACTATGACCAACTGGTTCTCCGTTTCCGAACGCGGTGTGTGGTGGAGTTGGTGGAACGTATCGCATAACTTAGGTGGTGGTTTAATCGGCCCATTAGCGATCCTCGGTCTATCTCTCTTTGGGGTATGGCAATCCTTGTTCTATTTACCTGCGTTGATTGCGATTGTGTTGGCCTTCATTATGTTCTACTTGATGCGTGATACGCCGGAATCCCAAGGGTTACCGCCGGTAGATGAATGGAAAGGCGAGAAAGTGGTGGAAAAAGTGGAATCTGCACACACCCTTTCCTCTAAAGACATTTTTATGAAATACATCATCAATAACAAATTCTTATGGGCAATTGCGTTGGCCAACGTGTTTGTGTATTTCATTCGTTACGGCATTATCGACTGGGCTCCGACCTATCTAAAAGAAGTCAAACACTTCTCCGTGGATAAACAAAGCTGGGCGTATTTCCTTTATGAATATGCCGGTATCTTCGGTATGTTAGCGAGCGGTTATTTAAGCGATAAAGTGTTTAAAGGCCACCGTGCACCACCGATGTTATTATTCCTTACCGGCGTATTAATTGCGATAGTTGTGTACTGGAAAAATCCGGCGGGCAATCCATTAGTGGATAATATTTGTCTTGTCGCTATCGGTTTCTTAATTTACGGTCCGGTAATGATGATCGGTTTACAAGCTGCAGACTTAGTACCACGTGTTGCTACAGGTACAGCAACTGGCTTAACCGGTTTATTCGGTTACTTATTAGGTTCTGCCAGTGCCGGTTATGTGATGGGTAAATTAGTCGACTTATTTGGTTGGGACGGCGGCTTCTATGCGCTGATCGTTTCTTGTTTCTTTGGTTTCGGCTTCATCGCCTTCACCTTATTACATAAACCGAATTCCGCTAAATAAGCATTAATTAGCATTAAATGAAAATGCGGCTAAATCTAAGGATTTAGCCGCATTTTTTTTGGATATCTATTTCTTTTAAAGTTTGGCAGAATGGCGCTAATTTATTGATAGAAGAAGGAAAAGCAATGAGCGCAACAGGTCTTTTTAATCTTTCTTGGCAACGCTATTTAACTTTGCTCTTTTTATTATTGACGCTGGGATTTGTTACCAGTGGGATTGTGACGTTAATCGCGGCGAATTGGGATTATTTTTCCGATTTAAGCAAAATCTATGGTCTGCAAAGCTTATTTGGCTTGACGGTTTTATTGGGGGGCTATTGCTTTCTTCGGGAAAGTCGCAGACAGGCAAAAGATACAATTAAATGGCAAACTTATAGCGCATTTTTTGTAGCATCCGTTATGCTTGGCGGCCTGTTTGCATTGGTTGGACAAACTTATCAAACCGGTGCGAATGCTTGGCAATTGTTTGCTTTGTGGTCGCTTTGTCAGTTGCCGTTTTTATTGTTATTCCCGAATGTGGCGTCTTCATTATTATTGGCTGCCACTACCAATATTGCGTTTTATTTATTTTATGCCCAGGTCTCACAGCATGTGCTCCCAATGGGCTGTGCGGTGCTGATTAATGCAGGATTACTTGTGTTGTCTGAGATATTCAGCGAAAAATTACATGATCAACATTGGCATATTTTACCTAAGGTATTTTTATCTCTGACGTTTGCGAGTTTGTTTGCGCTGATGATGGTCAATGGCATGTATTTTGATATTTATGCAAGCGATGATGTTGGTCGTTCATTACTGAGCGCATTGTTACTTGCTATTCCTGCCTTGATTGCTCTTTATGTGTACCGGAAATACCGCTTTGATTTATTCAACTTAGTGGTTTCCATTCTTGCCTTGGTTGCGCCTTATTTCCTGGTTACTTCTATTTTTATTTATGGCATTGAAGGGATACTATTTTTTGGCCTGTTAAGTTTCATTCTAACCCTATATGGGATCGGTTGGTTAGTGAAAGCCCATAGGAAAGAACACCCAGAAAATAAAAAGCTTCCTTGGGTAATTGCAATCTTATTGTCGCTGGCTATTTTACAGGGCGTTATGACGGGAGGAATTTGGTTATTTTTTACCTTAGATTGGGGCGAAAATAACACATTAATTTTTGGGGTTCTTTTATTTGGTATTGCTTGGGGCGTGATATCCGGTAGAGAGCAAAATCTCAATGTAAATATTTTTGCGGGGTTGTTTTTCTTAATCGGTAATAGTTTTTTAGGTTTTTATTTGTTTATTCAATTTGGTGAGAACATCAAGGATTCCTTAAATCTCGCCCTTTGGATGGCCGCATTGATTTTTACCCTGATTATTATCATTAATTATCGAATTATACCGAATATGCTGGTGCGGGCGTTGTTGGTGATACAGCTACTGACATACTGGCAGATTACCTACGATATGTACTTTTCTACCTTTTTTTATGGCAATAGTTGGTTTAATCAATTGCTATTAGTGGCTTCTGTGTTGCTATTTTATTATGTGTTAGGCGCTGAACAGCCTTGGCGCCTACACTTAAAACCGATTGCTTGGGGAATGGTAATATTCGGTTTAGGTAGCCTATTACCAATGGCCTATGCACGCTTTTTTCGCTGGTATGGCATCGATTTTACAGGACTTGCAGAGAATACAGATGCATCGGTAATAGATAATATCAATAGCCTATTGCAAGTGGTGACAGGCCAATTCTGGTTAACCTTTGAGTTTGATTTTGTCCATGTTTTATATTTGTTGACCTGCGCTTTACCCTTGATTACCTATATGCTGTTTAATCGTCGGCATGCCGGTTTGTCTCTGGAAACCTTGCTGATTGCATCGGCTTTAAGTTTATTTGTTTTAGGCTTTATCGGCGTGCCGCCAATTTTGTATTTAAGCGCATTATTGTTACTGGTTTACTGGACGGAAAGTCGGGCTTTCTTTGGCTTATTAGTTTTCCTCTTTATTGGGTATTTAGGCTTATTTTATTATCAATTAACTATTCCGTTATTGTATAAAGGGTTATTGCTGGTGGGCTTTGCAGCGATTTTTGCAGTGGTAGCCTTATATTTACATATGCGCTATAGAACCGTATCGCAACATTCGCTTGAATATCCGCCTGTTTTCAAAAGAACGATGGGGCTGGTTGGCGCTTTCGTGATTTGCTTACTGGGTGCTGTTAACTATAAAGTGCAGCAGTTTGAAGATGTGTTGGCGACAGGCAAATCGATTATTTTGGAAATTGCACCAGTGGATCCGCGTTCATTGATGCAAGGCGATTATATGACATTGCATTATGCTATTTTAGATGACTTGCAGAGCCGTACCGAGCTACTTTCTGATGAATTGAAAGAGGAGGAACAGCAAGCTTATTTGTTGCTGAAGTTAGATGCTAATAATCTGGCCGGCCTTTGTGCGGTAAGCGGAACGCCACCAAGTGACTTTGCCGATTGTACACCGGATGTTTATTTGCCGGTGAAATATGGATATTGGCGAATGCGTTTACCGAGTCAGGATTATTTTTTTGCGGAGGGGAAAGGTGCCTATTATGCGCAAGCCCAGTATGCGGAATATCGTTTTAAAAACGGCATTGTATTGTTAGCCCGATTACTGGACAAGAACTTGCAAGGGTTATAAAAAAGGCAGGAAATGCTTCCCGCCTTTTTTGAGCTCCATAAACGCCCCATCAAATTTCAGAGTTTTTGCTAAAATAAAATGCAAGTCATTGATTTTATTGAGGTTTGTTTTAAAAGTGACATTTCGGCTATGTTTCGTTATTTCACGGCGATCATGGAGCCGAAATTAAAGCATTGGAACCAAAGTTCTACTTGTGAGAAGCCGATGTCTTTTAGGCGAGTCTTGTGCATTTCAATCGCATCGGTACGCATGACATTTTCTAATGCGGTGCGCTTTTGGCTGACTTCTAATTCGCTGTACCCATTGGCGCGCTTAAATTGGTGATGCAGATCAATGAGCAGTTCATTCACCTTTTCATCTTCAAAACGGAATTTTTCCGATAGCACTAATACGCCATGCGGATTTAGACCTTGATAGATTTTACTGAGCAATGCTACGCGATCTTCCGGTGGTAAAAATTGTAAGGTGAAATTAAGCACGACCATTGAGGCATTGTTGATTTCGATATGGCGAATATCATCACAAAGAATTTCCACCGGTACGTCGCTATGATAGGCGGCAACATGTTGGCGGCAACGTTCAACCATCGGTTGGGAATTATCCACGCCGATAATTTTTACATTAGGTTGTTTAATGTTACGGCGCATAGCAAGGGTTGCTGCACCACGTGAACAGCCCAAATCATAGACTTGGCTGTCAGCAGTCACAAAGCGTTCGGCCAACATGCCGATAGCTGTGATAATGTTGGAATAGCCGGGAATGGAGCGTTGGATCATATCCGGAAACACTTCGGCAACGCTTTCATCAAAAGTAAAATCGCCCAATTTTTCGATTGGCGCGGAGAATAGGGTGTCTTTCATATCAAGTTGGATATTGTTTAAAAAAATGCGGCCATTTTAGTGAAAGTTTTTAAAGGATCAAATTAATTTCCCTTATCCAATTTAAAAGATAAGGCTTTTTCCGTATAATCGCGCCGTTAATTTTCCCTAATTCAAGAAACACAAGGAATATAAAATGATGCGTACTCATTATTGCGGTGCCTTAAACCGCAGTCATATTGGACAAGAAGTAACATTAAGCGGTTGGGTTCATCGTCGTCGCGATTTGGGCGGCTTGATTTTTATCGATATGCGTGATCGTGATGGCATCGTGCAGGTTTGTTTTGATCCTAAATTCCAGGATGCTTTAACCGCAGCAGCAGGCTTGCGCAATGAATTTTGTATTCAAATTAAAGGCGAAGTTATTGCCCGTCCTGAGAATCAAATCAACAAAAATATGGCGACAGGCGAAGTAGAAGTATTAGCGAAAGAATTACGCATCTACAATGCTTCTGACGTTTTACCGTTAGACTTCAACCAAAACAACACAGAAGAACAACGTTTAAAATATCGTTATTTAGATTTACGTCGTCCAGAAATGGCACAACGTTTGAAAACCCGTGCAAAAATCACCAGCTTTGTGCGTCGTTTTATGGATGACAATGGTTTCCTTGATATTGAAACCCCAATGCTTACCAAAGCAACGCCAGAAGGTGCGCGTGACTATTTAGTGCCAAGCCGTGTGCATAAAGGCAAATTCTATGCGTTGCCACAATCACCACAGCTTTTCAAACAGCTTCTAATGATGTCTGGTTTTGATCGTTATTATCAAATTGTGAAATGTTTCCGTGATGAAGACTTACGTGCAGATCGTCAACCAGAATTTACCCAAATCGATGTGGAAACTTCTTTCTTAACCGCACCGGAAGTGCGTGAGATTATGGAACGTATGGTACATGGTTTATGGCAAAACATTATTGGTGTGGATTTAGGTAAATTCCCGCAAATGACCTGGCAAGAAGCAATGACTCGTTTTGGTTCAGATAAACCAGATTTACGTAACCCACTTGAATTAGTTGATGTGGCAGATATCGTTAAAGATGTTGAATTTAAAGTATTTAATGAGCCGGCAAACAATCCAAATGGCCGAGTGGCAGTAATTCGAGTGCCAAATGGTACAGAAATCACTCGTAAACAAATTGATGAATATACGCAATTTGTTGGTATTTATGGTGCGAAAGGTTTAGCTTGGGCGAAAGTAAATGACATTAATGCAGGCCTGGAAGGCGTACAAAGCCCGATTGCGAAATTCTTAAATGAAGATGTATGGAAAGCCTTAGCTGAACGTGTGAAAGCTCAAACTGGCGATATCTTATTCTTCGGTGCAGACAAATGGCAAACCACCACGGATGCAATGGGTGCGTTACGTTTGAAATTAGGTCGTGATCTTGGCTTAACTCGTTTAGACGAATGGCAACCGCTTTGGGTGATTGATTTCCCAATGTTTGAACGTGATGAAGAGGGTAATCTTGCAGCAATGCACCATCCATTCACTTCACCAAAAGATTTTACGCCGGAACAATTAGAAGCGAATCCAACTGATGCGGTCGCAAATGCTTACGATATGGTGATCAATGGCTATGAAGTGGGTGGTGGTTCTGTGCGTATTTTCGATCCGAAAATGCAACAAACGGTATTCCGCATTCTTGGTATCAATGAACAAGAACAACGTGAAAAATTTGGTTTCTTATTAGATGCACTAAAATTCGGTACACCGCCACATGCAGGTTTAGCATTTGGTTTAGACCGTTTAACCATGCTTTTAACGGGCACCGAAAATATCCGTGATGTGATTGCGTTCCCGAAAACAACAGCCGCAGCTTGTTTAATGACAGAGGCACCAAGTTTTGCGAATCCGCAGGCATTAACGGAATTGAGTATTGCGGTGGTGAAAGCTGAATAGTTTTTATTAATATCGGAGAATAGAGTAAATGCGACCCAATTTGGGTCGCATTTTCTTTTGCTGTAAAAAATTTTATTCACTGAAACACATCATTTTTTTGGTATGAACAGGGGGGAGTTGTTCATTGATTTGAAATCATATTCTGTAATTATTAAATAATTGGTTTTTTATTCTATATCGCTGCTTTTAAGTAAATCTTTTTTGCTTTACTCAAGGATAAAATTCTATTATAAAAGCCACCTTTCCGTTTTATGGTGAATTTATAAGAGAAAATTTTATGAGTGAAGTATCAACTCCAGTAGAAAAATCAACATGGGCGAGTAAATTTTCCGCCTTGGGTCCCGGAATTGTGATGGCGTCAGCAGCCGTTGGCGGTTCACATATTATTGCCTCTACTCAGGCCGGTGCAATTTACGGTTGGGAGTTAGTGAGCATTGTTATTCTTGCGAATTTATTCAAATATCCTTTCTTCCGCTTTGGTGTTCAATATACCTTAGATACAGGTAATACTTTATTGGAAGGCTATCGTCAAAAGGGAAAATTCTATCTTTGGTTATTCCTTGCCTTAAACGTTTTTGCGACGGTGATTAATACTGCTGCAGTAGGATTATTAACGGCAGCAATTTTAACCTTTATTATTCCAATTCCATTGCCAATGCCAGTATTAAGTTCCCTAGTGATTCTTGTTACAACTGGCATTTTATTATTAGGAAAATATCGTTTATTAGATAGCTTATCGAAAATTATTATGATTGCTTTGACTATCACTACGGTAAGTGCAGTAGTTATTGCATTTATGCGTAATGGTATTCATGGAGTTGCCCCCGCAGACTTTGTTGCACCTTCACCATGGGAATTAAGTAAGTTGGCATTTTTAGTGGCATTAATGGGATGGATGCCGGCGCCAATCGAAATCTCGGCAATTAACTCTATGTGGGTGGTTGCGAAGCGTCGTTTGACGAAAGTGTCTTATCAAGATGGCTTATTTGACTTTAATGTTGGTTACATCGGTACCGCAATTTTAGCAGTGGTGTTCTTGGCTCTTGGCGCGTTAGTACAGTATGGTTCACCGGAAACGGTAGAGATGGTTGGCGGGAAATATATCGCACAACTTATCAATATGTATGCAAGTACCATTGGTGAGTGGTCTCGCTTATTGATCGCAGTGATTGCTTTCATGTGTATGTTTGGTACAACGATTACCGTGATTGATGGCTATTCCCGCACTAACGTTGAATCTTTGCGTATTCTGCTCGGAAAACAAGAAAGTTCGGTGAGAATTCTCAATGTTGGAATGATTTTTGCGGCATTATCAGGTTTAGCAATTATTTTCTACTTTAATAACGCCGTTGGTCCAATGCTAAAATTTGCGATGATCGCTTCATTTGTTTCAGCGCCAATTTTTGCATGGTTAAATTTATCGCTTACTAAGCATGCTAAACATAGTGTAAAAGGTGGACTATTGTGGTTGTCCTTAATCGGATTATTCTATTTGACGGCATTTGCAGCATTGTTTATTGCACAACAAGCCGGTTGGTTAAGTTAAAATAATTTTTGAATAATTACCGCATTTTTTAGTGCGGTAATTTTTTTTATCGATAGAATACCATGCTCTCTATTCTCAATAGTACAAATGACTCGCTTGAAATATAAAAATAATCAATCTGTTCTCGTAGTAATTTATGCTGAAAACACTCACCGTGTTCTCATGCTTCAACGCGAAGATGATCCGACATTTTGGCAATCCGTAACCGGGACAATAGAGATTGATGAAACTTTGAGAGAAACTGCCATAAGGGAGGTTTGGGAAGAAGCCGGGTTAAAAATAGCTGAAGATGCTGTTACTTTGTGGGATTGCAATGAAGTTGTGGAATTTGAAATTTTTCCTCATTTCCGCTATAAATACGCCCCGCATATCACCCATTGCCATGAACATTGGTTTTTATTGGCGGTGGAAGATGAGTTTAAGCCGATATTAAGCGAACATTTAGCGTATCAATGGGTTTCCCCTGAACAAGCAGTTCAAATGACGAAATCTCCGAATAATGCAGCTGCGATCAAGAAATATCTGATGAGTAGCGCACCTCTTTAGGCAAGAGGAAGAATCATTTATTAACGTTTTTAAATAAGAAGGAAAACAATATGGCAGGCCATAGTAAGTGGGCAAATATTAAACATCGTAAAGCCGCACAGGATGCACAACGCGGTAAAATTTTTACCAAATTAATTCGTGAATTGGTGACTGCAGCAAAAATTGGCGGTGGTGATGTGGGTTCAAATCCGCGTTTACGTGCTGCGGTAGACAAAGCGTTATCAAGTAATATGACGCGTGATACTATTAATCGTGCAATTGAACGTGGTGTGGGTGGTGGTGATGATACCAATATGGAAACCCGTGTTTATGAAGGTTATGGCCCAGGCGGTACCGCAGTAATGGTTGAATGTTTAAGTGATAATGCTAACCGTACAATTTCTCAAGTACGTCCTAGTTTTACCAAATGTGGTGGAAACTTAGGAACCGAGGGCTCTGTGGGTTATTTATTTAGTAAAAAGGGTTTGATCTTAATTGCTGAAGCGGATGAGGATGGTTTAACCGAAGCTGCAATTGAAGCTGGTGCAGACGATATTCAACCACAAGATGATGGTTCGTTTGAAATTTATACAGCTTGGGAGGAACTTGGCAACGTTCGTGATGCCATAGAGAAGGCTGGTTTCAAAATTCAAGAAGCCGAAGTCACAATGATTCCTTCCACAACCGTGGATTTAGACTTGGAAACCGCACCTAAACTACTTCGTCTAATTGATATGTTAGAGGATTGTGATGATGTACAAAATGTTTATCACAATGGTGAAATTAGTGATGAGGTTGCGGCGCAACTTTAATTAGGAGCAAATATGAAATATTTAAAAGTGTTATCCATTGCTACATTAGTTACTTTAGCTGCAGCATGTTCACAAAATGATAAACCTAAACAGATGGAGAAGAAACCTTCAACTTCATTGGTTAAAAATGCGGTCTATAATTGTGGCGGTAAAACTTTAACGGTGAATTATACCTTTGAAGGTAAAACCCCAATTTCAGCCACAGCATATTTGGATAATCAACGTATTGCTCGTGAAATGCCTTTTGATGATAGTTACAAATCCTTACCAACCTTCAAGTTGGACAATCACCGTTTGACTTTGGATGATGGATTTGGTCCGGAAACGGCTACGACTACTGATGTGGTGACATTAACCGAGGCTACTAAAGCTAGCGATAAAATATTAGCAAAAAATTGTATGATTAACGCTGAAGCTACAGCTAAAGCTAATCAATAGTAGAACATAATAAAGAAAACGGATAGATAGATTTCTATCCGTTTCTTTATGGATGATATTTATGAGTATTATTTTAGGTATTGATCCTGGTTCCAGAGTCACAGGATATGGGGTTATTCGGCAAAATGGTCGACAGTTGGAGTACCTAGGCAGTGGATCCATTCGTACACAGGTCGAGGATTTGCCTGGCCGTTTAAAACGCATTTATGCTGGAGTTACTGAGATCATTACACAATTTCAGCCTGATATGTTTGCTATTGAGCAGGTGTTTATGGCAAAAAATGCCGATTCAGCTTTAAAACTTGGACAAGCCCGTGGCACAGCCATTGTTGCCGCAGTCAATCAGGATTTACCGGTGTTTGAATATGCTGCCCGGCTAGTTAAGCAAACAGTCGTGGGGATAGGGTCTGCCGATAAAATACAAGTTCAGGATATGGTGACACGAATTTTAAGGCTTTCCGATAAACCTCAGGCGGATGCGGCAGACGCATTAGCCATTGCGATTACCCATGCTCATACAATGCAGCATTCCCTCCATGTTGTAAGCTCAACAAAAATAACTGAACCCCATGAAAAAATGACCGCATTGTTAAAAACAAGGTATAGTCGAGGGCGATTCCGTTTAAAAATTTAACTGGATTTATATCCAGTTTTATTTTATCCTAAGCGAAATTTTCTCATCGAGGATTTTATGATTGGTCGTTTACAAGGGGTCTTGCTGGAAAAGCAGCCACCTGAAATTTTGCTTGATGTGCATGGTGTTGGTTACGAATTATTATTACCAATGACTAGTTTTTATGATTTACCAGAAATAGGAAAAGAAACCACCTTATTTACTCATCTTGTTGTTCGTGAAGATGCCCATCTTCTCTTTGGTTTTGCTCAAAAAAACGATCGTACTTTATTTCGTGAACTCATCAAAACTAATGGTGTTGGCCCCAAATTGGCATTGGCGATTTTATCAGCTATGTCAGTAGAACAGTTTGCTTACGCTATTGAGCGAGAGGAACTTTCTAAACTGGTAAAAATTCCCGGTGTTGGGAAAAAAACGGCTGAGCGCTTGTTAGTAGAATTAAAAGGGAAATTTAAAGACATCCGACAAAATGATTTCTTTGTCGAAAGCACTCATATCCCTTCAGTTTCAGAATTACGCCAATCAGAAAGTGCAGCTGATGAAGCTGTTGCTGCGTTAGTTGCGTTAGGTTATAAAACAACGGATGCAGAAAAGATGGTGAAAAAGGTCATGAAAGCTGATTTAACCAGTGAGCAGTTAATTCGTGAAGCCTTAAAAGCTGCACTATAAAAATTAAAGAAATATGATCGAAGCAGATAGAATTATTAGTAGCCAGGCAAAGATTGATGAAGATGTTATTGATCGAGCCATTCGACCAAAGCTTTTAGCTGACTATGTGGGGCAGCCTCAGGTGCGTGAGCAGATGGATATTTTCATCAAGGCTGCTAAATTACGACAAGATGCCTTGGATCATCTTTTGATCTTTGGCCCTCCAGGATTAGGAAAAACCACCTTAGCCAATATTGTTGCCAATGAAATGGGCGTGAATATTCGTACGACATCAGGCCCTGTACTTGAGAAAGCAGGTGACCTAGCGGCAATGCTCACCAACCTTGAGCCACATGATGTTCTTTTTATTGATGAAATTCATCGTCTTTCTCCTGCAATTGAGGAAGTGCTTTATCCTGCAATGGAAGATTATCAACTGGATATTATGATTGGTGAGGGGCCGGCAGCCCGTTCAATTAAGTTAGATTTGCCTCCCTTTACTCTAGTTGGTGCGACAACTAGAGCAGGTTCTTTGACTTCTCCATTGCGAGACCGTTTTGGTATTGTTCAGCGTTTGGAATTTTATTCTGTTGAAGATTTAACTTCTATTGTGGCAAGGAGCGCATCTTGTTTAAGTCTTGAGTTAGAAGATAAGGCAGCTTTTGAAGTGGCGCGTCGTTCACGCGGAACCCCTCGTATTGCAAATCGTTTATTACGTCGAGTGCGAGATTTTGCTGATGTGCGAAATGATGGCATCATTTCCGTGGATATTGCCAAACAAGCACTTTCAATGTTGGATGTAGATGATGCGGGATTTGATTATTTAGACAGAAAATTATTAACGGCTGTAATTGAACGTTTCGATGGCGGTCCTGTGGGATTAGATAATTTGGCTGCTGCAATAGGTGAAGAACGAGATACTATTGAAGATGTGTTAGAGCCTTATTTAATCCAACAAGGATTCCTGCAACGCACACCACGTGGGCGAATTGCAACATCATTAACTTACCGGCATTTTGGATTAGAAAAGTAGTTATTCTTGTAATAAAAAAAGCGCTTATTGAGATCAATAAGCGCTTTTTTACTGAGAACCTAGTTTATTTCTTCAGAAGAGTAGGCTTTCATACTATTTAGTTTGGCTAAGCCGACATCACAGCTTTTTTGTTGAGTAGCTAATTCCATTGCAAGGATTTGTTGTTTACTTTGATTAAGTTTGTTCTTGATTTTACCGACTTGGGTATGTGTGCCGGGTTGTTTTTCGGCCTGAGCAATTAAGTTTTCTGCTTCTTTAAATAACTTTTCACATTGTTGTGGGATTTCTACTTTTGAGCCTACTGAGGGGGCTGCGATAGAAAGTGAGGCAAAAGAGCCTAATATCGCTGCTAATATAAGGGATAATTTTTTCATTATGAATCCTTTAGGACTGTCTCCAAAAATAAACTGTCTGGAAAATAACAAAAATCAGCTTGTCTGTCCAGTATTTCGGTTCTACTTAATGCCTTTGTTTCTAGGGGGATTGTGTCGAAGGAGTAAGTGAAATTATAAAATTGATGTATATCAAATTTAACATTCTTAAGCAATTAGAGGTATTTAATGGGATATATCAAATTTTGTGATCGATATAACGCTTTTAGCTATTTTTTATCCCTATGTTTAGTAGTAGAATGCGCGAAATTTAGATTGTTTTCACGGCAATTAACTTGTTGGTAGATACTATCATATAGGTGTTTTGTCGTTGTTTGCTTGATGAATTTGTTAAGTTTGGGGTGATTACGGATATTTTTTCGATAATCATGAGTGATAAACTTGTAGTTTTATACAAGGAGTTGCGAGATGTTAGACGTTGTTGAACTCTCACGCTTGCAGTTTGCATTAACTGCGTTATATCACTTTATCTTCGTACCGCTAACATTAGGACTGAGTTTTGTTTTAGTCATAATGGAATCCATTTATGTGATTACCGGTAAAGAAGTATATAAGGATATGACAAAATTTTGGGGTAAGTTATTTGGTATTAACTTTGCCCTAGGGGTTACCACAGGTATCATCATGGAGTTCCAATTTGGTACTAACTGGTCTTACTATTCCCATTATGTTGGTGATATCTTTGGTGCACCTTTAGCTATCGAAGCATTGTTGGCATTCTTCCTCGAATCAACATTTGTTGGTTTATTCTTTTTTGGTTGGGAACGATTAACTAAATGGAAACATTTATTAGCCACGTTCTGTGTTGCTTTTGGTTCAAATCTTTCCGCAATGTGGATTTTAGTTGCCAATGGCTGGATGCAAAATCCAATGGGGTCAGAATTTAATTTTGAAACAGTACGGATGGAAATGAGTAGTTTCTTTGACCTTTGGTTAAATCCTGTTGCTCAAACAAAATTCTTACATACTGTAACTGCAGGTTATGTTACGGGAGCATTTTTTGTTTTAGCTATTAGCTCCTATTAT
The DNA here is from genome assembly GCF_900186995.1 of Haemophilus pittmaniae. NCBI lineage: Bacteria > Pseudomonadati > Pseudomonadota > Gammaproteobacteria > Pasteurellales > Pasteurellaceae > Parahaemophilus > Parahaemophilus pittmaniae. The sequence goes on from NZ_LT906463.1 coordinate 1,077,036, forward strand.
CTTTTGAAAGGCCGTGATGTTGGGTTTGCAAAACGTTCTTTCTCTGTTGCTGCTACCTTTGGTTTTATTGCTGCAGTTTCCGTTTTAGCTGTTGGTGATGAATCTGGTTATGATATTGGTAAAGCTCAACCGGTGAAATTAGCCGCAATGGAAGGAGAGTTTGATACTCATCCTGCGCCAGCACCGTTCCATCCAATTGCGATTCCGAATACCAATGAAATGAAAAATGATTTTGCTATTGAGGTACCTTATTTAGGTGGTTTGATTGCAACTCGTTCTTTAGATACTGAAATTATCGGTCTGAAAGACATTCAGGCGAAAAATGAAGGTCGTGTTCGTAACGGTATGGTCGCTTATGATTTATTCACGCAATTAAAAGCAGAGAAGAAATCAGAAGGGCAAGTAAACCTAGAAACTAAAGCAAAATTTGATGAGGTGAAAGGGGACTTAGGTTTTGGTTTATTATTAAAACGCTATACCGATAAAGTAGTGGATGCGACCGAAGAGCAAATTAAACAAGCAGCGCGTGATACGATTCCTAATGTCGGTCCTAACTTCTGGGCATTCCGGGGAATGTTAGCTGCGGGGGGCTTAATTTTATTGCTTATGTTAGGTGCTTTCGTACAAAATTTAAGAGGCAAGGTTACTGCTTCCCCTGCATTGCTAAGAACTCTATTATGGAGTCTACCATTACCTTGGTTAGCCATTGAATTTGGTTGGTTCTTAGCTGAATACGGGCGTCAACCCTGGGCTATTTATGAGGTATTGCCGGTTGGTGTAGCTGCGTCTAACTTAGCTGTAAGCGATCTACTATTTTCAATTGGTTTAATCTGTGTTCTTTATTTGTTCTTCATTATCGTTGAAATGTACCTAATGTTTAAATTCGCCCGTTTAGGTCCAAGTGCATTGAAAACAGGTAAATACTATTTTGAACAGTCATCAAAATAAGCGGGAGATTAATTATGATTGATTATGAATTTCTAAGATTTATTTGGTGGGTACTGGTAGTTGTATTGCTTATTGGTTTCTCTGTAACCGATGGATTTGATATGGGAGTTACCTCTCTTTTACCTTTTGCCGGTAAGAAAGAGGTAGAAAAACGTATCATGATTAATACTATCGCGCCTCACTGGGATGGAAATCAGGTATGGTTATTAACAGCAGGTGGCGCAGTATTTGCAGCTTGGCCAATTGTGTATTCTGTAGCATTTTCTGGTTTTTATATTGCGCTATTTTTAGTTTTAGCTGCCTTATTCTTTAGACCAATCGGTTTTGAGTATCGTGCTAAAATTGATAATCCAACATGGCGTGCCATTTGGGACTGGGGGCTATTTGCCGGTGGTGCAGTACCAGCATTGGTTTTCGGTGTGGCATTTGGTAATTTACTGCAAGGTGTACCTTTTGAATTCAATGAGATTGGCCAAGTTACTTATACTGGGTCATTCTTTGCGTTACTTAATCCATTTGCGTTACTTTGCGGAGTATTAAGTTTAACAATGTTAGTTACTCATGGTGCTAACTGGTTGCAAATGAAAACAACAGCAGCTTTAAGAGATAGAGTTAGCTCAATAAGCCAAATCGGAGCGGGGGTAACTATCATTACTTTCGTTTTAGCTGGCGCGTGGCTTTATTTTAAAGATGGATATGTTGTGAATAGTGCAATTGACCACTTCGCAGCATCATCTCCGGTGGGTAAAAATGTATCGGTAGAAACTGCAGCGTGGTTTAAGAATTTTGCAGAAATGCCAATTCTTTGGATATTCCCTGTATTAGCTGTAATTTCTGCATTGTTTAATGTAGTTACTTCAAAAGCTAATCGTTGTGGATTTGCATTTTTCTTCTCATCATTAACAATGGCTGGAATTATTATTACAGCGGCTGTGTCTATGTTCCCGTTTGTGATGCCTTCTAGCAGTAAACCGGGAGAAAGCTTATTGATGTGGGATGCAACCTCAAGTGAATTAACATTGACTATAATGTTTTTCTTGGCGCTGATTTTTGTGGTTATTTCGTTGGCTTACACAATTTGGTCATACTATAAAATGTTTGGTCGTATCGATGAAAGCTTTATTGAAGAGCATAAACATACGGCTTATTAAGGAGATTTTATATGTTATATGTACTTTGGGTTATTGGTGTGCTTTTAGCTGTAGTGATAAGTGCAAAGCTAACAATCAAGAAAGAATATAATGGGAATTTTGATCACTAATATGATTAATTCACTTTATCAACTTGTAAATAAGGGTTCGTTTAGAACCCTTTCATTTCTTCTAGCACTAGGGCTTACTATTGCTTTTTTCTTAAATATTCACGGATTTTCTACCACCCTAAGAACAGCTTCTCCTATAGTGGTATTGAGTATTATATGGGGGATTGTGACCTCTTGGATTCATGGGATAGGGTTTGATATTCGCACATCTTTATTGAAATTGATCTTATCCCCACTAATAGGATATATAACTGGCTGCTTCGCTGTGATTTCTCATTTTCTTAGATGAAATATTATTTTTATTGATGGCTTGCATCTGCTAAACACAGGTTCTAGAATAGCCGACTTCTATTGCCATGATTTAGGAAATACAGTGAGTACTCAACAAACTATCCCAATTAGGATTTATTATGAGGATACTGATGCCGGTGGTGTTGTGTATCATGCACGTTACTTACATTTTTTTGAGAGAGCGAGAACTGAGTATTTAAGAAGTATAGGTTTTACTCAACAGGTACTGTTGCGGGAACAACAAATTGCTTTTGTAGTCAAATCGCTGGTTATTGATTATAAATTTCCTGCAAAATTAGATGATTGGCTTTTCGTTGAAACGGAAATTGTTGCAATTAAAGGAGCAACAATTTTGTTTAAGCAATATTTGAAACGGGATACAGACGTTTTATCTATGGCTGATGTAAAGGTTGCTTGTGTTGACCTTAATAAAATGAAACCTGTCGCAATTCCTGAAGAATTAAAAGCGGCATTTTTAAAGTAAATAACTTTTCGGAGTATGCAATGACTGCAGAATTGAACTTTTTAGATCTTTTTCTAAAAGCAAGTATTGTTGTTCAACTTGTAATTGTGATCTTGATTTCGTTCTCAATTATTTCTTGGGCAATCATCATTCAACGTAGCCGTATTTTGACGAGTGCGTTAAAAGAAGCGAATACTTTTGAAGATCGTTTCTGGTCTGGTGAAGATTTAAATAAACTCTATGATGGTTTATCTAATCGTCGTGAAGTATTAACAGGTAGCGAACAAATTTTCTTTGTCGGCTTTAAAGAATTCTCTCGCTTAAAACAAGTGAACGCAGATGCGCCAGAAGCAATCATTAAAGGTACGACTCGTGCGATGAACCTTGCAATGAATCGTGAAGTAGAAGCGCTTGAAAGTCGTGTGCCTTTCTTAGCAACAGTGGCTTCTGTAAGTCCATATATCGGTTTATTTGGTACCGTTTGGGGTATCATGCACGCATTTATGGCATTAAGTGGTGCGAAACAAGCGACATTACAAATGGTTGCACCAGGTATCGCAGAAGCCTTGATCGCAACAGCAATCGGTTTGTTTGCGGCGATTCCAGCTGTAATGGCGTATAACCGTTTAAGCTTACGTGTCAATGCGATTGAACAAAATTATGGTAACTTCATTGATGAATTCACCACAATTTTACATCGTCAAGCTTTTGGTAAAGCGCCCCATTAAAAATAGATGAAAAAATTGACCGCGCTTCATAAATCAAACAAAAAGTGCGGTGGATTTTAGCGAAGTTTTAGAGGAAATTATGGCTCGTCGTCAGCGTAAAGACATTAAATCTGAAATTAACATCGTGCCATTTCTCGATGTTCTTTTAGTTTTAGTGTTAATTTTTATGGCAACCGCGCCGATTATCAGTCAGAGTGTTCAAGTGGAACTCCCTGATTCGGTGCAAAGTCAAAATGTATCAAATGAAGATAAAACACCGGTTATTTTAGAGGTAGCAGGTATTGGGCAGTATTCGATTTCTATTGGTGGTCAACGCCAAGAAGGTCTTAACGAAGAAATGGTAACCCAGTTATCAAAACAAGAATTTGATAAAGATAATAACACAATGTTCTTAGTGGGCGGAGCAAAAGATGTACCTTATGAAGAAGTGATTAAAGCACTGAATTTACTACATCTTGCCGGCATTAAGTCTGTGGGTTTAATGACCAACCCGATTTAAGAATAAGTAGGTAAAACCGTGCAGAATAATCGACGAAAAAAACGTGCAAATGAGTTTGTCATCTCTATTGCGATGCACCTTGCATTGTTTGGTTTGTTGATTTGGAGCTCTCTTTATCAAACCGTTGAAATAATGGGTGGTGGAGAAGGTGAAGGTGATGCCATGGGAGCTGTGATGGTCGATACCGGCAGCGCAGCGCAGGAATGGGGACGTATTCAACAACAGAAAAAAGGTCAAACTGATAAACAGAAAAAACCAGAACCTGTAGTCGAAGAGAAAAAACCAGAACCTGAACCTGAACCAAATCAGCAAGAAATTGCGAAACAAGAAGAGATTAAGCGTCAGCAGGAAATTCAACGTCAAAAAGAACTTGAAAAACAAAAGCAGCAAGAAATTGAAAAGCAAAAACAGCAACAAGAACTTGCTCGTCAAGAGGCGTTAGAAAAGCAGAAACAAGCTGAAGAAGCGAAAGCAAAACAAGCTGCAGAGGCAGCGAAGTTGAAAGCTGAAGCTGAGGCAAAACGTTTAGCGGCGGCCGCTAAACAGGCTGAAGAAGAGGCAAAAGCAAAGGCACAAGCTGAAGCTCAAAAAGCGAAAGAAAAAGCAGAAGCAGATGCTAAAGCCAAAGCTGAGGCGAAAGCGAAAGCAGAAGCTGAAGCAAAAGCGAAGGCAAAAGCGGAAGCAGACGCCAAAGCGAAAGCTGAAGCGGAGGCTAAGGCGAAAGCTGAGGCCGATGCAAAAGCTAAAGCAGAGGCTGAAGCAAAAGCGAAGGCAGAAGCAAAAGCTAAAGCGGATGCAGAAGCGAAAGCGAAGGCTGATGCAAAAGCTAAAGCTGATGCAGCAAAACGTAAAGCGGATCAAGCAGCTTTAGATGACTTCATGAACGGTGGCGACATCGGTGGTGGTAGCGCATCTAAAGGTGGCAATGCGAATAAAGGTGGTACACAAGGTAGTGGTGCTGGACTTGGAGCCGGGGACGGTGGCAAGGTCGGTGACCAATATGCAGGTGTTATTAAACGTGAAATCCAACGCCGTTTCTTAAAAGACCCAAGCTTTGCCGGTAAAGTTTGTAGCATTAAAATCCAGTTAGGTCGAGATGGTACTATTTTAGGCTATCAACGCGTTTCTGGACCTGATGATATTTGTACTGCAGCATTAAGTGCGGTAGCTAGAACGAAAAAAGTTCCAGCAGCACCATCTGATGCTATTTATGAAAAATATAAAGCGCCGACTATCGATTTTGATATCAATGCTCGATAATCGGTTTTAGAAAAGTAACAACGTTAAAATAAGGTGATTAAATGAAATTGATCAAACGTGTTATGGGGCTATTTGTGATCATGTTTGCATTTGTAAGCACAGCAATGGCAGAAGATGAAGTTCGAATTGTGATTGATGAAGGTGTTGATGGCGCTCGTCCTATCGCAGTTGTTCCTTTCGCAGGTTCTGCACCTGAAAATATTGGTCAAATTGTTGCGGATGATTTACGTAATAGTGGTAAATTTAATCCAATTCCAGTAAGCCAAATGCCACAACAACCAACTACGGCAGCAGAAGTGAAACCAGAAGCTTGGACAGCTTTAGGTATTGATGCTGTTGTGGTAGGTCAAGTGACATCAACTGGTAGCGGTTATAATATTTCTTACCAATTGGTTGATACCGTAGGTGCATCAGGTACACCTGGTGCGGTGCTTGCACAAAATAGCTATACAGTGACAAATAAATGGTTACGCTATGGTGCACATACCGTGAGTGATGAAGTATTTGAAAAATTAACCGGTATTCGTGGTGCATTCAGAACGCGTATTGCTTACGTGGTGCAAAAAAATGGCGGCTCACAACCTTATGAAGTTCGTGTAGCAGATTATGATGGCTACAACCAATTTATTGTAAATCGTAGCTCACAACCAATTATGTCTCCAGCTTGGTCTCCAGATGGTAAACGTTTAGCGTATGTATCTTTTGAGAACAAAAAATCACAACTTGTTGTACAAGACTTAGGTTCAGGTTCTCGTAAAGTAGTTGCTTCTTTCCCTGGACATAACGGTGCACCAGCATTCTCTCCAGATGGTTCTAAACTCGCATTTGCTTCTTCACAAGATGGTTTATTAAACATCTATGTAATGGGATCAAATGGTGGTAGTCCAGTTCAGTTAACTCGCGGTGCGGGTAATAATACAGAACCATCATGGTCTCCAGATGGTAGCTCAATCCTCTTTACTTCGGATAGAAGTGGATCACCACAAGTTTATCGCATGAGTGCGAATGGTGGTGGCGCCTCACCAGTAGGTGGGCGTGGTAGTGCGCAAATTAGTGGTGATGGTAAAACCCTTGTAATGATCAATGGTAACAATAACGTAGTTAAACAAGATCTTACAACGGGTAGTTCAGAAGTGTTAAGTACATCGTTTTTAGGTGAAAGCCCGAGTATTTCGCCTAACGGCATTATGATTATTTACAGCTCTACCCAAGGTTTGGGAAAGGTGCTACAATTAGTTTCTGCTGACGGTCGTTTTAAAGCGAGCCTTCCAGGAAGTAATGGCCAAGTTAAATTTCCGGCTTGGTCTCCATACTTGACTAAATAAAAACTCATTGAGGAGAAATCTAATGAACAAATTTGTTAAATCATTATTGGTTGCAGGTTCAGTTGCTGCATTAGCTGCATGTAGTTCATCTAATAATGATGCTGCCGCTAATGGTGCTAATGGCCAAACTTTTGGTGGTTATTCTGTTGAAGATCTTCAACAACGTTATAACACAGTATATTTCGGTTTCGATAAATACAATGTTGAAGGTGAGTATGTGCAAATCTTAGATGCTCATGCAGCATACTTAAATGCAACTCCAGCAGCGAAAGTTCTTGTTGAAGGTAATACCGATGAACGTGGTACACCTGAGTACAATATCGCTTTGGGTCAACGTCGTGCTGATGCTGTTAAAGGTTATTTAGCAGGAAAAGGTGTAGAAGGAAGCAAAGTTTCAACCGTATCTTATGGTGAAGAGAAACCTGCAGTATTAGGTCACGATGAAGCTGCATATTCTAAAAACCGTCGTGCGGTGTTAGCTTACTAATTAAAATATAGCTAAGTAATAGAAGCAGAGTGCGCAATGCCTCTGCTTTTTTATTTTATATACTTAATTGATGACAATTCGTGCAGTTAGTTAAATTTATTCAAATATTTCTTGCGTCAACTTCGAAAATCCGTAATATACGCACCTGTTACGAAATTGAGGGTCGTTAGCTCAGTCGGTAGAGCAGCGGACTTTTAATCCGTTGGTCGAAGGTTCGAATCCTTCACGACCCACCACTCAATTTTAGCGCCTTGATGGGTCGTTAGCTCAGTCGGTAGAGCAGCGGACTTTTAATCCGTTGGTCGAAGGTTCGAATCCTTCACGACCCACCATCAGTAGTACAAGTTTTCTCCCATGGGTCGTTAGCTCAGTCGGTAGAGCAGCGGACTTTTAATCCGTTGGTCGAAGGTTCGAATCCTTCACGACCCACCATTCATTAAATTTTCCAGTTGGGTTGTTAGCTCAGTTGGTAGAGCAGCGGACTCTTAATCCGTCGGTCGAGAGTTCGAGCCTCTCACAACCCACCAACTATCATTTCTTAATAATAATTTAAAATTGTTGACTTATTTCTATGGTTACTATGTTAGAATAACCACAGATTGAAGTCGGAAATTCAAATGTTTAAATGTTTAAGAATATACGTATTGTTTTAGTTGAAACATCTCACAGCGGAAATATAGGTTCTGCTGCTCGAGCTATGAAAACAATGGGACTTAACGAACTGTATCTTGTTTCCCCAAAATGTATAGATGAGCAGTCGATAGCGTTAGCAGCTGGAGCCGATGATATTGTTATCAATGCCCATGTGGTAGATAATTTAGAATTAGCAATAGCTGATAGTACTCTGGTTGTAGGAACTAGTGCTCGTTTGCGACATTTACAAAACACCTTACTCGATCCTCGACAATGCGCTGAAAAGTCATTAGAACACCAAGGAAAAGTTGCCATTGTATTTGGCCGAGAGAGGATAGGGTTAACTAACGATGAGCTTTTGCGATGTCATTATCATCTTAATATCCCAGCTAACCCAGATTATTCCTCCTTAAATTTAGCTATGGCTGTTCAATTAGTCTGCTATGAATTACGTATGAGAGGTTTGGAATTACAATCTATACGACCTATTTCAACGATAGAACATGCCCATCCGACGGTACAAGAAATGGAGTATTTCTTTTCTCGTACAGAAGATTTATATAAGCGCATTGGTTTTGTGCAAAACCAAGCAGTTATTCGGAAAATTCGTCGTTTATATCAGCGTGTAAATATCGAAAAGAATGAATTAAATATCTTACTTGGTATGTTAAAAGCCGTAGAAAACAAATTAAAAGATTAAAGCTTATAGTTGACTGTGTTGGTAGGATATGCAACTATTCACGGGGCAAAAATAGAAGGATAATTTATGAAACTAACATCAAAAGGCCGCTACGCAGTGACAGCAATACTTGATATTGCATTAAATTCCAATAGTGGTCCAGTGAGTTTAGCTGATATATCTGAGCGGCAAAGTATTTCACTTTCTTATCTCGAACAGCTATTTGCAAAATTACGCCGTGATGGGTTAGTTAAAAGTGTAAGAGGCCCGGGTGGTGGTTATCGCCTAGGATTGCCTCCGAGTGAAATTTCTGTTGCGATGATTATTTCTGCTGTGAATGAAAATGTGAACGTAACCCGTTGCTATGGCAATAGTAACTGTAAAGGTGGTGACGAATGCTTAACTCATTCGTTATGGGAGGGGTTGAGTATGCGTATTGAGAATTTTTTAAGTGAAATAACTTTAGCTGAATTAGTTGAACAACGTACAAATAAGATCAAATCTCATCAGGATTTTGAAAATTTAGTTGTACTGAACTAGTGGTTCTGGATCTGAAATCAATAAATAAAGACAACTAAATAACTACGTATTGATGAGATCTATTAAGAATTTTAATAGGAGTGAAAATGAAATTACCAATTTATTTGGATTATGCAGCTACTTGTCCTGTGGATGAACGAGTAGCCAAAAAGATGATGGAATATTTAACCATAGATGGGGTATTTGGCAACCCTGCATCGCGTTCCCATAAATTTGGATGGCAGGCTGAAGAGGCTGTAGATGTAGCTCGTAATCAAATTGCCGATTTAATTGGTGCGGATTCACGGGAGATTGTTTTTACTTCAGGTGCAACAGAATCTGACAATTTAGCAATTAAAGGTGCCGCTCACTTTTATCAAACTAAAGGTAAACACATTATTACCTGTAAAACAGAACATAAAGCAGTATTAGATACTTGTCGTCAATTGGAGCGTGAAGGATTTGAGGTGACTTATTTAGAGCCTCAAGAGGATGGTTTAATTGATTTAGAAAAGCTTAAAGCAACATTGCGTCCGGATACTATTTTAGTTTCGATTATGCATGTTAATAACGAAATTGGTGTCATTCAGGATATCCAAGAAATAGGGGAACTCTGTCGTGCCAATAAAACGGTCTTTCATGTGGATGCAACACAGAGTGTTGGTAAGTTACCGATTAATCTTGAGGTGTTACCAGTTGATTTGATGTCTATGTCTAGCCATAAATTGTATGGGCCGAAGGGAATTGGTGCGCTTTATGTGCGACGTAAACCACGAATTCGTTTAGAAGCGATTATTCATGGTGGCGGGCATGAACGGGGTATGCGTTCAGGTACGTTGCCCGTACATCAAATTGTCGGTATGGGTGAAGCTTACCGTATTGCGAAAGAGGAAATGGCAACAGAAATTCCTCGTTTAACAAAATTACGTGATCGTCTTTATAACGGTTTAAAAGAAATAGAAGAAACCTATGTTAATGGTTCAATGGAGCACCGGGTTGGAACTAATTTAAATATTAGTTTTAATTATGTGGAAGGTGAGAGTTTGATGATGGCATTGCGCGATATTGCCGTATCGTCCGGTTCAGCTTGTACTTCAGCTAGTTTGGAGCCATCCTATGTGTTACGTGCATTAGGCCGTAATGATGAATTGGCTCATAGCTCAATTCGTTTCACATTAGGACGTTATACAACGGAAGAAGAGATTGACTATACCATCGAGCTGGTAAAAGGCGCTGTTGATAAATTACGTGCACTTTCCCCACTTTGGGATATGTTCAAAGAAGGCATTGACCTGAATACAATTGAATGGTCGGCCCATTAGTTTTTATTTAGGAAAGGAAAGAAAAATGGCATATAGCGAAAAAGTGATTGATCACTATGAGAATCCCCGCAACGTTGGTGCGATGGATAAAAAAGATTCCAATGTTGGCACGGGTATGGTAGGGGCACCTGCTTGTGGTGATGTAATGCAATTACAAATTAAAGTAAATGACAGCGGCATCATTGAGGATGCAAAATTCAAAACCTATGGTTGTGGATCAGCTATTGCATCCAGCTCGTTAATTACCGAGTGGGTAAAAGGCAAATCGTTAGATGAGGCTGGTGCGATTAAGAATAGTCAGATTGCAGAAGAGCTTGAATTACCTCCGGTAAAAGTCCACTGCTCAATCTTAGCTGAGGATGCAATCAAAGCCGCTATTGCTGATTATAAAAATAAACAAGGGAAATAATTCAAGTGCGGTCAAAAAGACCGCATTTTATTATGGATAAGTGCCAGGCTCGACATTAATCACCAGGCTAGTTTAGGCTTAGTGTTCTTGATTGGCGGAATTTTATAAGGTTCAGAATATGTCTATAACACTCACTGAAAAAGCAGCAGAACGCGTACGTACTTTTCTTGAAAATCGAGGTAAAGGTATTGGTTTACGCTTAGGGGTTAAAACCTCTGGTTGTTCTGGTTTAGGTTATGTGCTTGAGTTTGTTGATGTGCTAAATGATGACGATTTAGTGTTTGAACAACACGGCGTGAAGGTGGTCGTGGATCCTAAAAGTTTGGTTTATTTAGACGGGATAGAGCTGGATTATGTGAAAGAAGGCTTAAATGAAGGTTTTAAATATAACAACCCAAATGTGAAAGAATCCTGTGGATGTGGTGAAAGTTTTCATGTTTAAGGAATAAAAATGACAAATCCTTTTGCTATTTTTGATTTGCCAGTAACTTTTAATATTGATTTAGGTTTATTATCAAGTCGTTATTTGGAGCTTCAAAAAAGCCTACACCCGGATAATTTTGTTACGGCTGATTCTGCAACCCAACGTCAAGCCATGCAAAAAGCATTAGAAATTAATGATGCGTTAAAAGTATTGCGTGATCCGGTGCAACGAGCTGAAGCTATCATTGCAATTGAAACTGGTAATGCGGTTGATCCAGAGCAAAGGAGTACGCAAGATGTTGCATTTTTAATGCAGCAATTAGAATGGCGTGAAGAATTGGAAGATATTGAACAAAAAGCAGATGATGCAACATTGAACCGTTTTGCCCAACGAATCAAACAAGCACGCTTACAGCTCCTCAATACCTTAAATGATGCGCTAACTGACAGAAATTGGCATTTAGCAACCCAATCTTGCGATAAACTTCGTTTTATTGAAAAACTCAATAGTGAAATTGAGCGAGTTGAAGAACATCTATTCGAACTTTAAAAATACGGTGCTATGCTGGGAATATGAGTAAAAGGCATAGAGCACCGTATTTTTTACGTTAAAAATTTATTATGCAGACTCTAGAACAACTCACAGATACATCTTCATCGGTTTGGCCGGTGATATCTCAATGGCTTAATAATTCCCGTAACGATTGTCGAGTGTTAAAAAAAGATGCCTCCTCAGCAGAACGTGAACTTTTTTCAATGCAGATGCCTACCTCCTCGCCTTTAGGTGCGGTTATTTATGAGACCGGAGGTATTCTCATTCATCATGGTTGGCTACGTATTTTAGGTTCAGGTAGCTTTGCTCTCCCGCGAGGTTTAATGGACTGGAATTTTAGTAAGTCCTTCCATCAAACTGGGGATAAACCACAATACTTGCTGATTGCAGATGATGCTGTGGGCGGTTATTTTGCTTTAAACGGCGGTTCTCTCGGTAATAATTTAGGAAAGGTTTATTATTTTTCGACTAAAGATAATCGCTGGCATGATCTGAATTTCAGTTATAGTGAATTTTTAGCCTGGGCACTTAACGGTGATCTTGACGCTTTTTATCAAGGTCTGTTTTGGCCAACGTGGCAGGCGGATGTTAAACAATTGGACGGTAATTCGGTTTTTGTTTTTTTGCCTGATTTAGCCGAAGATAAGGAAACTCCAATCGCTCAGCGAGAAAAGCGCGAAGTGGCTATCGAAACCCATTACAGCGGCGTTTTTGCCGAAAAAGATAAATTTGCTCAGGCTTATAGCGTGGCATAAAAATAACGGAATACGAATATGGCATTATTACAAATTGCAGAACCAGGGCAAACTGAGGCTCCCCACCAACATCGTTTGGCCATAGGGATTGATTTAGGAACGACCAACTCTTTAGTAGCAGCTGTGCGTAGTGGACAAGCGACGATTTTAAATGATGAGCAGGAGCGAAGTCTTATACCATCAGTGGTTTATTATGGTAAAAATGTAAAGAATGTAGGCAGAGAAGCTCTTGCGCAAGCAGCAACGGATCCGCAGAACACTATTATTTCCGTGAAACGCTTAATTGGCCGTAGTTTGGCGGATGTCGAGTCAAGATACACTAATCTACCTTATGAGTTTGTAGCAAGTGAAAATGGCCTACCGTTATTGGTGACTCATCAAGGTCAAAAAAGCCCGATTGAAGTCTCAGCAGATATTTTATTTCGCTTAAATCATATTGCAGAACAGCGTCTTGCCGGAGATATTTCCGGTGTTGTGATTACTGTGCCTGCCTATTTTGATGATGCACAACGCCAAAGTACCAAAGATGCAGCTCGTCTTGCAGGGCTAAACGTATTACGCTTATTAAATGAACCTACCGCCGCTGCGGTGGCTTATGGTTTAGATAGCGGAAAAGAAGGCGTGATAGCAGTTTATGACCTCGGTGGTGGTACTTTTGATATTTCGATTTTACGTCTATCCAAGGGCGTCTTTGAAGTATTGGCAACTGGCGGCGATACCGCATTAGGTGGTGATGATTTTGATCATTTAATTGCCGACTGGATTGCTGACCAAGCTGGTATTCAACCACAAAATGCCAACGAACAACGCGAACTTTTGACTTTAGCTACTCAAACTAAAATAGCCTTAACGGATGCGCCTAGTGTCTCAGTCTCTTGGCGTGGATTCGAAGGACTACTACACCGTGAACAATTTAATGATTTAATTCATTCATTGGTTAAACGTTCATTATTGACCTGTCGTCGTGCTTTGAAGGATGCCAATGTTGCAGCTGATGAAGTCCAAGAGGTCGTGATGGTTGGCGGCTCAACTCGAGTTCCTTATGTACGTGAGCAAGTAGGCGAGTTCTTTGGACAAACTCCATTAACTTCGATTGACCCAGATAAAGTTGTGGCACTGGGGGCGGCGATTCAAGCGGATATTTTGGTGGGCAATAAAAATGACAGCGATATGCTTTTGCTTGATGTTGTACCACTTTCCCTAGGGATTGAAACCATGGGCGGTTTAGTTGAGAAAATTATTCCGCGCAATACCACGATACCAACTGCGCGGGCGCAGGAGTTCACTACTTTTAAAGATGGACAAACCGCAATGAGCGTGCATGTTGTGCAAGGTGAACGGGAATTGGTTGAAGATTGTCGCTCTCTAGGCCGTTTTACTCTGCATGGCATTCCGCCAATGGTTGCAGGGGCAGCCCATATTCGGGTGACTTATCAAGTGGATGCAGACGGTTTATTAAGTGTAACTGCGATGGAAAAATCCACTAAGGTGCAGGCATCAATTCAAATTAAGCCGTCTTACGGATTAACCGATGAAGAAGTGACCGCAATGATTAAGTCCTCTCAGGACAACGCACACAATGATATGCAGGCGCGAGAATTAGCCGAACAACGGGTAGAAGCAGATCGGGTTATTGATAGCGTCATTAATGCATTACGGGAAGATGGTGCTAACTTATTGAGTGAAGCGGAATTCCATCAAATTGAGGCCGTATTACAACAGTTGATAACCCTTAAGCAGGGTGATTCCCGAGATGCTATCGCACAAGGTATTAAAGCCCTTGATGCAGCGACCCAAACCTTTGCTGCACGCCGCATGAATAAATCGATTCAACAGGCGTTAGCCGGTAAAGCGGTCAGTGATATTGAAAACTGTTAAGTGATTTATTGTTATTTTGTTATTTAGAGGAAAGTGCCATGCCAAAAGTGATTTTTTTACCGAATGAAGAATTTTGCCCTGAGGGAATGGTCGTGGATGCGGCGGCCGGAGATAATTTACTCGAAGTAGCCCATAACGCGGGCGTCGAGATTCACCATGCCTGTGACGGTTCTTGTGCCTGTACTACTTGTCACGTGGTGATTCGCGAAGGTTTTGATTCACTTAACGAAGCTAGCGATCAAGAAGAAGATATGTTGGATAAGGCCTGGGGATTGGAAATGGATAGCCGCCTTTCCTGCCAATGCATTGTCGGAGAAGAAGATTTAGTGGTTGAAATTCCGAAATACAATATTAATCATGCGAATGAGGCAGCTCACTAATGAAATGGACTGATGCCCAACAAATTGCCGAAATGCTCTATGACCAAAATCCAGAGCTTGATCCGAAAACGGTACGTTTTACCGATTTGCACCAATGGATTTTAGCCTTGGAGGGGTTTGATGATGAACCGCAAAAATCCAATGAAAGTATTTTAGAAGCCATTTTGCTGAAATGGCTAGATGAATATGAGTAGACAGATATAAACAAAGGCCTGTGTGTATAACTCAGGCCTTTTTGTTGTCTTTTAAACGCCCCCTTGGGAATTGGAGTTTTTCTTAAAAACGGTCATAAGTCATTGATTTTATTAATGTTTGGCGAAAAATAGAAATTACCGTAATTTATAATGTACTTCCGAGAGGTCGCGCAAACGGGCCGCGGCTTGTTCAGCGGTAAGATCGCGTTGACTTTCTCCTAGCATTTCGTAGCCGACCATAAATTTACGTACGGTTGCCGAGCGTAACAATGGCGGATAAAAATGCGCGTGCAATTGCCAATGATCATTGGCCTCGCCGTTAAATGGAGCTGCATGAAAGCCCATGGAATAAGGAAACGAAGTTTCGAATAAATTATCGTATTTGGTCGTGAGTTTTTTCAAAATTACCGCTAAATCGCGCACCTCTGCCGGGCTAAGTTCGGTAAGGCGTTTAATGTGATTTTTCGGCAACAATAGAGTTTCAAAGGGCCAAACCGCCCAATAAGGTACCACTACCAACCAATGTTCAGTTTCTACTACGATGCGTTCTTTGTTAACCAGTTCCCGTTGGGCATAGTCGACTAACATCACGGAATCATATTTTGCATAATAACGACGCTGTGCAGCGTCTTCCCGAGCGACCTCATTTGGTAAGAAACTATTGGCCCAGATTTGTCCGTGTGGATGTGGATTAGAACAGCCCATGGCTGCACCTTTATTCTCAAAAATCTGTACCCAAGGATAGCGCTGACCTAATTCTCGTAGTTGCTGTTGCCAAAGCTCAATCACCGCCACAATTTCTTCTTCGCTTAGTAAGGGAAGGGTTTTACTGTGATCCGGTGAAAAACAAATCACTCGACTCTCACCACGAGCTGCCGACATTTGGAATAGTGGATCATCAGTTGAAGCCGGTGCCGGAGTATCTTCTAAAAGAGCGGAAAAATCATTCTTGAATACAAACGGTTTTTGATAATTAGGATTTTGTTCACCTGTGATGCGCTTATTACCAGGACATAAATAACAATTGGGATCATGTGTAGGTTTTTCCTCTTCACTTAATTTTTCCTGTTGTCCCTGCCAAGGGCGCTTCGCGCGATGCGGAGAAACCAACACCCATTGTTCGGTTAGCGGGTTATAACGGCGGTGAGGATGATCTGTAGGTTCGAATTGCAACTGACTCATAGTTCTTTTTTCCTAAAATGAAAGCGGTTACAGGTTTGATGGGCTAAAGATAGCAAAATGGTAAAAATAAACTGTGATTTAGCTCACAAAAAACCTCGTATTCATAAAAAAATAACGGTTTTTTGTGAGCTTGCTTACATTTTTTAACGTAACCGCTTTCAATTTTGCTAGGTTTTACTATGATGAAATAAGTTCAATTACACAGGATTAGTTATGGCAACAATACGAGATGTGGCGCAACTAGCCAATGTTTCCGTGGCAACGGTTTCCCGGGTACTCAATAATTATCATTCGGTCAGTGACAAAACCCGTCTGACAGTACAGGCGGCTATGGCTCAGCTGAATTATCAGCCGAATGCTAATGCTCAAGCGCTGGCGGTACAAAATACCGATACTATCGGGGTGGTGGTAACCGATGTAACCGATGCCTTTTTTGCGATTTTGGTTAAAGCGGTAGACAAGGTGGCTGAAGAGCATCAAAAGACTATTTTGATCGGTATTGGGTATCACCAAGCAGAGAAGGAGCGTGAAGCGATTGATACCTTACTACGTAAACGCTGTAGTTGCCTGGTAGTGCATGCCAAAGCGCTTTCTGATGAGGAATTATCCGAGTATTTACGGAGTCAACCGGGAATGGTGATCATCAATCGGGTGATTCGCGGATTTGAATCGCGTTGTGTCAGTTTGGACAATCGTCAGGGAACCTATTTGGCTACAGAAATGTTGATTCGTCTTGGGCATCGGAAGATTGCTTATATCGGTTCAAATCACGAGATTTTGGATGAAAGTGAACGTTGTCAAGGTTATTTAGATGCCCTGAAAGCAAATCATTTACCGGTGACTGAACAGGCGATTGTGCATCATTCTCCGGATTTTGAGGGCGGTGAACAGGCCATGATTGATTTATTAAGTTATAACAAGGCATTAACTGCAGTTGTCGCTTATAACGATTCTATGGCAGCTGGTGCTATTTCAGTCTTAAATGAAAATAATATCAATGTGCCGAAACAATTTTCCATTGTCGGTTTTGACGATATGCCGATAGCCCGTTATTTGATTCCTAAACTCACAACAATTCGCTATCCTATTGATTTAATGGCAAGTTATGCTGCGAGATTAGCATTAAGTTTGGTTAATGAAGAGATTAAAACACCTTCTGTGGTGCAATTTAATCCAACCTTGGTTAGACGTTTTTCCGTTGGAAATGCACCAGAATTGTGATAGTGATCACATTTTATAATATTTTAATGTAATCGCTTTCATTTCTGTGAGTTTGATCACAGAACAACCAAATATTAACCGCTATGATGCGCGCCAGTTGCAGAGTTAGGCAACCTCCTCTATTTATCAACCAAGTTCCTCATTAGGAGTGCTTTATGAAAAAAATCGCATTAAGTGCAGTTGCATTAGCTATCGGCCTTGCCGCCTCCACTTCATCCTTTGCCGCCGACACGAAAATCGGGGTGACGATTTATAAATACGATGACAATTTTATGTCATTAATGCGTAAAGAAATTGCGAAAGAAGCCCAGCAGTTAAAAGGCATTGAGTTATTAATGAATGACTCACAAAACGCTCAGTCTATTCAAAATGACCAAGTTGATGGCTTGCTTTCTAAAGGGGTGAAAGCCTTAGCAATTAACTTGGTTGACCCATCCGCTGCTCCAACAGTGATTAATAAAGCAAAACAAGATGATATTCCGATTGTTTTCTTTAACAAAGATCCTGGTGCTAAGGCTATTGCCAGTTACGATAAATCTTACTATGTCGGTACCGATCCGAAAGAGTCAGGCATTATCCAAGGGGATTTAATCGCTAAACAGTGGAAAGCAAATTCAGCGTTGGATTTAAATAAAGACGGCAAAATTCAATATGTCTTATTAAAAGGCGAACCAGGTCACCCAGATGCAGAAGCTCGTACCAAATATGTGATTGAGCAGTTAAATAACAAAGGTATCCAAACCGAACAATTGTTTATCGACACCGGTATGTGGGATGCCGCAATGGCGAAAGATAAAGTAGATGCTTGGTTGTCTAGTGCTAAAGCCGGCGAAATTGAAGTGATTATCTCCAATAACGATGGTATGGCGATGGGCGCGTTAGAAGCCACAAAAGCACATGGTAAAAAATTACCAATCTTTGGTGTGGATGCATTGCCTGAAGTATTACAACTGATCAAAAAAGGCGAGATTGCTGGTACGGTATTAAATGATGGTGTAAACCAAGGTAAAGCGGTAGTACAGCTAGCAAATAATTTGGCGCAAGGCAAAGCCGCCACCGATGGTACACAATGGACATTACAAGAGCGCGTTGTGCGTATTCCTTATGTCGGTGTGGATAAAGAAAACTTAAGCGAATTTTTAAAATAATAAATATCGTATTGTTGTTAAGGGGAAGGACTCCTTCCCCTTTTTTAATGAGGTTAGCTTATGACCGCACAAACCACAGACAGCCCGCGTAATAACGATGTGCTGCTCACCATGACCAATGTCAGCAAATCCTTTCCTGGCGTAAAAGCACTAGACCATGCCAATCTTACCGTTCGTTCTCATTCCGTACATGCACTTATGGGCGAAAATGGTGCTGGAAAGTCCACATTATTGAAATGTTTATTTGGTATTTATGCTAAGGATGAAGGCGAAATTTTATTTTTAGGCCAACCAGTCAATTTCAAAACGTCCAAAGAAGCTTTAGAAAACGGGATTTCCATGGTGCACCAGGAGCTTAACTTGGTTCGTCAACGTAGTGTAATGGACAATTTATGGCTGGGGCGTTATCCCTTAAAAGGGATTTTTGTCGATCACGGTAAAATGTATCGCGATACCAAGGCTATTTTTGATGAGTTGGATATTCAAATCGATCCACGAGAAAAAGTCTCGAAATTATCGGTTTCTGAAATGCAAATGATCGAAATTGCAAAGGCCTTTTCCTATAACGCGAAAATCGTGATTATGGATGAACCAACTTCTTCCTTATCAGAAAAAGAAGTGGAACATCTGTTTAAAATTATTCAGAAATTAAAAGATCGCGGTTGTGGAATTATTTATATCTCGCACAAGATGGATGAGATTTTTAAGATTTGTGATGAGATTACAATTTTGCGCGATGGTAAATGGATCAATACCGTACCGGTGAAGGATTCAACCATGGAGCAAATTGTTTCTATGATGGTTGGCCGCGAACTGACCCAGCGTTTCCCCGAAAAAAGCAATGTGCCGAAGGAAGTGATTTTAGAGGTGGAACATTTAACTTCCCTCAATCAACCTTCTATGCAGGATGTTAGCTTTAGCTTACGGAAAGGAGAAATTTTAGGTATTGCTGGTTTGGTTGGTGCGAAGCGTACCGATGTGGTTGAAGGGATCTTCGGTGTGCGTGAGTTAAAAGAAGGAACTATCAAATTACATGGCAAGCCGGTAAAAAATCGTTCTGCCTTGGAGGCGATTAATCATGGTTTTGCCTTAGTGACCGAAGAACGCCGCTCCACAGGGATTTATTCTAATCTCAGTATTGAATTCAACTCATTGATTTCCAATATGAAGTCCTACCTTACCCCTTGGAAGTTGCTTAGCAATAAAAAAATGCGTAGCGATACCCAATGGGTGATCGATGCTATGAATGTGAAAACGCCATCCCATAAAACCAGTATTGGTTCACTTTCCGGCGGTAACCAACAAAAAGTGATTATCGGACGTTGGTTATTGACCCAACCGGAAATCTTGATGTTGGATGAGCCGACCCGTGGGATTGATATCGGTGCTAAATTTGAAATCTATCAACTGATTCAGGAATTGGCTAAAAAAGATAAGGGCATCATTATGATCTCTTCGGAAATGCCGGAATTATTAGGTGTTACCGACCGTATCCTCGTGATGAGTAACGGTAAAGTGGCGGGTATCGTTAATACCGCCGAAACCAGCCAAGAAGAAATTTTACAGCTTGCCGCTAAATATTTATAAGGAACGCATTATGTCCGCCTTAAAACAAAATACGTCTCTCGACTTTTTGAAACAAAATGCTATTTATTTTGTACTACTATTATTATTGATCGTGATTATTGTGCAGGATCCATCCTTCTTAACCCTGCGTAACTTCAGTAACATTTTGACTCAATCTTCAGTGCGTTTGATTATTGCGCTCGGGATTGCCGGTCTTATCGTAACCCAAGGGACCGACCTTTCTGCCGGTCGCCAGGTTGGTTTAGCCGCGGTAATTTCCGCCACCTTGTTACAAGGGATGGAAAATATGAATCGGGTATTCCCAAATTTGGGCGAAGTACCGATTCCGTTGGTAATATTGACCGTTTGTGTGATTGGTGCGTTGGTCGGCTTATTTAACGGTTTTGTCATCGCCTATCTTAACGTTACGCCATTTATCGCTACCATGGGAACGATGATTATCGTGTATGGGGCCAACTCTTTATATTATGATGCGGTAGGTGGTTCACCAATTGCCGGCTTCAGCGAAAGTTTCTCTACCTTTGCTCAAGGATTCTTCCGTTTTGGCGATTTCCGCTTATCCTATATCACTATTTACGCGATTATTGCGACTATTTTCATGTGGATATTGTGGAATAAAACCCGTTTTGGTAAAAACGTGTTTGCTATCGGCGGTAACCCAGAAGCGGCCAAAGTATCCGGTGTGAACGTGGCACGTAACCTGATGATGATTTATATGATTTCCGGTATTTTCTACGCCTTCGGTGGGATGCTGGAAGCAGGCCGGATCGGTAGTGCAACTAACAACCTCGGTTTTATGTATGAAATGGATGCTATTGCCGCCTGTGTGGTGGGCGGTGTTTCCTTCGCCGGTGGTGTTGGTACGATTATCGGTGTCGTTACCGGGGTGTTGATTTTTACCGTTATCAACTATGGTTTGACCTATATCGGTGTGAACCCATATTGGCAATATATCATCAAAGGTAGCATCATCATCGTTGCAGTGGCGATTGACTCCTTGAAATACGCCAAGAAAAAATAATGAGATGCCCCGTTTGGGGCATCTTTATTGGCAAACGCCCCCTCGAAAATAAAAGTTTTGCCTAAAAGATGCGCTAACCCATTGATTTTATTAGGGTTGCCATAAAAAGTAATAAACCCTTATCAATCAATTAGTTGGATATTAAGCAATACTATGACTCAACATAATTTTGTAATCAGCCTCACTTCGGCGCTTGAACGTCGCCAGCATATTCGTCAGGAATTTGGCCGACACGGTGTGGATTTTGAATTTTTTGATGCGATAACGCCGTCCAATTTGGCTGAAACCGCAGCGCGATTAGAAATCGATATTTCGCAAAGTCCATTAACCCCTGGCGAATTAGCCTGTGCACTGAGTCATTTGGCTCTGTTGCAGTTAGCCAAGGAGCGGGATTTGGATTATATCTGTATTTTTGAGGATGACATTTATCTTGGGGGTAACGCGGCCGCATTCCTATCCGCCGACTATTTGAATGCGGATGTAATGGTGGTGAAATTAGAGAAGAATTTTGAACGCATTGTGACCCAACGCCAGCCAAGTAAAACTTATTTCGGTCGCCAGTTTTATCGTTTAACTCAAGTTAATTCTGGTGCGGCCGGTTACTTAGTGACCCGGCGAGGCATTGATTATTTACTGAAACGGATTCGAGCCATTGGCGACATTGAAATCGATAATTTGCTGTTTAATTTCTTTTTACGAGACAAGAATTATGTGGTTTGGCAAATCCAACCGGCACTCTGTATTCAGGAGGCGATTTTTAAACCGCAACAAACCCATTTTGTCAGTACGATTGGCGAACGAGAACGCAAACGGCCGAAAGCGCCATTGTTGATTCGACTTTATAAGGAATTAAAACGTCCGTTTATTCGCCTAAGAAAGAAACTTTTTGGTCGGATTTCCACTTTCCAATGATTATTAGCGAGGGTTGAGTATGACTCCAGTTCAACGAGCACAACAGATTTTTCAACAACAATATCAAAAAAATGCCGAATTGACGGTGTACGCCCCAGGGCGCGTCAATATCATTGGTGAACATACCGATTATAATGATGGTTTTGTGATGCCCTGTGCGATTAATTATGGTACAGCAGTTGCCGGCGTGAAACGCGATGATCATTGTTGGCGAGTATATGCAGCGGATTTGCAATTGAAAGATGAGTTTTCACTTGACCAACCATTGGCACGTAGCGAGCAAAAATGGGCCAATTATGTGCGTGGAGTGATCGCTTTTATTCAGGAGCGCTATCCGCAATTCACTCAAGGCGCAGATTTAGTGATTGCAGGAGATGTACCACATTCCTCAGGATTAAGCTCTTCCGCTTCATTAGAGGTTGCCGTTGGGAAATTCTGTCAGCAATTGGGGGCGTTAGCGCTTTCCCATACGGATATTGCTTTAATCGGGCAAAAAGCGGAAAACCAATTTGTTGGCGCCAATTGTGGCAATATGGATCAGTTGATTTCCGCATTGGGTGAGAAGGATCATTTATTAATGATTGATTGTCGCAGTTTGGCGACGGAGGCTACACCGGTACCGCAGGATGTTGCTGTGATTATTGTGAATTCTAATGTTCCGCATGATTTGGTGACCGGTGAATACAATGCCCGTCGTCGTCAGTGTGAGCAGGCAGCAGAGTTTTTTGGTGTAAAAGCATTACGCGATGTTTCTGTAGCTCAATTTCAACAACGGGAAAGTGAATTGCAGGCACTTGATCCTTTGGTGGCTAAACGGGCGAAACATGTGGTTATGGAAAATCAACGGGTATTGGATGCCGTTATTGCATTAAAAAATAACGATTTGGTGAAATTAGGGGAATTAATGGGGCAATCCCATGATTCCATGCGTGATGATTTTGCTATTACCGTACCGCAAATCGATTATTTGGTAGAGTTGGCCCAGGTCGCTATTGGTAAAAATGGCGGTGTACGCATGACAGGTGGTGGCTTTGGCGGCTGTATTGTGGCTTTGGCACCACGAGATAAGGTGGATGCAGTACGCAAAATTATTGCCGACAACTATCAAAAAGTAACCGGTCTAAAAGAGGATTTTTACGTATGTACCGCCTCACAGGGCGTACACGTGGTTAATCCAGAGGCGTAATATGTTGTGGCAAACGGAATTTAACGCCCCCGACAATGAGCCGTATAACATTGTAGAATTAAGCAATACCAATGGCATGCGGGTGCAATTCATGGATTGGGGGGCTACTTGGCTTTCTTGTAAAGTGCCGGTAAGTGGCGGGCTACGCGAAGTCTTGTTGGGTTGCAAAGTAGCAGATTATCCCCATCAGACAGCTTACTTAGGCGCAAGTGTAGGGCGTTATGCAAATCGTATTGCCAATGCACAATTTGTTATGGGGCAACGAATGCTCCAACTTGTAGCGAACCAAGGCAAACATCAACTACATGGTGGAAAAGAGGGGTTTGATAAACGTCGCTGGAAAGTGGATTATTATGGCCGTAATTTTGTGCGTTTTTCACTAGCATCCCCGGATGGTGACCAAGGTTTTGAAGGCAATGTGAGCGCTGAGGTAGTTTATACACTTACCGATGAAAATAGTGTAAAAATTGAATATGGGGCAGAAAGCGATAAAGATACGGCGCTTAATTTAACCAATCACGCCTATTTCAATTTAGAAAATGCAGTACAAGGTTGTGATGTACGCAAGCATATTTTGCGCCTTAATGCAGACTTCTATTTGCCGGTCGATGCCGAGGGAATTCCTAATTCTTCGCTGAAATCAGTTGTCGACACGAGCTTTGATTTTCGTGCGGAAAAATTAATAGCTGAAGATTTCCAGCTGGGCGATCAAGTTATCACTAAAGGTTATGATCATTCTTTTATGGTTAATCAAGCAGGGCACGGCCCTTGTGTATTACTGACTTCGCCAAATAAGGATTTGTGTCTGGAGGTTTATACTTCTCAAGCTGCATTGCAGGTTTACACCGGAAACTATCTTGCCGGTACGCCAAACCGAGAGGAAAATCTCTATCAAGATTATCATGGCATAGCCTTGGAAACTCAATGTCTTCCTGATGCCCCAAATCATCCCGAATGGCAACATTATGGGGGGATGCAAAAAGCCGGAGAGCGTTATTATCAGTGGACAGAATTTCGATTTAAATAATTTAGTCAAAGAAAAAAGAGCGAGACTCACACTCACATAAAATGTTTTAAACATTATAGAAATTGGGTCAGCGCTCTTTAGATGAATCGGACTATTGTAACGCTTTCAAGGCTGCGTGGTATTCTTTCGATTGTTCCAATAAGATTCTAGCTGCTTCACGCAGTTTATCAACATCGGATTCCGGCAAATAGAAAGACGTGCCAATGTTGAGTACATCATTTTTTAGTTGTCCTTCCGGTAGGTTTTTCAAGCTCAAATTCACAAAATAGATTTTAATTTTTGTGCCTTTTTTACGTTTGGCATAGGCGTTCCATTGATCGGCAAATTTTTGTGAACGTAGCACGGTTGATTCCGTCGCTTTATCAATTGGTACATTGATCACCGTGTTCACGACATCTTTAATTCCCGGTATATCAGCAGACTTATCAATATCGCTGGTTCGTTCATTTTGAGCATTGACATTTACCACGATAATATTGCGTAAATTGTAGTTTTTCAGATCGGCATACAGTTTGCGCATACTAAGTAAATTCGACATGTCCAGCAAACTTGCTAATCCCGAATTATCAGTTAGTCCACCGTCAACTAAATGTAAATAAGGTCTTTCAGTACTCTTTTGATAATGTTCCATGCGTTTTTGCATCGCTACAAAATTGTTCAGCAACAAATGATTTTTTTGTTGCGCTTGCATCAATACTTCTTTCTTGTTTTCTGCATGGCAAGTCCCCCCATGATTATTTTGAGTGATTGGTGAGAAAATCAACGGCACAGCACTGGACGCAGCTACTGCTCGGGCGATTTCAATATCATTTAAATCTATACAAAGCCAATCAAAAAAATCTTGTGTGAAGGATACTTTTTGTCCAACCGTCATATCGGTGGCATTAATTACGGCAAATGGTCCTTTACGTTGCTCAAGAGAAGCAAATGTTCTTCCGCCATACAAAGCAAGATTCAGCTGTTCTTGCAATAAATCACTACGACCGAATTGTGGTGATGTGAGACGTGGAATATTGCCAACGGAAAATACCTCGTTAATCACTTTTTTTTGGAAATTCTTTTTCAAAAAGGACTCATTAAATTTCGGAATAGTGTCAGATCCTTCCAAGGCAAAATATGCCGCTAATACAGAACCTCCTGACACGCCATACACAATATCAATGTTTTGCAATAAGGTGTCACCTTTTTCTGTTGGGCGTACTGCCGCATTTTGGAACTGTTCTAGCACGCCATATCCCAGAGAGGCAGCTCGAGAGCCGCCACCGGAAAAGGTCATAATTACAAGGTTTTCTTTTTGTAAAGCCTGTTGCATAGCTTTTTCCAAGCGATAACCTTTTTGCGGGTCAATTTGCTCGATATTCTTTGTTGGCTGATAAGTAATGGAATGACAAGCGGTAAGTAAGGCCATACTGCTAGCAAGTAGGGTACTTCTGAAAGAAAAATAAGTTTGTTTCATAACTATTCCATTCGCAATGATTTAACAACTTTCATTATATCTTGCCAGAGAAATAAAAGGATAAACACATCATATCTATCGCAATTTTGAGTGCAATTAAATATAATAAAAATCATTATTAATTACATTTGGTTTATTTATGAAGAAAACAAATCAACAAACAACACTCGCAGCCCTAGTTGCCCTTTTTTGCTCATCTCCAATGATCTTTGCACAAGATAAAATGTCGGTTTCAGGGACACCAACAACAGAAAAATTAGATGAAATTGTGGTGACTGATACCAATATTAGTGATGCATTAGTTAATACATCGGTAAATCGTCAGCAAATTTTCTTAAAACAATCTCATGATGTGAAAGATATTTTTGTGGGCAAAATGGATGTTAATGTTAGTCAATTACAAGGAGCTCGTTCCGGAGGGGAGGGGGTTAATATTCGTGGTTTGCAAGCGAATCGGGTAACTACAACTATTGATGATATTCCTTTGCCGGAAGCTCAGGAGGCGAAGCATTTTATTTCTTATGGCTCGGAGTTTGGGCGTACGGATTATATGGATGTAAGTGCCTTACGTAGTGCGGATGTTAGTTATGCCGGTTCGGCTAATAGCCTTTCTGGAAGTGTCAATTTTACAACACTAGAACCGCAAGATTTATTAAAAGGCCATAATTTGGGTGGGGTTGTTGGAACTGGCTATAACAGTGTAGATCATTCTGTTTATGGCTCTATTGGTGGTGCAGCAAAAGCTGGAGCGTACCAAGGTATGGTGATGTTAACCCAACGCAAGGGGCATGAGACGCAAAATCAAGGCAAAAATAGTGGAGTGGGAGCAACGCGTACAGAGCCTAATCCGGCAGATACTAAAAACACCTATGTATTAACTAAGCATTATTACCAACTGGATGATAAAAATAAGTTAGGTTTTGTTTTTGAACATCAGCATAAGAAGATTAGTACAGATTTACTTTCCCTCAATAATACGAATATTGATATGCGCACAGGAATGCAGATAGCGGGTTATACGCAGGATAAAGTAAATCGAGATCGTTTTTCGTTAAGCCATGAATACAACAGCGAAAAAGGCTGGTTGCAATATGCAAAAACACAAATTTTTTACCAAGATGCCCAAACTGAGAACTATCGTTATCGATTAGGTACTCGAAGCTATCGTCAAGAAAACAGTGAATTTAGCGATAAAAGTTATGGCCTGGTGAGCAATTTAATTTCCGGAATTGATGGGGATATTCCACAAGTATTACGCTACGGTTTATCTTATGTGCATAATACTTCTCACTCAGATATTCATCTGGTTAGACCCGCGTACAATCAAGCAACCAACATGTATCCAATGGCGAAAATGAAACAGGATAAATTTACCGGCTATTTGGAGGATGAAATTGTTTTTGGTAATGTGGCGGTGACCCCACAAATTGGATTTGTACATTATCGGATAAAGCCTACCTCCAACGATAATCGGGTAGCTGCACTGAAAGCACATAAACAATCAGAGACTGAATTTACTCCGAAAATTAGTTTGGAATATCGGTTATCCGATGGTTTTGTTCCTTATGCTCAATATTCTCGTGGCGTTAGAACTCCATCACCACAGCAGTTAAGTTCATATTTTTTTGAAAGTGTCAGCTATTACATTCCAGGACGTGGTATGCAAACTGCGAATGTTGCTGTGGTTGGTAATCCAAATCTAAAATCCGAGACTGCGGATAATTTTGAAATTGGTATAAAAGGTAAAACCTCAGAGATAAATTATTTAGTCACAGCTTATTATAACCGCTATCACAACTTTATTGATTGGGTTGTAAAACCAACAAATGGCTACACCAGTTTTATTCAATACGATAATCTTGATAAAGCTAAGGTATATGGAGTGACTGCTGATGCGAAATGGAATTTTTACAATGATTTTTACACTACGGCCGGTTTTTCATATTCTCGTGGTAAAGCGGAAAATAACGGTGTAAAAACGCCAATTAATAGTATTCAACCAATGAAAACAAAGTTAGGTGTTGGATATGAGGGGGAAACGTTTGGCGCGAATATTCAATGGACGTATAGCCGGGGTAAATCAGATAAAGATATAGAACAATCTTCTGCCTATCTTTATAACCCGACGGGCGGTTATTCTTTATTTGATTTAGGGGGTTATTGGAAGCCAACAGCAAGCCTCACATTTACGGCGAATGTGAATAATATCTTTGATAAAAAATATTGGAATTGGAATGATATTTCTTATCTTGCCTTACTAAGTAAAGCAACACAGGATCAAGGTCGTGCGCCGTCAAGTATTCCAATGGCAATTACTTCAGCCAACGCGGATCGTTATAGTGCTCCAGGACGTCATTTTAATATTGGGGTTCGCTACGAGTTTTAAGTAGGAATCCAGTAAATTAAACCGAACCTTGGATATAAAATCTAACGTGCAGTTATTTTTTATTAGAACGATAATATTTAATAGGAGTAAATGCTAAAGGGGATGCATCAATCTATTTGTTTTCAGGTGTTTTAGCGCAACTTCTTTGCGATTTTTGTCAGAATATGCTACTTTTCTCACCGTCAATCCGACAGTAACAAATTTAATTTTATGAACGAAGAAAATTCAGCCCATCAGGCGGAATCCAACAAAAAATCCTTTTTCCATTCCTTATTTGGTCGCTTTTTTCAAGGCGAATTAAAAAATCGTGAAGAGCTGGTCGAAGTTATTCGCGATTCCGAACAAAATGATCTTATCGATCAAAATACCCGTGAAATGATTGAAGGCGTGATGGAAATTGCCGAATTACGGGTACGCGATATTATGATCCCGCGCTCGCAGATTATTTTCATTGAAGCTGAACAGGATTTACCGGCTTGTTTGGATGTGATTATTGATTCAGCGCATTCTCGTTTTCCTGTAATTGCTTCTGGCGATTCGCGCGATAATATAGCCGGAATCTTGCACGCTAAGGATCTATTAAAATTTTTGCGCACAGATGCGGAACAATTTGATTTGAACGCGCTACTACGCCCTGCGGTGGTTGTGCCAGAAAGTAAACGAGTGGATCGGATGCTTAAAGATTTCCGTTCTGAACGTTTTCATATGGCCATTGTTGTGGATGAATTTGGTGCGGTTTCGGGATTAGTAACTATTGAAGATGTCTTGGAGCAAATTGTTGGCGATATCGAAGATGAGTTCGATGAAGAAGATGTTGCCGATATTCGCCAATTATCACGTCATGCTTATGCTGTACGGGCATTGACAGACATCGATGATTTTAATACGCAATTTAATACCGATTTCGATGATGAAGAGGTTGATACCGTCGGTGGATTGGTTATGCAGGCGTTTGGTTATTTACCAAAACGTGGTGAAGAGATTACACTAAATAATATTCAGTTTAAGGTTACCTCAGCGGACAGTCGTCGTTTAATTCAGTTACGGGTAACTGTGCCTGATGAGCATTTATCCTCTATGGAAAATGTGGAAGAGCAGGCAGAATAACCATTATTTTATTGTGCGGGGGCGTACTATATACGCCCTTTTTGTATTTTAAACGTTTATCGTTAGGGATACTTAAAACTGGTTTATGAATAAATATTTGATTTTTTTAATCGCTTTTTTCTCTGGCTTGTTAGGTGTATTTGCGTTTGCACCTTTTGATTGTTGGCCGTTAGCTTATGTATCTTTGCTAGGATTACTTTGGGTTACGAAACAAACACAAAAATCCGTTGCTTTTATAGGCGCTTTTGTGTGGTCAATGGGATTTTTTTGTTTTGGTGTTAGTTGGTTAAATGTCAGTATTCATCAATTTGGTGGCGCATCTTTAATAGTGAGTTACTTATTGGTGGGATTGCTTTCTGCCTATTTAAGCCTTTATCCCTTGTTATTCGTTTATTTAATTCGACGTTTTCGGATTCGTAGTGCGGTTATTTTTGCTGTTTGTTGGACGATTACGGAATTTTTCCGTGGTTGGTTATTTACTGGTTTCCCTTGGCTGCAATTTGGTTATACACAGCTCGATAGTCCTTTTTCCGGTTTAGCCCCCTTCTTTGGGGTTACTGGTTTAACCTTTTTTACGGTGTGGGGGGCAGCAACGCTATATAACTTATTGATGGCATTACGTAAGAAGCAATCTAATGTGGTTGGCTTTTCTTTATTATTACTGCTGGTTATTGGTGGATTAAGTGCATACAGTGAACAGTTCCATTTTGTGACCAAGGAACAGGATAAAGCATTAAAAATTACCTTGGCACAGGGCAATATTGAACAAAATTTAAAGTGGGATCCTGAATATTTCTATGCCACTTTGGATATTTATCAACACTTAATTGCTGAAAATCTGGGAAAAACCGATTTAATTATTTTACCGGAATCAGCGCTACCAACCATGGAAAATAATATAGTGCCGTTTTTTAGTTCATTAGACGAATCGGCGAGTCAGGTGAATACGGAAGTGATGATTGGTTCAGTGTATCAGTCACCTGAGAGTGGAAAGTTATTTAATTCTATTGTGACTCTAGGAAATCCACTGCAATCTTACCGCCTTGATACGGATAATCGTTATGAAAAGCATCATTTAGTGCCTTTTGGTGAATATGTGCCATTGGAGGATTTACTTCGTCCATTGAATTCGGTGTTTAATTTACCAATGTCGGCCTTCCAAAGTGGTGCGGAAATACAACCGGCACTGTTGAGTAAGGGACGTAGTTTTGCTCCAGCGATCTGTTATGAAATCATTTTTGGCGAGCAGGTACGGAAAAACCTAAAAAAAGAGACTGATTTTTTATTAACTATTTCAAATGATGCTTGGTTTGGGGATTCCATCGGACCTTGGCAGCATTTACAAATGGCACGTATGCGTGCATTAGAATTAGGAAAACCATTGATTCGGGCGACGAATACGGGGATTTCGGTGTTTATTGATGAAAAAGGCAAAATTATTGCCGAGGCACCACAATTTATTGAAACCGTTTTAACTGAAACTGTTGCTCCGACAAAAGGAAATACACCTTATGCCTTACTGGGGAATTGGCCTTTATATGGTTTATCGCTGCTCTTTATTTTGATGCATGGGGCAATGGCCTTATTACGGCGACGTTTGAACCATTTACCTCAAGCGTAGTCAAAATGGCTCGTCTATTGCCTAAGCAATGGAATCGACCGATTATTAAAAATTATAGGATTTTAATGAGCAAAAACCTCATCGAAGTTAATCACTTAACCTTTAAACGAGGGGAACGTGTGATTTATGATGATCTCAATTTGGCGGTTCAGCGCGGTAAGATTACTGCAATCATGGGACCATCAGGGATCGGTAAAACCACATTGTTAAAATTGATTGGCGGACAGTTACAGCCTGAACGAGGTGAAATTTTATTTGACGGACAGGATATTTGCAGTCTTTCTCATCGTGAGCTTTACGAAGTGCGTAAACGGATGGGGATGCTATTCCAGTCGGGAGCCTTGTTCACAGACATTTCAACCTTTGATAATGTCGCTTTTGCTATCCGCGAGCATACTCGTTTACCGGAAGAATTGATTCGTCAAATTGTATTAATGAAATTAGAAGCTGTTGGTTTGCGTGGTGCGGCTGAATTAATGCCGGCTGAGCTATCCGGTGGAATGGCACGCCGTGCAGCATTGGCACGTGCGATTGCGTTAGATCCAGATTTGATTATGTTTGATGAACCTTTTACCGGGCAAGATCCAATTAGTATGGGCGTGATCGTTAGCCTAATTAAACGCTTGAATGAAGCACTGAATTTGACTTCTATCGTGGTTTCTCACGATGTGCAGGAAGTCTTAAGTATTGCAGATTATGCTTATATTATCGCGGATAAACATGTGATTGCCGAAGGCACATCTGAGCAATTGCTGGCAAGTCAAGATCCGCAAGTGCTACAGTTCTTAAAAGGCGAAGCGGACGGGCCGGTAAAATTCCATTACCCGGCAAAAGATTATGTGGAGGAATTATTTAAATGATCGTTGATATGATTTCTTCACTTGGCCGCACGACGATTAATTTTTTCCGTGCGTTAGGGCGTGCCGGTTTTATGCTATTCGGTGCGCTAGTCGGAAAACCGCAAGTAGGTAAACATTTTCCGCTACTCGTGAAGCAATTACACGTATTAGGTGTGCAGTCATTATTAATTATTCTGCTGTCAGGCTTATTTATCGGGATGGTGTTGGGCTTACAGGGCTATGTGGTATTGGTAGATTTTTCAGCGGAAACCAGCCTTGGACAACTTGTGGCCCTTTCCCTATTACGGGAGTTAGGTCCGGTCGTTACCGCTCTTTTATTTGCTGGTCGAGCCGGCTCAGCATTAACCGCTGAAATTGGTTTAATGAAAGCGACAGAGCAGCTTTCCAGTCTAGAAATGATGGCAGTGGATCCATTACGTCGAGTGATTGCACCTCGTTTTTGGGCGGGCGTGATTGCTATGCCGATTCTTGCCATTCTGTTTACCGCCATTGGTATTTGGGGCGGTGCGCTCGTTGGCGTAGATTGGAAAGGTGTGGATGCCGGTAGTTTCTGGTCAGTGATGCAAAATTCCGTTAGCTGGAGCTATGACATTTTAAATGGATTTATTAAAAGTGTATTTTTTGCCATAGCAGTTGTCTGGATTGCTTTATTTAACGGCTATGACTGTATTCCTACCTCAGAAGGAATTAGTCAGGCTACGACTCGAACCGTTGTACACGCATCTTTAGTGGTATTGGGTTTGGATTTTATTTTAACCGCAATTATGTTTGGTGCGGGGTAAAGGGGATATTATGCGACAAACAATCAAGTATGAATTTTGGGTCGGCCTGTTTATGTTATTAGGGATTGCAGCGTTAGTCTTTTTAGGACTACGGGTTGCCAATGTTCAGGGATTTGGAGAAACAAAATCCTATAGTGTGACTGCAACTTTTGATAA
This sequence comes from Haemophilus pittmaniae, assembly GCF_900186995.1. Lineage (NCBI taxonomy): Bacteria > Pseudomonadati > Pseudomonadota > Gammaproteobacteria > Pasteurellales > Pasteurellaceae > Parahaemophilus > Parahaemophilus pittmaniae. The sequence goes on from NZ_LT906463.1 coordinate 1,109,695, forward strand.
TATCGGCGGACTAAAAGTTCGCGCTCCACTCAAGGTGGGGGGTGTAGTTATCGGGAGAGTGAGTAATATTAGCTTAGATGAAAAAACTTATTTACCGCAGGTGACTATTGCGATTAACGAAGAATATAACGAAATTCCGGAAAATAGCTCGTTATCTATTAAAACCTCTGGATTATTAGGAGAGCAATATATTGCTTTGAGTATGGGGTTTGATGATGGTGAAACCGCCATGTTAAAAAATGGCAGCCAAATTCAAGACACCAAATCCGCAATGGTCTTGGAAGATTTAATCGGTCAATTCCTCTATGGTGATAAAAAATCCGAGGGAAGTGACGAAAAAGCGGCTGAGCCTGCCGCTAAATAAGGCTTAACTTTATTTATTTAGGAGATTTATGATGAAATTGCTTCATATCAAAAAATATTTCAGTGTGATTTTATTGGCATTAAGCACTTTATTGGTTAGCCAAACCGTGCGTGCCGAAAACAATCCTTATACCTTAATGCAGCAGGCATCAGATAAATTGTTTGCCGACATTAAAGCTAATCAGGCAAAAATTAAACAGGATCCGAACTATCTGCGTACTATCGTACGTAATGATTTACTGCCTTATGTGCAGGTGAACTATGCTGGTTCCTTAGTGTTGGGTTCTTATTTCAAATCTACGACTCCGGAACAACGGGAAAAATTCTTTAAAGCTTTCGGTGATTTTATCGAACAAGCCTATGCCCAAGTGTTAACCGCTTATACGGATCAACAGGTTCAAATTGAGCCGGCTAAAGATGTTGGCGATAAAAATCTGATCAGCATTCGCGTTAATTTACTCCAAAGTGGTGGTAAACCACCGGTCAAATTGGATTTTAAATGGCGTAAAAATAGTAAAACAGGCGAATGGCAGGCTTATGATATGGTGGCAGAAGGTGTCAGCATGGTCGTAACCAAACAAAACGAGTGGAGTGGCATTCTACGTCAACAAGGGATCGATGCTTTAACTGCTCAAATCCAAAAATCTGCCGCTATACCGGTAACCTTGAGCAAATAATGACACAGCCGCTAAATTGGGATTTAACCCGAAATGATGATAAGATAGCCCTCCGTTTAACGGGGGAGCTATCCCGCAACACGTTGCTACCGCTTTGGCAGCAACGTGATTTTTTGTTTAAGACGGAAGGTCAGCGTTTAGAGATCGATTTAGCCGATGTCGAGCGTTTAGATTCTGCCGGTTTTGCCTTGTTATGTGATTTTCTGCACGATGGCTCGGCACGTTATGCCGAAGTCCGTTTGCTGAACCCGCCTCAACAATTATTAACTCTTGCGGATTTAGTGAATTTAACTCACTTTATTGCCGCGTTTACCGACAATTAATACGGAACCTTTTATGGAACTGCATGAAATCGAACGAATTTTAAAAGAAACCCTAAACCCAGATGAAGTTTATGCTCAAGGTGAAAACGCCCATTTCGGCGTGATCGTGGTGAGTGATGAAATCGCAGCACTATCCAAACTAAAACAGCAACAAACTATTTATGCGCCTTTGATGTCTTATTTCCAAACCGGTGAGATCCATGCGTTAACCATTAAAACCTTTAGCAAGGAAAAATGGAAAATGGATCGTCTATTACATCAAACTGCTAAATAAATAATAAGGATTTTACTATGGAAAAATTTCGCGTTTACGGTCAATCCCGCCTTAGCGGTACCGTCACGATCTCCGGGGCTAAAAATGCCGCATTACCGATTTTATTTGCGGCCATTTTAGCCACCGAACCGGTAAAATTGACCAATGTTCCTGAGTTAAAAGACATTGAAACAACCCTCAAAATTCTTCGTCAATTAGGCGTAGTAGCGGAACGTGATGGAACTGGTGCTGTATTACTTGATGCTTCTAAAATTGATCATTTCGTTGCCCCTTATGACTTAGTAAAAACTATGCGAGCCTCCATTTGGGCATTAGCGCCGTTAGTCGCACGTTTTAATCAAGGTCAGGTTTCTTTGCCTGGTGGTTGCTCTATTGGTGCTCGTCCGGTTGATTTGCACATTAGTGGTTTAGAGCGTTTAGGGGCGGAGATCGTCTTAGAAGAAGGCTACGTGAAAGCGCTAGTGGCTCATCGTCTAGTGGGCACACGTATTGTGATGGAAAAAGTCAGCGTGGGTGCAACGCTTTCCATTATGATGGCTGCGACCTTAGCTAAAGGTACCACGGTTATTGAAAATGCCGCTCGTGAACCGGAAATTGTCGATACAGCTGATTTCCTCAATAAAATGGGCGCCCGTATCAGCGGAGCCGGTACCGATCATATCACCATCGAAGGAGTGGAGCGTTTGACTGGTTGTGAACATAGCATTGTTCCGGATCGTATTGAAACCGGTACTTTCTTGATTGCAGGAGCCATTTCAGGTGGGCGTGTGGTATGTAAAAACACCAAAGCCGATACCTTGGATGTGGTGATTGATAAATTACGTGAAGCAGGTGCTCAAGTGGATGTTACCGAAGACACCATTACCTTGGATATGTTTGGTAATCGTCCGAAAGCAGTAAATATTCGTACTGCGCCACATCCGGGTTTTCCAACCGATATGCAGGCACAATTTACCTTGTTAAATATGGTCGCAGAAGGTACCAGCATCATTACCGAGACTATTTTTGAAAACCGTTTTATGCATATTCCGGAATTGATTCGGATGGGCGGTAAAGCGGAAATCGAAGGGAATACCGCAGTTTGTCATGGCGTAGCTACCTTGTCCGGAGCTGAAGTAATGGCAACCGATTTACGTGCTTCAATTAGCTTAGTGTTGGCCGGTTGTATTGCTAATGGTGAAACGATCGTTGATCGTATTTATCATATCGATCGTGGTTATGAACATGTGGAAGAGAAATTGCGTGCTTTAGGTGCACGTATTGAGCGTTTTTCTGACAGTAAAGAAGCCTAAGGGCTGCTTAAATAAGTGAAGGCGGGAGAAATCCCGCCTTTCTGCTTTGTAAAATCAGGTTTTAAAACTAAATATAATAAAATCAATGACTTACACTTGTTTTTTCGTGAAAGCTTTGATTTTCTAGGGGGCGTTTATTTATTCGAACCCTCTGGGTGCAGGCCAATTCCCTGATGGCGTTCTTGTAATTTTGCAATCACATTCGCCCATGTTAGTCCTTGATGGTGCAATAACACGGTTAAGTGATAAACCAAATCAGCCGCTTCACTAAGGGTTTCCGGTTTATCTTGCGAAACGGCAGCTAGCGCCGTTTCTACCGCTTCTTCCCCTACTTTTTGGGCTATTTTCTTAATGCCTTTACTGTGCAGCGTTGCGGTGTAAGAGCTAGCCGGATCAGCGTTTTTCTTTTCTGCTAATTGCTGCTCCAGTTGGGCGAACCATGTCCAATGGCTGGAGGCTTGTTGGGTAAATTGATGAAAGCAGCTGTCTTCTCCGGTATGGCAGGTCGCGCCGATAGGGTTGGCTAAAATTAACAAGGTGTCATTGTCGCAGTCCAAGCTCATATCCACGATATTTAAAAAATGCCCCGAGGTTTCCCCTTTTGTCCAGAGGCGTTGCTTGGTACGTGAATAGAAGGTCACTTTGCCTTCATTAATGGTTTTGGCTAAGGCTTCGTCATTCATATATCCCAACATCAACACCTGACCGGTTTGGGCATGTTGGACAATGACAGGCAGTAAACCATCGACTTTTTGCCAGTTGATAAGGCTAGTATTAAGCATCATTTTCCTTACTCTCTGATTTCAATATTGTGTTGACGCAAATAGCGTTTGAGTTCTCCAATCTGAATAATCTGCTTGTGGAACACGCTTGCGGCTAATGCGCCGTCTACATTGGCTTCAATAAAGGCATCGCGAAAATGCACCATTTCTCCTGCACCGCCTGAGGCAATAAGCGGTACACGGCATACTTGGCGTACCATTTTTAGCTGGGCGAGATCATAGCCTTGGCGTACGCCATCTTGGTTCATCATATTGAGCACGATTTCACCCGCACCACGGCTTTGTACTTCTTGCACCCAATCAAGTAACTGCCAATGGGTTTGGCGGGTACGGCTTTCATCACCGGTATATTGGTTGACCCAATATTTACCGGTTGATTGCTCAAACCAGCTATCGATGCCGACCACTACCGCCTGCACGCCAAAGCGTTCGGAAAGTTGGTTAATCAAATCGGGATTAGCTAACGCAGGAGAGTTGATCGAGATTTTATCCGCGCCAAAAGCAAATAACTGCTCGGCATCGGCGACAGATTTAATCCCGCCGGCTACGCAGAAAGGAATGTCGATTACCTGCGCTACCCGTTGCACCCAGCTTTTATCCACGGTGCGACCATCCGATGAAGCGGTAATATCATAAAATACCAGTTCATCGGCACCTTCGGCAGCATAGCGTTGTGCCAATGGGACAATATCGCCAATAATTTCGTGATTGCGGAATTGCACGCCCTTAACGACTTGCCCATCACGCACGTCTAAACAAGGAATTATCCGTTTTGCCAACATTCGATTGCCTCCGCTACATTAAATTTTCCTTCCAATAAGGCACGCCCGACAATAACACCTGCCACGCCGGTATTTTTAAGTGCCTCAATATCTGCCAGGCTACCAATGCCGCCCGATGATTGGAATTGAATATCGGGATATTGCGCGCAGATTTCACGATATAAATCGACGTTTGAACCTGCCAAGGTGCCATCGCGTGAAATGTCGGTGCATAACACATGGCGTAAGCCGACACTTTGATAGTCTTCGATTACCTCTTCCAACAACACACCGCTAGCTTCTTGCCAGCCGCTGATTGCCACGATTTTTTGACCGCTTGCATTGATGTTGATGTCCAATGCCAACACGAATTTCTCCGCGCCATATTGAGCAAACCATTGTTTTACGGTGGCGCGTTCTTTAATCGCTGTTGAACCGATCACCACGCGGTTTGCGCCTGCCGCCAATAAATCGGCAACATCTTGTTCGCGACGAATCCCACCACCGACTTGCACAGGGCAAGGTGTTGCAGCAATGATTTGGCGAATTAACGCAGTTTGGCGGGCATGTGGGTTTTTTGCTCCGGTTAAATCTACTAGGTGTAATTGCTGTGCCCCTTGGCGAACGTAATTGGCAAATTGCGCAATAGGATCGCCGCAATAAGTGGTTTGTTTGGCGTAGTCGCCTTGGTGTAGCCGTACAACTTGACCATCAATTAAGTCAAGGGCGGGAATGATTTGTGATGTTTGCATAGGTTTTCCTGTGTAATGTAATCAGTTCCCCTCTTTAGTAAAGAGGGGTTAGGGGAGATTTAGCAGAAGTCATTTTCAACCTCGTGAGAGATTAGACATCCTAATCAAATCTCCCCCTGCCCCTCTTTTCTAAAGAGGGGGGCGTGCGTTATTTTAGCTCTGTAGTCTCTTTCACTTTCTCCACAAAATTTTTCAACAGTAACGCACCATTTTCGCCTGAACGCTCAGGATGGAATTGCACGCCGTAGAAGTTATCGCGAGCGATAGCGGCGGAGAAATCCACACCATATTGGCTAGTCGCAATGGTATTTTCATTAGGCAATACCGCATAGCTATGCACAAAATAGAAATGGCTGTCCTGCGCAATGCCATCAAATAGCGGGCAATTTTCATCAAAATGCATGCGATTCCAGCCCATATGTGGCAATGGCAAGCCGGTATCCGGAATCAGTTCGGTTTGCCCACTCATTAAACCAAGGGTGGAGACATTGCCTTCGGTAGAGAATTCCGTCATTAGTTGCATGCCTAAGCAAATGCCTAGCACAGGCTGTGTGAGATTTTGGATTACTTCAATCAACCCTAAGTGTTGCAAATTCAACATTGCTGCCTTAGCGGTTCCTACACCGGGTAAAATTAATTTATCGGCGGATTTAATTTTATTGAGATCATTGGTGATCTCCGCGTTATACCCTAATCGTTCAAAAGCAAATTTGACGGAGGAGAGGTTAGCGCATTTGGTGTCGATGATGGTGATGTTAGTCATTTAGTTTCCTGATTTTAGATTTTTTATTAAATTGGATAATTGTTCTAGCCCATCAAAAGTGCTTGGTACTTTATCAGGTGTTGAAAGAATGCTACTGAAAATTAAATTTTCAAATTTTTCTAGTGAAGCACCATCTTTTTCTTTTATCTCTTTTGCATAATCACCATAACTTTGAATAAACTGGCAAAGCGATTGACGTAATTCAATTTGCATTATTTGAGTTTGAATTGAATTATAATGAGTTAACACAACTCTAAAAAAATAAATCAATACAAATTCCAATCCAAATATAGGCAGGGTATGCTCCCAACCAATATCATTCCAATTGATATTATATTCAGAGAGCCAATTTAGGAATCGTCCACCAATAAAAACTATTGGTACTGTGATTAAAAGAATGCAAAATATAGTCATAATAGAAAAAGAAGTCCATTTTGATATTCTTTTTTTAGATAATAGATTTTCAAATCCTTTAGATAAGCCAACAAAGTTAAAACCAATTTTTTGCTCCTCTAATTTACTTGCCAAAGTTTTTACTTTTTCTTCTTTTTCAAATAAAAGACTTTTTAAATTTTCCGTTTCTAATTTTATCTTACCATCAATATTATTTAATTTTTCTTCAGCTTCTTTAACTTTATCCTCATAATTTGAAAATGCTTGGGGAAATATATGTCCAAGATAGTTATTTATCACATCTATATCGAATCCACCAGTAATTAAATTGTTCAGCCTATGAGGATAATTATCTTCACTAATAAATTCCTTAGCCTCATTCTTAAAACGATACCAAATTTCATTAAGTAAACGATCACTTTTTCCTGCTCTTTCCTCTGTTAGAATATATTCTCTTAAAAATCTACCGCAGGCTAAATATAATGCATTAGAAATACCATCAGGACTAATATTTTCTTCAGATATATGACTTATAACCTTGTCTGTACTAAACGGACAATTATTAATCCATTTATCTAAATTTTCTTTTATATTTTCTAAGATAGATAAACAAAACTTTAATTTCTTATTATTTTTTCTATCTTGCTCAGATAGTGATTTATTAAGTTCCTGTAATCTTTGATAGGTTAAGTCAATCTGTCTTCTTGTTATATCGGTTAGCATAATCCAGCCTTATATAAAAATTAATTTTATTACATAAAATATCTCCGTGAACTAACGACAAACTCAGCAACAGTTCACGGCAACTGCTATTATAATATGCCCTTACTACTCGGCAATTCATTCCCCTCAATCCTCACCGCCTGTCTCAACGTACGTCCAAACACCTTAAACAGGCTTTCAATTTTGTGGTGGTCGTTGTCGCCGGTGGCTTTGAGGTGGAGCGTAGCGAGCAGCGAGAATGCCAGAGATTGGAAAAAATGCTCGGTGAGTTCGGTGCTGAAATCGCCGACTTTATCGCGTTTGAAGCGGGCAGAGAATTTGATCCACGGGCGACCGGATAAATCTAAGGCACATTCGGCGCGGCATTCATCCATCGGGAGCACAAAGCCAAAGCGGGCGATGCCGCGTTTGTCGCCAAGGGCTTGTTTTAATGCTTGACCGAGGGCTAGGGCGGTATCTTCCACGGTGTGATGTTCATCGATCCACAAATCGCCGTTGCATTGTACGTTCATGCGGAATCCACCGTGAGTGGCGATTTGGTCAAGCATATGGTCGAAGAAACCAACGCCGGTTTTGATATCGTTAACCCCAGTTTCATCCAGCCATACTTGCACTTTAATATCGGTTTCTTTGGTTTTACGCACCACTTCAGCAAAACGAGGTGGACGGTTGCCGATGTTACTTACCGCTTCGCCCAATAATTTTTCAGCAATCAATTCCCAAGGCATTTGTTGCGGATGGTATTGAATGGCGCGAATGCCTAAATTTTCGGCTAATTGCACATCGGTTGCCCGATCGCCAATGACAAAAGAACGCGCAGGATCGAATAATTTCTTCTCAATATATTTTTTAAGCAGCTTGGTTTGCGGTTTGCGGCATTGGCAATGATCTTCCGGTTTGTGTGGGCAAATCAGCACATCATCAAACTCAATCCCCTGTGATTTGAATAACGCCATCATCGCATTATGTGGTTTATCAAAATCTGCTTGTGGAAAAGAGTCCGTTCCCAAGCCATCTTGGTTTGAGACCATCACAAAACGGTATTTTTCTTTCAGTTTCAGCATTGCCGGAATGACGTTCGGCTCGAATTTAAGTTTTTCAAGGCTATCAATTTGAAAATCAGTTTTCGGCTCATCAATCAAGGTACCGTCGCGATCAATGAAAAGAATAGGTTGCATGGGCTGTTCTCCTGTTTATTTGCTATCTTGGGCTTCCCCGCCGGCAGCGGGAGCCATGTATTAGTTGATTTGTTTGATGGCTTCAACCACTCGTTCACATTCTTCTTTTGTGCCAACGGTGATACGAATGCAGTCTTGTAAATTTAACGCTTTATTTTGGTCGCGCAGAATAATTCCCAAATCCCACAAGGCTTTAAATACTTTTTCGCCATCTTGGCATTTAAATAGCAAATAATTGGCTTCACTTGGGAAGACTTGTTCTACTTGCGGTAATGCAGCTAGCTGGTCGGCAAGCCATTGACGATTATCCAGAGTGGTTTGCACGCGTTCCTTAACCACGGTTAGATTTGCATTGGTAAGCGCTTGGGCGGCAATATCCGCGCTTGGAACAGGAATTGGATAAGGCGCAATCACCTTGCTCAGAATTTGAATCAATTCCGCATTAGCCAAGACAAAACCACAACGTAATCCGGCCAAGGCAAAGGCCTTAGAAAGGGTGCGGATGATGGCTAAATTCGGGTAGTTTTGCAGTTCGTTGGCGAAGCTCGCTTCAGGACAAAATTCAATATAGGCTTCATCAACCACCACAATCGCCTTGCCGGCGGTCATTTGCAATAATTTGATTAAATCAGACCGCTTGAGCAGATTTCCGGTCGGATTGTTCGGGCTACAAACAAATACCGCTTTCACGCCATCTAATTGCGCTTCAATGGCTTCCAAGTTGAGCTGAAAATCGGCATCAAGTGGCACAGTTTTGCAGGTAACATTGGCGGTTTCGGCGCTGACTGCATACATGCCGTAGGTGGGTGGGCAGAATAAAATGGCGTCCTGTGCAGGTTCACAAAAGGCGCGAATAATCAGTTCAATGCCTTCATCGCCGCCACGGGTGACTAAAACGTTCTCGGCGTTGACTCCGGCATAGGCAGCATAGCCTTCAACCACTGCCTGTGGCTGAGGCTCTGGATAGCGGTTTAAGTCTTTACCGGAAAGTTGAAAATTCGGTGAAAGCGGTGATTCGTTTGCATTGAGCCAAATCGTACCGTTGCCGCCGAGTTTGCGGGCGGATTGATAGGGCGTAAGCGCTTGCACGTTTTGTCGAGAAAGTTGTGATACTAACATAATAAGATCCTTTAATTTTTATCCAAAATACATAATTCATTAAATAAAATTAAGCTAGAAAGCACAGATATTATTTTATGACAAAGAAGCAAATACTCTTGTATAGTTAAAGACTCGCAATAATTTTCATCCTTAAAAAGGATAACATTATTTACCACATCAATTTCGACATCATTATGATTACATGAGTTTCTAATTTTATTTATATATATGCCTGTAAAAAAACCAAAAACCTTACTGTTTTTAAAAGGATTTAGTTTACTGCCATTATCTAACTTTTGATAATCATTCAATCCGTTAATTCTTTCAAACTTTGACACATCACCACGCTCTTTATAATTGTTAATACCTGCAATAATAAATAAGTAATCTGATAATATCTCGTAACAATCCGCATAGACATTTTTCACACTGGAAAAACTAAAAACCAATTGATTTTCATCAACCAAATCTAGACCTTGTCTTTCTCTTCTAAAAACACTCCAAAATAAATCCAAATTTGATATATAGTTATCAAACACAGGTATTAATTTCTTATTCATTGACAGAGAATTGATTTTACTAAAAACCTTTAATTTATCTTTCTCAACTTCAGGAATAGTATTCCACTCTCTAGAAAGAATATCATAAAGAGCATTTCCAATATTAGCAGATTGCAAACTCAAATAATCAAATACATAATGTAATGGTTCCTTGTTTCTCTTATATGCAATACTATTCTTATTTTTCTGAGCTATTTTATCTAAAACATCATATTTATTTAACAAGAACAACTTGAACAAATGGAATGATATCTCTAGTGTTTTTCGTCTTAAAGGTTCAATCTCAAGGTAATTTTTACCATTAAATTCTTGATGAATTCTTGATAATCTAGATAAAAGTGCTTCTGGTGAAAATGGCTCATTTATACACTTTGGTGCTATAAAATCCACATCAAAAAATAAAGAATAAGAAACATTTATTTCCGTAAAATCTTTATCAATAAGTTGACAATTAACAAAGCGGAAATTTTCATTCCTTGGTAATTCATTACAATTCCCTCCAATAGCATCAAAACTAAATTCATTTATAGTGCTACATTCTTTACATTCCCATTTTTGATTATGGGTCAGCTGATATCCAATCCCAACTTTAATTAATGCGATAGTTTCACAGACATCACATTTAATAGGAAAATTTATAATCATATAGACAACCTCAACTATCTATTTTAGAAGGAACTTTCTCATATTGAATAATATTCGCCAAACGAATCGATACTGCCATTTTGTGCGCATCCAGCTGCTCTGCTTGTGCCATCAATTCCACGGTTTCGGCTAAGTCTTTGAAACCTTGTGGGGTGAGTTCCTGCACGGTCATCCGTTTGCTGAAATCTGCTAAACCAAGACTAGAGTAGGTTTTGGTATAGCCATAGGTCGGCAATACGTGGTTGGTACCGCTGGCGTAATCGCCCATGCTTTCCGGGCTGAACGCCCCTAAGAAGATCGAACCGGCATTATCCAATTCGGGCAAGAGTGCGCGGGCGTTTTGGGTTTGTACGATTAAGTGTTCCGGTGCGTATTCATTGCTGATTGCTACGGCTTGCGCCAAGCTTTCGGCAATAAAAATACGGCTGTGCCCAAGGGCTTTGCTGGCGGTTTCAGCACGTGGTAAACGCGCTAGTTGGCGGGTAATAGCCTGTTTGGTTTGCGCAGCTAATTGCGCATTGGTGGTGACTAAGATCACTTGGCTGTCAGCGCCATGTTCGGCTTGGGAAAGCAGATCGCTGGCGACAAATTCTGGATCTGCCGTTTCATCAGCAATAACTAATACTTCCGATGGCCCAGCTGGCATATCAATAGCAGTACCATTTTGCACCACTTGGCGTTTGGCCTCAGTCACAAAGGCATTACCCGGGCCAAAAATTTTATCGACCTTAGCCACTGTTTCGGTGCCTTGTGCCATGGCAAAAATGGCTTGTGCACCGCCCACCGCATAAATGGTTTCCACGCCACATAGTTGTGCGGTGTAAAGAATTTCATCGGCAATTGGTGGTGGGGAGCACAACACAATTTTTTTACAGCCGGCAATTTTTGCCGGAATCGCTAACATCAAAACAGTCGAGAATAATGGTGCTGAACCGCCCGGAATGTATAGTCCCACGCGGGAAATCGGACGGGTAACGACTTGGCAGCGCACGCCGGCTAGGGTTTCGATGTCGATTTCTTGATTTTGTTGTGCCTTGTGGAAGGCTTCAATATTGGCTTTTGCCAGTTGAATCGCTTGCGCGAGCGCTGGGGAAATTCGAGCGCTAGCTGCGGCAATTTCCTCAGGAGAGACAACAAGGCTTGTCAGTTTTACTTTGTCGAATTTTTCGCACAATTCAAACAATGCGTTATCGCCGTTTTGCGTAACGTTTTCACGAATGGCATCCACCGCCTGTTTAATGCTTTCACCAACTTTTTGTGCCGGACGGGCAAGCGCTTGGCGTTTTTCTTCTTGAGTTAAGTTATTCCAGATTAAAGTTTGCATTGCCTATTTCCTCTTATTTAATTTTCCTTTCCCGTAAATGGAAGCAAGATTGGGTTATTCCATCATCTTCTCTATTGGTAACACCAAAATTGAACTAGCTCCGATGGCTTTTAGTTGCTCCATGGTTTCCCAGAACAGATTTTCTTGGCTGACAACGTGCATCGCAACTTTCGTGCTATCACTCGCTAATGGCAAAATGGTTGGATTTTCAACTCCAGGGAGTAGCGCTGTAATTTGTGTCAGTTTATCCTTTGGTGCATGCAGCATAATGTATTTGGATTCAGAGGCTTGTTGCACACCTTGGATGCGGGTTAGCAAGCGGTCAACTAGTGCTTGTTTTTCTGCATCAAGTGGTTCGGCACGTTGAATTAAGCAGGCTTTAGAACGATAAATCACTTCGACTTCTTTTAAACCGTTGGCTTCTAAGGTTGCGCCAGACGAGACTAAATCGCAAATTGCCGCGGCTAGTCCGGCACTTGGGGCAACTTCTACCGAGCCATTCAGTAAACAATTTTTAAAAGGAACGCCTTGTTGTTGCATATAGCGGCGTAAAAGGTGTGGATAGGAAGTGGCGATGCGTTGATTAGCAAGGGTTTGTACGCCGTTGTAAGTTTGGTCACGGTCAATGGCGAGGGAAAGGCGACAGCCTCCGAAGTCTAATTGGCGTAGTTTTTTGTAGGCGATGGTTTCGCCAGCTGCCAAGCGACCAAGCTCTTCTTCTTCCAAGACATTTTCACCGATGATACCTAAGTCTACGACTCCGTCAAAAATCAACCCAGGGATATCGTCATCACGCACACGCAGGATTTCAATCGGTAGGTTTTCCGAATAGGCGATAAGTCGTTGTTCATTCCAATTGATTTTTATCCCGCATTGTTTGAGTAGGGCTGCGCAATCTTGGCTTAAACGGCCTTTTTTCTGTAAGGCGATTTTGAGTCGGTTTTGTGTTTGCATATAAATATCCTCTGTAAAAATTATTGATGTGAAATAGAAAAAGCCCTCGAAGGTGCGAACCTTCGAGGGCTTTACGAGATTTTTTTCTCAGCGACTCTTATCTGTTTTTCAGGTAGCACCAAACGCTTGAATGTGAATTCAAGTGGTGGTGATGATAGCGACGGTTACCTAAAAAAATCATTTTTGAGCCTTATCTAAAAATAGAACTGGGCTTGACTATACTGAAGGATAAGTGTTGGCGCAAGCCCAAAAAGAAAAAAATTTAATTGATGTATTTTTTATTGATCAAGATCATGAATTGCTTGGGCGCAGGCAAAAGCCGAACTCCAGGCCCATTGGAAATTGTAACCGCCGAGCCAGCCGGTTACATCCAATACTTCACCGATAAAGAACAATCCCTCGATATCCTTTGCTTGCATGGTTTTAGAGGACAGCGCATGAGTGTCCACACCGCCTGCAGTGACTTCAGCGGTACGATATCCTTCGGTTCCATTTGGCGTGAAGTGCCATTGATGAATTAATTGGGCGATATTTTCCATACGCGTATTGCTGAGATTCGCTAAGGTTTCATCTTGTAATAGACCGACTTCCAGCCAGAGTTCGACTAATTTTTTTGGCAACAAACGTCCCAGTAGGGTCTTCAATTGGAGTTTTGGTGTGTTGCTTTTGCCTTGTTTTATTTCTTCAATAATCGAATGATGCGGCAGGAGATCGATTACAAGGTGTTGATTCGGCTGCCAATAATTGGAAATTTGCAAAACAGCCGGGCCGGAAATGCCACGGTGGGTAAAAAGCATTTGGTTGGTAAAGGATTGGTCGCATTGGGCTTGAATCGTTACAGGTAAACTAATTCCGGCTAAGCAGACCAGAAATTTATCGGCTTCTCGATAGGTAAAGGGAACTAAGGCAGCGCGCGGTGGAATAACCTTTATGGCAAATTGTTCCGCTAATTGATACCCCAAGGGAGTCGCACCTAACCCCGGCATGGAAAGTCCACCGCTGGCAACAACTAAATTACGGCAATACCAAGATTGTCCATTGATTTGTAATTGAAAACGGGCATTTTCGTGCCCCACTAGCCGCTGGACGGATTCAACGCTTGAGCGTAATTGAATATGTACGCCATTTGCAGCACATTCCTGTTGTAGCATAGCGACGATATCTTGAGCGCCATTATCGCAGAAGAGTTGCCCCAGTTCTTTTTCATGGTAAGGAATGCCATGCTCTGCCACCTTCGCGATAAAATCCCACTGATTAAAGCGGCTTAACGCCGATTTGACAAAATGTGGGTTTTGGCTGAGGTAATTTGCGGCGGAAACATCTAAATTGGTGAAATTGCAAAAACCGCCGCCGGACATCAGAATTTTACGGCCGATTTTTTTGCCGTTATCAAAAACACTAACTTGTTGCCCAAGTTTGCCCAATTGTGCGGCACAGAACAAACCTGCTGCACCGGCGCCAATAATAATGGTTGGAATAAAGTTCGTCATAGCAATGTGATAACGGTATCCCATTGGGATACCGTGTGTTTGGAAAGATTATTTTTTATTGAATTGTGGATCTTGCCCATAATTCGGGTGATATGGCCCGTAAAGCAGGTCGCCTTGCTGACCCGAAGCATCCAACATACGGCCGGTGGCAATGGCGGAGACCTTAAAGCCTTTATCGGAAATATTGTTAGCAATCTGTTTTACTACCGCCGCAATCATAGCAAAAATAGCACCGTTATTGTTGTTACGGTTGGAATCATCCGCGTATGCTGCACCTTCCCATAAGGTTTTTTGGCTGCGTAAGTCCACCAATTTTCCCCGTACTTTAACTTTAGTCACACTATCAAAGATTTGGTAGTTAACGCCATATTCTTCCACATTGATGTATAACACCGCATCAGCACCGAAAATTTGTTGCAATTTTTGTGGGTTAACATTGTGGATTTCTTGCGCTTGGGTTAAGCCGTTATGTTTAAAGGTTTCACTTACCAGCGCTGGAGGGAACACGTAGTAACCGCTTTCCGCCAATGGGTAAATCGTATTCGCTAATACCGCTGAGGATGCTTTGACTTCATTTGTGGTATCGGTTGGCGGTAATACCAAAATTGAACGCGGTTTGCTTTCTAAATAATTGGTATAGTCATAAGCCGTTTTCTTACCTGCACAAGCAGATAGCAACATTGCCCCTAAAATGATGCATAAAGAGGAATATTTTTTCATTTTGAGGCTCCTTTGGCGTTGTTAGTTTTCGTGCTTTGTACAGGAGCGTTTTTTGTTCCCTTATTCAGCAAAAAGTTAATGAACTGGGCCGATTCTGGGTAAAGTTGGCTTTCTTTTTGATAGGCTTCGTGCATTTTGCCTAAGTCACCGGTTTGTCCATAAAGCAGACCTAGCTGTGCATACAAACCCGGAGGAACTTTGCTGTTACCGGCGGTTTGGATAATTTTTTGTAATTGCTGAATTTGTTCTTGTGGATCGCCTTCTTGGTTAATCGATTGATAAACCGATTCCGTATAAGCGCCTTCCGTTCCCCAAGCATAAATATTTTGGCGGGGAGAGGAACAGGCGCAAAGGATTAGCGCTGTAGCCGTAATGGCAAACAGTTGTAATTTTTTCATATTGGTTCCTTAGTTTTATTTTATTAATTTGCAGGTTTCCATTGTCCGGATTCCACACCGGCCACTAAGTGATTGACCGCTTCACGAATGGCCAAGTCGAGTACTTTCCCATTGAGTGTGGAGTCGTAACCGGAAGTACCGCCAAAGCCCAATACTTCACGATTCGACAGCGCGAATTCTCCGGCACCTTGAACGGCATAAACGACTTCGGAGGTTTGTACATTCACTACGTTTAATGTCACTTTGGCGTAGGCAACTTGTTGCTTACCTTTACCTAGGATGCCGAATAATTGTTGGTCGCCAACGGTTTTTCGGCCAAATTCCGTAACATCCCCGGTAATGATGTAGTTTGCGCCTTTAATCGTTTGTTTTTTCCCTTTGATTTTGGACTCGGTTGCCGTTTCGCTCATATTGGTACGATCTAGCACGGTAAAGCGACCGGATTGTTGTAAGTTGGCAACAAGGATGGTTTTAGCCTGATTACCTAACTGATTGTTGTTATCTGAAAATACACCATTTTGGTAGCTGGAACGATTATCAAATTTGCCTACGGAGATAGGGGATTTGACACCGTTATAAACGGTGTTGTAAGAGTTCACTTTAGGGCTTTCTAACACTTTAGAACTTTCAGTTGCACAACCGGTTAAGCCTAATGAAAGAAGAGTCGCTGCGGCGATAGGAAGTAGTTTTTTCATAATGTACCTTTTTGCAATAATAAAAATCGGCCAATTCTAAATTCTTTTTTTATAAAAATCATCTAAGTGATTAAAAAATATTATTTTTTTGTCATTAATTAATTTTTTAATTGGTATCTCTTCAATAAAAAAATGCCGCTAAAACGAGCAGTTTTAGCGGCATTTATTTTTTCTTAGCCGTGGTAACGTCCGACGCCGAGTTCGTCTTCCTTACGGGTTCGGTTCATTACCTCTTGTGGGGATTGGGCAATCCGTAATCCCATTTGGTCTTCGGTGCGTACCACATCGCCACGTAAAGAATTGGTGTAAACATCAGTGATTTTAATATCCACGAATTTACCAATCATATCCGGTGAGCCTTGGAAGTTCACAATGCGGTTATTTTCGGTACGGCCGGTCAATTCCATAATGTCTTTCTTCGATGGGCCTTCCACCAAAACACGTTGTTCTGTACCCAGCATACGGCGACTATATTGCGCGGCTTGTTGGTTGATGCGCTCCTGCAATAGATAAAGACGTTGTTTCTTCTCTTCTTCGCTTACATCATCGGGCATATCGGCAGCCGGTGTGCCTGGGCGCGCAGAATAGATGAAACTAAAGCTCATATCAAAATTCACTTGTGCGATCAGGTTCATGGTTTGTTCGAATTCTTCATTGGTTTCCCCCGGGAAGCCGACAATGAAATCTGAGCTGATTTGGATATTTGGACGCACTGCACGTAATTTACGAATGATCGATTTATATTCCAATGCGGTATGGCCGCGTTTCATCATCGTTAAAATGCGATCCGAACCCGCCTGCACCGGTAAATGTACGAAATCCACGAGTTCCGGTGTATCGCGATACACTTCGATAATATCATCGGTAAATTCAATGGGGTGACTAGTGGTAAAACGCAGACGATCGATACCATCAATGGAAGCGACCAGGCGCAATAATTCAGCAAAGGTACAAATGCCACCATCAAAGGTTGGGCCGCGATAGGCGTTGACATTTTGGCCTAATAAATTAATTTCACGTACCCCTTGCTCGGCAAGTTGGGCAATTTCAAATAACACATCATCTACCGGGCGGCTGACTTCTTCACCTCGGGTGTAAGGGACGACGCAATAGGTACAATATTTATTGCAACCTTCCATAATTGAAACGAAGGCAGTTGGGCCTTCGGCACGCGGTTCCGGTAGACGGTCAAATTTCTCAATTTCCGGGAAACTGACATCTACCACAGAGCTTTTGCCACCGCGAATTTGATTAATCATTTCCGGTAAGCGGTGTAAGGTTTGTGGGCCAAATACGATATCCACATAAGGCGCACGTTGACGAATATGTTCACCTTCCTGAGAGGCTACACAGCCCCCCACACCAATGACTAAATCGGGATTACGTTTTTTTAATTCTTTCCAGCGACCTAATTGATGGAATACTTTTTCCTGCGCTTTTTCGCGAATGGAGCAGGTATTCAGAAGCAACACATCCGCTTCTTCCGGAACTTCGGTTAATTCCAAGCCGTGGGTATTTAACAACAGATCCGCCATCTTGGATGAATCGTATTCGTTCATCTGGCAGCCCCAGGTTTTGATATGTAATTTTTGCGTCATTTGCTTGTCACTATAATTGAGTCTAAAAAATGGTCGGCTATTGTACAGATTTGCGCTCCCTCTGGCCAGTAGCAATGCGGGATTTACCTCTTTCTGAGCAGAAATCTGATTTTTAAATCAATCCTAATAAAATCAATGGGTTACGTGCTATTTTTCAGAAAACTCTGGAAACTGACCGGGCGTTTAGTTAAAAAATTTTGCCCGCGTCAGAGTGGGCGCGGGCAAAAGTATTTTCCGTCAGCACAGGGTTAGCGTTTAAACATCCCGCCAAGACCGCCTAATCCGCCCATGCCACCGCCCATCAGGCCTTGCATACCGCGCATCATTTTGGCCATGCCACCTTTGCGCATTTTTTTCATCATGCGTTGCATTTCATCGAACTGTTTCAACAATTTGTTGACATCCTGCACTTGCGTACCGGAGCCCAAGGCAATACGACGACGGCGAGAGCCTTTGATAATTTCCGGACGGGCACGTTCTTTTAGGGTCATGGAGTTGATGATTGCTTCCATTTTCAGGAACATTTTATCATCCACTTGATTTTTAACGTGATCCGGCAGATTTTTCGCCCCCGGCAATTTTTCCAACATGGACATCATACCGCCCATTTTTTTCATTTCACGCAGCTGGTCGCGGAAATCCTCTAAGGTGAAATCATCGCCTTTTTTGAATTTCTGCGCCATTTTTTCGGCTTTTTCTCTATCGACAGAACGTTCCAAGTCTTCGATCAAGGAAAGTACATCGCCCATACCTAAAATACGGGAAGCAACGCGATCCGGATGGAATGGTTCAAGGGCATCGGTTTTTTCACCTACCCCAAGGAATTTGATCGGTTTCCCGGTGATTTGACGAATTGACAAGGCCGCACCACCACGAGCATCACCATCGACTTTGGTTAAGATAACCCCGGTAAGCGGTAAGGCTTCATTGAAAGCTTTGGCCGTATTGGCGGCATCCTGACCGGTCATCGCATCCACGGTAAACAGGGTTTCGATTGGATTTAATGCAGCATGTACCTGCTTGATTTCCTCCATCATTTCGCCATCGACATGTAAACGACCCGCGGTATCGACGATAAGCACATCATAGAATTTTAGTTTTGCATTGGCCAATGCGGCTTTGACGATATCAACCGGTTTTTGCTGAACATCAGATGGGAAGAAATCCGCACCTACTGATTGGGCGAGGGTTTCTAATTGTTTAATCGCCGCCGGGCGGTAAACGTCGGCGGAAACAACCAAGACTTTCTTCTTTTGGCGTTCGCGTAGGAATTTGGCTAATTTCCCGACACTAGTGGTTTTACCCGCCCCTTGCAAACCGGCCATTAAAATGACTGCCGGTGGTTGAGTGGCCAGATTCAAGGTTTCATTGGCTTCACCCATCGCATGTTCTAATTGTTGGCGGACAATTTTTAGAAATTCCTGACCCGGTGTTAGGCTTTTGTTTACCTCTTCACCAAGTGCGCTTTCCTTCACTTTGGCGATAAAGTCGCGCACCACCGGCAAAGCAACGTCTGCTTCTAATAAAGCCATACGCACTTCGCGTAGGGTTTCTTTAATATTATCTTCCGTTAAGCGACCTTTCCCACTGATGTTGCGCAGGGTTTTAGAGAGGCGATCCGATAAATTTTCAAACATATTTATTCCGTTTTGAGCTCAAAATTGCGCTGATTATACCGAAATTCCGTCATTTTTCATCAATTCCAAGAAAATTATGGCAGGCCTTGGAAAAGATAGGCTAGAATGGGCGAACCTTTATTCCTGAGATTGCTTATTATGTGGTTTGCTATTCTTTCGATTATTTTTTATGTGGCGGCATTGTTATGGATCGTGCCGTTTTTATTGTATGGTGGAAATGCTTCCAAGCATAAAACCGGACTGTTTCTTACTGCGTTTGCGGCCTTATTATGTCATTTGATTAGCATTATGCCGGTATTGGAAAATTTAGCGGAAGGACAGTCTTTCACCTTGTTGCAAATCGGTTCGTTAATGAGCGTAATCATTGCGCTGTTAGCTACGTTAGCCATGTTTTATGTATCGACCATGTGGCTGGTGTTGCCGATTGTGTATGCCTTTACCATAGTTAATTTAATTGCTGCAACCTTTGTGCCGGGGCATATCATTTCATTATTAAGCCAAGACAGTTCTATGCTATTTCATATTGGCTTATCCATTTTTACCTATGCGGTGTGTTTTATTGCCACATTGTATGCGGTGCAGTTTGTATGGCTAGATCGTCGTTTGAAGGCGCGTAAGCTGTCATTTTCTAATGCGGTACCGCCGTTGATGTTGGTGGAGCGACATTTCTTTTGTTTATTTGCCGCCGGTGAAGTCTTATTGACCTGTACCCTGATTTCCGGCACCTATCATTTGCTACAAGCGGTGACTCTGGAAAATCTGCATAAAGCGATTTTTTCTTTTTTAGCTTGGATTCTATTCGGCGTGGCTTGTTTTGGCCGCTGGCGCTTGGGCTGGCGAGGAAAAAAGATGATTATTTATGCAATTTCAGGTATCATCTTGCTCACTATTGGCTATTTCGGTAGTCGTTTAATTGATTAAACATCAGTTGTAAGCATAAGGCGAACCAGGGTTCGCCTTTTGTTATCGGGGCAATGCCCTAGTGCATTTGCCGATTATTTACCAACAAAAGGATTTCCTCTTGGACAGTATCCCCCTTAGTACGTTATTTATCATTCTTATTGCCTGTTTGGTGATTTCTGCTTATTTCTCCGGTTCCGAAACGGGACTGCTTTCCCTCAATAAATACCGCTTGCGCTTTCTCAGTGGGCAGGGGAATCGTGGTGCGCAAAAAGCCGAAAAATTGTTGGAAAAACCCGATACCTTGTTAAGCTTTATCTTAATTTTCAATAACTTGGTAAATATTATGGCCTCCTCCTTGGCCACCATTATCGGGATGCGCCTATATGGTGATGCAGGGGTGGCGATTGCTACCGGTGCGCTGACTTTTGTGATGTTGCTATTTTCTGAAATTTTCCCGAAAACCGTTGCCGCGATGCATCCGGAAAAGGTGTCATTTATTTCCAGCCATGTGTTGACGGTAGTGATTAAGATTTTCTATCCGATCGTTTTAGCAATGAATATTTTAACCAAATCCCTAATGCGGATGGTCGGGCTGAAGCCGGAAATGCAACAGCAGGTAATTAGTAGCGAAGAGTTGCGTTCTATCGTAACCGAAGCCGGTGCAGCGACGCCGGATGAACAGCATCCGCAAATGTTGCTATCCATTTTGGATATGGAAAATGTGACGGTGGACGATATTATGGTGCCGCGCAACGAAATCGGTGGGATCGATATTGATGATGATTGGAAGGCCATTATGCGCCAGCTCAATCATGCCGCCCACAACCGTATTGTGCTTTATAAGGGCAGCATGGATGAAAATGTACTTGGGATTTTACGCGTGCGGGAAGCATTCCGTTTGCTATTGGAAAAAAATGAATTTACCAAGGAAACCTTAATCCGCGCTGCCGATGAAGTCTATTTCGTCCCTGAAGGCACGGCGTTAAAAACACAATTGGCTAATTTCCGAGCCAATAAAGAGCGTTTAGGGTTAGTCGTAGATGAGTATGGTGACATCAAAGGTCTGATTACGCTTGAAGATATTTTGGAGGAAATTGTTGGTGATTTCACCACATCAAACGCACCGACTATTGAGGAGGAAGTTACCCAACAATCGGACGGTTCCATGATTATTGAAGGTTCTACCAATCTACGTGATTTGAACAAAATGTTCGGTTGGAATTTGGATACGGAAGATGCTCGTACTTTTAATGGTTATATTTTGGAACATTTGGAAGATATTCCAAACGAAGGCACCGTATGCGAAATTGACGGATTACAAATTACCATTTTAGAAGTGGCCGATAATATGATTAAACAGGCAAAAGTGGTAAAAATAGCCTGATTTTTGGGTTTTTAAATCAACTCCTTATAAATCAATAGGTTAGCTGTTAAAATTTAAAAAACTCTGAAAAACAAAGCCGCGTTTGGAGACAAACACGGCTTTTATTTTGGTTAAAATAAAAACGCCCTAATGGGCGTTTTATGCTTGCTTTAGTCGTTTTCTACCGATTCGGTCTTATCTTGTGGCAGAACCAAATTGAGGATTAAGGCCAACAAGGAACCAACGGTGATACCCGAACCTAATACTTCCTTAAAGAAATGTGGCAGTTTGTCGAGTAATTCCGGACGGGTAGTGACCGCTAAACCACAGCCGATGGAGATCGCAATAATCAAGCCATTACGTTTGCTGCGAGCCACCTTATCCAACATTTGAATACCCGCGGCAATGATCATAGCGAACATCATTAGTCCTGCACCGCCCAATACCGGCAACGGAATTGAGACGATCAATGCACCGAATACCGGGAAGAGTCCGGCTAAGGCGAGAAGTACGCCGGTTAATGCCACCACATGACGGCTGGCAACGCCGGTGAGGGAAATCACGCCGATATTTTGTGAGAAAGATGAGAATGGTGTGGTCGACATAATGGCCGCCAAGGCAGACCCCAAACCATCGGCTAATACGCCGCCGCGTAAGTGTTTACCGGTGATTTCCGTTTGTGTGGCATTCCCCAGCGCCAAGAAGTTACCGCTAGATTCCACGATAGTCACTAAATAGGCAATCGACATTCCGATAATCCCGGAAATTGGGAAGGATAGGCCAAAATGTAATGGTTGAGGGATAGCGAAGACTTGTGCCGCATGTACACCTTCAAAACTTACCCAACCCATAGCTAGGCACACCACATAGCCAGTCATCATTCCAATGACGATGGCGGCAGCGGAGAAAATGCCTTTTCCCCATTGCACTAATGTCACCACAATGATTAAAACAAAGCTGGCCATCATCAGGTTTTCCGGGGTGGCGTAGTTGGCATCTCCGCGTTGACCACCGGCAAACCAGTCAACAGCAACCGGAATTAGGCTGAGACCAATCATCATGACTACGGTACCGGTGACGATGGGTGGGAATAGTTTACGAATGTAAGGCATAAAGAAGCTACCGATAATCATCACTAAGGAGCCGACTAAGGAGGCGCCTAAAATACCGGAAATGCCATATTCACTAAAACCGATGGCTAATGCCGCGGCAACGAAGGTAAAGCTGGTTCCCATCACGCTTGGTAGGCGAATTCCAACAGGCCCCAAGCCTTTACATTGAATGATGGTGACTACGCCGGAAATCAGGAGGGCGGCGTTGACGAGAGTAACCGTATCGGCGGTGGGGAGTTTGAGTACGTTACCGATAACCAAGGGCACAGCGATGATACCGCCGAGGGCAGCCAGGAGGTGTTGAGCGGCTAAAAGTAGGCTTAAACCGAAGGGTGGTTTGTCTTCCACCGTATAAAGCAGGTTGTTGTTCATGAAGGTTCCTCATTTTTAAAGTGGGCGGATTATACGCATTTGTCCGCCTTTAGGCAAACGATTGCTAAAAAGTTTGTTTTTAAGTCAATGTCAATAAAATCAATGGGTTATATTCTATTTTCGGAAAAACTTTTATTTTCGAGGGGGCATTTTTATGGGGGAAGGAGGGGAATGGGAACTACAAGTAAAAGAAAAGGCGGTCGAAACCGCCTTTAGCATGTATATTGGAGCTTATTTTGCCGGGCAGCTGCAATCAGCTACTTTTTTGGCGGCAAAACGTTCTGCCACGAAATCCCAGTTCACCACGTTCCAGAACTCTTTGATGTAGTCTGGACGACGGTTTTGGAATTTCAAGTAGTAAGCGTGTTCCCAAACGTCTAAACCAAGTAGTGGGAAACCTGCACAGCCAGCGATTTCTACGCCCATTAATGGGGAATCTTGGTTTGCTGTAGAAACAACGGATAATTTGCCGTCTTTATTGATCACTAACCAAGCCCAACCTGAACCGAAACGGGTTGCTGCTGCTTTTTCAAATTCTGCTTTGAAGGCATCAACGGAACCAAAATCACGTTCGATAGCTGCTTTTAGTTCGCCTTGTAATTGGGTGCCTTTTTTCAAGGATTTCCAAAATAGGCTGTGGTTGGCATGGCCACCTGCATTGTTGCGCAATGCAGTACGTTTGTCGGCCGGGATTTTATCCAATTGGGAAATCAATTGGCCTGAACACATTTCAGAAAATTCTGCCGGTAAGGTTTCTAACACCGCATTAGCGTTATTAACATAAGCTTGATGGTGTTTAGTATGGTGAATTTCCATGGTTAACGCATCGAAATGCGGTTCAAGTGCATCGTAGGCGTAGCCTAATTCCGGGAGAGTGTAAGCCATAATATTCGTTCCTCTATTTTATGAGTGAAGCTCCATGGAAAGTCCGTGGAGCGCTAAAGCGGAGCCATAGTAACAAAAAAGCAAATACTTGATCAGTCTATCTTGCGCTTTTTTGTTAATTTCTGTAATAGGGGAAACTTTGTCTTAAATCAAAAAAACGACCTTTCTATATATTTTCTACGCCTAAATAGTTACGCCTAAATTGCCTGAAAAGGTCGCCAAAATTTTCCCTTATGCTAGAATACCGCCCGTTTTTTGTTCTGTAATTTTGCCCCTTATTTACTATGACCTATCAATTAAATCTGCAGGAACTGGCTTGCCAACGGGGCGAGCAACCATTATTTTCTGGACTCTCTTGGGAGTTTGGCGTGGAGTCACTGACGCAAATTGAAGGACATAATGGGATTGGTAAAACCAGCTTGTTGCGGATTATGGCGGGGCTGGCTCAACCTGTGACAGGACAAGTGAATTGGAATGGTCGGGATATTCGTCGCCAACGCGAAGAGTATGCGGCCAATTTGTTGTATTTAGGGCACTATTCTGGGATTAAACCGGAACTGACGCCTTGGGAGAATTTGCGTTTTTATCAGCAGGTGAGCGCTGCCCGCCAAGGTGATGAAGTGCTGTGGGATGTTTTGGAAAAGGTCGGTTTGTTAGGCCGGGAAGATTTACCAGCCGGGCAATTGTCTGCTGGACAACAAAAGCGCATTGCGTTGGCGCGTCTTTGGTTATCGCAAGCACCATTATGGATTTTAGACGAGCCCTTTACTGCGATTGATAAGCATGGGGTGCAAATATTGACCCGATTGTTTGAGGCTCATGCCGAACAAGGTGGAATAGTGATTTTGACCAGCCACCAGGATATTCCAAGCGAGAAATTGGAAAAATTAAACTTAGCCCATTTTAAAAGCCGCACGGAGAGCCAATGATTTTTAGGCAGATTATTCGACGGGAGCTGCTTATAGCCACCCGTAAACAGGCGGAGATTTTAAATCCGTTGTGGTTTTTCTTGATCGTTATTACCCTATTCCCTTTAGTGATTGGTCCAGATCCGAAACTGCTTTCACGCATTGCACCGGGGGTGGCTTGGGTGGCGGCGTTATTGTCGGCGTTGCTTTCCTTTGAACGATTATTTCGCGACGATTATATCGATGGTTCGTTGGAACAGTTGATGTTAACCGCTCAACCTTTGGCGCTGACAGCCTTGGCGAAAGTCATTGCACATTGGTTGTTAACCGGGTTGCCATTGATTTTGCTTTCACCGATTGCCGCCTTGTTGCTTTCCTTGGAGATCAATATTTGGTGGGCTTTAGTGCTGACTTTATTACTGGGAACACCAATTTTAAGTTGCCTGGGGGCAATCGGCGTGGCGTTAACCGTCGGTTTACGTAAAGGCGGCGTGTTATTGAGTTTGTTGGTATTGCCGTTATTTATTCCGGTATTGATTTTTGCTTCGGCGATTTTAGATGCGGCCGCGTTAAATTTATCCTATGCCGGCCAATTGGCAATTTTGGCTGCGATGACTGTTGCTGCCGTGACTTTTACCCCGTTTGCAATTGCCGCTGCATTGCGGATTAGCGTAGATAATTAGTTTTTTTATTTTTGTGTGAAGGACCTTTTTATGTGGAAGTGGTTACACCCTTATGCCAAACATGAAACCCAGTATCATTTATGTGGGAAATTAAGTCCGTGGTTTGCGGGCATTTCCTTGTTACTGTTAGCCGTTGGGATTGTGTGGGGCTTGGCCTACGCACCAGCGGATTACCAACAGGGCAATAGTTTCCGTATCATGTATGTGCATGTACCGGCGGCTATTTGGTCGATGGGGGTTTATGGTTCGATGGCAGTAGCGGCGATCATTGCCTTAGTATGGCAAATTAAAGCGGCTCATCTTTCCATGATTGCAATGGCTCCAGTTGGTGCGATGTTTACCTTCTTGGCACTGGTTACCGGTGCTATTTGGGGAAAACCAATGTGGGGGACTTGGTGGGTTTGGGATGCCCGTTTAACCGCTGAATTGATTTTATTTTTCCTGTATATCGGTGTATTGGCACTTTATTCAGCCTTTGCAGACCGTTCCGTTGGTGCAAAAGCCGCGGGGATTTTATGTATCGTTGGGGTGATTAATTTACCGATCATTCATTTCTCTGTGGAATGGTGGAATACCCTGCATCAAGGCGCCAGTATCACTAAGTTTGAGAAACCTTCTATCGCAACACCGATGTTAATTCCATTGATTTTATGTATTTTCGGTTTCTTATTCTTATCCATTTGGTTCACCTTGGTACGTTATCGTGTTGAATTGCTAAAAGAAGACAGTAGACGTCCTTGGGTGAAAGAGT
Source organism: Haemophilus pittmaniae (assembly GCF_900186995.1). Lineage (NCBI taxonomy): Bacteria > Pseudomonadati > Pseudomonadota > Gammaproteobacteria > Pasteurellales > Pasteurellaceae > Parahaemophilus > Parahaemophilus pittmaniae. The sequence continues at coordinate 1,136,075 of NZ_LT906463.1, forward strand.
TAGCCGCAAAATTGCAATAGTTTGATTATTTTTGAGGGAGTGGAAAATGTTTTTCCAGAGTTGGAGTGATTTTATCAATATGGGCGGCTACGGCTTTTATGTCTGGCTTAGTTATGGAATTAGCTTGGTCGCATTAGTGATTTTGGCCGTACAAAGCAAACGAGCTCGTCAGGCCGTATTACGTAATGTGTTACGTGAAACCCAACGGGAAGTTCGTCTACAGCAGTCAAATAAGGGACAAACACTATGAATCCAAGACGTAAATCCCGCTTATCTTTAATTGTTTTTGTGCTGCTCGGTATTTCAATTGCAACCGGCCTGGTTCTTTTTGCGCTACGCCAAAATATCGACTTATTTTATACGCCATCAGAAATTGTTAATGGTAAAAACGATGACCCTACACAAAAACCGGAAGTCGGTCAGCGTATTCGGGTCGGTGGCATGGTAGTTGAAGGTTCGGTAGTGCGTGATCCGAAAAGTTTAAAAGTAAAATTTGATCTAGATGATATTGGGCCGTCAATTACTGTGGAATACGAAGGTATTTTGCCGGATCTATTCCGTGAAGGGCAGGGGATTGTGGCACAAGGTGTATTAAAAGAGCCTACGTTACTTGAAGCATCGGAAGTGTTGGCTAAGCACGATGAAAATTATGTTCCACCTGAATTGGGTGAGAAAATGCAAAAAGTGCATAACCCGATGGGAGTGGATCTAAAAAATGAAAGCGCACAGGATAAACAATACAAACAAATGCAGCAAAATAACCCACAAGGCGGCGCGCAATGATGGCTGAATTGGGTAATTACGCCTTAGCGTTGGGCTTGGGCGTTTCGTTATTTTTAGGCGTTTTGCCATTATGGGGCGCAGCTAAGGGCAATAATCAATTAATGACATTAGCCCGCCCGTTAACAATGGCGCTTTTTCTTTGCTTATCCATTGCGTTTGGTGCGCTATTTTACCTGTTTGCGGTGAATGATTTCTCCGTGCAATACGTGGTTAATAACTCCAATACCCAATTACCATTGTATTACCGCTTATCGGCTGTTTGGGGCTCCCATGAAGGTTCCTTATTATTATGGATTTGGTTACTTTCCCTATGGAGTGCAGCAGTCGCTCTATTAAGTCGTCATTTGCCACAAGAAGCGGTTGCTCGAGTATTAGGTATTATGGGCTTGATTAGCATCGGTTTCATACTGTTTGTGCTATTTACCTCTAATCCGTTTAATCGTACTTTCCCAGATTTTCCTGTGGACGGTCGAGAACTAAATCCAATGTTGCAGGATATTGGTTTAATTTTCCATCCACCGTTATTGTATATGGGCTATGTGGGATTTTCCGTGGCTTTTGCATTTGCAATTGCTTCGTTAATGACCGGTAAATTGGATTCAGCTTGGGCTCGTTGGTCACGCCCTTGGACGATGGCTGCTTGGGTCTTTTTAACTATCGGTATTGTGTTAGGGTCTTGGTGGGCTTATTACGAGCTTGGCTGGGGCGGCTGGTGGTTCTGGGATCCGGTAGAAAATTCTTCCTTTATGCCATGGTTGGCCGGTACTGCTTTAATTCACTCCTTAGCGGTTACTGAAAAACGGGGATCATTTAAAGCCTGGACGGTCCTTCTTGCGATCTTGGCATTTTCCCTTTCCTTGTTAGGTACGTTCTTAGTTCGTTCCGGTATTTTGGTGTCGGTGCATGCTTTTGCGGCAGATCCAACCCGAGGGCTGTATATTTTAGCCTATTTAGTTATCGTTATCGGCGGTTCTTTGGCTCTTTATGCCTACAAAGGTAACCAAATTCGTTCGCGCGATAATGCGGAAAAATATTCCCGTGAAAGTATGCTGTTATTGAATAATATTTTGCTCATGACAGCACTGAGTGTGGTGTTTTTAGGCACCTTATTGCCACTGGTACACAAGCAGTTGGGTTTAGGGACTATTTCAATAGGTGCACCTTTTTTTGATCAAATGTTCCTGATTATCATGACACCTTTTGCTTTGTTATTGGGCATTGGGCCATTAGTAAAATGGCGTCGTGATCAATTTTCAGCAATCCGTACGCCGGTTGTAGTCAGTGTGATTTTAATGGCTATTGGTGGTTTTGCTTTACCTTATTGGCTACAAGATAGAATCACCTTAAGTGCGGTGCTGGGCACCATGATGACGCTGATTATTGTGTTGCTCAGTCTTTATGAAATGCAGCAGCGGGCAACTCATCGTGAAGGTTTTTTTAAGGGGATAACGAAACTTTCCCGTTCCCATTGGGGCATGATTTTGGCTCACCTCGGTATTGCGATGACTGTATGGGGCATAGCATTTAGTCAGAATTACAGCGTGGAACGCGATGTGCGTATGAAAGTCGGGGATAGTGTTGAGATCGCTGATTACACCTTCACTTTTAGTGGAGTACATGATGCCAATGGACCAAATTACTTGGGAGGGCTGGCGCAGATTGATGTTACTCACGATGGGCAACTGGAAGCTACCCTTAAGGCAGAAAAACGTTTTTATACGGTAAGTAAAATGTCGATGACGGAAGCCGCTATTGATTGGGGATTAACCCGTGACCTGTATGTGGCTCTTGGGGAAAAACTCGATGATAATTCCTGGGCATTGCGGCTATATTATAAGCCGTTCATTCGCTGGATTTGGTTGGGCGGACTGTTTATGGCATTAGGTGGCTTGTTGTGTATGTTTGACCGTCGTTATCGTTTTAGTAAATTGGTTCGTCAATCCTAATTAAGATTTGAATACTATGAATAAAAAACTGCTTATCCCTTTAATTGTTTTTCTAGCAATTGCGTTGACATTTTTAGTGCAATTAGGCCGTAACGCGCAAGGCGAAGATCCTAAAGCATTGGAATCGGCGCTGGTTGGTCAACCGGTACCAATGAAAACCTTAAACGATTTGTTAGAAAATAAAAGCTACGGGAATGAAATTTTCAAACAGGGCAAACCGATTCTATTGAATGTTTGGGCAACTTGGTGCCCAACCTGCTATGCAGAGCATCAATATTTAAATCAATTAGCCCAACAAGGCGTAACCATCATAGGTTTGGATTACAAAGATGAATCTGTAAAAGCAGTGAAATGGCTACGTGATTTAGGTAATCCTTATAAACTGGTTTTAAAAGATGAAAAGGGTTCTTTCGGCTTGGATTTAGGCGTTTATGGCGCACCGGAAACTTTTGTTATTGATGGCAATGGGATTATTCATTATCGCTTGGCCGGAGATGTGAATGAAAAGGTATGGAATGAAACCCTTAAACCTTTATATGACAAACTGGCGGAGGTGAAATAATGATAAAAGCCGCTATTTTTGCCACCGTGTTATTAGCTTCTTCCGTTGCTGGTGCAGCAATTGATGCATTGAGCTTTAGCTCCCCCCAACAGGAAGCAGATTATCACAGCCTTACCGAAGGATTACGTTGCCCACAATGTCAAAACAATAACATTGCTGATTCGAATGCGACTGTTGCTGTAGATATGCGCGGTAAAGTATTTGAATTGTTACAGGAAGGAAAATCCAAAGAGCAAGTTGTGGATTATATGGTGCAACGCTATGGCCATTTCGTTACTTACGATCCACCGATTACTGCGGCAACCTGGGTGTTATGGGCGGCTCCGATAGTATTGCTATTAGGCGGTGTGGCATGGTTATTCAGAAGTAAAAAACGATCACCGACAGAGTCTGAACTCCAAACGGTTTTAGATGATTCGGAACAAAGCCGATTAAATGAATTATTAAAGGAAAAGGATAAGTAATGAATTTGCCATTAATTGCGGTGCTGTTGACCATCATCGTTGCTGTCATTGGTTTTTATCCACTATTAGGTAAGGGCAAGAAAAAAGCCCAAACACAACGTGATGAATTAAATAAGGCTTTGTATTTTTCCCGTTTAAAAGAAATTGATGAGGATGATGCGCAAGGCTTGGTTGAGAATGCCACAACACTGAAAAGTGAATTACAAAAAACCTTATTGGAAGATATTCCACAGAGCCAAGCGCCTGCGGTAATTGAAGATAAACGTTATGGTAAACTTTGGTTTATTGCCGGGTTACTGTCCTTGTTTATTATTGGGGGCTTGGCATATTTTCCAGTCGGTGCTTGGCAGGCGGAAAGTATGATGGATAAGACCTATCAAAAATTGCCTTATTTCCTCGAACGCATGAAGGAAGAAGATACCAAACCAATGACTGAGGCTGAAATGGAACAATTTGCCGTTGCCTTACGTATGGATTTACAAAAAGATCCGAAAAATGCCAAAAATTGGTGGTTATTAGGACAACTGGGGATGAATTTAGGCAATGGTCGTTTGGCTTATGATAGCTATCAACAGGCGGCTAAGCGGGAACCTGAGAATTTGCAGTATAAATTGTCGTATGCAAAGGTCCTAATGTATTCCGAAGATCCAACGGATAAAGCTCAGGGTAGTGATTTATTGCGTGAAGTGATTCGCCAGGATCATACGAATTTCGATGCGCTAAGTTTATTGGCTTTCCGTTATTTTGAGACGGAGGACTATAAAATGGCCGCAGTCACTTGGGCTATGATGTTACGTTTGATTCCTGCTGATGATGAACGAGTGCCGCTGATTGAAAAAAGTATTCGGGCGGCTCGTGATGCCTTGGCTTTACAGGAAGAAGAAAAGGCGAGAAGCATCACTCCGGAAAAAGCACAGCAATAATGGCAACACCGCTTCAAGGATTCCATCATATTGCGATTATCGCTTCTGATTATGCGCGTTCTAAATCTTTTTATGTAGATATTTTAGGGGCGCAGATCTTGACGGAAACCTATCGCGCTGAGCGGCAAAGTTATAAATTAGACTTACGTTTTGCCGACGGTTCTCAGCTTGAGCTTTTTTCTTTTCCAAATCCGCCTCCGCGAGCGAGTTATCCTGAGGCTTGCGGGTTACGGCATTTGGCATTTAAGACCACAGATATTGGGCAGGCAGTGGCTTATTTTACAACTCGCGGAATTGTCTGCGAGCCGTTACAGGTTGATGAATTAACGGGAATGCAGTACACTTTTCTGCGTGATCCTGACGATCTTCCCATTGAACTTTATCAGGTAGATTGATACTTAAGGAATAATTATGGTTCAGTCCTTCTATCGTCATTGGCTTTCAGCCTTTGCCGTTTCATGCTTTTCCGTATCGGTATTAGCAGTGAATAACGGGACCAGCTATGTGGTCGATGGGGCCAAAAAACAAGTAAACCAGGCCGGATTGTCTCAAAAAGACATTCGCGAATTGGCAAATAGTGTTGAGTTTGAAGTTTACAATTTGAGCGAGGAAGGTTCCTCTCGCTCTATTTTTATTTCCGGAGCTGGCGTTTGTCATGGTTTCGTGAGTAGAAATGGCGTAGATCTAACTAATACCACTAATTATTATGTTACGCCGGATAATGAGGACGAGTATTACGGCGGGATTGTCGGTGCAACGATTTATCAAAAAGGAAAATCGCGTAACGTTCAATATGTTCCGGTGTATTCTGTCAGTGACCCGAAAAAAATGAAAGAAATTCGGGAACAGGAAGCCAGAGAGGGTAAAAATACGCACGAACGGGCACAGCCTCAACTGGATGAAGCAAAAGATACGCTTAATCGTATTATTTGTATTAAGGAGTAAGTATGAAAAAAATACTTTGTGCTATTGTCGCGACCTTCTACCTAAGCGCTTGTACTGCACCGCAACCAGCCACACCGAGCCAACCGGTATATGACATGCGCGCAGTACAGCGCTATCAAAACCAAGTTGCCAGTGGCCATACGGTTTCAGCCAAGGATAAAGCCCGTGTAGCACAGCAAGGTGAAGATCCGATGCCAATGAATCGTAGTGACAATCGAACCAAATATTCACGTGGCGGTGTGTATACGCCGGTAGTCGTACCAACCATTGGACTCGGATACCATCGTCATCGTTGGTAAATCAAGCCAGCTATTAAAAACGGCAGCGCTAATAAATTGCGCTGCCGTTTTTGTTTTTTACTTAATGCTAATAAAATCAATGATTTACGCGCTGTTTTGGTAAAAGCTTTGAAATCCGATAGGGCGTTTTAAGAATTCAACAAGCGAATATGCACAGTGATTTCTTCGCGATCGTGATAAAGCTGCTTGGCCTGTAAACGGAAGGGAATTTCCGCATTTTGCAGACGGTCGCGTAGTAAATCAAAACAACGTTGCACTTCCAAGTAGCGTTTTTTCATCGGTAGTTTCAAGTTAAAAATAGTTTCCCGACACCAACCATTGACTAACCATTTGGCAATTAGCTCGGCAATGCGAATTGGTTGTTCCACCATATCGCAAACCAACCAATCAATTTGCTGACGTTTGGGCGGTTGAAACTTAAAACCATCCTCAGGGCAATGTTCAATACGCCCGGTTTCATGCAAACTATCCGCCATTTTGCCGTGATCTACCGCATAAACAAATAGCCCACGTTTTACCAACTGATAGGTCCAGCCGCCTGGACAGGCTCCTAAATCCACACCACGCATATTTTCATTAAGCCGTTTGGCTTCTTCTTGGCGAGGGATAAAGGTTAAAATTGCTTCTTCCAATTTTAAGGTAGAGCGGCTTGGCGCTTCGGCCGGGAACTTCAGACGCGGAATGCCCATAAAGTAAGGTGCATGATTATCAGCATAGGAATAACCCACATAGCAGGCATTGGATGCGATAAAGAAAACATGCAGAACCATACCTTGGTGCGGTAGGCCTTTTAACCAACCTTGATTCTTTAAGCGTTGGCGCAACGGCACCGTGAGTTTACGGCAGAGAGTAGATAGCTCTTTAGCCTCATTGGTATCGGCGGTTTCCAACCAAAGCTCGCTGGCTTTTTGCAGATTGAGGCGTTGATGGAGCACTTGATACTGCGCCAAAATTGGACTGATGCGATCCGTTGGATCGAGATTTTGTAGCAAATCACTGACGACAATCAGTTGGCGGATAAAAATCAATTCGTTAAAAGGTAATTGACGGGCCAATTGATCGGCCTCGCCGGGTTGATAGCATTCAAAAATCACATAAGCGCTATTATCGATTACGCGAGCAAAACCAAAAACACCTAGTTCGGCGGCTTTAGCGTTAATTTCTGCTGCGGCTTCTTTTTCAAAACCACTGCGGCAATAAAGGGCTAATTTATTCATTTTCTTTATATTTTATTGAGTTAATGATCCAACTGCGAAAAGCCTGGATAGGTTTGTCATCTAAGCGATCTAAGTGATTGACCACATAAAAGGTTTTAGGATCGCGTAGTTGGGTTTGGTAGGCAATTTGCAGATGGCCTTGATCGATTTCCTGCTGCGCCAATAATTGGTTAGCCAGCACAATGCCTTGACCATGTATCGCCGCCTGCAGCGCCATAAACGTATGGCTAAATAGTGGTCCTTGTTGGATATTCAGTTCATCCAAGCCTAAATGCGAGGTCATTGCTCGCCAGTTATCACGGGTATGGGTGTGAATGAGCGTATGTTTAGTCAAATCGGAAGGTTGTTCGATAGGACTCTCTTGGAGTAATTTGGGGGAAGCTAAGATGAGAAGATTTTCTTCACCAAGACGATCAACCTGCAGATTCTCCCAGTGACCTTTTCCATAATAGATTGCAATATCAATTTCTTTGCCGAGTAGGCCTTCATCCTGATCCATTCCTTCAATACGAACTTCTATTTCCGGATGCAGTTGGTTAAATTCACTTAAATGTGGGATAAGCCATTGGCTGCCAAAGGTTTGTGGTACGCTAATAGTAAGGTGCGGATTACTTTTTAGGCTCAATAAGCGTTCTGTCGCTTCATTCAGACGGCGTAGAATCTTATTGATATCGGCAAAATAAACTTTGCCAAATTCGGTTAGCTCTAGGGAACGATTTTTACGAATAAAAAGAGTAACGCCTAAGAAATCTTCTAATAATTTAATTTGATGGCTGACTGCAGCCTGGGTAACAAAGAGTTCATCAGCCGCTTTTGTAAAACTCAAATGACGTGCAGCAGATTCGAAGGATTTCAGTGAATTCAAGGGAGGCAATCGTTTATACATAAATTTATTTTGGCCAATTAACCGTTTTTCCAGGGGGTTATGGGGTTTTCGGATTAGTTTTTTTTATATCTAGAATAAGAAATCGTCACTTGTCGGAGCACTTCCTTATCCCTACAATGCGCGCATACTTTAGGTTGATTCTTATGTGTTAATGAATTTCAGACTTAAGTATGATGTTGTGTTTGCATATAGTTCGGGCAACCGAACGGGAGTAACCTCTTGTTACTCTTCTTACTTCCTGTATATTATTTTAAACCTTTTGGTTAAACGTCACATTTTCACGAATGTGGCGTTTTTTTTTCGCCTGCCATTCTAACATAGAGATTTCTTAATTGAGCTCAAATTTTACCGGATTAATAGATTTTTCGGTTTTCATCCCGTCTTGAATGGTGTAGATTAAACCCCGTTTTATTTCATCTCATTCAGTATTAAAGGAAGCAAAATGAAAGACTTAGACTGGAAAAACCTCGGCTTTGGATATATTAAAACCGATTTTCGTTTCATCGCCCATTGGAAAGATGGTAAATGGGATGAGGGAAGCCTCACCACAGATAGCACCTTGCATATTCACGAAGGCTCAACCGCATTACATTATGGTCAACAGTGTTTTGAAGGTCTAAAAGCCTACCGTTGCAAAGACGGTTCAATCAATCTTTTCCGTCCGGATCAAAATGCTAAACGTATGCAGCATACTTGTGATCGTTTGTTAATGCCACAAGTGCCGACGGAAATGTTTATTAGAGCTTGTAAGGAAGTAGTTAAAGCCAATGAACAATGGCTTGCACCTTATGGTTCAGGAGCAACGTTATATCTTCGTCCGTTTGTTATCGGGGTTGGTGAAAATATTGGTGTTCGTCCAGCACCGGAATACATTTTCAGTGTATTTGCTTGCCCGGTGGGGGCCTATTTTAAAGGTGGTTTGAAACCGTCTAATTTCTTGGTTACCGATTATGACCGTGCTGCACCACAAGGCACTGGTGGCGTAAAAGTTGGTGGAAACTATGCTGCTAGCTTATTGCCACATGAATTGGCTGCTGAGCGTAAATTCGCCGATGCGATTTATCTTGATCCCAAAACGCATACTAAAATTGAAGAAGTGGGAGCGGCGAATTTCTTCGGAATTACCAAAGATAACCAATTTATCACACCACTTTCACCGTCAATTTTACCGAGTATCACTAAATATTCTTTATTGTATTTAGCAAAAGAGCGTTTAGGCATGGAAACTATTGAGGGCGATATTTATATCAATGAATTGGATAAATTTACCGAGGCGGGCGCTTGTGGTACAGCCGCGGTAATTTCACCAATTGGAGGTATTCAATATGGTGATGATTTCCATGTGTTCTACTCTGAAACCGAAGTCGGGCCGGTAACGAAACGTCTCTATGATGAACTTACTGGAATTCAATTTGGCGATGTTGAAGCACCAGAAGGCTGGATTGTTAAAGTTGCCTAGTTTTTAAACTAAATTTTCTATAAAAATCAATGCGGGACAGAATTTAGGTTTTGTTCCGTATTTTTTCTCTTGGAAGTGTGATGGAGATCTCATTCTTGAAAATCGGTTTTTCAGAGATTGACTAAAATCCCCTATAATCCCAGCAATTTTTACAATTGAAAAAGAGGAATTTATGAAAACATTGAGTGAGTTTATTGTTGAACGTCAAGCGGAATATCCGAATGCCAAAGGGGAATTGAGTGGCATTTTGTCTTCGCTTCAGTTATTAGCAAAAATTATTCATCGTGACATTAATAAAGCTGGATTAACCAACATTTTAGGCCAATCTGGTGTTGAAAACGTACAGGGCGAAAGCCAAATGAAATTGGATTTATTTGCCCACAATACTATGAAAGCCGCCTTGATGGCGCGTGAGGAAGTGGCCGGTTTTGCTTCCGAAGAGGAGGAAAGCTTTATTGCCTTCGATACGGAACGCGGTCGCAATGCTAAATATGTAATTCTTACCGATCCGCTTGATGGTTCTTCAAATATCGATGTGAATGTTTCCGTCGGTACCATTTTCTCTATTTACCGCCGTATTTCTCCAATTGGAACACCGGTTGTGTTAGAAGATTTTATGCAACCGGGCAATAAACAGGTTGCCGCCGGTTATATCGTTTATGGTTCTTCCACAATGTTGGTGTATACCACGGGTAACGGTGTGAACGGTTTTACTTATGATCCGTCAATTGGTACTTTCTGTCTTTCCCATGAAAATATGCAAATGCCGAAGGAAGGTAAGATTTATTCGATTAACGAAGGACAATATTTAAAATTCCCAATGGGGGTTAAAAAATACATTAAATATTGCCAAGAAGAAGATAAAGCGACTCAACGTCCTTATGTTTCCCGTTATATCGGTTCATTGGTAGCAGATTTTCATCGTAATCTATTGAAAGGTGGGATTTATATTTATCCGAGCGCAACAACCTATCCTGAAGGCAAATTACGACTATTATATGAAGGTAATCCGATGGCCTTCTTAGCTGAACAGGCTGGTGGTATTGCTTCTGATGGTTATCGTCGTATTTTAGACATCCAACCTTCCGCGCTACATCAACGCATACCGTTATTTGTCGGTTCGGAAAAAATGGTACAAAAAGCCCAAGAAATGATGGAACAATTCAAAGAATAATTCCTCATGGCAAAAACCTCCGCATGCGGAGGTTTTTTTATACGCCAAAGATTGATGATAAAGACTAAATTTTAGATATAAAAAAAGCCGCTTATTGCGACTATTCTTTGAATTTGTGGATATTTAAATGGTGCCCGAAGCCAGACTTGAACTGGCACGCCTCGAAAGGCGAGGGATTTTAAATCCCTTGTGTCTACCGATTCCACCACTCGGGCAGTAACAACTTATGTTGTAATGGAGGCGTGTCCCGGAGTCGAACCGAGCTACATGGATTTGCAATCCAGTGCATAACCGCTTTGCTAACACGCCATTTGGAGCGGGAAACGAGGCTCGAACTCGCGACCCCGACCTTGGCAAGGTCGTGCTCTACCAACTGAGCTATTCCCGCAAAAAAGTAGTGCGCATTTTACGGATATTTAAATGGCTGTCAATTAGCATTTCCGCAAAAAAAGTGCGACTGTCGAAAAAACCTCCGTTTCCCGATTTTCCCTACGCATAAATGCCTTGTTGAGGGGGAAATGGCAAATTCCCCTTTGCACCCCGAACGCTTTGTGCCAAAATTGTGGCGTTTTTATAAAATGCCCGGTAGCGTTAGGGGCACTTCTTGAACGCGTTGTAGTGAATTCGGCGATTTCTTCGTTTTTAAACAACTTCTAATAAAATCAATGACTTAGCTCTTATTTTTGATAAAACTCGAAAAAATGCGATGGCGTTTTCGTGTGCGTGGAAGTGTGGCCCAGCCAGACGAGGCAGACAAATATTTCTTGAGGTAAACATGACAACAACATATCAAATCGATACTTTACTTGCTCAAGCGGGCAATCGTAGTGATGCTCCGACCGGTGCAGTTTCTGCGCCGATTTATTTATCGACCGCCTACGGCCATCATGGCATCGGTGAAAGCACCGGTTATGATTATACCCGTACTAAGAATCCGACCCGTACGGTATTGGAAGACACTATTGCTAAATTAGAAAATGGCGATCGTGGTTTTGCTTTTTCTTCCGGTATGGCAGCTATTCAAGTTCTGATGACACTATTTACTGCACCCGATGAGTGGATTGTTGGTAGTGATGTATACGGTGGGACTTATCGTTTGTTGGATTTTGCCTATAAAAATAATAATGGCGTTAAACCGGTTTATGTAAATACCGCCGATTTAGCGGCAATTGAAGGCGCGATTAATGCCAATACCAAAGCGATCTTTATTGAAACACCATCCAATCCATTGATGGAAGAATGCGATTTACAAGCGATTGCCACTTTAGCTAAAAAACATCAATTGTTATTAATTGCCGATAATACATTTTTAACACCGGTGTTGTCCCGTCCATTGGATTTAGGGGCCGATTTGGTGATTCACAGCGGTACCAAATACATTGCCGGCCACAATGATGCATTGGTTGGTCTGATTGTGGCTAAAGGTCAAGCGTTATGCGATCGAATTGCCTATATTCAAAATGGGGCAGGGGCGGTACTTTCGCCATTTGATTCGTGGCTAACGATTCGTGGGATGAAGACCTTGGCGTTGCGTATGGAACGTCATCAATCGAATGCCCGTCAAGTGGCCGAGTTTTTGGCGGCGCAACCACAAGTCGATAGCGTACTTTATCCAAATAAGGGGGGAATGTTGTCTTTCCGTTTGAAGGATGAAGCTTGGGTTAACACATTTTTGAAAGCGATTAAATTGATCACCTTTGCTGAGAGCTTGGGGGGAACGGAAAGTTTTATTACTTATCCGGCTACCCAAACCCATATGGATATTCCAGAGGCTGAACGGGTTGCACGCGGTATTACCAATAATCTGTTACGTTTTTCTGTCGGATTGGAAAATATTGAAGATATCAAAGCGGATTTAGCACAGGCATTGGCTCAGTTGAAATAACGTTAAATTTCGGAGGTCAGGATGAAAGTCGCGGTTTACAGTACGAAAAGTTACGATCGTAAATATTTAGAATTAATCAATGCAAAATATGCATTGGATTTGGAATTCTTCGATTTTATGTTGAGCGAAAGGACGGCCAAAATGGCTGAGCATTGCCAAGCTGTGTGTATTTTTGTTAACGATGATGGTAGTCGTAAGGTATTGGAAAAACTGGCGGCGATGGGGGTAAAAATTATTGCGCTGCGTTGCGCCGGTTTTAATAATGTTGATTTGCAAGCAGCTGAGGAATTGGGGCTAACCGTAGTGCGTGTGCCCGCTTATTCTCCAGAAGCCGTTGCCGAGCATACAGTAGCCTTAATGATGACGTTAAATCGCCGTATTCACCGCGCTTATCAACGCACCCGTGAAGCCAATTTTTCGTTAGAAGGATTGATTGGATTTAATATGCACGGGCGTACCGTTGGGGTGATTGGAACCGGTAAAATTGGCGTGGCGGTAATGCGTATTTTACGTGGCTTTGGCATGCATATTCTGGCCTATGATCCATTTAAAAATCCGCTAGCTGAGGAATTGGGAGCACAATATGTGGAACTGGATGAACTATATCATCGTTCCCATGTTATCAGTTTGCATTGCCCGGCAACTCCGGAAAACTACCATTTGTTGAATCGAGATGCTTTCTCCAAAATGAAAGATGGTGTAATGATCATCAATACCAGCCGTGGTAGTTTAATTGATACTCAAGCAGCGATCGATGCCTTAAAACAACGGAAAATTGGTGCCTTGGGGATGGATGTTTATGAAAATGAACGGGATTTATTTTTTGAGGATAAATCCAACGAGGTGGTGCAAGATGATGTATTCCGCCGCCTTTCCTCTTGCCATAACGTGTTGATTACCGGCCATCAAGCCTTTTTAACGGAAGAGGCATTGACCGCAATTGCAGATGTGACATTGGCTAATATCTACCAAGTTGCACAGGGTAAGGATTGTCAAAATAAGGTAAAAGCCGTTTAAGATTTTAACAATCAAACCAATTTGTGGCGGGGCACAATCCTTGTGATATGATGTGCCCCGTTTATTCACAGGCGATAAGCCGAAAGCAAAATAAGGAAAAAAACATGAGTGAAGTATTACATATCAATGATGCTGAATTTGATGCACAGGTCATTAAGTCCGATATTCCCGTTTTAGTCGATTTCTGGGCGCCTTGGTGTGGTCCTTGTAAAATGATTGCCCCGGTATTAGATGAATTGGCACCGGCTTATGCGGGTAAAGTGAAAATCGTTAAAGTTAATGTGGATGAGAACCAAGTGACTCCGGCACAATTCGGCGTTCGTAGTATCCCAACTTTATTATTATTCAAAGATGGTCAATTGGTGGCAACTCAAGTTGGTGCATTACCAAAAGGTCAATTGGCTGCATTTATTAATCAGCACATCTAATCAATAATAAAACGGCTGCCGGATAAAATGGCAGCCGTTGTTCTTTTCTGGCAAGTGGCAGAATTGCTTTTTACCATTGATATTCCAGCCAAAATCCGTCTTATTGGGCGGGCGATTTACCCTCTATTTAGTATGGTGATAGCTTCTTAAAGGACTATACTAAAAATATTCATCTCTCTTTTTCTTTTTTGTTGTCATGACTGAAAATCCTTTCTATGCCCGTTGGTCAACTCAGGGTAATACTCTTTGTTTAGGCCATTGGATTATCAACTATAAAGGCCTACCACTCACCCTTCCGCTAGAGCGTAGTGAAAAAGATATGGGCACCAATAATATTTATAATTTTATGGATCCTGAAGATGAGCTTTATCGCGAAGGCTTAGAAGAAGACGACTGGATTGTCGAAAATATTGATTGGCTTTCCGATGTATTTATTACCCATGATATTCCCTTAGAAGAAATGCTCTTTCGCGCCTTTTATCAAGCGGTAAATAAAGAAGACTGGCGCTGTGGCAGTTGTGGTGGTTGTATCTAATTGCCAATATTTATTTTTTTCTACTCTATATTTTTCATGCATTCTAGGCTAGAATTCGCCGATTTGTTTTTTGAACGGTAAAAAGGAGCAGAACATGAAATTAGTCGAAGTCAAACATCCCCTCGTTAAACATAAAATCGGCGTAATGCGTGAAGCCGATATCGACACGAAAAAATTCCGTGAGCTGGCAACCGAAGTCGGCAGTCTCCTCACCTACGAAGCGACTGCCGATTTGGAAACGGAAAAAGTGACCATTGAAGGCTGGAACGGCCCGGTTGAAGTGGACCGTATCAAAGGCAAAAAAGTGACCGTAGTACCAATTTTACGGGCCGGTCTCGGTATGATGGATGGTGTATTGGAGCATATTCCAAGCGCTCGTATCAGTGTTGTGGGGATTTATCGTAATGAAGAAACCTTAGAACCAGTGCCTTATTTCCAAAAACTAGCGAGTGATTTGGAAGAACGTTTGGCTATCGTGGTTGACCCAATGTTGGCCACCGGCGGTTCAATGATTTCTACCATTGATTTATTAAAAGCCAAAGGCTGCCAACATATCAAAGTATTGGTATTGGTTGCTGCGCCTGAAGGTATTAAGGCTCTGGAAAAAGCCCATCCGGATATCGAACTGTATTGCGCTGCAATCGATGATCATTTAAATGAACACGGCTACATCATTCCTGGTTTGGGGGATGCGGGCGATAAGATTTTCGGGACGAAATAATTTCCCTTAACCTAAGACGGCATTGATTGCCGTCTTTTTTCGGTGCGTGAAAACATTAACCGACCGCACTTTTAGTTAATTCAAACAGAGAGTTGAAACTTCATGACTACAAATCAACAAAACGCACCTGAAGTGCAAAGTGTCGGTAAGCAGGCTTTTGTCGGCTTACAAATGTTATTCGTGGCCTTTGGCGCCTTGGTTCTTGTGCCGTTAATTACCGGCTTGGATTCCAATACCGCCTTACTGACCGCCGGTATCGGCACCCTCTTATTCCAATTGTGTACCGGTAAACAGGTACCCATTTTCTTGGCATCTTCCTTTGCCTTTATTGCTCCAATTCAATATGGCGTACAAACCTGGGGGATTCCAACCACAATGGGGGGCTTGGCTTGCGCGGGTATCGTCTACTTAGGTTTGTCCACCTTAGTCAAATTGCGGGGTAGTGCGGCCTTAGAACGTCTATTCCCACCGGTAGTAGTTGGACCGGTGATCATTATTATCGGGATGGGCTTAGCGCCGGTCGCGGTAGATATGGCCTTGGGTAAAAATAGTGCCTACGCTTATAACGATGCGGTGCTGGTATCTATGGTTACTTTAATCACCACTTTATCGGTGGCAGTATTTGCTAAAGGCATGATGAAACTAATTCCAATTATGTTCGGGATTGCCGTTGGCTATATTCTTTGCCTATGCTTAGGGTTGATTAATTTCCAACCTCTCTATGATGCACCTTGGTTCGCCTTACCGAAATTAACCAAACCGGAATTTAATTTGGAAGCCATCCTCTATATGTTACCGATTGCCATTGCACCGGCGGTAGAGCACGTTGGCGGAATCATGGCGATTAGTTCGGTGACGGGTAAAGATTTCCTTAAAAAACCGGGATTACATCGCACCTTATTAGGGGATGGTGTGGCTACTGCGGCGGCATCCTTAGTTGGTGGTCCTCCAAACACCACCTATGCAGAGGTGACAGGGGCGGTTATGCTAACCCGTAACTTTAATCCGAACATTATGACTTGGGCGGCCGT
Source organism: Haemophilus pittmaniae (assembly GCF_900186995.1). Classification (NCBI taxonomy): domain Bacteria; kingdom Pseudomonadati; phylum Pseudomonadota; class Gammaproteobacteria; order Pasteurellales; family Pasteurellaceae; genus Parahaemophilus; species Parahaemophilus pittmaniae. The sequence continues at coordinate 1,152,350 of NZ_LT906463.1, forward strand.
TTGGGCGATTGCGATTTCTTTCTGCGGTAAAGTTGGTGCCTTTTTAAGTACTATTCCAACCATTGTGATGGGGGGGATTATGATGTTGGTATTCGGCTCAATTGCGGTAGTCGGGATGAGTACCTTAATTAAGGGCAAAGTAGATGTGACCGAACCACGCAATCTATGCATTATCTCCGTTGTAATGACCTTCGGAATCGGTAACATGTTCGTAAACGTTGGAGATGCGGTTTCACTTAAGGGCATTAGCCTATGTGCGATTGTTGCCATCGTATTGAACCTGATTTTGCCAAAAGCTAAAAATCAAGTAGAATAAGCGCCGCTTAAAGGAGAGGGTTAAATGCCGATTTAACCCTTTTTTATTTCACTCAGAGATGAAGTTTATTGTGCCTCAACAGCTTTCCCTGCCCATTCAACAAATTGACAGCGACACTTTGGCGAATTTTGATGGAGCCAATAATGCGCTATTGCTTAATTCCTTACAGCAAAAAGCATCAGACCAGCACTTTTTCTACTTGTGGGGCGCAGCCGGTACCGGAAAAACCCATTTATTACGTGGGCTCAGCAACGATTATTTAAATCAGGGGCTGTCTGCAATTTATGTGCCCTTGAGTAAATCGCGTTATTTTTCGCCGGCGGTATTGGATAATTTAGAAAACCAACAGCTGGTTTGTTTGGATGATGTACAGCAGGTAGTTGGGCAGAGTGATTGGGAAATTGCGCTCTTTGATCTATTTAACCGTATCAAAGCTAATCAGCAAACCCGTTTATTGGTAGCAGCCGATTGTTCGCCAAATGCCTTGCCGGTGCAATTGCCGGATTTAGCATCCAGACTGAAATGGGGCGAGGCTTACCAATTAATCCCGCTCAGCGATGCACAAAAACTGGCTTGGCTACAGCAAAATGCCCACCAACGCGGCATTGTATTGCCGGAAGAAACCGCCCATTTTCTATTTAATCGCCTGGATCGCGATATGGCCACACTCAAAGCGACACTCGAGCAACTTGATCAAGCCTCTTTGCAGGCCAAACGCAATCTCACCATTCCCTTCGTGAAGTCTATTTTGGCGCTTTAAACGCCCCTTCAAAATCAAGAGTTTTATCAAAAATCAACTGTAAGTTATTGATTTTATTGGTATTCACCTAAAAATCTATTTCCCGGCCAATTTTTGCAAACGCACCAGTAAAACATTCAATAAAACGCCATAAGCAGGCACGAATAGCAACATACCAATTAATAATTTAAACAAATAATCGACAAACCCCAATTGCATCCAATTTTCAGCCATAAAAGGATCGCTACTTTGATAGAAGGCAACGCCAAAGAACATAAGCGTATCGGCAGCTGAACCAAAAATCATCGAACAACTCGGTGCTACCCACCAAATTGCCAATTGGCGTAATTTATTGAATACCAACACATCCAGTAATTGACCGAATACATAAGCGCAGAAGCTGGCGAAGGCGATACGGAAAACGAATAGATTAAATTCCTCAAGTACGCCCAGCCCTTGATATTGTCCATTGGAAAAAATGACCGATATTACATAGCTAACGATTAATGCCGGCAACATCACCCAATGAATAATGCGGCGAGCACTGGTTGCCCCAAAAATCCGCACAGTTAAATCGGTAGCCAAGAAAATAAATGGAAAAGTTAAGGTGCCCCAGGTGCTATGAAAAGAGAAATCCTCAAGGGCACCAAAACGTTGTAGCGGCACATGGATTTCAAAGGGAATTTGCACAAAATAATTACTGGCTGCAATGATAAAAATGTGGAAAAAACAAAGAATAAACAGCGCATTACGCTTTTGTTGATGGGTAAAAATAAATGTTTTTTGCATAGTTTTAATCCTTTTTGAATGTGTAAAGACGGGGTGAGGGAACCCGTGAAAGCGCGCGATTTTACGCAAATAGCGATGAATTGCAATAAAAAATTTGTTTATGTGATGGAACTTATTGAAAAACGAAGAAATGCTTTACCTTGACAGATGACATAAAAAATAACGATAATAATTATCAGTTATTTTATGGTGAGGTGTTTATATGAAAAAAATGAAATTCACGTTGCTGCCGTTGGCGGCTTTTGTGGCCTTTAATGTACAGGCTACGGAGAGCAATGAACAGTTGGATACTATTGATGTGGTGAGTGATAACTATTCACCACAGGTATCAAATGTGGCAGCCAAAGGGGTTGTAAAGGTACGTCAGGCAACAAAAATGTCGGATGTATTACGCGGAGTACCTGGCGTGAATGTCAATGGTGGTCGGTCAGTCGTTGAACGCTACAATATTCGTGGTGTCAGCGAAGAATATTTAACTGTCGCAGTGGATGGTGCCCGTCAGGATGGTTATTCCTTCCACCATAGCGGTAACTACGGTATCGATCCGGAAATTTTGAAACGGGTGGATATTGATGTCGGGGCTAATTCCGTGGCAACCGGTGCCGGCTCCTTAGGTGGTTCGATTAAATTTGAAACCGTTGATGCGGCCGATATGCTAGAAGAAGGGCAAAACTTTGGCGGTAAAGTAAAATATGGTTGGGGCAGTAATGGTAATTCCCATCAAGCTACCGCCACATTGTACGGTCGTACCGGTGGTTGGGATTTATTGGGGTATTTTAACTATCGTCATCAAATTAATGGGACAGACGGCAATGGTTTGAAAAACCAAAATAAAGGTCATTTGCAAAATTACTTACTCAAAGCCAAATACAATATTAGCCCAGAACAATGGGTAAAAATTTCTGCCGAACGTTACCATAATACAGCCTTGAGCTGTTTCCGTGCTAATTTCGGTATGTGTTTGGGCGATGTGCCACAACCGGGACAACGAGGTTACACAGAGGCCTCCCATGGCAAGGCTTATACCGGTATTGAGCGCCGTACTTATACATTGGCTTATGGCTATAAACCGACCAATAATAAATTAGTTGATCTAAAGGCCAACGTATATAGCACAGAAAATGAAAGTTCTTCTATGGGTTCTCCAAAAACCAATGTGAAAACCGTTGGCGGTATGTTATCCAACCGCTCTTTATTTGATTTAGGGGCAACTTCCCATAATCTGTTGGCTGGTGTTGAATATTATAAAACCACCGCATTGCGTTATGGTGGTAGTGATACCAATCGCCGAACCCGCGTTGTGACCCAGCGTCCAGATTACGAGCAACGCGCCTATAGCACTTCCGTTTACTTAGAAGATGCGATCGCGTTAGGAAATTTCATTGTGACTCCGGGAGTACGTTTTGACCACTTCAAAGCGGATTACATTGATTTCAGTAAAACGTACCATCGCTTCTCAAAAGCCTTGGGCTTGAAATACTTCATCACCGATGATTTGTTGGTATTTGGTAATTACACCGAATTATTTAGAGGTCCGGGATTTGGTGAGCTTGCTTTAGTGGCTCCGGGGCGTTATACCGCCGGTTTAGAGGCAACTCGTGGGGATAATAAAGAAGCCGGTTTTAACTATGCAAAGGATAATCTGTTCCATAAGGATGATTCATTCTCCATTACGGCAAAATATTTCCATACCGATTATGACAATATCACTCAAAGCGTAACTAATCCGAATGGTGGCGGTAGTATTTATGCCAACTTAGGCAAGGTGGTGTTAAAAGGTGTGGAAGCGTCTGCAAAATATCGTATTGATAATTTGTCTGCCTCCATCACCTATGCCCGTGCGCGTAGTAAACAAAAAGACGATCATAATTACACCGCATTCCCGGATGCCGGAGATCGCTATACTTTTGGTTTGAATTATTACATTCCGTCTGCGCAAGTGGATTTAGGCTGGAATACCATGTTGGTACGTAAAGTCTATGAACACAAAGCAACCGGTGATACGCTGAAAGAAAGCTATGCGGTGAGCAATGCTTATGTTAGCTGGGCGCCACAACAGGTGAAAGGCCTTGAGCTCACATTTGGTATCGATAATATCTTTAATCGAGCTTATAAAGACCAAAGTACGCAATACTATGGTGCGGTGGATTATGATCCGGGCCGTAACTACAAATTATCCGTATCTTATAAATTCTAAGAGCGGTTTGGGCTTATGCAATGCGGTCGGCAATCAGTCGGCCGCATTTTTTATTCGGCAAAGTCAATCGCATTGATATATAGCAATTGTGATGGCTTTTCGGCAGAATAGCTGCTGATAATTTCATATCAAGTAAGGATCAATATTATGAGCAAACATTACGATTATATTGCCATTGGCGGCGGTAGCGGCGGTATCGCATCTATCAATCGTGCAGCCAGTTATGGCAAAAAATGTGCCATTGTCGAAGCTAAACATTTGGGCGGAACCTGCGCGAACGTTGGTTGTGTACCGAAAAAAGTGATGTTTTACGGGGCTCAAATCGCAGAAGCTATTCATCGCTATGCCCCTTCCTATGGCTTTGATGTGGATGTAAAAGGTTTTGATTTTGCCAAATTGATAGAAAGCCGCGAAGCATATATTGGCCGCATTCATCAATCCTATAACAATGTATTGACGAAAAATAATGTGGACGTATATGCGGGATTCGGTCGTTTTATCGATAAAAATACCATCGAAGTGAGCTATGAGGATGGTCGTAAGGAACAAATTACTGCGGATCATATTTTAATTGCCACCGGAGGCCGTCCAAGCCGTCCAGCCATTGAAGGTCAGGAATACGGTATTGATTCCAACGGTTTCTTCGCGTTGCGTGAATTACCAAAACGGGTTGCAATTAGCGGCGCAGGCTATATTGCTGTGGAATTGGCGGGCGTAGTAAATAGTTTAGGGGCGGAAACCCATTTAGTAGTACGTCGCCATGCCCCAATTCGTAATTTCGACCCAATGGTAGTGGATACCTTGGTGGAAGTGTTAGAACAGGATGGCATTCATTTGCATAAACATTCCACTATTCAAAAAGTGGTGAAGAATGCCGATGGTAGCCTAAATCTATATTTTGATGATGAACGTCAAATTACCGTAGACTGTCTGATTTGGGCAATTGGTCGTGAACCGGCAACCGATACTATCGGTTTGGATAATGTCGGGGTTGAAACCAATGCTCGTGGCTTTATCAAAACCGATAAATTCCAAAATACCAATGTTCCAGGCATTTATGCAGTGGGAGACATTATTGAGGGCGGTATTGAGCTGACTCCGGTAGCTGTCGCGGCAGGTCGTCGTTTATCGGAACGCTTGTTTAACGGCAAACCAAACGAACATTTGGATTATGATTTGGTACCTTCCGTGGTATTTAGTCATCCGCCAATTGGTACTGTGGGTTTAAGCGAGCCACAAGCTATCGAAAAATACGGTGAGAAAAATGTGAAAGTGTATAAATCCTCTTTCACAGCGATGTACACGGCGGTTACCGAACATCGTCAACCTTGTCGAATGAAATTGGTTTGTGTGGGTCCGCAGGAAAAAATTGTTGGTTTACATGGTATTGGCTTTGGTGTGGATGAAATGATCCAAGGCTTTGCTGTGGCAATCAAAATGGGCGCAACAAAAGCCGATTTTGATAATACCGTGGCGATTCACCCGACCGGTTCGGAAGAATTCGTTACCATGCGTTAATGGATGGAAAATTAAAAAAGCAGACGAAATGAAATGTCTGCTTTTTTATTGCCTATGTATAATTTAAACGCCCTAATGAACATCAGAGTTTTTCCAAAAATAGAATGTAAGCTATTGATTTTATTAGAGTTGATTTTAAAATGGCTATGGTGCAAAGCGAATTAGCCCTTCTTGCTGGGTGGTGGCAATTAGAGTGCCATCTTGGGCGAAAATCTGTCCGCGCGCTAGGCCGCGCCCACCGGAGGCATTGTTGCTTTGTAAGGCATGTAGATGCCAATTGTGCAAATTAAACGGACGGTGGAACCAAATGCTGTGATCAATGGTGGCCACTTTCATACCTTTTTGTAAAAAGCCTTTACCATGCGGATGAAGCGCGGTCAGAATACAGTGGAAATCGGAAAAATAGGCTAAAAGACATTGCTGTGTTGGTAAATCCAACGGTGCTTCGCCATTGGTTTTAAACCAAGCATATTGTTCCGGTGGCAAGATGCGGCCATCAAACGGATTGTTTAAATATTGGCTGTGAACCTCGAATGGACGTTCTTGAGCAAATTTTTCGCTAAGGCTATCCGGCAGAGTTTGTGCTACTTTTAACATCATCTCATGTTCATTGATAAATTGCTCCGGTCCGGCGACTTGTGGCATTGCGGATTGATGCTCAAATCCCTCTTCCGGCATTTGGAAGGAGGCTGTGACATGGCAAATGACGCTCTTATGTTGGATCGCCTTTACTCGCAATGCTGAGAAGCTACGTCCTTCCCGCAGGGTTTCCACATCATAGATAATCGGATAATGGCTGTCACCAGGCGCTAAAAAGTAGGCATGGCAGGAGTGTAGCACACGGTCTACCGGAGCAACCTGCATGGCGGCGGAAAGCGATTGTGCTACCACTTGCCCACCAAATACTTGGCGAAAACCTAAGTCTTCACTGGCACCACGAAATAGCAGATCATCAATTTTTTCCAGTTTTAACAGTTCGATGAGTTGATTTAATTTATCCGACATCGCTTTTTCCTTTTTATAAAACAAAAAGACCGCATCGAAATGCGGTCGGGAGAGATTTTAGACGTTGAATCGGAAGTGCATTACATCACCATCTTGGACGATGTAGTCTTTACCTTCCAAACGCCATTTACCGGCTTCTTTAGCACCATTTTCACCTTTGAATTGGATGAAGTCATCGTAAGCAATCACTTCTGCGCGGATGAAGCCTTTTTCAAAGTCTGTGTGGATTACAGCGGCAGCTTTAGGGGCGGTTGCGCCAACAGAAACTGTCCATGCACGCACTTCTTTCACGCCGGCAGTAAAGTAGGTTTGAAGATTTAATAACGCATAACCTGCGCGGATAACACGGTTTAAACCCGGTTCTTCAATGCCAAGATCCTGCAAGAATTCGATTTTTTCATCATCGTCAAGCTCAGCAATTTCTGCTTCAATCGCCGCACATACAGGCACCACAACGGAACCTTCTTTTTCTGCATATTCGCGCACTTTGTCTAAATATGGGTTATTTTCAAAGCCATCTTCATTCACGTTCGCGATATACATGGTCGGTTTTAAAGTTAGGAAGTTATAGCTTTTGATGGCTAATAATTCATCTTTATCCAATGCCACAGAACGGATCATACCTGCTTCGGAAAGTACCGGAAGGATTTTTTCCATCACCGAAAGCTCAAATTTTGCATCTTTATCGCCACCTTTAGCACGTTTTTGCAAACGTTGAATGGCGCGCTCACAGCTGTCTAGGTCGGCTAGGGCTAATTCGGTATTGATGGTTTCGATATCATTTAATGGATCGATTTTACCTGCAACATGCACGATGTCGTCATTTTCAAAGCAACGCACTACATGGCCGATAGCATCGGTTTCGCGGATATTAGCTAAGAATTTATTGCCCAAACCTTCGCCTTTACTGGCTCCCGCCACCAAACCTGCAATATCGACGAATTCCATGGTGGTAGGTAAGACGCGTTCCGGCTTAACGATTTCCGCTAAGGCATCTAAACGCGGATCCGGCATAGGCACCACACCGGTATTTGGTTCGATGGTACAGAATGGATAGTTAGCCGCTTCGATACCGGCTTTGGTTAAAGCATTAAAAAGAGTTGATTTGCCGACGTTGGGTAGGCCGACGATACCACATTTGAATCCCATTATGTTTTCCTATTTGTTTGATTAGTTGCATTTTTTATATGGTATGTCTTTACCGTATTTAGCTTGAATTCTAGAATCCTCATTTGAGGTTTCTGGAATTAATTCATAAATATACAATCTGCAATGATTATTTGTTTCACCATAGCGAAGTTCGTAATCTTTTCCTGCCTCTGGAGTGAATTCCCCTACAATTTGGCAACTTTCATAGTATCCAGGTCCATAGCCCGTCGTAAAGTGGTTACCGTTGATTACTACAGGAGTGTTTGCGGTAAGGATTTCTTCGCTAAAATAAATGACATCGTTATAACTAGAGCGATTTAGTCTTTCAATACTTGTAGCTGTGAGTGGAATCCCTATCGTTGTATTTTTCAATGTTTTTCTTGGCAATCCATTATAAAAACGATTGGCATATACCTTGTTATCTGAATAGTCTTGACAAGTTTTTCCTTTAAATATTTTTGTCCCTTTTTGTGCTGCTGAATTGTAAATTCGAATACGGGCATCTGTTTTAGGATCATAATCAACGCTGTTCTTGACTAGAACAGCTTTTGCAGAACAACCTGAGAGCACGATCATAGCAGAAATCAAAAAGAATAGATTTTTTTTCACTATATAATCCTAAATTTTAAATGAATTTAATCGATTAGTGGCTTTTACCATACCTTCTTTAAACAGCAATTCGATACAATCTGTCGCTTCGTCTAAAGCTTTGTCGAGCGCTTCTCTTTCTGCGGGAGCGGGTTTGTTAAGGACAAAACCGGAAACTAAATCACGGTGTCCAGGGTGGCCAATGCCAATGCGTACGCGATAGAAATTGTTACTGTTAGCAAGCTGTGCCACGATATCTTTTAAACCATTGTGACCGCCATGTCCGCCGCCTTGTTTGAGTTTGACGGTGCCGGGTGGTAAATCGAGTTCATCGTGCAAGACTAAAATCTCTTCAGGTTTAATGCGATAAAAATTAGCCAGCGCCCCAACGGCTTTACCGCTTAAATTCATAAAGGTGGTCGGCACTAAAAAACGCACTTCTTTACCGTTAATCAACGTTTTTCCCACATAGCCGAAGAATTTATTTTCTGCGTTGAGCGAAACATTAAAGCGACGAGCTAAACGCTCAATCAACCATTCACCTGCGTTGTGGCGGGTTTCCGCATATTTATCGCCAGGGTTTCCCAACCCCACGATGAGTTTAATTTCTGACATGTCGCGTAGATTTGTAAAAAAATGGAGGCGTATTGTAGCGAAAAAGGGCTAATTTCTCAATCATCGCAGTAAAGAACCCATATTTTGAGTTAGGTTGTACTTGATGAAACCCGACGAGTTAATAAAATTTATGCTATTTAAACGTTTGGCTTTCTTTTTTGTAAAAGAAATGTAAAATTCGGCAACGTTTTAAATATGACCCATATTTAAGATGTGTTTCCAACCTAGCCAACCTCTTTGGGCAATTAGGGTAAAAACAAAAAAGCTGAAACGCTTTTTTTAATAAGTAGCGAGTCAAATGCCCCATGGCGTCTGTTTTTTAGAAACAGAAAGTTTAGGCTTCCCGCAAGGCACCCGACTTATTTTTTTCACCTCTTTTAGAAGGTTTTAATCAATGACAATTACCACTCCTGTAAAAGCAATTCTTGCTTCCAATAAACACTTTTTAGATCGCCAAGATGCAATGGAATCAAACGTTCGTAGCTATCCGCGTAAATTACCGTTTGCTTATGAAAAAGCAGAAGGTTGCTGGGTTACTGACGTTGAAGGCAACAAATACCTTGATTTCTTAGCCGGTGCTGGCACTTTAGCATTAGGGCATAATCACCCTGTGTTAATGCAGGCGATTCGTGATGTGTTAGATAGCGGTTTGCCTTTACACACACTGGATTTAACCACCCCATTAAAAGATGCATTCACTGAAGAATTATTGTCGTTCTTCCCGAAAGATGAATACATTTTACAATTCACTGGCCCATCAGGCGCAGATGCAAATGAAGCGGCAATTAAATTAGCGAAAACTTATACTGGTCGTGGTAACGTGATCGCGTTCTCTGGCGGTTTCCATGGTATGACTCATGGTGCATTATCACTAACGGGTAACTTAAGTGCGAAAAGTGCTGTGCAAAACTTAATGCCAGGCGTGCAATTCTTACCTTATCCGCACGAATACCGTTGTCCATTTGGCATTGGTGGCGAAGCGGGTGCAAAAGCAGTTGAACATTACTTTGAACACTTTATTGAAGATGTTGAAAGCGGTGTGGTAAAACCAGCTGCGGTAATTTTAGAAGCAATTCAAGGCGAAGGTGGTGTTGTGCCAGCGCCAATTAGCTTCTTACAAAAAGTCCGTGAAGTAACCCAAAAACATGGCATTTTAATGATCGTAGATGAAGTACAAGCGGGATTCTGTCGTTCAGGTAAAATGTTTGCGTTTGAACATGCAGGCATTCAACCAGATATCGTTGTGATGTCAAAAGCGGTAGGCGGTAGCTTGCCATTAGCCGTGCTTGCAATCAAAAAAGAATTTGATGCTTGGCAACCAGCAGGCCATACCGGTACTTTCCGTGGTAACCAATTAGCAATGGCAACAGGTTATGCTTCACTAAAAATCATGCGTAATGAAAACTTAGCGCAAAATGCTAAAGAACGTGGCGAGTACTTAACCAATGCATTACGCGAATTAAGCAAAGAATATCCATGTATCGGTAACGTGCGTGGTAAAGGCTTAATGATGGGGATTGATATTGTTGATGAACGTCAAGCCAAAGATGCCACAGGCGCATACCCACAAGATGGCGAACTTGCGGTCGCTATCCAAAAAGCCTGCTTTAATAATAAATTATTGTTAGAGCGTGGCGGACGTGGCGGTAACGTTGTGCGTGTACTTTGTGCGGTAAACATCAATCAAGCAGAATGTGAAGAGTTTATTAAACGCTTTAAACAATCTGTTGTAGATGCATTAAAAGCCGTACGTGGTTAATCAAGATCGGTCAGATTTTGCAAATGTTTTGCGAAATTTGACTGCTTGTGTTCCCCCCCTCTTTGTCAAAGAGGGGAATTTTTTAGGAAAGAATGGCTATGTCAGATCTTAAACAACATAAACAATCCCTTTTTTGTCGCAATGAGCAGTCGATTAAAGACTATGAAAATGCGATGAATAAAGCCGTGCAAGCGGTTTCAAATTGGTTGAAAAACGACAAAATGTACACGGGTGGCTCAATCAAACAAATGCGTACTTTGATTGATGGATTCAAACCAAGCCAAGCTGGCGTAGGCGTAGAAAATGCGCTGGATCACCTCGTTGAAATTTTCTTAAATCCAAGTTTAAAAGTACATCACCCCCATTCATTGGCACATTTACATTGCCCAACGATGGTCACTAGCCAAATTGCAGAAGTGTTAATCAATGCCACAAACCAATCTATGGACTCTTGGGATCAAAGCCCGGCTGGTTCAATTATGGAAGAGCATTTGATTGATTGGTTACGCCAAAAAGTAGGCTATGGGCAAGGCACTTCTGGGGTGTTTACCTCGGGCGGTACGCAGTCTAACTTAATGGGCGTATTATTAGCACGCGATTGGGCGATTGCGAATCACTGGAAAAATGAAGATGGCTCAGAATGGTCGGCGCAACGCGATGGTATTCCAGTTGATGCGATGAAGAAAGTCAAAGTTATTTGTTCAGAGAATGCGCATTTTTCTGTGCAAAAAAATATGGCGATGATGGGAATGGGCTTCCAATCTGTGGTTACCGTGCCATCGAATGCCAATGCACAAATGGATGTCAATGCGCTTGAACAAACTTTGGCGCAATTAAAAGCAGAAGGTAAGATAGTTGCTTGTATCGTGGCGACGGCAGGTACCACCGATGCAGGTGCGATTGATGATCTAAAAGCGATTCGCAAACTGGCTGATAAATACCAAGCATGGTTACACGTTGATGCCGCTTGGGGCGGTGCGTTATTGCTTTCTCAAGAATTCCGTCATTTCTTAGATGGCATTGAGCTAACGGATTCGATTACACTTGATTTTCATAAGCACTTCTTCCAAACCATTTCTTGTGGGGCATTCTTGCTTAAAGATCAAGCGAACTATCGCTTTATCGACTACAAAGCAGATTACCTCAATTCAGAATATGATGAAGAGCACGGCGTACCAAACTTAGTGGCAAAATCTCTACAAACAACACGTCGTTTTGATGCCTTAAAATTATGGTTTACCGTGGAAGCATTAGGCGAAGAACTCTACGCTTCAATGATTGACCATGGTGTTAAATTGACTAAAGAAGTAGAAGGTTATATCAATGAAGCCGAAGAGTTAGAAATGCTCGTGCCAACGCAGTTCGCATCAGTGCTATTCCGAGTCGTGCCAAAAGGCTATCCAGCAGAATTTTTAGATGCCTTAAACCAAAATGTGGCGGATGAACTCTTTGCTCGTGGTGAAGCGAATATTGGTGTTACTAAAGTTGGCGATAAACAATCGCTGAAAATGACGACATTAAGCCCGATTGCTACGCTTGAAAACGTAAAAGCATTGTTGGCGCAAGTCTTAGCTGAAGCAAACCGCATTAAAGATGCGATTGCAAACGGCACCTACGTACCACCGATTGACTAGTTCTTTTATAGGAGGAAAAGGCCGATTTAAACGGTCTTTTCTTTTTTATAGTATAAGTATTAGAACTCCACTTAAGATTAATAAGCTTCCCATGATTAATTTCATACTTAAAGGTTCGCCTAATAAAACTACGCCTAAAATAATGGCAATGACCACACTGAGTTTATCAATGGGCGCAACCCAAGAGGCGGGTGCCATTTGTAACGCGCGATAATAGCAAAGCCAAGATAGACCCGTAGCAACACCAGAAAGAATTAAAAAGGTGAGTGGTTTTGCCGCTATATGTTGTGGCAATTGCCATTCATTGCGGGCGCTAATGATGCCGGCAGTCACGAAGAGAATCACAATAGTGCGGATAAAGGTAGCAAGGTTGCTATTAATGCCTTCCACACCTAGTTTGCCGAGAATGGCGGTGAGTCCAGCAAAAAATGCCGAGCCGGCGGCAAATACGAGCCAATTCATGGTTTTCTCCTTTTTCGGTTAAGGCGTGTATAATACGCCAAATTTTTTTGATGCTAAACCAATCATGAGCCAAATCCATATTCAAATTGCCTATGCGCTGCCGGATCGTTATTACTTAAAGTCCTTTCAGGTGGAAGAAGGCACAATGCTACAAACAGCGATTTTACAATCGGGTATTTTGAGTCAATTCAGCGAAATTGATTTACGCCAGAATAAAGTCGGCATTTATGCGCGCCCGGCCAAGTTGACCGATCCCTTGAAGGATGGCGATCGCGTTGAGATTTATCGACCACTACTGGCGGATCCGAAGGAAATTCGTCGTAAACGAGCTACCGAGCAAGCGAAAGCTGCGAAGGAAAAGTCCCTCTAAACGCCCCTATGAAAATCAAAGTTTTGCTAAAAACCGATGCTAAGTCATTGATTTTATTAGGGTTGCTTTAAAAATAAAAATTTATCCATTTTTTCATTTGTTATCAAGGAGTTAACCATGACTTCATATTGCCTGCCAAAAGATCTTACCCCCGAAGTGTTTCTACGCGACTATTGGCAGAAAAAGCCGTTAATTATTCGCAATGGTTTGCCGGAAATTGTCGGTCAATTTGAGCCGGACGACATTATCGAATTGGCGCAAGGTGAAGAGGTGACGGCCCGTTTAGTGAAAACCTTTTCAGAGGATAATTGGAAGGTATTTTTCAGCCCTTTATCGGCAGAGGATTTTGCGGATGTGCCGGAAAAATGGTCGGTATTGGTACAAAACCTAGAGCAATGGAGTACGGAATTGGGGCTGCTTTGGAATAAGTTTGGGTTTATTCCACAATGGCAGCGTGACGATATTATGGTGTCCTATGCACCTAAGGGAGGCTCGGTCGGTAAACATTATGATGAATATGATGTGTTCTTGGTGCAAGGTTATGGTCACCGTCGCTGGCAATTAGGCAAATGGTGTGATTCCTCCACGGAATTTAAACCGAATCAACCGATTCGTATTTTTGACGATATGGGGGAATTGGTCATCGATGAGGTGATGAATCCTGGCGATATTCTTTATATTCCGGCACGCATGGCGCATTACGGGGTGGCAGAAGATGATTGTTTAACCTTTTCTTTTGGCTTGCGTTATCCGAATTTAGCGGACATTTTCGAGCATGTGAATAAGGCATTTTGCCATCAGGATCCCGAGTTAAATTTAAGCGAATTCCAATTGCCGTTGCGCTTAACGCAAGCGGAGCAGAGCACGGGCAAATTGGCAGATGAAAATATTCAGGCGATGAAAAAACAATTTTTAGCGAAATTGGCCGAGTCAGAAGCCTTTGATAAGCTATTCAAGCAAGCGGTGGCCGGCACAGTCAGTTCACGCCGTTATGAAATGTTACTGTCCGATGAAATGTCTGATCCTGACGAAGTGCGGTCAATTTTAGAAGAGGAACAAGGTGTGTTAATGCAGGACAATAACTGCAAATTGCTTTACACCGAAAATCCGCTCCGCATTTATGCTAATGGCGAATGGTTGGATGAGGTAAATGTGATTGAAGCCGAAGTGCTAAAACGTCTTGCGGACGGTGAAGCGCTTGATTGGGCCTTCCTTGAAGAACTGGTGAATGATACGGAAGATCCTGAAAGCACGATGGAATTATTGCTCGATTCGATTTGTAACTGGTTAGATGACGGTTGGGTGTTGATTGAATAATGTCTGAAAACATTTACTCCGTTTCCCAATTAAACAGCGCAGCTCGGCAAATGCTGGAAGGGAATTTTTCACAGATTTGGCTCACCGGTGAAATTTCCAATTTCACTCAACCAGTGTCGGGACATTGGTATTTGACCTTAAAAGATGAGAATGCCCAAGTGCGTGGCGCGATGTTCCGTATGAAAAATTTGCGGGTGGGATTTCGTCCGCAAAATGGTATGCAGGTGTTAGTGCGGGCGAATGTCAGTCTGTATGAACCACGCGGCGATTATCAACTGATTATCGAATCCATGCACCCTGCGGGGGAAGGCTTGTTGCAACAGCAATTTGAAGCGCTAAAAATGAAATTGGCGGCAGAAGGGCTGTTTGCACAAAATTTGAAGAAAAGTTTACCGCACTTTGCTAAAGCAGTAGGTATTGTTACGTCTTCTACCGGAGCAGCATTACAGGATATTCTGCATATTTTAGCGCGCCGAGATCCAAGCTTAAAAGTTGTGATCTATCCAACCGCCGTTCAAGGGAAAGAGGCGACGGCTGAAATCGTGCAAATGATTGAGCTGGCAAATGCCCGCCAAGAGGTGGATGTATTAATCGTGGGGCGTGGCGGCGGTTCATTGGAAGACCTTTGGTGTTTTAATGAAGAAGATGTTGCCCGTGCTATTTTTCGTTCCAATTTGCCGATTGTTAGTGCGGTCGGACATGAAACTGACGTGACTATTGCGGATTTTGTAGCGGATCTGCGCGCGCCGACACCTTCGGCAGCAGCGGAGCTTGTTAGTCGTAATCAACAGGAATTGTTACAGCAGTTAGCATATAAGCAGCAACGCTTGGAAATGGCTTTAGATCGTATTTTTAGTCATCACCAACAGCGTTTGCAGCAGTTGCGTTTACGCCTGCAAAATCAACATCCGCAAAATCAGTTGGCAATACAAAATGCCAGAACCGAACAGCTTAATCATCGTTTAATACTTGCAATGCAGCGCCAACTGGAAAGTTCCCGGCAACAACTGACCGTGCTTGGTGCTCGTTTAACCCAAAGTCCGCTGCCTTATCGACTACAAAAACAATCACAATATTTAGCGCAGTTACAGGTGCGGTTAAATCTTGCAGGCAATCGTCAATTGACGGAGCGTCAAAACAGGTTAGCGGCATTATGTGGCAAATTAGATAGTTTAAGCCCATTAAAAGTATTGGCTCGCGGTTATTCTATTGCTGAGGATACACAAGGCCGGGCAATTGTAAGTAGCAAGCAGGTGGAAATAGGCGAAATCATTAAGACACGTTTGGCGGATGGCGAAATTATTAGTCGGGTGTGTGAACCTTAGATATGGTCGTTTGGTGAGAAAATCCATGATGCGTAATAAAGCATCATGGGTTTTATTTTTTTTGTGACCAAGTTCAAAATTTCAATAAAAAACGGGACTTTACGATTTTTTTGGGCCTCTTTAGCGGTATTATGCGACCGCAATATTGGGAGATTTATGATGTCTGAGATTCAACAGTTTAGTCAGCGTGATATTGAAATTTTGAATGAGGAGACCGTTTACAAAGGCTTTTTCACGCTTAAAAAAGTGCAGTTTAAACATAAACTTTTTGCCGGTGGCGAAAGTGGAGTCGTAACCCGCGAATTATTGGTGAAAGGTGCTGCATCCGCAGTGATTGCTTATGACCCGCAAGCGGATACAGTGGTATTGGTAGAACAGGTGCGTATCGGTGCTTATCAAGCCGATTCAGAACACTCACCTTGGTTACTAGAGCTTATTGCCGGGATGGTTGAAAAAGGTGAACAACCGGAAGAAGTGGCTTTACGAGAAAGCCAAGAGGAAGCAGGTGTAGAGGTTCGCAATTTAGCCCACTGCCTGAGTGTATGGGATAGTCCGGGGGGCGTATTGGAACGGATTCATTTGTTTGTAGGGCAGGTGGATAGTTCTCAGGCGAAAGGAATTCACGGACTGGCTGAAGAACATGAAGACATTCGTGTTCACGTAATAAAACGTGAGCAGGCGTATCAATGGATGTGCGAAGGGAAAATTGATAACAGCATTGCAGTGATGGGATTGCAATGGCTTCAATTGAATTATGCTCAATTACAGCAACAATGGCTGTAAGGGGGAGGTCTCTATGTTGAGTTCGTTTGTATATCAAACAGACAAGCCTGTGGTGAGACTGCTACAAATTACTGATCCGCATTTGTTCAAGGATACGAATAAAGATTTATTGGGGATAAATACTCAGGCAAGTTTTGCCCAGGTATTAACGGAGATTCAGGCAAGCGATTTTGATTATGAGTTGATTTTGGCTACCGGTGATTTAGTGCAGGATAGCTCCGATGAAGGCTACCGACTTTTTGTGGAAATGACATCCGGTTTAGATAAACCGCTGTTTTGGATTCCGGGGAATCATGATTTTCAACCTAAAATGGTGGAATTTTTAAATCATCACCCGATTAATCGACTTAAACATTTATTAATCGGTGATAATTGGCAAATTCTACTTTTAGATAGTCAAGTTTCCGGTGTGCCACATGGTGAATTAAGTCAGTATCAGTTAGATTGGATTGGGGCAAAGTTAGCGCAAAATCCAAGTCGTTTCTCATTGATTGTGTTACATCATCATCTATTGCCAACAAATTCAGCCTGGCTTGATCAGCATAACTTAAGAAACTCGCAGGATTTATTAGATGTGCTTTCACCCTTTAAAAATGTGAAAGCGATTATGTATGGACATATTCATCAAGCAGTAGATGATATGTGGTTTGATTATCGGGTGATGGCGACGCCATCGACCTGTATTCAGTTTAAACCGGATAGCAATCATTTCTCCCTAGATACATTGCAACCGGGTTGGCGGGAAATTGAACTGTATAATGACGGCCACATTGAAACGCGTGTGAAACGTATCCAAGATGCGGTGTTTTTACCAAATATGCGTGAAGATGGATATGAATAAGATTGGGAGATAAGGGGATTGATAAAATCCCCTTTCTTTTTTGCATTATTGAGCGCTTCGCCAGTATGTTGCAAAACGGGGTTTACCGTTAGCGGTTAAGCCTCGATATTTGTAGGTAATACGACTACCAATAGGCGGTGGATTGGTTCTTTCCTGAAGATTAAAGCCAGAACCAATTTTAAATGTTCCCCGTTGATTCTCACAGGTAATTGAGCCTAGTACATTGGCAAATTGCCCCCTTCCTGGATGATGGGCGATAACAGTACATTCTTCATCATAAGTGGGTTTGAGTTTTAGAATTTGTTGACTTCGCTTGCGTTCATAAGGTGCTTCCGGATTTCTCACAACGACACCTTCCCCACCTTTGTTTTCCACTTCTTTTAGAAATGCTTGTAGGTGGCTGTAATCTTTAATTGGAATTTGTTCAATGATTTCGATGTAAGGTGAGGGATTATCGGCTAAGTAATCCCGTAATTTTTGTAGTCTGTTTGGCAGATTACCGGGGGCATCGGGAACATCAAAAACCTGTAATTTAAGTTGTTCCCAGCCATCACCCTTAAAGGATTTAGTAATTGATGCAATTTTTTCAAATTGGTTTCGTCCACTCCATAGTTCTCCATCAATGGCAAAGGGAGGAAATTGTGCCGTAAAGTAGGCTGGTGGACTAAGGCGTTGGCCTTGTCGGCTGATTAACTCATCACCGGTCCAATATCCTCTTACACCATCAAGCTTTTCTGACATTAACCAGCCTTCTACATTTTGATTTTGATAGGTGCCAAGTAACATTAACTCCGGATTTTGAGCTTGAACAAAGGGGGATGAAAGTGCGATAAGGCCGCCAAGTAAAAATAATCTGATTTGCATAATGTTCTCCTTTTGATTGCTGTAAAGCATAGGAAAAAGGTTTGTATTTTGAGAATGAAATGACTTTTTTTGCCTAAGGGATCACAGATTTTATGAAATTAGTGAAGAAAACTGGATTATTAGAGTAGCCGACTATACAATGCGCCCGTTAAATTACCCAAAGGAGAAAACGATGTATTTCGATCAAATTAAGGCGGAGCTTGTTGAAGCGCATAAGCTTTTGGAAACATTTATCAATGATGATAACAATATCAAATTGATTGAGCAGGCCGCGTTATTAATTTCCGATAGTTTTAAAAATGGCGGAAAAGTACTTTCTTGTGGTAACGGTGGTTCCCATTGTGATGCGATGCACTTTGCTGAAGAGTTGACAGGGCGCTATCGTGAAAATCGTCCAGGCTATCCGGCGATTGCAATTTCTGATGTGAGTCATTTAAGCTGTGTGAGTAATGATTTCGGTTATGATTATGTATTCTCACGTTATATCGAGGCGGTTGGAAAACCAGGAGATGTTTTGTTTGGTTTGTCCACTTCAGGAAACTCTAAAAACGTATTAAATGCAATTGAAGCCGCAAAAGCAAAAGGCATGAAAGTAATTGCTATGACCGGTAAAGATGGCGGTAAAATGGCAGGTTTAGCAGATGTTGAAATTCGAGTGCCACATTTTCGTTATGCGGATCGTACTCAAGAGATCCATATTAAAGTGATTCATATTTTGATGATGTTGATTGAATTTGAGATGGCGAAATCTGCATAGATAGCACATTGATTTTACTTTTTAGAAAAAATCCCAATGAATTTGGGATTTTTTTATTTTCCCTATTGCATAAATAATCATTAAACATTAATATTTATTCAGTGTTTCTATTTGGGTAGTTTTTCTAATGGCAATTAGTGTAAAAAATTTAAATTTCTTCTATGGCAATAAGCAGGCATTGTTCGATATCAACTTGGATGCACAAGAAGGTGATACCGTCGTGTTATTGGGGCCGAGCGGTGCAGGTAAAAGTACTCTAATTCGAACTTTTAACTTATTAGAAGTCCCACAATCGGGTGAGTTGGCAATTGCTAATAATCACTTTGATTTATCTAATACTACGTCTAATCCAAAGGCTGTTCGTCAATTACGTCAGGATGTTGGAATGGTTTTCCAACAATATAATCTGTGGCCCCATTTAACGGTATTGGAAAATTTGATTGAAGCGCCTAAAAAAGTATTAGGTATTTCCGATGAGGACGCTAAAAAAGAAGCATTGGAATTATTGAAAAGGTTACGTTTAGAAGAACATGCGGAGCGTTTCCCACTGCATTTGTCTGGTGGACAACAACAACGGGTAGCGATTGCGCGAGCTTTAATGATGAAACCGCAAGTTTTGTTATTTGATGAACCGACCGCAGCGCTGGATCCGGAAATCACGGCTCAAGTTGTTGATATTATTCAAGAGTTGCAACAAACCGGAATTACTCAGGTTATTGTGACCCATGAAGTAAATGTGGCACAGAAAGTGGCAAATAAAGTGGTTTATATGGAACAAGGCAAAATTGTTGAAATGGGCGGATCGGAATGCTTTGAACATCCTCAAACCGAACAATTTAAACAATACCTTTCACATTAAATTAATTAAATAATATATAGGAAGGCACAACATGAAAAAATTATTATTAACCACGGTAATGATGGGGATAACTTTAGCGGCAAATGCTAAGGATATTATGTTTGCAACCGAGCCAAGCTACCCACCTTTTGAATTAACTAATGAAAAAAATGAATTAGTCGGTTTTGAAATTGATTTGGCCAATGCGATTTGCCAAAAAATTCAAGAGACTTGCCATTTTAAGAGTCAAAATTTTGATACGTTGATTCCGGGATTAAAACTTAAACATTTTGATGCAGCGATGTCCGCGATTGATATTACCGAAGCTCGAGCAAAACATGTGTTGTTTTCCGATTCTTATTACGATAGTTCGGCCAGTTATATTGCTTTAAAAGGAAAATATGATTTAGCTACGGCTAAAGTAATCGGTGTGCAAACCGGTACAACTTTTCAGCAATATACGGCTAATGAAACCAAACAATATGAATCAAAATCTTATATTAATTTAAATGATGCTTTGCTTGATTTGAAAAATGGTCGAGTTGATATCATTTTTGGTGATACTGCGGTATTAGCCTATTTGATAAAGGATGAGCCGAATATTCATTTTGTTGACGATAAAGTAACGAATAAAGAATATTTTGGCACTGGGTTAGGTATCGCATTTAATAAATCCTCAGGTGAGTTACGGGATAAGATCAACAAAGGTCTAGCTGAAGTAAAAGCTAGTGGGGAATACCAAAAAATTTACGATAAATGGATGACAATAAAGTAATCCTTTTATTTAACAATAACTTATAGACTGAATAAGGACAAATTTTATGAAAAAATTACTTTTAAGCGCGGTGTTGATGAGCTCCGCTTTTGCTGTGAATGCACAAGAAATCACTTTTGCGATGGAGCCGAGCTACCCTCCATTCGAAACAACCAATGAAAAGGGTGAAATTGTTGGTTTTGATGTGGATGTAGCGAATGCTATTTGTAAGGAAATTCAAGCGACCTGTCATTTCAAAAGCCAAGCTTTTGATGCATTGATTCCAAGTCTAAAATCTAAACGCTTCGATGCTGCAATTTCTGCTATTGATATTACTGAAGCTCGTGCAAAACAAGTAGCATTTTCTAATGCATATTATGATAGTTCTGCAAGTTATGTTGCGTTAAAAGGAAAAGCGGATTTAGCTTCAGCAAAAACGGTTGGTGTTCAAAACGGAACAACCTTCCAACAATATACTGCTGCAGAAACCAAACAATATAATGCGAAATCCTACGCAAGCCTGCAAGATGCGATTTTGGACTTAAAAAATGGTCGTATTGATATCATCTTTGGGGATACCGCGGTATTAGCCGATATGATTTCAAAAGAAGCGGAAATTCAGTTTGTAGGTGATAAAGTGACCAATAAGCAATATTTTGGTAATGGCTTAGGTATTGCTGTGAATAAATCAAGCAAAGAGTTGCTCGAAAGCTTGAATAAAGGTTTAGAAACCGTGAAAGCCAATGGCGAATACCAAAAAATCTACGATAAATGGATGACAAAATAATCTATGTTTTATGATTATCTTACATTAATTGGACATGCAGCCCTAATGACCTTAGGGCTTGCTATTTGCTCGTTAATTGTCGGTTTATTGCTCAGTATTATTTTTACCGCCTTAGAAGCGAATAAATATGTGTTTATTGCAAAACCAGCTTCTATTGCTATTGCTTTATTGCGTGGTTTACCGGAAATTTTAGTGGTTCTACTGATTTATTTTGGCTCAACCCAAATAGTAGAAATACTGACAGGCGAGTATATCGAATTCAGCGCTTTTGGTTGTGGTGTATTTGCATTATCTTTGATTTTTGCCTCTTATGCCTCGCAGACCTTGCGTGGAGCCATTCAGGCAATTCCAAAAGGCCAATGGGAATCCGGCGCAGCTTTAGGCCTAAGTCGCCCTTACACTTTCATTCACTTGATTATGCCACAAGTATGGAGACACGCTTTACCAGGATTGAGTAATCAATGGTTGGTGTTGTTAAAAGATACTGCATTGGTTTCATTAATTGGTGTGGATGATTTAATGCGCCAAGCGGGCTATATCAATACCAATACTCATGAGCCCTTTACTTGGTACGGCATTGTCGCATTGATTTATTTACTGATTACTTTAGTAAGCCAAGCTGGAATTCGTCAATTGGAAGTACGTTTTACTAAATTTGAACGGGGAGCCGAATAATGTTCCAAGAGTATTTAGAAGTGATTGCTCAGGGCATCCCGACAAGTTTATTACTAACAGTAGTAGCGCTTTTTATTGCGTTTTTCTTGGCATTAGCACTAACTTTCCTGCTTTCTATCGGCAATAAGTGGGTGAAAGGAGCTGTCAATTTATACCTTGTTTTATTTACGGGTACCCCACTTTTAGTACAATTTTTCTTAATTTATGCAGGACCAGGACAATTCAAATGGCTGGTGGATAGCCCATTTTGGGGTGTGTTCTCTAATGCTTGGTTCTGTGCTGCATTAGCTTTAGCATTGAATAGTGCAGCGTATTCAACCCAATTATTCCATGGCGCAGTAAAAGCGATCTCTAAAGGCCAGTGGGAAAGCTGCGCTGCGTTAGGTTTAAGCCGTATGCAAACCTTAAAAATTTTAATTCCTTATGCATTAAAACGCGCGCTACCTTCCTATACCAATGAGATTATCTTGGTATTTAAAGGTACGGCATTAGCTTCGACCATCACTATCATGGATATTATGGGATATGCCCGCCAACTTTATGGTACAGAATATGATGCCCTAACCATTTACGGCATTGCTGGTGGTATTTATTTGATTATTACCGGTATTGCTACACTGTTATTGCGTCAATTAGAAAACAAATTGTTGTCATTCGAACGTATCGACAGCGCAAAAGTATAAAACACCTTTAAACTTAGAAAAAAATCGGACAATTTAAAGATTGTCCGATTTTTTTATTCGAAATTGACTTCTTTTATATTTATCAGACCTATAATGCCAGAGTACTAAGGAGGAGCATATGAAGCCAATTTGTGTTGTTTTAACTGGGGCTGGTATCAGTGCTGAAAGTGGTATTCCTACTTTTAGAGCGGAAGATGGATTGTGGGCAGGACATAAAGTAGAAGAAGTTTGTACGCCTGAAGCCTTGCAAAAGAACCGTGCGAAAGTGCTAGATTTCTATAATCAACGCCGTAAAAATGCAGCAGCAGCTAAGCCAAATGCTGCCCATCTCGCTTTAGTTGAGTTAGAAAAAAACTATGATGTGAGAATCATCACGCAAAATGTAGATGATTTACATGAACGGGCGGGAAGCTCAAATGTTTTACATTTACATGGAGAATTGAATAAAGCCCGCAGTAGTTTTGATGAAAGCTATATCGTAGATTGTTTTGGCGATCAGAAATTGGAAGATAAAGATCCAAATGGGCATCCTATGCGTCCATATATTGTTTTTTTCGGTGAAATGGTGCCAATGTTAGAGCGTGCAGTGGATATCGTAGAACAAGCAGATGTGGTATTGGTAATTGGTACTTCTTTGCAAGTGTATCCTGCTAATGGCTTAGTTAATGAAGCCCCAAGAAAAGCTCCGATTTACTTGATCGATCCAAATCCCAATACAGGCTTTGTTCGTAAGCAAGTTATTGCAATCAGAGAAAAAGCGGGTGAGGGGGTGCCTAAAATAGTGGCCGAGCTGTTGGGAAAAATTCACGCTTATGGATATTCGCAATAAGATGAATGATTACATGCGTTTTTAATATATATCTAATAAAATCAATAGCTTAGTTTGTATTTTTGCAAAAACTTTGTATTTCTTAGGGGCGTTTTAGCGATTGACCCACCAGCCGGCAATGGCGATAACCAGGCTGAAGATTATCCCCCAAGTTAGATGGATCTTGACTGATTGACGGTTGATTTCGGCATTTTGGGCACGGCGCTGTTCCAGCTTTTGTTTGTAGGCTTCAAGGTTGGCTTCATCAAATAGAAAACCACAATGCGGACATTGTTTTGCTGTGGAGCTGATTTTTTTGCGGCACTCTGGGCAACGGATAAGCGACATAGGATCCTTAATTGATAAAAGTCGCCATTTTAAGTCAAAAAATAGAATTGGCAAATGTGATTAAGATCACAAAATAACTAAGTTGGATAAATTAAATTTTGGCTTTAAGAAAATTTAACATAGAATGCGCCTAGTTCGCTCGGCATACGGCTTGGCGGCGTTTTTTGTTATTTTTTGAGGAGCTTTTTATGCTGTGGTTTTTCTTTTGCGTCGCAATGCTATTGTTGGGCTATTTCGGCTATAGCAGAGTGATTGAAAAGATTTTCGTGGTTAATCCAAATCGCGTGACTCCGGCTTACACCATGAATGATGGTGTGGATTATATGCCGATGTCTAAAACCAAGATTTGGTTAATTCAGTTGTTAAATATCGCGGGAACCGGCCCTATTTTTGGTCCGATCATGGGTGCGCTTTATGGTCCGGTGGCGATGCTTTGGATTGTTATTGGCTGTATTTTTGCCGGTGCAGTACATGACTATTTCTGCGGAATGCTAAGTGTGCGTAATGGCGGTGCATCTATGCCTAACCTAGCAGGTAAATATTTAGGTCGTCCGGTTAAAGCATTTATTAACATCTTAGCGGTTGTACTTTTATTATTAGTGGGAGTGGTATTCGTTGCAAGTCCAGCTCAATTAATGGGTACGATTACAATGGATGTGTTCGGTGCCGCATCAGGTAGCATTTCTATTAGCAATGCAGAAGAAATCCATCAAGTAGCTGAAGCAGGTGGTATTACCGTTTGGGGTATGGATAAAGCGACTGTGATCAGTGTTTGGACTGGTATCATCTTCATTTACTATATTCTTGCGACATTACTTCCGGTTGATAAAATCATCGGTCGTATCTACCCATTCTTCGGTGCATTATTACTCTTTATGTCTGTAGGTATGGTATATGGTTTAGTAAGTGCAGATCTTAGCTCAGCAGATCCAATTTCTTTCTATCGTTCTGTGGACGGTATGTCTTTTGAGAAATTCTTCCAAAACTTTGAAACCCGTGCAGATTTACCATTATGGCCACTCTTGTTCTTAACAATCTCTTGTGGTGCATTATCTGGTTTTCATGCAACACAAAGCCCGTTAATGGCGCGTTGTACTGAAAACGAAAAAGAAGCTCGCTTCATTTTCTACGGTGCGATGATCGGTGAAGGTGTAATTGCATTAGTATGGTGTGCGGTTGGTTTAAGTTTCTATGATTCTTTACCAGATTTATTAGCGGCAATTAAAGCAGGTTCTCCTTCTAAAGTGGTTTATGACTCTTCTATCCACTTCTTAGGTCTTGTTGGTGGTATTTTTGCAGTGTTAGGTGTGGTTGTTCTTCCTATTACATCAGGCGATACAGCATTCCGTGCAGCACGCCTTGTTATTGCAGAATTTTTCCATTTAGAACAAAAAACCTTAGCTAAACGTTTAATTATTGCTGTGCCATTATTCGTGGTTGGTTATATCGTATCAAAAGTGGATTTCTCTATCTTATGGCGTTACTTCACTTGGGCGAACCAAACTACTGCAATGGTTATGTTATGGACTGCAGCAGCATACTTATATCGCTATAATAAATTCCACTGGGTATGTACTATCCCTGCAGCATTTATTAGCACTGTATGTTTTACCTACCTTGCATACAATAAAATCGGTTTTGGTTTAGACTATCAATTATCTGTATATATTGGCTTCGGTTTGACTGCTCTCTGCTTGGTTCTTTTCTTCACTTTATTGAAACCATTGGGTGATCGTGATGAAGAAGCCTATGTTGATAATACGAAACAATATGCGGATTCCAAATAATTCCTTGAAATAATTTAAAAACCGCTTAAGCCTAGGCTTGAGCGGTTTTTTTATGCCTAAAGAATTTAGCAATCTTTTTTGGTGAATAACTTGCAACTTTACTGTATAACCGATAAACTTTCGCCAAAGTGGTGAGAAGTGGTTTTTTGTGGTGAATTTTCCCCAAAACCAAATTAAATTTGTTTTCATTGGTAAGTAAAATGTTTCGTGGTGCGGCAGCAATTAATTTAGATGCTAAAGGGCGGGTAGCAATTCCTACGCGCTATCGCAGCGAAATTTTAGAAAAAAACCAAGGGCAAATGGTTTGTACAGTCGATATTCGTCAACCTTGTTTATTGCTTTATCCATTAGATGAATGGGAAAAAATTGAAGAAAAACTACTTTCTCTTTCTAACTTTGATCCTAATCAACGCCGTTTGCAACGTGTAATGTTGGGCTATGCCACAGAATGTGAGATGGATGCTCAAGGACGAATTTTATTAAGCGGTCCATTACGCAATCACGCAAAATTAGAAAAGGCATTGATGTTGGTAGGGCAACTAAATAAATTTGAAATTTGGAGCGAATCAGAATGGCTCGCACAAATTGATGAAGATATTGCAATTGGCGCCGGAAGCGATTTTGCGACATCAGAAGAATTAAAAATGCTGTCACTATAAAACGATATAAGAACAGCAGCACTAGCAGGATAGGCGGTGTATACCGCCCTATCTATTTAATAATTAACGATTTCATTTTTGAATTATGACTACGCCGACCTCTTTTTCAGCGCCTGAGCATATTACGGTTCTGCTTCATGAAGCAGTAGAAGGCTTGGCATTGAAGCAAGATGGTATTTATATTGATGGCACTTTTGGCCGAGGTGGCCATTCTCGTCTAATTTTATCCCAGTTATCTCCAGAAGGTCGTTTAATCGCGATTGACAGAGATCCTCGTGCAATTGCCGAAGCACAAAAAATCCAAGATTCCCGCTTTCAAATTGAACATAGTGCATTTTCTTTACTTCCTGAAATTTGTGAGAAATTAGATTTGGTCGGTAAAGTTGATGGGATTTTACTAGATCTTGGTGTCTCCTCCCCTCAGTTAGATGAAGCTGAACGTGGTTTTAGCTTTATGAAGGATGGTCCATTGGATATGCGAATGGATACCACTAAAGGTCTTTCTGCTTCACAATGGTTAGCTCAGGTTTCTGTGGAAGATTTGGCTTGGGTTTTAAAAACATTTGGTGAGGAACGCTTCGCTAAGCGGATTGCTACTGCCATTGTAGAGTTTAATAAAAATGCTACAGAATACTTAAGTCGGACATCACAACTTGCTGAGTTAATTGCTCAATCTGTTCCATTTAAAGATAAACATAAGCATCCTGCAACTCGTAGTTTTCAGGCTATCCGTATTTTTATTAATTCGGAATTAGATGAGCTCGAAAGCGTATTGAATTCTGCATTGAATGTACTGGCACCACAAGGCCGTTTATCGATTATTAGCTTTCATTCCTTAGAAGACAGAATGGTAAAACATTTTATGCGTAAGCAAAGTCGAGGAGTAGAATTACCGAAAGGCTTACCATTACGTGAAGATCAAATTGAACGTGGTCAGAAATTAAAAATTATTGGTAAAGCAATTAAGCCAACCGATGCTGAGGTTAATGCAAACCCACGTTCTCGCAGCGCCGTATTACGTATCGCTGAAAAGGTTTAAATATGGAAAATAGTGAACGTTATCCGTTACAGCACTTATTGGTTGAAGATATTTTTTCGGCAAATAAATTAATTGTTGTACTTTTGATACTTATTTTACTTTCTGCCTTTGGCACAATTTGGATGACTCATCAAACCCGTGGATTAATTTCAGAAAATGGGCAATTGGTAGTGCAGCATCAAGCCCTAGAAAATGAATATCGCAATTTGCAATTGCAAGAAGCGACTGAAAGCGATAATACGCGGGTTGAATCTATTGCAATTGGCACGTTGAATATGAAAAGAGTAGAACCAGAACAAGAAGTAGTTATTGTAGAGTAGGAATTTAAGGATATGGTCAGATTCAACTCATCCAAAAAATCGGCTAAATCAAAAAAGAATATTAGAAAACTACCGGCAACAGCCGCAGTTAAGCCGAATAAACCTAAACAAGTGTTTGAGAAATGTTTCTTACGCAGTCGTTATTTTGTGTCCGTTGGTTTCATTTTTCTTGGCCTTGTTGCCTTGGTAACTCGTGCGGCTTATGTACAGTCAATTGATGCGGATACACTTTCTGGTGAAGCTGATAAACGTTCATTGCGCAAAGATGAAGTGTTGTCTGTACGTGGTTCTATTTTAGATCGAAATGGTCAGTTGTTATCGGTGAGTGTACCGATGAGTGCAATCGTGGCAGATCCTAGAATGATTTACAAAGAACATTCATTGGATGATAAGGAACGAATTAAAGCACTCGCAGAAGTATTGGATATGCGTTACGACGACTTGGTGAAAAAAATTGAGAAAAATCCTAAATCAGGTTTTTTATATTTAGCCCGCCAAGTTGAAGCTGGTAAGGCGAATTATATTCGCGAATTAAAAATTAAAGGTATTTCTTTAGAAACTGAATCTCGTCGTTTTTATCCTCGTGTAGAAGAGACCGCACAGTTGGTTGGTTTTACTAATATTGACGGTAAAGGGATTGAGGGAGTTGAAGCTAGTTTTAATTCCATGTTAGTCGGAAAAGATGGTGCGCGCGTTGTTCGCAAAGATAAACGAGGTAATATCGTAGAACATGTTGCGGATCAGAAAAAATATGATGCTCAAGATGTGACATTAAGTATTGACGAAAAATTGCAATCAGTGGTTTATCGAGAAATTAAAAAAGCAGTAAGTGAAAATAAAGCTGAATCTGGTACAGCCGTTTTAGTTGATGTTCGTACCGGTGAAGTGTTGGCGATGGCTACTGCACCTTCTTATAACCCGAATAACCTTTCTAGCGTTAAGGATGAGCTAAAACGTAATCGAGCTATTACCGACACGTTCGAACCAGGTTCAACTGTTAAGCCGTTTGTGGTGTTGACTGCATTACAACGTGGGGCGGTCCGTCGCGATGAAATCATTAATACCGGG
Source organism: Haemophilus pittmaniae (assembly GCF_900186995.1). Lineage (NCBI taxonomy): Bacteria > Pseudomonadati > Pseudomonadota > Gammaproteobacteria > Pasteurellales > Pasteurellaceae > Parahaemophilus > Parahaemophilus pittmaniae. The sequence goes on from NZ_LT906463.1 coordinate 1,181,144, forward strand.
CCACTTAATCTAAGTGGAAAAGATATTACAGATGTAGCGCCGAGAGGACAGCAAACCATAGATGAGATTCTGATTAATTCAAGTAACCGTGGGGTAAGTCGCTTAGCTTTACGTATGCCTCCATCGGCTTTAATGGAAACCTATCAAAGCGCGGGGCTGGGTAAGCCGACAGATTTAGGTCTAATTGGTGAACAAGTTGGTCTTTTAAATGCGAATCGTAAGCGTTGGGCTGATATTGAGCGTGCGACAGTCGCTTATGGATATGGTATTACAACGACACCGTTACAAATTGCTCGTGCGTACGCTACATTAGGCAGTTATGGTATTTATCGTCCACTTTCAATTACGAAGGTAGATCCTCCAGTTATCGGCCAACGAGTATTTTCGGAAAAAGCTAGTAAAGAAGTGGTTGGTATTCTTGAAAAAGTCGCAATTAAAAATAAACGCGCTATGGTAGAGGGCTATCGTGTTGGTGTGAAAACCGGTACGGCAAGAAAAATAGAAAATGGCCACTATGTTAATAAATATGTTGCATTTACGGCTGGTTTAGCGCCTATTAGTGATCCTCGGTATGCCTTAGTTATTTTGATTAATGATCCCAAAGCTGGCCAATATTATGGAGGAGCAGTATCTGCCCCAGTATTCTCCAGTATTATGGGATATGCATTGCGAGCTAATGGCATTGCACCTGATGCAGAACCAACAGATAAATTAACAAAGCGAACAGTGCGTCTTAACGATCATAAGTTAGAGAAAACCAATTAATCATCGACACAAAGAGATTAAATAAGAAAATGAAAAAATTGAGTACATTGTTAGATATCAACCTTGCGGGAGATGTTGAAATTGCAGGGCTCACCCTTGATAGCCGGCAAGTAACGGAAGGTACTTTATTTATTGCCATTAAAGGCCATGTGGTTGATGGTAGAGAATTTATTTCAGCAGCAATTGAAAAAGGTGCCGTAGCAATTCTCGCTGAAGCAGGGCTTCCAACAGAGCATTTGCAGATTTATTTTGTGAATAATGTCCCTGTTATTCAATATTATAATTTAGGTTGTGATTTATCGAAAATTGCAGGCGATTTTTATGATGATCCTTCGAGTAAGTTGAGACTTGTCGGGATTACTGGTACTAATGGTAAAACGACCATTTCACAATTATTAGCGCAATGGGCCACTTTGTTGGGACATACTTCAGCGGTAATGGGAACGATTGGAAATGGTTTATTAGGACGGTTATCAGAGTCCAAAAATACAACGGGGTCAGCGGTAGAAATACAATCCCAACTGGCGCAGTTTGTTGCGCAAGATGCAGACTTTGCCGCTATTGAGGTATCTTCCCATGGATTATCTCAGCATCGGGTTGAAGCGCTTCATTTTGATGCTGCGATTTTCACCAATTTGAGCCGTGACCATTTGGACTATCATCATACGATGGAAGCATATGGAGAAGCCAAGAAACGTTTATTTACTGAATTAGATGTGGGATTGCGAGTACTTAATGTTGATGATTTTTGTGCAAAGGCATGGTTAAAGGATTTACCACCAGTTATTGAGGTGAGTGTTGATCCTCATTATCGGCCGATCTCCTCTCGATGGATTAAAGCCCTTTCAATCCATTTCACTGATAGAGGAACATCCATCGGTTTTTCTTCTAGTTGGGGAGATGGTATTTTCCATAGTGAATTAATCGGTGAATTTAATGTCTCTAATTTACTCTTAGCAGCAGCAACTTTACTTGGATTAGGGTATCCATTATCTGAATTAATTATAACAGCATCTCGGCTCAAAGGTGTTTGTGGAAGAATGGAAGTTATTAAGGAGAATGGATTCCCTACAGTATTAGTTGATTATGCCCATACACCGGATGCTCTAGAAAAAGCATTATTAGCGGCTCGAGAACATTGCAAAGGGCGTTTGTGGTGCGTCTTTGGTTGTGGCGGTGATCGTGATAGTGGTAAGCGCCCATTAATGGGCGGTATTGCTAATCGCTTGGCTGATTTTGTTATTGTTACTATGGATAACCCGCGAACCGAAGACCCTATAAAAATTGAAGCAGATATTTTAGCCGGGGTTGGCGATAGGAATACTGTAGCATTAATTACTAATCGCCAAGATGCAATTGAATTTGCAGTGGGTGGAGCTATTGAGGAGGATGTCATCTTAATCGCTGGTAAAGGCCACGAGGATTATCAAATTATTGGTAATGAGATGCATTATTTTTCTGATCAAGAAGTTGTTCGCCAATATATTAATCGAAAACGGGAACCTCAAAATGATTAAGGTAACAACAGCACTATTATCAGAAATTTTGAATGCTAAGTTGATTGGCGATGCTACGACGGTAGTTGATGCGATCAACACGGATAGCCGACAGTATCAACACAATAGCTTGTTCTTTGCCTTGAAAGGAGAGAATTTTGATGCTCATGATTATCTTGATAAAGCGATTAGCCAAGGTGCGATTGCATTAGTGGTAGAGCGAGCTGACTATTCTTTGAATGTTCCTCAGTTGCTTGTAGCTAACAGCCGCTTGGCTTTAGGTGATTTGGCGAAATGGTTACGGAATAAAATAAAACCACGGACAGTTGCTATGACAGGCTCTTCCGGTAAGACTACGGTAAAAGAGATGACAGCATCTATTTTACAACAAACGGCAGGGGGGGCGGATTCTGTATTATTTACCCAAGGTAATTTTAATAATGATATTGGTGTACCTCTTACCTTATTACGTTTAACGGAACAACATAAGTTTGCTGTTATTGAGCTTGGTGCAAATCATCAGGGGGAAATTGATTACACAACTCAAATTACCCAACCTAATGCAGCATTGGTTAATAATGTCGCACCAGCGCACCTAGAAGGATTTGGTTCAATTGAAGGTGTTGCTCGTGCTAAAGGTGAAATTTACCGTGGGTTAACCGAAAATGGCGTGGCTATTCTAAATCAGCAAAATCATTATTTAACACTTTGGCAAAATGATATTGGCTGCCATCCGGTGGTATTTTTTAATGGGGGTGATTATTGGGCTGAGAATGTTCAACGCACGTTGAGCGGAAGTTCATTTACGCTACACACGCCCCAAGGAAAAACAGAAATTAATTTACCCTATTTAGGTGCTCACAATGTGAGTAATGCACTTGCAGCAGCAGCATTGGCAATGAATGTTGGTGCATCTTTGGACGATGTAACATTAGGACTGATTCATCGTTCTGCGGTTAAAGGGCGTCTTTTCCCAATAACAGTAAGTGATCGGTTGCTATTGTTGGATGATACTTACAATGCTAACGTTGACTCATTATGTGCCGCAATTGATGTATTAAACACTTATTCAGCGTATCGTATTCTCCTTGTCGGAGATATGAAAGAATTAGGGGCAGAAAGCGGGGCTCGTCATGCTCAAGTAGGTGAATATGCTCAGCAAGCAGGATTAGATTTGGTGCTTTCATTTGGTAATGAGAGCCAATTAATTTCAACGGCTACCGGCGGAAAACATTTTGATGATAAGAATTCAATGATCTCATTTGTATCATCAATAATTCATCAACAGTTAGCCAATAATAACAATGTTGTAGTTCTAGGGAAGGGCTCTCGATCAATGCATATGGAAGATGTTATTTATTCATTGAAGGAAAGTTTTAAATGTTAGTTTGGTTGGCAGAACTTTTGGTTCGTTATGAGACGATGTTTAATGTTGTTTCATATATTACAGTACGGGCTATTTTAGCATTATTAACCGCACTGTTTATTTCTCTTTGGATTGGACCAAAGGTAATTAAGCGTTTACAGGTATTAAAATTTGGGCAAGAAGTCAGAAATGATGGTCCTGAAAGCCATTTTAGTAAACGTGGAACTCCAACCATGGGTGGCATTATGATCTTATTTTCCATCGGAGTCAGTACGCTGCTGTGGGCGAATTTAAGTAATCCTTATGTATGGATTTGTTTATTTGTTCTGTTCGGTTATGGGGCAATCGGTTTTGTAGATGATTATCGGAAGATCACCCGAAAAAATACCGATGGTTTGATTGCCCGTTGGAAATATTTTTGGATGTCGGTGGTTGCCCTTGTTGCCATTCTTTGGCTGTATTGGCTTGGCCATGATACCGATGCGACTCGCTTAGTTGTGCCTTTCTTCAAAGATATCATGCCGCAGCTTGGATTGTTCTATATTGTTCTTTCTTATTTTGTCATTGTTGGAACTGGTAATGCGGTTAATTTGACCGATGGTTTAGATGGTTTGGCTATTATGCCAACGGCCTTGGTCGCAGGCGCTTTTGCTTTAATTGCCTGGGCAACCGGAAACATCAATTTTGCCGATTATTTGCATATTCCTTATATTAAATATAGTTCAGAAGTCGTCGTTTTTTGTACAGCTATCGTAGGTGCAGGGTTAGGATTCCTATGGTTTAATACATATCCTGCTCAAGTCTTTATGGGCGATGTAGGTTCATTAGCTTTGGGCGGCGCGCTTGGTGTTGTTGCGATTTTAGTTCGTCAGGAATTCCTCTTGGTGATTATGGGAGGCGTCTTTGTAGTAGAGGCTCTATCTGTTATCTTGCAGGTTGGCTCTTATAAATTACGTAAACAGAGAATCTTTCGAATGGCACCGATCCATCACCATTTTGAATTAAAAGGGTGGCCGGAACCAAGAGTAATCATCCGTTTTTGGATTATTTCCTTGATGTTGGTATTAATGGGATTGGTAACCCTTAAATTACGTTAATCACAACATTTCTTTCGTATCCTGCCCTGAGGTAGGATGCATTCTATTTTTAGGTTTATGGTGGGCTAGTTTTGATGTTAACGGCCTGATCTTGAAAAGAAGACAGAAAATGACCGAACAAACAACTTTGTATTCAGGTAAAAATATTACGATTATCGGCCTCGGTAAGACGGGGCTTTCTTGTGTCGATTATTTACGTAGTCAAAATGCCCACTTACGAGTTATTGATACCCGTGAAAGTCCAGCAGGAAAAGAACAATTAGCATCGGATATCCCGCTACATTGTGGCAGTTTGAATCAACAATGGTTGCTTGAGAGCGATATTATTGTGATTAGTCCAGGGCTCGCGGTAAAGACACCTGAAATTCAAGCTGCAATTGCTGCTGGTGTAGAAGTTATTGGTGATATTGAGTTATTTTGTCGAGTGGCTGATAAACCGATTATTGCAATTACAGGCTCTAATGGTAAAAGTACCGTAACGAGTTTAGTTTATGAAATTGCCAAATCTGCAGGTTTAGCTGTTGGTATGGGGGGCAATATTGGTATTCCGGCGCTTTCCTTACTCAATCAATCATTCGATCTTTATGTTTTAGAGCTCTCTAGTTTCCAACTAGAAACGACCTATAGTTTAAAGGCTGCCGCTGCGACAGTATTAAATGTTACAGAAGACCACATGAATCGTTATGTGGATTTAGAAGATTATCGTCAAGCTAAGTTACGAGTCTATCAGAATGCGGTAAATATCGTGGTGAATAACGAAGATCCACTGACTAGACCGGATGCTATGGATACGTCCTCAAAAGTATATACTTTTGCCGAAAGCCAAGCCGATTATTGGTTGCGACATGGAGAGGATGATAGCTATCTAATGGCTGGCGACGAAGTGATTTTACCTTGTGGAGAAGTCAGTTTGGTTGGTCGTCACAACTATATGAATTGTTTGGCTGCGACAGCATTGAGCGAAGCCGTAGGTATCCCATTAGCTGCGGTGCGTCATACCTTACGTCACTTTAAAGGATTAGATCATCGTTTCCAACTAGCAGCCAATGTAAATGGTGTTCGTTGGATTAATGATTCTAAAGCAACCAATGTAGGCAGTACTGTGGCTGCTCTTAGTGGTTTACAGGTAAAAGGAACATTACATTTATTATTAGGTGGTGATGGTAAAGGTGCTGATTTTTCTGAGTTAGCCACACTTATCGAAAAACCGAATATTATTTGTTATTGTTTTGGCCGTGATGGTGCGCAGCTTGCCGCACTCTCTTCACATTCCCATCTTTTTGAAACAATGCAACAGGCCATAGAGTTTTTACGCCCGCATTTGGTTGTAGGCGATATGGTGTTGCTTTCTCCAGCTTGTGCTAGCTTGGATCAATTCCCGTCCTTTGAAAAGCGGGGAGAAGAATTTACCCGTTTGGCGAATTTAAAGTGATAGCGGGTTAATGATGGAATTTATTACACAGCTCAAGCAAAGTTATGACCGCTGGATGCGTATTACGCCACAGGGATTGCTCTATGACCGAGCGCTCTGGTGGCTTTTTGTCATTTTGTTAATGATCGGTTTGATTGCCGTCACTTCCGCTTCTATGCCTTACAGTTCGCGGCTTTACAATGACCCGTTCTACTTTGCCAAACGCGATGCGGTATATGTATTGCTATCTCTGGTTACCTGTTACATCACTTTACGTTTCCCTTCCGCTAAATGGGAGAAAATGCATGCGGCTATTTTCTGGATAGCGGTAATTATGCTTATTTTGGTGTTAGTGATAGGTACCTCTGTCAATGGAGCGAAACGTTGGATTTCTTTGGGGATTTTAAATTTCCAGCCGGCAGAATTTGCCAAGTTGGCCTTGACTTGTTTCTTGGCAAGCTATTTTACCCGCCGTTATGACGAAGTTCGTGGGCGTAAATTCAGTGCGATTAAACCGTTTATCGTGATGGGTGTGATGGGGATTTTCCTTTTAGTGCAGCCAGATATGGGCTCAACCGTTGTACTCTTTGTGATTACGTTTGGCATGCTATTTATCGTTGGTGCCCACTTCTTACAATTCTTATTTCTTATTGCCACCGGCGGTATTCTAGGCTTGTGGTTGGTCGTGTCCGCTTCTTATCGTTTAAAACGTTTTACCGGCTTTTTAGAACCTTTCAAGGATCCTTACGGAACCGGTTTCCAGTTGACCAACTCCTTGATGGCATTTGGTCGCGGTGAAATTAGTGGAGAAGGCTTAGGTAACTCTATCCAGAAGCTGGAATATCTACCGGAAGCCCATACCGACTTTATTATGGCGATCATTGGTGAGGAGTTTGGTTTTATCGGTATTGTGATTGTCGTAATTTTGCTTGGCTTATTAATTTTCCGAGCCTTGAAAATTGGTCGTGAATCGTTGATGTTAGAGCAGCGTTTTCGCGGTTTCTTTGCTCTAGGGATTAGTTTTTGGATTTTCTTCCAGGGCTTCGTAAACTTAGGCATGGCGTTAGGCATGTTACCCACCAAAGGTTTAACCTTCCCACTAGTGAGTTACGGTGGTTCTAGTATTATTATCATGTCAGCCACCGTTGGTATTTTGCTACGCATTGATCATGAAAATCGCCTTCAACGGGGCGGTCAGGCACGATTAAGGGATGATTAGATGACTAAAAAATTATTGGTTATGGCTGGCGGGACCGGCGGCCATGTTTTCCCTGCTTTGGCGGTTGCCGCAGAGCTACAAAAGCAAGGCTGGGAGATTTGTTGGCTGGGGACAAAGGATCGTATGGAAGCCCAATTGGTGCCTCAACATGGTATTCCAATTCGTTTTATTCAAATTTCCGGTTTGCGCGGTAAAGGAGTAAAAGCCTTGTTGCTCGCGCCTTTTGCTATTTTACGGGCAGTACTACAGGCCCGAGCGATTATTCGTGACTATCAGCCAAATGCAGTATTGGGAATGGGCGGTTATGTGTCCGGCCCGGGTGGCATTGCAGCCAAATTGTGTGGTGTGCCGGTGATTTTGCATGAGCAAAATGCCGTTGCGGGGCTGACTAATAAATGGTTGGCGAAAGTGGCTAAGCGTGTATTACAGGCTTTTCCCGGTGCATTTGCGGATGCGCAAGTCGTTGGGAATCCGGTACGTCAGTCACTATTTGAAATGGCTCCACCCGCGCAGCGTTTTGCTACGCGTCAAGGTAAATTACGTCTCTTGGTGGTCGGTGGTAGTCAAGGTGCGCGGGTGCTGAATCAAACCTTACCTAAAGTCGTTGCTGCGTTGGGGGATAAATTAGAAGTTCGTCATCAAGTTGGGAAAGGGGCTTTGCAGAGCGTACGCGAATGGTATGGTGAGAATGCCGACAAAGTACAGTTAAGTGAATTTATAAATGACATGGCTGAGGCTTATGCTTGGGCAGATTTAGTGATTTGTCGCTCAGGTGCACTTACCGTATGTGAATTGGCGGCAGTTGGCACTCCGGCGATTTTTGTGCCATTTCAGCATAAGGATCAGCAACAATACTTAAATGCTAAATATTTGGCTGATACGGGAGCCGCAATGATTGTCCCACAAAATGAATTAAGTCCTGAGCGTTTGATTGGTTTGCTGTCTGATTTAGATCGTGAAAAATTGGCAAAAATGGCTGAGAAAGCAAAAGCGAAGGCAGCTCCTCAGGCTGCGTCTGATGTTGCTAAAATCGTGATTGACTGCGCAAATTAGTTTTTAATCCAATCCTAATAAAATCAATGACTTAGATGTTATTTTTGAGAAAACTCCAAAAATCAAAGGGGCGTTTTTAAATTTAATAAAATCAAAGGGTTACGTTATTTAAAGCCGCCCGCTAGTATCGGGCATGATTAGCAAAGAAGGTTTAGCATGAAACATACTCCGGAAGAAATTCGTAAAATTATTCCCGAAATGCGCCGGGTGCAGCAGATCCATTTCATTGGCATTGGCGGCGCGGGCATGAGCGGAATCGCAGAAATTCTATTAAATGAAGGTTATCGTATTTCCGGCTCCGATATTGCCGATGGTCCTGTAACTCAACGCTTAGCACAAGCCGGAGCACAGATTTTTATTGGTCATGCTGCTGAAAATATTGCCGGATCCAGCGTGGTGGTGGTGTCCAGTGCGATTAAAGCGGATAACCCGGAACTCGTGGCAGCCCAAGAAAAGCGTATACCTGTTATTCAACGGGCTCAAATGCTGGCAGAAATTATGCGTTTTCGTCATGGTATCGCGGTGGCGGGTACCCATGGAAAAACGACCACAACAGCTATGATTTCAATGATTTACACTCAAGCGAAGTTAGACCCCACTTTTGTAAATGGTGGTTTGGTGAAATCAGCTGGTAAAAATGCTTACTTGGGGGCTAGTCGTTATTTGATTGCTGAAGCTGATGAAAGTGATGCATCATTCTTGCATTTGCAGCCAATGGTATCGGTGGTGACGAATATCGAACCGGATCATATGGATACCTATGAAGGCGATTTTGAGAAGATGAAATCGACCTATGTGAAGTTTTTGCATAATTTGCCGTTCTATGGTTTGGCGGTGATGTGTGCTGATGATCCTGTGTTGATGGAGCTAGTGCCACAAGTAGGTCGCCAAGTAATTACTTATGGTTTCAGTGAACATGCGGATTATCGAATTGAAGATTATGAGCAGACGGGCTTTCAAGGTCATTACACTGTACGTTGTCCAGATGGTGAGCGGATTAATGTGTTGCTCAATGTACCAGGCAAACATAATGCATTAAATGCAACGGCTGCATTAGCTGTAGCGAAGGAGGAAGGCGTGGAAAATGAAGCCATTCTAGCTGCGCTAGCTGATTTCCAAGGCGCCGGACGACGCTTTGACCAATTGGGTGAGTTTATTCGACCAAATGGTAAAGTTCGTTTAGTGGATGATTACGGCCATCATCCGACCGAAGTGGGCGTCACCATTCAGGCTGCGCGAGAAGGTTGGGGAGATAAACGAATTGTAATGATTTTCCAACCTCATCGTTATAGTCGTACCCGTGATTTATTTGATGATTTTGTGCAGGTTTTATCTGGTGTGGATGCTCTGATTATGTTGGATGTTTATGCTGCTGGTGAAGCCCCGATCGTGGGGGCAGATAGTAAAGCATTATGTCGTTCGATTCGTAATCTGGGCAAAGTGGATCCGATTTTAGTATCTGATGTTAGCCAACTAGGTGATGTGTTGGATCAAATTATTCAAGATGGTGATTTGATCCTTGCTCAAGGGGCTGGCAGCGTGAGCAAAATTTCGCGCGGTTTAGCGGAAAGTTGGCAACATTAATTGAATTAGGAAATAAAATGAACTTAAAAGAACAAAAAATTGCCGTATTGCTAGGCGGCAGCTCTGCTGAACGTGAAGTGTCTTTAAATTCTGGGAAAGCAGTACTGGATGCCTTGTTGAGTCAAGGGTATGACGCGTATCCGATTGATCCTCAAGAATATAATGTGGCGGACTTAAAAAAAGACGGATTTGAGCGAGTCTTTAATATTTTGCATGGGCGTGGTGGTGAAGACGGTACTATGCAAGGATTGTTGGAACAAATCGGCTTGCCTTATACTGGTTGTGGCGTTATGGCTTCTGCGCTGACCATGGATAAGATGCGTACTAAAATGCTATGGAAAGCGTTTGGTTTACCTGTTGCCGAAATGGAAATTGTGACAAAACAAAATTTTGTGGATTTGGATCCGGCAGCGGTTGTCGCTAAGTTAGGTTTACCTCTGATGGTAAAACCATCACTGGAAGGCTCTAGTGTTGGATTGACTAAAGTTAAACAGCTAGAACAATTAAAAAATGCGGTAGCATATGCTTTGAAATTTGATGAAACAGTGTTGATTGAAGAATGGCTCGCGGGTGAAGAATTAACAGTTCCTGTGTTGGGCGGAAAGGTTTTGCCAGCAGTAAAAATTGTGCCAGAAGGTGAATTTTATGACTACGATGCTAAATATATTTCCGATAATACCCAATATTTTTGTCCCGCTGGTTTGAGTGCCGAGCGTGAGCAGGAATTAGCCGATTTAGTTAAACGAGCCTACGATGTGGTAGGTTGCCGTGGTTGGAGTCGAATTGATGTGATGACTGATGCACAAGGACATTTCCGTTTAGTTGAAGTGAATACAAATCCTGGCATGACTAGTCATAGCTTGTTCCCAAAATCTGCTGCAACAGTCGGAATTTCTTTTGAACAGTTAGTGGTTAAAATCTTGGAGTTAAGTGCCTAATGAATGTCATTAAGCGAAAAAGTCCGCAGAGTACGTCCCTTGGGAAAAAGCATTATTTATCCCACTTACGCTATTTTCTGCAACTCCGCTTTTTGTTACCTGTTATTGTCATTATTCTCGCTGTGTTTGCTTATATTTATCGGCAAACTTGGTTGGATAGTTTAGATGAGAAACCAATCAGTGCTTATGCTTTGGTCGGGAAAAATGACTATACCGGTTATGCCGATATTCAGGATGTATTACTCAAAATGGGCAAATTGAAGGGATTTTGGGGGCAGGATGTTTCTGTAATTCAGGAGCAAATCGAAACATTACCGTGGGTGAAAGGCTCTGTAGTGAGAAAAATTTGGCCAAATCGTTTAAGTATTTGGGTTAACGAATACCAACCTGTTGCTGTTTGGAATAAAACCGAATTTGTAACAAAGGATGGCACAGTCTTTCAATTGCCAGCCGAGAAATTGAAAGAAAATAATCTTCCTCTATTAGGTGGACCAGATTACCAAAGTTTGAAAGTATTAGAAGCTTGGCAGCAAATTTATAATGATTTTAAAGCTAAAGGACTCACCGTAAAGGGAATCGTAATAGATGAGCGTGGTGCATGGCAAGTCACGCTTGATAATGATATAGTGTTGCGTCTTGGACGAGGTGAGTGGAAATCAAAGCTAGGCCGTTTTGTAACCATTTACCCGCAAATTGAAGTGCCAGAAGGCAAAAAAATTGATTATATTGATCTGCGCTATGAATCGGGTGCGGCTGTAGGGATGTCTGAAAATAATTAGGTGTGAGAATAATGGCGAAAGTGGTGGAATCTAAAACAATTGTAGGTCTTGAAGTCGGTACATCAAAAGTGGTTGCTGTGGTGGGCGAGGTGTTACCGGATGGTGTGGTAAATGTTCTCGGTGTAGGCAGTTGTCCATCGAAAGGGATTGATCGCGGTAGCATTACAGATTTAGATGCTGTCGTTAATTCAATTCAGCGAGCGATTGAATCTGCTGAATCAATGGCTGACTGTCAAATAATGAGTGTGACATTGGCGATTACTGGTGAACATATTCAGAGTTTGAACGAAAGCGGTTTTGTACCTATTGCTGAAGGTGAAGTTACACAAGAAGAAATTGATTCCGCGTTACATACCGCAAGTTCGATCAAGCTGCCTGAAGGGCTTTCGTTGTTACATGTTATTCCGCAAGAATACGCTGTCGATCGTCAGTTTAATATTAAAAACCCATTAGGTTTGCAAGGCGTTCGTTTAAAGGCTAATGTTCATTTAATCGCTTGCCATCAAGATTGGCAAAATAATTTGAAAAAAGCGGTGGAACGTTGTGGGTTACAAGTTGACAAAGTAGTATTCTCTGGTTTCGCTGCGACTCACTCGGTACTAACCGAGGATGAAAAAGATTTAGGGGTTTGCCTAATCGATTTTGGGGCCGGCACTATGAATGTCATGGTATACACCAACGGTTCATTGCGTTTTAGTAAGGTTATCCCTTATGCTGGTAATATTGTTACCAATGATATTGCTCATGCCTGTACCGTATCCCGTACCGAAGCAGAAAGAATTAAGGTTAATTATGCTAGTGCCTTATATCCAGCGCGTTTGCATGGAGATAAAAAGATTGAGGTTGCCAGTATCGGCGGAAGAGCACCGCGCTCGTTAACTAAAAGTGATTTATCTTTAATTACCTCCGCCCGCTATATGGAGCTGCTAGGCGTTGTAAAAGATGAGTTGGATCATTTAAAAGCCGAATTAGAAAACAAACATATCAAATTTGAATTGATTGCCGGTGTGGTTATTACTGGTGGTGGTGCTCAAATTGAAGATTTGAAAGACTGCGCCTCTGATGTTTTTGGTTGTCAGGTCCGTATAGGTAGTCCACTGAATATTACAGGATTGACTGATTATGTAAATCGCCCTCAGTATTCAACGGTTGTTGGTTTGTTGCAATATAACCACAGCAATAGTGATGATGAACTGATTGGCCGGGATGATGGTGAGGGTAACGTATTTAGTGCAATTTGGTCAGGAATTAAAAAAATTGCCAATAAAGTCCGCTCTGAATTTTGAGAATTTTTATTTTTAATCTACAATAGCAACAATTTTACTTTTGATAAAGTACCCGCAAAATTTAGCAATAACGGAGAACAACACAAATGTTATACCCAGAGTACGGTGATTTTGAAGAACAGTCTGGCGCCCTGATCAAAGTGGTTGGAGTCGGTGGTGGCGGCGGTAATGCTGTTAATCACATGGTTGCCAATATGATTAAAAATGATATTGGTGGCAATTTCTTAGGTGAAAGCTCTATCGATAATGATGAGCATGGCCGAATTATTTTCTATGCTGTTAATACTGATGCTCAAGCATTGCGTAAAAGTCAGGTGCAACAAACCGTACAAATTGGTGGGGCAACAACTAAAGGTCTTGGTGCGGGAGCAAACCCTAATGTAGGGCGCAAAGCTGCAGAAGATGATCAAGAAGAGATTCGTAAGATGCTTGAAGGTGCAGATATGGTATTTATTGCTGCCGGTATGGGTGGTGGTACTGGTACCGGAGCAGCACCAATTGTTGCTAAAGTTGCTAAAGAATTGGGTATTTTAACCGTAGCGGTCGTCACTAAACCTTTTGTGTTTGAAGGCCGTAAACGTATGCAATTTGCAGAGTTAGGAATTAAAGATCTCGCTCAATACGTTGATTCGATGATTATTATTCCAAACCAACAAATTCAAAAAGTTCTACCAAAAAATGCTAAATTAATTGATGCTTTTGCTGCTGCGAATGATGTGTTACGTAATTCTGTGATGGGGATTTCTGATATGATTACCTCTCCAGGGATGATTAATGTAGACTTTGCAGACGTACGTACTGTAATGTCCGAAATGGGACAAGCAATGATCGGCTTCGGTTCTGCTAAGAGTGCCCCTGGCGAAGGTCGTGCGGAAGAGGCTGCCCGTATTGCTGTTCGTAACGATTTATTAGAAAAAGTTGATTTAACCAATGCCAAAGGTATTTTGATCAATATTACCGGTGGTTTTGATTTAGCATTTGACGAATTTAATGTGATTGGTGAAACCGTTGGTAGTTTTGCTTCAGAAGAAGCAACTATCGTTGTTGGAACAACTTTAGTGCCAGATATGACAGATGAAATTCGTGTAACTATCGTGGCAACTGGATTAGGCGAGCTTACACCTAACGAAGAAATTCAAGTTGTGCCGCGTCAGCAGCCCATTCAACAAAATATAGCTCAGCAATCTATGCAACATGCCGTAGAACATCATGAGCAAGCTGCTATTCAGCCTCGTCCTCCGGTTGGAGGCTTGAGAAGTGCAGAAGATGCTGTACGTAATTTCCAACATGCGCAATCAGGTTATAGTCAACCAGAGCAACCAAGTAATAGTTATGGTAGTGGTTTAGAAAGACCTATTGGCGAGCGTTTGGAAGAATTAAAGAAAAATAGACATATTTTCAATCCGAGTACCTTTGGTCGGGATGAAAAATAATTAATACTTGTTGTGAAGCAATAAGGTCATCATATGATTAAACAAAGAACATTAAAACAAAGTATTAAAGTCACAGGTGTTGGTTTACACAGTGGAAAAAAAGTGACTTTAACACTGCGTCCTGCTATGCCAAATACAGGCGTGCTTTATTGCAGAACCGATCTTAATCCCCCGGTAACTTTTCCGGCGAATGCAGATTCTGTTCGAGACACGATGCTTTGTACGGCATTAGTCAATGAACAAGGCATTCGGGTTTCTACAGTAGAGCATTTGAATGCCGCATTAGCAGGTTTAGGTATTGATAACATTATTATTGAAGTTGATGCGCCAGAGATCCCAATTATGGATGGTAGTGCGAGTCCTTTCATTTATTTGTTATTAGATGCTGGAATTGAAGAACAAAATGCGGCTAAGAAATTCATTCGTATCAAGCAAAAAGTACGGGTTGAAGATGGCGATAAATGGGCAGAACTTTCGCCTTACAATGGTTTTAGACTAAATTTCACCATCGACTTTGATCATCCTGCGATTAGTAAAAAAGTGCGCAATTATGTAATGGATTTCTCTGCACAGGCCTTTGTGCACCAAATTAGTCGTGCCAGAACCTTTGGGTTTATGAAGGATATCGAATACCTTCAATCTCAAGGATTAGCTTTGGGTGGTAGTCTTGATAATGCAATCGTCCTTGATGATTACAGAATCCTAAATGAAGAAGGATTACGCTTTAAAGACGAATTGGTACGTCATAAAATGTTAGATGCCATTGGTGATCTTTATATGGCTGGCTATAACATTATTGGTGATTTTAAAGCTTATAAGTCCGGACATGGATTAAATAACAAATTGTTACGAGCAGTGTTGGCTAATCAAGAAGCTTGGGAATTTGTGACCTTCGAAGATAAGGCTGAAGTCCCACAAGGCTATGTCGCACCGACGCAGGTCTTAATTTAATCCTATTGCTGAAAAAGCTATACTTCGTCGGAAGTATAGCTTTTTTATTTTCTGTGTTATCAATACCTTAGTTTTGGAGGTTTTATTATGAAGAAATTATTTACCGTGCTCCCGCTTGCCTTAACGATTTCAACGGCAATGGCTTATCAACAGGATAAAACCTATCATTTCACCCTATTACATACCAATGATACCCATGGTCATTTCTGGCCAAATGCCAAAGGTGAATATGGTTTTGCTGCACAGAAAACCATTATTGATCGCGTACGTGCCGAAGTAGAAAAAAATGGCGGATCAGTAATTTTATTAAATGCCGGTGATTTTAATACCGGCGTGCCAGAGTCCGATATGTTAACGGCTGAACCGGATATTAAAGCTTTTAATTTAATGGGATATGAAGCAACCACTTTAGGTAACCATGAATTTGATAACCCGCTACAAGTTCTAGATATGCAGGAATCTTGGGCAAACTTCCCATTTTTGTCAGCTAATGTCATTAATGATAAAACCGGCAAACCTTTAGTAAAACCTTATACCGTATTGGATAAACAAGGACTAAAAATTGCCGTAGTTGGTTTGACTACGGAAGATACAGCAAAATTGGGTAATCCGGAATATTTAGCCAATAATGTTACTTTCAAAGACCCGACGGAAACAGCAAAAAATACTATTAAAGAATTAGATGAAACAGTTAAGCCAGATTTAAAATTTGCCTTAACCCACATGGGCTATTATTACGATGCTCAGCATGGATCTAATGCACCTGGCGATGTGTCGCTTGCGCGTAATTTACCAAAAGGTGCATTTAACGTGATTATTGGTGGTCATAGCCATGATCCAGTTTGTGTAGATGAAAAAGGCGTATGGATTAAAGATTACCAGCCAACCCAAGCCTGTAAACCTGACTTCCAAAACGGTAGCTGGATTATGCAGGCTTATGAGTGGGGCAAATATGTTGGCCGTGCTGATTTTGAATTTAAAAACGGTGAGTTGAAATTAGTCAACTATCGACTTATCCCGGTCAATTTAAAACATAAAGTTACCAATGCCGAGGGTAAAACTGAATATGTGTTATTTGGTGAAGAAATTCCGCAAGATCCGGAAATGCAAAAATTGCTCCAAACCTACCAGGATAAGGGAAGTGAGTTGCTAAACCAAAAAGTTGGTGAGTCTCATGGAAAATTGGAAGGGGATCGTACTATTATCCGCTTTGAACAAACTAATCTCGGCCATTTGATTGCCGAAGCGCAACGCCAAAAAGTTAAAGCCGATGTGGGGATTATGAATTCCGGTGGTGTGCGTGATTCACTTCCATCTGGTGACATTACCTATAAAGATGTGCTAAAAGTGCACCCTTTTGGTAACCAAGTGTCTTCCGTTGAATTAAATGGCCAAGAATTATTAGATTATTTAAATGTGGTTGCACTAAAAGAAGTGGATTCCGGTGCTTATGCTCAATATTCTGGCATTTCGATGGTGGTTGATCGTAAAGCCGGTAAAGTTGAAAACGTGAAAATTCAAGGAAAACCGTTGGATTTGAAGAAAATCTATCGTGTTTCCTTACCAAGTTATAATGCGGCGGGTGGTGATGGTTATCCTAAACTAACTAAGAACCCAACTTACGTGAATAGCGGTTTCATTGATGCCGATGTATTGAAAGAGTTTTTACAAAAAAATTCACCGATTGATGCCGCAAAATATGCACCAAATAATGCCGTGACTTTTAAATAGGAGAAATTGATGAGTTTGCCTTTGTCCGAAATTCGTCAGCAGATTACCCAAATTGATCGCAGTATTTTAAAGCTGCTTTCTGAACGCCATCGCTTAGCCTTTGATGTAGTGCGTTCAAAAGAAGTAACCCAAAAGGCATTGCGCGATTTACCTCGTGAACAAATCCTGTTGCAGGAATTGGTTCAATTCGCGGAAAGTGAAAATTACCAGTTGGAACCCCAATATATCATCGATATTTTTCAACGAATTATTGAAGATTCGGTGCTCACCCAACAGGTTTATTTGCAACAAAAACTGAATGAACAACGAGAGCAAAATCTGCATATTGCCTTCTTAGGCAAACGTGGTTCCTATTCCCATTTGGCCTCACGAAAATATGCTGCCCGTTATCAAAAACAGTTTGTTGAAATCGGTTGTGAAAGTTTTCAAGAGATTTTTGACAAAGTGCGTGATGGCGAAGCGGATTTTGGCATATTACCATTGGAGAATACCACTTCGGGAATGATCAATGAGGTATATGATTTGCTACAACACACAGAGCTTGCATTGGTTGGCGAGTTAGCCTATCCAATCAAACATTGTGTGTTGGTCGGCGAACAGGACGATTTAACTCAAATCGACACGCTATATAGTCATCCACAAGTGATTTCCCAATGCAGTCAATTTATTCAAGGGCTTGATAAAGTGCATATCGAATATTGTGAAAGCAGCTCACATGCTATGCAATTAGTGGCTCGTCTGAATAAACCGAATATTGCTGCATTGGGTAATGAGGACGGTGGCAAGCTATATGGTTTACGGGTATTACGCACGGATATTGCTAATCAGCCAAATAATATTACTCGGTTTATTGTGATTGCGAGAAAACCACGTGAAGTTTCGCCGCAGATTCCGAGTAAGACATTGCTCTTAATGACCACCGCACAACGAGCAGGGAGTTTGGTTGATGCGTTATTAGTGTTCAAAAAACACCATATCAATATGACCAAATTGGCATCACGCCCGATCTATGGTAAACCTTGGGAAGAAATGTTCTATTTGGAAATTGAGGCCAATATTCATCATCCTGATACTCAAGCGGCCTTGGAGGAATTGAAGCAATATAGCAATACCTTCAAGATTTTGGGCTGTTATCCAAGTGAAATCGTTAAACCGGCACAGGTTTAAGGCATTTTTCCTTTACTAAAACGCCCCCATGAAAATCAGAGTTTTGCCTAAAATAGGATGTAACTCATTGATTTTATTAAGGTTGCTATAAAAAGTTAAAAACGCGCTGATAAGCGCGTTTTTTTATTTATTTGTTAGCCAAAATGACAGCACGGCAAGGCGCGGGATAATCTTCGATAGTTTTACTGTGATCTTGTGGATCCAGAAAATCGATTAAACTCTCATTTTCCAGCCATTCGGTTTTACGCTGCTCGGCTGTGGTTGTGAGTGCCACATCAACACAACGCACGTTGCGGAAACCGACTTTTTGTAGCCAATGAATTAATGCTGACACTGAAGGAATGAAATAAACGTTTTTCATTTTGGCATAGCGCTCGCCAGGCACGAGAACAGTATTTTCATCACCATCCACAACCAGTGTTTCCAATACCAATTCACCCCCCGGCGCTAACTGACTTTTTAGTTGGGTTAAGTGGTCTAGTGGGGATTTGCGATGGTACAGTACGCCCATTGAAAAAACGGTATCAAACACGCCTAAAGGCTGCATTTGCTCAATTCCTAATGGAATTAAATTCGCACGC